>JARGOC010000035.1 GCA_029212365.1 Roseovarius sp.
ATGGAAAGTTCAGACATGGCCGCGTAACTAAGACAAATTAGCCTCCGGCAAACCCAGCGCAGTTCATCCGTCGCGGACAAGGTAGCAGTCGAGTTCGGATATCTAAAGAAGATTCAGGAGTTTTTCCTGACAAAGCCAAGCCACTGTCTTAGCCATCCTCATCAGCAACCAATGGAGGACATCATGGCAGAAGCAATCACCCTGAAAGAGCTTTGTGAAGAACTGAAACTTGATCCGCGCCTAACCCGGATGAAGTTACGCGAGGCTGCAAAGAACAACCCCGATCTCGCAGCCATTCACAAACCCCGCACCCAATGGCGATGGCTAAAAGGATCAACAGAAGACAAATCGATACGCGCGGCTGTGGCCTGAAACAGAAAGCATCCTCAGTATGTCGGGGGTGCTTTTTGGTGTGTGCAAAAGCTGCCATTGGCGACGACAGGCCAGCATGTCGGCTTGGCGGACAAAACCGACCTTGGATTTTTCCTCTTCGCTGATGCAGCATCGCTTTGCACGCGCGGCGGGCTTCTTGCTGCGTTGCAGCCCGTGTCTCGGAAGCGGACATTGCTTGCTGGTTTCGAACGGCTGATCCAAACCAGTTTTTTGCCGCATGGTGTTTGGACATGAAAAATGCGGGATGAACCCGTCGTCGTCACAGCAAACACGCATGGCCGTTCTTGGTGATTTTTGTCATTTGATCAATCTAATCATCAGCATATGGTTTCATGGCGCTCTTCTTCGGCGTCATCTGGAAGCTTGCAGATAGAACACCCGATCGGCGGCCACGACGCGGCGGCCACGGGTAGTTCTCTCGTACATTTATTGCTCAATTTGCTGTGCCTCCCGATGAAGCACGACGCCTACACTTCCCGGCACCCATTGTTTCCCAATCGTGAAGTCGCCGATGCAGCTGGCGGGTTCACCTCCCATCTACCGGAATTAGAAGCACATCCAGTTCCGCTTCCCGCACCGCGCCCACGTTGCGATAGAAGGTTCTTGCCGACCCGTTCTCGGCCCACAGATCAAGGACGATCGCATCACATCCCTGTTCGACTGCTTTCTGGCGCAACGCCCCAACTAGGGCGTCGCCGACCCCAAGATCACGGCACTGACGGGTAACGACAAGATCACCAAGCCACAACCTGCGTGAGCGTGTATGAATTTCGTAGCGCCTGCCGTATGACGCAAAGCCCACGACCTCAGCATCGATTTCTGCGACGAAGCAATCGAACCATCTGTCTTCGCCAAATCCGAGTTGGAACAGGGCGTCCGTTTCGACACCCGGGTCGGGATCGTCCACGTGGCTTGCTAGTTCGCGTGCCAACTGCGCAATGGCCGACACATCCGCCTCAAGCGCGGGTCTGATGCGAATCATGCCATCTCCCAGTTTGATTAAGGTCCGGCCAAGCTTCGATCAGGTGTGCAGCGGTTGGAAGCGCGTGTTTCACATGCCAGATCTCATCCGGCACAATATCCACGATGCGCTCTGCACCCGCGAAGGCGGTGACCCTGTCGGCGGTCCAATCAATGGTTGCCCGACCCGTCAGAAGAAGTGCTCCGCCACTGGTGAAATCCGGCACAAACAATCCTACCCGACCATCGATCTCGATATTCCCCAGAGTATTGAAATACCGGTTCCCTCGAAAATCGGGAAAGGAGAGTGTTCCGCGTCTGTCCATGCCGAGAAACCCGGGTCGCCCGCCGCGATGTGACACATCCAGTCCTTCACTCGGGCGTGCGGCAGGTTTCCTGCCGCGAGAGGCGATGAAGAATGTATCTGCCCGGGCAATAATACGACGGACAACGTCGCTCCCAAGTTGCACCTGTTTTCTGGCGGGGGGCCGGGGATCAGCGCAAGATGCCGCAAAGGAGCGGGTTTGAATGTACTTTGGGCAGTTTCCGAAGCTCTGTTCAACGGTGATGTCCAAACCCTCGCTGCAAGAAACGATGTGTCCGTTTAATCTATTGCGGCGGCGCGTCGCAAGTTCGATTCCAATCAGTCCGATCCTCGCGCCCGGATCGGTGTCGAGTCCGAATTCCTTTGCGAGGACGGGCAATCGGCCCAGCGATAGCCGTGTCGGAGAGACCGCCTTTGCGAATCCAGGGCGCCCGAATATCGGCACCGCCCATGGTCGGCCTTCCCGGTCGAGCAACGCGAGAAACATGAGCGGCTGGTTTTCGAAGAACGTCTGATGCTGCTCCGGCATGGCGTCACGGATCGCGCGCGACGCCATCTCTCGCGACCGAGTCGATACTTCAGCACGGTCTTGCACAGTAATCTCGCCAGGGTGGAAACGGGCGGCATTGTTCATGTTTCCCTCCGGATGCGGTTTCATGTCGTTTCGGGCAACGGTGAGCGCGCCATGCCCACGAAGCCGGGCAAGGCCTCTATCCTGGCCAGCCACGCGAGTATTGCGGGATAGGGTCCAAGGTCGACGCCTCCTTCAGGCGCATGCGCGATATAGCTGTAACCGGCGATGTCGGCGATCGTGGCCTCCTGCCCGGCTAGAAAGCTACGGGTAGAGAGGATCGGCTCCACTACGCGAAAGAGTGCGTGAGATTTCGCAATGGCTGCGTTTTGGTCGAGCGGTGCGCCGAAGACCGTCACGAGGCGCGCGGCGCAGGGGCCATGTGCTATTTCTCCCGCAGCGATGCTGAGCCATCTTTGCACCTCAGCAAGCGCGAGAGGCTCCTCGGGAACCCACGGATGGTCCGTGGAGTAGCGGCGCGCCAGATAGGCCAGAATGGCATTGGAATCCGACAACACGTCGCCGTTGTCTTCGATAGCCGGTACAAGACCGAAAGGGCTCAGTTCGAGGAAATCCGGTGCCTTATGAGCGCCAGCGGCCATGTCGAGATTGACCATTGTGTAAGGCAGGTCAAGCAGAGAGAGCATCAATTCAACGCGATGGCTGTGACCAGATTTTGCATGTCGATAGAGCTTGATCGGGGTGCCTTGCTGCGGGAAATTCGGGTTCATGTTGGTCTCCTTGAGATTGGGGGAGTGAGCGCGGAGTCGTCACAATAGGCTCGCTGGTCAGTCTGCTATGGTTGTGGATTAAGCGCCTTTTCGAAGTGAAAGCGGCGTATCATCCCGCCGACGGTCTTGTTGGTTGCGTGCGTTGCAATTTCCTGCCGGACCTCTCGATAACCGGCTGTCCGGTAGAAAGTGAGTGCGGCCGTTTGCAGCTCCGATGTGCTCAGGATCAGCAGCGCATGTTTGGCCCTTCGGGCCTCCCTTTCAGCATGAGCAAGTAGAATGCGCCCAATGCCATGGCCCCGGAACCGTGGATGGACATACATGCGGCGCACCTCGGCCACGTTTGAGACCGCCTGTTCGAGACCAAACATGCCAGCGAACTGATCCACGACGGTTGCGACGAAGAACCGCCCGCTCCGTGCACCATAGTAGCAGGCGATATCGTCTATCTCCTCTCGCAGCGCAGCGGCAATGTAAGCCTCAAATTGTGCTTCCAAATGGCGCGGCGCCATCAACCTGTTCACCCTGATGAAGAGCGCGCGGACCGCCGCCTCATCGCTAGGTTCGAACGGTCGCACGATAACTGGGCCATCACCCACTACATAAGTGGTTGCCGAGCTAGTCCAGTCGACCAGCAACGATGTGTGGGGGCACGACTCGCCGTCACGTTTCATGGCTGGGATGCTCCTGTGCTTTTTCCACTCATTCGAATCAGGTCCACCGGGAAGGGGCCGGTGGACCTGGTTTGTCAGATCGCCTTGGCGTTTCGAACGGGGAAGTCGATGTCAGTTTCGGCGACGTTGTTGAGGTAATTGGTGAAAATATTCGCCACCACGTTTGCGACTGTCTCAACGATGTCGGCGTCCGATAGTCCGGAATCGCGGGCAGCGGTAAGATCGTCGTCCGCAACCAGTCCGCGCGCCTGCACGATTGCCAGCGCCAGCCGCAAGGTAGCCGCAGTGCGCACATCATCCGATTGGCCGGCAAGATGGGCGTCGATGTCTTCAGCGGAGACCTTCAACCCAGTTGAGATCGCGGCATGGGCTGAGGCGCAGTAGTTGCACTCATTGGCGCCGGCGACGGCAAGGGCGATGGCCTCTCGCAAGCGGGCGTCGAACCCACCGTCGGCCAGCGCCTCGTTGAGGCCAAGCAAACCGCCAAGGACCGCGGTCTGGTTCGCCGCGACGCGGTAAAGGTTCGGCACCATGCCGATTTTGCCTTTGATAGCTGTGAATAAGGAAGATGCCTCAGGGGTGGCGACGGTATCGGAAACCTGTGTGATGCGTGACATGAGATGTGTCCTTTCTTGGTGGTGAGGGTTCAGGCCGAGGCCAAGTCGGCTTCGGGCTTCGACAGGGCGATCACTGCCACTACCGCGGCGCCATTCAGCCAGTAATAGGCTGCATCCAGCCCGGAAAACCCAAGCGCGAAGGGCAGGATCAGAAACAGCACACCCACACCCAGATCTACAGTGAGGTGCAGCTTGTAGGGCAGAACACGGATCACTCCCAAATGGTGGTCGGTGAAGACAGTCAGCAGGAAAGCCGCAATGCCGATCACTGGTGAGATTATAAGCGCGAGAGAATGTGAGGCTCCAAGCCCGAGCGCAAACGGCAGGGCGATGAGCGCGAGTGCAACGGGATAATCAAGCCAGGCGTGAATAGTCTTGGTGACAAAGCGCATGATGCGAAGTCCTTTCAGAAGGGATGCAGGGTCGACGGTCATTCCGTCGTGACACCTTGCTACCCGACCCTCTTAGGACAGTGAATTTCAGAAAGTCCCAAAATTATCTCAGATCGTCCAGCAATCCGGACGACCTGTCACACGGCGTGTGTCTCGGTTCCACCCTGCCGGAAGGCAGCTGGAGAAATGCCGGTCTCTTTCTTGAACACCCGGCTAAACGCCGATTCCGAAGCATAGCCGGACACCTCGGCCGCCTCCGCCACGCTGAGTCCACGCGCAGCGAGAGCCTCACGCGCAATCTGCATCCGCCATGATGTGACATAACTCATCGGGGTTGCGCCAATACGCCTGGTAAAACGTTCGGCGAAACCGGTACGCGACAGTCCGGCCTCACGGGCGAGCGCCGCCACGGTCCAGTTCGCAGCGAGGTCACGGTGAAAGGCCGTGAGCGCGCGGGCGAGATGCGGGTCCGCGAAGCCTGCTACGCCGCAATCGACCTCGCGGGCCTGCTCGATATAGGCCCGAATTGCCTGGGCGAAAATTGCCTCGGACATTTTCAACGCGATCAAGTCGCCGCCGAGGCGCGCACCGCCGGCTTCCGCACCGATTACACGCAATGTAGCCTCCAGCCACGGGCCCGTCTCCTCGCCGTAACCCCGCAGATGAATGAAGGGGGGCAGTTGTTCGAACAGCAGGTGCTTCGACCCTTCGGCGAGAGCGAAATGCCCGCAGATCAGTTGCGTGTCGCGTGCGCTTTCGTCGCCGCCCCAGACCAGCGTGCCATGGCCCGGAAAGCCGGCGCGCGAAAGGATGTCGTCAAGCGGCAACGCTTCATCCTCGCCGGTATGGCGACACGACAGGACATGCGCAGCACCGTGGGGAATCACGATCAGATCGCCTTGTGCGAGATGCACCGGCTTTGGCACGCCCGCCACTCGGACCAGAGCCTCGCCACGATGTGCGAAATGAAACCGCGCGACGTTGCGGAAAGACGGGACTCGCACGCCCCAGGGTTCGGTGAAGCTCGTACGAAAGTAGAGCGTACCGTGGAACGAGAGGCGGGTCAGGATGTCGCTGAGCAGGTCAAACATGGGTTTCACTTTATCGATACTTTCGAAATCGTCCAGATGCTTGGACGATCAGACATTATTTTCGGACGTATCGGCATTCACCATTCATATTGATTGATATCAGTTGTCGTCATCGAAACCAAACCAAGGAGACATTCGATGAAAAACCTTACTGTCATGATCGGCCTTGCCCTGGCTGCGTCCAGTGCCGTGGCACAGGCTGGCGAGGCGATGAACGACCTCGAAATCGCTCATACTGCCTATACGGCGGGGCAACTCGATATCCGCTATGCCCACCTTGCTCTGGCTGTGTCAGAAAACGATGCGGTGCGCGATTTTGCCCAGACGATGATCAGGGACCACACGGCGGTGAATGATGCAGCCGGTGCCTTGATCACTGAATTGAACGTAACACCGCAGGACAATGATCTGAGCCAGGCGTTGGTACGGGGTGCAGCGGACAAGCGTGGTGAACTGGCCGGATTGTCGGGCAAAGCATTCGATTGCGCCTATGCGACGAACGAACTGGGCTATCATCAGGTCGTCAACAAGACAGTGGCGGAAAACTTCATTCCAGCCGTGACCGTGGAGCCGCTCAAGGCACTTCTTGAAGAGGCATTGGTGACCTTCAAACAGCACGAAGGCCACGCCGAAGTGATGGTCGAAGGCCTGCAATGTTCGTGAGGAAACAGACACGCCGACAGTTTGGCACCCTTCTGGGTGCCACTCTGGTCGTATTCCCGGCCCCGCGCAACGCACGTGCTGATCATGCAAACATGATCCATTCCGTTGACATCAAGGCGTTCAAATATGAACCCGAAACACTTGAGATCGCAGTGGGTGACAGCGTGGAATGGACCAACCACGACGTTGCCCCCCATACGGCCACAAGCACGGTGTTCGACTGGGAAACCAACACGCTGGAAAAGGGAATGAGCCAGTTCGTCACCTTTGAAACGCCCGGTACGCATGAGTACTTCTGCGCCTTCCACCCGCACATGAAGGCGCGTGTGATCGTCACCACACCCGGCTGATCCCGGCACGACATCTCGCGCTCTGTCCCAACACCACGATCTAACCGAAAGGAGACGTCAAAATGTCCGCAAGTCTGACATTGATAAGCCACCATCTTTGCCCCTACGTGCAGAGGGCCGCAATTTCCCTTCACGAGAAAAATGTCGCATTTGAGCGCAGGAACATTGATCTGGCCAATAAACCTGACTGGTTTTTGCGTCTGTCGCCCCTAGGTAAAACGCCGGTGCTGCTGGTTGGCGATAAGCCAATTTTCGAATCTGCGGTGATCCTTGAATATCTGGAAGATACCCAGCACCCCCATTTGCACCCGCGCGACGCGCTGGAACGTGCCCGGCACCGTGGATGGATCGAGTTCGCCTCTGCGATACTCAATGACATCGCCGGACTGTATTCGGCAACGACAGCTTCGGCATTTGACGAAAAGGCCGCTGGACTGCACGCGAAATTTTCCCGTCTCGAACCCGAAATCGAACCCGGCCCCTATTTCGATGGTGTCGCATTCTCGCTGGTTGATGCGAGTTTCGGGCCCGTTTTCAGGTATTTCGACACGTTCGATGCAATTGGCGATTTCGGCAATCTGACCGGCTTACCCTCTGTCAAAAGGTGGCGTCGCGCGCTGGCAGATCGCCCTTCGATCTTGGCCGCCGTAGACGCCGATTACCCCGAAAGACTGCAGACATTCCTGCATGCGCGTGCATCCCACATCTCGGCGCTCCTGACCGCTCCGGTTTGAAATTTGCGGCTTGAAACCAGCCGAAGCGGGTCTTTCAGCCTGTTCTTCCTTTTACCAATGGATCTACCCTGATGACTGATACCAGCAACACCAATATACAAGTTTCCGAACAGCCCGCGCACGACCCGCGAAGCTTTTACCTGACGACATGGCGTTGGCATTTTTATGCCGCACTCTACGTCGTTCCGTTTCTCATGATCCTCGCAGTCACCGGCCTGACGATGCTGTGGATTAGCGTGCTATCGGGTCGTGATGGTGAATGGATACAGATCGAGCGACAGGCACAGGCGCTGCCTGTTTCCGAATTGGGGCGTGCGGCAATTGCGGCAGTTCCGGATGGCGAGTTGCGCAACTATATCGCACCGCGTGCGGACAACCTTGTCGCGCTCTTTCGGGTGGATCAGGGCGGTGAGGCAACGATGGTTGCCGTCAATCCCTATACTGCCGATATCGTTACCAAAATACCCCGCCGAGGCGGATGGTACGATCTGGCCAACGACATTCACGGAACGTTATTGCTCGGAACGACAGGCGACCGTCTGATTGAAATTGCGGCGTCCCTGACGATGGTGCTGATTGCGACAGGTCTCTATCTGTGGTGGCCGAGGGATCGAAGTGTTGCCTCGGTATTATTACCCGATCTGCGCGCGCGTGGACGGGCCATGTGGCGGACGCTTCATGTCACAACGGGGGTCTGGATTTCGCTATTCCTGGTGGTCTTCCTCATTTCGGGCTTGTCTTGGTCAGGTATCTGGGGTGAGAAACTTGTTCAGGCCTGGAGCACGTTTCCAGCCGAGAAATTCGATGCGCCTCTGTCTGAAGACATCCACGCATCGATGAACCACGGCTCCCGCAAAGAAGTACCCTGGGTACTGGAACAGACGCAGATGCCCTTGTCTGACACGCGCGTGGTCAGTACTGCGCGACCGGACGGTCCGGTATCGCTGGATGAGGCGGTCGCCATCGCGGTGTCGTTGGGGTTCCAGAACCGATTCCAACTCAGCTTCCCCAAGGGGCCTGACGGTGTCTGGACAATTTCACGGGACTCCATGAGCAACGACAGTTCCGACCCGACCAGCGATCGTACTGTGCATGTCGATCAGTACACTGGTGCAGCGCTTACCGATGTCAAGTTCGCAGACTATTCGGTATATGGGCAAGCCATGGCGGTGGGCATCGCCTTTCACGAAGGCGATCTGGGCATATGGAACATCGTGCTCAATACCCTGGTGTGCCTCAGCGTGATTATCCTCAGCGTCAGCGGCATTGTGCTCTGGTGGAAACGCCGCCCGGCCAATACTTTGCGGCTTGCGGCACCGCCACGGCCCAAATCCATCGCTCTCTGGCGTGGAGCGCTGCTGGTCGGTCTTGCAATTTCAATGATGTTCCCGCTCGCCGGACTGACGCTGCTGACGGTTCTTGCTGCCGATTATCTGGTGCTGAGCCGCATTCCGCCGCTGCGTCGGGTCCTGAGCTGATTCAGGTGCTAGAACACTGTTCCCACTGGCTCGCCCCCACAGGAAAGGTCGAAAGATGACTCCGGAACGTGCGTCCAATCTTCACCTGAAACGAGCGTATCTCGCTGCGCATCCGTCGGATGGGCAGCGGGTTCTGGTTGATCGCCTGTGGCCACGCGGTCTGCGGCGCGACCAGATGATGCTGAGCGACTGGTTGAAAGACATCGCTCCCTCGCCAGATCTGCGCCGATGGTTTGGGCAAGATCTGGCACGATGGACTGAGTTTTCTCACGCCTATACACAGGAGTTGGACCAACGCGCCGATGCGGTTCAAAGACTGGAGGCGCGTATGGCTGAGGGGCTGGTTACGCTGGTTTATGGGGCGAAGGACATACAGCACAATCACGCGCGGATACTGGCGGCATTTATGGTCAATCGACTGAAGCACTGGTAGTGCTGAGAGAAGCCCGCAAAAGCCGGGTGTGACTTCTGATCACTACCGTCCGTAACATACTGGTCATGCGTTGTCGCGCCAGAGCTTTCTTCAAGATCGGTTGCGACAATGCCATTCGAGACCGCTCGGCGACGCATTGCGTGATGCACCGAATAGCGGGACGGAAAGCGATCCACATCGATGGAAAAGGTCGCCTGCGGCTCCACTCCGGTCAAGTGACAGGGCAGGCCGCGCCATCCGAGGCCTGACAGGATCACCTCTTTTGGGCCGGGAAATTGGTGTCCGTCCACCGTCGCGTACCAAGCAGCAGGTCGCGGCTCCGATCAAAACTCAAACCACTTGTTTCGGCCACAACGACTTGAATTTGTCGTGAGCCTTTGACAAAAATGCGAAGGTAAAATTTCGAAGACTTAGCTGCAGGGCAATAACCTGCGACTTGGCCGAAGAAGAAGATGTGCTCGCGTTAAGTGATGGCGTTGATATCCTCCACATCAAGAAGAAGGCAGCCTAGTGCGCGATCTGTGACTTCGAGCTCTGATCCATATTGCGACCTGCATGAATGGCCGGTTTTTCCGCTACACCGCGGCACCAAACTTCTCGCTCATGCCGCATTTTTCTCGCTGCGTGCGCTCACAGCAAGAAAATCAAATTCACAGTCTGGGCTCTTACCACCTTCGCTGCGCTTGTCATCAGTGGCCGCATTGGGAAACATCACTGTATTAGGTGCCGTACATCAACCTGACTTGAGCGGACTTTCCGGCCTTTTGCTCGCATAGCTATTGCTGACGCAGCATCCCTTCAAGGGCGCTGCACGTTCTCCGCCGCGTTGCAACCAAGGTCGTCAGAGCGGTCATTCAACGCTGCTTGATGACATCAAATTCAAACTGCACTTTCGCTGCACGGTGCGAGAACCATGCAGACGCGTGACAAAGGGGACTTGTGCAGGTGCAGCTATTGCTGACGCAGCATTTTCATTCATGTGCCACATATTGTATGCGGCATTCCAGTCGTATTCATCAAACCAGTCATTGACGAAGCTCGCTCCGGAGGGAACTCAAACTCAATTCATTGCATTTCTGATTGCCTCAATTTCTACTGCGATTGCAGCATGGTGTGAGGTATTTGCCAATTCTTTGCACTGTTGAAATGTTGCGCCGTAGATGCATCTTATGGTGGTATTCAGCTCATCGTTCTGTTGCTCGGACACGTTCAAATCGCGAACGGGTAGGAAATCGCCCGACCGCTCTTCGTTGGTATAGGTGTGCGGCGTTCAGACACGATGGCTTGGTCGCAACCGATGACAACAAAGTGCTACCTTGTTTGCCTTTAAAGGCGAGGTGCTTGTCCAACTGTTAATGCAAAATTTAGGCGGCAGTTGCATCTTCTACATGGGCGTCCTGAAACTGCGCAACGAATGTATCGATTCCGTCTCTGGTTTCGAACAGACATGCTGCGGTCGAAAGCGCATCCGCAACCGCAGCTGATGCAGCGGACACAGATATCTCTCGCCAATTGCTCCGGGTTGGCTGACCTGTCCTGGGATCAATGATATGTCCGACCCGGGTGTATTCATCAAAGGTTGTGCCAAGAGGCGCGGAAGTCGCAAGCGCCCGTGTATCAAGGGGTACTTCGCTGCCTGTGGCTAAGGTGACGGGCCAGGGAGGCCCGTCTGGATGAGGCCCAAGCGCGCGAAATTCACCCGTATCAATAAGAACATTTGTGAGGCTTTCATCCATTAATAAATCTGCCACACGATCCGCGATATAGCCTTGTGCAATCCCGTTGAGGGTAAGCGCAATTTTCGGCTCAAGCACAATGGCAGTTGGATCAATGTGCACACGTTCCCAACCAACCTTCAAACGAGCTTGGGTAATCGCTTCTTTCTCCGGTAGCCTCCCCTGCGCGGAGGCCTCAGCGTAACAAGCCCAAATCGGCTGGATCGTTGGATCAAATCTCCCTTCGCTGGCACGATGTACAGCCCCTGCAATTGAAAGACATTCAAGCAGTTCAAACGGAGGAAGATCCAATCGACCTGCGCGGTTCAACTGCATCAGACTGCTGTTGGGGCGGTACAGGCTAAAGATGTCTTCAAGCCGCGCAATTTCGGCTGCAACTCTTGCGCCGATTTCTATGGCGTCAGGGTGCGACAATCGCAACGTTGCACGCGCACCTAAAGCGATGCCCTGCCATGTATAGACAGGCGCGGTCATGCTCTTGCTAGGAAACGCGAGGGCAGCGGCACTGATGGTAAGAAAACGACGACGGGTTGTCATGGTATCAATCTCCTGATGTGCGCGCCAATTTGCGCAAGCGTTCTTCGAAATCTGCGTCATTGCTGTCTCCATCGAAGATAACCGGAGCCAGCACCGCCGCGTCAGGTATCTCCGTCAGTCGCATTACCTGTCCGCCATTCTTCGCCACAAATGCATTGGCCTTTGTGACATCCGCGAAGGGTACAATTTCAGGCGTGCCCATTCCGCCCATGATGCGGCTACCCACAACAAAATGTGCAGCCTCGGCGGTGATCCAGTTTGTGGTGCCTGGATCAGTCCATGTGGCACCTTGCGCGCCCATATCATTGACCCAGATCGCGAGAACTTCATGGGACTGTTCGGGCAGTCGGATGTAGGCCACGACGTCACGCACCTGACTGAAAAACAACGGCATCTGAGGCAGCCCACCTAAATGTGCTTGTGCTTTGGGGCCGTCATGCTCAAAGACATTCATCTGACAAAAATGCCCAACGGCTTCGACGGTGAGCGGCAGAGGGGATGTGTCCTGCGTCAGTTCTTCTTTGCACGCGCTCAAAGTCAACAGGGCGAGGATGCACAGTAACCGAATCATGACTCCACCTTTCTAAATGCGAGGGTGGCAAGTCCAAGGGCCACGACCGGCCAAACCAGAACAGACAAAAGCGATTGCCAAAGCGCTATAGACGCGGCAGCCCCCCCAATACCCGATGCTGCCGCTGTAGCCTGTGATGCGGTCAGGTTGAAAAGACGGAAAGCGTCGGCAGGATTGGCAAGCAACGCGGCGGGAAATACTTTCGTCGCGAAAATACCTCCATCATCGGCGATCACAGCAGCCAAAAGGGCCAAATCGTAAAGTACGACCAGTCCCAGCCAGAGCCCAATCGCCAGCCCCGCCGCACTAGATGCCCGCCGCGATAGCGATGACAGAGCATAACCGATCCCCAAAAAGGTGGCTCCCAAGAGTGTCGAAGTCCATGTCAAACGCCACAACGCCCCGACCCCTGCAACAGCTGTCGGATCACTTGCGAGCGAAACCAATGCCGCGGCTCCGTAGCCTGCTACCAAAGCAATCACCAGAATGCCTGTATGGGCAACCAGCTTGCCTGCGATAATTTCCCAACGTGCGACGGGATAGGTAAGCAGCAAAGGCAGTGTGCCGCGCTCAACCTCGCCTGCGACGGCGTCAAAGGACATCAGCAACGCTACCAGAGGCACGAGATAAACCGAAAGCGAGGTCAGCGACGCCACCGTGATAGAAAGGCGATCCGCCCCAAGTCCCCCGCTCGGCGCTGATCCTACCGCTGACAAGACCAGCGAGAAGACCACCATCAGAACTACCGCGATGAGGACCCAACGGTTACGTCGCGCGATATGGGCCTCGCAAATGGCGGTTGCGAAAATCCGAGCGATCATTGGCCATCCCTCCGACTGAAATGGCTATAAATATCCTCAAGGCTGGGAGGAATAACGTCGATGTCAGCGACCTTCCCCTTCAGCGCAGCGACATGGGCCAGCGTTTGGAGCTTATCATCCTGAGAGCAGGTGACATGAAGGTCATCACCCACCTGAATGGCATTGGGCAAGGCCGCAAGAATGTCGGTATCGTAGCCATTGATCGCGGTGATATGCATCGAAACAGGCAAGGCGGCCTCACGGCGCAGATCTTGCAGGGAACCTTCGGCAACCATTCTGCCCTCTGACAATATCAACAACCGATCGGTGCGCGCCTCCACCTCGGTCAAGGCGTGGCTGGACAGCAAAATCGCGGCACCCTCAGCGGCAAGCCCGTCCAAAAGCTCGTAAAAGTCGCGCCGCGAAACGGGATCCAAGCCGCTGGTTGGCTCATCCAATACTAAGAGGCTGGGATGCCCGATGAGTGCTTGCGCCAGTCCGACCCGCTGACGCATGCCCTTGGAATAAGTGCCGATCCGCCGCTTGGCCGCATGTTTCAGGCCGACTTTGTCGAGCAGCGCCATCGCCCCGGAAACAGGCTCACCGCGCAAGCGCAGGTAGAAAGTGATCTGTTCCAATCCGGTCAGGGCGGAATGAAAGGTGGCGTTTTCCGGCAGATATGCGACTTTAGCGCGTGCCACGGCATCCCCTGGTGCTGAGCTGCACACTGAAATCTCGCCGCTGTCGACCGAGATCAAGCCCAAAATGATTTTCATCAAAGTCGACTTGCCTGCGCCATTGTGGCCGAGCAGCGCTACCCTCTCACCAGGGGCGACATTCAAAGATACATCAGACAGGGCCTTAACCCCGCCAAACGCCTTAGTGAGATGAGAGATCGTTAACGTCGAAATCATCTGGTTCTCTTTCTTGCCAACGCTTGGCAACTTCGGCCTCCATCGCGAGGTACTTTTGAGGGACTGGCACAGTTGGCGCAGTCATAAGCGGCGCGCTATCCACGACCCCACCCGGCAGAGTGGCAGGAAAACTGGATTGTCCCCATCGGATCAATTGGACCACAGGTGCCCCGGTCAAAAGGGCAGCTGCGGGCTGGGACCACAGAATGTGATCCATCAGATCATTCGGGCGGAACGGACTGTCGGCGATGCCGTCGCCACCCAGATCAAAACTGGCATGATCTGACCAGTAGTTGCCTCTACCCTCAAAGCTCCATTCGATGTCGCGGGTGCCAACGTATTTTACCTGTGTCCTATTTCCAAGAAACGCGTTTCCTGTGAGCACATTGCGCTCGGATCCCGCGGTGAAATGGATGCCGATATTGCACCCTTCAAAGCGGTTGCCATAAATCAGGTTCTTGTGCGCGTTGTAGATGAACGTACACTTATCTGCCCCGCCACGCACCAGATTGCCCGAAACATCGGCGTTATTGGCGAAGTTCAGCATGACACCGTGACTGCGGTCCGACAGGCTTAGATTGTCTTTGATAACCACTCTGTTCGAGAACATGATGGCATAGCCAAGATGATTGCCAATCGACACGTTGCCCGACACCTCGGAATCATTAGTGTACATGTAATGCACAGCAAAGCGCAGGTCGCGGAACAGGTTGTTTCGGTAGATCCCCTTGCGCGATGTATTTGAAAATATCCCGTCACGTCCCCAACGGACCGAGTTCCCCTCAATCAGGGTACCGGGCGAATTCCAGACATAGATCCCGTTGCCGCGATCATTCATCCGTGGCTGCTGTGTACCTTCGATTGTATTGTTGCGCACTTGTGCGTCGTGACCGCCGTGAACGTCGATACCGTGCAAGTTGCCCAATACCCGGTTGTTTTCAACAACGGCGCGGTCCGCCTGTCTGAGGATCTTTATTCCGGCGTCCGTTTCCTGACTATTCAGGCCTGATCCCGTCACGGTGAGATTTGAAATCGTAACATCGGAGGCGTCAATACTGACCACAGTGCCATCACCCTGCCCATCGATAATTGCGGTGTGGCTACCAGTCAAAGTGAGGGGGCGGTCGATCACAACAGGACCCGCGTGCAAACCCGGTTGCAGAACAAGCACATCGCCGGAGTTCGCTCCGGCGATGGCGGCGGCAAGTGTGCCCTGACCCGCAGCCACGCGTCGCTCTTCCGCCCAAAGAGGCAGTGCGATCAACATGGACAACAAAAGGGTCAGAGCACGTATCATGGCTTAAGTCGCTTTCTGCTCGACAAACATCCGGCCGCGCATCTCCATATGGAGCGCGTGGCAGAACCACTGACAGTAGTACCAGTATACGCCGGGCTGCGTGGCCTTGAACGTAACTGACGATGTCGCCTGGGGCCCGATTTCCATCGCGACCCCGTGGTTGCCCATGGTGAAACCGTGCGTCAGATCATCAATATCATCAAGATTGGTGACATATACGGTCACTTCGTCACCCTGTTGTACTGTGAAAGTCTCAAGTGAGAAGTTCGGCGCGTTACTGGACATATAGACCCGCACTTTATTGCCATCGCGGATCACCTCTTCTTGCCAATCATCGAGGTCAACACCATCAGCCTCGGCCTGGGCACGGGCATCCGCCCACATCGGATCATTACGATCCCAGACCGATTTGGGGTTCAATTTGGACGGAGCAACGATGATTGAATCGTGCGGTTCAGCAAAAGTTGGGCCGTCATGGATCAACGTCATTTCATCCCCATCAATCGCGAACAACTGCTCGTTTTCCGGCTTGAGTGGACCGACGTTCAAGAAACGGTCCTTGGAGAACTTGTTCATCGTCAGATAGTATTTGTCTGACGCGTCCAAGGTTTCGCCCATTACAGTCGAGTTGTGACCCGGCTGATAATGCACATCTTTCTTGGTGATGATTGGGTCCACATCTTCGCCATTATATAGCTTAATCGCATCGGCAATGTTCCATTTCACCACTTGGCTATCGAGGAACAGTGTTGTGTAAGCGCCACCTTTACCATCAAAACAGGTGTGAAGTGGCCCAAGGCCCAATTCGGGCTCTGCGACAACGACACTACGCGGCTCGGCTTCGTCGTTGAACACTGCATCCAGCTTGCGCACATCAATCACCGAAACCGTTGGCGACAGCTTGCCCGCGATGCAGAGGTGGATCTTGTCTGGTGCCATGTTACAACCATGTGGGTTGTTTGGGATCGGGATGTAGCGGGTGTATTTGTTGGTTGTGCCTTTGCGCCCATCTAGAACCTTCACACCGTTCAACTCGATGAAATCACCTGCGGCGATGCCCTTTTCGATCTCGGCAATGTTGAACACGACAACGTGGTCCATATCCGCCTCGGTCATGTCGGCGAGGTTCATGCCCATCTCCGAGTTATACGAGGTCGAAAACGCGTATTTGCCTTCATAGTCACAATCGGTGTTATCAAGGTTACCCGTCACCATCACTTGCCACGCGACTGTCATCTCGTCAGCGTTAACGGCAGTGTAGAAGTTTACATACTTCTCTGGTTCATCAAGGATTTTCCCGTCATTGACCATCGGCACTTCGTCTTCGCCGTTACAGAAGACATAGTTTGTGCGAGGCCATTTTTGTGGACGCAGACCGTGGATCGCCTTGGCATTGGGGATCTCGATAATCTTGTCGCATTTCATCACATCGCCGCGTACCCGCGCGACGCGCGTGTTCGCCTTATCGTTCATGAACAGATAACGGCCGTCATACTTGCCCTCAGTGAAAGACATATGCGGGTGGTGCAGATCGCCGTTTGGCGGGAATTCATGCCCGTTGGCGGCAAGATATTCCTTCGTCTTGGGCAGCAACCCTTCGGTTAGAATTTTTTTGGACTCATTCGAAATTCCCCAACCTGTGGCAGAGCAGATATTGAACACAGGCACGCGCATCAACTCACGCATGGAAGGGATGCCTAGAATGCGCATCTCTCCGCACTGGCCCGAAGACCAGAAACCATAGAATTCATCAAGCTGACCGGGGCCAACTTCAGCACCCGCGGCAGCCCGCGCGCTTGTAGTTGTGGCGACTGTAGCCCCAGCCACCGCACCACCGGCGAGCATGGCACGCCCCCCCCATGTTCCGGCAAGGGCAGCACCGCCTGCCGTAGCGCCCAGAAGGGCTCTGCGTGAGATCGGTAGTTTCTTATCATCTGACATGTCGTTTCCTTTCATGTTGTAGGGATTCTGGGTTTTTGGTTCGGATGGCCGACAAACCGTTCGAGGTCTGGACCGGCGCTATCTTTGGCCCGTCGTTTCATTTTCTTGATGACAACGGGACAGGTTGTTTCTGATTGGTAGAGCACCTGACAATGCAGACAGTTGATGCATTCGTTCGGGTTAATTTCGCCCGTTGGATGGATCGCCTGAACGGGGCATTCATGAGCGCAGGTCTGGCACGGGCTGCCACATTCCTTGTATCGCTTCAGCCAGTCGAACATCCGCAAGCGTGCAGGAATGGCGAGGGCCGCGCCCAAGGGGCATAGGTAGCGACAAAAGAAACGCTCGACGAATAGCCCGGCGATCAGCAAAGCAGCTGCATAAGCTACGAATGGCCATGCACGGACAAAGTTTAGGATGATCGCCGTCTTGAATGGTTCAACCTCAGCCAATCGTTCGGCCTGTTCAATACTGGTCAGCGAGACGCCAAAAAGACCAAGGAAAATCATATACTTCACGGGCCATAGACGCTCATGCAGGCCCCATGGCAGGGTCCATTGAGGAATTCGTAATTTCCGCGCTACCTGATTGAGAAGTTCCTGAAGTGCACCGAACGGGCAGAGCCATCCGCAATAAGCGCCCCGACCCCAGAACAACAGTGCAGCCGCCACCGAGAACCACAGGATAAAGGTCAGCGGGTCCAACAAAAATGCCTGCCAGCTAAAGCCTGAAACAAGTGATCCAAACAGGGCCATCAGGTTCACCACCGACAGCTGCGCATTGGAGATCCAGCCCAGATAAACCAGCGTTACCGTCAAAAACCCAATGCGGAACCAGTAGAAAGCACGTTCATTACGGACCGCAAAAGTCTGGAAAAAGAACACCCCTGTCAGAACAGTCAGCATGATGCCCAGGACAAAAATCTCGACCTGCTTGCCCAACCAAATCCGCTTCCATAGTGCCTGCTGCGCATCCAGCTCAGTCTGTGATGTTACTGCCGCGACACTGTCTGGAATTTCTGCCGCCGGTGCAGGGGCCAAGGCGCGAATGTAATGTGACGGCAACTGGTAGCCCAGATCAAAGGTGGTGAAGACCTTTTCGATGGCCCCGACTTCGCGTTGAACCAGAAGCTGAATGCGGAAGGGTTTGGTCGGATCAAAGCCGCTGTCAGCTGGAATTTTGAACAGGTCAGCTTCGGCAAAGACCGGCGCGCCCTCGGCGGCGATGGTGTTGATACGTTTGTGCATCCGGTCCCGAAAGCGGACCGATACATCATCTTGAATGAGCACGATCCGGTCAAAGATGCCGCCGCGCACATAGCCCGAACCCTTGAAGGAATAGAGACCTCTGCCAACGATTGCGACCGCATGATCACCTTCGCCCAGCCAGCTTTGCACGTTGGCGGCAACGTCATTCCCCAAGATGGCGCGCCCGATCGCGGGGTGCGAAACAAGCGCTGTTTGCATCTCGATGAAGGTTGCCTCGGGGGCTTCGGTCAGGGCGCGTTTGCCTGCACGCTCGTCTTCCATCGCGGCAAAAGCGGCATTGATCTGGCCCACATCGAGTGACAGTCGGCGCAATGTACCGTCACCTTCCAGCGTCATCCAGTCCGGCGCTGCGTCCGCATCAGGGTTGATCTGAAATTGCGGACCCGCGCTTGGTTCGTCGACCACAAGGCCACCCAATCCAAGTTGGCGGGCAACCTTAAGACCGGCGCGCACGATTGAATCGTCGATCACCATAATCGTAACAGTCGCGCCTGAAATGATATCAAGCTTGTGCGCTGTGCCGCCCGACTCCGCTTCTGCTACCAGATCAAGGCCGCGGTAATTGGCCACCAGCGCTTTGACCTTGGCGTCTGGGATGCCGATCAGCACAATCGGTTCTGAGTGCTTGACGAGTTCCACGCCAATGACTTGGGCGGCATCATCAATGGCAACCATCGTATGGATAGGCTTGCCAGAATATCCCGTGGTCGACACAAAATCCGAGGTGATATAGGCCCACCCGATCCGCTCACCAGCCTTAAAGACCTGAATCACGGGAATGTCGGGATGGGTTGGGCCAAAAGCATCCGCGCCCTCGACCAATTGTGTAACGTTGAGGTTTGGCAACAACTTGGACAAGACCGTGTCCGCTGCAACAGGAAGCCCAAACGAGAGCATCGTCGCAAGCATCGCCATGAATTTGTAAAAAGGCAGAAGGGTCTTCATGCGTTGGCGTCCTTAAGCATAGGTCGCCCGTCGCTGCGCATCACTTGGTCGCCTGAAGCTTGATCAAATGGGATCAACCTTGGCATAGAAAACGACTCAGCCGGAGGGCCACGCGGCGCGGGGTAAAGGTTTCGTTTGTTGACGATGGGATTTTTGGCAACGGGGTTCACCACCTCCATGTCCAAACGGTTCATGGACGCAATGAGCGACCATAGTTCGGGAGTTACGGCACCGACGGTTTGACAACATGTCAGGCACTCGGGGCAGGTCTGCGCTGGCTCAACAGGGGTGCCATTGGCATCGAATGTCACAGTTTTTGCAACACCATCCGCACAAATTTCCATGGAGAGGACTGCGTGTCCTGAGACCTTTGCCATACCGATAGAGCCGTACAATGCCAGCGACAGTGTCAGCAAAAGGCCGAGAGCGTGGGTGAACGCATATTTCATAGACAGAAAGCTAGCTCCAAACTAATCGAAGTGATTTGATCTATCGCAATGAAACCGCGATAGATCCCGGTTTTTTGAGGGTGCATGTTGTTGCGCAATGCATCTCCGGGCACTCAAAGACCGCTCAGACTCTCTTCAAATCGAGCTTTGGCCTTTTTGGGCATCTTTCCCGCGAAAAAGCTGTCAGCGTCGGCGAGTTCGTCACCAACTGCGATGACCATCACCATACCCATGCCCCAATGCGGCTTACATTTTACGCCGTAAAATCCGGGCTCAGTGAGTGTAACATCAAACTCTTCGTTGATTTTGCCCGAAAACTTGGACGCCCCTTCAGGGATCATACCTTTGACAGTTTCAGCGTTATGGCCTTTGTCAGCCGGTATGAACTTGACGGTATCACCCGCTGCAATGCGCAGCGCGGCGGGCTCAAACACCATCGAGCCACTTTCACCCTTATTCAGCATTCGTACTTCAAAAGTTTCAGCAAACGCTGCGCTGCCCATCATAGCTGCGAGCGCGAGGCCGGTTGCCAGAGTGCGGATCATCTTTTTTCCTTTCAGATCGCGTCGATTGTTGACCTGAAATATAGCGATGTGGCGTGGTGGAACTTTGCGCTAGGACAAATTTCCTGTGAGTTTTCTGAATGAACCAAAAAAGGGCATCTATGGTCTTTTCCCCCTACATCGTGGACAACAGATTATATGAACGAGATATCACCACGCAAAACGCTGCCGCGGCTTGACGAAAGCCTGCTGACGCATCTTCCTCCATTCTCGAAACTTGAGCGGAAGCAAATCCGCACGATTCTTGATCAGGCAACGTCGCGCCGATACGAGGAAGGTGTTGCGATCTTTGATGAAGGTGCCTCTGCGGATCGTTTTTTCATGCTACTTGACGGCTATGTAAGAGTGGTGCGCATCACGCCTACGGGCGAACAAGTTACCGCGCTTCATATTCCAGCGGGACAGCTATTGGGTATCGCCAAGGCGCTCGGTCGCCATAAATATCCAGCAACGGCCATGACGGCGACGGAGTCCATTGTTCTCAGCTGGCCCACGCGCCTTTGGGATACCTATGTTGCCGACTACGAGGGATTCTCGACGGAAACCTACAAGACTGTCGGCAACCGGTTAGGGGAAATGAACAATCGCATCGTTGAGATGGCAACCCAGCAAGTTGAGCAACGCGTGGCGAATGCGCTGCTACGCCTGATCAACCAGACGGGCCGCAAAGTACCTGACGGGATCGAGATTGATTTCCCGATCACGCGGCAGGATCTTTCTGAATTGACTGCCACAACACTGCATACAGTCAGTCGTTTGTTAAGCGGGTGGGAAAAGCGTGGTCTGGTTCAGAGCAAACGCAAGCGAATTACAGTGACAAACCCACACGCGTTGGTGGAGATTAGTCAGGCGTAGTGTTTTTCAAACGCCTACCGCAGCCTGGAGCTCTGCCAAGAAATCCTTTTCATCGAGGCTGTATTCTGCGCAGGCATCGACAATGGTGTGGAACGGGCTGATCAAGCAACCGACACAAAGCATCTTATGGCTCAGGAATACCGGTATCGTACCCGGCCAGTGTGTCATCAGATCCGCCAATGGCAGATCTAGGTCATCCAGTTTTGGGTGTCGCATGGCTTTCTCCTGATGGGTTCAGACTAGCTGCAAAATTCAGTCAAACGTTGCGCTAGAGCAAACGTGGACACCGCGTGCATGGCTAGAGATTGGTCATCCCGAATTCAAGGAGACCAGCCAATGGCGGAATTTCTGACAAAATCGCGGGCGCGAAACATCTTCTACGGAGGCTCGATCTTTTTTGTCGTGGTCTTTGTGGCGATGACCGTCCACTCCCATAAATACGTCGTCGAGACATCGACCGCTGGCATGGAACTGAGCGAAGCGGTGATTCATGGCAAACACATCTGGGAGGAAAACTCCTGCATCAACTGCCACAGCCTGCATGGGGAAGGCGCCTATTTCGCCCCCGAAGTTGGCAATGTGATGACCCGATGGGGTGTTTTGGAAGACCCCGAAGACGCTTTCGAGACACTCAAAGGTTGGATCGAGGCGCAACCGAGCGGCATCGAAGGCCGCCGCCAGATGCCTCGCTACGAATTTACCGACGAAGATATTCGCGGCCTCGCGGAATTTCTGCGGTGGGCCGATCAGACTGACACACAGGGCTGGCCGCCCAATGAAGCAGGATAAGGAGGTAAGACAATGAAATATCAATCTCAAAGAGTGGCTTACTGGTACTTCCTCGCCGCCATGGCGCTGTTCGGCATTCAGGTGCTGGGCGGGCTTCTCGCGGGCTGGATCTACGTTTCGCCCAATTTCCTGTCGGAGCTGTTGCCCTTCAACGTCATCCGCATGATCCACACGAACGCGTTGATCGTCTGGCTGCTGCTGGGCTTCTTCGGTGCGGCCTATTTCCTTATTCCCGAAGAATCCGAGCGCGAAATCTGGTCGCCCAAACTGGCTTATATCCAGCTGATCATCCTACTCGTCGGCACATTAGGGGCCGTCGGTTCTTACCTTGTGGGCATTCATGGGGGGCGCGAATTTCTGGAGCAACCGCTCTGGGTGAAATTCGGCATCCTTGTTGCAGCGCTCATCTTCCTGCTCAATATCTCGATGACTGTGCTGGCGGGCAAGAAAACGGCAATCACCAGCGTGCTGCTGATGGGCCTTTGGTTGCTGTCGCTGCTCTGGGTCTTCGCGTTCATTAACCCCGACAACCTGTCGCTTGACAAGATGTACTGGTGGTTCGTGGTGCACCTCTGGGTCGAGGCGACCTGGGAGCTGGTTATGGCCGCAATCCTCGCCTTCCTGCTCTTGAAGCTGACCGGCGTGGACCGCGAGGTCGTCGAGAAATGGCTCTATGTCATTGTCGCCACCGCACTGTTCTCCGGCATTCTCGGCACCGGGCACCACTTCTACTGGATCGGTCTGCCGGGCTACTGGCAGTGGGTCGGCTCGATCTTCTCGACCTTCGAGGTGATCCCATTCTTCCTGATGATGTCCTTCGCCTTCGTCATGGTCTGGAAAGGCCGCAAGAACCACCCCAACAAGGCCGCACTTCTGTGGTCGCTCGGATCCAGCACGGTCGCCTTTTTTGGCGCAGGTGTCTGGGGCTTCCTGCACACACTGCACGGGGTGAACTTCTACAGCCACGGCACGCAGATCACCGCAGCACACGGCCACCTTGCCTTCTACGGTGCTTACGTTGCGCTGAACCTCGCGATCTTCACCTACGCCTTCCCGTTGCTGCGCGAACGTGCGCCTTATAATCAGGTGCTCAACATGGCCTCTTTCTGGCTGATGACCGGCGGCATGGCCTTCATGACCTTCGTGCTGACCTTTGCGGGCACCATCCAGACGCATATGCAGCGCGTGGTGGGCGACTACTACATGGACGTGCAGGAAAGCCTGTCGATCTTCTACATGATGCGCTTTGGCGCAGGTGCAGCGGTGGTGATCGGCGCGCTCTTGTTCATCTATTCCCTGCTGGTGGTGCGCAAAGACGAGATCATTGCACCCGGCCCAATCAATCCAGTTCCCGGAGAATAAGCCATGAATATGCAATCCACACCAACCCTGCCGTTCTACCAATCCACAGGACGCGAATGCGAGCTGTTTGAGACGGCCCATGACAACGGTTTGCCCCTTCTTCTGAAGGGGCCGACCGGCTGTGGCAAGACGCGCTTCGTGGAACATATGGCGGCACGTCTGGACAAACCGTTCTATACCGTTGCCTGCCATGACGATCTGTCGGCGGCGGATCTGATCGGGCGCTATCTGCTCAAGGGTGGTGAGACCGTCTGGGTCGATGGCCCCCTGACACGCGCCGTGCGCGAGGGGGGGATTTGCTACCTCGACGAGGTGGTCGAAGCCCGCAAGGACGTCACTGTGGTCCTGCACCCGCTGACCGACACGCGGCGCACATTGATGATTGATCGCACCGGGGAGGAGCTTATAGCTCCAGCGGAGTTCATGCTGGTGGCCAGCTACAACCCCGGCTACCAGAATGTGCTCAAGCGGCTGAAACCCTCCACCCGGCAGCGCTTCCTGTCGATCAGCTTCGACTTCCCCGCTCCGGAAACCGAAATCGCCGTGGTCGCATCAGAGAGCCGTTTGGAGCCGGGCCGCGTCGCGCCGCTGGTCCGCTTGGCGGGCCACATCCGCAACCTCAGCGGAATGGATTTGGAGGAAGGCGTCTCAACCCGCCTTCTGATCTATGCGGCCACGCTGATGGCAGGTGGCATGGGGGTCAATCAGGCGCTTGAAGCCGCGATCATAGAGCCTCTGAGCGACGAGCCGGACGTGCAGCAATCGCTGCGCGACCTTGTCTCAACAATCTACGGATAGATACGATGAAACTGCTTGACCTCATGGATCCCGAGGAAACGGTTGGAAACCTCTGGCACGATATGGCCAGCAGGATCGGCACGGGCGTCACCTACCCCGAGGCAAGCGTCACCCTGGCCTCGGTTAGGCCAAGCCTTGCCGTGCTCTTTCGCGCCCTTGGTGGCGCGCCGGGTGTAGAGCTGGCCGAAGCTGCACCGAGCCTTGTGCAGCACCGACAGGTGATGCGCCGCAAACTCGGAGCCGAGCGGGATCGCGAATGGGTCGCGCGCTTCGACGGGGAGCGGCTCGCGTTGCCGCCGGTTATGGAGACGTTCCCAGATGCCGACCTAAACCGCGCGGCCTTTTTCTGGCTTACTGCGCTGGCCGCTGTCACCGATGTCGGTTCAGTTGCTTCGGGCGGCACCGCGCCCGCGCAAAATTGCGCCTATATTCGCGCCAATGCAGCGGCTGCGGACAGAGCCTATCGGGCCTGCCCCGGATTGCGCGACCGCTATCTCGCCATGGCAGCCTTTTGCGCCGACACTCGGCCAGAGATGCGACGCCCCGCACAAGAGGCCGCAATGGAACAGGCAGTCCGCGACCAGCTTTGTGGCGATGCGCCGACACTTGACACAATTGACGCAGATGCGCGCAGCTACATGCCATGCGCTCCCGTCCCCATTTGGCTGCGCTTTGAGCGCCCCGGTTGCGGGGGCCACGCCGCCGATGATGCCGAGGCCGATCCAGCCTCACCTGTACCCAATGCCGCCCTCAGCGACCGAAAGCTTGGCGAGCGTAAGGATCAGGATCAGCAGAACCGCAAGGACAGCTTTATCATCCACCGCTTTGAATCGATCCTGTCATGGGTCGAGTCCATGAACATCAACCGCAGCGTCGATGATGACGACGACGAAAACGCCCAGAAGGCCGCTGACGACCAGGACCGGATCACTCTAAGCAAACAGGACCGCAAGGTGGCCACCCGGCTGCGCCTGCATCTAGACCTGTCCCCTGCCGACGCTGATCACGAGGCGCTGGCGGGCAAGCACACGTACCCCGAATGGAACCATCGGTCGCGCAGCTACATGGCGGATCACTGCCGCGTACTCGATGCGCCTGCCGTCGCAGATGATGGGGAAACCTACACACCAAACGCCCGCTATGTCCGCGAGGTCCGCCGCCAGTTCGAGGCCCTGCGCCCGCGCAGGGTGCTGCAACCGCGCCAGATCGACGGGCCAGAGCTAGACCTTGACGCGGTGCTTACCGCACGGGCTGACATGATCGCCACCGGGCGCGGATCCGACCGCATCTGGCAAGCCGCGCGGCAGATGGACCGGGACGTGTCGGTGGCGTTCCTGATTGACACCTCCCGCTCGACTGAGGCCGCAATTGGCGAGACTTCGGTGATCGACGTGGCCCGCGACACGATGGCGGCCTTGGCCACGGGCATCGACGCGGCAGGTGACCGCTGCGGCATCTGGGGGTTTTCCTCGCTGCGCCGGGATCGGGTGTTCCTAACCCGCTGCAAGGCGTTCGAAGACCCGATGTCGCCCGCTATCACCGCCAATATCGGCGCATTGAAGCCGGGGCATTACACCCGTCTTGGTGCCGCCATCCGCCATGTCTCTGCGCAACTGGCCGAGGAGCCAAGCGCCCGCAAGCTGCTCATCGTGTTGACCGATGGCAAACCAAACGATCTGGACCATTACGAAGGCCAGCACGGGATCGAGGACAGCCACATGGCCGTGCGTGAAGCCCGAGCAGCGGGTCAAAGCCTGCACGGTGTGGTGATTGACGAGGATGGGCAGGACTGGTTTGCCCGCATCTTCGGGCGCGGTGGGTTTGCGCTCTTGCCCAACCCGGAACGACTGTTGCGCGCGCTGCCCGACATCTACAGAACACTGACACAGGAGACCTGACATGCGTATCACAGCACCTTTTCTGGCAACTTTCGTCGCCATGCCTGCCTTCGCAGAAGCCTATGACCGCCCGATCCCGCAGGCCCAATCGGCCACGGCAGAATTCTGGTATGCGCTCGCTTGCCTTGCGTTGGTCGCGGCCATGATCGCCGTTCAGCGGTTGGTTGCCCGCAGATGAAACGCACCGGCTGGACTACAGGCCAAATCGCCGTTGCTCTCTATCCCTTTGGCGCTGGTGCTGCGGCGGTCAACGTGTTCTTTGCTTCCTTGATCTTCAGTTGGATTGGTGGGCCTATTGCGTCAACCGCATGGTCCATTGGATTGGGCTGTCTGATAGGGCTACCTGCGACATGGTACTTTGCGCGCCACATCCGGCATTTGATGGATTTGGCAGACAAGGTGGATGACGCATGAAAATCGAAGTGGATCAGGGCCAACCGGTGATTGACGCGCAGGATCTGGGCCAGTTGCTGGGCTTGGATCCTGCCGACGTGCAGACGAAAATGCGCGCTGGAGAAATCACCAGCCGGTTTGAGACCGGAGAGGGCGAAGATGCCGGGCGTTTTAGGCTGACATTCTTCTTTGATGATCAACGCGTCCGGCTGACCTGCGCCACGGATGGCGACGTCATCAGCACCATCCGATTGACACAAGGAACACCATGATGGCGCAAACCTCCGCAGAACAAATCCGCGCGTGGCAAGGACCCGCGCTCTTCAGTTTCGGCTTTCGACCGTTTTTCCTTTTTGGAGCCCTGTGGGTCGTGGCCGCGATGGTGCTGTGGCTGGCCAGCCTGACGGGCCTGACAACACTGCCGACGCGGTTTGATCCGGTGTCATGGCACGCGCATGAGTTCCTATTCGGCTATCTGGGGGCAGTTGTGGCTGGGTTCCTGCTCACGGCAGTCCCGAACTGGACGGGTCGGCTGCCGCTTGTTGGCTGGCCCTTGGCGGCACTTTTCGCGCTTTGGGTGGCGGGGCGAACTGCTGTGCTGTTTTCTGCGCATATGCCATTGATGGTCGCAATTATTGTCGATCTGGCTTTCCCGGTCGTGCTGGGGGCGATGATCCTGAGAGAAATCATCGCGGGCAAGAACTGGCGCAATTTGATCGTCCTTGCCCTGCTTAGTGTATTCACGCTGGCCAATGCTCTCTTTCATATCGAGGCGATGCGCGGCGGATATGCGGCGCAAGGCGCAGGCCTTCGGCTGGGTGTTGCGACGGCAGTTATGATGATCGCCGTTATCGGCGGCAGGATCATCCCGTCCTTCACCCGCAACTGGCTGGCCCGCACGCAGATTGCCGCGCGGCCCTCCCCGCCGATGCAGCTGTTTGACAAGTTGGTGCTGCTGGCAAGCCTGCCCATACTCGTGGCATGGGTGATGTATCCTGGCGGCACGCTGACCAGTATCGCGCTTTTGGTGTTTGGGGTGGCTCATTTTGCCCGGCTGACCCGTTGGCAAGGGCACCGAACGCTCAGCGACCCACTGGTGAGCGTGCTGCATGCCGCTTATGCTTTTGTCCCTCTTGGCGGGCTCGCGCTTGGCCTTGGTCAACTTCTTGGCAATCCCGGTGCCGCAGGGGCGCAACATTTGTGGATGCTGGGCGCAATAGGGGCGATGACGCTGGCTGTGATGACACGCGCGACACTTGGGCATACGGGGCAGACCCTGGCCGCTAATCGCGCAACTGTGCTGATCTACGTCTGTCTATTTGCGTCTGCCTTTGCCCGGCTATGCGCCCCGCTTTGGCTTGAGGCGAGTTACCTTGCAGGCGTCCTGTGGATCGCTGGCTTTGCGGGTTTCGTTTGGGCCTATGGTCCCTCCCTTATGTTTGCCAAGCCGGGGAAGAAAAAATGACTTGGGCCGGGTATGCTGCGGTCTTTGCCGCGTTTTTTCTGACACACTCCATACCGGTCAGACCTGCAGTATACCGGTCAGACCTGCAGTTAAATCGCGTGTGACCACTAAGATAGGTGCCAGTGGCTTTGGAATAGTGTATTCAATCTTGTCGCTCGCAATGTTGGCGCTGTTGATCTGGGCCGCCGACGAGGCACCCTATGTGCAACTGTGGCCGCAACTGCCCTGGCATCGTCATGTGACCCATCTGGGCATGTTGGCGGTATGCGTGATCCTTGCGATCAGCATTGCGCGCCCCAACCCTTTTTCGTTCGGAGGGGCACGCAACGAAGCCTATGATCCGATGCGTCCGGGCGTCACAGGCTGGACGCGGCATCCGGTTCTTATGGCGCTTGCACTCTGGGCGGCGGTTCACATTGTGCCAAACGGGGATCTGGCGCATGTCATCTTGTTCGGTGTGCTGGGCAGCTTCGCTCTCGCTGGCCGCCGCTTGATTGACACTCGCAAGGGCAGGCTGATGGGCGAGGATCAATGGCGAGCGTTAGATCTATCCCGTCGAACTGGGCCAAAGCTGCACAGGCCGACGTCTGGGGTGAACCCTGTGTTGCGCTTAGTAATCGGCGTTTCATTTTTCGCAACACTCGTTCTGGCGCATCCCTATGTTATTGGTGTGCCAGCCTTGTGATGGCACACCATCCGGGAACCGGATCACGATGCACGCGAGTATTTGATACCATCTGGAACATGCTGATCCAACTCCGCCGGAATTATCCGCGTAAGCGCACGCCCGTCTGGATGTATGTGCATGAGCCGACCGTCTAAGGTAACGAAGTTGCAAAACGACATTGAGATGTTGCGCAGGACAGCACCTAGTGGCGCTACCTGATTGCCGAATTCAGACCTTAGCAAATCCAAATCAATCTCGAAATCGCACATCAGCAACTCGATAGCGCGGGCACGAATATGGTCTTCTTGGGCCAAGACATATCCCCGCGAACCCGCGAATTGGTCTGCCTGAACACGTTGTTTGTAGGCCGCAGTTGCAGGTGCGTTCTGTACATAGCCGGATGGGAAGCGAGAGATGGACGAGGCGCCAAGGCCAATCAAGGTTTGACAGGTATCCTCGGTATAACCTTGGAAATTGCGTCTCAATCGGCCGTTTTTGTGCGCAACATCCAGCGCATCGCCGGGCAGAGCGAAATGGTCGATCCCAATCGCAACCAATCCTGCATTGGTGAAACGCTCTGCAGCCAATGTAGAAAGGTTGTAGCGTGCCAAATCATCCGGCAGTGCCGCCTCATCGATAAGTTTCTGGCGTTTGGACGCCCAAGGGGTAATCCCCCCTAAAAAATAGTGGTGTTCAAAAGTAGAATTTTCTCGGCAAGATATCTGAGGAGATTT
>JARGOC010000061.1 GCA_029212365.1 Roseovarius sp.
AGTCGCTTCCATGGTGGTGTATCTCCTTCGGTTGGGTTGCTGTCTCGCAACAACAGTTCAACCAGATGCGCCACCAACCTTCAAACCCTCAAAACACCAGAATCAGTCATAGCTCAATGCCATCTCGACTTATTGCAAGGCTGAGATCATGATTGCATCTCTTTCGCATGTTTTTTCGCCGGAGAAGGGCGGTTACCCAAAAGCCGTTCCATTGAAAGCTATATCAAGCGCCGTAAAATTGGCCTCTTAGAAACCGCCTAATTCCAAAAAGTCGGTTTTGATCGGCTGGTTTAGAATATCGGCCAAAACCTTCGACTGCCCAGTCGGCTTCCACTTCTTTGACTGGAAACAAAATGTTTTTGCGGGTGTTGAGTTCTCGCATTGTACGTTGGTCAACGGGACCTCTGTTAGCGTCATGTTCGCCGCTGCCATCGTCACCTATATTGTTGCAATAGGTGTGAACCGGATTGAGGCACAAGCCGCTATTGCGGAAAATTGTTGCGTACCAAAAAACAGCCCAAGTATTCAATTTGCCATTTCTGTTATCGAGAATCTGTCCGGTAAATTTCTCATATCCATCCATATTAAAGCGATAGATGTCTTTGTGTCCAAACGCCGACAGTATCTTGTCGGCATCGCTCTCATATTGCGACCATCGATCTGCCCAGGTTGCCCACCCCGAACACACCATCAAACGCCAGAAGAAAGCGTCCTGTTCCGTATCCAATTGCATCGGGTAATTGTAACCACTGATATGCCATATTTTTGGACGGCCACGATAGTAATCCAATGCATTGTTCATGAATGTCAAAAAAGCGGTACTGAACACAAAATCGTCTTCTATAACAATGATCCGTCCATGTTTTTTGATCACTTCGGTAATACCGTCGGTGAGCGATCGTGCGGATCCCCAATTTTCTTTCCGCTCTATAATATTTAAAGATTTGAACCCAGTTATGCTTTTTATGTATTGGCGAACCATGCCGACGTTTTCCGCAGCCTCGGAGTTTTTGGCTGCATCGCTGAAGATGGTCAATTCCGACTGTGCTGCAAGAACATCGCGCTGTAGTGATTCTACCGTCTGTTTTACATGCCAAGGTCTATTGTATGTAAAAAGGGCTACTGGAGCCAAACTGGGCATGCTTGATCTCCACGCTTCGTTTTAATTTTTGATTGTAGTCGCATTCGGTCGCTATGTCACAGTCCAATGCAATTCGAAATGGCAAATTGTGCTGTTTGGTAATGGCAATTGTCCTCGAAGACGATCTGGCTGTCGGGCAGGCTTTGGATCATTTTTTATCGTCCACCCGATCGTCTTAATCTTGAGGATGTTTACAGCTATCAGGTCCATCGTGCGCCGAAGGGAATCTCCTGGCTGGGTCGTAATATCTTCGAACCAATCCAGAAGGTGCAGGATCACGCTGCGTGTTGGCAATGGACACCCAATAATGAAAGACCGAATATGGGGATCGGAAGATTAACCCCTATCCGAAAACAAAAATTGGCAGCAAGGTTTTATCCGTTAAGCCCGGTAGCAATGGGAGGGTTACCGTCAGCTGACAAGATGAGCTGAACTGATGAATTGTTGAAACGTCTGAACATATTCTGGTTGCACAGTCTCTCCGCGAAGGAGGCTGGACCAATAAGACAGATAAAGCGGTGCAAAATCGAATTCACTATGCAGGATTCTGTGGCGATGAAATTCCAGATAATCTATGGTTACCTCATTCCAGTCTTCAACGATGCACACGGGAAGTCTTTCAAAGAGTTTCGTTATACCCGAGGCACTGACAATTGGAACGCTTCCCAACAACAGTGATTCCCAGGTGCGGTGACAGTCAATTCCTTCACCCAAGGGGCTTATGGTGAAGAAATACTGGGTGTTGTTTTGCCAGCTTTGTGCTCGTCTGATGGATGGCACGTCAAAATGCATGCTTTCCAATTGACAACCATTTATACATTTCAGTCGGTCCCCGCGCTGGATGACGTGGTGCCAATTACAGTAACAAGCCAGCTTTTTTTCCGCCAAGGGTGGCCCTGCCAAACGGGTGCAATCCAAGGTGTGTTCCTGGCTTAGTGGTGTTGCGAAAGGCCCCCATATATGGGGACGTGCGCGCATTGAAAGTGTATGGTAATCCATTCCAATTGGCAGAGGTTTTAACTTTTCATGGGCAAATTGACAATTTTGCGCATACCAGCATTCCAGCAAGGGGTGGGCTAGGATGCTGTCAACAATATTAGGGAGCACTGAGCCAGTTCCGATGCCATGATCGGTTCCGCCCGTCACCAACGTGAACGGATTTTTGACTGTGCCAAGGCCTTGCTGTGCAAATTGGACAATGTTCGATGTTTTTACAAAGATTGTGGTATGTTTTCCCGCGCTTGTTGACAGGCCCGATTGTTGTTTGGAATTGACCGGCGTGCCTGTATCATCCAAAAAAACACAGGATTTGCGCAGACCAAGGCTGGACACGAAGCGGCAACTCAATTCGTCCGCGCCTTCCGGATGTGATCGATATCGAAACGATCTAAACGTGGAGCCCATGCGTTCGAAAAGTTGATGCTTGCGTTTGGCCAGTTTCACAGTGTCTGCATCCGTATAATTATGGCCCAGTTAACAAAGGTAAGACGGTTTTTTCCGACCTTCCTATTGAGCGACAGACTGCACATATCGTCCTCGAATTGCTCAGAATCTGTTTCAAAAGTCCCGCAACGAAAACAACGCGTTAAAATGGCGGTAACGTAGCGGCATTTTGCCGGATAGCAGGATTGCAAAGCTTCAAGAACCCTCAGCTTACCTTTTCCGCTGCTGAATCAACGGTATCGCATTGAAAACATTGCCTGACTTTGGTCGTGTCCCCGCTCGTGGTGTAGCTGGTTTATAGCCATCGGTGTTTTCCGGT
>JARGOC010000062.1 GCA_029212365.1 Roseovarius sp.
CAGTGGCTGGAGGTGTCGATGCATCTATGAGGCCCACCGCGATTGTTCTGGCGCCATCAATACCGTGTAGACTTCTTCCCACAGTCTCTTCCGCGCTTGCAGGGCGTCCAAGGCAACGGCCCTTGCCTCGTCATAACGTTCCGATTGGCCGTCGCACAACTGGTTGAGCAGTTGAATGGCCATGGCGCCATGGCCGTCTTCTTCGTTCTGGGTGCCCCCATCGATTTCAATATGCCTCTCGAGGTAATAAGAAAAAGCCGGGCAATCCGATAGCTGCAAGGCCTTGTTCTGCTGCAATGCCTTGAACATGTTGGGAATGACGGCCTCGCGTCCGAAGGCGAATGCGGCACAGACCAACCAAGGTTTGCCGCTGTTGGCGATCGCTAGCGTAGAACGCATGAATCGGGCTGCAGCCCCTGGAATACACGGCAAGTTGGCCGCCGTATCGAAACCCACAGTTCTCAGCACTCTCTGGAAAGCACCTATAGCTACGGTGCTGGCGCCGACCTCTTCCATGGCATCAACATACAAGTTAAAATGAGACTGATAGGAGCGATTGCCGAAGCCCACGTCACTCTCTTCCGTCAGCACGATCTCGTTGACAAGACGCGCGCTTGTCGCGTCTTGCGGAGGAATCCAGACAGAACCTGAGGGCGCCACGTGGTGCTGTAGCGCCTTGGTAAGGCACATGAAATCCCAAACTGCGAAGACATGGTGCTCCATGAAAATGTGGAGTTGGTGTTTCGTGTGGATGGGGGCATCTTTCAGAAGCGGTACCTCCAAGAGGTCATCTTGGGCGATCCTAATATCGTTGATAAAACTCACGGTCAGTATCCTGTATTTATGTATTCATATAGCTTGATACGATCTTAAACTTTTCACAGATCAGTTTGGCCGATGGCGCCGGTTCGAATTTTCTCAGATCAAAGCCAAAACCGTCGATTGAACTGACCAGCCTGATCTGTGCAACAGCATAGAACGTAATGATTATATGCATATTGTTTGGTTTAAACGCGATCTAAGAACAGTCGATCACGCCGCCCTATCGATGGCCGCGGCAAGCGGCCCAGTGACTGCGCTGTATGTTGTCGAACCTGAATATTGGTCACTGCCGGATACCTCTGCTCGGCAGTGGCAATTTGTTTCTGAAACCCTCTCAGGCCTCTCGGCCGAACTGGAAGAATTAGGGTTATTTTTGACCATTCGCGTCGGAGACGTGGTCGATATTCTGACCACTTTGCATGACGATCATCATTTACAATCTCTGCACAGCCATGAAGAAACGGGCAACCTTTGGACGTTCAAACGGGACCGCCGTGTCAAAAAATGGGTGGAAGAAAATAACGTCATTTGGACCGAACATCGACAGTTTGGTGTGAAGCGGCGACTAAACGATCGAAATGGTTGGGCGCAAAAGTGGGACACCTTAATGCGCGCGCCAATGGTCACAGTGCCAAATAAAATTTGTTCTGGGCCCATCCTAGAGTCTAATTCAATCCCAACGGTCAAGAGCTTGGGCATGAAAGACGACCCGTGTCCAGGTCGACAGGTCGGTGGGCGCGTGGCTGGTCAGACGACCCTTGAGAAATTTCTGACGAACCGGGGCCATGCCTATCATAGAAGTATGTCCAGCCCAAACACCGCCTTTGATGGATGCTCGAGATTGTCACCATATCTCTCTGTCGGTTGCCTATCGATGCGCGAAATTGCCCAAGCTACGTGGCGACGAATGTCTCAAGTTCGTGACCAACCCAAAGCGGAAATTGGCACGTGGGGGGTGGCACTGAGAGCATTCTCCGCACGCCTTCACTGGCATTGCCACTTCATACAAAAGCTCGAAGATGAGCCGAGATTTGAGTATTCGAACATCCACCCAGGTTATGATGGGATGAGAAACGAAGACTATGTCAGTCCCGCTAACTTTCAGGCTTGGGCTGACGGACGGACTGGTTTCCCCTTTGTTGATGCCTGCATGCGTGCACTCAACCAAACGGGATGGATTAACTTTCGCATGCGCGCAATGCTTACTGCATTTGCCTCCTATCACCTATGGTTACATTGGCGACCGACAGGGCTACATCTAGCGCGTCAATTCACGGATTATGAACCCGGCATTCATTGGAATCAGATGCAAATGCAAAGTGGAACAACGGGCATCAACACGGTTCGCATATACAACCCTGTTAAACAGGGTTACGACCACGATCCAGCGGGAACCTTTATTCGCAACTGGGTTCCTGAGCTCAAGAATGTTGAAACCGCTTTCATTCACGAACCTTGGAAAATGTATCCGATTGATCAGCAAACTGCCGGCTGTATTCTCGGGAAAGACTATCCCAAGCCCATCATCGATCATGTAGAGGCTGCTCGAGCTGCTCGAAAACTCATTTATGGGCGCCGCAGTGGACGCGACTTTTGCGATGAAGCTAGTCGTATTCAGGCCAGACACGGCAGCCGAAAAAGCGGCTTGTCCGCTAAAAAGCGCCGCCACAGGAAGATGATACTAGATACTGCTCAATTCACCTTAGATTTGTAAGAATTGGAACTCAAAAAAATAAATCTCTTACATCGTTCAATCATTGAGTGAAGACTGTTTCAACCGAAGCGACCGAGAGGAACGAGCGATGCAAAGGTCTCGAAAAACTCGAGGTTTGCAAAAATTCACAGCCATTAATTCTTCTGTCTGGAATCACTTCAACACTCTGAGACACCTTGACTGAGGAGACGAATTCAAAAGCCAAGGCAAAGCTGCACTCGCAGGCTGGCAGCAGCGTTGTGCTGCATCATAAGCCGCCCTATCTATCGGCAAACGGAGACGAGCCCGCATTTGCTTGAAAGCATTTAATTTTGGGGCTGACATAGATAAGGAATTTTCTTTATGAGTGTCAGATGGTTAGC
>JARGOC010000063.1 GCA_029212365.1 Roseovarius sp.
GATGGCCCCCAAATCAGCCCGCGTCAAGGATCGCAAAACTTTTCGGCGAGGGCGGCGCGGTTGGGGAGGGCGGTCCAGCCATTGAGCGTATGCACAATGTTGGCGTCGCGCCTGGAAAACTTTTGCGCCCGGCAAGCCGGCGGCTGCGCCGTCCCTGACTCGGACAGATTCGGTGAACCAGACATTCGGCCATGCCACCACACTCACGTGGTGGTCAGTCAAACATCTGGAGATACCAAAATGGCTTACGACCAAGCGAACACCTACGAGACCATCGAGCTTTTCGGGCTGACCGAAAAGGACGCCCATCTGCCGATCCCGGAAGATCACATCCTGAAGGACAGCATCATCCGCGAAACCTTCGAAACCCTGCTCGGTCAGTTGCGCGGGACCGGCCTCGAGGCAGAAATCGAACCGCTCGCACATGGCCTCGCGACGATCCTGCAACGGCGCAAGGTGACGCTCGGCAAGGAGGTCGATCGCACCGCCGACAAGATCGGCGCCCTGGCGAAGTCCCACGACGGATCGGAAATCGCCGAGACTGCCCTGGAAGAGGCGCAGGCCCGCTTCCTGCACCTGCGCGAGATCGTCGGCGCCATCGAGGTGATGAGCGAGGCAGCGGCGGAATGCTACGAGATCGAGACCGGCCATGCCTTCATCCCGGCGGCAGGGTCACGCGCCAGTGGTCGGGCGCAGGAGACCGGGGCCGTCTTCGAGGCCCGGCAGCTTCTGGAGCAGCATGATCGCGAGACGGCCGCGAAGTCCAAGGTCGAAGGCGTGCCGCTGATTGTTTCTGGCGCAACCGACTGGACCGATATCGATGTGATCTTCAATACGCTCGACAAGGTTCGGGAGCGGATCAAACAAAACCGCAATCAGGAGATCTTCCTCTGCCACAAGGGTGGCAAGCACGGGGCCGAGATGATCGCGGCCCGGTGGGCCCGGGCGCGCGGGGTCGCGCAGGCGCGGTTCGATCCGCGCTGGTCCGCGCATGGGCGGGCGGCACCGTTCAAGTGCAATGACGAGATGCTGGACGACAAGTTTGCAGCGACGGGGGTTGTTCTCTTCGGCGGCAATGGCGTGGCGCTGAACCTCGGACAGAAGGCCGAGGCAAAAGGGCTGACGGTAATGCGGGTCACTGATCCGGCGAAGAAGACCGCGGAGATGTAATTGATAGGGTCGCCTAAGGGCGGCCCTTTCTTCGTTTCTCAGAGGTGCGCGAACCTCAGGGGTATCGCAGTGAACTCCAGCAATGGGCATCGAAAGTCTTGGTGATTGCAATCTGGCCAATCTGGTTTTTGGGAATGACTGGATGGTATCTCGATGCAATCACAGCTTAATATGGTCGTGCGGCAGAAGACATTTGTTGCGCAGCTCAACACCCGCCCAGGTTTTTCCTCGATGCCTTTTTCTCCGGAACGCACCAAAGAGATTCAATCGCGCATTGATGCGCGTTTGCGGTCTGGGCAGGCAAACGATTGGGAAGTGTCTTTTCTCACAAACATGGCTGAACGGTTTCAGCGGTATGGGACGGAGACGCGTCTTAGCAAAGCTCAGTATGCCAGCCTGCACAAAGTCCTGAAACTGGAACGGGAAAAACCAGCCCAGACAAGGTCAGCTGCCGACGACGGCACTTCTCAACCAGCACCAAAGCGCAGCTCCAGAGCCGTACAGGCGAGACCCCGTCCGATCTCCGTGACCCGCGCGATCACCGCACCTCGGCGTGCCGTGCGCAAGGCTCAACGCCAAATCATGGTGCCGTTGGTTATTGCTGTCGCGTTTTTCGCGTTGGTTGGATCATTGTTTGAGTCATCAAATTCACGATCCACACCCTACAGTCCGTCAGCATTGCCCACATCGCAAACGGCAAACACCGCTTACGTCTATGTGACAGGGACACGTGTCAACCAACGTGCTGGGCCGTCTACCTCGAACGCCGTGATGGGCGTCTTGAGCGAAGGGACCCGCGTCGAAAAGCTTCGCGATGAAGGGCAGTGGACCCAAATTCGGTCTAACTTGGGAACGGGCTGGATGTCTTCCGGTTTCCTGTCGTCGGCGGCGCCACCTGCAGAGCGACCCGCCTCCCAGGACCGGTCGCTTCGAGCCAGCGATATACGGATCATTGATGGTGATACGATCGATGTTCGAGGCATGACAGCGAACGTGCGACTCGTCGGGTTTAACGCGCCTGAGACATGGAGACCGTCCTGCACTGCGGAGCGGCAGGTCGGGGAACGCGCGACAGCGCGTCTTGGTCAATTGGTGCGGGGTGCGGCGTCAATTGAATTTGAGCGCGTGGCCTGTTCCTGTCGGCCCGGGACAGAAGGCACGGATCAGTGCAATTTCGGGCGGTTCTGTGGCTCGTTGTTCGTTGACGGTCGGGACGTGGGCAGTACGCTCATCGCTGAAGGTTTGGCCGTGCCATACCGATGCGGCCGCAACAGCTGTCCCCCACGCCCTCAACCCTGGTGCCGATAGCAGGGGCACCCACCCGCCACAGACGACGGATCTTCGCTCGCGGCTGAACGCTGACCTGCCATATGTTGAGCGTGACGGATCATTATCCAGATGAGTTGGATCTGAACGAACCAAGCCATCTCCAATCGGGATCAACGGGATCGATGGCGGCTTGAAAGTGGTGGCGCAAATTTGGGTCTCTCCTTTTTGCTCATCGATGTGGATCGCACGGGGTCGGCCCGTCCGTGCCCTCCGCTTCGCTCCGGCAAGCGCAAATACGGCTTCCACGCCTTGGGCGCGGACCCTCCGCATTTGCGCTTGCGACCGGGCCTCTTACCCCCGTGCGGGCAGATCCCCATCGCAAAAAGGAGAGACCCAAATGACCAACCACTACGTCGCCACCGTCCCCGTCAAGTTCACCGATACCG
>JARGOC010000036.1 GCA_029212365.1 Roseovarius sp.
AAAGGTTGAGCAAACTCTACATCAAAGTGAGGGAAGTTTCGGGGGGCAGGTCAGACCATAAGCTTGCTAATCTACTCGTTTGGGAACTGACAACATCGACTTAAGACTGCAATCGAGATGAATCCTCGCTTTGGAATATGCGAATATGATCAGTGAAGCGGTGCTCGCTACCTTGACTTGCGACTTTTCGCACTGCGCCATTACGTAGATCAGCGCATCGAAGATGCCATTCTTAGGTTCTGTTATTTCTTTCTTCCAAAGAACCGAGTTCCGACATCAAATACCGACGCTAAGCTCGTTGTAACTGGAAGCCCCCCAAAAACAGCTGCATCCACCGCATAGGTTCCAACTGCCTTGCTAGTCATGATTCCTATGTCCTTGTTTCTTGTTTCCAACTCACGGGATGCGGTGATGATCCCGGCAATGTGGTCGATCCGATCTTTTTGATCCAAATAGAAGGCGACCTGAGAAATATTCGCCGGCTCCGGACTTGAAAAGAGTGATTTAGATAACCTAAGCGCGTCTTGAATGGAGTAGCTCTCTTTCTCGTCCTGCTGTTCGGTTGCTGATGTAATCCTTCTGTTGCGCTCGTAGTATGAGTAGTTATGTGTCGAGATATTGTCGTGAAAATTTGGGTGACTTATGAATGGCTCGACATTCTCCTCTTGGGCCGCCGCCAAAATTAATCCCAAGCCATGGCCAATTCCATAGGGCTCCAATCGCCACGCGTATTCAGCACCAAGTGTTTTTTTGCCTGTACGCTTTAGGTACTCTTCAGTTAGCTCCTTACCTGCGCGAATGTCATACTCAGCTGGAGCACCAAGCATAATTGCTTCAGAGAGACTGCTGATCCTGTTTTCGCTTTCCAAGCTGACGGCTAGTTCTTCGTATTGGCTGAGGTCTTTGGGGACAGCCATACCTTTGCCGAGTGCCCACCGAAGTATTTTGGGGCCTGTCATGTACCAATTTGGGTCCAGTTTTTCGTCGGGCTTAGGTATCTCCACCGGCTCTGCTTTAAATCGTCCCGATGAATCTGGTAAAAGAGCAAACTTCGTGTCCGTACCGAACCCTGTAATAAAGTCTTTTTCCTTGATATGATCGTATCTTTGGGAGACCCAAACTTCCGAATGCTGTACATCGATAGATGCCAAAATAGCGATCAGCCTCGCCGGATCAAAAATAGTGGCCGCGTCAATAATGATCGGTTTCATGCCGAATACCTTCGTACCATATTCGTGTAAGATTCTATGGGCGCAAACTCTGTTTGGCGCTTTCAGCTAACACGCAGGAATTTCATTTTTTGTCGTTCCTAAGTAAATCAGCCTTCCGACGGCCACCGAGCCAAATCAGATTGTCATACACTTGGAGAACAGTCGCCGTGTCTCATAAATGACCTTGATAGGCTGGTTTCCTGGGCTTCTCGACCTTTGAAAACAAGCGTAGCATCATGCAACTTGTGGCGCTCCACTCATTGTCATGCGCCATGAAACTAAGCCTTTTGGACGATCTAGTACAACGGATCGATGCTAACCCATTCACCATTATTCAACCCATCAATCTTTGCCAAAATTGTGGGATCGGAGCCTTCACTGAAATACACAGCATGCCCATAGATTAGCCCATCGTTACTTGCGTTGTCTTGGATACTCCATTCTAGCTGCCTTAAGTCATCCACACTTAGGCCGATCGCATCTGCGACAGCGGCTTCTTGATCTTTTTCGTTCCGTTCATCTAGCTCTCTACTGCTCATGTGCATTCTCCTAAGAATTATAAGATCGATACCAAAGAAGTGCATTTGAAGCCACGCGTCAGTTGGGTAGATTTAGACGGGTTTGCGTTTCTTGGTCTGGGATCAGTTTTGGGTCATCAAGGTCCCGAAGATGACCATGCAAAAAATATATCCGACTCGGTAGAGTAATTTGTGTGGTTGTAAATTAGCGCTCCCCCATAGCAAACCTGAACGCTCCGATTGATCAAGCAATAGGTTCCCGCAAACAAGGTTGATATCTTATTGTTCATTGGGACGATAACTTGGTTCAGGTCAGGCTTCGCTTCTCTCGCCCTATCAATGACTGCGTAAACACTGCTACCATCTTCGCAAACAAAGCTATCCTCCGAGCTTTCATTTAGTTGCGCCATCAATGTACTGACCGCGTCTTTGCTCTGTGAAATCAACCATTCTCGATCACGAATTTTTGTGTCTCCGTGAGCAAACACAAATGAGCTGGGCGAGAGAATATCAGCAATTTGAAGAATTCGTTGGTCATCAAAACCAACCAAACCAATGAGTTGAAGTTTTCTTTCTGGCCGAACTACGCCTCTATACCCAATCACCGGGCTGACATTCGCGACGCCCTTGCTGAGCCACTTTTGTTGTAGATCATCAGCCTCGACACTGTAATCACTTGCCAAATTATACACGCAAATTAAGTCGTCCATTTTACCAACTTGCCAACACGCATAAAGGATGATCAGCAAGACATCTCTCGGGAAGCATGTAATGTCGAATATCACTTTAGTATTTTCTTGAGGTGTAGACAGTAACCTATGGATAACTTGATAAGTTAGAAACTGTTTCTGTCGATTTATTCTTATACGCTCAAGTAAATGCTCTGGAACAGCTTTATTGATAACCTGATCATTCTCAGCAAGATCAAATTGGTTGTCATCAAAGCAGAAACAATAAACTTTCTCCGCACTGGTCAGATCTGCCGAACGCAGTACTTTCGTAGAGCGTGCTTCAAAACCATTCCACAATAAAACTACAGCACCATCGATGACCGGGATACCAGATGATTGCTTCCAGGCGAAATTAGACCGAAGAGAATTCATTCCTGATCAACCCCGTCAAACAATGGTCCATCGCTCGAAGATAAATCTACTCCCCTTCTAAGCCCTTTCCTGAAGGTCTCAGGATCAGTCATCATCTGCTGCAGGGCATTATTAGTCAGGAATTGATAACCGCTGAAACCGTTTGGGTCCAAGGTGAAGTATGGGGCTATTCGTCGAGTGAGAATATATCGATATGTTCTGCCGAACCCTTCCTTGCGTCCGATCGTCGTTCTTGTAAACATAGAGTTTCGCACACCGAACCTTAGTACTTTCGACACTAAATCTGTTGGGTTCTCTGACAGTGCAAAGGAGAAGTACCTACGCTCGGAAGCTTCGACATCGATAAGTGACTTTTGGAACATCGAACCCAGCGCCACTATCAGATTGTGAAGCATTACGGCTGCATCAGAAGAACCATCACTATCTGTATCACTGAGCTTCAAACGTTCAAGCTCGTCCATCATAATGCGATCCGCTTGTTCTCTAAGAACAGTATTCTGAACGCTTGGTGAAATAAACTTAAAGTCACCCTCTTCCGTGGCTTTCATCCTGTCATACATTATGTACGCCGCTTCAAGGAAGTATCTGGGAACGCCAGAAGAAATATTCACGAGTTGCTTGTACCCGCTATAACTATAGTTGCTTCGAGATTTTCTTGGCCCACCCAATTGACGAATATACTCAGGTACGGCGTAGCGGTACGCGTCATCTCTCTTTCGAGCTGCACCACTCTCCAAATCTGTTATTCCTTTAGATAAATCTCTCCGAATTCGTGCGATTTCAGATTTTTGTTTGGAGTCCTCAGGAAAAAACTGATCCGCGTTTGCCATACGGCCAGTCTTTGAACTCGTATGGTTAAACAACTGAAGGCGTTTATCAATAATTTTGGTCAGCCGTTGTTCATAACCTCGTGTACTGTTGGAGGTATAAATGTCGATCGTGTTGATCTCTGAGAAGTCATGAGGAACTTCGATCCGCCGGCCATCTAGCGTATTGTAGGATTTATATTGGAAAACTTCTGAAGCAACTTTAAAAAAGACAGACGCTTGTCTCGTCGAAATATAGGTATTTAGAATTTTAGTCTGCATTTCGTTCAGATAGTCCGCGTCATCAATAATCACGAACATCAACTCGGACTTCGGCATTCCATCAAGCTTTCGCCACGCATCTAGCAATGGAAGCAAGAATGTTGAAAATCGAAGAAGAGGGCGCTTGAATTTGGGGGTCTCAGTGGGATCTTCAAGGATCGCATCAAGATATTGAAGGCTGTCAGAATATACCTCAGAAAGGTGCTTAGCGAAAATTTCAAACATCTCGAAACAATCGCGTGGCTTAGAACTCCCCCACCCAATTGTGTTATCGATGAACTTAAAAAACTCTGTGTCTTCTACCGGTTCTTGAGAGCGCCTTAGGAACTCGAGTGTACCCAAGCCAATACACCTAGACACTGCCTTTAGTACGAGAACAAGAATCAGAAAGTGCTCATTAACTGATCTATCGGCAAAGGTTCCGCGAAGACTATCAAGTTCGGGGTAGATAAGGTCAGTTTGCTTAATCGTCACATACAACGAAAAGAACTGTGCATCTTGGTAGCCTTTGGTCAGATCTTTCCTGGGATCGTCTTTCAACATTTGACAGTCTGGCTCTAGAAACCTGAGCATCATACTCTTTCCCGAGCCACGACTGCCAATGATCATTGAGTGCCCCTGCCCATGAACTGCATCCGCTCCGGGCATCTCAGTTACATACAATCTGACCACTTCATCTGCGCTCAATGCTTCTGGCGTATGAACACGAAAAGGGTTCTCAGCTATCGAAATCATCTCAAAATCCCCAACTTTCTGGCAATCGAACTAAGGAATGGTTGCTTGATTTGATGCTCAACGACTTCAACCTTTTGCTCTTGATTTATTAGACCTCCAGAAAGCGTAGATATTAAAGCATCTGGTGTAAGCTCACCAACTCCATTGAAGTCTTTCAAGGTCGGACAAATGTCAAAAATAGTCCGCTTACCAACTTCTGGATACCCAGCATCTTCAAGACGATACCTAATCGTCTGGCGTAATTCGACCATGGATGCCGAAAATATCTCGATCTGAACGTCCACCGTCGTCAAGTAGACTTCCGGAAGAAATCGCGAGCAGTAAATACTCTCACTCCAAGTCTTTAGTGTACGCGCATAGATCTCGTTGAGTAAAAATTCTTCATCGTCACCTTTCCCCAGCTTCTTAACGAAGTACTCTTCACTAAGGGCGAACCGGAGTGAAACGGTACCAGCCTCTACGTCCGCGCGAACGGTATGCAAACCTAACGCAAAGACGTGATAAATTTGGCTCTCACGAGGCACTGAATCAAATTTCAGCGCAGTCCGATCTGCTCGATCTATTTCCTCTGAGAGTTCATCTGCCAATTTCAACAGTGCCGCCAGCATTTGAGGACGAACGTTGTTGCCCTTCCAATCACTACTTCGGTCGACGGCCTTTATCGTATCCTTCCCACCCTCGTATTTTCCGCCATGTGTAGCGGCGATCCGGATGGCCAAAGATTTATCTAAAGAGTCATATCCAAGATCACCAAAAACTTGACGCCAGATTTCATCGATCCGCTGCTCGTGTTTTTCACGGCCTAAGATATTACCAACGTCGTGGATTTGAATTGCAACGAGTAGTAAGAATGCCTCATAAGCGCTCAGTTCCGCTGCCATTTGGTCAACGAGGCTACTGGCCATTACGCCCACGCGGGCAATATGGTTTGGACCATGGTCGGTCAACAAACCGCCGTCTCGCGCTGCCGCGCCTGCAACCACTGACTCGTGTATTGGTACGAACTTGGTTGCGAGATCTTGATACTTCTCGTGAAGATCAGAATCCTCATCCGCCAAGAAGGTCTCCAAATTCGTCATGTTCAATCTTCCAAATGTCTAATGATACTCTTAACAACGGCCTCCGCCATCAGCGGCGGAACAGCGTTCCCTACCTGCTGTTGACGCTTACCAATACTTCCAACAAAATTATAGTCATCTGGGAAGGACTGAAGTCGTGCTGCTTCACGAATGGAAAGTCCACGATCTTGAGTGGGATGTATAAGCATATTTTTCCTAAAATTTCCGACGACTTTAGCCGGTTTATTTGAAATCAATCGGTGATAGATCCCAGTATGACAGCGCGAAACATCTTCATACTCTGCCATCAGTGCAAGTGGTATCGACTTCCAATTCCCACCTTGCGGCACATGTGAATATCTCTCAACTATCTTCGACGCATTCTTGGTTACAAGGTGCCCTGAGCAATCTTGGTTCAGCTTGCGAAGGGAGATCGCATACTCTGATTGAGCCGCTGAACCATACGGCATTACATCGATATTGGCCCCATTTTCCAATAATGGCAAATCGGAGATTGCTGAACTAACGGTTGCCTGTTCAAGTTGGTTTAAGCCCAGTCGGAACCCTGGCTTTTTTAGGCCGATGATAAACAGACGTGTGCGATTTTGGGGCAGCCCAACTTTATCACCGCTGATCGTCTCGATCGACACTGAATAACCAGAACGCTCAAGCTTACTGACAAGTTTCTCTAGATATTTCTGTCTACTACCAATTCCGAGACCATGAACATTTTCAACTACTACAGCTTCTGGCTGAAGCCTTGCCGCTACATCTGCGGGAACGAACAAGAGGTTGTTTAATGGATTGTCGTCAGTGCGCGTTCTTTGATTTGAAGTTGAAAAAGACTGACAGGGTGGGCCAGAAAGCAGAATTTTATGGCTCGGTAGTGTTTCACAGAGGTTTTCAACCGAACTCGAAAGGTCAAATCCTTTAGCTTTCTTCATTCCAAAATTTTCTCGGAACGTTCCAAGCGCGTTGACGTCATGATCTACGCCTAGAGCAATCTCGGCACCGGCGTTTTGCGCACCAAGTGACAGGCCACCTGAACCACAAAAAAGATCAACGGCAGAATAGCTAGTCAAAGCTGGGTACCAACCACGACAAATCAATCATACTAGGCATCGGCTTTCAAATCCTCGATGGTCACGTCTGCCTCCAAAGAAGCGCTCAATGCGTTCACTAGCTTTGCTCCAGTCAACTCAGAAACATCATTTCCACTCTCTGCCTTTTCAACAGTGCCTCGGTCCAGATCTGCCAATCTCGCAAACTTACTTTTCGATAATCCCGCCTGAAGTCTGAGCGCCTTTAGTTTATGTCCAACAATTAGCATTGAGCAGTTCTACCTTTTCAAACTCGATGGCCGACGGTACCAAACCCAGCTCGAGACAACCAGCAGTTTTCCGCAGTTTTCTGCTGCTTTTATGATGGTATGCGGAATACAAGAAAGCAGCTCTAAAAATACTTTCAGAAGCTCTAGAATCCGATTGGCCGTAACGTGCTACTGGCTTTGCTTTGTGTTTTTTCAACCTGACTCCCACAACTGAGGATTATAGAGACTAGCGTAACCTAGAAATTGTCGTGTGAGCCACACCGAGGTCTCTGCCGATCGCGCGGCGAGTATCTCCCTTAGCCATCCGTTCTAGGGCAAGCTCACGTTGATGATCTGTTAATTTCGGCTTGCGCCCAAATTTAGTTCCATTTGCAATCGCGATCTGGCGGCCTTCATTGGCGCGTCAGGTGATGCGTTCTCGCTCATCCTCAGCCAACGCTGAGAGAAAGGCCAAAATGCCCTTCCCCATCGGAGTAGTCAAATCGAGCCATTGTTTGTCCAAGACTCTTACCGTCGCTGATCTATCTGCGACGCGCTGAATGATATCGATCCCGTCCACCATCGATCTGGTCGCCCTGTCCCACTCAGCGATGACGAAGATGTCGTCTGCACCCAACGCATCTATGGCCCGCTCTAACTGAGGCCTACCTTTGACGGTCTGACCAGATGCCACTTCCCGAAAAATCTCGTCTGCTTTAGCCGCATTCAAAGCGCCGATCTGACGATCCAGTGATTGGCCCTGACTAGAAACTCTTGCGTAACCTATAAGCATACGAGCATCCCAAATAACATGGGGATATTGTGCACCCGATATCTGCACCACCTCAACCGTCATGTTTTCATGGCTTTGAAATCGTGTTGCAAATATCATGATTTCAGTAACAGCTCCCAATCCCAGCGGTTGCCTTGCCCCCAAGCGACTATGTTGCGCATCGTACATTTTCGATAGATACCGTTGGTATCAGGTACGATGTTACCCGCACCAAGCCGCATCAAAATCAAACGGCGCGACTTCAATAACGCCATCAACTGCCTGTCCATCAAGTTTTAGCTGAGCGGGATAAGCGACAGAATCTGTCAGTTCAATCTCAGCCTCGTACACCTCCGGTGAGCTGTTTCCGTCTGAGATGGTAGCGTGTAGGCTTGCATTTACTGGAGGTGGAGCAGTAGGCTTCAACCAATCAATTCCCTGCGTTGTACCGTGAATTGAAGCACCTATCCGGATCATTGCACCACAGGGATCGATCAATCTAAATCGGACTACGTTGCTGGCATCCTGCCCGAATTCTTCCATCGCGCCATTCCCAAACCAGGTAAAGCCAGAGGTTGTTCCAGTGCGCCAGAATGGCCTCGGACCTTCCCCGGTCCAATTCAGAATTCCGGTTTCAGAATCGACCTCGAAGCTACCGCTACTAAGGCGGATCGGTTGGGTCGCACCATCAATTTCCAGATAGATTTCGACCCGGCGAGGTCCCGCTTCCCAGATCAACTGAACCTCTAAGAATCGTGCTCCCCCACTCGCAGAAACGGCCGGGCTATCGACCGGAAGGGAGGCAAAAATCAAGAACAAGAAGAATGCGGCACCAAAACCGCCCGATACTAGATCAACAAAGCTGAGCCCAAACCCCTGAGACTGCTCTCTTAGCCTTACGCGTCGCTTTCGTTCATTCAGCATAAGCTATGCGTGCGATCGGATAAGTAATCGTCTCGCCTTCCATCAACTAACAGTAGTACGTAACTGCCATCGTTGCAGAGCCGAAAGCCTTGCTCAGACAAGACCTGCGCGCCATTCGGGGGCCAGTATGCTGCCCCAACTTCCAGAAAAGCACTAACCGACTGACTAGGATAACTAGCGGAGTACAAGTGGACCGGGCTCGAAAGTCCGCCGCGCAACGCAAATATTCGTGCGCACCCGCCACTTTCGATATTTCTCTGAATCCAGTCATCAAAGTCTGTGACATTTAACGAAAGGCCTTCAATCAACGTGCAATCGGTTGACTGTATTCTTAGAACGGCACTTGAGGCGCCTGCTTTGAGGTCTTCGCTAACAGCATGACTCATTAATCTGGATTTACTCGCTGTCCCGCCCTGAGACTCGGCAGGAATAAGCTTGGCGAACACTACAAAAATTAGAAACAACGCGATCGATGCCGCAAGAACACAAGTTAGTGCATCCGTAAGACTAACCATAAGAACATCGTCGTCATCTACAGTCATTGGTGGTTTTCAACCTCTTCTTCGGCACCGTCCACCACAGGCTCATCACGAAATGCACGGGCCCCAAACAGCGGTAGAATAGCTCGTTCGAATAACCTGATTTCGATAGCGGATAGGATACTCAGCAGGACGCCAAACATCAGTGCCAGCATTGTTGTGGCAAACGCGAGTCCTAGATCGGCGGATAGTGCGCTAATCGCCTGCGCACGTTCTGAAGAAGTCGACGCCCATACTATCGAGTCCGCTCCAGTTAGGCTCTTCATTATGCCTCGTACGGTTCCGATAAAGCCGATTGCTGGAAGGGTAGTAATTGCCAACCTCATAGGCCAACGCGCCGATAGGACTTGGTCCATCAACTGATCTTTCCAGTATCCACGCCCACTAGGCGACATCGTCTGCGCAAGAAGGCCTGCTCTGCTGAGAAGCTCAAGGATGCCTTTGTCGGTTGGCGCGACGAAATTCACGTCATGGGCAATCATCTTCTTGGAGATCCGCATCATACTTGCGGCAGCCGTCATACGTAAAAATGATAGAAACAGAGCGAAAATTGCGACCAAAAATATACAAAATTGCTCCGGACCAGTTACCAGAGTTAGTCTATATGCCGCTTCGCGATATTCTGCGGTTGTCCTAACTTGTCCTATACCCCAGACAAGGAGGCGCTCGAGGTGCAATTGGGCCGTTTGATTGGTCGCATCATCATTAAATGTTGTGGGGCTGCATACATTTTTGCCCTCATTTGCCACTTCTATCATTGCTTCGGCAATCTGTGCGTCAAGAATGCTGCGAGGCGCAGCAAAACGAAATGTCGATAGCGTAGATCTAGGAAGCGACGAGTCGATGTCATCGGGATACCCCAAATCCATCTCTGCAGTGCTTGAACCGGCCGGGTAAAGGCCAGCAATATTGTAGGCGATGGCTTTTTCAAATTGAACGTCTTGGCTGAGCCCTTCAGTTTCTCCGTCGCATATGCCGCGACTTAATTCGATCAACACACCGATACCTGTGCCGTGTCGAGGAAATCGTGATTGCAGAAGGCCATACACATATTCAAGCGCCGGCTCGGCAGAAATTCCGACAGCAAGGGCTGCTGGGGTATCGTAATCGCTTTCGTCGATCACACCAGATTCCAGCAAGATCGACCATATCTGAAATTCGTCTGGAGACTTGCCCGCGTCGCAAGATTCCGTGTCGACGGATGGCAGGCGTCGGCAGGCTTCGACTACAATATCTGCGTCCGCAGCACTATCTAGCAGTCTCATCTGGTAGTTATGTTGTAGTTTGGAATAGAGAAATACAGATGCAAGCAACGAGATCAATACGACGACAGCGCTGGCTGTCCGGCGCAACGACATATCGCTCCCCCATATAGTCAGGTCGGACCAGCGTAAAAAACGATCGAATCTAAGGCGGAGCTTGCGTCGCAAAGACGACATATTTTGAAGGAAAGACGGGCGAGTTTCAGGTGTCGGTACCTCTGGGTCATTCATTCGCAAACTTCCATTTCGTTAATGATGGAAAAGGCGTGACGCCGCAGACCTGCTTCCACGCTCAATTCATCAGGGTTGCTCAACAACGCCGTCAGATCAACAAATCCAACCCGTTCGGGGGTTGCTTCAAATCGAAGCGCGGCAATTGCTTCAGCCTTTGTGGTGCAAAAAGTGCGAGTTGGCTCCGCAAGACCGCCCAGCCAAGGCGCAGTCAGGGTCCGGTCATATGCATGCAAATGCAGGATCAGGTCAGTTCCCTGAACTTGCGGACTTACCGCAGAGAACCCGTACAAAACTAACTTTGAATTTGGCGCAATTCCTACTTCGAGAATCCATTCATTATCGTGAGGAATCAAGTGTGGCATCAGTTCTCGCAAGCCCTCCATCCAGATATTTAGCTGTTCGGATTTTGAGCCAGTGCCCCCCGCAGGTGGCTGCCAGCTGGCATCCAAAGTAATCAGCAGTGGGGCAAGAGCGTCATTGTCTTTAAGCCAGTCCTGCTTCCCACGCACCTCAGATGCATCGGCTCCAAGCCCTCGTAAGACCAACCAGCCCTCATCTGGGAAACTTGCCATTACAACGGGTCGACGACCACTCGCGAGCCAGCGTTGCAGCAAATAGTTTCGCATCATAGCATTTTCAGGCTGCATCCATGGCCAAAGTCCTGCGGTAACATCGCTTGGCATCGGCAACCGTAAATCTACAATCCTGCTAATTCCCGGCTCATTAGTTTCGATCCCTAGCTCAAAACGATGCCACTTGACCTGCCCGTCTACTCCTGAAACCGCGATCTGCCGAAGTTGAACAGTCGCTCCACCAAATTCAAAGGTTCCTTCATCAATAGGTTGATCGGGCCGATATTGCCCCTGGCCTGACAGCAGAATTGGACGAAGCTGACCGTCTATAAGGTTTCGATCTTCAATATCACTTATCCGAGTGCAATCTGAGGTGCAATTTGTGGTGGAAGCTAACTCAATTGGCTTCACATCATCTCCACATGCGTCAAGATAACCAGGCATTGCGCGCAGTTCGGATAAGGCATCTACGTTGTTGATTGATGGGCAGAAAAGTACGGCAACGTATTTCTCTTGAGCTTGCCGCCATAGCAGCCGCGCCTCTACGTCAAAACGCCCGTACGATGTCTCGAAACATAAAACTGACCGTTGTGCGTTAGCGAACCTTGAAAGATGGTCAGGGTTGCCAGGATCCAGACGGTAGTAGTCAAATCCGGGGACAGAGTCTTCGCAAGTCGGACTGGACACACGAGTATCCCTAGCAACCCCGACATTAAGAGGTTCGAGCAGCAATTGTTTGCCAGATAGATTGCAAATGGACGAAGCCATTGCGGCTGAGAAAGTAGGACCGTGATAGGTCGGAAGTTGATGAGGATGACCGTTGAAAAGTGGGCTTTCTAAATCGCCCCCCGATCCACGCCAGAGCGGCCAGATTTGGTAGCGATCTCCCGCATCGATCGAACGAGCTGGATGATCTCCTGGCGAATTGGCTGGATCAAGCGAACCAACCTCCTCACAAAAAATCGCCTCGACCGTAGTTCCCCACATTGGCTGGCTAGGTCCGGTAGGGTTTTCTTCCGCTCCCGCCTCTTGTGGCCCTGGATCGAAAGTAGGTGGTGGTCCCGCTGCGGTGCCAGGAGCAACTGGCTCCCGATCACCTTCCTGAGCATCAGATCCATCATCAGCCTCACTTCCTTCACCACCAGCTGTGGTGCTGGTAGATCCGTCACCCTGCATCAACGTGATCTCAATTTTATCAGGCGGCAGCCGCATCAATGCTTCTAGATCAATATCCAGCAATGAAAGCAGCACATCGGTGATGTACTGTGGACTCATCAATTCCATAGTCGGGGTGGTAATTCCTACATCGATGCCAAGAAACGAGAGTTCGACACGGACCTGTTCTAGATTGGCACTCATACCCGCACTGCCTGGCTTCCAACCAAACAGATCAAGTGCCACTCCTGCGCCAAGGCTCGGATCGCGGAACTCTAAATCACTCTGGAAGTCGATCCGCGTTGACGGCCCAAATGGTAAATTATCTGCAACACTCAGAGTTGCGGAGCCACCGTTGGGGAATGTCTCGTTGCATGCGCTCGTGCAAAACTCCATTCGTGATTGTTGTAAATCGACACCCAAAACAGCGATTTTCGTCTCGGCTCGAACCAGGGCATTTCGTCCATCGATAAGCCCATCGGCTGCAGCGTCGATTACATCACGTATTGCGTCCGTGGTTGCGGCCTCAAAGGATACCAATTGGTTCTCACCAAGGTCTATAACGCCCTGTGACTCCAGAAGAGCAAGCGAACCGAAAGCGATAAGGTCACCTTCCAACACAAATCTCGGTATGTCGGCATCACGCAGGTCCAAAAGCGCTTCGATCTTGAGGATATTGGCGACCATGGGTGCTAGCATCGTAATGTCTGTGCCCAAGGTCAGCCCCTTACTGCCACCATCTGCCCCAGTATTGTAGATCACAAGAATTCGTGAAAGCGTCACAGGGCCAAGCACCAACGCCGTATCTAGTCCCATTCTGATCTGCTGGTCTAACTCCACGCCTTCAGCGGAAACAGCTACACGCCGTATAGCCACGCTGATACCGTAGTCTCCTACACTAAATTTGGCCTCAGCGCCAAAGACCATGCCCCATCGATATCCGGCATCGTCCAATCGGCTGAACCGAGGGTTAGTAATCTGGAGGCCGTCTGGAAACGGCAACATCCCAATCAACATACCACCAAGGTTGTTTAGCACGGCTTCGGCGGCGCCGTCCTCGACTTCAATTCGAAAACCCGAAACGGTATCCCGCTGCAATGGTAAGATGAGTTTTATCTTAAGGGACAGATTTTCATTTATTGAAAGTTGCCCTTCTAAACTGATTTCCCGTGCCTCAAACAGGTCGAAACGCGCTGCCTCCCAGTCGGGTCGGAAAGACCCAACCCCAGCGAGATCCAGTTCATCGCCTACCAACTCCTTGGTATACGCCACTAGTTCGGTCTCTGCCCGAGCTTTGATAGCGGCTTCAAAAATTGCCCCTAGATCTAAGTCAAGGTCCAGTAGGTTGATCCTTGGAAGAACTAGATCACCTAAGAAAGGAAGGCCAATTAGCGTTACGTCAGCAGCTATAAGGTCACGCCCAACCTCCATATTCGTCACACGAAATGTTCCGGAAAGCGCATCAAGATCCGCGGCAAGACGACATTGCAAGGCAGAACCGAGCGACTTGCGCTCATTCTCTGTCAGCTCGCTAAAGTCAATTCCAAAGCTATCCTCTTCAGGTCTCAGGTCAAAAATAAGTCTTTCTAAAGGCTGAATCCGCGCGCGTACAGGCGCATCACATTCCGAGAACTGATCTGCAGGGAAACTGATCGGCACCGTGACCTGACCAATAGCCAAATCGTCGCCTTGACGCATGTTTTCGAAATCGAAGGCCACGTTCACCCCAAACAAATCAACTTCCCCGCCCGTCAATCGAGAGAGATTTGAACCCAGCGACTTACTGAGCGTACAAGTTGCCAGTTGCGCTCCCGATGTGGCCAGTTGATCTTTGAGCATGTCCAAAGCATCACCAATTTCAGTTGGATCAATGCGCTGTTCGATACTCGCCTCACACCCTTCAACGATTACGACTGCGCGGACCAAGAGCGTAAACTTGCCATCAACAAATTCGGGAAGGACCAAAAGTCGATCAGCGTAAGCCGCTAGCGAATTGAAAGGGGGTATCGTTAGTACTGCCTGAGCCAGCCTGTCGGGGTCTTCAGCGTCAAAGCTCAGGCTCAGAATTTGCACTCCATCACTCGAAAATACTAACTGGGCGGAAGCATCAAACCTTTGTTCCAGCTCTTCGCTCCCCACGTACAGCGCCAGCGTCGCTGAGGCAGTTACCGATCCTCCGGACCAGTCTACGCGGGGCTTAAGACTACCAGGTTCCATCGCCAATCGAATGGGCAGGGTTTCTGATGCCGATAGATTCACATCGAACGACAGATCTGCCGCACGAGACGCAAGCCATTCGGCCACAGCAGATTCTATTGCGATCTGAGCGGCATTCTCAAAATCCACCATCTCGCCTTCGAGAATAACTGGGATGCGAACAACCAAGCCTGTCAGTCCCGCCATACCTAGGTCGACGTCAAGCTGAACGTCGCCTAACGCAGCATCAAAGTTCAGGGATATGCCGCCAAGCGAAATCGCGCGAGGCATACCCAATGCATGAAGAGCAGCACGGGTTTGCTCCGGATAGTACCTCACCAGCGGAACGCCAACGCCCCCACGAAGCGTAACAGCCCCATCTGGACCTATAGCGACGGGGCCTAGTTCTATCCCAAGAGGCAGGCGGCCCGATTGATCGGAGTGCTTACCCCCACCAACGGGGCAATCTGTGCACTCAACCGAGGCTACAGCGCCCGTTGCGGCACGGCGGTAAACAAGTGTCGCAGTGTGTAACGTAGCGCCGTCACTATCGATCCCAAGCTCGTTCATTTCGAAACCTAACCCGGTTTCGCCTGGGGCTAGCGTCACCACACTCAGAAAGTCTTGAGGCTCGTCATTGTCTGCACTTTGTCCACTTGTCTCGCCGCTTTCAGTCTCACTTAAATTTGTGCCTAGACTTGGCTCAAGAAGTGGAAGAACCCCAGCAAGAAGGTCGTTTTCGACCTGTTCAAGTCGCATTATCTGCCGATCCAGTGATAGTGCCTCTGCCATTTCAGCAACGGCCTCCTCATCGACTGCACCATTCTGGACCAAATCGCCAGCTTCCGGTGGCAAAGCTTGCTCTAACAGATTTTCCCAATATTCGTCAGTTGTAGATACAGACAAGACACGCCTTACGGCCATTGTCTGCTCTTCCATAAGAGCCGACAAAGCCAGCGCTACGGAATAATCAACATGCGATTGTACTGCACGCCTAACAGCTTCATCAAGCTCGGCTGAGGTCATATTCGGCCCCAACGCTTGAAGTTCTCGTAGTAAGAAAGGCCCAAGGTGACTTAGGTCTTCACGCAACGAAATAGTGGGTTCCATGAACAAGAACCGCGTTGCCCCATCGTCGCGATCTGCTAAACGGAGTGCCCCTTCTGAACAGTCGCCGCTAGGCCGCTGCGACGCGACCGCACACGCTAGCGCATGGTGTCGTCTCTCAAGTGCCTCACAAAAAGTTTGGGGATCGTTCACCGGTGACGACAGCAGTGAAGGTGCTAATGCACCCCCTTCTGAAACTAGTTCGAAAGGCAAAGCAATTGCCCCAATCCCGACTTCGGACAATCTTGTTACTCGGTCAGTTGGTGAAGCAAGGACGGGGTATGGGACTGTAACAGCTAGTCCGTTTGGCTCTTGGTCGCAGCGAAACAGTCCGGCATCGACAGAATTGCTTAAGTAAAGCTGCGTTGCATCAGAAAGAGCCCCAATCTGGCCTTCGCTCCAGCGGTCATCGGCGGACCTTATCACCCCATTAATTCGATTTTGAACGGCACGCGGAACACCAGGCAGATAGGCCTGAGGTGCTTGGCGAAGCAAACGAATATAACGTACAAAATCGTCCAACCACTCTTCGGCGTCCAGACTGTCCTGTCTGTGCAAAGCAAAAACGAAGGCCGACCCGATAGCAATCCGCCAGTCTCGGTTAGTAAATCGCTGTTCGTCTGCAACCAATAAATCCTCTTTAATCAATCCTGTAAGTGCTGAATCCATATCTCGGATCAGTTCAAGATGGGCGGAGGCTGGCCCTGGTTGTTCGAAGAAGTTAACAAGCTTGCTAACCGTCAGACATCGCATTGCCAGTTCCGCTCGGGTCAGTGCTTGATCACGCTCCGATCCCGGCAGAATCCTTTCTTTGCGGACGAGCGTTTCAACCAAGCCCTGTTCGGCTTGCACCATCCGCAAATCAAACCAAAGGGCTGGATTCATATCCTCAGGTGGATTCAATGCACCCAAGGTTACAGGGTCGAACCAGATACTCGGGGCATCGATCAACCGCCGTATCCGGGGAGTATTAAACGCCAATAGCTCCGCATTCACTGCCCGCAAGAACGAGCGGTCGATTGGATTGGGGAGAAGCCCTTCTTCGCTCCCGAGGCAACTACTCATGTCCGCCAAGTAGCCAGCGAACGCAACAGTATACGTGCTGTTGTCAATCTGCATATCAGTGGCCAGATCGACCATTCCTACACCAACCAACCTAGTCACCGCTCTCGCAGCATCGAAGAATTTTGGTGCGGGCCCGCTTCGCGCTTGCCCTATCTCTTCCGAAGCTACTCGATAGATTTCGCTACGCTCGATGACATGCTCCACAGGATCGACCATACCGCGCAGCCTTCGTTGCGCCTTACAAGCGAGAACATTTAGCCGCGCCGGGTCTATGTGGCCCATCAACATAAACTCCGCATATCGATCGGCTTGCATCGACGATCTCATTAGAGCAAATGGCCCCGGCATTGGCAGATCTAGATCAGTGGCGTCTGCAATTTCCGACACAAACCAACGAAACACCTCAAGTGCCACTGCATTGCGTCCAGTAGTACGTGGGTTGTCCAATCCCTCTTGCAACGCAGCGAGAAGTTGCATCTCGTCTTCACCCGTCGTTTCACCACAACCAGCCATTGCATTCGAAAATTCGCCTTGCAAAGCATATTCAAAGAGCCACGAAAGAGCCGTAGTTTTTTCATCAACAGGTGGAGCATTCATGCGGTCTCCCGCACTATTGATCTGTACTTCAAGTGCTCGGTTTGGCGCTGACAAGACGGCAGTTTGCAGCAGATTTGCCATCGAGCGGCTTATAGTGAGATAGTCGGACGTTTCCAGGTCTTTGGAAATCGTTGGCAGTTTCTCTCGGAGAGCGATATCAACTACAGCAAGGTCTGAACTGTCAGCTCGAACTGAGAATCTAAAATCAGCTGGCGGCAAATCCGTCTGCTGTAGCTGAGAAGTGAATTGCTGATTGACGAGTGCCGCGCCGGTCGTCCCAATTCTGCCAAAGTCCGCTATTATTTGGGCAAACCCACGTCGCATATAAGTAGCTGATTGTCGTGATTGATCCGGGGCGATAGCAAAAATGACCCACTCTGTTCGATTCGAGAGCGGATTTTCGTAAGTAAGCTGTATCGCGGCGTGCGTCGACGAGGCCTCAAATTCGATCAAACCTGAGCCGGCTCCGATCGGAATTATCGCGCTCGATTCAATAGCTAACGGAGTCTCTGTTGTTCCATTTTCATCTGTAACTCGAATGTCGCATGAACCTACGAGCCGCCCTATCTCGTATCCAAATCCTCCGTCAGGCAAATGGCGATACGCATATTGAGTTTCCCCTCCTACAGTCACTGAATAAGCAGGGTAACCGTCGTGACAGCCAGCGACATTAGCTCGTCCATCACGAGTCACGGAAAATTCGAAACGATAATTTATGTTTGGAAGCACTTGTACAGCTGAAGCCGTTTCTCCTATCGCCGCAAAATGAACCACGTCACCGTCAAATGATACTTCGCGCACTTCAAACGTGTCACGAATACTCTCGGCCTCCAAATCTATGCCAAAGGAATCTAGCAGATACTTTTCGAGTTCTGTTAGATCCATCCCAACTGCATTCCCCAGCTCTTTGAAATCTGTTACCCCAGTCTGTGGATTAATTTGCTCGACCGTTTCGTTATCAAAGTTGATGGTTATTGGGTGCCTCGACTTCATCCCAGGGAATAAGTCTGTTGGGAGGATCCGCGTTTCAACTTCTACGCTAATATTCTGAGATCTTGCATCTGAAACTGTTGAGAGAACTACAATCAGAGAAGAAAGCAATAAGTGCAAAGTACGGCTAAAACAGTGCTTAGTATTTTTGGTAAGATATTTGAACATTCAATGCCTTGATCAAAACACAGCAGGATAATAATTTAACCTGCCATATTTTTTGCAAAGAGACAGTCTTGACAAGCAAGCTCGCCAAAACGAATCTTAGTGGAGACTCAAATTCGCACATTGGATCGTGCGTCTGACTGTGAACAGTGCATCGCAAACAGTACCGCCTATTTCTTGGCCAACCCAATGCGAAGAGCTAATCTGAACCGCTGACCATGGACCTTGCGGCGTCGTTGTCGTTGGCCTGCTATGAGAATTGAACAGAAAGATCGTCTGGCACATCGGCAGGCGCCCTATCGACACCCTTACACCGTTGCCAGACAAGCAAGCGGCAGGAAGAACATGACTGAAAGATAAGTTTGCGGTTGCTTGAACCTACAGATAATTTCGATCCCTTTTTACTAATAAGAACAAACTTTTTCATTTAAGAGCTTACCGCTTGAACACCAATTTGACGATTCCAAGAACGGTCGTTTTCGTAGGCATGGCCAACCACCAAAGAAAACCGACCATCGTTGACAGCAATGCTTGAAGAGCTTTGGGTAAGCCGTAAATTGCGGCCTTCCATATCACAAACCGTCAATTTTCGTTCGGACGGGTATTCCATCGCGTCGCAGGTCAACGACATCCCTCAACTTTTTTCATCCTGTATCTCAGCGACCACCCAATCCCGCGTCGCCTTAAGAAGGTTTTTTACAGCCACAGCCACTTCGTCACGTTCTTCCGGGTTTGGGAGCAACCAGTTTGGCCCAAGTCTGTACCAACGGCTGCGCGTCCGCGCCCAACCCGCGTCTGGATCAAAGCCGAACAGCGGCGTCGTTGTCACGTACGGATCATCAATCGTTGGATGGCCCTGAACTTGACCGTAAATTTGTTGAACACTTTGACCAATTGTTTCGAGGCGATAATGGTTGATGTATGGAGCAGCCAACAATTCTGCATCGGTTGGTCCGCGTTCGGCTTCAGCGATGGCTTTTAGGACTTCCTCAAAACTCTCGTCCATTTCGTACCCGCTCCGTCATTTTTGGGACCCGTTGTGTGCTTTCAGGATGGTACACTAAAACCACCAACGCAACCTGCGCGGCGAAGTCACGGACGTTAAGTAACATACTGATTCTATTATTTACTTTATTGATCTCAATTCTCAAGACTCTTGCAATTTGATTGCTTTAGATTCATCCTGCACCTGTCCATTTACGTGGATTTGGAGGGGCCGATGCCGAAGAAGCTAGATGCTTATCTCATTAAGTACAGGTTGCTTTCAGAAGCCAACCTGTCGCTGAAAGATCTTGCGAAGAAGCTGAAACGCGATCCCTCTACAATCAGCATGGTCATCCACGGTCGCCGCAAAAGCGCACCAATCATGCAGGCCATAGCCGACATCTTGGATCCAAAATCATCCGAAACGCAAGACGACCGTATGGAATTTGATGGCGAGAAAAAGGAGGATGCGGCATGACCTAGGTTTCATCAAAGACTAACCAGAGGTACGCTGAATAAGCAAAGGCCCGGATGCTTTCGCAACCAGACCCCGCTGTGATTGGCCTTATTCATCCCACCTCACAATTTGAAAGTCAACAGACTCGCGCAAGCGATCAGTCGCTTGCGCTCAAAAATCCGACGCCGTCGCGTTCGGAAACGGGGATGCTTTGCTATGAATATGTCACTCGATCACGCGCTGATGGAGCGCACCACGAGTCCAACAATGGATTTATCAGGAATGCCGGAAGCGTTCCAAAGGGCATATGGCCCAACTGAACCGTTTGAAAATGAATTCGGGGAGCTGGAGATGCCCGACTTCGTAGTGCTTCCCTATCGGGGTAACCGTAAGATCAATCCACGGTCGAAGGGTTCGACTCGGATTTTTTCGGTTTGGCTAGATCTACAAACGCAGACCCCGCGAAGCTACGGTTTCGACAGCCAGGTCGAATATCATCATACGGCCCTAACCCTGCTAGACCCAGATGTCGCGCAGGTCCAAGAGCAATTTGGGCCAATCCCTTTTGTTGACCATGAGGGTAAGCCAGCCAACCACTATGCTGATCTAATGATCATCAAGAAGGATGGCCGTAAAATCGCGGTTGCCGTCAAGCCGACAGATCGCCTGGAGTCAGGGCGATTCATACGCGAGCTGGAAGCACTAGAGAAAACCAAACCCGCTGGTGTCGTTGATGAAATCCGGCTTGTTACCGAAACCTGCATACCGCGCGCCGAAGCGTTCAATGCTGTCATGTACCAGCGATTTGCATTGTGTCGTGACCCAGCAGTTGAAACCCGACTCACGGACGTGCTGTCGTCCGTCTCAGGAGACATTCCGATATGCGACTTGGCGGAACGATGCCGCGCAGGTGGTCGGGCCTTTCGTCCGATCGTGAGGGGCATCTTTGAAGGCCAACTTCAGAAAGTCAGCGGTGGGCGCATCAACCTCTTCACAATGGTGCGACGTCTCCAATGATACCGAAGATCAACTTCAGCACCATCGATCTCTATCTCTTTGATGGCGTTCCATATCATTTCGTGATGGGCGACGATCATTCAGCGTATTTCCGGCGCGAGGATGGGTCCAAAGCGATCGAGCGCTTTGGTTGGGAGGAATTGGACCACATCGTTGGAAGCGACCGCTGGGAATGCAAAAGGCGACAAGCAACCATTCAAGATGCACAAATTGCCCGGGATCCATACGTATTCATATGGGAGCTGACAAAGAAGCAGCGAAAACTGTTGCTGTTTCGCTGGTTCTTCGTCTGCGCCGTAAACAAACTGCGCGAAGAGCAGAGTTTAAGCCTCACCCCAGAGGACGTAGCAGAAAAATACCTTCTCATTCACCGAGAAGCTACGAAGGAGTGGCGGGCATTCTGCGGAGAATTCGGCAAGCAATATTATAGCTCAAAGGATACAAGCCTTGGCGCAACGCCAGGTGCCTCCACAATTCTCAAGTGGCGGCGCAAAGTAGATAAGGCTGGCGGACGCCTATATGTTCTCCAAGATCAGCGCGGTCGAAGTTCCAACATAGATATTGATCAAGAAAGCTATAAATTCATTATCCAGCACCTTCGCGAATACTTGCTCGAACAACAACACAGTGGCAACGAAATTGCTGAGAAAACAATCGCTGCGCTCAAGATAGAAAACCTTAGACGCAAAGAGCTCGGCGAACCGCTGCTCGAAGGAAGGTGCCGATCTGCGCTCCATGAATGGATTGCAAATTTCGGTGACTTAGAAATCGATTTTGGACGTAAAGGTTCTGAGTTCGCTGAGCGCAAGTATTCAGCCGCGGGCAAGGCTGAACGCGCAACGCGACCCGGTCAGACGTTCCAAGTCGATGAATGGGAAGTTGATGCACGAAACATCATCATGTCGGGCCCGATGCGTGAAGGACTTGATCAGGCAACGATAGATGCACTCCCGCGTGGACGGCGCTGGATGTACATCGTGATCGATGTCGCCACCAGATACATAGTTGGATTCGGGCTTTCGTCTTCGCAGCAATCGGCGGCAGCGATACGTGCTTTGCATTCAGCGACTCGAGACAAGACGGAACTGGCTCAAGCAGCTGGTGCAGAATGTGATTGGCAAGGTTTCTATTTCGAGAGCTTAGAAAGCGACACGGGCAGTGCATTCAAAGCTGAAGCGACACAACGTGCTGTGCGCGAGTCGGGCGCGACGTATGTTTACGGTGAAGCTGGTCAGCCAGAGTTTCGAGCAATCATTGAGCGGCTTTTCAGAACCTTCGCGCTTCGCGCTATGCCGTATATTCCAGGTCGGACTTTCAGCAATCCCCTTGAACGCGGCAACTATGACACCGAAGGCCTTGCCGTGCTGACTGACGACCAGTTGGCGCTCATCTTCATAAGATTCATAGTCGACGTCTACCACCAGTCACCTCATGGTGGGCTACTCAAAGAAACGCCAGCAAACGCGCTTTTTAGACTGTCCGGGCAAGAGGGACTTCCTGAAAAGCGATCACCACGAACACGCCGAAGAGCATTCGGCATCCGGGCAGAACGCACGGTTACACCAAGTGGAATCCGCTTCTTGGGTATCGATTTCAACAGCAAAGAACTTCAGAAGGTTAGGCAAGAACGCGGCAGCAAAGAGCGGGCATTCTATATAGATCCAGAGAACGTCGGTACCATCAGCGTTTGGAACAACGATCATTGGATCGAAGCCGATTGTAGTATTGAAAACTTCCACAACTTACGCCTTGTGGATTGGATCGAAGTCGGAAAAATCCTTCGGTCCCGGTACTCAGCACAGGCTGAGCTCAAAACATCTATCATTTTTGCGGCTCTTAATGACATGCGCAGCCGCGCGACTGATGCACTTAAGATCATGGGCGTGCTCCCACAAATGTTCACGTCCGCTGATCTAGATCGACTGGATCGCGAGCTTTATTGGGGCCTCTCCGTCTTGGATGACAAACCTACTGACATCGCAGGCCTGCAACGCGCTGAAGGTGGACTTGGCTACGTTATTGGTTCGACCAGCGGCGATTTAGGCCAAGGCGAACACCCTGCATCGCAGCACCCTTCAAGTGCGACATTACCATCTCCAGATGAACTGCCATCTTTGGGTCAAAGCAGCCATGAAGAAGCCGGGCACTCAGGCGTTGTCCAAGACAAGGCCGACACCAACGCAGCACTTGATGACGCTGGCGAAGACGAAGACGGCTGGTGGCATGGGGACGATGATAATTGATGGATATTGACTTCAAAACCGATGTTCATCTGAGACATCACAAACTTCGCACGTTGTTCATTGAGAACCCTGATGCGGAGCGAATATATGATGCTATTGCCGACATCGTCGGCGAATACCGCGCTGCTCAAAACTTCGGGGGTAAATTCGAGGCCCAGGGTCTGGCTGTACTTGGTCCAAGCGGAGCAGGCAAAACACAAAGCGCCATACAAGCTCTCCTAAGACTGGGTCTGGCCGAAACCATCATTGGTGATAGCCTTCGTCCATATCTAATGGTCGAACTGAGCGCCAACGCCTCCTTAAGAGGTCTGTGCGCGGATGTGTTGCGCGAGTACGGTTGGACGGCAAATCAACGGGATACCGCCCAAACCATTTGGAACAACGTCAGTAACTACATTCGAGACCTCAAGACTTACGTGATCATTCTGGATGAGATCCAACACGTCAGAACTGCTGGTCCAAAGGACCGAGCTGCGTTGAGAGATTTTCTGAAATCACTCGTGCAGCCGCGTGGAACTGTTGTCATACCTATTCTTGTCGGCATGTCTTCGTTTCATGAAGTCTTGATCTCTGATGACCAGCTCAGACGCCGCTATAAGCGGGTTCACATGCAGCCGCTAGATCCTGTCATCGATCCCAAACGAGCGATACAAACTTTAGCTCGCTACGTATCTGCTGCTGAAATGACGATGGAAAAGAGCGTTGAGTCTCGCGAATTCGCCGCGCGTTTGATCCACACGTCAGGCTACGCTTTCGGTGAGCTATGCGTATACTGTCGCGCCGGTATCAAGATGGCCATGTTTGAAAACTCGCAATCTGTCGGCATTGAGCACTTCGCAGCAGCGTTCCGGCACAACACCGATTGTCTTCCCGCCGTGAATCCATTCATCGCAGTGGATTTCCGAAACATCCAAATCAGTGAACCACCAATCGACACATAACTCGCAAAAACCAAAAAACGAGCAGTCAAATGATTACCAAATTGCCAATCAGCCTAGCGGCTTCTGCCGCCGAACCTGGATTCTCAGTGCTTGCCCGCAACGCCGCTGCCAATGCGGTCAGAACTGGACAGGAATTTTGCGTCGCAACTGGGCTGAACAAGAAGAAGATCTGCAGCGGCGATCCGATAGAGGTCGTCAATCTTGCTCGACTGACGAAATCTAATGTCGACCTACTCCAATCTTGTAGTCCGCATAGGATGGATCGAAAATGGACGACCCTCGACGGAAAGAAGATGCTGACGCGCTCCGTTCGGAAAAATGACTTATTGATCTGTCCACAGTGTTGGGCGGAAATAGCGGAGCGCGAAGGGTTTCGACCTTATCATCTGCGGATGAAACGTGACTGGCTGCTGAGACCCATTGATACCTGCGCTGTCCACAAAGCCCGGCTGACCCCACTCCCCTACAATGACTATTCTACCTGTTATGATCACGTATTTCGTAGCCAATTGGATATGTTCTGGCTCAAGGGCCTGCCATCCTTGATATCGGCACAAGATCCAAATCAATATGAAGCTGCAGTCTTGGACCATCTCAACCAAGGAAGCGATCTTTGTCGCTGGTTGGGCGATGTCCAAATGGACTCGTTAGAGCGTTGGTGCCTTGGCCTAGGTTATTTCATCGAAATGGGCACAGGCCGCCCTGATGTGCTCGACAGAGCCACGCACAGACATATGGTGGACATCGGTTTTGACATTACAGCCAAGGGTTCAAACACAGTCTCTGAAGCCATCGACGCGGGCCTACGCCGCCACTGCATCAGACTGGGCACGACCTGGCTCTATGGATGGGCTTTTCAAGCATCTAAACCAACCGAACGTGAGCCATTTCGAGCCTTGATGAAGAACATCTGTGATGACCAGGGAGATTATTGTCTGCTCAGCGTTGCCCAGGGACACCGAAAGGGTCCATTCGTAGAAGCAGAAATCCGAAAGATTGCCCAAAAAACTGATAGATCAGTTCGGTGGGTTCGAAATGTTCTTCGCACGGACGGGATGATCCCTGAAAACGGGATCCCAACACAGGGGAACCTGAGGCAACATATGCAGATCTGCTTGCAGCATGTCGCCAAGGTCGCTGATGGGATCAACGCCAAGACATCGACGAACCGTCTCAATATCGGGATCAAGGCGTTTGAGGGATTGGTTGGTGACGGCATCATCGAGCCAATCAAGACTGAGACGTCTATAAAGCCGCGTTTTGAGGCTCGTGTAGTTGATGAGCTGTTGGCGGATATCGAAAGAAACCTCGATGGAACCATCCCCAATGGGGCCACCGAATTTGTGTCGATCCCCGATGCATGCTTTGCCGTATCGTGCACGACAGCCAAGATCGCTTCGCTGCTTCTCTCAGATCAGTTGCCAGGGTCGTACACCATAGACCCAACAGCTGGTTTCAGTGGCATCCGCGTCAGCATTCCTCAACTCAAATCGAAGCTGTTAGTGCATGCGAAAACGGGCCTGACTATGCCCGACCTGCGCGAGCGGCTTGGGCTTCAGTATTCTGAAGTTAAACAGCTCACCACTTTGGAGCTGCTGCCGAGCTACTCAGGCCGCAAAGAGGGGAGCAGCCGGCCAGCACTTATCGTTGATCCATCGGATTTAGCGAAATTCTTGGAAAGGTTCCAAACCATTCGTACCGCAGCAAAGCAGCTCGAAATTGACGAGGGCGCTGCTCGGTCAAGAATTTTGAATTCCAAGATTTACCGCGCACCTGAGGGAGAAAGCCTACCCATCTATAAGACGAGCGATATTGTCGGCCTACAATCGCGATCTGTCCCGCGCCGACCTCCTCGAGTACAACGAACAATTTTACAATCCGGTGCATCGCCGCCTTATCAACCATGACCTATCTAGTTTTCAAAACGGAGAGAAATGATGGAGCCAGAAATATCTGACTACGAGCTTGGACATAGTTTGAGCGCACAGCGCGAACTCCTTGAGCAGGCCTTTGCCACCGGTGACGACAGGATCGTTGAGAAAGCACTGGTTCACGTCACCATGGTTCGCCGCATGAAGAAAAACGGGACGCTGGAGTGGCAACGTCCGGACGCAGACATATAAGAACATCGCCTAAGGCAATCGGGTAAGCAAACTACGCACGTTAGAATCCGCAAGCCGAGCGATGCATTGCGATGCCCATCGCGATCGCTTTGGAATTGTCACATGCCGTGATTCCTCGCGACAACCTCAGATGAAATTTGGTCATCCAGCCCTAATTCTCGTACCGCCTTTGGCGGTTTTTTTGTGCCTGCCATTGGCCAAGTTGCGTTCTTGGCCGGATGAAGTTGCCGTTCTAAATGGACTCTTCTGAAAATGTGATTCAGTTTCAGTGGGTTAGAAATTCGTGAGACTTCGATTTAGACCGGACGCCACACCGAACATTGAACCGATGACCCTGACGGCGACGTACGTCCGGGAAATGCCCCCGCGCGGGTGTCCCGGGTGTCGTCCCGTTCGGCCCGGCGGAGGCTGGCTCACGCGTCAGTCAGAGGTAGTCCCAGTCCACCCCGTAGGCCCAGTGTTCCCAGTCATCGCGCTTGTTGTCCGCCTGCGACCCGATCTCCAGGTGGTCCGGATTCACGCACAGCCGGTTGTGGCAGCGGTGGCGGACGACGCGGTCTCGTGAGGCGATCTCCCGGTTCAGGACGCAGTAGATAAACCGGTAGGCCTCTAACTGGCGATCCAGGAACCGAACCTTTCGCGGTTTCTCGGTGTCCGTCACGCGACACCCGTTCTCGTCCAATCGTGCTTCTTCGATGAGTGAGAAGGCCCGTTTCCGGGCCTCCTCGAAGTGATTTTCAATCACGTGGCGGAACCATGCCTCGCTGTCGTCTTCGAAGTATTGCATCATTCTCTTCTCCTCACGATATGCAGCGGGCATGGCCCGGGGCGTTTAGTCGGACAGCAGCTCGATCTCTGCCCGCTTGAAGTGCTTCGTCAGGTCCTCTTCGAACCCTTCGGGGCCATTCAGCTTGCCGCGATCCGCCCAGTAGTGTTTTTCAACCCACAGGGATTTACCGAAGTTGCGACCGCCCCATTTCACCTTGTCCTTCGACCAGCCGAGTTCAGTCATCAAGTGCTTGGTGGATGAGATGTTGCCATCCAATTCACCCTTCACGATCCTGGAGACATCCGATTCCGGCAAGGCGTGGATGCCCTGCTCGGCCAGATACTCTCTCAGCATCGCCTTGCGCGTCGCTTCCGATGCGCCGTGAACCCGCTTCATCAGCGGTGTGGCGTCTTCGACGACATTCAAGGTTTTGGCGTTGAAATCAGGAGACTGTTCCCGCTCCATCAGCGCCCGGTGAAGAGCGGCGATGTTGCGGTCATCCTCCATGAACTCATGCAACGCACCGACGAGCTCGGCGAACTCCTGCGCACCTTCTCCGGCGGCGTGACCGTTGTGATCGACGTCGACCAGGTAGTACCTCCTATCTTCGGCCTCGATCCAGAGTGGCAGGTGATTGGTCGTGAACAAGAAACAGCAGAGCTGCTTTATTCCTTCTGCATCTAGTCCTTTCCTTTCGGAAACGGTGTCTGTTTCGGTGATGTAGGTCTTCAAAGCGTTGCCCTGCGCGGAATCGGCCCTCAAGTTGACTTCCTCCGAGATCACCAGTTTTCTGTTCAGTACGGACATGTTGAATCGGCCCGTAAGCTTATCAACGCTGTTCAGAACGGCGGTGTTCTCGTCTCCGAAGAGTCGCGCCACCAGCTTGCAGAGCGTACTTTTACCGGAGCCTTTCGTCTCCGAGTAGAAAAGCGGTGCCCAAGCCGGTTTGTCTTCTTCGTGCTGCAGGCTCCAGGACAACCAGTCCAGGAACTTCTCGCGCTCCTCCTTTCGAGTGAAGAAAACATCCAGGAAGTGCTCCGCGACACCGAAGTCCGCTTTCACGTCCTTCAGGTTCCGGTAATCCGGCGTCTTCCAGGTGTTGATTTCCACCATTCCGTCTCGCCAGACATACCGGTCCTCGTGCCGGGGCTGACAGACCGTGCCGCCGCTCCAGACCGGGATTGCCTGATCCCGATCGAAGTGCTTGGCTTCCATGGTCCGCCGGAAGACCTCTTTCAGGATCTCGGGTTCGCAGTGCACTTCTTCAAACTCCTCCTTGACCCTGATGAGACAGGCGCGCATCACGTCGTCTTTCGACAACTTCACGTTCAATCGGTCCACGGCGTAGTATTTGCTGTCCTTACGGACGTACCACGGTAATCCTCCCATTTTTAATGGGGTCCAGCCGTACAGCAAACGCTGGCTTTGTTCTCGACGCACTTGAACAGGCCATTCATCAACGCAGGCCCGCACAGGACCAACTGGTGCATCACTCGGATCGCGGCTCTCAATACCTATCAATTAAGTATACCGAACGACTGGCTGAAGCCAAAATTGCCCCATCGGTCGGCAGCGTCGGCGACTCGTATGACAACGCACTGGCCGAAACGATCAACGGGCTGTTCAAAGCAGAAGTCATTCACAGACGCGGACCATGGCGCAGCTTTGAAGCCGTCGAATACGCAACCCTGGAATGGGTCGACTGGTTCAACAATCGCCGTCTGCTGGAGCCCATTGGCAATATCCCACCAGCGGAAGCAGAGGCAAACTTCTATGCCGCTATGGAAAGTTCAGACATGGCTGCGTAACTAAGACAAATCAGCCTCCGGCAAACCCGGCGCGGTTCA
>JARGOC010000007.1 GCA_029212365.1 Roseovarius sp.
CATCGGCATCACCGCTCAGGCTGAAGGTCTCAAGCCCTTCGATGGCCGTTGGGATCTTCGGTTCGGTGTCCATGCCAAGGCTTTGCTCAGTGCTCAGCAGTTTGCGACGCTCGTCATCATCCATCGGCTGGCCATCCTTGGCCTTTTTGGCAGCGGCCTTTTGTACGGCGGCATCCAATTCGACCTGTTTACACAGGCCCAGCGCAACCGGATCAATCGGCTGCATGTTCGAAATGTTCCAATGGGTGCGCTCGCGGATTGACTGGATCGTCGGCTTGGTTGTGCCCACCAGTTTGGCGATCTGACTGTCGGCCAGTTCGGGGTGGAATTTCACCAACCACAGAATCGCGTTTGGGCGATCCTGACGTTTCGACAAAGGCGTGTAACGCGGGCCACGGCGCTTTTCTTCGCCCACGGCAGCGGCGTAGTACTTCAGTGTCAACTTGACCGTCGGATCTTTTTCGGCTTTGTCGATGTCTTCCTGAACCAGCTGATTGTTGGCAATCGGGTCAAACCCTTTGACGCCAGCAGCCACATCACCATCAGCAATGCCTTGGATTTCCAACTCGTGCATGCCCACAAAATCGGCAATCTGCTTGAAGGTCATTGTGGTGTTATCCACCAACCAAACAGCCGTGGCTTTGGCCATAAGCGGTTTCGCCATGTCGCAGTCTCCTTTGCGCAAATCTTCCCCGTTGCCTTAATCGGCTGTCCCGGGTTTGGGACGGTTTCCATTGTCGGGGAACTTGGCCACCCATATAGTGACCTCTGGCGCAAATGGGAAGGCCAAAGAATGCGGGTATTTTTCTTTCTGATCTTGTTACCCCTTGCTGCCTTTGCCGAGGGCGAGCGCGCAGGTGATTTTGACTATTACGTTCTGAGCCTCAGCTGGTCGCCCACATGGTGTGCTCTTGAAGGGGACGCGCGCAATTCCCCGCAATGTGATGCCAGCACCGATTTCGGCTGGGTGATGCACGGGTTATGGCCGCAGTACCACCGTGGCTGGCCGTCGCATTGCAAGACAGCTGAACGCCCGCCTTCGCGCCGTATGACCTCTGAGATGGCTGATATCATGGGGTCAGGCGGGCTTGCCTGGTATCAATGGAAAAAGCACGGCAGTTGCAGCGGCTTGTCTGCGCCCGCGTATTATGCGCTGGCGCGTGAGGCGTTTGAGCGCGTCAACCGACCTGTCGTATTTCGCAAGCTGTCAGACCCGGTCAAACTACCTGCCAGTGTGGTTGAAGAGGCGTTTCTTAAGGCCAACCCCGATTGGGAGCCTGATATGGTAACCATCACCTGTCGTGATGGGCGGATCGAAGAGGCGCGCCTGTGCCTGTCAAAAGATCTCACCCCGGTGCCCTGCGGGCAGGACGTGATACGCGATTGCACTTTGCCTGCGGCATTGTTTGATCCGATCCGCTAAAATCGCCAATCACAAGCCGAATCCCCCTACCTGAACTTATGGCTAAAATGCGTCAAAAATTGGCGGCCCATCAGAACACCGAAAGGCTGTCCGCTATTGGGGATCGTTGATTGTCACACGCCTGGAAACAATGACGCGGTGAAAACCTCATTTTTGACATTTAGATCAGTAAATTCCCCACTATATAACGGGAACGAAACAATTTGTTGCTGGATATCAAGGCAAAATTTAGGCAAAAAGATGCTAGTTTCAACTTACAAGCGCTGGTGGAACGGCCTGTAGATTTGACCCCTTGCAGTGACACGGCACAACCGGTGCCCGGTCATGTCATTGCTTATTCGCGTTCGGACTCTGCCAATCCGGATATCGGGTAATTCGCCCTGGGACAGATCACTCCTTTCCTCGCATCAGTTTGTATTTTGTAACCAAGTTGCTGGGGGGCAACATGAAGGAAAATGTGTTTGAAGATGCGCCGTTGGATGCAATCGCTGCGTTCACGACGGCCAATACTCCGCCCTTGGCCCGCCCGGCCTTGGCCAGATCTGCGCGCACCCCAACACCTGTTGGTTTGCGATCGCCCGGCTTTGGATGGGGTGTGGCACTGCCCGCAAAAGGCGCCTACCGCAGGGTTGGCAAACGGTTTGCAGATATTGCATTTGTATTGATCTCTCTGCCTATGACCCTGCCGATCATCGCTCTGTGCGCTATCGCGCTGTGGATTGAGGGAGGCCAGCCCTTCTATCGCCAGAACCGTCTGGGCGAAGGTGGCAAGGTGTTTTCAATCTGGAAGCTGCGCACCATGTGCCGCGATGCCGATAAGATGCTGGAAACCTATCTGGAGGCTGATCCGGACCTGCGCCGCGAGTGGGATCTGACGCAAAAGCTGAAGCATGACCCGCGGATCACCCGCGTTGGGGCGTTTTTGCGCAAAACTTCGCTGGACGAGTTGCCACAGTTCTTGAATGTTCTGCTCGGCGAGATGAGCGTTGTCGGCCCACGTCCGATGATGCCCGAACAACTGCCGTTGTATCGCAATCCGCAGCCCTATTTTGACATGCGCCCTGGCATCACGGGTGAATGGCAGGTTTCAGACCGCAATGAAACCAGCTTTGCCCATCGCTCGGTCATTGATACGCGCTATCATGCTCAGCTGTCGCTGAAGGTGGATCTGCGCATTTTGTTTCAAACCGTCGGCGTTGTTTTGCGACGCACCGGATACTGAGTGCAGGCAAGTTGCATAACCCAAGAGGCCTGATATGAATATGAGCTACCCATTGCCAACGTCCAAAGAGCCTGCGCAGGTAACGCGTGCGCCGCTTGGGCGTGGTGGTCATAGGGCCTTGGATTGCGAGGCGGACATTATGCCTTCCGGAACACTGCTGTTAGATGACGGCCACAAAGAAGGCGATCCTTGGGATGCGCTGCCTCTGGTGCTGCCGGATGTACAAAGCCATGCCCAATCCGGCGCGCCGCTTGTGGATTATCACCGTGATCACCCCGCCTCAAAGGCGTTTGATTTGCTGCGTACGCGTCTGGTGCAGGCCCTGCGCCAAAACGGCTGGAGCCGGATTGCGATCGCCGCGCCCACAACGGGCTGTGGGGCAACGTTTACAGCCGTAAATCTGGCGCTGAGCCTGGCGCGGGTGCCCGGCTCGCGCTCGGTTTTGATTGATCTGGACCAACGCAAGCCAGGTGTCGCCGCGGCCCTGGGGCTGCAAGGAGATTGGCCGATCAGTGATTTCTTGTCAGGGCGCGCCCTGACCGAAGAGCACATGGTACGCCTGTCCGATACCTTAGCGCTGGCCCTAAACAGCGAGGTGAATGTCAACGCCTCAGAACAATTGCACGACCATGTGAGCGCTGCCGTGTTGGAAGACACCGAGGAAGACCTGGCACCTGATGTGATGCTCTATGACATGCCTGCCATACTGGAATATGATGATCTGACCGCCTTCCTGCCACAGGTGGACGGTGTTTTGTTGGTGGCGGATGGCACGCGCACCACAAAGCGCCAGATCGAGGAATGCGAGCGCATTCTAGATGGTCAAACGGCCCTTTTAGGCGTTGTTCTAAATCGCGGCCGTGACACCGCATAACATGCTTTTCTTCCCTTGAATTCCTTAGGATTCGCCATAGTTTTGCCGAGTTCCTATGGGACATGTTATCATAACGACAACCTTTTGGTTTTGATTGTATAGGGTGCCTGCGTGGAACAGTTTCTATCGTTTGATGATCTGATCGACATGATCAAGCGGCGGCTGGGCGTCATCTTGGCGATTACCCTGTTGGGGTGTGTCGCCTCGCTGTTTCATGCCTTCAGCCAAACACATCTTTATCAATCATCCGAGGTGATACAGGTCGCGCGCCCCAAGATCGACAATGATCTGGCGCGCTCAACCGTTGATGGATCATCGGCGCGGCGTTTACAGTTGATTGAACAGCAGTTGATGACCCGCGACACCATTTTGGAAATTGCCGATCAGTTTGCCCTGTTCGACGGCGCCCCCAACATGAAAAATGGCGAGCGCGTATCGCGTGTGCGTGATGCTGTGTCGATCCGCGGTGTGGCCGCAGCCCGCGAAGGGTTCACCGATGATGGTACGGTTTCCGTGCTAACCATAACCGCTACATTTGACAGCCCCGAAAAGGCGCAGGGCGTGGCCCATGAATTTGCCCAGCGCACGATTGCGATCAGTGCCAATTCCCGCATTGAACAGGCGCGTGAAACACTGACCTTCTTTCGCGAGGAAGAGGCCAAGTTGGTGGCACAAATGCAGGTGCTGGATGAAGACGTGACCGCCTACCGCAATGCCAATGACCTGTCGATTGCCGGTGGGTTGGAGTTTCGCCAAACACAAATCGGATCGTTGAACGATGCCGTTTTGGGGATTGAACGCGAACGTATCACGCTGCAACAGGAGTTGAGCCAACTGGACCAAACCCAGCGCGCCAGCACTCTGCAACGTCAACAGCAGGACATCGAAGCGCAGTTGAAAATCCTGGCAGATCAAGAAGCCTTGTTGCAGGCCAGAATTGACACCCTGTCACAGGCGCTGGAAACCAGCCCCGCCGTGCAGCGCACCCTGGATGTATTTGAGCGGACGCGCGAAAAGCTACAGGGCGAGTTGGATGTGATCTCAACCCGCCGGGCCGAGGCCGAAGTGGGTTTCAAGCTGGAAGAGCAAAACCAATCCGAGCGCCTGACTGTGATTGAGGCGGCCCCCCTGCCCGATTATCCGATCACCACCAGCCGCAAGAAAACAGCGGTGATGGGGGGCATGATCAGCGCGTTTTTGGGGCTTATCGCCGCCTTTGTGATGGATCTGCGGCATCCGGTGATCCGCACCGCCCAGCAGATGAAAACCCGTGTTGGGATTACACCTGTGGTGACGATACCGCCGTTGGAGACAACGCGCCGCAAACGCAAAAGCCTGGGCAATGCCAAAATCGCTTTGGCGGGATATATTCACGATGCACGACATCGCCAGGCATTGCGGGATCAGCGAAAAGGCTGAACAGGGTCAAAGGTTATTTGGTCTACAAGGCGACCAACTGCTGAACCCGGTCCCAATGCAGCCAAACCGCCAGCGCAATCACGCCAACAGACACCAGACCTGCCACCAGATCATGGCGCGGATCCCAGGCGTCATGTGCGCGCGCCAGCCAGATTGACACCGGGTGCACCAACCCCACCGACAAGCCAAGCGCCACCAACGCGCCCAGCAACCCAAACTGCATGATCCCGATCAGCAAGAACACCACCTGCACCACTGCACGGCTGCCCGAAAACACAAAGAACCGTTTGGAATCGCCCGCCGCCAGTGCTGCCTGATCATAGGTCATGCCGATCACTTGGGGGATCAACGCACAAGAAATGACCACCACAATTCCGCCCGCCAACGCATAGCGATCATCATATAACACATCGACCAACGCTGGCCCAAAGAGCGCCATAACGGCCAACAGCCCGATGACACCACAGCTGATCACGGCGCGCATCTTACGCAGTTTTGCGGCGTTCTCATGCGAGGCACCGGGCGGGGTTTCACGGTAGACCGGGATCATGATCCGCTGGTTCACCGCATGGCCCAACAGCAGCGGAAAACTGGCCAGAAAATAGCCGATGTTATAGATGCCAAGAATATCGAGGCTCAGGAATTTCCCCAAAATGGCCTTGTCGCCCTGTGAGCTGACAAACCAAAAGGCGGTGGACAGGAATATCCACTTTCCAAAGGTCATCAATTCGTTCGCGGCGGGTTTTTCCCACCTGAAATGATTGACCTGCCCCGGAAGATAGAGATGCGTCAGCACCAGCTTGGCCGCCGCGCCAATAACGCCGCCAATGACCAGTGCGATAACTGATTGTGTGATCCAGGCCAGCACGATCATGCTGGCAATCCCAATGAATTGGCTCAGCAAATCCAGCAGCGTCAGGCGACCCACAATCAGATGCCTGTGTGCTGTTTCAATGCGGGTCGGGTTGAAGCCCGCCAAGGCCAGAGAGATTCCGGCGATTGGCAGGTAAAGCGTCAGTTCTGGCGCGCCATAGAACTGCGCCATGGGCCAGGCCAATGCACAGGCTGCCACCCAGAGCCCAAAGCCACGGCACACCTGAATGGTCCAGGCAGTGTTCAGGAAATCCGGATCATCGCCGCGCTTGTTTTGGGCGATTGCCGGGCCAATGCCCACATCCGAAAACATCATCAACCCTACGGTGACAACACTGAGCAAGGCCATCAGGCCGAATGCCTCGGGGAACAAAAGCCGCGCCAGGATCAGGTTGGATATCAGGCGCATCAATTGCGAGCTGCCATAGCCGACCACCAGCCAGCTGGAGCTGCGCAGCACCCGTGCCAGCAAACGGTTGCCCTGAAACGCTGATGTCAGGTTGCGCATAAGGAGTCGGCCTTCGGTCATTTAGGTGCAATGTGGTAGGCGCAAACTATGGGCCAGACCCAAGCCGGTCAACGATACCGGTGCAAACCCATCTGTTTCTTCGGTTTTTCGCAGCAATGCCACAGGTTTTGGAAATAATAACGGGCGTCAGGCAGGACTGTCGCCCTATGTTCGCCAAGCTGGCTTTTGCAATCACGCCGGATCGGGTAGGAAAGCGATGACCCGCTCAGTAAGGCCCCGCCCTATGTCCGTTGCTTATGTCCTGAACACCTACCCTCAGCCGTCGCACAGCTTTATCCGGCGCGAGGTATTGGCGTTGGAGGCGGGCGGCATGAGCATCACCCGGATCGCCATGCGCCGCCCCACAATGCCTCTGGTGGACCCTGCTGATGTGGCTGAAGAAGCCAAAACCAACTATGTGCTGGAAGCCGGTGCAATATCGCTTGGCCGAGCGGTGCTGAAATCCATCGCCCAACACCCCGCCAGATTTGGACGCGCGCTGTGCACAGCATGGAAGCTGGGGCGCAAATCCTCGGTCGGGCGGTTGCGGCACCTGATATATCTGGCTGAGGCCTGCGATGTATCCCGCCGTGCGCAGGCAGGTGGTATCCGGCATTTGCACGCACATTTCGGAACCAATTCGGCGGCAGTGGCGATGCTGGCACATATTTTAGGCGGCTTTAGTTACAGCTTCACAGTGCACGGCCCCGAGGAATTTGACGCCCCCCAGGCATTGGGGCTGGGTGAAAAAATGGCGCAGGCCGCGTTCACAGTTGCCATCAGCCAATTTGGCCGCAGTCAGCTAAAACGCTGGGTGGATCCTGTGCATTGGCCGCACCTGAAAGTGGTGCATTGCGGTATTGAGCCTGACAAGTTTCCCGATCCGGCACCTGTCACCGGTGGTGCCCCCCGGCTGGTCAGCATCGGGCGATTTTCAGAACAAAAGGGCCAGCTGGTGCTGGTTGAGGCGATGGCCCAGATCGCGGCGCGCCACGCCGGTGCCCATTTGACGTTGATTGGCGATGGTGAGATGCGCCCGCAAATCGAAGCGGCCATTGCACAACACGGCGTACAAGATCACATCACGCTCACCGGTTGGCTGTCAGAGGCCGACGTACGCAGCGAACTGGCCCGCGCGCAGGCGATGATTTTGCCCAGTTTTGCCGAAGGCCTGCCGATGGTGATCATGGAGGCCATGGCCGCCGGCCGCCCGGTGATTGCCACCTATATCGCGGGGATACCCGAGCTGGTGATACATGCTCAGACAGGATGGATGGTCCCGGCGGGGGATGTGAACTCTCTGGTGGCGGCTGTCGATGATTTGGCGGCGTGTGATGGCCCGGCACTCTCAGAAATGGGTGCACTTGGTCGCAAACGCGCGCTCAACCGCCACGATGCCACACAAGAAGCCGCCAAACTGGCTGGGCATTTTCAAAAGCTGCTGGAGGGCTAACCGCCTGTTACGCAGACGGGTACAGCGCCACTTTTGTCAGCGGACTTATGAGCCGGGGTTTAGCGCCCTCGTGCCCACCGTTGGGCACTTCTGGCGTAGGGCGTTTTGACGGCCAGCTTTACCAGCAGGTAGACGCCAAACCCGATTGGATCACTCAGCGCAATGCGCAGCATGGGCCCCATCCCCGGTTTGGGCGTATTGTCATTCTGCAAAAGCTCAGGACACTGCTCTGCGATCTCCTCAACCCCTTTATCTTGCCTGCGGCGTACACGAACCAAGTTGTGCAGCCCTTCCACCATGGGCCAGCTATAGGTGGCGGGCACACGCAGGCGTTCGTTGGGCGCAAAACTAAGCCGCACAAATGTATCATCCGAGATGATGTCAGGAAACGCCCCCCACCGGGCCCGGCCCTGGCTGTTGACCGCAAACAGACCAAAGCCCGGAACCCCTGTTGTCACAAACGGCAGGCGTTGCCAGACCCGGCCATAAGCCCGCGTCACCCCGGATTTGGCAGGGCTAACCACCGGAGACCCCGAAGCATAGAGAGGCGCATCACAGTGCAGGGCCGCAACGATCTGGCGCATCAGGTCGGGTGTGACCACAACATCCGCATCAAGATAGGCCCGCACTGTCCCTTTGGCCTGCGCATCGCCCAGATTTAGCGCGTTCAGTTTGCCCGGCTCAGCGGTGTTGATCACCTCAAACCTCCAGCCTTTGCGTTGCGCATCCGTTACAAAGCTTTCAGCCACTTGCACGGTGTTGTCGGTGCAGGCATTGGCAATCACAATCAACTGCACATCAAAGCCGCGGTCATCCGACGCCAAAACAGCCCCCAGACAGGGCGCCATAAAATCCGCCTCATTATGGGCAGGCAAAATAATGCTGAGGCTGGGGCGTGATTCACTCACAGCCATCTCCACAGTTTGCGCGCTCGGCCAAGGCCTGCCAGCGTGTGTTGTCATCCTCCAACCAACGGCGCGCACCCCAGCTGCCCCATTTGCTGGGGGCATAGACATCATTATACGCGGCGAAGCCCCCTCCGCCTAACTCGGCCCACCCCGTGATAAGGCGTCGGTAAAGCTCGCCCATTCGTGGCGAATAGTTGAAGTGGGTGAAAAACCCGGCCAGTTCAGCATCTTCGACCATCGGGCCGATGCCCACCACATGACTGCCGCCTTCATACATCAACAATTGCAGCCCGTAGCCATCTGCAATTTGCGCATGATAGGGCAACACACGCCCCAGCAGATCCTCCAGCGTGTCCAAAGGATCACCGCTGATAGATCCGTCCATCAGCTCCGCGCCTGCTTTGTCAGATGCCAGATCATATTGATGGGCGTTTATATAGGTCTCGCGCGCGTCACCTAAGAGCCCCTTGGTGATGGCTGTGGCCTCGGCGGCGGTCCGGCTTTCGCCGATCCAGCCCTTGACCAGCGGTGCGCGATCTTCAACCCCCAGAATGCCGCCAAAATAGCCCGTCACGGCATAGGCATCAAAATAGATCCATGGTGGGTTTCCGGGGCTGTCCACCTCGGCCTGCCATAGTGGGGCTTCGAGGATCAGTTCCTCCAATCCGAGCCAGCCGGTCTGTGTTGAGATCACATTGACCAGCTGTGGGCCGCCATCTTCAGCGAAGACATCGCTCCAGATTTGCGCCAGTTCCGCGGCGCGAGCACCGTAATATTGCGGCCCGGTATCGGCCTGCCCCCATCGCGCCAATCCCATCTCATTGGCCCAGGCTGTTTGCTGAAACTGCCAGTTCCACACCTCGTTGGAATATTCGGCAATAACCTGGGTTTCACTGGACAGGGCCTGATTGATCAATCCCGCAAAGCGACGCGCAAATTCATCGTCTGCGCCATGGGGCAGCGTGAACCAGCCATCTGCTTTGGTTTCGCGCAGCAACGCCAGCATCACCTCAAGCGGCACACCGTTGCGGGCATAGGTGTAATCCTGCACCAAGGGGCGGTCTGGCCAGCTTTGGATGCGTGAATTGTTGGTGGCCATCCAATCCATAAAGCGCAGCACCTGAAAATCACCGATCAGCGAGAGCCAGTCTGGATTGAACAGGTTTCCCGCCTCATAGGCTGTGCGGTGGCGCTCGTTGACCACTGCTATGTTGCGCACATAATCATCCGTATTACTGCGTTGAATGCGGATTTCCACAGGCCCCGGACCGGGCGTGTAATCAAACAAAACATCCCCATCAGCATAGCGCACGTTTTGTGCACGCCCCAGCACCTCGACGATGCCGTCGCCTTCAAAGCTCAGCCGGTAGGTGCCAGCAAGGGACGTGGCCTGTTGGGGCATATCCGTCAGGATCACCGTGCCCACAGTGCCCAATTCGCGCGGCAACCGGCGGGGCCAGCCGAACTGGTCCAGATGATCGCCCGCGATCAATTCGGCCTCGCCCGCCCCGCCCCATTGGCCGCTTTTGTGCACGATCCAGGGGCGTGCGGTTTTCATCACATCCAGGAAAGGGGCCTGAGTGGACCAATCCGTGACAGGCGCCAGATTAAGCCCCATAGGCACCGCCGGTTTATCTTGTGCGGCCAGTGGCCCTGCAAGCATGATCGCAAGAATAAGACTGAGCAGAGATTTCATTGGGCGACACCTGTTTTGTCATAGGTTGTGACCACTTGCCAAACGATGCGTTGCATCAGGGCGGCGGCCTGGGCACCGGGCGCATCAGCGCGGGTTCCATCGGCCCGCAACAGTTGGTGCGGCAGGCCCTCGGGCGAGCGGTGATACAGCACCGCATAATGTGTCAGTGCCACCAGATACGCCCCAAGATCATTGACGTGGATCGCATCAAGTGCCCCCGCAGCATCACGGGCAAACAGGCTTTCTCTGTTTTGGATATTACCGACACCACCCTTGGCCTCAACCGCGCGCACGAATGCGGCCATGACCTGACCTGCGGGGATCACACGCACCGGGTTTTGCGCGCCATTTCCTGATAGGTCAGGGGCCAATACACGCGCCTCCCATAGGGCGGCCAGATCCGTGTCCAGACGCTCAAGCCACCCGGCGGGGTCGTCCAACCTGTGCCATGTTTCATACAGATAAATGCGCGTATCCGGGCGGGCACTGCGCGCCAGATTGGCCCATCGGGTCAGGTATTTGCCGCTCTGGTGGTATTTGATCGCATCCTTTAGCTCGACCATCTCGGTCAGGATCACGGCATCATAATCGCCTGATTTGACCGCCTGTCGTGCCTCACGGAAACGAGGGTGGTCATTTTCCGCTTCAAACCCATTGATGGCCGCCGGACCTTTCCAATGTTCTTTCAATGAGGTGCCCCAGCCCAATTGGCTGTTGTGGACATGCCCCTGCCCGGCCAATTGCGCCAGCATTGCGGGCATATCACGCCCCACCAGCGAATGACCCAGATGGAACACTCTCAGCGGGCCTTCGGGTTTTGCGAATGGCGTCTGATAAGCAGCTGAGATGGTTTCAGCAGATACGCTGCGCGGCTCCAATAATGGGCGCAAAAACGGCAGGGCAGCCAGCATAGCCAAAGGCAGCAACAATAACTTGCGCATCAAAGTGGCTCCTTCCCTGAAATGGCCCGGTTAATCCGGTTGCATCCTAGGGGTCAGCGCCATGCCCGTCATCATCATATTGGCCCCGATGGCAAAGCGGCCTGCAAAACGTGTGCGCGCCGTAAACGGGGCTGCATCCAATGTCAGCGTCGCTTCAAACTGCCCGGTCTGCAGGTCCGGGGTGACCTCAAACGCGTTGAAATCCAACAACAGACCGGTCAGCGGGTATTGCAGCTTGTAGGCGCATTCCTTGGCGCAAAAGATCAGACGCGCCAGACGACCACGGGTGTTTTCGGGTTGCACTGACAACCAGGCCAGTTCGGTCTGGGTGCAAACCTCAGACCAGATTTCGGCTGGCAGGTCAGCGTCTTCTTCGATGTCCAGACCAAGAGAATAAACATGATCCGTCAGACCAAGCACCGCCACACAAATCTCATCGGTGTGAGAAATGCTGCCAGCAATCCCGCGTGGCCATTTGGGTGAGCGATCCGTTTGATGCAAGATCGCAGCCGGGGGGCGGCCCAATTGTGCCATTGCCGTCCTTGCAGCGCGGCGACCTGCCGCAAATTCGCACAGGCGACTGTCAATCGCACCCGGCAGGCAGGCCACCTCTTGTGGCATCAGATCTGAGGCGTCCTCCCATGGGTAGGCGATGCCTATTTCCACGTCATCAGGGAACAGGCCTGTGGCAAGTGCTTGCGCCTCATCCGGGGCGAATATGCTGGCGTCTGGCATCATCCGGCCTTTCTATTTCGTGCGGCTCGCATAGCGCGGCGGCGTGACATGGTTTCGGACCGGTCGGCCTCGTCCGTCCCTTGTGTGTCGGTCTCGGGTTGGTTGGGGGCAATGCCCTTCAGCTTGTCGAGATGTGCCGCCAAAGCATCCAGCGTTGGAAAGCGGAAAATGTCGGTGATTGACAGGTTCGCCACCTCCAGTTCGGCGCGGATTTCACGGTGCGCCTGTACGGCCAACAGGGAATGCCCGCCCAGATCAAAGAAACTGTCCGACCCGCGCGGGCCAGAAATACCCAAGATGCGCGACCAGATGCGCGCAACATCTGCGGCGGCCCCGGTTTTTGGCGCGCCCGTGTCCTGTGGTGTTTGCGGTGCAATCGTCTGAGGTGCGGGCAAGGCTTTGCGATCAATCTTCTTGTTGGGGGTCAGCGGGAATCGCTCCAGCGAAATGATGTGGCGCGGGTGCATGACCTCGGGCAGGTTCTCGGCCAGATCGCGGCGCAGCGCGTCTTCGTTGATTGGCCCCGAAGGGATAAGGTAAGCGGCCAGCTCGTCGTCCCCAGTCGGGGTTTCGCGCGCGATAACCACGCATTCACGCACCGAAGGGTTGGTGGCGATGCGGGCTTCTATCTCGCCCAGCTCAATGCGTTGACCACGGATTTTCACCTGATGATCGGTGCGGCCCAGGAACTCCAGTTGCCCACCTTCGGCCCAGCGCACCAGATCACCGGTACGATACAGCCGCCCATCCCCAAAGGTGTTGGCGACAAAGCGATCAGCACTCAGATCTTCGCGTTGCCAATAGCCGCGCGCGACGCCCTTACCGCCGATCAGCAATTCACCGGCCACACCGATAGGGGCAAGTTTGCCAGCGCCATCAACAACATAGACAGATGTGTTGGCAATCGGCGCGCCAATGGACACCGCCGCCTGACCTTTGCCATCGCCTTCAACCACTTGGGTGGCTGACCAGATGGTTGTTTCAGTCGGGCCATACATATTGGTGATTTTGGCACGGGTGCAGCTGCGCAATTCCCCGACCAAAGTGCCGGGCAGCGCCTCGCCTCCGAGGTAGAGATGTTGCAGGCCGCCCAAGGCCACGCGCGCTTCGTCATTCATGGTCAGCATCCGCGCCATGGAGGGGGTGCATTGCATATGGGTCACGCGGTGGCGGATCACCTGGGCCGCGATAGAGAAATCATCATCGCGCAAAGCAGCCCCGGAATTGGAACGTTCGCGCACATCGTTCAGATGCGTCAGCCCATCCAATACATCCTGATTAGGAATGCCGTAATCAATCAGGCAGGCGATCTCGCCCACTCCCAGCTGTTTTAGTTGCTCGACCCGTGCGATTCCGTCTTCGACCGTGCCAAATAGGCCCGCGTCAAAGAAATAGCGTTCGAATGCGAAATCAAGGATCGTTTCCATCTCATCTTTGCCCAAATCGCCCAGGTCCAACTCAAACGGGGTTTTGACACCTTCGGGTTTCTTGAAGGCCGGAAAGGCCCAGGCATATTGCTTGATCAGACCAGCGGCCGAGCGCAGATAGTCCTTGAGCGGACCTTCCGCGATGGCCATCACCGCGTCGCGATCTTCGCCGATCAATGTGTGCAGCATGACGGTCACACAGAAATCTGCCGGATCATGGCCGTTTTCACGCAGGGCCTGATGATAGATGGTGATCTTTTCGCCCACCTCTTCAATGGTTTGGCCCAGCAGGTGGGTCAACACATTGGCACCGATTTCGCCGGCGCGCCGCCAAGTGGCCGGGTTGCCCGCGATGGTCACCCATATCGCCAACTCAGGGCTGACAGGGCGCGGCTGCGTCACCACAGGCACCATGGCGCCGTCTTTGCCCGCGAACTCTACCTCGTCACCGCGCCACAGGCGGCGCACGGTATCGATGGTATCAAACATCGCGTCGTTGTTGTTGGGCGGGGCATTCTCGGGCCGCAAAACAAAGTCATTGGGATGCCAGCCCGAAGCCATGGCAAGGCCCGTGCGCCCGTTGGTGAGGTTGTCGATCACCGACCATTCCTCGGCAATTCGTGCGGGGTGATGCAGGGGCGCGACACAGCTGCCCGCGCGCACCGAAAGATTCTGAGTGATCGCGGCCACGGCAGCGCCGGTGACAGCAGGGTTGGGGTAAGGCCCGCCAAAAGCGTGAAAATGGCGCTCGGGGGTCCAGAGCGCATCAAAGCCGTTGGCATCAGCAAACTTGGCACCTTCCAGCAGCAGTTCATATTTGCCACGCCCGGCATCGCAATCATTGGACCAGTAGTAGAGGCTGAAATCAGCACGTTTTCCTGAGCCTGAGATTGGTCCATTTGAAACGGTGGTGCGGGTTTCGTCACTGACCAGCACCAGCTTAAATCCACGCGAAAGGGTGTAAAACAGCTCAAGCACTGAAATGTCGAAGGCCAGCGACGTGACGGCCATCCAGACGCCGCCCTTATCGTGATCAACCACGCTGTCCATGCCCGTAAAGAAGTTGGCGACATTGCGGTGTTCAATCATCACGCCTTTGGGCGTGCCGGTTGAGCCGGAGGTATAGATCACATAAGCCAGATCATCGGGGGTGGCGCCGCCCTCGATGGGGGCTGTCTGTTCGCCCGCGTCTTCAGCCAGAATTATCCGGGCCGTGCTGGCAGGCAGGCTGTTTTGCAGCGCAGCTTCGGTGACGATCACGCTTGCCTGACTGTCGGTGGCGTAATGCGCCAGGCGATCAGCCGGATAGGCCGGGTCAAGCGGTACATAGGCGCCACCCGCCTTCAGGATGGCCAAAGCGCCGATCAACAAAAGGGGCCCACGCGAGACACACAGGCCCACATGGCTGCCGGGCTTCACCCCTTCAGTTTGCAACACGGCTGCCAGCCCGTTGGCACGGGCATCAAGCTGGGCATAACTCAGCTCTTGGTCTTCGAACACCACGGCGATGGCATCAGGTGTGCGGGCCACTTGTGCCTCAAACGCGGCATGAATGGTGAGAGGGCCTTCGACATTGCATGTCGTGGCGTTCCAATCGTCCAGCAGTTGAGTTTCCGCCAACGGCAAAGTTGCCAGCTCGGCCAATGTCTCGGCGGTATCCATCGCCCCCAGAATATGGGTCAGACGCGCCGCCAGAATCTTGGCGAATTTGGGCGAGATGCGGGTGCTATCAATGTGCAACACGGGCCCGGTGACACCCGATTGACTGACCGTGATCAGGCTGCCCTCCAGCGGCGAATGGCGGGCGATGTTTAGCGCGATCTCAGGCATGGATTGTTCGCTCAGACGCGGATCACGCAGCATCAGGTCAGCGGCGAAGGGGCCTTTGCGGGCCAGTGTTGCACAGTGTTTGCCCATGATATCACACGCATCGGCAAAACCGGCGAGGTGATCCACACTCAGTGGCACCCAAGTGGACATGAGGCCCATTGCCTGCTCAGATGCAAGTGTAAGTGCCGATGCAGGACACGCAATGGCAGCACAATCCTCGCCCGTGCTCATCCGGGCAAAGGCCAGCACAGCTGCCGCCAGAGAGCCCTGATCAACAGAGGCCTCGGTTAAATCGTAGCGCTCCCAAACGGCGGGTTTTTGGGAGTGTTTGGCCAATGCCAGATGGGCCGGCTGCATCCCGACCAACAGGGGCAACCAATATGCCTCGGCCTGGGCGGCATTCAACGCGCCTTGGTCCAACGCATCTTTATCATTGGACTTGACCAGAACCTCTCCCGGTTGGAGCAGGTTTGCCGCGTCGGCTGCATTGCCTTTGGCATCTTTCAACCCGGTGATATTTAACACGCCAGACGCCGTCGCCACGCGCAGCCCGTCGCCAGAGATATCCAGCACAGTGCCGGGCGCCGAAGCGCTGACTGTGTCTTCGGCCTGCGCTGCGCTGATGCTCAGCCAGCCATCTTTTAGCATGATCTTGGGGGTGGTCAGCGGGTTGCGATACCCGCCAAAATCAAGTGCACGCACCTGTCGCGCCAGATCGGCGGCGGAACGGGAAAAATCAAGCACACCAGCTTGATCCGGGCGGTCATCGCGGGCGAAATAGCTGCGCTTGGTCAAATCCTGCGGCTTGCGGTGCAGATTGTCAGAGCTGAGCTGCGCAAGAACCGCGGGAAAGCTCTCCATTGCGGCGGCGTAGCATTTGGAATTCAGTGAATACGCCGTGTCATCAGCGGCGATTTCGATCAGGCGTTGTTCGAGGATATCGCCCTCATCCACCGCACCCTCAATCAGATGCCATGTCACGCCATGGCGTGCTTCACCATTCCAGATCGCCCAAGCAGGGGTGTTCAACCCGGCGTAACGCGGCAATGGGCCGTCATGAAAGTTAACCGCACCCTTGGCCGCCAGCCCCAGCACCTCATCGGGGATGATTTTGAGGTTGGCGATGCTCAGCAACCAGTCAAAACTGCCTTGCGTCTGCGTGCCCGGCAAATCGGCAATCTTGTCCAAAACAGGCAGGCCCTTGGCCTTGGCCCAATCGCGCACGGCCGTGCCAGTGCTGATCACTGCGGCAATGGAGTGTCCCTGATCCAGCAGTTGCTCACCACAACCCACTGTCAGGGATTCGTCCCCCAGAAGAACCGTTGAAATATGGGTCATTTGCTGTCCTCCGTGACAGGGCGGTTGAGTGGATTAACGGTAGGTTTGGGGCCGCTGTGACGCGTTATTCCCATCGAATGGGCGATCAAATCGCGCAGGAAATGTGGTGGATCAGCCATCGGCTTGTCCGAGATCACCCGGCGCAGGCGCCAGATCAGGCAGCCTGTGATGCGCGCCAGTGTTGCCAAAGCGGCATAGAGGCGGCCATGCACCTTGGTGAAGTAATATCGGCGCGAGGCAAACCAATAGGCCGGTGTGCGTGCCCATTCTTTTAACCCGGTCGAGGCAGAGCCGACATGCACAGTGCGGCTGTCGGGCACATAATAAGTGTCCCATCCGGCGCGTTTGGCGCGGTGGCACAGCTCAGTTTCCTCGTAATAGAGGAAAAACGTCTCATCAAAGAGGCCGATTTCATTCAGCATTTCGGCCCGGATCAACAAAGAGGCACCCGCCGTCCAATCCACTTTGGTGGTCTGCGCAGGGATGTCCATCGGGACAACTGAGTTGGGAAACAGGCGTGTGATCAGACCCGTGCGCGCCGCGCCCTCCAACTCTCCGGTGATCGAGGGGAAGCGGAAAACCGTGCAATGGGGTGCGTCGTCAGTGCCCCGAATATGTGAGCCTGCGAACCCTGCGCGCGCATGGTTGTGCATAACGTCCAGCAGCGCCTGCACCGCACCGGGATCAGGCCAGGCATCGGAATTTAGCAAAAAGTAGAAATCGGGTGCTGTGCCGTCGGACATACCCAATCGCATGCCAAAGTTATTGCCGGCCCCAAACCCGCCGTTCTGCGGGCTTTGCACCACGCGCAGCGTATCACCGGCGTCCCATGCGGCCACCGCTTGGGTCAGCGTATCAAACGAGCCATCGCCCGAGGCATTGTCGACGATCACGACCTCTCCCCCCAAGCTCTGCATCTCACGCAAAGCGGCTTGGGCCGCCTTCACCGTCAGGTCAGGCGTGCGGTAGTTCAGGATGATGGTCAGGATACGCGCTGTGCTCAACTCATCTACTCCGCTGCCGTGATACTAGAGGTGGGCGCAGGGCTTGGCCGCAAGTCAGCCGGTTTGGTCAGCCGGGCGATTTCATCCGACAGATGCCGGGCCAGAACAGCAACGTTGGGGTCAAGAACCATGCTGTCATGATCGCCTGTGACTTCGATCACTTCGCAGTTGGGTACAAATGGCGTCCATTGGTTGTCATCAAAGACATACTCGCGCTCACCACTCACCCAATTGCCGCCTGAGACCTGCCAATGCTTGTCCAATGGCGGGCGGAACAACATCATACGGCCGTTCCATTTGGTCAGTTGATATTCTCCAACCGCCTGACGGAATGCCATTTCGATCTTATGGTTGTTAAAGCCCTGTCCATCGTCCCCTTGCGCCTGGCGTTTGGTCAGTTCCCACTGCAACCGGTTAAGCGCCCATTCCTTCAGGTATCCGGGGCCTTTGGTGCGCAGTTCTGCCATTTTAATCAATGCCTTGTCACGGCGCGACAGGGATGGGCGCACGGGCAAAGGTGTATCCAAAAGCGCCAGCAAGGCCACGTCTCCGCCAGTCGCTTCGATTTGTTGTGCCATCTCAAATGCGGTGATCCCACCGCCGGAAAAGCCACCCAACAGGTAAGGCCCGGAGGGCTGGATTTGGCGGATTTCGGCCAGATAATCAGACGCCGCTGACTCAATCGTTGTGTGTGGTTCATCCTCGCCCATCAGGCCACGCGCCTGTAGCCCATAGACCGGCTGATCGGGGCCAAGTTGCTGGGCCAGATGGCGCAGGTTCAGCACGTTGCCGAACATGCCGGCCACGATGAACAGGGGGGCGTGTTTCGCCTCGCCCCGGTTGAGGGCCACAAGGTGGGTGTGACCGTGTTTGCGCGGGGCCTCTTCGGGCTCTGACGTGCCCGTCTCGGCAAGGGGCGAACTGGTGCCTGTGCGTTCGTCAATCAGCTGGGCACATTTGGCAATCGTTGGTGCCTCAAACAGAACCGAAATGGGGAACTGGATACCCCAGTCCTTTTTGATCATCGCAAACAGGCGCACAGCAATCAGGGAATGCCCGCCAAGATCAAAGAAACTGTCTTCAATCCCAATGGGATTGACGCCCAGCAGCTTGGCCCAATGATCGGCCAAGGCCTGTTCTGTGGCGGTGCGCGGGGCCAGATAATCGCCGTCCAGATCGGGGCGCTCAAAACTTTGCGCCTCAGAGGTATCACGCACAGTTGCCGCGTCGGCCTGTGCAACCAACCCTGCCAGATCCAGCGAGGACACCGTGACTTGCGCCATGTTCAGCGCCAAGGCACGGCTCAAGGCCTCGGCCCCGTCTTGTGGGCGGATGCCCTGGCTGATGTTGTGCATCAGGCGGTCTTCGTCGGGCGACAGGGGGGCAGATTGATCTGTATCGTCAAACCTGATTTCAGGGGCCGTCAGCGGGTTGGATTTACCAAAACCCGCGTGATCATCCAGCCGCTGCATCTGAAATCCAGTGATCTCGGCACAGATATTGCCTGCGGGATCACAAAGCGTGATGTCAAAGCTGGCATAGCCGTCGCCGTGGTCTGACAGGCGTACCCAACTGGCCAGATCGGCAGGCAGAGGGCGCAGCAGTTTGATGCTCTGATAGGTCAGTGGCACCCACAGATGCCCGCCTTTATAGCCCGGAATCAAATGCATAGCCCAGCCCGTCGCCGGATCAAGCAGACCGGGATGCACCAGATAGCCCTCGTTCAAATCCGCACGGCTTGCCTCGGGCAGGCTAAGCCGGGCGAGGCCCTCGTTTGTGCCCAGCGCCGTTTCGCGCAGCACATGCCAGCGTGGTCCAAAATTCAGATGCGCCTCTTGAGGCGCGCGCAGGCGGTCACCGTCTTTTGCCACGTCACGTTTCAAGCAACGTTTGGAAACCGCTGAAAGGTCAATCGCCTCGGGCATTGCACCGTCCAACGATGCAACCTGTGCCTGGGCGTTCAAAACTTGGCCTGTGCGGCCATCCAACGTGGCGGAGCTGCTCAATTCCAAGGCACCTGTGCCGGTCAGCTGCAGCTGCATTTCGCGCGTATCACCGTCAGTGACATCCATTGCACGCAGGAAATGCAAATCACTGATCTCAATCGGCAGGCTGTCACCACGGGCGGCCATCGCCTGTGCAACCAGTTCGATATACCCGGTGCCGGGCATCAACGCATCCCCCCCTGAGGTGCGATGCCCGTCAATCACCCAATGGCGTTTGGCGCTGAGTGCGGTGCGGAAAATATGCGTGTCATCAACAATCTGACGCTCGTCCAGCAGGGGTTGGCCTGCGGGCCTCCAATCGTCGGTTTCGGCTTCGCCCATACGGGCGGCCATGGCATCGGCGGCCATGCCCACTTCGGCCCAAACGCCCCAGTTGACAGCCACGACACGGGTCCTGGCCCCTCGCCGGGATTTGGCAAAGGCATTGAGGTATTCATTGGCCGCCGCATAGTCGATCTGACCTGCCGGGCGCGTCACGGTTGACGAGGAGGCGCACAGCACCATCAAGTCCAGCGTGCCGTCAGGAAACAGGTCATCCAGCACCCGAAGGCCGGTTATTTTGGGGGCAAAAACCGCATCTACCTGCGCGGGGTCCTTGGCCAGAAGGGGTGCGTCCTGAATGGTGCCTGCGGCATGGATCACGCCGTTGATTGCGCCAAACTGCGCGGTAACTTCACCCGCCACGCGGGCCATATCCAAGCTGTTGCACACGTCCCCGGCCACTGCGATGACAGTGCCGCCGCTGCCCTCAAGCGCCTGAAGTTGGCGAATATTGCGCGCAATCCGATCGGATTTGCCATGACTGGCCAGATAGCTGTCCCAGTCAGTGCGGTTGGGCAAGGCCTCCCGCGACAACAGCGCAACATTCGCGCCATAATTGGTGGCCAGATCACGCGCCATGGTCAGGCCGATACCACCAAATCCACCGGTGATCAGATAGGTGCCACCGCTGCGGAAAGCTGGTGTTTCTGCGGGGTCCAAAGCGACCGGCTCATGACGTTTCTCAAACCGCTTTTCACCGCGATAGACCGCCTGTGCGTTGCCCGGTTCGGCCAGCAAATCCTCAAGCACACGCATGGCCAACGGGGCCAGTGCATTGGTGTCGCCACCACGCGAAAAGATGCGGCGTTTCGCCCGTTCGGGCAGCTCCAGATCCACCGTCGTGCACGTCACGCCGGGTAATTCATGTGGAATCACGCCAGCAGGGCCAGCGATGATTGATTTTTCCGGGTAAGGCAGAGCCTCGTCACGCAGCTGTTCAGCGCCGTTGGTAAACACATTCACATGCACCGGCGTGTCGGCATCTGCATGGGTCAGCGACTGGCCCAGATGCATCAGGTTGAAAAAGCCAAGCTCCAGATTGCGGGCAAAGAAATCACTGCCGGGGCGGAAGGTCTCGGCCTCGGTGACCCCCCAGAAATGGCCGATACGGTCGGGTAGGCTATCAGCCTCACTCAGCAAATCAAACAAGGTTTCATAGGCTTCGCGGCCCATTTCAGCGGCCAGAGTATAGCGGCCCTCGCCAATCTGCGCTGTCATGTCGCCGGGCCAGACACGCGCCACCTTGTGCCCGGCAGCGTGCAGCTGATCAGCGACAATCTCGGCCAGTCCGGTGTCATCCATGAACATCAGCCAGTTCATCGGCGTGGTGAGGGTGAGGTCTTGGTCGCCTGCAAAGGTGCTGTCGGCAAACCGTGGGCGCCAGACGGGGCGGTATCCCCAGTCGGCTATATCCTCAGCGCGCATCAATGCGGATGGCGCATCCGCCACCGCCGCTTTGCCCGGCTCAATGAAATAGCGTTTGCGCTGGAACACATAGCGCGGCAGGGGCACACGATTGCGCCGGGCCTCACCCCAGATTTGCGCCCAATCGACCTGAACACCACAGGCCCAAAGGCGGCCGATCACGCTCAGGAAATAGGCATCATCCGCGATGTCCTGATCAGGATGGCGCAGGGTGCTGATCACCTGCCCCGGTTTCAGATCGGGGCACATTTGGGTCAGCGCACTCAGTGCTTTGCCGGGGCCGACTTCCAAAAATACGCGCGAAGGCGTGGTTGCAAGGGTCGAAATACATGCGCCAAATTCCACACGGCTGCGCAATTGCTGCACCCAATATTCAGGGTCAGTGGCCTGGGCATCTGTCAGCAGGGCCCCGGTGCGGTTTGACATCACGGGGATGGTCGGCGCCTTCAGGGTAAGCCCCTGAAGAAACGTACGGAAATGGCCCAAAATCGGGTCCAGCATCCGCGAATGTGCTGCAATATCAATGGCTACACGCTGAAAATCTATGTCCTCGGATTTCAGCCGTTTGGCCAGGGCATCCAGTTTGTCATCCGGCCCAGAGACAGCAGACAGTTCCGGCGCATTGACCGAGGCGATATCCAGATCATCGCCAACAAGGGAGTCCAGCCGATCAACCGGCAATGACACGCTGAGCATCCCTCCTTTTGGAATCGTATCAAACAGGCGGCCACGCAACAGCACCAGATCAATGCAGTCCTCAAAGCTCATGACACCAGCCAGACACGCGGCTGTATTCTCGCCCATGGAATGGCCCACCAAGGCCGCAGGTTTTACGCCCCATGACATCCACAATTGTGCCAGCGCATATTCCACGATCATGATCAGGGGCAGTTGCGCTGAGGGTTGTTTCAGCTTGGCCTCTGCGGCGTCGCGCGCACCATCCTCAGGCAGCCACAAAGCGCGGATGTCATACTCCAGCTGGGTTTGCAGATGATCCAGACCGCGGTCCATCCATTCGGCAAAGGTCGGCTCGGTTTCATATAGATCACGCGCCATATCGGTGTATTGGGCACCGCCGCCCGGAAACATAAAGATGGTTTCAGGATTGTCGCCCAGATGATCATGCGTAAACACGCGGCGGGTATCAGCAGACTCCAGCAATGTGGCGGCTTCTTCGTGGGTTTCAGCCACCACAACGCGGCGTTTATCAAATCCGCGACGGCCCTCTTTCAGGCTCCAGGCGATGTCGGCCAACGGCTGATCCGGATTGGCGCGCAAATGTGCGGCAAGGGCTTTGGTATTGTCCTCCAACGCCGATTTTGAGCGGCCAGAAATGCACAAGACATGGAATGGCCAGTCGCCGTCCTCAGATGCGAGGCGATCTGGCGCTTCTTCGATCACCGTATGTGCATTGGTGCCCCCCACACCCAGCGAGTTGATGCCAGCCCGGCGCGGTGTGCCGCGCCCGTCCCAATCCCGCAGCGAGGTGTTGACCGCAAAGGGGCTGCTCTCAAACTCGATCACGGGGTTGGGGGCTTCATATCCCAGGCTGGGTGGCATTTGCCGGTTGTGCAGGCCAAGCGAGGCTTTGACCAGACTGGCCACACCGGCGGCGGTGTCCAGGTGGCCAATGTTGGTTTTGACCGATCCAATGCGGCAATAGCCGGTTTGGTCTGTGGTCTGGCGAAACGCCTCGGTCAGGGCAGATACCTCAATCGGGTCGCCCAGATAGGTGCCGGTGCCGTGGCATTCGATGTAATCCACCGTATCTGCGGTAACGCCCGCATTGCCAATCGCAGATGCTATGGCGCCCGCTTGCCCGTCGACTGACGGGGCCAGATAGCTGGCCTTGTCGGCCCCATCGTTGTTGACGGCAGACCCGCGAATGACGGCATAGATGTGATCACCATCAGCCTGGGCATCCGACAGGCGGCGCAGCGCCACGCACCCCGCCCCACTGCCAAAAACAGTGCCCTGAGCGCGGTGATCAAACGCATGGCAATGGCCATCCGGTGACAGAATTTCATTTTCCTTGAACACATACCCGCGGCCATGGGGCAGCTCGATCGTCACCCCGCCGGCCAGCGCCATATCGCAATCGCCTTGCCGCAGGGCATTACAGGCGTAATGCACCGCCACCAGTGAGGTGGAACAGGCAGTTTGGATGTTGATGCTGGGCCCCTTGAGATCAAGGATATGGCTGACGCGCGTGGCCAGAAAATCCTTGTCGTTTCCGGTATGGCGCAACAGGAACATGCCCACATCATCCAGCAGATCAGGGTTGGAACACAGGTTGAAATAGAAATAACTCCCCATGCCGCAGCCGGCAAAAACGCCAATCGGGCCGTTGAACGCCTCTGGCATATGCCCCGCATTTTCCAGCGCACCCCAGCTGACTTCCATGAACTTGCGGTGTTGCGGGTCGAGGATCGCGGCCTCTTTGGCGGAAAACCCAAAGAACTCGGCGTCGAACTCATCAAATGCGGCCATGCGCGCGGCATAAGGGACGTAATTCTTGTGGTGCAGGCGGTCGGGTGTTTCGCCCGCAGCCAGCAGCGCCTCTTCGTCCAGTGCCTGAATGGACTCTACGCCGTCACGCAGGTTTTCCCAAAAGCTATTGATGCCGGGTGCGCCGGGAAGGTCCACATCCATTCCAACAATCGCAATGGGCTCATTCAAGGCCGATTGCGATTCACTTTTCTTTACCAACTCATCACGCGCATTCGACATAGGTTTAACCTGCAAATGCCCCCAGTGTTGAATATAGCGGTTTCAACTTGGTTTCCCTAGGGGCGGCTTCGATAATCCTGAGATAGAACCAACAAAACTTGTTTTTAATGTGGAAAAAGCTTGGAGTTTTCCCCGCCGTTCGTTTCTCAATGGCCAACAATCACCAGATTACGCCATGATTACCGGGGGAGGCGCAATAAACACGCGATATGCGTGTGGTAGTATTTCGATGCAACCAGCACGGCATTACAGAACGGTTCGGTTCTTTTTGGGCGGTGTCGCGCGACCCAAAACCGGCCCCGATTTTGAAACCGGATACGCTTTTTGCGCCGATGCTTCGCCGAACCACAGACGCTCACCATATCCCAAAACAGCACCCGCCATCAGCCACACGAAAGGCACCAAAGTGTCATTCAGCAGCATATCAACCATAGTGATCGCCAAAATCAGGGCCACAGCCGCCGCAAGCGGTGAGATGGCCAGTTTAGCGCCCTTGCGACCCAGCCAACCAAGCAGGGCCAGCGGTAAGGCCAACAGGCCCATTTCACTGATATATCCAACCCAGCCATAGGTGCCAAAGGTCAAAATCCAACGGCCATCTGGGATCGAGATGATCTGCCCGGTTTCAATTTCATGCACCAGGTTGCGGCCCCAGCCGCCCCAACCAAACATCAGCTTATCCTTGGCGCGATCCAGCAGTTGCTCTTCGTTGCCAAAACGATAGCCCAATGATTGCGCGCGATCAGGGCTAATGGCCTCGGCCTGGGCCAAAATCCAATCTAGCGGAACAAGCCCTATATTGCGCAGCATTGGATACGCTATTGCCAATGCTCCAAAGCTGAGTGCCAACATCAATTGCACACGCACGCTGGCAAAGAAGATCACCGGCACCAGTGCCATGGCGTACAACAGTGATGCCATGCTTTTGCAGATCAGCAACACACAGGCCAGATAGAGCGTGGCCAATAGCATTTTGGTTTTGGTTTCAGCCCCGGCTTGGCGCAACAGCGCAGTGGAGGAGATCAACGCGTACAAAAAAAACAGCGCCACCCACAAGGCATGAGGCAGGAATATGATCGGTCGGAAACCACCCGACCGCATCATCTGTTCAAAACTGTGCTGGAAAAAGCCGTAAACAATGATGTTGCTCTGTGGGCTGAACCGCACTTCGATGATGGCCAGCGCAGAATAGGCGAGGCCCGCAATCATCAGGGCACGCAGCAGCTCCTGCATGCCTTTATCGGTGGCAAGATAATGACGCCCCAATAACAAGGGCAACAACACGATCAGCTGGTTTGACAGGACCGAGGCCACATCAATGGTGCGCAACCCCGGCAGGCGATCGGTTTCAAACACAATCGGATCACTGCCGGTCATGACCTGAAAAATCAGCGGTTCAGCATTGATAAGCACCGTGGGAATGGCCCCCAGCACAAAGCCCAGCATCAAAATCCGCGCCGACCAAAGACGTGGCCACAGCGGCACCGGATCTTTGAGGTAGAACAGCGCAAAAACAAAAGCGCAGATGCTGGGAATGGCGAATTTATCCATATCCGGCACCAGCGGCAGATCAAATTCGGCCAAAGGCGGCAGCAACAGATAGCCCGCCAACAATGACCAGATCACCGCGCGTTGTGGTGTCGTTGTGCGAAACAACGCCAGACACACAATTGGCCAGGCCAGCAGGGCCAGATATGCAACGGCATTGGGCATTGAGGTGGCAATACGTCCTGTATGGGGCCATTTAGGCTTGGTGTTGGCTTTGCGGCGCACGTTATCATGAAAGACAGCGCGCGTCCTGCATCCAACCGTTTCCGGGGCGGGATTTCACTGTTTTCATGGCACGGATACCACGCTCTGCTCTTGGCGGAGTGTATGAATGCAGGGTAAAGGGGCAAGACCCCTATGTATCGGAACACACCTGTGCAGTTTGTCTTTCATGATCTCACGATCACCGTCAATATGCCCACCCGCACAGATTTGATGCAGGAATTACGCCGCAGATTTACTGCGCAAGACGGGTTTGCGCTGGCCACGGTCAATCTGGATCATCTGGTGAAAATGAAGTCCTCCCAAGGGTTTACACGCGCTTACGCCGCTCAGGACATGGTGGTGGCTGATGGGTGGCCCATCGTGGCACTGTCACGGCTGGCGCGCAAACCGGTCGAGCTGATGCCCGGCTCGGATATGGTACTGCCCCTGTGCCGTCTGGCCGCAGAGGTCGGCACGCCCGTGGGGTTTTTCGGCAGCACGCAAGAGGCACTTGAGGCCGCACGAGATGCGCTACACACGAAAGTGCCCTCTCTGAACATCGCGCTGATCCAATCGCCGCCCATGGGGTTTGACCCGGGTGGCGACGCGGCGTTGAAGGTGTTGCACCAGTTGACTGACAAAGGCATCGGACTGTGTTTCGTAGCCCTTGGCGCGCCAAAGCAAGAGGCCTTTGCCGCCCGTGGCCGTCAGGTTGCGCCCACGGTTGGCTTTGCCTCTATTGGTGCTGGCCTGGATTTCCTGTCAGGTCGCCAACACCGCGCGCCTAAGATCGTGCGTCGCATCGGGATGGAGTGGTTGTGGCGCGCCCTGTCCAGCCCGCGCCGTCTGGTGCCGCGCTATGCCAAATGTTTGGCCATTTTGCCAAGGCAGCTGATGGGCGCCGTGCAGCAGAGACGCGACTAAAGAACCACAAGCTACTTATATTCAATAATTTTCTTTCGCTTACCACGCAAGCGCGTGAGGTGGTAGCTCAGCACGCCTTGGGCTTCGGGGAGTTTTCCCAGCACTGTAAAAAAGGCGCGTTCCCAGCGATCAGCGCCGGTGTCCTTTCGGCCAAGGCGCAGCATTTGTGCGGGGTATACCAACAGCAGCAACAGTACCCAAGGGCACAACAAAGCGCCTGCCAGAATTGCAATTGGCAGGCCCGCGCCCCAAACCAAAGCCCGACGGGTTTCACGCACCCAGTGGCGCTCAGGCGGGGCGCCGTGCAAGGCCGCCCCTTCGCCGTAGGCGTGTCCCGCGCGGGTGCTGCGCCGCCACCACTGAGCCAGCCGGGTCATATCCGCGTCGTGCCACGTCATGTCTGCATCAAGGCGTTCGATCTGCCAGCCGCCACGGCGCAAGCGCACGCACAGCTCGGGCTCTTCTCCGGCGATCAGTGTGGCGTCATAAAACCCCACTTGTTTCAACGCACTCAACCGCATCATGGCATCACCGCCGCAGGCCTTTGCAGGGCCAATGGGCGTGTCCCATTCGTGGTCACACAGCCGATTGTAAACGCTGGCCTCGGGAAACCGCTCGCGTCTGCGACCACAGACCACAGCCAGTTGCGCGTTGGCTTGCAGCGCTGTCACAGCCGCCTCAATCCAGCCATCCTGCAAGGCGCAATCACCGTCAATCATCTGCACATATGTGATGTCATCTGACAGCAGTTCCAGCCCGGTGTTGCGCGCGCGTGCCGCCGTAAAGGGCTGTGTCAGATCAAGCGAGACAACCTCGGCCCCATATGCCTGAGCCGCCTCCACACTGCCATCCGTTGATCCGCTGTCCACATAGATCACCCGCGCCAAGCCCTTGGGCAGGGATGCCAGGCAAGCCTTAAAACGCGCGCCCTCATTGCGGCCAATGATGATGGTGGCAACCTTGGGTGCGCTCATTCCGCGACCTCGTGCAGATAGGCCTCAAAGACGTCAGAGCGGTGCAGGAAACCTGCATCCTGTAGCGGGCGCAGGCCGGCATATCTCTCGGCTTGATCGGACCAGAGTGTCAGATCAGGGTCCGAGCGGAACCTGTCCAGCCGCTTGTGGTCTTCGCCGTGTGGAATAACCCCGCGCGCGGCTGTATCGGCATCACGCGCCATGGGCGCATTGGTGAATTTGTAGTGCAGGATCAGGGCCGACATATCGGCGCAGGCCACATTGGCCGCCGCATGGGGGTGCACGCCGGGCATCACGCCTGGCAGGACCTTCACCAGCGGGTGTTTGGTCAGGCAACACGCCTCCCCGAATACCCGCGCGCGGGTGCCGCCAAACAGCATAGGGATATCAGCGTTTGAGGTTGTGTTGCCGTGCAAAAACCAGGCAAAGCCAATCTCGGGATCATGGTAGTCGTGCTGTGTGATTTCGCGCAAATCATAGTGATCAAACTCAGACAAGGCTTCTTCATAACTTAGCTGGCCTGCGTCATGCAAAGTCATGCGCGGAAACATCTCAAGCATCTGTGCCACAAGGGCGGTATAGCCATGTGCATCCAGATAGCGCGTCAATCCTGGCAGGCCAATCTGGGTTGCGCGCTCAAAGGTGAATATCTCATCCATGTCCGCATAAAGACACCAATGCCCCGGCGCGCAGGTTTCGGCTGCGTAATGGCGAAAGTCATTTTCGATCTCGCCCCAGGGCAAGGTGGATTGCACGACAGTGCAATCACCCTCCCGGCGCAGCTGATTTAAGGTGCTATCGGTTGATCCATTGTCACAAAACACGAAATGAGCAGCGCCCAGCTGGCGGTAGTGCTCAAGAAACGCATCGAGGTAAAAGCCGCCGTCGCGCACCAAGGCGATGACAATCACATCCTGCGCACCCACTTGAGGCTGCATCGGGCCGTGCAGATGCTTCACCGATCGGCGGAACCGTTTTTGGTGCCGGACCTTGGCCAATTTGCTGCGCAGGCGCTGTGTGAAGGAAGGCGGGGCTTGCGTCATCGTTATCCGAACATCCGGGCGATCAGCACCACAATGGTGAGTGGCACAAGGCTGGCGTGTAGCACATGGTCAAAGTAATTGCTGCTGCCAATCTTGAAAACCCACAGCGCCTGACCTGCCACGGCAATCAGCGCGATGATCCAATGGCCGGTGAGCCCGGCACACAGGGATAGCGCCAAAACGATCAGCGCCACAGGCAGGGGGCGATATCCAAACCTATAGAGATCAACCGGCAACACCCCGAAACTGGCCGCAAGGAAAGGAATATAAAGGGCCAAAAACCCCAGCAATTCAGCCGTACCAAAGGGCTGAAAGGGCAGTCCGATGGCCCCAAATGCCTGTCGCAGGATCAGGATGGGAAGGACCACACCAATGGGATCCAACACCGCAACGATGCCACGCAAGGCCATTGAGTGGCGCAAGAAGCGGACCAACAGCCCGCCTGCCACGATGCCAGTGATCAGCGCCGCAATGCCCGGCAGCATCAGCGAGGCAATGCCCCAGATAACCCATCCCAGAAGGATCGCCAGAAAGACAGATGTCACACGCTCGTTCATTGTGCCTCCACCCACGCCTGGTTGAACAGGCAGGCCCGGATGCCGCGCTTGGTGGCATGGGAATAGGTCAGCAGAATATCACCACCCGACAAGCGGCGCAGCATAGGATAGCGCGCATCGCCATCGTCCTGCTCCAGCGTGGAAATCACCTGCCAATTGTGGCCCTCATCACCCGAAATCGCCAATCGCAGGCGATCAGCGCCTGCGGCATCATCATTCATCGCCATCAGGATACGACCATCGCCCAAGGCCAAAGCAGCCACGGGCGCGCTGGGGTTGGCAATGTCAGTGGAGTGCGCCACGCTCCAGCTTTTGCCACCGTTTTCAGTATGGCTGACCAGCAACCGACCACTGGGGTCAAAATCGCGCAGAAATGCCACCGCGCGTGTATCGCTGAGAGGCACCACCATCGGCTGGATCGGCTTGTTGCCAACACCTGCCATGCGGCGGCTATCACAGACACGGCCATCCGAATCGAGCCGCACAAAGGCGCCATAGGTCGCCCCCATTTCAAAATACGCAGGCAAGGCATAGGTATCATCCGCCATCGCCACCATGGGCGATTTCACCAGAAATGACCGGTTCAAAAAGGGTGACAGGCTTAACTTGCGCGCCCACATCAGCCCGCCCTGCCCCAGCCGCAGATCCGCAACCGAGGCCATGGCCCAGCCGCCCACCGATACCACAGTGGCAAACATCCCGCCTGTGGCGTTCTCGTTTTCTACGGTATTGCCCAGGGTGACGACCAGTTGTTCAGGCTCAAACACATCGCCCAGCGCGCGGCGGGTCACAATGGGACCGGGCGCGCCAGCGTGCCAGCCAGCGCCTGTTTGCGTAAAGCGCACAGCGTGGATGTCTACATCTGCCTGGGCCTCGTGTGAGCCTTCGAACCATGTGATGTAGAACTCATCGTGATCCAACAGGATGGCAGGCGAATGGGCCTGGCCTGTCGGAGCCATGTAATCGAATATGCGTTCAAACTGTGGGCTGCCTGTTGCCGTAACTGCTTGCGGCATTTTGAAACGCCAGTTCAAACGCTCGCGCTGCCACAGGGCAAAGGCGCTTAGCCCCACGCTCAGCACTGCCAGCAGAATGATCAGGTATAATCCCATTGTGTGCTTAATCCACCTTGAGAACGATCTTGCCGATATGATTGCCCTCTTCCATATGGGCATGGGCCGCCGCCGCATCCCCCAGCGCGTAATCGCTGTCCATCACCGGTTTGATCCGGCCTGCATCCAGCAGCGGCCAAACTTGGCTGCGCAAGGCTTCGGCAATATGGGCTTTGGCCAGATCACTTTGCGGGCGCAGGGTTGATCCGGTGATGGTCAGACGGCGCATCATCACCTGGGCAAAGTTCAGCTCGACCTTGGGGCCTTGCAGAAAGGCGATTTGCACCAGACGGCCATCATCGGCCAGAGATTTGACATTGCGAGGCAGGTACGACCCGCCCACCATATCAAGGATCAGATTGGCTCCCCCTTCGGCGCGGACGATTTCTACAAAATCCTCGTCACGGTAGTTGATCGCGCGTTCTGCACCCAGTTCGGCGCAGACGCGGCATTTGTCATCAGACCCAGCCGTGGCAAACACCCGTGCACCCAAGGTATGGGCCAGTTGAATGGCCGTGGTGCCAATCCCGCTGGAACCGCCATGCACAAGGAAACGCTCGCCCGCTTGCAGGCCGCCACGCTGAAAGACGTTGGACCAGACGGTGAAATAGGTTTCCGGCAGGCAGGCCGCCTCGCGCAGGTCCATATCCTTGGGGATGGGCAGGCAATGCGCCGCGGGTGTGGTGACATATTCGGCATATCCACCGCCGGGCAACAGGGCACACAGCTGGTCGCCAATGGCCCAATCACTGACACCCTCGCCCAGCTCAACCACCTCACCCGAGGCCTCAAGCCCCGGCAGATCACTGGCGGTAGGAGGCGGCGCATAAAGCCCCGCACGTTGCAAGGCATCGGGGCGGTTGACCCCGGCATAGGCGACCCGGATCAACACCTCGCCGGGGCGCGGTGTGGGCACGGGGCGCGAGGTCATTTGCAAAACCTCCGGCCCACCGGGCTGTGTGATCTCTACGGCGCTCATCATCTTGGTCATTGGTGTTCTTCCTTACTTGGGGCCACTCCAGCGGCCGGGCATACCTGCCTGCTGAGTGTCTGAGGGCGCTTTGATACGACCCAGAATCGACATCGGAGCCGCCATCAACTGGCTTACGATCTTGTTGTCACGTGCTTGAGCCTTGAATTTCTCAAACTGCATAACGTTTTCAATCCTGCGGTCCAGAAACTCCCATGTGTTGGCGTGATCAGGGCTGTCATCGCCCAGCCAGTACAGCACAGTTGAGCCGTAGACACCTGACAGCGTGGCGCGTTTGGTGTACCAGTTTACATCCTCAGATGTATCGCCCAGCGCTATCCAGATGTGATCGCAGGTGCCCCAAATAGCGCGTGCACCATCGCCTGCGTACATGGGCAAGGAAAACAGCGCCATGCCGCGGCGCACCAGCTCTTTGTCTTCTACTGCCTCAAGCCGCAAACGCACTGCCGTGGCGATACGATCCCGAAAGCGCAGCTCTGACAGGTTTTTTTCAGCCAAACGGGCCAGCATGTGCTGATCGCCCGCTTCGTGATAAGCTATCGCCAGATCGACAGCGCCGCGCGGGCACGCCGAGTGGGCCACCGATGCATCCAGCCCGGCATCCTCAATGGCAGCGGCGAAGGTGGCCGCGCTCCAGCCATCAAACGGGACATGGGGCAATGCGGCGTCAAGCAATTGCTGTGTTGGGTCACTATTGGCCATGATGTGCCTTTCAAGAGTCTTTGCGCGCACCCTAGACAAATAAAAAGGGCTTTGCTATATGGCGCCTTCCTGCAATTCATTGCAACTCAAACTAGAAAGGTGGTGAAAACCACATGCAGGTATCGGTTCGCGACAACAATGTCGATCAGGCGCTTCGTGCCCTGAAGAAAAAGCTGCAGCGTGAAGGTGTGTTTCGTGAAATGAAGCTTAAGCAACATTTCGAGAAACCGTCAGAGAAAAAAGCACGCGAAAAAGCCGAGGCAATCCGCCGGGCGCGCAAGCTAGCCCGTAAGAAAGCCCAACGCGAGGGAATGCTCTAAGCATTTTTTCGGTTTTCTGACCACAAGATTGACGACCCCCGGATGCTTTGCTTCGGGGGTTTGTCTTTTTGGGGTGTGACCTAACGGAGTGGCTGCGCCACGCTTTATAGATTTGATTGGGGGCCAGCCCCCACCCCCTCGGGATACTTAACGCAAGAAGATGAGCCTGGCAGAATGCTGCTGACATGGAGATAGTGCTTGATACAAGGGGGATGGTCACCTATCTGGACTAAATCCTACAGGCAGTTATCGGAAAGGGCATACCATGTCCAATGCCCTGCAAACCGACCGTATGATCCTGATTTTGATCGGATTTGTTCTGGTTTTGACTGTTGGCATCTATTTTGCCAGTCCCTCCTATTTTGCACTGAGCTTTGCAGCTGAGGATCATCTGGTGGAATACGGCACAGCGGTCGCGCTGTTTGTGGCCAGTTTGATCCTGCTTCGAAACGGGTTTTCTCTGAGCGGCAAGGCCACAAAGCTGGCCGTAGGTCTCACGTTTTTTTATGCGCTCCTGTTCTTCTTTGGCGCCGGTGAAGAAATATCTTGGGGGCAGCGCATCTTTGGCTGGGAAACCAGCGATGCGATGAAAGAGATCAACCGACAGAATGAGACGACGATCCACAACATCGAAATCGGTGGTGTTGCCTTGACCAAACATCTGTTCGGGCCGATTTTGACCACGGCCATTTTGCTGTATCTACTTGTTTTGCCATTGGTTTACCCACGTATTGGACGCATTGCGCGTGCGGTGGATTACATCGCCCTGCCAGTGCCCGGATTGCGCCACGCCGTATTGGCGCTGATCGCCAGTCTGGTCATTGCCGCCATTGATGTGGATCGCAAATGGGAGGTCTACGAGCTGATCTTTGGTCTGCTTGTCATGTCGATCTTTTTGCTGCCTCAGAACCGCGACAAAGTGCAATAACCGGCAAACCGCGCTTCTTTAGTCTGATTTTTCCCCGTGAAACCCCTGATGCCTGTGGCATTGAGAGGGCATGAAGAGATAGCCCACATTTGGGCGTCGCAACGGGAGATTTACCTATGAAGAAAATGATCGCTGAGTTTATCGGCACATTCACACTAGTGTTGTTGGGCTGCGGAGCGGCCGTCATCGCGGGCGCGGATATTGGCCTGACTGGCATTAGCTTTGCCTTTGGTCTGGCGCTGATCGGGATGGCCTATGGCATTGGTCCGGTGTCGGGGTGTCATATCAACCCGGCGGTGACGCTTGGGGTTGTGGCCTCGGGGCGGATGCAGATGCCAGAGGCTGTTCAATATATGATTGCACAGGTGGCTGGTGCCATTGCTGGTGCATTGGTGCTGATGATCATTGCCTCGGGCAAAGCGGATTATTCGGTAGCCGGGAACGGCCTGGGCCAGAACGGTTGGGGGGCTGGATACCTTGGTGAATACACCATGGCGGCCGCCTTTGTTTTTGAGCTGGTGGCGACATTCCTGTTCGTGACTGTGATCCTGGGCGCGACGGGTGCTGGTGCGCCCTCAGCCATGGCTGGACTGGCCATTGGTCTGACGCTGGTGGTGATCCATCTGGTGGGTATCAATGTGACTGGTGTATCGGTGAACCCGGCGCGCTCCATTGGGCCTGCGTTGTTTGCAGGTGCCACGGCGATCTCTCAATTGTGGTTGTTTATCGTCGCACCAATCATTGGCGGTGTGTTGGCGGGCCTTGTGTTCAAGGTTGGCCTGTTGGACGGCGACGACGCATAAACTGATACCGTTGGGGACGGGGTCAGATGATCTCGTCCTCATCATACAAAGGGGCGGCGTCCAGATGTGCTGACACGCCTTCAGCCGCGGCATCGCCCCGCGGAGTTTCAACGATATGAAACAAAGCATCCCCCTCATACACCACCGGCATATTGGTGCGCCCGATTATGATGCCAGTGCTGTCACTCAGCACCTCGGCTTCAACTTCACCAAACGGATCTGAAACGGCGCCCAGACTGGTGCCCGGCTCCACCGTGTCACCTATTGTCAAATAGCCGCGAAACACGCCGCCAGCGGGTGCGCGGTACCACCGCGAGTCACGGCACAGCACCGGATTTGCGCCTGCTTCGGGAAGGTTTTCAGCGCCAATCATGCCCAGATGATGCATGACGCGCAAAATGCCAGAGACCCCGGCACGCGCCGCCAGCTCATCAAAGCGCAGGCCCTCGCCCGCCTCATACAACAACACGTCAATCCCGGCCGCTTCGGCGGCCATGCGCAAAGACCCTTCGCGCAGTTTTGAATTCATCATAACCGGCGCCCCAAAGGCCCGGCCCAGTGCCGCCAACCGCACGTTATCTGGCGTCAGGCGGATTTGCGGCAAATTGGTGCGGTGGATCGCGGCCGAGTGCAGATCAATCCCCACATCCGACCTCTGCACCACTTCGGTCATGAATATATGCGCAAGGCGCGACGCCATGGACCCTTCTGACAGGCCGGGAAACACCCGGTTCAGATCTCGCCGGTCAGGCAGGTACCGCGAATGGTTGAGAAATCCGAAGGAATTGACGATGGGCACAGCCAATAATGTGCCCGCGATGTCATCCAATCCATCGGCCTTAAGCAGGCGACGCACAATTTCGACTCCGATCACCTCGTCCCCATGAATCGCGGCTGAGACAAACACCACCGGACCAGGGCGCGTGCCATGGATCACATGCACCGACAAATTGACGGGGGTGTGATCTGACAAGGTGCTGACCGGAATATCCACCGTTTGGCGGGTGCCGGGCAGGATTTCGTGATGGTTGATCTGAAAGGGCTGTCTGCTGCTCACCGTACTCACCTGAGATTAGAACGCGCCAGCGATACGCAATTCAACTTGCTGTGTCCATCCATGGTGCGCGCGGGCGGTAGATACAATCGCCAAATGTCTGTTGGTGTCACGCGCTCAGCTGCGCAACATGCGGTCCGTTAGGTTCAGGCGGGCCGCAATCAGCGGTTTGACCTGATCGCCCAATGTCGGCTCACTTTCGAGCATCGCAGCCAGTTCATCCAGCCGGTTGGTAGCAATCAGTTGCAACACATCCAGGCGTAGTGTGCCATCTGCGCGGCGTGGCAATTGTGCGACGGGCTGCATCAATTCAGGCCGCGGATTGGGGGCCAATGCTCGCAGGTCGTCGGCCAAAAGATCAGTTTCAACAAAGGCATAAAGCCCCACGCCCTTGGCGGCCAGAGCATAGGTACATAGCGCCACATCAGTGATCTGGGGATGCGCCATAAGGGCGGTGCGCAGGGCGGGGCCTTCCCGCTCAACCCGGTCTTCTGTGCCTTCTCCGTCAGACCAGTTCATCAGACGACGCGTGATGAAATTATAGGCGGGTTTTGCCGTGGCCATCCAGACGCGCGCAGGCAGCGCCTTGTGGTTTAGCATCCGGTGTTCAGACGGGGTCAGCAGATCGGGCGCATAGGCACGTTTTTGTTTCAACAGGTGGCGCAAATCCTCGCGCGCCATGGTGCGAAACAGCCGCCCCCGCCTGCGATGCACCGAGGCCAGTTGAAAATCAATCACGGCAGCACGGCCACCGGGCGTCATCAGCCAGTTTTGCGGTTTGGCAATGTCGTTGTGGGTGACACCGGCGCGGCGCATTTCGCGCAACAGGCGCTTGGCGTCCTTGTACCACGCGGCGTCTGAAGGCTTGGCCAGTTGCAAGGGGGTGCCCTTGGTCCAGCTGCGCAAAAGCCCCACTTTGTCTGCGCGGATCAGCAAGGGGCAACCCTCGATCCCGCGCACAGCGCGCAGCCCACGGATTTCTTTGCGCGCAAGGTACCATGCAATGGGGCGGGCATAGAGCGGCACGCCATCCAGCTTGCGCAGCACAACCGGCATATCAGGGTGGCCATCCAGCCGGCCCGAGATGGTCTCGGAAAAGATATCACGCTTGTGCACGGTTTCGGGCACAAAGGTGGCATTGGGGATATCCGGAGCGATTGTCATGCGTCGGGTCTTAGTGGGTTTTTGAAGATGGGGCAAAGCGTATGTGTAACGCCCCCTCCGGCACGGGTCGCAATCGCTACAACGTCACCCAATCTGCTGGGATCAAATCAGGGTTTGTGGCCTGACCTTTGGCGAACCATTGCTTTGGTGCAATAACCTGTTTGTCAGGCGAGGGGTTAAGCCAGGCCGCCCACCACGAAAACGTCGAATTGGCGATCACATGATGCGCGCATAAGGATTGCAGATGCAGATCAAAATGGCCGGTGGTTTCATCGTTGATATCAACCACAACCGTGTCATGCCCCAGGGCAAGGTTATCACGCGCCCAGGTGGGATCATTGGAAAACACAAAACAGGTCAGCGGGCCAAAGCGGTCTGACAGATGCGCCGCAGCGGCGCGGTAATAGTCAGGCGTGCAAGCGGCATACGCCCCGGCCGCCAGGTAATCACCACGCCGGACATGAAATGATACCGGCGTTTTGGCGGCACCTATTTGCGCAGCGATTGCAGCATTTTCATCGCTCAAAACTGCTGTGAAGGCCAAGTCAGCACGAAGTTGATCAACATCGCCAAAATACCGCTCGGACTGCCAGTAACCATGCAGGTAACTGTTGAGGGGCAATGCGCGCAGCTGCGGATCAAACCCAAGTGATTTTTCCCGGTACAGCCGCGGGCTCTGCCCAAAGAGACGCCAGATGCCATACCTCAACAGTCCATCGGGTTTGGCAGGGGGCAATGCCGCGTCACGGGTAAAGCGCGCCTTGGCAAAATGCTCAAAACAATCGCCCCGGTCCTGACTGCCCGCCACATAGCGGCTGTCCAGCACCAGATCACAGCCCAGTCGATCGGCCAAAGCCCGCCCGGCGGCATATTGAAACAGCTGATTGCCCGCCCCGCCAAACAGGCGCGAAATGATGTGACCTTCATCCATGATCAAACCCGCCTTTCAGGGGGGCATCACTGCTGTGTGATAACCGGGATACTGCCCGGCGAAAACGGGTGCGTGAAACCTCGCGGGTGATTTTCTCAAGTATCGGTTTTTTGCCGGACTGGATGGTTGAACCGTCCAAATCATCTGCAATATCCGACACACCAGACGGGTATATCCGTGCCGGGCGCAGCAACGTGTGCCAATGGCTTTGTACGAAGGTATCAACGGGGCGGTCGATGATCTCGCTTAGGCGCAACAGATGCGCGGCGGCGCCTTTGCTGACCACCTGTGCGGTGGTGCGCAAACCACCCAGTTGTGGCACCGTCAACTGACACGGGCCGTTGGTATCAACCAACACGGCGGGGCCGTCGGTGATGCGGGTTTGCAGCTGGATGTATCCCAATGCCGCGATATTGCTCAGCGCCAGATCCATCGCCGCAGCAAAGACGTCTGCATCAAGGGCGGCGTCATCCTCGATGATCAGGGCTGCATCTTCATCCCGGCGCTGCATCTCGGCCCAGATCTGGCGGTGGCTGAGGAAACAGCCTATCTCGCCGGTTTTCAGGGGAAACGGATATTCCGGTTCCATCAGCTGCGCACCAACCACATCAGACAGATCGGTTGATGACATGTTCGAGCCGTCCACGGCAGGCCACAGACCTCCGGCCACACCGCATTCTTTTAGCAATTGCTGCGCATTCTCACGCCGACCCGCAGCACGGGTCAGATGCAAGATAAAGGCGCGCAGCTGCATGGGTTATTCCGCGTCGGGTTTGTAACCGGAGATCGACTTCACTTCGATGAAGTCCTCAATCCCCCAATGGCCGCCTTCGCGCCCGTTTCCCGATTGCTTCATGCCGCCAAACGGCGCGCCCATACCACGGCTTTGACCGTTGATTTCAACCATACCAGCGCGCAAAGCGGCCCCCACGCGGTTGGCGCGCGCCTGATCTTGGGTTTGCAAATAGTCGGTCAGGCCATACACCGTGTCATTGGCCATGGCGATGCCGTCTTCTTCTGTGTCAAAGGGAATGATCGACAACACAGGGCCAAATATCTCTTCGCGGGCGATAACCATGTCATTGGTCACATCCGCAAACACAGTCGGCTTGACGTAATAGCCACGATTGAACCCCTCAGGCCGCCCGGTGCCACCGGCCACCAGACGGGCACCTTCGTCGATACCTTGCTGGATCAGCCCCTGAATTTTGTCGAACTGCATCTTGTTCACGACCGGGCCGATGTGGCGGCCCTCTTCAGATGGTGCGCCCACTTGCACGGAGTTTGCGGTGGCGGCGGCTTCCTCGACGGCCTGATCATAGCGTTCCCGCTGCACAAACATCCGGGTTGGCGCGTTGCACGACTGACCCGAGTTGTTCATGCAGTGCAAAACACCACGTTTCACGGCCTTTTCATCAGCATCAGCAAAGATCAGATTGGCGCCTTTGCCACCCAGCTCAAGGCTGACGCGTTTGAGAGTGTCAGCTGCCGCTTTGGAAATCAGTTTGCCCGCACGCGACGAGCCGGTGAAGCTGATCATATCCACGTCTTCATGCGTGGTCAGCTGGCTGCCAACCCCCACACCATCGCCGTTCACAAGGTTAAACACACCGGCAGGAAAACCAGCCTCATCCATCATCTCGGCAAAGACCATGGCAGACAGGGGCGATTCCTCGGACGGTTTCAGCACCATGGTGCAGCCCGCAACCAGAGCCGCGACAACCTTCAGGGTGACTTGGTTCATCGGCCAGTTCCACGGGGTAATCAGGCCAGCCACGCCAATCGGTTCTTTGCGGATATAGGCACCATCGGTACCATCCCCTAACGGCTGTTCAAATTCATAGGTTTTGGCAACCTCCAGAAACGCCGCGATATGGCCTGTGCCACTGGGGGCCTGTTGTTGGCGCGACATTGAAATAGGCGCGCCCATTTCAAGACTGATCGCCTGTGCCATATCTTCTGCGCGGGCGTTGTAGACCTTTTGCAGCTTGGCAACCATTGCAATGCGCTGGGCAGGTGGCGTGGCCATCCATGCCGGAAACGCGGCCTTGGCCGCCGCCACAGCAGCATCAGTATCCGCCTGACCACCTAGGGAAATCACAGCGCAGGGCTCTTCATTGGCAGGGTTGATCACATCGTGATCATTTGCCTGGGCCGGATTGACCCACTGTCCATTGATGTAAAACTGGCGTTTCTCGATCATTTTGATGCTCCTTTGATCGTGAAATGAGGTCCAGACGAGGCGGCGCCCCGGCGGAGTCGCGGCACATTGTCACCGCAAAGGTCAAGCTGCAAGACAAAGGCGTGCAATTTGTCCCCGTTGGGCTTACCTTACATGCGCAACTACTCTCAACACCCCAAATGTAGGACCCGAAAATGCGCATTAATGATACCATCCCAAACCTTTCTGTTACAACCGATCAAGGCAGCTTTGACTTGCATGACTGGATTGGCGACAGCTGGGCAATCCTGTTTTCACATCCCAAAGATTTCACACCTGTTTGCACCACTGAATTTGGCGCCGTTGCACGCCTGTCAGATGAGTGGGAAAAACGCGGCACAAAGGTAATCGGCGTCAGCGTTGATGGTGTTGAAGAGCACAAGAAATGGAAAAGTGATATCGAAGCCGTGGGTGGCGCACCTGCTGGTTTCCCGATCATCGCGGATGAAGGCCTGGCGGTTTCCAAAGCCTTCGACATGCTGCCCACCGAAGCCTATTTGCCCGATGGGCGCACCCCTGCCGATAGCGCAACTGTGCGCAGCGTGTTTATCATTGCACCTGACAAACAGGTCAAACTGATGATGACCTACCCGATGACAGTGGGGCGCAACTTTAGCGAAGTGGTGCGCGCCTTGGACGCTCTCCAGACCAGCATGGCCAATGGCATTGCCACCCCGGCCGACTGGGCACTGGGCGAAGACGTGATCATCCCGCCCACCGTCAGCAACGAAGACGCGGCGGCCAAATTCGGCGAATTCGAAACCATCCTGCCGTATCTGCGTAAAACCAAAATGCCAGGCTGATCCTCGTGCCATAACGCGAAAAGCCCCGTCAGACCGGCGGGGCTTTTTCTTTTGGGTATGCCCGTTATGAGCCCAAATTGACGTGATCGGAAGATTGTCATAGCCATACACGATGTATGAAATTGCTAAATCATTATGCCGATAACAACTAGGCCATTGGTATTGGAAGACGGCGAAGCCGCCGCAGGCGTTTTCTTTGACGCTGTGCATAATGGGACTGCTGACGTCTATTCGATTGAGCAAAGAAAGGCGTGGGGTGGAGCTACTCCTAACCCAACTGGCTGGCAAAATATATTTGAAAACACTGCGGGTTTTGTTGCCGATATTGACGGTTCAATGGTCGGATTTATGACCTTAGATGCAGACGGTTACATCGACCTTGCGTTTGTCAGAGCTGACCTATCGGGGCGCGGCATAGGCCAGTCGCTCCATAAATTGATCGAAGCCCGCGCAGTCGCGGATGGAATTAAGATACTGACCACTGAGGCCAGCAAAAAAGCCAAACCCTTCTTCATGCGTATGGGGTGGCACGTTGATCAGGAACAAGTCGTGATCAAAAAAGGTATTTCCTTGACGAATTTCAAAATGTCCAAGTCGTTAGCAACGAATTGATAGGTCGCTATGTCCGCACAGCCGACATTAATCATGCGCCTCAACTTCGGCTTGATTCACCCTGCCTTAGAACGGTGCCTTTGAGCGGAAATTCATGCCACGCCCGCTTTCGGGATGGCTGAGGCGCAATTCTTCGGAATGCAGCATCATGCGCGGATGATCCAGCGCGGCACCTGTTGCATACAAAGGATCGCCCAAAATGGGGTGCCCAAGGCTGAGCATATGCACCCGCAGTTGATGGCTACGCCCTGTATGGGGCTTTAGTCGCACCCGCGTTTCACCCTCTGCGTGACGCAGAACACGCCAGTCGGTCTGGGCGTGTTTGCCGGTCTCATGGCAGACCATCTGACGGGGGCGATTTTCCCAATCGACGATCAGTGGGGCGTCTATTGTACCGGCCTTTGGCTGCAGCTCGCCCGCGACACGGGCGACATAGGTTTTCTTTACCCGGCGGGTTTCAAACTGCATCGACAGATCACGCTGGGCATGGGGCGTCATGGCAAACACCATCACACCCGAGGTGTCACGGTCTAACCGATGCACCAACAGCGCGGTCGGAAAGGCCTCCTGCACACGGGTCAGCAGGCAATCGGCCAGATGTTCCCCCCTGCCCGGCACCGAAAGCAAGCCTTCGGGTTTGACCACCACGGCAATTTCGTAATCTTCGTGCAAAACCTCAATCGGGTCCTGGGGAGGGTGATATGCGCTCATGGGTGTTGCAGGTATACCAAGGGCTGCGCTTATACCACACTGTGTTTCGCAAATTATGCAGCACACAGTGTGTGTTTCCATCGAAAAAGCCCGCCGATTCAGGCTAGGCTGTGCCTCAGACCTTCACCCGCTCTGACTTTGGATCATACATCGGCCTCAGGCTGGCCTCGGCCTTTACCTTTACGCCACAGACGTCGATTTCATAGGTAGATCCCAGAACATCGGCGGCACTTTGGCCCTCGCATGGCACATAGCCCATCCCGATGGCCGCGCCCAGCGTATGGCCATAATTGCCCGAGCTGAGATACCCCACATAGGCGCCATCCCGAAGAATTGGCTCGTTGTGATACAAAAGCGGCTCAGGGCTGGTCAGCCTGAATTGCACCATGCGCTGTTTTGGCCCGGTGTCCTTGCGCGCAGCCACGGCGGATTTGCCAATGAAATCACCCTTGTTCAGATCAACCGCAAAGCTGAGACCGGCATCCACAACATTGTCCTCGCAGGTGATGTCATGGCCAAAATGGCGAAAGGCTTTTTCGATCCGGCAACTGTCCATCATATGCATGCCACACAGTTTCAGGCCAATGTCCTGACCGGCATCCCAAAGGGTTTCAAACACATGGCCTGACATTTCGGCGGGGATATACAACTCCCAGCCCAATTCGCCCACATAAGACACGCGGTGCGCGCGCGCCAGCCCCATGCCAATCTCGATCTCCTGGGCGGTGCCAAAAGGGTTTGTATCGTTGGAAAAGTCATTGGGCGACACTTTCGCCAGCACCTCACGCGCGTTTGGCCCCATCACGGCCAGCACGCTTTCGCCCATGGTCACATCTGTCACCACGGCGTTGAAACTGCCCCGGTGGCGGCGCAACCATGTTTCATCTGCCAGTCGCGTGGCCGCAGGGGTGACCACCAGAAAGGCGGTCTCGGACAGGCGGGTGACGGTTACATCCGCCTCAATCCCGCCAGTGCAATTCAGGAACTGCGTATAGACGATCTTGCCTGCAGGCACTGACATGTTGGCCCCACAAACATGGTTCAAAAACGCTTCGGCGCCGGGGCCTTCGACCCGCAGTTTGCCAAAGCTGGTCATGTCATACATGCCGACATTCTCGCGCACGGCTTTATGTTCTGCGGCCGAGTTTTCAAACCAGTTCTGGCGTTGCCAGCTATATTGATAGGCACGCTCCTGACCCGCATTGGCATACCAATTGGCACGCTCCCAGCCGGCAATTTCACCCATGACAGCGCCCTGTTCCAACAGGTGGTGATGAAACGGTGTGCGCCGCACCCCGCGCGCAGTGGCCTTTTGGCGATAGGGAAAGTGATCTGCGTACAGCAGGCCCAGCGTTTCTTTGGAGCGTTCAAACAGGTAGTGTTTGTTGCCCTGAAACGGGTGCATACGGGCGATATCCACATCACCCAGATCAAACGGTTTTTCGCCAGCGTCCATCCATTGGCTCAGCGCGTGGCCTGCACCACCGGCGGATTGGATGCCGATGGAGTTAAAGCCAGCCGCGACCCAGACGTTATCCATCTCAGGCGCCAGACCAAGGTGATACGCATCATCGGGGGTGAAGCTTTCGGGGCCATTAAAGAAGGTATGAATGCCCGCCTCAGCCAACATCGGCACCCGGTTGCAGGCGTTTTCCAGGATCGGCTCAAAGTGGTCAAAATCCTCGGGGAGCTGATCAAACTCAAAACTGTCGGGAATGCCGTCCATACCCCAGGGTTTGGAGTTGGGCTCAAACGCGCCCAGCAACATTTTGCCGGCGTCTTCCTTGTAATAGGCGCATTCATCCGGAACCCGCAGAACCGGCATTTGTTTAAGTCCTTCAATGGCTTCGGTGACAATGTAGAAATGCTCGCAGGCATGCAGCGGTACGTTTACGCCCGCCATGCGGCCCACGTCATGGCCCCACATTCCGGCGCAGTTGACGATCATTTCGGCCTCGATGTGACCTTTATCGCCATCCTCCGCGGCCCAATCAACGCCCGTGACACGCCGCCCCCTGCGCGCGATGCCCGTGACTTTGGTGCGTTCCTTGACCAACGCACCGTTCTGGCGCGCACCTTTGGCCAGCGCCAAGGCAATGTTGGCCGGGTCAGCCTGGCCGTCGGTGGGCAGCCAGACACCACCCGTAACACCATCAAGATTGATGTGCTCGTAGCGGTCTTTGACCTCGCTGGGCGACAGTTCCTCGACGGGCACACCAAAGGCGCGGGCCATGGCGGCACCTCGGTTCAGCTCTTCCAGGCGCTCAGTGCTTAGTGCTGCCGAAACCGAGCCGACCTGACGCATCCCGGTGGACACGCCGGTTTCTGCCTCTAGCCTCATGTACAGTTCGGCAGAATAACGGGCGAGTTTGGTCATGTTGGAACTGGCGCGCAATTGGCCGATCAGACCAGCAGCATGCCAGGTGGTGCCCGAGGTCAGCTGTTTGCGTTCCAGCAGGATCACGTCCTTCCAGCCCAGTTTGGCCAGGTGATATGCCACCGAGCAGCCGATGACGCCGCCACCAATAATAACCACGCGTGCTTTGTTCGGAAGTTCCGTCATATCAGGCCTCATTGAGGGGGTGAAAGGGGTCGAATTTCTGGTGCAATCCGATCAAGGCGAGGGGTGCTGCCACTGCCTCGGGGCGTGAACAGTTGATCGACACAGCATCGGGTTGGTGATGGGCAATCAGCGGTTCGATATCCGTCATTGGGTTGTCTCCCCATGGTGGCAACATGCAGTTTGCCTGGGCCTCATTTTGATTGAGCACCACCAGAATGCCCGATGAGATCAGGTGGGTTTCAATGCTCATGCGCGCAGGCGCTTGTTTTCGGGGTCCCATAAGGGTGCATCAGCTTGCACCACAGCGCGGCGTTGCTCGCCGTAGATTGTCACCTCTAATTCTGTACCCGGCACCGCCAGATCTGTGCGCACCACCGCCAAAGCCACCGAAGCGTTCACCCGGTACCCCCAAGCGCCGCTGGTGGTTTCGCCAACCACTTTGCCGTCGTGCCAGAGCGTGGACATATACGGCGCATCGGCGGCACCTGCATCCACGATAAGGGTGACAAACGCCTTTTTGCGGCCCTGCTGTTTTTGCGCCATAAGCGCCGCTTTACCAGTGAAATCCTGTGGTTTATCAAACTTAACAAACCGCTCCAGCCCGCCTTCGAGCATGGAATAATCGGTGGAAAGGTCGCCCTTCCACGCACGATACCCTTTCTCCATCCGCAAGGAATTTAGCGCATACATGCCAAAGGGCTTTGCCCCTGCACCAAGGATTGCTTCATAAATCGCGGGCATGTCCTCGTTTGCGGCATGGATTTCCCAGCCCAGCTCTCCGGTGAAACTGACGCGGATCAGGAAGGCCTTTTTGCCAGCAACCGTGCAATGTTGATGGGTCAGCCACCCCATGGAAAGATCGGCATCACTCAGCCCCGACAGCACATTGCGTGAGGTCGGCCCAGCGACCAGCAGCGCATCACGTTCGGTGGTGGTTTCGCGCACCGTGACCCCAGCGGGAACCGCCCGGCGGATCAGATCGCCATCATGCCATTGTGCGGTGGCGGCGGTGATCAGCACAAAGCTGTCTTCCTCAAGCCGGATACAAGAGAACTCGGTCACAATCCGGCCACGGGCATCGGCCACGTAGACCAGGTTGATCCGCCCAACCTTGGGCAAACCGCCGGTCACGAAACCACGCAGCCAATCGTCAGCTCCGTCACCGGTGATCCAAAAGCGCGAGAAACCGGGCAGATCGAGCACAGCGCAGGCATCACGCACCGCTTCGCATTCTTCTTTCACCCGCTGAGACCACGGCCCCTCACGGTCCCAGGTGTGGGTGCTTTCCTCGGAGGTATCATCGTCGGCCTGGGCAAACCAATTGGCGCGTTCCCAGCCATTGTAGGCACCCATCACGCCGCCAAGGTCTTTGACCCGGTCATGCACCGGAGACAGCTTTTGATCACGCCCGGCGGGCCATTCGTGCTGTGGGAAATGCATAGCATATTCGTTGCCGTAGGTTTCCATACCTTTGGCGACGCAATACTCGTGATTGGTGTAATCGGTATAGCGGCGCGGATCGACCGACCACATATCCCACTCAGTCGCACTGTCGATGATCCATTCGGCCAACACCTTGCCGGCGCCGCCACCCTGCGCGATGCCAAAGGTAAAGACGCACGCCTCAAACGCGTTTTCGACGCCGGGCATGGGGCCAAGCAGGGGCAACCCGTCGGGCGCATATGGAATGGGTCCGTTGATCACCGAGCTGACACCACAGGAGGCCATCAGCGGCACACGTTCCATGGCATCGCTCACGATGTCTTCGATCCGGTCCAGATCATCCTGCCACAGTTGAAAGCTGAAATCGTCTGGCATTGGGTCGCCGTCGGTTTCCCAATGGGCCTTACAGCCCGGCTCGTAGGGCCCGAGGTTATAGCCGTTCTTTTCCTGGCGCAGATAGTAAGACACATCCACATCGCGGATCAGGGGCAGTTTGCCACCCTGTTCCTTGGACCAGGCCTCGACCTCGGGGATTTGTTCGGTCAGCAGATATTGATGGCTCATGACCATCATCGGCACAGTGCGCCCGCCAAAAGGTTTGAACCATTCACCAACACGCTGCGCATAGTACCCGGCTGCGTTCACCACATAGTCACATGCGATATCCCCCTGATCGGTATGAACGATCCAGGTTTTATCGTCTTTCTGGGTCACACCTGTCGCGGGGCAGAACCGGGCAATCTGCGCGCCCATGTCACGCGCGCCCTTGGCCAGCGCCTGGGTCAATTGTGCGGGGTCGATATCGCCATCTGAGGGATCAAACAGCACAGCTTCCAGATCGTGGGTTTCAAGGAATGGATAGGCCTCTTTGGTCTGTTCTGGCGTCCACATCTCCATTTTGATGCCTTGGTATTGGCCCATGGACATGGCGCGTTCAAATTCCTGAACCCGTTCTTTGGTATGCGCCAGACGGATTGACCCGGTCTGGTGATAGTTCATCGGATAGTCTACTTCTTCGCCCAGCCGCGCATACAACTCGGTGGAGTAGCGCTGCATGTTCATGATGCCCCAACTGGTGGAAAACGTCGGCACATTGCCTGCCGCATGCCAAGTGCTGCCTGCGGTCAGTTCGTTCTTTTCCAGCAGGACACACTCGGCCCAGCCCTTCTTGGCCAGATGATACAACACAGAACAGCCAACAACGCCGCCCCCGATGATGACAACCTTTGCATTGCTTGGCAGATCAGCCATGATCCATCTCCCTTGTGGCCCCGTTTTTGGGGCACTTTGATTTCGTCAGTCCCACATCAGACGGGCCGCAAGCCCGCCAAACATGATGGCTGACAAGCGGCTTAACAGGCCCGTGCGGGCGCGCAGGACATGGGCAAACATCCCCGCCGCCGCCCCGAGGCACAGTGAAAAGACCAGGCCGACACTCAGAAAAATCGTGCCCAAAACAACGATCTGCATCCAAAGAGGGCCAATGGCGGGATCGGTGAATTGCGGAATGAAGGCAAAGATGAACAGCGCCGTTTTGGGGTTCAAAACATTGGTCAGGAATCCGCGCCGCAAAGCGCGCGTCACGTTGCCGGCGGCGCGCCCTTCGTGCAATATGCCATCCGAGCGCCAGGCCTGCCATGCCAGCCAGACCAAATAGGCCGCCCCTGCGTATCGGATGATGTCATAGGCCAGTGGCCAGGCAATCAGCAGGGTGGACAGCCCCGCCGCCGCCAATGTGATGTGCAGCACGATGCCCAGGTTGATCCCCAATGCCGCAGCCATGCCAACCTTCGCCCCGCCACTGATCCCACTGGCAGAGACAAATACAAAATCCGCGCCGGGTGTGATGTTCAACAACAACCCGGCCCCAATGAAGGCAGCCAAAAGGGCGGGGTCAAATCCTGTCAGAACCTCCCACATGGCTATTGCTCCGATTGCGGCAAACCATCCGCAATGTCGTAATAGCCACCCTTGTCAGCAACGAAGATGTGCTTTTGCAATGTCAGACCCGTCGGGCCATCCAATGCGCCAAGGGCAAAACTGATCTCGTCCTCATCATGGGCGTGCCAAAACAGGAACGACCCACATTGTGCGCAAAATCCGCGGGCTGCACCCTCGCTGGCCGCAAACCAAGTGACCGGGCCTTCGATGTCCAGCGCATCCTTGGCCACCTGAGCCGATGCCCAGATATGCCCTGATTGCTTGCGACACTGGGTGCAGTGGCAAGCACTTGCCCCTTTGGCGGGTGCGGTGGTCGTGAATGTGACGTCGCCACACAGGCAGCTACCACTAAGCATCTTCACCTCCACTGAATCGCGTGTGCTGTGGTTTTCCATCGCTCAGCGCATAATAGTCGCCCTTATCGGCCACAAACACATGCTGGCTCAGCTCCAGTCCGGTCGCGCCATCCAACGCGCCGGCACTTACCGCAGTGCGATCTGCATTGTCGGGCTTCCAGAACAGAGTTGAGCCGCACAGGTTGCAAAAGCCACGCTGCGCGGTGTCACTGGCCCGGAACCAGGCCAGCCCATCTTTGCGCGTCATTTCAAGGGTCGCGTCCCGGACAGAAGTGGCCGCCCAATAATGCCCCGACGTCTTGCGGCATTGCTGACAATGACAGGCCAAAACATCACGCATTTCACCGCTGATCCGAAAGGTAACAGCTCCGCATAGGCATGATCCGTTTTGCATTCTGCGTCCCCTCAATACACCGGCGGGGCGATAACCCAGATGACCACGGTAGGGTCGTCATAGGGGTTGTCCCAGGCGTGCAGATCGCCACGAATCCGGAAACTATCACCGGGCCCGATGGTGAAATTCTGCTCTCCGATCCGCATATCCAGCTTGCCCGAAATGACATAGCCCAGCTCTTGGGTCGGGCGCTGTGTGGGGATTTTAAGCCGTGAATGCGGCTGGAAGGTCGAGTGGATCACCTCAAAATCATCGGTCAGGTCCGGCGAGAGCAATTCCTCAATCAGCCCCTCTTCGCCCGAGCCCATGGGTCGGCGCGCGGAGGCACGCACCACATAGCCCTGTTCTTGTGCGGGGGCGCTGTCATGGGCGAAAAGCAGTGACATCGGCACGCCCAGCGCTTTGGCAATCTGGCGCAAATCCGAAATGGACAGTTCAGACTTGTCGCGCTCAATCTGGCTCAGCCAGCCGACAGAGCGGCCCAGCTGCTCGGCCAGATCAATGAGCGTCAGGCCACGCGATTTGCGCAGCGCCCGAAGGTCAGCGCCCAGAGTGTGCGGCTTGTCAGGGTCAAACTGATGCATGAGGCGCAGCGGCTTTCGTGAAAATATATGTCAGAATTTCACGTTGCGTCGATTCTGTGAAATTATCAACAAAAATTTCATCCGCTGAATTTGCTATCGTGCGTCGGCAAAAACCTCGGCCATAAGGGGCACCAGATGATCAACGTCATGGCGTGTAAATGCGCCCGGCTGATCGCTGTCGATATCCAGAACACCAAGCAGATCACCTGCCCCAGTATACACCGGTATCACCAGTTCCGAGCGGGTTGAGCTGGCACAGGCGATATGGCCATCAAACGCCTCAACATTTTCAACCAGTTGCACCTGACCAGTGCGCGCTGCCGCGCCGCAAACCCCCCGCGAAAACGGGATCACAAGGCAACCATGCCCCCCCTGATAGGGGCCAATTTTCAGCACTTCAGGGGCGCTCACGCGGTAAAACCCGGTCCAGTCAAACCGATCATCCGAATGGTGCAATTCGCAAACCACAGTGGCCATCAATGCCACGGCATCAGTTTCACCCGCCGTCAGCGCGGTGATGGTTTTGGCGATGGAAATGTAATCAATCTGCATATGCTTATGTTCCGGCTCACCAGCTGTTGTCTTGGTACAGATCAGCGCGCCCGAAGACCTCGATTGCACGCGATCCAGACTTGATAAAGGCCCCATGCACGCCCCCCTGCGCACCATACGGCAGCGCAGGGGTTCCATGTTTAGGACGCTGAAAGGCGCCCAGAGGCCCGTTACACGCGCTCAATCGCGATGGCTGTGCCTTCACCACCGCCAATACAGATCGCCGCCACGCCGCGTTTCAAGCCACGTTTTTCCAGTGCATTCAAAAGTGTCACCATGATCCGCGCACCGCTCGCCCCGATCGGGTGGCCCAAAGCACAAGCGCCGCCATTGACGTTCACCTTGTCCCGGCTCAGGCCCATTTCATGCATGAATGCCATGGGCACCACCGCAAAGGCCTCGTTTACTTCCCACAGGTCCACGTCATCTTTGCTCCAGCCGATCTGATCCAGCAGCTTTTGGGCGGCCGGTACAGGGGCCGTGGTAAACCACCCCGGTGCCTGCGCGTGGCTGGCGTGGCCCATGATGCGGGCGCGAATGTTCAGACCCCTTGCCTCGGCTGCCTCGCGCGAGGCCAGAACCAATGCCGCCGCACCATCCGAGATAGAGCTGGAGTTGGCAGCGGTCACTGTGCCGTCCTTGCGAAAGGCTGGTTTCAGTTGCGGGATCTTTTCTGGCCGGGCCTTGGCGGGTTGCTCATCTTCTGAGATCGTCACATCGCCCTTGCGCGTGGTGAATGTCACTGGCGCGATCTCGCCCTCAAAAGCGCCGGAGGCTTGCGCGGCCAATGCGCCTTCAAGTGATCCAATCGCATAGGCGTCCTGTGCCTCGCGGGTGAATTGGAACTTTTCGGCGCATTCCTCGGCAAAGGAGCCCATCAGACGACCCTTGTCATAGGCATCCTCTAACCCATCAAGGAACATGTGATCTTTCGCTTGGGCATGGCCAATCCGTGCACCGCCTCGCATTTGTGGTAACAAATAGGGCGCATTTGACATGCTCTCCATGCCACCGGCGATCATTGTGGCGGCCTGCCCCAACGCAATCTGATCAAAGCCTATCATTGCCGCTTTCATACCAGATCCACACATCTTGTTCAGTGTGGTGGCGGGCACATCTTCGCCCAAACCTGCGGCAAAACCTGCCTGACGTGCGGGCGCTTGCCCTTGGCCTGCGGGCAAAACACACCCCATCAACAGTTCATCCACGGTGTCAGCCCCGGCATTGGCAAGTGCTGCACGAATGGCAGCACCACCCAGAACAGAAGCCTCAACCCCGTCAAAATCCCCCTGGAATCCCCCCATAGGCGTGCGTGCAGCCCCAGCGATGATAACTTCTTTCATGACATTCCCTCCTAAATTCAGCCCTTGAATACCCAATAGTAAGGATTGAGGTCTAGCCTTGCTGTAGTTCTACTTAACAACCGAGGCTTTCATGGACTTGCACAGCACTGTCGAAAACGACACCAATATCATCACCGTCAACGCCAAACGGATCGACGCAGGCGTTGCCATCCAGTTCAAGGATGCTATGCGTGCCTCTGCCACTGACGGCCCCGCGCGGGTCATTCTGGATATGAGTCAGGTGGCTTTTGTGGATTCCAGCGGGCTGGGCGCAATTGTGGCTGCGATGAAGCAACTGGGCGGAAGGCACAAAATTGAACTGGCCGCGCTGACCCCCGATGTGGATAAGGTGTTTCGGCTGACACGGATGGATTCCATATTTGTGATACACTCCGACATGGAGCAAGCCACCTCGAGCCGCCGGGCCGGATAATCACGCGGCCCCCACCGCCCTCTTGGACACCAACAACAGGAGCAACGGTTTGACCTCGCCTCTTCGGCCTGACCCTTTGTTTTCAAGACAATTCTGCGCATCTGACGCGGCCGTGCGCATTCTGCTGGCCGAGCTGCGCAAATGGCTGACCAATTCGGGGCTGGATGAGGATATCTGCGGTTCGGTCGAGATTGTGATGGCAGAAGCGTTGAACAATGTCGTGGAACATGCCTACTCAGGTGCAGGCAAGGGCCTGGTTGATGTCTCAGTCACTCAGCAAACTGCACAGCTGTCTTTCACCATCCGAGATGAAGGGCAGCCCATGCCCGGCCTGCGCCTGCCGGACAACCAGTTGCCAGATGCAAATGGCCCTTTGGCAGACTTACCCGAGGGGGGATTCGGTTGGTTCTTGATACATCACCTGACCCATCAACTTTCGTATGAGCGGCAAGATGATCAAAACCTTCTTTGTTTCACATTCGCCACCAATCATTCCGGCAAAACTTAATTGTTTCCGACTTGACCCAACATGCCCAACAAAGGCCCAAATATCAGCGGAAATCGGCCCGAAACGACGGCCAAAATGATCCTGTAGCTGCAAAAAGCTTCCCTCGGCGCCGCGCTGTAATAGCCCCCACCCAGTGCGCGGCGTCGAGGCTTACCGTTTCCTCACACCTCATTGGCAATCTGGCGTTACGCCCGTAGTGTTTGTTCAACATCCAGAACAGGACACGTCATGCGCGATTTCCAATTTCCCGGCCGGTCGGCTGTCTATGCCAGCAATGGCCTGTGTGCCACCTCACACCCTTTGGCGGCTCAGGTGGCCATCGACATCCTGACACGCGGCGGAAATGCCATGGATGCAGCAATCGCCGGCGCGGTTTTGCTGGGGTTGTGTGAGCCACAGATGACCGGGCTCGGTGGCGATTGCTTTGTTCTTCATACCGAAAAGGGCGGTGGCAACATTCGGGCCTACAACGGATCGGGCCGCGCACCGGCTGCGGCGTCATCTGCTGCCCTGCGTGAGCGCGGATTGGACGTCGTGCCCACCTATGCGCCTGAAGCTGTTACCATTCCCGGCGCTGTTGAGGCATTTTGCACCCTGTCCGATAAATACGGTGTCTTGGGGTTGGACACCTTGCTTGCCCCCAGTATCCGCTACGCCGAGGAGGGCATCCCCGTGGCCCCGCGCGTGGCGGCCGACTGGCGAAATGGGCCCGGCGTGTTGCAAGGCCATGGGCGCACACACTATTTGCCAGGTGGTATAACCCCCTCAACAGGAACAATTTTTTGCGCACCCGGTCAGGCCGATGTGCTGCGTCGGATCGCTCGTGACGGCTCAGACGCCTTTTACCAAGGTGACGTGGCAGAAGATATTCTGGCCGCACTCACACCCTTGGGGGGTGTTCACACAGCGCAGGATTTTGCCACCCATCGCGGCGATGAAACCCAGGCCATTTCCGGCCCCTATTCAGATATGGATCTGGTGGAACACCCCCCGAATGGCCAGGGGGCGACCGCCATATTGATGCTGAATATTCTCAGCCATTTTGATTTGGCGTCCATGGATCCACTGGGGGCCAAACGCGCACATATCGAAGCCGAAGCCACCAAGCTGGCGTATGATGCCCGCAATCGGTTTTTGGCCGATCCCGACCACACATCACGACTTGATCATATGCTGGCGCCCGAAACCGCGGCCCGTCTCGCCGCGCTGATTGATCTGCAATCCGCCATGCCCGCCGCCGCGCCTTTGTCTGAGCAAACCCACCGCGACACGATCTATATCACTGTGGTGGATAAGGATCGGATGGCAGTATCCCTGATTTATTCCATTTTCCATGGCTTCGGATCGGGCATTGCGTCAGAAAAGTTTGGCATTTTGTTGCAGAACCGTGGCGCTGGGTTTTGCCTGACGCCCGGTCATCCAAATGAACTGGCCGGTGGCAAACGCCCGATGCACACCATCATCCCTGCGATGCTGGCGCAGAATGGCCAGGTTGTGAACAGTTTTGGCGTGATGGGCGGGGCCTATCAACCGTGCGGTCATGCGCGGTTTGTCACGAACTTGCTTGATTACGGTATGGACCTGCAAACCGCCGTGGATGCACCGCGGTGTTTTTCAGATATGGGGCAATTGAAAGTTGAGCGTGGCTATTGCAACGCTGTGCGCGCCGAGTTGCAAGCGCTGGGGCATGATGTCATCACAGCAAGCGAAGCCATAGGCGGCGCGCAATCCATCACCATCCGCGCCGATGGCGTTCTGGAAGGCGCAAGTGATCCGCGCAAAGATGGATGTGCTTTGGGGTATTGATGAAACGAGCGGCGCGCCGTCAGTTCAACTGGAAGTGCAGCGGATAGATGCCATCATCAAAAGGACCAAACAAATCTGGAATATCAGGGTGGTCCACAGGCTCACCGGAATAGTCCACAACAAGGTTCTGTTCGCTCACATAGGCGACGTAATAGCTCTGGTCGTTTTCAGCCAGCAGATGATAAAACGGCTGCTCTTTTTCGGGACGGCTTTCTTCGGGAATGGCATCATACCATTCTTCCGTATTTGAAAACTCAGGATCCACGTCAAAGACCACACCCCGAAAGGGATGTTTCTTGTGACGGACCACCTGGCCCAAATGATACTTGGCACGCGTTTTTAACATCATTGAATCAGCCCCTCGAACCGCACATTAAACTTTTCGAGCAGGGTTTGTCCATTTCTCAGAGGCTATTTTCACGGAAACAGACTGTGGAAAATGCCATGACAGCCCATAAGCTTCGAGTATTGAGCTAATTCCTTCACAATTTGTTAATCCTTGGCCTAACAACTGAGTTTTTCATTCCCCGCCGACGGCCTTTGCGGTAAACTGTGGAAAAAAGAAAGCGAGAGGCAGATGAGCAGAACTCTTCGCGCAATAATGGTACTGCTGCTGGTGGCATCCTGCGGTGGGCGGGGCAGCAATGGCCCCGCGCCCAGCATGTTGGATGACGCCTGCGCAATCCTGCGCGCCAACCCCGAATACCGACGTGCGTTCAAAACAACTGAGCGCCGCTGGGGTGTGCCCATGCATGTGCAGATGGCCACAATCCACCAGGAGAGCAAATTTGACGGCGATGCCCGCACGCCCTTTCGCTATACGCTTGGGGTGATCCCCATGGGTCGGCAATCTTCGGCCTTTGGTTTTAGTCAGGCATTGGATGGCACCTGGAAAGAATACCAGAAAGACACAGGTCGTCGTAGCGCCCGGCGCAACAACATTCGTGACGCAACCGATTTCATGGGGTGGTACATGGATGGCACAAAGGATCGGTTGGGCATCTCAATGAGCGATGCACGCAATCAATACCTGGCCTATCACGAAGGGCGCACAGGCTATTCGCGCGGCTCCTATAAGCGCAAGCCATGGCTGGTGAATGTGGCTGGCAAAGTGCAGGCGCGCTCACAAATGTATCAAGGCCAGCTGCGGCGCTGCCGACGTTAAGGTGTAGGGTGGGTTTTCAACCCACCTTCCATCATTCCCGTGCCGATCCGGCGCCTTTTCCGGGGATCTCAAAGTTGATGTCCGCAATACGCACACCCTTTGACAATTCACCCAGGATCACAGTTGTATGATTGCCGGAATCATCGTTGATCACCCATTGGCGCAGCTCAACCGGATTGGCGGTGAACACCAAGTCGATATTGCCGTATTCCGGATGCTCGGGGTCTTGCGCACGGATGGTGGTGGTGGCCCCGTCCGAGGAATGCCCGGTCACCATCTTCTCGCGCGCCAGATTTACATTCCGCGCCAGAATGATCTTTAGCGGCGTGCGGTGCAGTGGATAGGCCTCAGGACCGATGTTCGATTTGGGGTCGATGATCCCCACCGTATCACCGTCGGCCACCACCAGTGTCTTGTTTGGCGGATTATATTCAAACCGCACCCGTCCGGGGCGTTTGATAAAAATCTGCCCGGTGCTGATTGTACCATCATCATTGATCTGGGTGAATTCGCCTGTGGCGGTCTTCATCCCGTTCAAATAGTTTGAAATGGCAGCCAACGAAAGTTTCTCGGCCGAGGCCGGAGCCGCCAGCGCGACTGCTGTGATCGTGGCGGCGGCGAATGTATGTATGCGTGTCATGTGTTTAACCTAAGTTCGAAGCCGGGGGATTTCACCCCCCTATTGTGCGGGAAACCTGCCCGACTTCTCCCCGTTAAGCGATAACACGCCGCTGCCAGGCGCTATCAATTCTGCTCGGGCACCAAAATCTCGCGTTTGCCAACGTGATTGGCTGGCGAAACAATGCCTTCATCCTCCATCTGCTCAACCAGTCGTGCGGCTTTGTTATAGCCGATCGCCAGTTTGCGCTGAATATAGGACGTAGAGCATTTGCGATCCGTAATGGCGATTTGCACAGCCGTATCATAAAGCGCATCTTCACCTTCGGTGTTGCCGCCTGTGTTCAGCCCAAGAACCGCGTCGATGCCGCTGGCCTTGTCGTCCTGAGGGCCGTCCACCACGCCGCTCAGATAGACCGGCGGGCCATAGGCCTTGAGGTTATTCACGACTTCTTCAACTTCTTCATCGCTCACAAAGGGACCATGACAGCGGGTGATTTTCCCGCCACCGGCCATATAAAGCATGTCGCCCATGCCCAGCAATTGCTCGGCGCCCATTTCACCCAGGATCGTGCGGCTGTCGATTTTCGACGTCACCTGAAAAGAAATCCGCGTGGGGAAGTTGGCCTTGATAGTGCCGGTAATCACATCCACCGAGGGGCGCTGTGTGGCCATGATCAGATGAATGCCCGACGCCCGCGCCATCTGCGCAAGACGCTGAATGCAGGCTTCGATTTCCTTGCCCGCCACCATCATCAGATCGGCCATCTCATCGACGATCACAACGATATAGGGCATTTTTTCGGGTTGGATTTCTTCGGTTTCAAACACTGGCTCACCGGTGTCATCATCAAATCCGGTCTGAACTGTACGGCTGAACATTTCGTTCTTGGACAGGGCCTCGGCCACACGACCATTATAGCCGTCAATGTTGCGCACGCCCATTTTGGACATCTTGCGATAGCGCTCTTCCATCTCGCCCACGACCCATTTCAGGGCGACAACCGCCTTTTTGGGGTCGGTCACAACCGGGCTAAGCAGGTGCGGGATACCATCATAAACGCTGAGTTCCAGCATCTTGGGGTCAATCATGATCAACCGGCAATCAGCTGGTGTCAGCTTGTACAGCAGGCTCAGGATCATCGTGTTGATCGCCACGGATTTACCTGATCCGGTGGTCCCCGCAATCAGCAAATGCGGCATCTTGGCAAGAGAAGAAACAATCGGATCACCACCGATATCCTTGCCCAGCGCAAGGGGCAGTTTCATGTTGCTGTCCCCAAAATCACGCGTGCTCAGCAGTTCACGCAGGGCGACCATCTCGCGGTTTTCATTGGGCAGTTCAATCCCAATCACCGAGCGGCCAGGCACCGTAGACACCCGTGCCGAAAGTGCCGACATGGAGCGCGCAATATCATCGGCCAGGCCAATGACACGGCTGGCCTTCAAACCCGGCGCGGGCTCAAGTTCGTACATGGTGACAACAGGGCCGGGGCGTACGCTGACAATCTCGCCCCGGACGCCATAATCATCCAGAACGTTTTCCAGCATCCGGGCGTTTTCTTCCAAGGCTTCATCACTCAGGTGATGACGCTGAACATTCACCGGATTGGACAACAAGTTCAGCGGTGGCAGCTCATATTCAATCTGCGAGCGCTCATCAAATTGCAGGGCGGGTTGCGCCTCGGCTTTGGCCTGTTGCGATGGTTGCGGCGCTTTTTTGGGCGGGTGCTGCACCACTTTGCGCGGCTCAACCACGGGAATGCGCATAGCTTCGGGCTGGGGCACCTGAGGCGCGGGATCAGCCAGCAATTCTTCCAGCGGATCATCCTTGATCGGGGCTGCCGTCATAGGCGGCTCAGGGGGAAGGCCTATTTGCATTGAGGTCATCGGCGGCTCGGCAGGCAGATCGCCGGGTGCTGTGTTCAACAACAGCGGGTCAGGCCCGCGCCCACGCCCTTTGGTCAATGGCGCGACAGAGTCGATCTGCACCTTGGGGTTTTGGCGCACGCGGGTTTTGATGACATTGGCGATGCGTTCTTTAATGCGCTCTTCACCGGGCGCTTCGGCATCCAACGTCTCCACGACCGGCAATTCGGGTTCGGGCATCGGATCAGCCTTGCGGATCAGCGACGGCATCAGTGACAGCAATCCGCCTGTTTTCTCTGGTTCTGGCGTTTCGATCACGTCTTCTGTTGGTGTGCCATCCGTATGTACCGGAGGCTCTGCATAGCGCATCACGCGGGGCTGCGGCGGGACAATAGCCGCCTCAGTTGCATGTTCAACGGTGCGCATTTCGGCCTCTTCAGCACGCAGTGCGCGGCGTTCCTCGTTGCGCGCTTTCAGCGATTGCGCGGCCAAAGCAGCACCCGAGGCCCCACGTCCAAGCAGGTTCATCAATGTGGCATAGGTCATGATCACCCCCACAATGAGGAACCGCGCCATACGCGCCAGTTCAACACGGGTGAAGCCCAGAACAAAGGCCCCCAGCACCAGCATGAGAACAGCCAGAACAACAGAAACCAGTTTCAACCCAAGTGTGGCGCTGATCGGCAGAACGCCCAATACCATGCCAAATACCGTGTCGCCAAACATGCCACCAAAGCTGAAGCTGTGAATCGCAGACCATTGCGGCCCCGGAGGAAGCGACGAGGCATAAAGCGACAGAACAGCCACCCAAATAGGGGCAAAAATCAAAGAGCCAACGGCGCGGTCTTCGCCCTTGTGCAAGGCAAATCGCACGCCCCAGACACCCAGCAATATCGCCAGACCCCAGGCGCCCCAGCCAACAATCATAAAGAGGGGTGCAGCCAGAGCAGCGCCCGTGGCCCCCATCCAATTGTGCACCGGAGCATCTGTGGCAGACATCCAGCTGGGATCGCTTGGGTGATAAGAGGCAATCATCGCCATCGCCATGGCCGCCACCACGATCAGCGCAAGCCCCAGCAATTCTTTGCCTCGCTTTTCAATGGCCTCAGCCATGTTGCTGTCCAGTAGCGGATCACGGCCGCGTGTTTGATATGCCATATCGTCCCTCGTCCTCTTTAAGCGTACAGACAGTCGCGCAAACGGGTCAGCCCGCGCTCCATCTCTTTTGTTGGGGCCACCAGTGCGGCCCGGATGTAATTCTTGCCGGGGTTTTGACCGCCGACATCACTGCTCAGATAGGCGCCGGGCAACACCCGTACACCTGTTTCTTGCCACAGCTTCAATGCAGCGGCTTCGCCATCTTCCACCGGCAACCACAGGAAAAACCCGGCCCTAGGGCTGGTATAGCCCGGCAGGTTGCCCATGATTTGATCCGCGGCATTATATTTCTCAACGTACAAGCGGCGGTTTTCGACCACATGCTCTTCGTCGTTCCAGACGGACTCGGCTGCGTGTTGCAAAGGCATTGGCAAAGGCGCCCCGGCATAAGCGCGAAGCTGGCGCATGCGCTTGATGCTCTCTGGTCCACCGGCCACAAATCCACTGCGCAACCCAGGCAGGTTTGACCGTTTTGACAGGCTGTGAAACACCACAACCCGTTCCGGATCAGCGCCCATGTCGTGGGCCACCTGCAATGCGCCCACGGGGGCATCATCACGGTAGATTTCGGAATAGCATTCGTCGGCAAACACTTTGAAATCGTATTTTTCCGCCAGCCCAATCAGGTTTTGCCAATACTCGCGGCTGGCCACAGCGCCTTGCGGATTGCTGGGTGAGCACAAATAAGCCACTTGCGCAGCGTTCAACTGGTCCTCGGACAAATCCGAAAAATCCGGCAAATATCCTGTCTCGCGCGAGGCGGGCACAAACACAGGTTGCGCCCCGACACTAAGTGCGGCCACCATGTAAACTTGGTAAAACGGGTTGGGCATCAACACTTTGCATCCCGGTGTTTCAGGGCACAGTGCCATCATCGCATTGTACAACCCTTCGCGCGTGCCATTTACGGCCATCGCCTGTGTCGACGGGTCGAGCGTCACGCCATACCGCCGCTTCACCCAATCGCAGATCGCACCTAGCAGACCTGGCGTACCTTCGTTCACGGGATAGTTGGCAAATTCTGATGCATGATCGGCAATCACGCCAGGAACCCATTCGGGAAAGGCATGTTTGGGCTCGCCAATGGTCATATGCATGATTTCGCCGCCGGGCGCGTGAGCGTCCAACAGGCTCCGCAAACGCGGAAACGCATAGGCCGGTAGGTTCGAAAACCGCTCGGGGAACATCAATACTGCCTCGGTTTCGGGGTCGTTTGTCGCCCCGTTTCCCTGAATCTATCCAAATCGGCTGGTTTCGTCCAACAAAAACCGCCTCTCACCCGATGATTGTGGCCTTTTTATCAAACCGGGCTTTGGTGTTTCAAAAACACTCGTTTCCAAAGACTTACGCCAAGAAATTTGGTGTGTACCCCGTTGTTGCGCTTCAGCTCAGCGCGTTTTCTGCAGCACTGGCGACCCTCAGCAGGGCCTCTTCGCCAAAGGGCTTGCCACATAGCATGATCCCACAACCGGGCAGACCTGTGGGCAGGGATACCGCACTCAGCCCCATCAGATTGCCAACGCGCGTGTTGCGTAGCGCCAGCAGGTTTTCGGTCAGGTAATAGTTGTCATCACTCATCAATCGTGCCGCATTGGGCGCCAGGATGGGAGCCGTGGGCATGATCACCGCATCATAGCCTGCAACGCGCTTATTCCATTGCGCTCGCAGATTATCCAGCAGTTGCCAGGCGGCGATATAATCTGCCGCTAAAAAATCTTTACCCGAGCGGAACCGCTCTAGAATTGGCGCAAACATCTTGTCCGGATTGGCCTCGATCATATCGGCCCAGGTTCCGTAAGCCTCTGATGTGAATAGAATACCTGACAAAGGCATTGCCTCGGCCACTTCGGGCGCATCCAGTTTTTCCACCACCGCTCCAGCGGCCTGCAACCGGTCTACGGCGCTGCGATACCCCGCCATTGGCGCATCACGCATGTCATCCATCACGACACTCTGCAATGCAGCAAGCCTCACCCCGTCCAAAGATGCACCGCGCAGATCCGCGGGTTTGCCACCTTCCAAAGCGGCCAGCATCAGCGCGCAATCTTCGACTGAGCGCGACAACGGGCCGACCGTATCAAACCGCGCGCACAACGGGACAACCCCGTTCATAGACACGCGGCCGGATGTGGTTTTCAACCCCACCAGATCGTTCCAGGCGGATGGAATACGCACCGATCCGCCCGTATCCGACCCGATCCCGCAGGCCGCCAACCCAAAGGCCACGCTGGCCGCCGCCCCCGAGGATGACCCCCCCGGAACCGCATCAACGTCATTCACACACGGCGGTGTCGCGGTGCTGGGGTTCAAGCCCAGCCCGGAAAATGCCAACTCGCTCATGTGGGTTTTGCCCAAGCACACCAACCCGGCCATCGTTGCGTTCCGCAGCACGGTGGCATCCTGGGTGGGCACGCGGCCTTTTAACAGGTTTGATCCGGCCTCGGTTGCTGTGCCCGCACTGTCAAACAGGTCTTTCCAACTGATCGGCACACCATCCAAAGGGCTTAATCTTTGCCCCGCTTTGGCGCGTTCTGCCGCGGCTGTTGCTTCGGCCATGGCGCGCTCGGCTGTGATTGCTGAATAAATTCGATCGGTCTCGGGATGCGCCGTGATGGCATCCAGATAGGTCTGGGTCAGCGCCTTGGGATCAATCTCACCTGTTGCGATCCCGCGGCCCAAATCCGCCGCTGTCATGCTCAACCAATCCTGCATTTCCGTTCCCTCCCCCAATCATGTGTCAAACCAGAGGGTAGCGGCGCAACAGCGCATGGACAATCCCACGCAGCACGCCATATTGAGAGCAATGACACACGACAGCGACATATTAATCGTAGGTGGCGGGCTGAATGGCCCGGCATTGGCCTTGGCGTTGGCTCAGGCCGGCTTTCGCGTGACGGTGATTGATGCGCTGTCCGAAAAGGTCCGGAAAAACGCGGCTTTTGATGGGCGTGCCTATGCGTTGGCGTTGGCGTCGGTTCGGCTGCTGCGAGCCATTGGTATTTGGGATCAGGTCTCGGATCAGGCACAGCCGATGTTGGAGATTATGGTGTCCGACGGGCGCGCGGGCGAAGGGCCATCGCCCTTTTTTATGCATTTTGACCACGCCGAGATTGAAGAAGGCCCGATGGGCCACATGCTGGAAGATCGCTATTTGCGACGCGCATTTCTTGCGGCCTTGGCGGCCACCCCCGGCATTACCCATATCTCAGGGGAAACGGTGATAAATCAGGCCATTGGCCCTGACGGTGTTTCTGTTTCGCTGGCCTCGGGCAAGGTGTTGTCGGGTCGGTTGCTTGTCGGGTCGGATGGGCGCAGCTCAGGCACTGCCAAACGTGCCGGCATCACGCGCACCGGATGGGGTTACGGGCAAACGGCCCTGGTAGCAGCCCTTGAACATGATTTACCTCACAATGGCATCGCACATCAGTTTTTCATGCCCAGCGGGCCTTTGGGCATTTTGCCGCTGCCGGGCAATGTCAGCTCGATTGTCTGGTCGGAAACAGATGCCACCGCCGCCGAGTTTTCTGCCCTGAGTGACACCGAATTCATGGATGTATTGCGCCCCCGCTTTGGCGATTTTCTGGGGGATATCCGGCTGCGTGGCAAACGGTTTAGTTATCCATTGGGCCTGACCATCGCCAACAGTTTTGTGGGCGATCGTCTGGCGCTGATCGGCGATGCTGCGCATGGGTTGCACCCTTTGGCCGGGCAAGGGCTGAATGCCGGGCTGCGCGACGTGGGCGCGTTGGTGCAGGTGCTGTCTGAGGCCCGACAACGTGGTGAAGACATCGCAGCTGCCGACGTTTTGACGCGCTATCAACAATGGCGACGGTTCGATACCGCCACACTTGCTGTGGCGACAGATTTGACCAACAAATTGTTTTCAAACGATAACCCGCTCCTTCGCATTGGCCGGAATCTGGGCATGGGGGCCATCAACGCCCTGCCTGGCGTGCGGCGCGCCTTCATCCGCGAGGCGGCAGGTTTAACCGGGGAACTGCCAGCCCTGATGCGTTAGCTTTGTCGCTGTCCCCGGTATCGGCACATTCAAATGTACCCCATCCCATCTTCTTGCTAAAAATATCCCCGCCGGAGGCACCCCGGCCCTCGATAACAAACATTGTCGTTCCAATTTGTAACGCGCGTCCCTTGCTCATCTCATGGCCTGACGTTGAAACAGGTTTGGTTGCTCAACCACATCAAATTCATCAACGCCCCAGGTGTAGGACGCATCGCTGGCCCTCAATCCTTGCGCAATCGGATCACCGGGACGAATGGCACGCAAAGTGGCAGCATTTATGTCTGATTTGGCGGGGGACGGTTGTTGAAAAGAGAACATGTTCATTCCTAAGGTCGCTTACTCCCTCAGGGTGGCAGATCGCCGTTAATCGCGGGTAAACAGCCGTATCATCGTGTCACCATAACGCCGTTCGTCCAGCAGTTTCAGGCCTTGGGGCGCGATCACAGGTTTGCTCTCCTCCCAGACGATCAGCGCATCTTGGGCAATCCAGCCGCCCTGCAACGCCGTTGCCAGCGCGGCTTCGCCCATGGATTTGCCATATGGCGGGTCCAGAAAGATCAGATCATAGGGCGCTTGCGGATTGTCACTCATTCGGCGCACATCGCGAGACAGCACCTGAACCTGCCCTTCGACACCGCATAACGCGATGTTATTGTTCAGAAGTTTAAGAGAGGCGCGACCTGATTCAACAAAGCAAGCCTGCGCCGCGCCGCGTGACAGCGCCTCCAGCCCCAAGGCACCGGTGCCGGCAAACATGTCCAGAACACGCGCATCTTGCAGATCAATACGGCTGCCAAGAATATTGAACAGGCTTTCGCGCACCCGGTCGGCTGTGGGGCGCAGATGTGCGGCAGCGTCCCCCTTGCCCACCTCGCTGAGCCGCCGCCCACGGAAACTGCCGCCAATGATCCTCATGCTTTCAGCAGGCTTTTTAGGTCTGTGTCGGGGTTTTCCACCGCCTCAGCAGAGGGAGATTTTCCCATATCAATCAACCGCTTGCCCACCATATAGGCGCGTGGTTCGTTCATGGCGTCCACCGCCAGCAATTCATCGCAGCGATAGTACCAGAATGACACGTGCCCCTCAGCATCGCCTTGCCGCGTGATGATCCGGTCATACCCGGTGTTCAGCCCCGCAATTTGCAGTTTAACGTCATACTGATCGGACCAGAACCACGGCTGCGGCACATATGTTTTGTTGGCACCAAGAATATTTTCGGCCACGCATTCGCCCATGTCTATTGCGTTGGGCACACTTTCCAGCCGCCCACGCCCATCGCCATGGGGAAAGGACGCACAATCGCCCGCCGCCCAGATCGCAGGGTCACTGGTCTGGCCCAGGGCGTTGGTTTTGATGCCGTTGTCAATATCAAGCCCGGCCGACTCGGCCAGTGCTGTGGCGGGGGTGATGCCCACACCAACGATCACAAAATCAGTGTCCAACTCGGTGCCATCGGTTAGGCGGGCACCGGTGACGCTGCCCTCACCCAATAGGGTATCAAGCCCCACGCCCTCGCGGATATCCACGCCGTGTGATGCATGTAAGTCACGGAAATAGTTTGATGTTTCGGGCGACGCCACCCGTTGCAAAATGCGCTCAGCCATTTCTACAAGCGTGACCTTAACGCCTTTTTTGGCCGCCACGGCAGCGGCCTCTAGCCCGATATAGCCCCCCCCGATGATCAGACAGCGCGCGCCCTCGACCACATCGGGGGCCATCGCATCCACATCCCGCAAATCACGCACCACATGCACGCCTTTCAGGGCCCCGCCAATGGCCTCAGGCAGGCGCCGGGGGGTTGATCCGGTGGTCAGAACCAGATGGTCATACGTCAGGGTTTGCCCATCAACACTCACAGTTTTGGCGTCCCGGTCAATTGCACTGACCGTCTTGGAGAGGCGCAGATCAATGTCGTTTTCCGCGTAAAAGCTCTCGGGGCGCAAAAAGAGCCGTTCCAGCTCCATTTCACCCAGCAGGTACTTCTTGGACAAAGGCGGGCGTTGATAGGGTGGTACGGCCTCTTCGCCGATCAAAGTGATTGCGCCATCAAAGCCAGCATTGCGCAACTTGACCACCAGGGATGACCCGGCCTGCCCTGCGCCAATTACCACCACATGTGCCATCAAATTTTCCGCCTTTTTGTGGTCAATTCCGTCGCCCGACCCTATATCTGTGACACGGGTAAACGCAATTGTGCAACAAAGGACCAACATGAGTATTTCAGTAGGCGACACACTTCCCAACGCAACTTTGGGCCAAATGGGTGCAGACGGCCCTGAACAGGTACAACTTGGCGACGTATTGCAAGGCCGCAAAGTGGTGATCTTTGCGGTGCCGGGGGCCTTTACGCCCACCTGTCATTCCGCGCATGTGCCCAGTTTTATCCGCACCAAGGCAGATTTTGATGCCAAGGGCGTGGATGAGGTCATCTGCATTTCGGTCAACGACCCATTTGTGATGAAAACATGGGGTGCAGACACTGGCGCCACCAAAGCTGGCATCACCATGCTAAGCGATGCCGAGAGCAGCTTTACCAAGGCCATCGGCATGGACTTCTCAGCCCCGCCCGCCGGGTTGATCGAGCGTTCCAAACGCTATGCGATGGTGGTTGAGGATGGCAAGGTGACCGTCTTTCAGGCCGAGGAAAATCCAGGGGTTTGTGAGGTCTCTGGCGGTGAAGCGCTATTGGCCGCGATTTAGCATTTGCACACTAACCCCGCCATCAATACGAAAGCACAGCCGGGTCAACGGCCCCTGCTGATGGCGGGGAGCTTATTGCGATAAAACATCCATTTTGCGGGCCAGTTTCACATCCTGAGCACTTAGACCATCCACATCGTGGGTGATCAAAGTCACACGCACTTTGTTATAAACGTTGGACCATTCGGGGTGGTGATCCCATTTTTCAGCCCAGATGGCGCAGCGGGTCATAAACCCCATCGCATCTGCGAAGTCTTTGAACTTAAATTCTTTACTGATTGCATCTCGTGTATCATCCAGCTCCCAGCCGGTTTCCAACAGCGGGTCCAGAGTGGTCTTTCGGGCTATGTCGCTCAGGCGTTCGCTCATTGGTGGTCCTCCGTGGGGGGTGATTTGAAGGGGCCATAACTGGTCAGAATTTCGATATCCTGATCCACAGCGTCTCGTTCGGCCTCCAGATAGTCTGCAATCGCACGGGCAAACCCTGCATCTCTGACCCAATGCAACGAATGGGTGGGCAAGGGTAAATAGCCGCGCGCCAGTTTATGTTCTCCCTGCGCGCCGGCCTCTACCCGCGCCAAACCATGGGCAATCGCATAGTCAATCGCGCGATAGTAGCACAGTTCAAAATGCAGGCACGGATGATCCTCAACGCAGCCCCAATACCGGCCAAAGAGTGCCGAACGTCCAATCACATTCATGGCCCCGGCCACTGGCCTGCCATCGCGCATCGCCATGACCAGCAGGATATCGTCACGCAGCATCTCATGGGCCATGTCAAAGAAGGCCCGCGTCAGATACGGCGTCCCCCATTTGCGCGCGCCGGTGTCTTGGTAAAACTGCCAGAACGCGTCCCAGTGGTGTGGTTCAATCTGATCGCCGCTCAGCGCAATGATCTCACCACCAAAAGCCTGCGCCACGCGCCGTTCCTTGCGGATTGTCTTGCGTTTGCGCGAACTGAGAGCCGCAAGAAACGCATCAAAATTGTTGTAACCTGCGTTCAGCCAATGGAACTGTTGCGTGCTGCGCCCCATCAGGCCCATTTGCACGCCGGCGTCACGTTCTTCTGCGGTGCAAAAGGTGATGTGCAGCGATGACAGTTGATTGCGCTCAGCCAGCTGGAGCGCGCCTTGCAGCAAGGAGGCGCGCCCGTCCTGCTCAAACCCCGGTCGGGTAAGCAAGCGCCTCCCGGTGACCGGGGTGAAGGGCACAGCCATCTGGAGTTTTGGATAATATTGCCCGCCTGCTCGCTCAAACGCCTGGGCCCAATTGTGGTCAAAGATGTATTCACCCTGGGATTGGTTTTTGCCATAAAGCGGGGCGCAGGCGATCACCTGACCGTCCAGTTCTGCAGTCAGATATAGCGGCTGCCAACCTGTGCCCGCACCAACGGACCCGCTGTCTTCTAGCGCCTTTAGAAACCGGTAGGTTGTAAATGGATCCTCGGGTGGGCCGCCGTCCAATGCCTCGGGGCACGCACAGGCATCCCAGTCTTCTTGCGCGATGGTTGCAAGGCTCTCATGCGTGGTGATTGTGATCTGGCGCTCGGACATCATCCCGCTTTCTGCTATTGCCATTCACCTGTGACTTGGTCACGAAAAATCAAGCAGGGATAGGGGCAAGATACGATTCAAACGTGATATTGTCAGCCAATTTACGCGCCTGGGCTTCCTGCTCAGGCGAGCGAACCGTCCAGCAAAACAAATGTGCGCCTGCCTCTTTCAATTCGGCCACGCGCGGGGACGCCAAATCATCGACTTTATGGCTGATGAAGCAGGCGCCCGCTCGGTCATAGTCAGGAATGGTGCGCAGATGGGCGCGGGTGCTCTCACGCAAAAGCGGCCAATCCTCAGCCGGATAATGGCTGGTGACGATGCCGCGCGGAACATTGGGGGCCAGCTCGGCCAGTTGCACCACGGTATTCGGGTTAAAGGACATCAACGCCAAGGGTCCGGCATAGTTGAGCAGGTCTTGGGCCGTGGCCTGTTCCAGTGCGCCGTTTGTGACACCCATCTGGCCGTGTTGATCTTTCAGCTCCACCAACAAAGGGGCGCGGCCAGCAACCAGTTCAAGCACTTCTGCAAAGGTCGGGATGCCTTCATCACTGCCCAACAGGGTCATGGTGTTCAACTCATCCGCTGTGCGTTGTTGGATAGGGCCGTTGGTGCCGGTCAGACGGGTCATGTCATAATCGTGAAACACCATTGCGCGGCCATCACGGCTCAGCTGTAGATCCAGCTCAATGCCGTATCCCGCTGCAATCGCCGCCCTGATCGCGGCCCGCGAGTTTTCGGGGCGGGCAGCAGCCACATCATGCAGCCCCCGGTGCGCGAAGGGCTGGCGAAAGAACTCAGCTGGCAAAGTGGTCATTTGATCTGAAATACACCGTCTATTTCCACAGCCACACCAAAGGGCAATGATGGCGCCGATACAGCCGCGCGCGCATGTTTGCCGACATCCCCCAAGGCGTCACCGATGAAATTGGACGCCCCGTTGATCACTGCGGGTTGTTCGGTAAAATCAGGGGTAGAGTTGACGAAACCCGTCAGTTTGACAACCCGCACCAGACGATCCAGATCACCACCACAGGCGGCTTTAACCTGTGCCAGCAAGGCAATTGCGCAAACCTTAGCAGCATCAGCACCGGCGGCAGTATCCATATCTGCGCCCAGTTTGCCGGTCAGCAATGTGTCACCATCCTTGGCGATCTGGCCGGACACATAGACCATGTCGCCGACCTGCACATAAGGCACGTAATTGGCCGCCGGTGCCGGTGCTTGGGGCAACACTACCCCCATGTCAGCCAAGCGTGTTTCAAACTTTCCCATCGGGGTTCCTCACGTTTTGCAATCAAAGCGACGCTAGCGGGTGCAGGATCCGAAGGAAATGACAAAATCAAACCGCACAGACGGCGCACGCTGGTGATCAGATTTTTCGTACGAAAAATCTTAGGTTAAGAAAATTCATGCGAATTTTCTTGGGTCGTTCCGTAGTCAATCACGCAGAGCCTTGGCAAAGTAATCTGCCAAAGGTTTCAACAGATAGGCAATGGGGGTGCGATCTTGAGTGCGAATAAACGCCTCAACCGGCATGCCTGGGATCAGGGTCGTGCCTTCGGGCAAACGGGCCTGTTCGCCTTCGCTCAGCACGATCTCGGCCCGGTAATAGCTTTGCTGCGTGTTCTCATCAGTGAAACTGTCAGCCGAAATTTGTACCACTTGCCCGGTCAACTCGGGTGTTTCGCGCTGATCGAGGGCTGAAAAGCGCAGGGTCACATCCTGGCCGAGGAATATCTTGTCGATGTGAATCGGTTCAATCTGAGCATTGATGATCAGGGGGCGATCTTGAGGGACCACAAACAACACCGGTTCCGCCGGGCGGACCACAGACTTGGTGCCAAAAACGCGCAGGCCATAAACCACGCCGCTGACCGGTGCGGTGATCTCAAGTCGGGCTTTGCGTTCGATCAGAGCATTGCGTTCCTCGCGCAGTTCCAATTCGCGGTATTGCAGATCGCGCAGTGTGGTGATCGCTTCTTCGCGGCGCCGGGTGGCGAGTTTGAGGATTTCCACGTCAATTTCGGTGATCCGCCCTGCGGCCTGCGCCTTTTGCGATGTCAGCTCGCCGGCTTGGCCACTCAGCCGCGCATCCTCGCGTTGCAGGGCCAAAACACGGGCGGCCTGGGCCAACCCGCGATCCAAAAGGGATTGCTGATCGGCCAGTTCTTTGGTGATCAGTTCCAATTGGCGCACCAGTGACACTTGCTGTGCTTCGATCCCGTTGATCTGGTCAGCGATCTGTCCACGGCGTTTTTGCAGTTGGTCAATCTCTTGTGCGATGGACTCGGCCCGCGCTTGCAGCAGGCGTTCTTGCCCAGCAATCAGATCAGCCGCATCAGGATTTTCAGCCGCTGCATCGGTGATAAGCCTGTCAAAGCTGATCGTCGACTCGCCGTCACGTTCTGCTTCTAGCCGACCCCGGCGCGCAATCAGTTCATACAATTGGCTTTCGGTGATCGACAACCGCGAGGCCAGTTCAGAATCGTCCAGCCGAAGCAAAACCTGCCCGGCCTCAACGATATCACCTTCACGCACGGACAGACCTGCCACAACGCCGCCGTCGGGGTGTTGCACCACCTGACGGTTCTGATCCACCTCAATTCGCCCCCCGGCGATAATCGCGCCTGAGATTTTTGTGGCCGTGGACCACAGGCCAAATCCGCCCAACAAAAGGGTTAACCCCAACAGGCCCACAATCATTGGTCCGCGTACGGGCCAGCCTTGTTCGCGTGCGCTCATTGCACACCTCCCGGACCATCAGATTTGGCAACTTCCGAATGATTGGATAACACTTCGCGCAGCACTTTTTCCTTGGGGCCAAAGGCGCGCACCTGACCGTTGTCCAGCACCAATAGCAGGTCACATTCTTTGATTGCGGCCGGGCGATGCGCCATAATCAGGATGGATTTGCCGACAGATTTAAACCCCCGGATGGCTGCATTCACGGCTTCTGAGCCTTCGTTGTCGAGGTTTGAATTGGGCTCGTCCAGCACCAGCAGAACCGGATCGCCATACATGGCGCGGGCCAGGCCAATACGTTGCATCTGCCCACCCGACAACCGCCCGCCATTTGCAGTGACGCGCGTGTCATAGCCCTCAGGCAGGGACAGGATCATCTCATGCGCATCGGCGCGACGGGCCGCCAGGACAACTTGCTCATCGTCGGGTTCCTCTGCCAAACGGGCGATGTTCTGAGCAATCGTGCCGTCAAACAGCTGCACCCGCTGCGGCAGATATCCGATATGTGCGCCCAGAACATGCGGCTCAAACTGATCAAGGGCTGCGCCATCCAGCCGGATTTTGCCCCCAGCCGGGGCCCAAACACCTGTTAGTGCACGCGCCAGCGTGGATTTCCCCGCACCGGATTGACCAATGACACCCACGGCCTGCCCCGGTTGCAGTTTGAAGCTGACCATCTTCAGCGCCGCTTGGGTTTCCCCCGGCGGCGCAATGGTTAACTGTTGCACGTCCAGCAGGGCCTTGGGGCGGGGCAATTGCGTCTTATCCTCCTCAGGTCGGACACGACCCAGCAAGCCTGCGAGGCTTTTCCAACCACGGACCGTGCGCTGTACAACGGGCCATTGGCCGATGACCTGCTCAATCGGGGCCAATGCACGACCCAACAGGATGGACCCGGCGATCATCGCACCCGGTGTCAGTTCGCCCTGCAACACCAGATAGGCGCCGACACCCAGCATCGCCGATTGCAAAAACAGGCGGAACACTTTGGAGAGGGTCGTGAAGGTGCCGCCCAGATCAGCGGCTGACATTTGATCGTCTAACGCCTTGTCACGCGCCACTTGCCAGCGGCGAAATGCGGCGTCCCCCATGCCCATGGCCTGCACCATTTCCGACTCGGAACGAATCTGGCTTAACATGCCCTCAGCATGGACCGCCGCCATGCTGGAACGTGCCACCGGGCGGCGGGTGACTGCTTGATTGATCAATGTCACAACTATCAGCAGCAATCCGCCGACCACCGCCAATGCGCCCAACCACGGGTGAAACACCCAGATTGCAGCCAGAAAGAACGGCGTCCAGGGGATATCAAAAATCGCCATCAACACCGGTGCGGCCATCAGCCGTTGTACCGCGTCCAGATCGCCAAGGCCGGTTGTTGCTGCCGGGTCCTGCACCTGTGAAGAGCGCCGGATCACCGCATCAAACACCCGCTTTTCCAGAGCAGCCTGAAACCGCGCCCCAACCCGTGCCATGACGCGCCCACGGGCATAATCCAGCAGCCCCATCATGCCAAAAAGAAAGGCCACGAGCACCGAAAGCGCGATCAATGTCTCAACCGATCGGCTGCCCAATACCCGGTCATAGACCTGCAACATGTACAGCGGACCAGTGAGCATCAACAGGTTCACAAAAAAGCTGAATATGGCCACAGCCCAATAGAGCCTGCGGCTTTGGCGCCGCGCAGCACGCAATTCGTCCAATCCGGCCTGATACTGTAGTTTGTCCATCTTGTGGTCCTTATATCAGCCCGCACCGGTTCGCATCGAATTGACGCTTCATATGATTTGCGACATACCGTGAATGTCTCCATTCTGCCACAATCGTCAAGGGTCGTACCTGGATGATCTGGGCCTTATGCTGAGATGGTTTATGTACCTCGCTACATCCAAGTATTGCGATTGAAACTGTGTCTGATTTGTTCTGCCAAAAAAACCTTACCAAACTGCGTCTTGTGTTGGCCCTGATCGGGGTGACAACCCTGATGGCGTGTGGCCCGCGCGCAGGCCATCCTGTGGGCGAGCCATTTGACCCGTTTGAGCAGGAAAACCGCCAGGTTCATGAATTCAACAAATCCATCGACCGAGCTTTGGTACGTCCGGCAGGCAAGGGATACAGTTCGGCTGTGCCGGATGATGTTGAAATCCTCGTGGGCCGGTTTTCGTTTAACCTGTCGATCCCGCAATCCGTGGTGAACAATGCCTTGCGTGGCAACATGAAGGGCGCGACCGAGGATTTGTACCGCTTTGTCGTTAACACAACCATCGGCATGGGCGGGTTGTTTGACCCCGCAAGTGAGCTGAATATGCCCAAACCAACCGAGGCGGATTTTGGCATGACGTTGCACGCATGGGGTGTTCCGCAAGGTGCCTATGTGGAATTGCCGCTTCTGGGCCCATCAACGGAACGCGATGCGGTGGGTAAATTTGTTGACCTCTTCACCAATCCGCTCAGCTATGTGCTGCCCTCGCCCGAGAAATACATCGGCACAGCGGCCTCTGTGTCATCGCGGTTAAGTGATCGCGGACGGTTTGCAGACACATTCGATTCAATTCTATATGATAGTGCCGACAGCTATGCACAGGCCCGTTCACTCTGGCTACAAAAGCGCAAGTTTGAACTGGAAGGATCAGGGGGTGATGCCTACCTTGATCCATATGACAGCCCTTACGAGGACCCGTATGATGAGTAATTTTTCCCGCCGTAGTTTTTTGTCGGCCAGTGCCCTGACCTCAGTTGCCACTTTACTGCCAACCGGCGTATTGGCCCTGAATGACGTTCAGGCCAAAACATTGGTCGATAAAGTGGTCACCGATATCAACCGCGTCATCGGATCGGGCAAATCACTGTCTGGCATGATCTCGGACTTTGAAAATATTTTCCGCAAATATGCAGATGTGAACGTTATTGCCAGCTCGACCTTGGGGGCGGACAGCAAGCGGCTGAGCTCGGGCCAGAAGAAGGCCTATGTGCAGGCGTTCCGCGGCTATATCGCGCGCAAGTACGGCAAGCGATTCAAGGAATTTGAAGGCGGGCGGATCGAGGTCAAAGGCGCGCGCAAGGTCAAATCCTGGCACGAAGTGAAGTCCACCGCCTATCTGAAAGGTGAATCACCCTTTGAAGTGCTGTTTTTGGTGTCGGATCGTTCCGGCAAGGACCTGTTCTTTGACATGGTGATTGAGGGCGTCAGCCTGCGTCTGAGCGAGCGCACCGAGATCGGCTCCATGCTGGACCGGCGCAATGGCGATATCAATGCGTTGATTGCGGATCTGAAAAAGGCGGGGTAAGGCCCGGCTTTCCTGACGTTTCATTCGTTGCAACATGCGCGGGCTATTGTCAGCGCCCGGGTTGGTGATCCCATCGGATTTTCCTGATTACTTATGCATGCCCCCCGCAAGCAGAACGAACTGTGTCCTGACATCCGCCATCGCCAGCCCCTGGCGGGGCCTGACGGCCTGTTAACCGGGCTGGTGCGCGCACGATCAAAGGCATGCATTCCTCAGCGATCAGCGCCGCCCGCATTGTCATTTGGCGTGATCTCACCGGATCGCAGCAAATCTCTGAATATGCCATCAATCGCCGATTCCGGTTCGAGCTGGCGCTGGGGCACTGGCTCGGGCTGTTGTTCGTTCACACCGCCAGAGCGGCGTGCCATCGGCAATGGCTTTGCGGGCAGACCTGCGTGCACACGAATCATAGTCTCGTGCCAGATTTCAGCGGGCAATCCGCCGCCTGTCACCCCTTTCAGGGGCTTGTTGTCATCGTTCCCCATCCAGACACCGGCCACATAATCCGCCGTGAAGCCCAGGAACCACGCATCACGCGCGGCCTGCGTGGTGCCGGTTTTGCCCGCCGCCTGCCTGTCGGGCAGTTTGGCGCGCTTGCCGGTGCCATTGTCGATCACCTGGTTCATCATATAAATCAGCTCTTGCGCGGCATCACGTTGGATCACCCGTTCACCGATGCCACCACCAGAGCCCATCAATGGCTCGTCATCCCCCAAAAGGCGCAGCTCAACCAACCCATAAGGCGTCACTGACGACCCACCATTCAGAATGCCTGCATAAGCCCCCGACATTTCGATCAATGTGCTTTCAGATGCGCCCAGCGCCAAAGCAGGCCCTGCCGCCAGATCGCTTTCAATGCCGAACTCGCTGGCCACTTTGCGCACCAGATCACGGCCCACCGATTCCGATACCTTCACCGCCGGAATGTTCAGCGAATTTCGCAGCGCATCCAACAGCGTCACTTCGCCATAATGTTTGCGGGTATAATTTTCCGGGCACCATTTGCCCGAGCCGGGAATGTTCAGGCAGTAAGGTTCATCCACAATTTTGGACCCGCTGGTATATCCCAGCTCCAACGCGGTGGCATATACAAACGGCTTGAAGGCTGACCCGGTTTGCCGCTTGGCCATCGTTGCGCGGTTGAACGCGCCTGTGACCTTTGATTGGCGCCCGCCGACCATGGCGCGCACGGCCCCGTCAGCAGACATCACAACAATCGCAGCCTGCGCCTGAGAGCCTTCTTTAACCTTGTTTTCAAAAGTGAACTTCAGCGCATCTTCCGCCGCCTTTTGAATGCGTTGATCCAGCGTGGTTTTGATGATCACATCTTCGGTCGTGTCTCGGGTGAAAAACTCAGGGCCTGATTCCATCACCCAATCGGCAAAATATCCGCCGGCCTGCGCTTGCGCCGCCTCTGACAGGGTTGCCGGATTCGCCTGTGCTGTCTTCATTTCTGCTCGGGTCAGATAGCCCTGTTCGTGCATCAAACGCAAAACAGTCGCGGCGCGATCCTGCGAGCGTTTGAGGTTTGTGGTCGGTGCCAGCCGTGACGGCGCGGTCAACAACCCCGACAACATCGCCGCCTCTGATGCGTTCAGAGCTGCGGCAGGCTTGCCGAAATAGCGCTGTGAGGCCGCCTCGGCGCCATAAGCGCCACCGCCCATATAGGCGCGGTTCAAATAGATCGACAGGATTTCATCCTTGGAGTATTTCACCTCCATCGCCATGGAGAATATCGCCTCTTTCGCTTTGCGCGCCAGCGATCCACGGCGGCAATCTTTCACATAGTCCTTTTCTGACGTCCACTTGGATTTCTCATACACCACACCCAGACACAGCAGTTTTGCCGTTTGCTGCGTGATGGTTGAGCCACCGTGGCCCGACAATGGCCCGCGCCCCTCAGACAGGTTGATCTTTACAGCGCTCGCAATCCCGCGTGGGGAGAGGCCGAAATGCCGATAGAATCGCTTGTCTTCTGTTGCCACCACAGCATTTTTCAGATGTGGGCTGACCGATTGTGCTGTCACCACGCCGCCAAACTGATCACCGCGCCAAGCGAAGACTTCGCCGTGACGATCCAGCAGTGTGACCGAACCGCGCGCACGGCCATCCAAATAGGCCTCTAACGCGGGCAGGGTTGTGTAGGTGTAGGCCACTGCCAGCCCCAAAACGATCAGACACACAGCGCTCACACGCCATGTGATTGTCCAGATCAGTCGAAAAACCCACCGGAAAATACCGATAAAGAACGCCGCAATCGGGTTGCGCTTGCGTTTAGCTGTACGGCGCTTCGGTTTCGCCGCGCGCGGTTTGCGCTTGGGTGCCGGTTTTTTCTTTGGCGTGCGCTTGTCCGCGACAAGGCGCGGCTTTTTACGGCCTGTGTTGCTCATGCTCTGACTGCCCGTTGCCCGGTGTTTTTTTCATCCTACCCTGCAGTTTCCCAAATGTAGACCCCCACTTTGTGAGGTCTAGCGTGCTTTTTGGTGTGCCTATTTTTTGCGCATAGCGGAATCTTCGCCTAATATTTAGGCAGTTATTGCAGTTTTTCGCGCAAAATCTTGCCGCAACACTACCATCACAGGCTCTCGCCCGCCTTGCTGCATTTGCAAAGTAAATGCCGCCACTGCAGCACCAGAAAGGAATAGTTCTGTGAAACTGATCATAGCAACCATCAAGCCATTTAAGCTGGACGAGGTCCGCGAGGCGCTGACCAAGATTGGCGTCAGCGGGATGATGGTCACTGAAATCAAAGGCTTCGGCGCACAATCCGGTCATACCGAGATTTATCGCGGCGCAGAATACGCCGTGAACTTCGTGCCAAAAATCAAGCTGGAAATCGCCGTTCCTGCCGCCATGGCAGATCAAGTGGTTGAGACCATCGCCAGCACGGCGCGCACCGGCAAAATCGGTGACGGAAAGATTTTCGTCCTGGACTTGCAACAAGCCATGCGCGTGCGCACCGGCGACACAAATGAAGACGCGCTTTAACGCGCAGAGGGGACAAACTCATGACTTACAAATCTGCAATATCAATTGGGCTAACCGCAGCGTTGGCATTATTGCCAACAGTTGGGCTCGCTCAAGAGGCGGACACCACGCCACTGAACGCTGAAATCGGCTTTATATTCACCACATTTATGTTCTTGGTATCGGGCTTTCTTGTGTTCTTCATGGCCGCCGGGTTTGCCATGCTTGAAGCTGGCCTTGTGCGCAGCAAAAACGTGACAATGCAGCTCACCAAGAACATAGCGCTCTTTTCGCTTGCCTCCATCTTCTATTACATTCTGGGTTACAATCTGATGTACCCTGGCGATGGCTGGAGTGTTGACGGCATGTTGGGTGCCTTTGCTATGACAGGGCTTGAGCCTGCTGGTCTGGAAGGCACCGATCCCGACCTGACTTATGCTTCCGTCGGTTCGGATTTCTTCTTTCAGCTGATGTTCTGTGCGGCGACTGCCTCGATCGTGTCGGGTGCCTTGGCCGAGCGGATCAAACTGTGGCCCTTCCTGGCCTTTGTCATTGTGCTGACAGCCGTGATCTATCCCATCCAGGCCAGCTGGAAATGGGGCGGCGGGTTCCTTGATGCCGCTGGTTTCCAGGATTTTGCCGGTTCAACTGTTGTGCACTCGGTTGGTGGCTGGGCTGCTCTTGTTGGGGCAATCATCCTTGGGCCACGTTTGGGCAAATACAAAGACGGACGGGTCAACCCCTTTCCGGGTTCAAATCTGGCATTGGCCACATTGGGTACGTTTATCCTGTGGTTGGGTTGGTTTGGTTTCAACGGCGGCTCGCAACTGTATATGGATACCGCTGGGAACGTGGCCGATATCAGCCGCATTTTCTCAAACACCAACACAGCAGCAGCAGCCGGGGCGATTGTGGCTCTGATCCTGACACAAGTGCTGTATCGCAAGCCTGACCTGACGATGACCATGAACGGGGCTTTGGCCGGGCTTGTGTCCATCACAGCCGAACCTTTGATGCCTTCCCTGCCCATGGCCACACTGATTGGTGGCGTTGGTGGCGCGATTGTTGTCTTCGCTGTTCCTTTGCTGGACCGTCTGCGGATCGATGATGTGGTTGGTGCCATTCCGGTACACCTGTTCGCCGGTATCTGGGGCACAATTGCGGTGGTCTTCACCAACTCGGCCGCCAACATCGGAACACAGCTTTATGCCATCGTGGTTGTCGGTGTGTTTGTCTCAGCCGCATCCGCCGTGGTTTGGTTGGCACTGAAAGCCACAGTTGGTCTGCGTGTTGACGAAGAAACCGAGATCAACGGTCTTGATAAGTCTGAACTGGGCATGGAAGCCTATCCAGAGTTCACACAGAGTTAAGCAAAACCACTCAACAAGAAATGGCCCCGGGCGTTCGCGCCTGGGGCTTTTTTTATTTCAAGGCGTCTGTGTGTATTGGCTCCGCTCTCTTATGGCCGAATCGCGCGCGATTATGCTAAGTCTTGTGGCATGGCGCACACGAACCCCCAAATCAGCCAAAATCAACCGGTTATCCGGCAGTTGGACGATGCAGCGATCAATCGTATCGCCGCAGGTGAAGTCGTGGAGCGTCCGTCCTCGGCGGTCAAAGAGCTGGTTGAGAATGCGATTGATGCCGGCGCAACACGCATCGACGTGGCATATAGCGACGGTGGCAAGACGCTGATCCGTGTCACAGATGATGGTTGCGGGATTGCGCCCAATGATCTGCCCTTGGCATTGGCGCGCCATGCGACCTCAAAAATTGATGGCACGGACCTGCTGAACATCCACAGCTTTGGCTTTCGTGGTGAGGCATTGCCATCATTGGGCGCTGTGGGCCGCTTGACCATAACATCGCGTGCTGCCGGATTTGATGCCGCAGAAATCGCCGTGTCGGGCGGCCAGTTGGGTGCAGTCAAACCCGCCGCGCTGAATTCCGGCACCATCGTAACCCTGCGTGATCTGTTTTATGCCACCCCTGCGCGCCTGAAGTTCATGCGCACTGATCGGGCCGAGGCTCAGGCCATTGGTGACGTGATCAAACGCCTTGCCATGGCCGAGCCGTTCATTGGCTTCACCCTGCGCGATGTCAGCGCGGGTGGCGAAGGCCGGGTGATATTCCGCGCTGATCCCGAAACCGGCGATCTGTTTGATGCTTTGCATGGGCGTCTGCGCCATATCCTAAGCCGTGATTTTGCCGAAAACGCCCTGCAAATCAACGCCGAACGTGAGGGATTGAGCCTGACAGGCTATGCCGCGCTGCCGACTTTTTCGCGGGGCAATGCCTTGGCGCAATATCTCTTTGTTAATGGCCGCCCTGTGCGTGACAAAATGCTTCACGGGGCACTGCGCGCCGCTTACCGCGATTTTCTAAGCCGGGATCGCCACCCCGTCGCAGCTCTGTTTTTGGAATGTGATCCGCATTTGGTGGATGTGAACGTGCACCCTGCCAAATCAGAAGTGCGGTTTCGAGACCCCGGCATGGCGCGTGGGCTGATCGTCTCGGGCCTGCGCCATGCATTGGCCGAGGCAGGCCACCGCGCCTCAACCACTGTGGCGGACGCCACTTTGGGGGCTATGCAACCCGAGCCCACTGGCGCGCGCGTGTACCAAATGGACCGCACGCCATCGTTTCGCCCTGCCCCCGCCCACGGCTTTGCCGAGTTTCAATCAGAAATCAGCGGCCAGATCACCTCTTCGCACCGCGAGACCGGCGCGCCAGAGCCGGACGAGCCCGCCCCGCAACATCTGCCATTGGGCGCCGCGCGCGCGCAGGTGCATGAGAATTACATCATCGCCCAAACCGAAACCGGCATTGTCATCGTTGACCAACACGCCGCCCACGAACGGTTGGTTTACGAAAAGCTCAAACACCAGATGGATGCAAACGGCGTCGCGTCACAAGCGCTGTTGATCCCTGAAATTGTTGAACTGTCTCACGAGGACGCCACTCACCTTCTGGAGGAGGCCGAACCACTGGCGACACTGGGCCTTGTCATCGAGCCCTTTGGCCCCGGTGCCATCGCCGTGCGGGAAACGCCGGCCATTCTGGGCGTGGTCGATGCCCATGCGCTGGTGCGTGATATCCTTGATGATCTGTCGGATCAAAATGAAACACACACTGTCAAATCCCGCATTGATGCAATCCTCAGCCGGGTGGCATGCCATGGGTCTATCCGCTCGGGCCGTCGCATGCAGGGGGATGAAATGAACGCCCTGCTGCGCGAAATGGAGGCGACCCCCCATTCCGGCCAATGCAACCACGGCCGCCCCACCTATGTGGAGCTAAAACTAAGCGACATCGAAAAATTGTTTGGCCGCACATGATCCAGATTGGCAATACCTCCCACTCTCTGAGTGACCCCATCGTGCTGGCAGCAATTGCAGCCCTTGCGTTGATTTTTCTGGTACTGGTGCTGTTGATCCTCGCGGTGCGTGCCTCGGCGCGTTCGGCCCGGCTGGCAGCCCCGTTGGCACAGCAGATCACCAATATGGATCAACGGGTGCAAAGCCTCAGCGATGGGCAACACCAACTGGCCGGCGGGCTAAACCATGTGTCCGAGGCCGCAGCGGCCTCTCAGGCCAATATGCTGCAACTGATGGAACAGCGGCTGGCACAGGTATCCAGCAACATGACGGAAAACCTGCAAGGCTCGGCCCGGCGCACCGCGCATTCCCTCGGGGAATTGCAGGAACGCCTTACCACCATCGACAAAGCGCAGGAAAACATCACACGCCTGTCGGGTGATGTGCTGACGTTGCAGGATATCCTGTCAAACAAGCAAACCCGTGGTGCCTTTGGGGAAATTCAGCTGAATGACATCGTGTCCAAAGCGCTGCCAACCGACAGCTACAATCTTCAGCACACGCTCTCCAACGGCAAACGCGTGGATTGTCTGATCCATCTGCCTAACCCACCGGGGCCGATTTGCATCGACAGCAAGTTCCCGCTTGAGGCTTACGAGGCGCTGCGCAATGCCAACACCGATTGGGAGGCGAATGAGGCGGCAAAATTCCTGCGCACCTCAGTGAAAAAACACATCAAGGACATCTCCGAGAAGTATATCCTAGACGGCGAAACTGCCGATGGTGCGCTGATGTTTCTGCCCTCCGAGGCGGTCTATGCCGAGTTGCATGCCAACTTCCCCGAACTGGTGCGTGAGGGGTTTACCGCCCGTGTCTGGATCGTGTCGCCCACCACCTGCATGGCCACCCTGAACACCATGCGCGCCATCCTGAAAGACGCGCGGATGCGTGAACAGGCCGGGGCCATCCGGCGCGAACTGGGGCTGCTGTTTGGCGATGTGGAACGGCTGGGAACGCGGGTCGAGAACCTCGATCGGCATTTCAATCAGGCTGCCAAAGATATATCGGAGATCAAGATTTCCTCCGACAAGGCCGGGCGCCGGGCGCGCCGTCTGGACAATTTTGACTTTGAGGAATTGGCACCAGACGCTGACGAGACAGTGGTGAAGCTGACCAAGGACAGCTAAGCGCCGCCGAGGGGTCATTCGAGCCGGTTTTCCGCTCCCCCCCCTCAGGGCTCACAACAGTAAAATCCTGAAATTTCTTGCTCTCAAGCCTTTCATGCCCCTACCATTGCCGCAAGGTCCGGGAATTTGGGCCCATCTATTTTTAGACTTACGACAAAGGAATTGAGGACTATGAGGAATATACTATCTGTTGTTTTGATCGTGATTGCAGGCTGGGCGACAGCGCAATCCTACCCGGAACCAAGCAAGCTGTCGGTCAATGATTTTGCCGGGATCATCGAGGACGACGCCGAAGACCGCCTGTCCCAAAAGCTCGACGCGCTACGCGAAGAGACCGATGTCGAGCTGGTGGTACTGACACTTTCACGCCAGGACATGTTTGCCCCCGATACCTCGCTCAAGAAATTCGCGCGCGGTATATTCAACGAATGGGGCATCGGCGACAAGAAACGCGATGACGGCATTCTTGTGCTGGTGTTGCGGACCGATCAGGCGCTTCGGATCACACTAGGCAAGGGATATGGCAAAAAGGCGGAAAAGGCGGCGGATAAGGCCGTTGACCGCAGCTTCTTGCCGGAGTTCCGCGAAGATCGCTATGAACAAGGGATCGAGACCGGCGTCGAGGACCTGATCGCCAACGTGGTGCGCCCCTATGTGAAAAAGCGCGACAAAGGTAAAGACAAGACCGCGGTTTCGACAGAAACGACGAGCACTGAAGAGGCCGCTAATGATGCTGCCGCTGCCGCGACCACCACCAGCGCAAGCACAGCGAGCGCCGCAGAGGACACCCCCAGCGCCGCAACAGACACCACCACCTCCACGAAGGAGAGCAAAGGCGGCGGCCTGTCCATTTTGCTCTGGATAGCGGGTGGGATCGGCGCGATCATCGCCTTCTTTACGATAAAGGGCAAAACGCGCAAGTGCCCGAAATGCGGGGCGCGCGGTACGCTGAAAATGGAAACAAACACCATCGAAGTGGCGACCGAGCAAAGCGCGGGCAAGGGCGAGCGGATCACGACGTGTGAGAAATGCGACTATAGAAATGTCGATAGCTACGTGATCCCAAAACGCGAAAAGGAAGAGCCGGAGCCGGAGCCCGAGCCCGAGCCAAAGCCCCCGGCGGAGGAATTTGGCGGTGGCAAGGCCGGCAAGGGTGGCTCAACCGGCAAGTGGTAACGGGGTGATCGTCGGCGGGCAGATGCATGGCCGCCGACGCAAGGCTACATTGTCTCCAGACAATGCCGACGGAACGCGCGTTTCAGCATGTCCAGTTCTTCGCGCAGCAGGGTTACCTCGGCACGGATGTCGTGGCTGAGGGTATCGCCCGCCATCAGCGCAAAGCTGTTGAGCGTCTGCCCGTCACGCGCATCACGGATCAAAAAAGTCTGCACCCCGTCCGAGATCAACTCGGTCGGGATCGCCACCCGCACAACCCACAGGTTTTCCTCGGGCTTTTCGGTGACTTCAACCCCGCTCAGGGGCTTTTGCAGATGTGTCACTTCGATCTTTGGTTGGAAGTTTCCTGTGCCTTCAATCGTCAGCACACCTTCCCACACCCCTTCAAACAGCCGCGTTTTGGTCAGTGTTACATCGCTCATTTGCGGGTCTCCGTCACAACTCAGCCCGCGGAGAGCGGCTGAAAGTCAGATCGCGCAGGGTCACCTGGCTCATCTGCGGGTTTTCAAAGATCAGATCAATCCAGGCACGCTCAATCCGCTTTTCGTTCAGATTAGAATATGCCAGGTCAAATTCCACCAAACACTCGGTTTCGTTCAACGGCAGCTCACGCACGATCTGTTCAGTGTTTGGCCCGTGTTTGATGTTCAGCCGGGCAAAGATCTCCAGCGGTTTTTCCATCTCTACAATCGTGTCCATGCGGATCAGGTGGCGCCGTTGCAGCCCGTTGACCACATCCAGCGGCATATCCAGAACGAGTGACAAGAACGAACCATCGAAGTTGAACACGTCCACGCGCAGGCCGTAAGGGGCCAAATCGGCCTCGCGGCTATTGCGCACCTGGCGCAGTGTTAGCTCAGATTGTTGACAGTCATGAAACAATGTCACCTCGCTGCCCAACATGGATTTGCTTTCCACCGATGACATTCCGGGCACCGCCAGAGGCTCCCGCCAGAGAGCAGGGCGCCATGACCAATCGGTGCCATGCGGTTTGGGAAAGGCATTTGAGCCGATCATCGGCAGTGCCAGACGGTTGTCCGCGACCGAAATAACTTCGTTAAGTAAGTATCTTAGCTTGCGGGCGCGGCCACGTTCGAGACGCAGATCGGCGTACTGCATATCCGCAGCCCCCCTTGCGGCACGCCTCCAGCGGCGCAGGCCACGGCGATGCACGATCCAATCCAATAGTGATGAGCGCAGCTGCATGAAGATTTGATCCGTTTGCCCGTTACCGGTTTATCTTACCGGACCTTCCATAGCATTAATCAGATTTTGTAAACAATCCACCCAGTATTACATTCAATCAGGTAGTTTGCGTATTTGAGGCAGATTATTCGGTGTCTGCGGATGGTGTGTAGTCTTTCACCGGGCTTAGCTCTCGCAGTGTTTCGGCGAGGGCCATGATCAACGCTTTGCCCGATGTGCCGCTGCCTTTGGGCGTGTAGGCGGCCAGGCTCACCACATGGCCATTGATCAACATGCCAGCGCGCCAATAGCGCGGATCGCCGTGCGCCAGCACGCTGTCCCCACCCGAGGCCATACGCACCAGTGATATGCCGTCGCCATCTTCCGAGGCCAATACTTTGGCTGGTGCCGCTAAGGCGCTCAACTCATTGGCGTTAGGCTGTTTGGCCCCCAATTGGCGCGGCGAAACAGACACCGTCATTACAGCCGGGTCAACCGATCCACCGGGTTTGCCCGACAAGGTATTGCAGCTGGCAATCAGCACAACGCTGCCGGCACCTCCTCGGCGCAACACCGAGCCGTCAATGCAATAGCCCTTTGGCCCCGCCACAACGACCCGGCCATTATACAATGGGACGTTGCTGAGTATTTTTCCGCTGACCGGCTTGGCCTTATCTGCAGGCGCGCGCAGCTCCATGCCGTCTTTGCCAGTGCCTTCACCGATGCAGCCCGCCAAAGGCAGGGCCAGCACCAGTGCCACCACAGGGCCAAACCGATGAACACCAAGCAAGGTCTTAGATGTCCATATAAACATGGCGCTCGGCTTCGGCGCCGGGATGGGTGACAGCGCCTTTATAGGTGGCACCCACCAGCTGGGCATATTTCCAAAGGGCACCGCTGGCATAAATCGTCTCGCGCGGGCCTTTCCAGTTGGCTTTACGCTCGGCCAGTTCTTCGTCGCTCAGCGCCACGTTGATATCGCCTTTGATCGCATCAATGGTGATCATATCCCCATTTTGCAGCAGGGCGATGGGGCCACAATGGGCCGCCTCAGGCCCGACATGGCCCACACAGAACCCACGGGTTGCACCAGAAAAGCGCCCATCGGTGATCAGGGCCACCTTCTTGCCCATACCCTGCCCGGACAGCGCCGCGGTGGTTGACAGCATTTCGCGCATACCCGGCCCACCTGCGGGGCCTTCATTGCGGATCACGATCACATCACCTTCTGAGTACTCACGCTTTTGCACCGCCTCAAAGGCATCTTCTTCGCATTCAAACACCAGCGCCGGTCCGGTGAACACCTGAAGCTGGCTGGGGATGCCGGCCACTTTTACAATCGCACCTTCGGGGGCCAGATTGCCCTTTAGGCCCACAACACCGCCGGTTTTGGTCAATGGGGCGTCGATGGAATAGATCACTTTGCCATCGGCTTCGCGGTCCACCATATCCAACTCTTCCCCGATAGAGCGGCCAGAGGCGGTGATGCAATCCTCATGGATCAAGCCTGCTTTGCGCAGTTCCTTCATCACAACGGGGATGCCACCCACATCATACAGGTCTTTGGCCACATAGGCGCCGCCTGGCTTTAGATCAACAAAATAAGGCGTATCGCGGAAAATCTCGCAGACATCATCGAGGAAAAACTCAATCCCGGCCTCATGGGCAATCGCGGGCAGGTGCAGACCTGCGTTGGTTGATCCGCCAGTGCAGGCAACCACGCGTGCGGCGTTTTGCAGGCTTTTGAGTGTCACCACATCACGCGCGCGGATGTTCTTTTCAATCAGGTTCATGACAGCGCGGCCCGAGGCCTCGCCGTAGGCATCACGCGATTCGTAGGGGGCCGGCATGCCAGATGAGTTAAGCAAAGCCAGACCGATCGCCTCAGACACACAAGCCATGGTGTTGGCCGTGAACTGACCCCCACAGGCACCGGAACTGGGGCACGCCACACGTTCCAGCACGTCCAGCGCCTTGTCGGACATATCACCATTCTGGTGCCAGCCCACGGCCTCAAACATATCCTGTACGGTCAAATCGCGGCTGCGGAACTCATCGGGGATTTCATCAATCTGGGGGGCTTTGCCCGGCAGGATCGACCCGCCATAAATAAAGACCGACGGCGTGTTCAGGCGCACCATGGCCATCATCATGCCCGGCAGGGATTTGTCACAGCCCGCAAGGCCAACAACCGCATCATAAGAATGGCCACGCATGGTCAGCTCGACCGTGTCGGCAATCGCCTCGCGGCTGGCCAGAGACGAGCGCATGCCCTCATGACCCATGGCAATACCGTCGGTCACGGTAATGGTGGTGAATTCACGCGGGGTGCCCAACGCCTGTTTCACGCCCATCTTCACTGCCTGTGCCTGACGGTTCAGCGCGATGTTACAAGGTGCCGCTTCGTTCCAACATGTGGCGACCCCAACCAGTGGTTGGTGGATTTCTTCCTCGGACAGGCCCATGGCATACATATACGAGCGATGCGGCGCTTTGGCCGGTCCTTCGGTTACATATCGGCTGGGGAGCTTTGATTTGTCAAACTTGGTCATGGCGGCCTCCGGGGATTTTTTGTTCGCTCTGCGATAACGCCAAGTGATGCGTGACACAAGCATGCAGCGTCACGAGCCTTGAAAACGACCCAGGCCGTGATTGCACCCAACCGCCCCCGCAGATAACGTCCCCTCATGAGTTATGAGCCGCATAAATCCCTAAGTGCCCCGGCACGATCCACGGCAGGGCTGGGGCGTCTGGCGGCAGGTGTGGCCGGTTTCGTGGTGGTTTTCTTGCTGATCTCGTTGATGCTCAGCGCGCTTATCAATGCGCTAAGCCGCATGTTTCTGTCGCCAATGATGCAGCCCTTCTGGGTGCAGGACTTGGCCAATGCCAGCACGCCGCTGACTGCGCTGCTCAACCTCTATTTCTTTGTTGCGATGATCCTTGCGCTCCGCATCACGCTCTGGCTGATCCATAAACGTCTCCTAAGCAGCTTGCTGGGGCCATTCCCACTTGTTCTGGTGCACTTCTGGCGGGTAATTAAGGTGCTGATCCCGATCTATCTGATCACCCTGCTGTTGCCTGCGTCTGAACCGCTGCAACTCACGCCAAACCTAGATTTCGGGTTGTGGGTCGTCTTGCTGCCAGTGACTTTGATCGGCCTGCTGATCCAAACCTCGGCCGAGGAACTGATCTTTCGCGGGTATCTGCAAAGCCAACTGGCCGCGCGGTTTCGGCATCCATTGGTGTGGATCGCCATTCCATCGGTGCTGTTTGCCATGATGCACTTTAACCCCAACATTGATGAAACTTCCGCCTGGCTGGTGGTGGTATGGGCGCTGGTGTTTGCGGTGATCACAGCCGATCTGACGGCGCGTTCGGGCACATTGGGGCCAGCGATTGCGCTGCATTTGGCAAACAATGTGATGGCCATTGCGATTGCCGCCCCTGAGGGCAGTTTTGATGGGGTGGCCCTGTTCACCTATCCGTTCTTATTGTCAGATTCTCAGTTGATGATGGCATGGATGCCGGTTGAGATGCTGATCATGCTGTGCTGTTGGCTGGCAGCGCGGATTGCGCTACGGGTTTGATTGCAATTTGCTGCGTAGCCCATTATCTCAGATCCACAATGCTATAGGGGATCATTTGGCATGAACTGGATTACCAATTATGTACGCCCGCGGATCAACTCGATTTTTTCGCGGCGCGAAATCCCTGAAAACCTTTGGACCAAATGTGATGGCTGCGGCACGATGCTGTTCCACCGCGAGTTGAGCACAAATCTCTATGTTTGCACCAGTTGCGGACATCACATGAACATCACCCCACGTGAACGCTTTGAGGGGTTGTTTGATGGCGGTATCTTCACCGAAATCGAGGTGCCTGTTCCCACGACTGATCCTTTGCATTTCCGCGATCAAAAGAAATACCCCGACCGGATGAAAGCGGCCCAAAAGGCCAGCGGTGAAAAAGAAGCCATGCTGGTGGGTATCGGTGAAATGGGCCGCACACCGATTGTGGCCGCTGCACAGGATTTTTCGTTCATGGCCGGGTCTATGGGCATGTATGTGGGCAATGCCATCATTGCCGCCGCCCAAGAAGCAGTGACACGCAAATGCCCGTTGATCCTGTTTTCTGCGGCCGGGGGCGCGCGCATGCAAGAAGGCATCCTGAGCCTGATGCAAATGCCGCGCACCACAGTGGCTGTGCAAATGCTCAAAGAGGCAGGCCTGCCCTATATCGTTGTGTTGACCCATCCCACCACCGGAGGCGTCACGGCGTCTTATGCGATGCTGGGTGATGTGCATATCGCCGAACCCAATGCGCTGATCTGCTTTGCCGGGCCACGGGTGATTGAGCAAACCATCCGGGAAAAACTGCCCGAGGGATTTCAACGCGCCGAATACCTGCTGGATCACGGCATGTTGGACCGCGTCATCGTGCGCACCAAAATGCGCGACGAACTGATCACCATCACCCGGATGCTGATGGGCCTGTCCCCCGCCATCAAAGGCGAGCTGCCTGCCCCAGAGACCGCCCCGGCACTGGACGCGCCCGATCCCGAGCCTGCTGACAAGAAATGACCGCGCCCGGATCGGACCTCATCCTTGAGAGGATGATGGCACTGCACCCCAAGGTTATGGATTTGGTCCTTGATCGCGTCTGGCGCCTGCTTGACGCGTTGGGCAATCCGCAAAATGATCTGCCCCCGGTGATCCATCTGGCTGGCACCAATGGCAAGGGGTCTACTCAGGCCATGATACGCGCCGGGCTTGAGGCCGCCGGGAAGCGCGTGCATGCTTATACATCGCCTCATCTGGCACGGTTTCACGAGCGTATCCGGCTGGCGGGCACATTGATCACCGAAGATCATCTGACGGCTGTGCTGGACGAATGCTATGCGGCCAATGATGGCGCCCAAATCACCTATTTTGAGATCACCACCTGTGCCGCACTTCTGGCCATGGCCCGCACACCAGCGGATTACACCTTGCTGGAGGTTGGGCTTGGCGGGCGTCTGGATGCCACCAATGTGGTGGACCGGCCTGCGCTGACGGTGATCACACCTGTGTCGATCGACCATGAGCAGTTTTTGGGCGATACTCTGGCCAAGATTGCGTTTGAAAAGGCCGGAATTATAAAACGTGGCGTCCCTTGCGTTGTTGGCCCGCAGCCCGAAGACGCCCTGGACGTGATCGAAGACCGCGCCCGCGCCCTTGGGGCCCCTCTTTTGGCCCATGGGCAGCACTGGCACGTCTCCGAGGAACGTGGGCGGCTGATCTTTCAAGATGAAACCGGCCTGCTGGACCTGCCCCTGCCCAACCTGCCCGGTGCCCATCAGATTGAAAACGCCGGTGCGGCTCTGGCGGCGTTGCGCCACCTTAAGTTAGGGGACGCGGCCTTTGAGGCGGCTGTCAGCCAAGCCAACTGGCCTGCGCGCATGCAACGGCTGGCGTCAGGCCCGTTGATCGAGGCCGCGAACGGAGCAGAGCTGTGGCTTGATGGTGGCCACAATGCCGCCGCCGGGCAAGCATTGGCACGTCATTTGGCCAGCCTGCCTCAACGCCCAACACATCTGATCTGCGGTATGCTGAACACCAAGGATATCTCTGGCTATCTGTCGCCCCTGGCCGATGTCGCGCAAACCCTCACCGCTGTGTCGATCCCCGGCGAGGTCAACACCCTGCCCGCCGAGACCACGGCTCAGGCATCCAACGCCGTGGGCCTGTCGGCAACAAGCGCCGATTCGGTTGTCGAGGCGGTCCACCAGATCACTGCATCATCCCCGGATGCACGCATTCTGATCTGTGGGTCACTTTACCTTGCCGGGTATATTTTGCGCGAAAACGACTAAGATTTAGGACTGGCGCTCATGCGGCGCCCCTAAAGCCACATTTTCCCCAAAGAAACAGGTGTTATCGCCGATTTCCGAATCACTTCATATTGACCGACAGATTCGGTTTCGCCTATATCTTGTGGCGACAGTCATAAGGCGCAATACATAAGCGCCTGTTGTTGGGGAGCGCCGTGGGGCTGACGGCCATTAAATTTGGAATAGGCGTGCGACCTGCTGATTACAATAAAGCGCAGGAGTTGCATTTGAGTGTTTCTGGAAAGGTATTCGCGCCATGATCCGCGCAGCGTTAACATTGATTGTGTTCTTGGGCGTTACTTTGGTTCTGATCCTGATGCAGCCATCCTCAGATCGCTCGTTGACTGCAAGTTTGCCTGAAACCGTTGATGCCGTTGTCACCCGCGCTCAGATCACCCCCGACCCGCTTGAAACCCTTTCTGACGGCCTTGGAACTGCGGCCACTCTGGCCCCTGAGCTGCCTCAGATCGAACCAGTAGCTTTGCAAGCGAGTGTTGCGGCTGCCATCCGCCCTGCGGCGCCTTTGAAACCAGCCACACAGCCGATGCAGGCCACTGCGCCCACAGCGACAGTCGATAATTTGGAGCAGCTGATCGTCAGCGCACTGACACAAGGGCAGTCCGAAGACTATATCGACGCTCTGGTGAACGACGCGGCGGTCAAAGGCACTGTCGACGTGCCCCAATCCTTGATCACTCAGGATGGGCGTGTTGATACGGCCTCATTGTTGGCAGCTCTGAGCAATCCGGCATATGTTTCAGGCGCTTTGGGGGCAAGCAACTATGTGGTGCAGCCGGGCGACAGCCTCGCCTCGATTGCCTATCGGTTTTATGGCAGCACGGCCAAGGCCACGGACATCTACAGCGCCAATCGAGACCTACTGCAATTGCGCAATCAAGTTGAAGTCGGCCAACAGCTGGTGATCCCGGCGCAGTAAACTTTCCAGTTAAGTTCCAGGCAGGAACGGATTGAGGGGCCGGTTCAACGGCCCCCTTTCTTTTGGGGTACACCAATGCAGCTTAGTGAGGCTGAGCTTTTGTTAGCGTATTCAGAGACCCGTCGCATATTTGCAGATCCGCTCTCGATCAAACCACCCGCCGATCACATTTATCATCTAAAAACATGCCGCAAAACAAAAGGCCCGGATGTTATGCATCCGGGCCCTTTATAGTTTTCTACCAGCTCTGCTTAGTGCAGCTTGGCGTCCACATCCGCGATGGCGGCGTCGATCAGCTTGTTGCCGTCGGTGGCGGTCATCTGCTTGGCAATCAGATCGCGGGCGGCAGCCACAGCGATGGTCACCGCCTGGTCACGCACCTCTTTTACGGCACCTTGCTCGGCCGAAGCTATCTGGTCTTCTGCTGCCTGCAAACGCCGCGCGATAGACGCCTTGAGATCAGCCTTGGCCAGTTCTGCGGCCTCAGAGGCCTCTTCCTTGGCGTGGGCAACGATCCGGTCGGCCTTCTCTTGCACTTCTTTTTGCTTGCGCTCGTAGGAGGCCAGCAAAGTCTGTGCTTCTTCGCGCAGGGCACGGGCCTCATTCAGCTCGCTCTGGATGCCTTCGGCGCGTTTGTCCAAAAGACCACCCAGCATGGATGGCACCTTGAGGTACAACAGCACAGCCACAAACAGCAGGAATGAGATCAGAACCACAAAGTTGGTGTTCGTCAGCGAAAAGAACGGCCCGGAAGCAGCCAGCGCAGGGCTGGCCATAGTCAGGGCAATCAGTGTTGCAATGAAACGCATCATGTCGCTTACCCCTTCATCCGTGCTGTGATGGCCGCAGTGACTGACTTGGCATCCGCCTTGCCGCCCATGGCTGCCACGATTTCCTTGGCCGTATCCTTGGCCACGACTTTTACGCTTTCCAACGCACCAGCGCGGATTTCAGCGATTTTCTTTTCGCCTTCCGCCGCTTTGGCTGAAATGTCAGCGTCCGCTTTTGCGATCGCGTCGTCAATTTGGCCTTTGATTTCGGCCTTGGTCGCGTTCACAATATTCTGCGCTTCAACGCGAGCATCAGCCAGCGCTTTGTTATAGGCGTCTTCGGCTTCAACTGCCTTGACCTTCAGGTCTTCGGCGGCGGCCAAATCATTGGTAATCGTCCCTTGCCGTTCAGCCAATACCGCAGCGATGCGCGGCAGAGCAATACGAGACAGAACGAAGAAGATCACGACCAGCGTGACAACAAGCCAGAAAATCTGGTTGCCCATCCACTCGCCGCAAACCTGTGGCAGACCCACGGCACCGCCATGCGAATCCACACAGGCGCTGGCCGCTTGATGAGCCGTATCGTGCGTTTCAGTTGCCATGTCGTCCTCCCTCAGGAACTTTCCGGTACAAAGGGTGAAAGACGTTTGCGCCCTTCACCCCCGCGTAAGGATCAGTTTCTGTAAGGTTTAGACAGCAAACATCAACAGAAGGGCTACGAGGAACGAGAAGATCCCCAGCGCTTCCGAGAACGCGATACCGATGAACATGGTCGCAGTTTGACCACCAGCAGCCGATGGGTTGCGCAGGGCACCCGACAAGAAATTACCAACAACGTGGCCCACACCAAGAGCCGCGCCGCCCATGCCTGTACAGGCCAGACCAGCGCCGATGTATGCGCCCATTTGTACGATATCGCCTTCCATGAGTATTCTCCTTACGTTGGAATTAGCATTCGATTTGTATTGCGGGATGTCCCGCGGTTGTTTCGTAAGGTGGGGTTTAACCCCACCATTTCCTTAGTGGTTTGGATGCAGCGCATCTTTCAGATACACGCACGTCAGGATGGTAAAGACATAGGCCTGAATAAAGGCCACCAGCACTTCAAGTGCATAGATTGCGGTGATCGCAATGATCGACAGCGGCGTCACCAGAACACCGACCCATCCAATCAGCACCATGGGTGCGAAGGCTGCAAACACTTTGATCACGGCGTGACCGGCCATCATGTTACCCGCCAGACGAATAGAATGGCTGACAGGGCGCACAAAGTACGAGATCACTTCGATCAGCGCCAGAATGGGCCGCAACGGCAGCGGAGCAGAGCTGATCCAGAAGAGGCTCAGAAAACCAAAACCGTTTTTGACAAAACCCAGAACAGTCACCGCCAAGAAAACCGCCACCGCCATGATCGCGGTGACCGCAATGTGGCTGGTTGCGGTAAAGGCACCGGGCAAAAGCCCAAGGAAGTTCGAAAACACGATGAAGATGAACAACGTCATGATATAAGGGAAATACGGCAGCGCATCTTTGCCTGCCACGTCCTCAACCATCTTACGAATAAAGCCGTAGGCCAGTTCCGAAATCGACTGAATGCGCGACGGTACAGTGTTACGCCCCGACGTGCCCAAAACCATCAAAGCAATAACTGCCAAAACCGTGATGGCCATCCAAAGCGTCACGTTTGTGATGGTGAACGTCCCCACGCCGCCATCGCCAAACAATGGCTTGACCATAAACTGATCCATCGGGTGGAACACCAGTTCCAGACCTTTATCTTCGGCTCCGTGCGCTTCAGTCGCCATGTTTTGCTCTCTCATCTCCCCCGGTTTGGGGGGTATTATCCGTGGCCGTATCGGCCAAGTGTTCTTTCTGAAGCTCGGCGGCACTGCGCATCATCGTTTTGACGCCCGCCGCAAAGCCCAGCAATGTAAACAGCACCAGGAATATTGGGATCGTCCCCAAAAGGCTGTCCAGCCCGTACCCGATGCCAAAACCGATTGCGATGCCGGCCACCATCTCTATCACCATCCGCCAGGCATGTTGCGCCTGAGAGTAGTGCTCTTCCGTGTGGGGTTTTGGCGCGTCCTTGGCTTTCAGCTCGTTGATCCGGGTCTCAAGCAGCGCCAGGCGCTCAGCAGGATCAGGATCGGACACGCTATTTACCTCCTCGGGAAGTGTTGAGCGAGTGCTAAGGCCGGGAAGGCGATGAGTCAAGCACGCAGCGCGGGTGATCAAAATCAAGGTAAGTCATTGTTTTATAGAATGTTTCTAGAATGCCAAACGCCATGAGACCCGATGCAGCAGGGCGATTGCGGGCCACAAAGCCGGATTTGGCATATTCAACCATTTGGTTGACTATCTTTCGGCACCCCCCCTCATCGCGCAGGGCAAAAACCCGAACCGGGGTCAATCGGCCCTTTTCGATCATCTCCACCGGGCCCATGATAGGCGTGATCCTCGCGCGCTCTCCGGTTATTCGCCGCAACTTAACACAGGGGCTGCAATCCGCCTTGCTTTGGCTCAAACGGCCTGCCTTGCCTTGACGGCCACCTGCCCAAACCGCTAACGCAGAGGACAATGACCAACCCGCTCGATACGATCTTTGCCGCATTGGCCGATCCCACCCGCCGCGCCATCCTGGTGATGCTGCTGGAGGATGATATGGCCGTCACAGATGTGGCCGAGCCGTTTGAAATGAGTTTGGCGGCCATCTCAAAGCACCTCAATATCCTCAGCCGCGCGGGCCTGATCTCTCAGGAGCGCCGGGGCCGGGTGAAATGGTGCAAACTGGAACCGGATGCGATGCGGGATGTCTCAATCTGGATGCAAAGTTTTGGCCAGTTTGAGGCGGTCAATCTGGATGCGTTCGAGCGTTTTTTAAAGGTCGAGTTGAGCCAGGATGGTGGCACCGATGACCCAGCCTGATATGAGCGCCAACGCGCCGTTGACACCTGACCGCCTGCCGCCCCCCATTATTGAGCCGCTCGACAATGGAGTGATCGTGCCGGTGGAGCAAAACGATGGGCTGGGGTGTGGCGTCTTTCGCGCCGATGGCAGTTTTTGCGAGCTGTCCCGTACAAGGATTTCCGACAACCGGTTTACCGCACGCCCTGTGATGCCTGACATTTCAGAGGCCACAAAACTGGAGGGCACCTATCTGTTTGGCGGTCTTGGGCGGCATCATTTCGGGCATTTCCTGATGGAAAGCACCGCACGGCTTTGGGCCATGGATGGCCGTCAGGAACGCTTTGACGGATTGGTCATGCTGCCCTTTACCAATACTGATTTCGGGTCGGTTTTGCGGCGACGGCTGTTGGCGTTTTTTGAGCTGATGGGCGTGGATATGCCTCTGCATCTGGTCAAAGCTCCGGTGATCGCCGATAGGATATTGGTGCCAGCGCAAGGGTTTGGCCATATGCAATGGGCCACAGGCACCGAAGATTTTCGCCGGTATGTGCGCAGCCGTGTGGCTGCCAATTGCAAGCCTCAGGGGCCTGAGAAAATCTATATCTCTCGTGGCAAGTTGAAGCACACACATCAACGTGTCGATCAAGAGAGCCGAATTGAAGACATGATGCTGGCGGCGGGTTACACCGTGTTTCACCCCCAGCGCCACAGCATCATGGCCCAAGCGCGCGTTTACCGTGCTGCAAAGGTGATTGTGGGCGGTGACGGATCAGCCTTTCACCTTGTGCCCTTCGCTGTGCAACCCAAAACGCGTATTGGCCTGATCCAACGCCGCGTTCGGCGCGATGCGGTGGATGCCATCGCCAATCAGATCACGGGTTTCGCTGATGTGGACCTGCAACGCATCACACCTTTGTCGAACGCCTCAACAGATCAGCGCCACCCCGATCCGATCGACTTTCCCACATTGATTCAGCAGCTCACGCAGTCGGGCTTTATCTAAAGGCGTGCCCCGGTGTTATTCCTCTTTCAATAGCATGCTCAGCGCCAGGATCGTCAGCCCGACACCCACAATCACCAGCCCGGCAGGCAATCCATGACCCAAGGACTCTTGCCACAGGATCACCCAGCTTGGCGTCAAATATGTATAGGCCATCACCTTGGCTGAGGGCAGCCGCAACGAAGCGTATTGCAACAAAACAAAGGTGATCGCAGTGGCAAAGACGGCCGTATAGCCAATGGTGATCCAGACGATGCTGGGCAGATTGGCCCAGTCCGTGGCGATGATATCCTGCCAGCCTGCGATCGTAACAAGCAGGGCCGCCGCTGACATGGCCCCCAATGAGAAAACCACCGCTGGTTCGCCCCGGTTCAACAGGCGCACCATGGGTGTATAGATCGCATGGGCAACGCAGCCGACGAAATAGATCATTTCCCCCCGGCCCACCTGAAAGCGCAGGAAAGCCCCCCAGTCGGCACGGAAAATCACCCATAACGCGCCACACGCCCCCACCGCCAACGCCAAGGCCATCCGCTGCGTGGTGATCTGGCGCAGCATGACATAGCCAAAAGCGCCCGATATGATCGGCGTCAGCGTAAACACAGCCGACGCCGACACAGGGTCTGCGGTTTTCAACCCCTCAAACATCAAAACGAAATAGATGCCCATTGAGGCCCCCATCAGCAGATAGCGCCAGGGGGCGGCGAAGGCTTTGCGCTCAATCCCTGTCCAGACCAGGGCCAAGCCCCCCAGCAAAACAGAGGCCAATATGAAACGCACCGCATTCAGCGCTGTCGGGGCAATGCTGGGGGCTGCCATCGACCCCAACGCGAAAGAGCCTGCAATCAAACCTGAAAACGTCAGCATTGCCAGATGGCCCCGCAGAGCGTCGGTCATGGTGTTTCCCAGGTTTTGACGCGATCTTTGAGAAACGATAAAAACGCCTGCACTTTGGTGGTGCGGTGCAAATCCATATGTGTGACCAGCCAGAGCTTTGCTGACCATTCATCGCGCGGTGGGGTGACTTCGGTCAGATTGCCAAGTTCTCGCGCCTGCATCTGTGACATGAAGCCAATGCCCACCCCCTCTTGAATGGCGCGGCGCAAAGCGTGGACATCGCCACTGCGGAACACAACATTTTTGTCCGGCACATGCTCGCGCATCCACTGAGAAAAAGGCGCGCGCGATTTAGGGTCGTCCGTGCTCACAAAACAATGCTTGTCATACTGGTCCCAGTTTTCGGGACAGCCATAGCGCGCGATATAGGCTTCGCTGGCGTAAAGAGTGAACTTCTGGGTGACGAAATGCTGCACAACATTGTCAGGCTGATCGGGGATACGCCCTGCCCGGATGGCAACATGTGCCTCGCCATATTCAAGGCGAAACAGGCGGTCACCAGTCAGGTAGCGCACGATGATATCGGGGTAGTCGCGCCGGAATTCAGCCAACATCGGTACAAGCAAATAGCTGGTGCCGCCCAACGACGTCACGACCAATTCACCGCCCACGTCATTGCCTCGGCCTTTGATCCGCCCTGCCAACTGACTAAACTGGTCGTCAGTGGCCTGCGCGACGCGCAGCAGATCTTCACCTGCCTCTGTGGCCGTATAGCCGCGCGCGTGGCGTTGAAAGAGTTTGACGCCCAGCCGCTCTTCGAGGGCGTCGATGTGGCGAATGACCGTCGCATGATGCACGCCCAGCACCTCAGCCGCGCCACTGACAGTGCCGATGTGAGCCACACGAAATGCAGTGCGAATTTCGTCCCAATTGTCCATTTGAAACTACCTGTTTGTTTACGCACATTAGGATGGCGTGCCGTGCAATTATGTTCATTGATGCTCGCACTTGTAAACCCTAGCGCTTGAACCGGCTGTAAGGTTTGCATAGCCTGCACTGATGAAGATTAGTCACAACACAGCCTCTCTATTGATCCTTGATCATGTGCCTTGGGTTTTGGCCATGGCACTGGCATCTCTGTTCGTCCTGTTTGTGGGCATCGGTTTGGTGCCCCTGGGGCTATCGGATGAACCGATGCTGTGGCTGTTTGCCTTCATGTTTTCTGTTGTGGGCGGAGGATTATGGCTGCTCATGCTTGAGCTTTTTGCCAGACGGCTGCAATTCGTCTTTGATCGCAACACCGATCGCATCACCATCCGCCGTCAATCGTTGTTTCGCCGGTTTGAGGTCAATCACAAGCTGTCACGCCTGATTGAGGCGCGACTTCAAACAGATGTCTCAGAGGGCGGTCAGGCGCTGTACCGCCCGGTGCTGGTGCTGCACGCCATGCAAAAGGGCAAAGCGATTGAAAAACCAATGCCCCTGCATGACTATTTCACCAGCGGGTCCGGCCCAGAAAATATGTGCGAAGCGGTCAACACCTGGCTTTCACATATCCCCAAAATCCCGCGCAATTAGATGGCTACTCTGATGGTTTTTTGTTGAACAAACCCTTCAGCTTGTCCATGGCACTGGGTTTATCACCTGACGTATCCGGGTCATCCGATTGATCCGCTCCAGCGCTCAGCCCTTTGCCTCCCGATTTCAAAAACCCTGCCAAAACCGTATCCCAAAACTGATCCAGATTGCCAGCGCGCAGGGCTCCGATCTGTGCTTTGTCCAATGTAAGTTGATAGCGGAAATCAGCATTGCCCGCCCTGGCTTTTACCAGTTGGGCCAATGATCCACTCAGCAGCTTCTCGGTTGTACCTGCATCACGGGGAACGTCGATCTTCATCTCCTTCATCCCTATTTGCCAATCCATATCAACCCAGTCTTCCGACAGGCTCCAGCGGTCTGTCACCAGCACATCCAACGTGCCGCTATTCAGCCAGGTCAGCGGGGCTTTGGGCACCAGAAGTTTGACCTTCTCGGCGTCAACATTCGAAAAATCCCACAGGGTTTCACGGCCAAATTCGGTGACATTGCGTGTGTGCACGATCAAATCCTGCCCGGCGACCTGCGCCTGCATGTTTGAACGAAACAACAAGTCAAACAATGCCAACTTGCTGCGGAACGGGGCTACCTGTGCCTGGGGAATCACCAGTGAATATGGATCAGACGCCTTGGGGCGCACCTCAATATCCACGCCGGTGGCCTGCAATACACCCGCGCGGAAGGGGCGCCGCTTTTTGCGCGGTTTGTCTTTGTCGTGTTGGGGCGGGCTGACATACCCTGTCACATCATCAACCCGCGCCATGGTGATCTGCGGAACAGTGCTCAGCAGGCTCCAGACATCCACATCTGCCTGTATGCGGCCAACATTCAGGTCAAACGCCAAGCCAATGTCGTCTTTGCGGATCAGGTGCAGATCGCTCAAGGTGACGTCACCTTTGATCAGCGTGCCCTCAGCCCTGCCGTAGCTGACTTGCATTCCCGCCTTGTCTGCGGCCCCTTCAACCACATAGCGCAGGATCGGCTGAAAGAACACGAAAGTGGACACAAGGCTCAGCACACCCACACTCACAAGTATACCGGCACTCCAATGGATCACTTTACGCGGGATAAGTGGTTTGCGCGGCTTGGCAGGTTGGTCCGGAGATTTCTTTGCCCGGCGCATTTCCAGCATCGCCGAAAATATTCCCCCAAAGATCGCTGCCAAAACCTCCAACAACGCTCCCATCATCGCCCCGGCCAATGCCAGAAACGGTATCATGCATGCGAACAGAATTTCGGCGAAGATAAAAACTAGGGCTTCCATACATCCCAACCATGTTGCTTTGCGTTCAGTTTAGCTGTCTCGCCAGTCCTCCGAAACCTCTGCATTGACTTGACTCGCGGCATTTTCCCTCCTAAACGCTGGCGCAACCTTTCCGGAAGTCCATATTGCTTCCGGTCCCTTGGGCCTATGCCCGGGATCGCCCCCCACCAGCGAGTATCGCCCGTGGGGGCGCTTATCGTTTGAACCGCTTGTCCGATAAGGATTGGCACCTGCAATTGCCGACAGGAGGCACAAAATGTTCGAAAGCCTATCAGACCGCCTCTCTGGTGTCTTCGACCGGCTGACCAAGCAAGGTGCCTTGTCCGAGGATGACGTTAAATCCGCCCTGCGCGAAGTGCGTGTCGCTTTGCTTGAGGCAGATGTCTCGCTGCCTGTGGCGCGTGATTTCATCAAACGTGTGCAGGACCAGGCCACCGGGCACGCAGTGACAAAATCGGTCACACCGGGCCAACAGGTCGTCAAGATCGTACATGACGCATTGGTCGAAACCCTCACCGGTTCGGACGATCCCGGCGCGCTGAAAATTGATAACCCGCCTGCGCCCATCCTGATGGTTGGTTTGCAAGGCTCGGGTAAAACCACCACCACCGCCAAACTGGCCAAGCGTTTGAAAGAACGTGAAGGCAAGCGCGTGCTGATGGCGTCATTGGATGTGAATCGCCCGGCCGCGATGGAGCAACTTGCCATCCTCGGCACTCAGATCGGTGTGGATACCCTGCCCATCGTCAAGGGCGAAGACCCTGTGGCGATTGCCAAACGCGCCAAGATGCAGGCGGGATTGGGCGGCTATGATGTTTACATGCTCGACACCGCCGGGCGTCTGCATATTGATGCAGAACTCATTGCACAGGCCGCCGCCGTGCGTGATGTGGCCAACCCGCGTGAAACCCTGTTGGTGGTTGATGGGCTGACCGGTCAGGACGCTGTCAACGTCGCCACTGAATTTGACGACAAGATCGGCGTGACCGGTGTTGTCCTGACCCGGATGGATGGCGATGGGCGCGGTGGTGCGGCGCTGTCGATGCGTGCAGTCACTGGCAAACCCATCCGCTTTGTCGGGCTGGGCGAAAAGATGGACGCGATTGAAACGTTCGAGCCCGAGCGTATCGCAGGCCGCATCCTGGGCATGGGCGATATCGTCAGCCTTGTGGAAAAAGCGCAGGAAACCATCGAGGTCGAACAGGCCGAAAAGATGATGAAGCGCTTCCAGAAGGGTATGTTCAACATGAACGACCTGAAGATGCAGCTGGAACAGATGCAAAAGATGGGCGGCATGGAAGGCGTCATGGGCATGATGCCCGGCATGGGGAAAATGGCCAAACAGATGGAAGGCGCCGGCATTGACGACAAAATTCTGTCGCGTCAGGTCGCCCTGATCAACTCCATGACCAAAAAAGAACGCGCCAACCCCAAGCTGCTGCAAGCCAGCCGTAAGAAACGCATCGCCGCGGGGGCCGGGCTTGAAGTCAGTGAGCTGAACAAACTTCTCAAAATGCAGCGCCAGATGGGCGACATGATGAAGAAGATGGGCAAAATGGGCAAAGGCGGCATGCTGAAACAGGCCATGAAAGGCATGTTTGGCAAAGGCGGCCCCTCCCCCGAGGACATGGCCGCAGGCATGGACCCAAAAGCCCTGGAACAGGCGGCCAAACAAATGGGCAAAGGCCTGCCCGGTGGCGGCCTGCCCGGATTGGGCGGCGGCGCATTGCCCCCCGGCCTTTCAGGCTTTGGGAAAAAGAAATAACCTGATGATTTTCTCTTGCGCCAAACATCTCCGTCGGAGGCTCCTGCCCTCCCAACCCGCTCGGGCAGCGGGAACGGAGTATTGCGGCCAGGTTATCGGAATGAAAGCCGTGCGGCATCTGCCTTCGCTGGACACCCAGCGCCTGACCCTGCGTGCACCGGGGCCTGCAGACCTGTCGGCCTATCAGGCGTTCTACGCCGAGGCTGACGCCACTGTCGGGACCTATCGAGGCGGGCGCAGTGCGGATCAGATCGCCGATATTCATGCAAAAGACATGCACCACTGGCAAGACAAAGGCTTTGGCATCTGGCTCTTGCGGCGCAAAGACGATGCGGCTGTTCTTGGTGGCGCAGGCCTGGCCCATGCTGATGATTGGGACACCCATGAACTCACCTGGTGGCTGATGCTCCAGGCCCGCGGCAAAGGCTACGCAACCGAAGCCAGCCGCGCCATCATTGCCTTTGCCTATGATACGCTGGGTTGGACGCAGGTCGAAACTTTCATGCGGGATCACAACATAGCCGCTCACCGCGTCGCCCAACGTCTCGGTGGACGAGTTGTTCGCCGCGACACCTTCCCCGACGGCGTCACCCGCAATGTCTATACCCTGCCACGGGGGGCGCAGGCATGACCCTCACGCTCACCATTCCCCGTCTGGAAACCGAAAACCTGATCCTGCGCGGCCCCGAGGCCCGTGATTTTGATGTATTCAACACCTTCATCACCGATCCTGAACGGTCATGGGGCTTTGGCACCGAAGAAGACCGCCCCAAGGCTTGGCGTTGGTTTGCAAGCAATATCGGCCACTGGGCTCTGCGCGGGTACGGCTATTTCACCATTGAGCAAAAAGCCACAGGCTTGCCCTGTGGCATCACAGGCATCTGGGAGCCCGAAGGCTGGCCCGAAGCCGAGATCGGCTGGGTCGTTTACGCCGGGTTCGAAGGCAAGGGAATCGCGTTTGAAGCCGCCACGCGCGCACGCGAATGGGCCTACACCGACCTTGGTTTTACAACGCTGACATCCAATATCGTGCCGGGCAATGACCGCTCGGTCGCGCTCGCCGAAAGGCTGGGCGCACATTTCGAACGCGAGTATCTCAACGTTCAGATGGGCACCGAACGCCTGTTCCGGCACCCCTCGCCTGCGGATCTGGGCCTGAGCGGTGACAATGACGGCAACCCGGAGGCTTATGCATGACGCCTCGTCTGATCAACACTCCGGTTCAGGAAACTGAGCGCCTGACCTCGCGCGCCATGAATGTTTGGGGTGTGAACGCCGGGCTTATCGGCCATTGGGCCATTCCTGATCTGACCGATTGGGACGCCCCATTGGTCTGCCGCCATCCCAGACCGGAGGATGTGTAATGTCCGCCACCAGCATTCCCATTCTGGAAACCAAACGCCTCGTTCTGCGTGGCCCCATGGCCGAGGATTATCCGGATTTCAAAGCCACATTCAGCTCTTATCGCTCGCGTTTCATGGGTGGTCCGCTAAATCCCTATGAGGCCTGGATGCTCTATGCCGCCGAAATCGGCCATTGGGAAATCCGCGGCTATGGCATGTGGATGATCCACGACCGGGTCACCGACAGAACCCTCGGCATGGCCGGCGGCTGGTTTCCGGCCAAATGGCCCGAACGCGAAATCGCCTGGATCATCTGGCCCAATGAGGCCGGTCATGGCTATGCGCTGGAAGCCACCCATGCGGTGCGTGCACATCTCTATGCCCATTGTGGTTGGGAAAATGCGGTCAGCTATATTGATCCCAAAAACCTCGACAGCATCCGCCTGGCCGAGAGGCTGGGGTGCACCAAAGACAAGGCCGCCGCCACGATTGATGGCGATGATGCCGTTTACCGCCACCCCGCGCCCGAGCGGCTGAAATCCGGCCAGATTGCCGATGGGATCGAGCTGGAAATCAGCCACTATTGCGATCCGCTGTTCAAACCGAAAGGAATGCCCGTTGACTGACGCCACCTCCCGCGCCGCCGAGCTTCTGAAAGAGCACCGCACATCCATTGATCGACTGGATGCGGTATTGGTCTATACGCTGGCCGAGCGCTTTAAACACACACAGGCCGTAGGTCAGCTAAAAGCTGAGCACGCCCTCCCGCCCTCCGATCCGCTGCGCGAAAGCCAGCAGATCGAGCGACTTCAGCGCATGGCGCTTGAAGCCGACCTCGACCCCGAATTTGCCAAGAACTTCCTGAACTTCATCATTGGCGAAGTCATCCAACACCACAAGAAACACCATTCCTAACCAAATGTAGGGTGGGGTTTCACCCCACCTTCCCACGCCATTCTTAAGGAGAACACACAATGGCTATGAAACTCCGGCTCGCCCGCGGCGGCTCCAAGAAACGCCCTTTTTATCGCATCGTGGCATCCGACAGCCGCATGCCACGCGATGGCCGCTTCATCGAAAAACTGGGCACCTATAACCCTTTGCTGCCCAAAGACAGCGAAGAGCGCGTGAAAATGAACATTGAGCGCATCCAATACTGGCTGGACCAGGGCGCACAGCCCACCGACCGCGTCAGCCGCTTCCTGGAGGCTGCCGGCACAATCGAGAAAAAAGAGCGCTCAAACCCCAACAAAGGTGAGCCTGGCCAGAAAGCCAAGGACCGCGTTGAGGAAAAAGCAGCCAAAGCTGCCGCCGCTGCCGAAGCCGCTGCTGCCCCGGCTGAAGAAGCCCCCGTTGAAGAAGCAGTTGCCGAAGAAGCACCTGCTGCTGAAGAAGAAACCGCGGACAAGTAATCCGGGGACGTTGCGACATGTCGCAGTTTTCTTCCGAGCTACAAACGGGACTGCTTGATCTGATGCGTTGGCGGCGCGATGTGCGCCGCTTTCGCTCAGATCCGGTGGACGAGGCCGTGCTGCAGGCCTGCCTCGACAGTTTTCTTTTGGCCCCGTCCGTTGGCCTGAGCGAGCCGTGGCGTGTGCTGCGCCTTGAGGGCGATGCTGCGCGCGCATCTGCACTGGAAAACTTCACGACCGCCAATGCCAAAGCACTTGCAGGCTATGCCGGTGAAAAAGCCGCTTTATACAGCCAGCTCAAACTGACTGGCATGCAAAAAGCCCCGGTTCAACTGGCCGTCTTTTGTGACGAAGAAACCGAAAAAGGGGCAGGCTTGGGGGCAGGCTCCATGCCAGAAACGCGCCGCTACTCGGTCGTGGCGGCCATCACTCAGTTCTGGCTGGTGGCGCGCGCGCATGGGTTGGGTGTGGGCTGGGTGTCGATCCTTGACCCTGATCAACTCGGGCGCGACCTGGATGTTTCACCTGATTGGCGGCTGGTGGCCTATTTGTGCATCGGTTGGCCCGAGGCAGACAGCGACACGCCAGAACTGGAACGTGCCGGCTGGGAAGATCGGCGCGGCCATTTGCCGGTGATCACGCGATGAGGGTGATCTTCCGGTTGATCCGCCTCGTGGCGTTGTGCCTTGTTGCTTTCGTGACTGGCATATTCTTTGAACGTGCGCATCAACAAGACCTGTGCGAACAATCAGGTGGCACTTGGGCGCGTGCCGGTGTCTGTGCTGTGGAGACGACCAATGGATGATATGATCTGTGTAGGCGCCATCGCAGGCGCTTTTGGCGTGAATGGCGAAGTGCGCCTGAAAAGCTTTACCGCCGAGCCTGAGGACATCGCCGCCTATGGCCCCCTCAGCACCGAGGACGGCACGCGCCAATTTACCATCACCTTGAACGGGCAGATCAAAAACGGCTTTACCGCTCAACTTTCCGGCGTTGCCAGCAAAGAACAGGCCGACGCCCTGCGTGGCGTGCGCTTGTTTGCCGAGCGGTCACAATTGCCCAACCTGCCGGATGATGAATACTATCATGCCGATCTGATCGGGCTTGCGGTCTATGACACTGGCGGCACGTTGTTGGGCCGCGTCAAGGATGTGTTGAACCACGGCGCATCAGACCTGCTGGAAATCCAGGGCGACGGCCTGAAGGACACGGTGTTGCTGCCCTTTACGCTGGATGCCGTACCCACTGTTGATCTCTCTAAAGGCCGCATCGTTTGCGATCCCCCTGACGGGCTGTTTGCGGACTAAGGTTTTGCGCCGCACAAACCTTGATCCAAGGACAACTTGACGCCACTCCTGCCGCGCGCATATCCATCTCAGACCGCTCTTTATCGAAAGCCCAAGCTGTTGCGCATCCTTTTGCACCCCGGATTTCACAAGACAGGCACCTCAAGCCTGCAACGCGGAGCCGAGGCGCGCATGGGCGATCTGGCCTCGCATCTGCGCCTGATGGTGACCGCCGATGTGATCGAGGCCGCACGCGCAGCGCGCAAGTTTTCTGCCCAGCCAAATATGGAGTTGCTGCAACAGTTTGCCGAATATTTTGCGCAGGCGATTGAGCCGCTGGATGCCGACGATCCACGCCACATGTTGATCAGTTCCGAAGACCTGAGCGGGTATATTCCCGGCCATCACGGCGTTGCGGGATATAACGCCGCGCCGACGCTGATGAATGTGGCCACCGCTGTTTTGCGCAGCCACTTTGGGGCTGATGCTGAGATCACCATCTGGTTTACAACCCGCACAGCGCGGGACTGGCAACGCTCCGTGTATTGGCAGAACCTGCGGGCCATGCGTGTGACCGAGACGTTTGAGGACTATCGTCTGAAACTGCACCACGCCGCCCGCCTACCCGAAGTGGTACAGGCCGTCGCATACCGCTTGGGCAACCGCGCCAATGTGGCCACCACCGCGATTGAACAATGCGGCGCCACGCCGCTTGGTCCATTGGGGGCGGCGCTCGAGTTGCTGGGTATTCCCGCCAATGATATCGCCCCTCTCCCGGCCCATAATGTGCAACCTGACGGGGCCGCTGACGAACTTTTGGCGCTCAACCAGTCAGATCTTGATGATGATGCGCTGGCCGCAGCAAAACGCGATGTCGTTCAGCGCCACCGCCGGTCCGGCTATACCCATCGACCAACACGCAGTTGACGGCACCAGCCGCTTTGGGGTTGACCGCGGCCCCCCTGCTCCGCCACAACCCCGGCAACCCCCTTGTGACAGGACATTGGCACCTATGCCCGACAGCCCTTCCAAATCTCATGGCCGCAAATCCATCAGCGCATCCCTGACCCCGCGCAGCCTGATTGACCCGGCACCACGTTTGGCCGGTGTCTGGCTGGCGCAGGTGATCACGTTGTTTCCACAGGCCTTTCCCGGTGTATTGGGCGAGAGCCTGACCGGGCGGGCGCTGAAGGACGGCCTATGGCAGTTGAACCCGATTGATCTGCGCCCCTTTGGGGAAGGCAAGCACCGCAATGTGGATGACACACCCGCCGGGGGGGGCGCTGGCATGGTCTTGCGCGCCGATGTCATGGGCCGCGCCATTGATCACGCGTTGAAATCCGCGCCCACCGGCGCCCCGCTGATCTATCTCAGCCCGCGAGGGCGGCGGTTTGATCAGGCGATGGCGCAGGATCTGGCGGCTGGTCCGGGTGTGACGATGATTTGCGGCCGCTTTGAAGGCCTCGATCAGCGGGTGATCGAGCATTACAACATTCTTGAGGTCTCATTGGGTGATTTTGTCCTGACCGGAGGCGAGCTGGCAGCACAGGCCATGCTGGATGCGGCTGTGCGGTTGCGCCCCGGCATTTTGGGCAATGATGCCTCGGCCGAGGAAGAAAGCTTCTCGGATGGGTTGCTGGAACACCCGCAATACACCCGACCCGCCGAATGGAAGGGCCTACCGATCCCGCCGGTTTTGATGTCCGGCAACCACGGAGAAGTGGCCAAATGGCGACAGGCCCAAAGCGAAGAGCTCACCAAAGCCCGCCGCCCCGACCTGTGGCACGCCCATCAGAAAGGCGACACAGACACTTAGGGACAGCATGATCCCTACCGGAAGGCACTTCTGGCGGCTCACCCTGTGCCACATATGCTGATCGGACAGGTGATATCCTAAGCCTTAGGGCTTGATATTCTCAACATACACTGTATTACCCGGCCATTCCGGGCCTGTTGTGGCGCAGCCGATTCTCGTTATCTTCTGATGGGCATCACAGTCTTTGCCGCCAGCACCCCCGGAATGGCCGTTTGGTCACACATAAATATGACGATCTGATCTCTGGCGGGCGCATCTGCGGACCCGAATGAAGACCAAGAGCTCTCATGACCGCGCAAACATCTTTGCGGAACAACCGCAAGTATATGAAGGAGTTGATCAGATGAACCTGATCGCACAGATCGAGGCCGAACAGATTGCCTCACTCGGGAAAGAGCTTCCCGATTTCAAAGCCGGCGACACACTTCGCGTAGGCTTTAAAGTGACCGAAGGCTCGCGCAGCCGGGTCCAGAATTTTGAAGGCGTCTGCATCAGTCGTAAAAATGGCCATGGCATTGCCGGGTCGTTCACTGTTCGCAAGATTTCCTTTGGTGAAGGCGTGGAACGGGTTTTCCCGCTGCACTCTACCAATATCGACAGCATCACTGTTGTACGTCGTGGCCGTGTACGGCGCGCCAAACTGTATTACCTGCGTGCGCGTCGCGGCAAATCTGCCCGTATCGCCGAGGATACAACGTATAAAGCCAAAGCTGACAAGTCGGCATAAGGAGCGGAACGATGAAAAAAGACATCCACCCCGAATATCACCTCATCGACGTCAAAATGACCGATGGCACGATTGTTCCAATGCGTTCGACCTATGGCGCCGAAGGCGATCAGCTTTCGCTGGACATTGACCCCTCAGTACACCCGGCCTGGACCGGTGGCGGCACCCGTTTGATGGATGCCGGCGGTCGCGTGTCGAAGTTCAAAAACAAATATGCAGGCCTGGGCTTTTAAGCCAACCAGCCCTGAGTTTAACGAAACGCCGCTCCATCTCGGGGCGGCGTTTTTCGTTTGCGCAGCTTATGGGTTACATCTGGAGTGCTTTTTCCCCTTGCGCCAAGCCTGGCTCTTCCCCAAAGACAGCTCTCAACATATAGTGGTTCAAAGGGCAAGAAAGCCCAGACGAGCAAGAGGTTCGGGGCATGGCACATATCATCGTTGTCGGAAACGAAAAGGGCGGCGCAGGTAAATCAACCGTCGCCATGCATGTGGCGACAGCCCTGTGCCGAATGGGCAAAAAGGTCAGCGCGCTGGATCTGGACCTGCGCCAAAAGACCTTTGGGCGATATGTAGCCAATCGTCAGAGATTTCTGGACAAGGCCGGATTAACCCTGCCCAGCCCACGTTATCATGATTTGCCCGAGGTAGATCAGGCCAGCCTGAAACCCGGTGAGAATGTCTATGATCGTCGCCTGTCTGCTGCTGTGGCCGAGCTGGAATCCGACAGTGATTTCATTCTGATTGATTGCCCCGGATCACATACACGCCTCAGTCAGGTAGCGCATTCGCTGGCCGACACACTGGTCACGCCTCTGAATGACAGCTTCGTTGATTTTGATCTGCTGGCCCATGTGAATGAAGACGGCACGAAAATTCTCGGGCCTTCCGTTTATGCCGAAATGGTCTGGAATGCCCGCCAGTTACGTGCACAGGCAGGCCTAAACCCGATTGACTGGATCGTGGTGCGCAACCGTCTGGGCGCGCAGCGGATGGTCAACAAAGAGAAAATGGGCGCCGCCCTTGAAAATCTGGCCAAGCGCATCGGGTTTCGCATCGCGCCGGGGTTTAATGAGCGGGTGATTTTCCGCGAATTATTCCCGCGCGGGCTGACCCTGCTGGACCTCAAGGATGTGGGCGTCAAGCAGCTGAATATCTCAAACGTTGCCGCACGTCAGGAATTGCGCGACCTGATCAAGGCGCTGAACCTGCCGGGAATCGACCCGGATTTCTGATCATTGCATAGGGGTGGTTAGGCGCGGTTGCGGCCTCGCATCAGCACGATCAGATTTGATATCAAAAGGGCGCAGATAACCACCGCGCCGCCAATCAACGCCCAGATGCCGGGGTCTTCTGCGACAACACCCCAGACCAGGATTGGCGCCAGAACCGATTCCAGCAAAATCAGCAGCGATACTTCGGTTGTGCTGATGTAACGTGGTCCCAAGGTTAAGAAACAGGTGGCGATGGCGATGAATGCCCCGTGGCCCAGCAACAGATGCCACTGCTGCGCCAATGGCTCCAACGGGGCCGAGAACGGGATCAACACCACAGCCGATGTAATATAGGCAATCGGGATTGCCGGGATCATCGAGATATCGCGCACCTTGCGCACCGCGGTCAGTGCCGCCGCATAGGCAAACGCCACATAAAGCGCAAAAAGATCACCCGACCAATGGGCAATTTCCGATGCACCTGACCCATAGGCGATGATCGACAGGCCCGCAGCCACGGCCAGCATGGTCATCACCATGCGCCGTCGGATCGGCTCGCCCAGAAAGACGCGGCTGAGGATGGCAGCAAAGATCGGCATCGAGGCAAAAATGAACACCACATTTGCAACACTCGTGTGCGTGATGGCGAGCACAAAACCCACCGTCGTCGAACCGATCAAAACCATATAGATCAGCCCCGGCCGCCCGGTTTGTAGCACAGCGCGAAACCCGCTGGTGCCCTGCACCACAAGCAAACCAATCAGGATCAGCATGCCCGAACTCATCCCGCGCCAGAAGGCGACGGTCATCGGCTCGGCCTCGATCAGGCGTACAAAAAGACTATCGGGCACCACAAACAACACACCCAATGTGGTGATCAGCAGCCCTTTGGCGTGGGTGTTCATGGCTTATCCGCCCGCTTGCCAGACCTTGATCGCCTCTAGCGGAGACAAAAGCATGATCACATTCAGGGCCAATCCATCACGGATGATCACCATGGTGAGCACTTCAAATCCGATCACAATCGCCACCGACATCCAGACCGGCAGGCGCATGGACAGCCACCACCCCAGCGCCATTGCCAGCATGTCCACGACAGAATTCAGCACGCTATCGCCAAAGTAATCCAGTGAGATCGTCACTTCGCGGTAGCGTTCGATCACAGCATTGGTGTTTTCGGCGATTTCCCAAGCGGCCTCAACCAGCATGGCGATCACCAGCCGCCACCCCACATCTACCCGGCGCGCCACCAGCCAGAGCACCGCATAAAAGATGAAGCCGTGCAACAGGTGGCTAGGGGTGTACCAGTCAAACAGTTGTTGTGATCCCTCAGCGGTGTTCACCGTGCCCCACATATCAATACCGCAGGCGCACCATGGCACACGACCCATCATCAGCAGGATGACAGCGGTGATCACAACCATCATGGCGGTGATCACATAGGGTGTGGATTTTGCATGTCTCATTGAACCACTCAAACATGAGACCCATGGCTTGTCCATCCGTTCTCGCCATCTGGGCGCATATGGGTTTATGCTGGCATTTGCTATGATCGCACGAATGGCCTTATTCCCGGTTGGTGCAGGTCTTAGCCACTCAATTTGGTTAGGAATATTGATATGCCCGCACCTGAAAACACTTTCAAAGCCGCCCTCGCGCGGGGCGAGCGTCAGATCGGGTGCTGGGCCGGGTTTGCCGATCCTTATGCCACCGAAGTGCTGGCCACAGCCGGGTTTGACTGGCTGGTGATTGATGGCGAACACGCACCCAATGATCTGCGCTCTATCCTGCAACAGCTTCAGGTTATGGCGCCCTATGACAGCCATCCGGTGGTGCGCTTGCCCGTGGGTGAGGCTTGGATGATCAAACAAGTGTTGGATGCAGGTGCTCAGACCTTGTTGATCCCGATGGTTGAAACCGCCGCCGAAACCGAGGCATTGGCGCGTGCCATGCGCTATCCCCCCGAAGGCATTCGCGGGTCGGGGGCTGCATTGGCGCGGGCGTCGGGGTTTTCGTCGATTGCCGATTACACACTCACAGCCAATGATCAGATGTGCCTGTTGGTGCAGGTTGAAACCATGGCCGGGATCGAGGCACTGGATGAAATTTTGCAGATCAAAGGTGTCGACGGTGTCTTTATCGGCCCCTCAGATCTGGCGGCTGATATGGGGTATCTCGGAAAGAAAAACGATGGTCCGGTGCAGGATGTTATCCGAGAGGCGCTGGCCAAGATTTCGGCGTCCGACAAGGCAGCAGGCATCCTTTCGGTGGATCATGATACTGCACAAACCTACGTCGATTGGGGGGCGCAATTCATTGCGGTGGGCATTGATGTGCTGATGTTGGCACAGACAGCCCGCACCACTCTGGCGCGTTGGCGCGATGACTGAACGCTGGCTTTTGGCTGATCTGGGCGGCACCACCACGCGCGTTGGGCTGGCCGGGCCTGAGGGTATTCATGCGGGCAGTCTGCACAGATTTCACAATGCGGATTTTGATGGGCTGAGCGATGTTCTGCGCAGCTATCTTGAGCAGGTGCAACCGGGCGCTATCCAGGCGCTAAGTGCCGGGGTGGCGGGCCCGGTGCGCAACGAGGCCGCACAGTTAACCAACCATGATTGGTTTATCGACAGCGCTGAACTGCGGGCGGCCACGGGCGCGCAAAGCGTTACATTACTGAATGACCTGCAAGTACAAGGTTATGCGTTGGATGATCTGGCACAGGATCAACTGCACCGCCTGTTCGCTGGTGCTGATCCCCAAGCCACGGCCACCCGGTTGGTGATGGGCCTTGGCACAGGATGCAATATTGCGGTTGTTCATACCACGCCTACGGGGCTGTTGGTGCCCCCTGCCGAAGCTGGACATGCCAGCCTGCCTTTTGCGACTGGCAGGATCGGAGCGTTGGTGGATCATCTGGGACAAGTGCAACCTCATCGCCCGGTTGAAAGTGCATTGTCAGGCCCCGGTCTCAGCAATATCTATGAATGGGTGTCGGGCCTGCAGGCCGCCCCCGAAAGCATCCTGTCAGCACATCGGGCGCGCGAGCCCAATGCAACCGAAGCTCTTGAGCTGTTTTGCCAACTTTTGGGTCAGGTCGCGGGTGATCTTGCCTTGGCGCATTTGCCAATGGGTGGGCTGTATTTCATCGGCGGAATGGCCCGCGCCATCGCCCCGTTGCTGGATCAGATGGGGTTTTATGAACCATTCACAGCCAAGGGACCCTATGCGCCAATCCTGCGGGATATCCCGGTGTTTTTGATTGAGGACGACAGTGCGGCATTGCAGGGCTGTGCGCGCTACCTAAGGCAACTGCGGGCGTAGCACCGGGGCGCTAGCCCTCAACCACCATCATTTCCACATCCATCTGCGCCAGACACTGCGCCATAGGCTCAGGCAAGGCACGATCTGTCACCACCATGTCAACGGCACTCGGGGCACAGGCCACCATCGGAGCATTCTGGCCAAACTTGGTGTGATCCGTCACCACGATCGTTCGGTGCGCACGCGCCACCACACTGCGCGCCAGATCAGCCTCGGGTGCCGCAGCCAGCAAGAATCCGGACTTGGGATCAAACCCATCAACGCTGATAATGGCGATATCCAGATTGAACTTGTCGACAAAGGCAATCGCTTCGGGGCCAAAGACGCCGCTTTCGACCATGCGCAGCTCTCCTCCGGCCAGAAATACCCGATTGTTGTTGACATTTATCAACGCCTGAGCGGCATGTAACCCATTGGTGACAATCGTTAAATCACGATGATTTTTGAGGTTTTCAGCAACAAAGGCCGTGGTGCTGCCGACATCCAGAAACACACAAGATCCATTCGGAATTAGCCCGGCGGCAGCGGCAGCAATACGGGCTTTTTCCTCGGGGCGTTTGCCCAGACGTGACACCACCGGCGTCAGCGCCTCGGTGTTGGCCAGATAAACCCCGCCATGCACACGCTGTACCAGCCCGGCCTTGGCCAAGGCCTTGACGGTGCGGCGCACTGTTTCTTCGGATACACCCAGAGCATCAGCCAGTGCCGCAGTTCGGGCCGAGCCGCCCATGCTGCGCAGTTTGTCCAGCAATTCCACCTCGCGGTGGGTGGCGTGTGGTTCTAAAACAGTCACAATTTAAGCTCCCAATCCCAAAAACTTAGACAGACAAATTCCTCAAATGTCCAGATTCTTCGCTATGGGTGTGAGGGATTTTGTGGATTTCTGGCGCTATTGCGCCTCATTGGCAAACCGCACGCCCTTGATTTGCACGGCCAATCGCGGATCGCGGGATTTGATCAGCAGATCACACCCGCCAATAATTTCCTGACACCGCTCCAGTGTTTCGATCTCCAACCGATGCATCGCCTGATGCGTATAAAACGTCAGATGAGGTGTGACGATCACATTGTCACGGCCAAACAGCGGGCTTAACGGATGATCCTGCAACGCCAAAGGCTCGGCGCTGAACACATCCAGCCCGGCACCTGCAATCCAGCCCTCATCCAAGGCCCGGATCAGGGCTTGTTCATCCACAATCGCCCCGCGCGAGACATTGATCAGGCAGGCATGCGATTGCATTGCGCGCAACTCAGCCTCGCCAATCAGGTGATGGGTCTCGGGGCTTAAAACCGAATGAATGGTGACAATATCACTTTGCGTCAGCAGCTCGTGCAGTGTCTCGCAGCGGTCTACGCCAGCCTTTTCAAACTGTGCATCTGATGTATGCGGGCTATAGGCGATCACCCGCGCCCGAAACCCAGCCCCCGCCATACGCGCCATAGAGCTGCCGATTTTGCCAAGGCCGATGATCCCCACCGTAGAGCCCGCAATATCACGTCCCAGCCACTTTGCCTCGGGCCAGGCCCAGCCATCCTGCTGCATCTGGCGCCCGATGGCAGGCAGGCGTTTGAGCAATGAAATCATCAGCGCAAATGCGCCCTCGGCCACGGTTTCTTCGGCGTATTCAGGCACGTTGACCACACCGATGCCACGCGCAACTGCCGCCGGGATGTCAATCGCGTCAATACCAACGCCGTATTTGACAATGCCCTTCAGATTGGGCGCCGCCGCAATGACCCGTGCCGTGATTGGCGCATAGCACATAAGCAACAGTTCAACATCGGCGATCTGCGCGATTATGTCGTCTTCTGAGGCCCCATCGGGCAGCAATACCAATTCGTGCCCGGCTTTTCGCAGCTCGGCATCGACAAATGGCGTTTCCAACCTGGCGTCAGTGCGCAGGATTTTCACTTTGCGCACTCCTTAATGGCCGTTTGCACAATGCCCAATGCCCGGTCCAGATCATCCTGCGCGATGGTCAGCGGAGGTGACAGTGTCAGCACCGACCCGGCACTGATCTTGAAGCTCAGCCCTTGCTCCAGACAGGCGTAATAGATCTTTTCCGCCATCGCATGATCCGGCGTGCGTGCATCGCGGTCCGAGACGATCTCAACCCCGAACATCAGCCCGCGCCCGCGTATGTCACCAACAACCCGGTGATCCCCAATGCTGTCGTTCAACCGCGCCATGGCCGCACGGCCCAGCCGATCTGAGCGTTCAATCAGACCCTCGTCCTGAATGATATCCAGCGTGGTCAGAGCGGCCCGCGCAGTCACTGGGTTTTTCTCGTGGGTATAATGCCCGATGGCGAATTCGCCGCAGACATCCAGATCACGCCGCGCAATCACGGCTGCAATCGGCAACATGCCTCCGCCCAGCGCCTTGCCCAAGGTGACGATATCCGGCACGATCTCATCGTGATCAAAGGCAAACATACGGCCAGTTTTGCCCAGACCCGTGGGGATTTCATCCATGATCAACAAAGTGCCATGGCGGTGACAGGCCTCTTGCACGGCCTGCCAATATCCGGGCGGGGGCACCACGGGAACCGCACGCATCGGCTCAGCGATCACAGCCGCCACATCACCTTCTCGGGCGAGCACATAATCAACCATCCGCGCACAGGCCAAGGCACAATTTTGCGGCCCCGCATGGCCATACGCACAATGATAGCAATGAAACGGGGCGACATGTTCTGTGCCAGACATCAATGGCCCTGCGATATGGCTGCGAAAGGTGGCCTCGCCGCCCACGCTGGCCGCGCCAAAGCCTGCCCCATGAAAGGCGTCCCAAAAGCTCAGCGTTTTGAACCGGCCTGTCGCCGCACGCGCAATTTTCAGAGCCACTTCATTGGCGTCTGAGCCGCCCGTGGTGAACAAAACCTTGTTCAGCTCACCCGGTGCCAGTTCGCCCAGACGTTCCGCCAGTTGCACCGACACATCATTGGTAAATCGTCGTGGTGAAAACGGCAGCGCATCCATCTGCGCCTTTACCGCCTCAATCAGCCGCGGATGCCCGTACCCGATGTGATGCACCGAGTTGCCGTGGAAATCCATAAACCTGCGCCCGGCCGTATCCTCGATCCAGATACCCTCGGCCTTGGCGATGGTCGCCACACAAGGTGAGGACAGCGATTGATGCAAAAACGCCTCTGCATCCCGCGCCAACAACTGCTGCGTTGGCGCATGCCCCTCTCGTGCGGCCCAATCCGCGCGCGCGGCACTTGTATTGGCTTCGCCTTCGGTGTGTTGCACAGGATTCCTCTTTCCGCTTTTCAAAATAAGTCCGCACGTGGCGCCCTAGATTTTTCTGCAGAAAAATCTCTGCTTAACCGGGCCATGGCAGTGAGTAGGTTTTGACGTTTGTGAAGAACTTCATGGCCTCTGTGACACCTTCCTTGACGGCGTTACCGCTGTCTTTGATGCCACCAAAGGGGGATGTTTCGATGCGATATCCAGGTTGTTCCCAGATGTTGCAGGTGCCCACATCCAGACCGTTGATATAAGCAATCGCACGGTTCAGATCGTTGGTGCATACGCCTGAGGACAGGCCAAAATCGGTTGAGTTTGAAATGCGCATCACCTCAACATCATCGTCCGGCACACGCACAATCGGCACAATCGGGCCAAAGGTTTCTTCCATCACAAGCTCACTGTCATGGGGCACCTTGTCTACCACAATGGGCGGCAAAAGCGCGCCCTGACGGCCCGGATGATAGAGGATTTCCGCGCCCTCTTTCTCGGCCTGATAGACGCGGTTCTCAAACAGCTCGGCGGCCTGTGCGTGAATCACGCAGCCCAGCTCGGTCTCGGGGTCTTGCGGGTCACCAAACTTGATCTTTTTGGCCTTCTCCAACACCAGCGGTACAAACTTGTCGGCCACGCTTTCCTGCACCAGAATGCGCTTGATCGCGGTGCAGCGTTGCCCTGAGTTACCGGTGGCGCCGGCCACGGCAATGGTGGCTGCCTTTTCAAGATCAGCATCACTCAGATCATTGCAGACAATCAGCGGGTCATTTCCGCCCAGTTCCAGCGCCTGACGCTTGTAGCCGGCTTTTGAGGCAATCAGTTTGCCCACAGGCACACCGCCAGTAAAGGTGATGATGTCGATGTTTTCATTGACCATCATCTCTTCGCCGATGTCTTTAGGCAGGCCGGTGACAATCTGGAACATCTCGGGCGGCAGACCCGCCTCGTATAGAATATCAGCCAGCGAAATTGCCGTCAGCGGGGTCAGGTCGGTCGGCTTGCACACCATGCAGTTGTTGGTGGCAATCGACGGCGCAATCTTGTGACTGACCATGTTCAGCGGATGGTTGAACGGCGTGATCGCGCTGATCGCGCGTACCGGCTCGCGCTTGGTGAAAATCTTGCGCTCTTTGCCGTTATGGGTCAAATCGCACGAGAAGATTTCGCCGTCATCATTCAGCGCCTGAGCGGCAGCAAACTGGTACACATCCTGCGCGCGCTTGGTCTCGTAGATGGCGTGCTGGTGGCAGATGCCCAACTCCAGTGTCAGCCATTTGGCCAGGTAATCACGCTTTTCGCCGATCAATTCGCCTGCGCGTTGCAGGATCTGGTTGCGTTCATACCGGCTGAGCGTCGGCGTGTAGTTCGCGGCAATCTCAAAGGCCCGTTTGGCGTGTTCGGCGGTGCCTGCGGGCACGGTGCCGACCACATCCTCAGTATAGGGGTATGTCACTTCGATCACATCATCGGTGAACACCACCTCACCACTAATGCGCATGCCTTCGTGGCGGATGTCGGCTTGGGGCACCTTGGTCATGCCTTGGCCTCCTCAAGGGCTGCGGCAGTGCAGGCATAAAAGAACGCATCAAAATTGCGCAGCACTGGTTGACTGGGCAGGTCAATCACGCGGTTGCAGATGAAGGGCACCTCCTGTTCGGTCAAACCGCCATGGCTGCGCAGAGGCTCTTTCAGAGCTGCCAGATCATGACGGTGCTCGGAGGTGCCGATGCAGATATTCTCGGACGAGATCATGATGATATCGCCGATCCGATCGCCCGGCAGCTCAAACCGCTTGATGGCTTCGGCCTTGTCGATCACCAGGATCAATTCCTCGCGGGCTTGCAGCTTGGCGATGATATCAGCCACATCCGCACCCTCCGGCAGATAGGCAGTGCCAAAACCACCCAGCGCGCCGTGATGCACCACATAAGGGTCAGTGATCGGCAGGATAACCCGCGCGGCATCCTTGCCCAGCCAGTCGTCCATCAGGTCCTGAACATAGATCACATTGGGTGAACCATCTGCATGGTGTTTGGGCTTCATGCCGTGATCGGCCGTCACCACAATGGCCGCCCCCATGGCGTCCAGCTCAGTCAGGTATTTGTCAAACATCTCGTAGAAGGATTTGGCTTGTGCATCATCGGGCGCATATTTGTGCTGCACATAATCGGTTGTGGTCAGATACATCACGTCCGGCGCCCATTCACGCAGCAGTTTAACACCCGCAGCAAAGACAAATTCAGACAGATCAGCAGAATACACCTCGGGCTGCACCATCCCCAACCAAGTGCTGGCGGCGTCTTGGCCGTGTTCGGCCTTTGTGGAGCTGTCTGATTTTTCGGCCGAAAAACATCTGGCACGATCTTCGTCAAACCGCAGACCTGCCCCCAAAAGGGCGCGCAGCTTGTCTTTGGCAGTGACCACAGCAACCCGTGCGCCGGCCTCATAAAATTGGCCAAAGATAGTCGGCGCACGCAGAAAACGCACGTCGTTCATCATCACCTCTTCGCCGCTATCGGGATCAATCAGGTAGTTGCCACAGATGCCATGCACAATCGGTGGCCGCCCTGTCGCGATGCTCAGATTGTTGGGATTGGTAAAGGACGGGATCACCGAATGCGCCAGCCGGTCGGTGCCGGTCTCTCGCATCCGTTTCAGTGTTGGCATCAGCCCGTCGGCAATGGCTTTGTCCAGATACTCCGGCTCGCAACCGTCCAAACAGATCGCAATCGCACAGGTCTTTGGGGCCGCATATGTGCGCTCATTGGCAACCACGGGGGTAGAAATACTCATGTCTTGTCGTCCTTCATTTGGCGCCTCAAGCGGCCAGTTTCTTGCGTTCTTCAAGGGCTTTGGCAGGAGGGGCTGCGCTGGCAACTCCCATATCTGTCAATGCCTGCCGGGCGGCCTGGACCACGCGGCGCATCACATGTTCGTCCATCTGGCCAATCACACCCACCCGAAAGCTGTCCACCACAGTCAGCTTGCCGGGATAGATGATAAACCCGGCCGCCTTCATCAATTCATAGAAACGGGTGAAGTCAAAATTGGGATCAGACGGGCAGAAGAATGTCACGATGATCGGGCTGAGCCAGCGATCAGCCAGCAGCGTTTCAAACCCAAGGTCGCGCATGCCCGCGACCAACTCATCGCGGTTGCGGGTATAGCGCGCCCCGCGCCCTGCAACACCACCTTCGGCCTCATGCGCTTTGAGCGCTTGGATAAAGGCGGCCACCACATGGGTCGGCGGTGTAAATCGCCACTGGCCGGTTTTGTTCATCGTGGCCCATTGCGCCTCGACATCCAAGGAAAGCGAATGGCAATTGCCCTTGGCGGCGCTCAGCTCGTCGGTGCGGGCAATGACAAAACCAAAGCCCGGCACACCTTCGATACATTTATTGGCGGATGAGACCATGGCAACATAGTTCAGTTTGCCAGCATCCAGCTCCACCGCCCCAAAGGCCGACATGCTGTCGATCAGCAGCTTACGCCCGGCGGCTTGGGTGGCTGCGGCAATTTCCTCGACAGGGTTCAGGATGCCAGAGCTTGTCTCGCAGTGGATCGCCAGAACATGGGTGATTGCCGGGTCATCCGCCAGGGCCTGCGCCACTTCGGCGCCACGCGGGGGCAGGTAATCGCCCTTATCAATCAGGGTGTAGGCGCGGCCAAGGTAGTCCATCGTCTGTGCTGCGCGCAGCCCATAAGCGCCGTTGGCCAGCACCAGAACCTTGCCATCTTTGGGCACAAATGTCCCCAGCATCGCCTCAACACAATACGAGCCCGACCCCTGAATGGGCACGCAATCATACGCCTGCGCGTTTGCCCCAATCAGCGCCAAAAGGCGGCTGCGCATGTCACGGGTCATCGCGCGGAAATCATCATCCCAGCTACCCCAGTCACGCAACATCGCCTGCTTCACCTCATGCGACGTGGTCAACGGCCCCGGCGTCAACAAATAGGGCTCCCCCAGCTCGGGGGACGGCAGCGGCGCGGTCTCAGCACTCATCAGATTGATCCTTGTGGCAGCAACAAAGGTACAAATGGGGCAGATTATTGCATATGTAAAATCTCTATTTTATATTGATCTATAAGTTTAACATATATGTGAACCCCCCATGCGTTACAGCCAACTTCGTGCCTTTCATCATGTGGCGTTACACGGCGGGTTTTCCCGTGCCGCCGAGGCATTGCATCAGACCCAACCGGCCCTGTCGGATCAGGTGCGCAAGCTGGAACAGGCACATGACACGCTGTTGTTTCATCGCGACCACAAACAGGTGCGCCTGACCCAAGCAGGCGAAGGCCTGTTTCGTCTGACCCGGCAATTCTTTGAGCTGGAAACCGGGATAGGTGAATATCTCAGCCATTCGCGGGCCTCGGTGCATGGAACGTTGCGTATCATCGCCGATTCAGCGCTGCATATTACCGACGCATTGGGCCGGTTTCAGACGGCCTATCCAAAGGTGTTCATATCGCTGCAGACCGGCAACACCGAAGAGGTGCTGACCCGGTTGCGCAACTATGACGCCGAAGTGGGGGTTGTAGGCAATCTGGAACCTGCCTCGGATTTGGTCTCGCATGAGTTGGGCCGCACGCCGATTATCGCCATCGCAGCCAAGGACATGCTGCCCCCGACTGTAAAATCCCTGCGCTTTGATGACCTGCTGAACTGGCCTTTGGTGTTTCGGGAAAGCGGATCACACACGCGCCAAAGTCTTGAGAGCGAAGCAAAGCGGCGCAAGATCACCCTCAAACCCACCATTGCCGTGGACGGGCGCGAGGCGATGCACGCGGTGGTCGCCTCGGGTGCGGGTCTGGGGTTTGTCTCCGAGGCCGAATTTGGCCGCGATGCCAGATTGCGCAAAGTGCCTATCACGGATCTGAATATTTCAATGACAGAAACTCTGGTCCATCTGAGCACACGATCAGACGTGCCGGTCATCCGCGCCTTCTTGCGCAGCGTCGAAAATATCTGATTGTGCTTAAACAAAAGAATATAACCGCATAAATCCACACATAACCCCTCAAATCGCTTGATAAGCATGACGAATCTGTATTTGCTGCGCTTAAGCATTCTGAGGAGAAGCGCTTGCCCGACCGGCAAAACATATTGTTCGTGATTATTGATCAGCTTCGGGCCGATTGCCTGACTGGTGCGTTATCAGATCATGTGAACCTGCCACACCTGCAAGCCCTGCGGCAGGAGGCCGTGACATTTGCTGACCATCATTCGGTCTGCAATCCGTGCGGTCCTGCGCGCGCGTCTATCCTGACAGCGCAATATGCGATGAACCACCGATCTACCCGCAATGGCACGCCGCTCACCCATGACACGCCAAACCTGGCCACACAGTTGCGCAGCGTCGGCTATCTGCCTCTGCTTTATGGCTATAATGACTGCTCCCGTGATCCCCGCGGGCTGAATCCGGCGGACCCGCAGCTGACCTCATACGAAGAAGTGATGCCCGGCTTTCATGAAGTGGTTGAAATGCGGCTGGAAACCTCCCTGCCCTGGCGCAGCGATCTGGCGGCCAAAGGGTATGACGTGTCGGATTACCCGGATGTGTACCGCGCGCGGGGGGATGATGTGACCGCCCCGGCACTTTACAGCGCCGAGGACAGCGACACCGCTTTTTTGACCAATGCCATGCTCAGGGATTTGTCTCAGCGCGATCCGGGATGGTGTGCCCATATCACCTATATCCGCCCGCATCCGCCGCTGGTGGCGCCAGCGCCCTATAATACGATGTATGATCCTGAAACGCTTCCGCCACCACATACAAACGGCAGCCGGGAAGATGCGCAATCTGAGCATCCGTTCCACGATGTATCGCTGGAGTATCGCAAGGCGGCAGATTTCGTGGTTGGCTTTCCTGATCTTGAGGACACGCCCGAAAACATCGCCAAGCTGCGCGCCATCTACCTGGGGTTGGCCAGCGAGGTCGATCACCATATCGGGCGGATCATTCAGTTCCTGAAGGACAGCGGCCAATATGACGACACGTTGATCGTTGTCACTGCCGATCACGGCGAAATGTTGGGTGATCACCACGCTTGGGGCAAGATGAGCTATCACGCTGCGGCCAATCATGTACCGTTGATTATCCGTGACCCTTCAACCCCGGCGCAGCATGGGCTGACCGTAGAGCAACCCACCGAATCTATTGACGTAACGCCAACCATTCTGGACCTCTGCGGGGCGGCGATTCCGGACACGATGGATGGCCAAAGCCTGCGCGAATTTCTGGAAACAGGTGGGGCCAAGGATTGGCGCGATCACATTTTTTGTGAACTGGATTTTGGCAATCCAATTGCGCCAACTCTGTTTCAGCAGAGGCTGGGGCTGAGCTGTGACAAGGCCAATCTGGCCATATTGCGCAGGGACAAACAGACTCTGGTGCACTTCAACGGAGGCTTGCCCGCCCTGCTGCTGGAAACATCACCATCCGGCGCAACACAGGATTTAGCAGCGCAACCTGGGGCTGAAAAATCAATTCTTGAGTTGTCACAGGCAATGTTAGATCACAGAATGACCTTTGCTGACGGGCGGTTTGCCCATACGATGGTTACCAGTCAGGGCGTTAAAACCTCGCCACGGCACCAAATTTCGCCGGACCGCCCTTCGCGGCTGGCCAAGGTATGATGACACGTCTGGATGTCATGTATCAGTTACAAATTCCGGGCACATGTAGGGCTTCGATGCGGGGGTACGCCTCTGTCAGTCAAGCCCGAGGCAGTCACAGGGAGACGCTCAGCCTAGACAGCGTTAGGCGCGAAACGGCAAGTTCTGGATTATAATGATCGGGAAGCTGGCTCTATCGTGGAAATTCATCTGTTGCCTATGGTCAGGCACAGACAAACTGATGGGAAACGGACCCCGCAAAGCTGAAGTCCGACAACAGGAGAGAAAATGAAAAAGTATCTATTAAGTGGTGTAGCGCTTCTGGCCCTTCCGGCAGCAGCCTATGCCAATTGCCCCGCCATCAGCGTTGCTGATATGGGCGGTGTAGCTGGTGGGGCCTACCCACAGCAGTATGATCTGGGCGAATTTCAGGACGCAGCCGGCTGCACCATGGAGTTTTCCGAACACCCCGATATTGCCAAACTGAACGGCATGATTGTCGGCAATGGCGATCTGGGCAGCGTGGCTGATCGTTTGCCATCCGAGCCTCTGGTGGTGGTGCCTTATGCAAGCACTGGTAAATACGGCGGCACTCTGGACGTTCTGTCAAACGCGACAGAAGCGGGCACATCCGACTTCTTGTCGGTGCGTCACGTCAACCTCGTGCGTTACTCGGATGATCTGCAAACCATCGTGCCAAACGTTGCAAAGTCATGGGAATGGAACGATGAATACACGCAGCTGACGTTCACGCTGCGTGCCGGTCACAAATGGTCGGACGGCACGCCGTTCACATCCGCCGATGTGGCGTTCTGGTACAACAACCTGATGATGGACACGAATATCTTTGAAAAGCCCAAAGACTATGCGCTTGTGGCTGGCGAAAAGATGACCGTGGAAACACCGGATGACGTCACAGTTGTGTTCAACCTACCTGCACCCAAGCCAGGTCTGCTGACGCATTTTGCGACATCTTACGCGCAGGGCTTCCAGCCCAAGCACTTCCTGGGTCAATTCCACCCTGACATTAACGCCGATGCTGATGCCTTTGCACAGGGTCTGGGCTTTGAAAACGGCTATGACGGGCTGAAGGCTTACTACGGCAGCTCGGACTGGACGGACACGCCCACGCCAATGCTGTCCAAGCCCGAACTCGTGAATGGCCTGCCCAAGGCAACCCACCCGACGCTGGAAAGCCACATCTATGTGACCGACACCACCGAGGGTCGTCATCTGGTTGCGAACCCCTACTTCCACCAGGTTGATACAACTGGCCAGCAGCTGCCTTACATCGGCGAGCAGGACGAAGTGTATATCAACGACAATGAGGTGCGTATCCTCAAGCTGGTCAACGGCGAAGTGGATTACAAATCGCAATCGGTCCGTCTGGAATCGGCCCCTCTGCTTCTGGAAAACCAGGAAAAGGGCAACTATTCGATCCAGCTGAAGCCAACCGTGGGCATGCCTGCGTTCAGTTTCAACCTGACGTCCGAGGATGCGGGCAAGGCTGAGCTCTTCAACAACCTGAAGTTCCGCGAAGCCATGTCTATCGCCATCAACCGCGATGAGCTGAACGAGATCGCCTATTTTGGTCAGGGCACGCCCAGCCAGATTGCACCGTTCAACCCCGCACCTGACTTTGTCGACCCCAAATGGGAAACCTACATGTCAGGCTTTGATCCAGAGGCTGCCAAAGCCAAGCTGGACGAGATTGGCATGGTGGACACCGATGGTGACGGGTTCCGTGAGTTGCCAAATGGCGACGCGATTACCCTGAACATGCAGTTCTCAACCCAAGGCATCGCCGGCAAGGTTGTGGAATTGGTTGGCCAGAACTGGGCTGATGTAGGTGTTCAGACCACTGTGAAAGAAGTGACCCCGGACGAATACCGTTCAGCACAATCATCAAACAAGCTGGATGTGGGTCTGTGGCAGTATGGTGCGCCTCTGGCGATCCATCTGGGCCTCAACAGCTTCTTCCGCCCTCCGTTCGGCACCTACTTTGAGCACCGCACTGGGATGCTCTGGGGTGAATGGCTGGACAGCGATGGCGCGAACGGTGTGGAGCCACCTGAGTTTGCCAAGCAACTGGCCGCAGACATCGACGCGTTCCAATCGGCGGTTCCGGGCACGGATACATCGAATGCTCTGGGTGAGAACCTCGTGAAGAACTTTGTGGAAAATATGGTAATGATCGGCACCGTGAAAGCGCCCGAGCCTGTCTATGCCAGCAACAACCTCAAGAACTTCACCGAGTTCAAAACCTGGTCCTACGAATACTACCGGACCTACCCCTACCGCGCCACGCAGTGGTGGCTGGACGAGTAAGCGCAAGCTTACCCAAACACATACTTATCCGGGCAGCCTGACTGCCCGGATTTTCCTACCTATCTACCGAAACTTGGATGCGGGATTAACCTGCGCCGGAACACAGACAGGGACCGACCATGCTTCAATTCGCCAAGTTCGTGGCGACACGCGCCGTGATGGCCGTGATCACGCTGATCATCGTTTCACTGGTGGTGTTCTCACTGATGGAGCTGGTCCCCGGCGATTGCGCCGAACGTTACCTTGCTTTCAAAAACACCCAAGGCTCGGGTATCTCGCTTGAAGATATCGAAAACGAGCGTGCACGTCTTGGCCTTGACCGCCCGTTCCTGACCCGCTGGGTATCGTGGATCGGTGGTGCGTTTCAGGGTGATTTCGGTGACAGCTGCATTCTGCGGGTGAATATTGCCCAGCTTCTGGGCTCGAAATTCTACATCTCGCTGGGCCTGTGTCTTGCCTCACTGGCGCTGGCCTATGCCATTGCCATTCCGGTTGGCATCATTGCTGCCGCCTCGTCGAACGCGTTCCTCAACAACTCCTTGCGCCTGTTCAGCTACCTTGGGCTGGCGATGCCGAACTTCCTGCTGGCGCTAATGATCATGCTGATCGGCACGGTCTATTTCGGAGAAACGCTCACCGGGCTGTTTTCCAACGAATACCGCGATGCCGCTTGGAGTTGGGACAGGTTCGTTGATCTGTTGAAACACGCCTGGCTGCCCATCTTTATCCTGGGATGGTCGGCGACTGCCTTTGCCCTGCAAACTGTGCGCGCGCTGATGTCAGATGAGATCGGCAAACTGTATGTCACCGCCGCCGCCGCGCGCGGTGTGTCGGGAGGCAAGCTGCTGTGGCGCTATCCCGCCCGTCACGCGTTGGGGCCGATCGTCAACAGCCTCGGCTTTGACCTCAACCGCATCTTCAACGAACTGCCCATCGTGGCATTGATCCTCACCCTGACCGAGGCAGGGGCCTTGCTGATCGAGGCGCTGGCCCGATCAAACGACCAACAATTGGCAGGGGCCATCATCTTCCTGCTCACCGCCTCTATCGTGACCCTCAACTTCTTTACCGACGTGTTGCTGGCCGTTCTTGACCCGCGCGTTCGCAAAAGCATCATCAGGTAAGCGCCATGACAGATCAAACAACAGACCCAACCGCCATGGACGCCGATCAACTGGCCAAAGAGGCGTATTTCACCGCCTCCCAAGGGCAACTTATCTGGGCGCGTTTCAAGAAACAGCGCGCAGCGATGATCGCCGCAAGCGTTCTGCTGGTGCTCGTCCTCTCGGGCATCTTCGCGCCGTTCCTGTCGCCCTATGATCCAACGATTGCGGGCAAAGACAAGGATTACACCAACGGCGCGCCGCAAATCCCCGAGTTCTGCGACATCAATGGATGTTCCCTGCGCCCCTTCGTGCATGCGGTTGAGCGTGAACGCTCCATGGCCACCAACTTCCGCTGGGTGACCAAGGTGAATGAGGACAAGCGCATCTATGTAGAGTTCTTCGCCGAGGGTTGGGAGTATAAGCTCTTTGGCTTTATCCCGATGGACACACATCTCTTTGGCTCGTCCGATGGGTTTATCCATATCTTTGGCACCGACAGCACGGGCAAAGACATCTATTCGCGGACGTTGCATGCCATCTGGACCTCAATGAAAGTGGGGTCAATCGGGGTGTTTATTGCCTTCGTGCTGGCGCTGATCATTGGCGGCATATCCGGCTATTACGGAGGGTGGATCGACAGCATCTTACAGATGATCACAGATGCCGTACGCACAGTGCCCGCCATTCCGCTGTTCATGGCCGTGGCCGCCTTCATGCCCCCCGAAATGACCGCCGAGGCGAGGTTCTTTTATATATCGCTGATCCTTGGGTTCATTGGCTGGCCCACGCTGGCACGGCGGGTGCGCACGCATCTGCTGACCGAGCGCAATCAGGAATATGTGCTGGCGGCGCAACTGTGTGGCGCGCCTGCGGGCCATGTGATCCGCCGTCACCTGCTGCCCAGCTTCACCAGCTATATCATCGTCGATCTGGTGATTTCCTTCCCCTATATGGTGCTGTCAGAAACCGCGCTCAGCTTTATCGGGCTGGGGCTAAAAGACCCGGTCAATTCACTTGGCGTCATGCTGCAAAATGTCACCAGCGCCGATGTGCTGCTGAACTACCAGTGGTATTTCATCCCCGTCATCTTCTTCATCGCTTTGGTCATGGCCTTCGTTTTCGTTGGCGACGGGCTGCGCGACGCCGCTGACCCTTACTCGGATACCCACAAATGAGCGACCTGATCACAGTTCAAAATCTCACGCTGAAATTCCGCACTGATGAGGGGCTGATTACTGCGGTTGATGATGTCAGTTTCCGCGTCCGCAAGGGCGAGGTGATGGGCCTGGTTGGCGAGTCGGGATCGGGCAAATCCGTGACCGCCAAGGCGCTGATGCACCTGAACGCCAAAAACGCCGTCTACACACCAGAAAGCAAAATCATCCTGCACACCGATGCCGGTGAGATTGACGTGCTGGCCCTGCGCAAAGCCGCCGAAATGAAGGTTGTGCGCGGCGGCGCCATCTCGATGATCTTTCAGGAGCCGATGGCCAGCTTTGCGCCCGCTATTTCCATCGGCAAACAGATGATCGAACAACTGATGCTGCATTCGGATATGTCCAAAGCGCAGGCCAGAAAGCACTCGATCGAAATGCTTGATCGTGTCGGCATCTCGGACCCGGATAAACGTGTTGATCAGTTTGCGTTTGAGCTGTCGGGCGGGATGCGCCAACGCGCGATGATCGCTATGGCCCTTTCTACAAAGCCCAAACTGCTGATCGCGGATGAGCCGACGACAGCGCTGGACGTGACCATCCAGGCGCAGGTGATCGACCTGATGAAGGATCTGGTCAAAGAATTTGATATGGGCATCATCTTTATCACCCACGATCTGGGTGTTGTGGCGCAGACGGCTGATTATGTCTCGGTCATGTATCTGGGCCGGTTGATCGAAAAAGGCCCGGTGCGCGAAGTGATCCGCGATCCACGCCACCCCTATACCCAAGGCCTGATTGATGCCCTGCCCAAGCTGGACGAGCTGGACAAACCCCTGACGCCCATCCCCGGCGATATCCCCTCGCCGCTGGAACGGCCACCGGGGTGTGTGTTCAACACCCGTTGTTCCAAAATCGTCGGTCCGCAGTGCACATCCCTACTGCCACCTGACATCAAGGTAAGCCCGACGCACCGGGTCGCCTGCCACATTTACAAAGAAGAGGGCCAGGCATGAAAGATACTGGCAAGAATGATGATATCCTGATCTCGGCCCGTGGCCTGTCTGTCGGGTTTCAGATTGGCAAAGGCATGTTTGATAAACGTGTCCTCAAAGCCGTGGACAAGGTGGATGTGGATATCGAAGCGGGGTCATTCTTTGGTCTTGTGGGCGAAAGCGGGTCGGGCAAAACCACCCTTGGCCGCGCCTTTCTAAAGGCGGTGCCGATCACCGAAGGAGGTGCAACCTATAATGACGGCGAGGTGGAACTTGACCTGGCCACATTGGATGGCGCCGAACTCAAGGATTATCGCAAGCGTGCGCAGCTGATCTTTCAGGATCCTTATGCCGCCTTGTCCCCGCGCATGACTGTGCGTGACATCATCGCTGAACCCCTGGAGGTCATGGGCCTCACCAAATCCCGCGCCGAAACAGATGAGCGCGTCCGCGAAATTGCCGCCAAATGCCGGTTGAACCTCGAACATCTGCGCCGTTTTCCGCATGCGTTTTCGGGTGGGCAACGGCAACGGATCTCTATCGCCCGCGCGCTGGTCTCTGGTCCCAAATTTGTTGTGGCGGATGAAAGTGTCGCAGCGCTGGATGTGTCTATTCAGGCCGATGTGCTGAACCTGCTAAAGGAATTGCAGCGCGATCTGGGCATCACCTTCATGTTCATCAGTCATGATTTGTCTGTTGTCGCCCATACCTGCGATCATGTCGCGGTGATGTATCTGGGCCGTCTGGTGGAAAGCGCCCCCACGATGGAGCTGTTCAAGGCCCCGCGCCACCCCTATACCAAGGCGCTCTTCTCGGCCATTCCTTCGCTCGATCCGGATGATGACAAATCCGCGCAAAAACTGGAGGGAGAAATCCCCTCGCCCACCAATCAGCCATCGGGGTGCAAATTTCACACCCGCTGCCCGTTTGTGGTGGATCGTTGCAAGACCGAAGAACCCAAACTGGAACGCGCCGACGGATCAGGGCACGAAGTATCCTGTCACCGTTGGAAAGAGCTGATGGAAAGCCACGCTCTGTAGGACAGCACCCCAGATTGCGCGGCAACGCGTTGTTTTTACACTCCCCAAAATCTTGCACAATTGGGTGCCGGGGATCTGTGTGGGTGGGTGTCTTGTGGTTTCACCTGCCCCTGAAAACACGGCCACGGGCCGCAAAAAGTGATACAAGACCCACAATTACACATATGTTTGACTAAATATGTGGAATATTAACTTGTTTGCGTGTGTGTTTGTTGCTTTACACTCATCCACCCGCCCATATTGGGCCTAAACACACAAAGTCGGCCACACGTTATGCCTATCATCAGCTTTTTGATCCATCTGATCGGCGCGACCATGTTATTGCTTTTTGCCGTTCGCATGGTGCGCACCGGGATTGAGCGCAGCTATGGCAACCGGTTTCAGGCGTTGCTGACCAAGAACAGTTCCAAGCTGCATTCGTCATTTATGGGCATGATTCTGGCCATGGTGCTGCAAAGCTCGGCCGCTGTCACCTTGCTGACGGCGGGGTTTGTCGGCACAGGATTGTTGGGCTTTGCCACGGCACTCGCCATTGTGCTGGGTGGCGATCTGGGATCGGCGCTGGTCATTCGCATTCTGTCGTTTGACCTGAACTGGCTGGTGCCAGTGTTGCTGGGAATGGGCGGCTGGCTCTTCATTAAATCCCAACAGCGCAGTTGGCGGCAACTCGGCCGTATCCTGATGGGCATCGCCTTTATACTGATTTCGCTGCGCTTCCTGCGTGAGGCGATGGATCCGATCCGTGACAGTGCCTTTCTGCCCGCCATCGCCAATTATCTGGCCTCGGACTATGTAACGGCCTTTCTGGTTGGCAGCGCGCTTGCCTTTGTTATGCACTCCTCAGTGGCGGCCATATTGATGTGTGTCACGCTCGTGCAGATTGGCTCCATCCCCTTTGCCGCTGGCGTCTCACTTGTGCTGGGGGCCAATCTGGGGGGCGCGCTGATCCCTGTCTGGCTGGCACGCGGGCTAAATACCGCAGCCCGGCGCGTGACCTATGCCAATGCTGCGGTGCGTGGTGGCTGGGCGCTGCTGGTGCTGCTTGCGATCAATATACTGCCCGTCGGCGACCTGTTGCGCAGTGCTGGCAGCGCCGAAATGCTGATCGCGGTACATGTGTCGTTCAACGCGGCACTTGTGTTGCTAACCTTGCCGCTGTTGCGATGGATTGAGCCGCTCTGCATGACCCTCCTGCCCAACCCGGTACTGGATACATTTGGCCCCGAGGGGGTCTTGCAACCGCAATCAGCCCTCGACCTTGATACGATAGACCAACCGACCCTGGCACTGGCCAATCTCAAACGCGAACTGCTGCGTATGAATTCTCTGGTTGAGGAAATGTTTGCCCCAATCCTGACCATCTATGAAACCGGCGACAAGGCGCATATCCGCGCCCTGCGTGCGGCGGATGATCATGTGAATGACTGCCTCTCAGGTATCCGTGATTATGTCGCCTCCATCACATCTGATAACTGGTCCAAGAAAGAGAAACGCGCCGCGCGTGAAATGGTGGATTACGCCATCAGTCTGGAATCAGCGGGCGATCTGATCACCCGGCGCTTCACCACACTTGCCGAAGAATTACAGAAGATACACGCCAATTTCAGCCCCGAAGGCTGGGCAGAAATATCGGCCCTGCATGCCCGCATTATCGCCAATCAGAGGTTGGCCAGCAATGTTCTGATCTCGGATGATCTGGAAAGCGCGCGCCTGCTCAGCCAGGAGAAATCCGAGTTGAAACGTGCCGAGCGAAGCAGCCGCAAACGCCATTTGAAGCGGTTGCAGCAGGGCGCGACGGATTCAATTGAAACATCGGATATTCATCTGGAAACGCTTATGGCGTTCCGGGAGTTCAACAATCACATCTCAGCTGTGGCTTTCCCTATCCTGTACGAAAACGGGCAACTTCTGGAAACCCGGCTGATTGACAGCCTCCCGCCAACGAAACGCCAGGCGTGATCCGTTAGGCCATGCTCTGTGCAGAACGTGGGTGCAAAAGGTCCGTTCTGCGCATTTCTCAGACTAGAGCGTTTCGCTTAAAACCTGTCTCAGAGGTTTGCCCGAAACGCCCACTACGTTCCTATGTCGGGCTGCGCATCGCCTTTTTGCCTGCCACAGGTTAAAGGCGATACGCTTTAATTCGTCAGCCCTGCGTGGCGCATTGCGTCGTCCACCAGTTCTTTGGTCTCGTCGCTCAGCTCGGTCAGTGGGCAACGCACCTCATCGCTGCACAGCCCCAGACGTGACATGGCATATTTTGCACCAACCAATCCCGGTTCGGTGAAAATGGCCTGGTGCAAAGGCATCAGTTTGTCCTGATATTCCAGACCCTTGGCGAAATCTCCGGCCAATGTCGCCTCTTGGAACTCAGCGCACAGGCGGGGGGCCACATTTGCGGTCACAGAAATGCAGCCAATGCCACCATGGGCGTTAAAGCCCAGCGCCGAGGCATCTTCGGCCGAGAATTGCAGGAAATCGGTGCCACATGTCTGGCGTTGCTCGCTCACACGCGCCATATCTGCCGTGGCATCTTTGACCCCGATGATCCGGGGCAGTTTTGACAACGTTCCCATCGTGTCAGGCATCATATCGACCACCGAACGTCCGGGGATATTGTAGATGAAAATCGGCAGATCACAGCAGTCATGCAGGGCGGTGTAATGCGCGATCAGCCCGCGCTGAGTGGGCTTGTTATAATACGGCGTCACCACCAAGGCGGCATTGGCACCCACTTTCGCGGCATGCTGCATAAAGCGCATAGATTCCGACGTATTATTACTTCCGGCCCCGGCGATCACTGGCACCCGGCCCGCGGCCGCGCGCACCACTTCTTCGATGACGGTCTCGTGCTCTTCATGGGTCAGCGTGGGGCTTTCACCGGTGGTGCCCACGGGAACCAACCCATGGCTGCCTTCACCGATATGCCACTCCACAAGCTTTTTGAGCGTATCAATGTCCAGCTCGCCGTTTTTAAACGGCGTGACCAATGCAGGAAAAGATCCTCGAAACATGATACACTCCTTTTTCGTTTCAATCAGTTAGCCACTAAAGGCCGGGTCGTCAGATTCGCGCTAAACTAGCGGGAAGTTGCCGCCCTGCCAAGTTTGTGAATGGACGGGCGGCCTGCGTGCACTTAGGTTGACGCTGTCTATCCTTTGCCTCAACCGGAATTGCAAGACATGTTGCGTTGGGTTCTTATTTTATTGGTGCTTCTTTGCAATCCCGCAGCCATTTCGGCGCAGGATCACCCCCGCATCGCCCCTCGCCCTTTGGCCAGCGCCTTGCATGCCATGCGGGCCGGGCGGTGGGATGTGGCACGCAATCTGGCCGCGCGTGACGGGCCAGCCGCTGCGCAAATGATTGATTGGTATTACCTGTTGGCAGGTCTTGGAACGTTGGATGAAATCAACCAGTTCCTGGCCGCTCATCCCGACTGGCCTGCACAGAAATTTCTGCGCAAACAGGCCGAGGATGGGATTGAAAACGCCAGTGACGCCGATGTCCTTTCGCTTTTTGGCGATCACGCGCCACAAACCGGGTTCGGTGTTTTGGCCCATGCCCGCGCCCTTATCGCCAGCGATCAACTGGGCGAGGCTGAGGCAGGTCTGGTGGCTTCATGGCGCAGTTTCGATCTGACGACGGAAGAACATAACGCCTTTCTTGCCGCCCATGCAGAGTTACTGAAACCGCATCACGAAGCGCGGTTGGATATGGCGTTTTGGCGTGGATTAAAGGACGTCGAGCTGATGTTGCCGTTGGTCACCCAAGCACAGCGGGATCTGGTGGCGCTCCGCAGATTGGCCAAATCCGGTGGTCCACAGTTTGATGAGGCCTTCAAAGCCCTACCCGAGGCCAGCAAAACGGACGCGGGCATCGCCTATGCCAATTTCAACCGCCACATCAAAAACGATGAAACCGATGCTGCGATTGCCCTGATCCTGGCGCAAAGCCGGTTGGAAAACGGATTGGGCCGACCGGGCAAATGGACTGGGTGGCGGCGTGCGCTGGCACGATCTCAGATGCGCGATGGCAAGGCACAGCTGGCCTATGATCTGGCCTCGGTGCATCAATTGACTGAGGGGTCAGCCTATTCTGATCTGGAGTGGTTGTCGGGGTATCTGGCGCTGAGCTATTTGAAGGAACCGGAGCTGGCTTTGGATCATTTTCAGCGGTTCCGCGCAGCCGTGGCCACGCCGATATCCCTTGGGCGCGCTGGCTATTGGATAGGCCGCGCACAGGATGCGATGGGTGATAGCGAAGCCGCACAGCTGGCCTATGCTGAGGCGGCTAGGCATCAAACCAGTTTTTACGGTTTGCTGGCAGCAGAACGGGCAAATTTGCCCTTTGATCCGGCGCTATCGGGAAATGAAGCCTTTGCGCCCTTAGAAGGTACGGCCCTTGCAAATTCGACAGCGCTTGAGGCGATTTCCCTCGCGGTGTCCATTGGGGATCTCAATCTGGCCGAGCGGTTCGTGGTGCATCTGGCGGGTATCCTTGATCGGCAGGAACTGGGCCAGTTGGGCAAGTTTCTGGAGGAACTGCACGCGCCGCACCTTCGGGTTATGCTGGCCAAATCTGCGGTCCGGCGTGGCATTGTTTTGCACGCGGATTATTACCCGTTGCACCCGATGATCACCCAAACACTGCCCGTCCCCGAGGAGCTGGCCTTGGCCATTGCACGCCGCGAAAGTGAGTTTGATTTCAAGGTTGTCTCAGGGGCCGGTGCCCAAGGGTTGATGCAGGTCATGCCTGGCACTGCACGCGATGTGGCGCGTGATCTGGCGCTGGATCATGATCCAGCCCGTGTTTTGGCGGATTGGGAATATAACGCCTTGCTTGGGTCCACTTATCTGGCCCAGTTGGCCGATCGGTTTGATGGCAATATCATAATGATTGCAGCTGGTTACAATGCCGGCCCGGCGCGCCCACCACGCTGGATGCAGGCCTCGGGTGATCCACGAGGGGTGCGCGCAGATGACACCAATATCGTGGATTGGATTGAGCATATCCCGTTCCGAGAGACCCGGAATTATGTGATGCGTGTGTCTGAAAGCCTGCCAATTTATCGCGCGCGTCTGGGGCGTGATCCTTTGCCCATTCCCTTCAGTGCCGAGCTGACGGGGCGCACCATAAAAGCGCGCATCACACCCCCCGGTGAATAGTGCCCGGCCCCAAAAGGCCGGGCACGCAGTGGTCAGAAGGATTTGCGCCAGGCAACGCCCAACATCCAATCTGTTTTCAACATCGGGCCATTCAGGTCCTGATATATCGGCACGCCTGCTTCGATCCCGATTTTGTGGCCTTTCAGCACGCCGTTTTTCGGGCTGAAATCAGCGCCCGCAAACAGCATCACCCGATCACCACCATAGTTCAGCGGATCAGAGCCGGGTGATGCCATCATGATATTGGTGTCGATTCCGCTGATATGGTCAACGCGGCTGGCCTCAACACGGCCCGACAGGCTGATCCAGGGGGCAGCCTTGTAGCTGACCCATGCGGTTGCTGCGGCTTCATCCCCAAGCGCATAGCCCTCATCGTTGGTGCCCAGCCGGAATGTTCCGCGCAGTTGCGCCCCATAGCTGAACGCACCGCTGGTGGTCTGATAGGTCAGCGCTGGCATCAGATCAAACGTGCCCGACCCCAGCTGCATCCCATAGCCCAGCCGCGCGGTTGGGCGCATGTTCATGGGCGTAAGCATCTGGTCTGTTTCGGTGATTGACCCGGTGGGCAGGCTCAACCCCATGGTGAAGTTCAGCTTGTGAGGCCCTTGCGTAAGCAGGCCCATGGCGGCGCTGACGCGCACATCACCGATCCCTTGAGAATTGCGCTTGGACGTGCCCAGAACAGTTGTGCCCACCGGCCCCTGATAGGTGATCGCCGTCATCTCTTTTTCGATATAGGGCAGCATCGCCATCAATGTGATGTTATCGCTCAACCCGTACATCGCGCTGAACATATGCATGTCCATTGTCATCTCGGAGGGGACAACGCGCAGGGTGGGTGGCATACCGGGCATGCCTGCAAACCGGTTGGGGATGGTTGTGACCGCCTGATCGGGGCTGATGTCAGTGGTGCCCTGGCGCAACCCGTCCATCTGCATATGCCCAAAGCGATAGCCCAGCATGAACTTGCCCTTTGGCATCAGGTGCCGGCCCATGACTCCGATCGGGCCGTGGCCATGCATAGAATGGGACATCTCATGCCCCATGCCTTTGTGGTTCATGTGGTCTTTGTGCCCGGCCATATCGTCTGATGGCATCATTTGCGCATTGGCCGTCGTGGCACATAGCAATAGTGCAGCGCTGAGTTGCAGCACGTTCAATCGTTTGATCTTCATTTTCATATCTCTTGCTTTGGGCCCATCAAAGGACAGCCCTGTTTTTGTCTGAATGTCGCGGAAAGGGAACTCAGCTCAGCAGAGGTGGCGCACGCGGATGATAGAGAAGATCAGGCTGTGCCGCATGAGAGGTTGTGACATACACCCCGCGCACATTGCGGACTTCCAGCATCAACGGTGGGGTAACGGGCACATCGCCGCCAGGCAGGACCGACATGACGCCAAAGAATGGGCAAGGGTCTGCCACTGCGCCGTCGATATCCTGTACGGGCTGGCCGTCGTCCATCGAGATATAGGTGATCTGCCCGCCTGAACAGATCGCCATAACGCCGGGCACAGGAGAGGACAGGATGAAAGGGGCCGCCACCAGCCGCAACGCCAGCACAAAGCCCAGCACCATTGCTGTCACTTGCCTGTTTGCAATATGCCGTGAAAGCCACGTCATAGGTGCCCCTGCCCCTCGCCTGTTGTTGAAGCCGTTGTTGAGGCCGTTGTTGGCCACTACACGAATATGTGATGATGTGGTTTTGCGCCAATCAGCCAGAAATTACCACCATTTCCGAAAGCCAATTTGCCGCAGTCATAGGGGCATCACCCCGCCTTGTGCTGCCGCCATAGCGTGAACAAACCGGCTCCAACAATCAGCGCCACACCGACGGCCACATTGGTGCGGATCGTCTCACTAAATACGAAAACACCAATCACGCTTACAAACGGCAGTTGCAGATAAGCAAAGGGTTGCACTGCGCTGGCCTCGGCCACCTCGTAGCATTTGATCAATGTGTAATGTCCCAGCGCGCCCGTGACACAGAGCGCCGCCATCCAACCCCAGTCAGGGCCCGCCATCGGCTCCCAATACCACATGCCCACTGCAGTCATCGCCACCGACCCCACCGTGCCAGTCCAGAAAAAGCTGGTCGCGGCTGTGTCACGCCGGGCAGCATAGCGGGTCAGCAACCCATAAAGCGCAAACATCAGGGCGGCCATCAACGGCACGATTGCCTGGGGTTCAAAGACACCAAACCCCGGCTCCAGGATGATGATAACACCGATGAAGCCAACACCAATTGCCGCCCAGCGCCGCCACCCCACATGCTCACCCAGAATGGGGCCGGACAGGGCGGCAATCAGCAATGGGTAACAGGCAAAGACAGCGTGGCTTTCCACCAACCCCAGCAATGTGAAGGCAAAGATCATCACACAGATTTCCGCCACCAGCAGCACCGCCCGAAACCCCTGCAACAAAGGTTGAGTTGTTGCCGCTGCGGCCCGCAGGCCACCAGCATTGCGGCTTGCAATGGTCATGACAAACGCGGCAAAAAACCAATAGCGTATCATCACAACCATCACCACGTTGTATTCGCCCGCGAGATGGCGTGAAATGCCATCCTGGATCGCAAACACAAAAGTGGTCGCCATCATCATCAGGATTCCCAGTCTGGTATTTTGCTCGGTCATGGGCTGATCTTTCTGGCGGTGGTCATATGTCTTTTGCGGCCATAGCCAGGCTGGCGAGTCACTTCAAACCCGGCGGCCTCAAGCCCACGCCGGACAAACCCGGCGGCGGTGTAAGTGGCGGCAGTGCCATTTGGGGCCGTGTGGCGCGCAACGTCGGCCATCAAGGCAGGCTCCCACAATTCAGGGTTCTTGGCGGGGGAAAACCCATCCAAAAACCACGCATCCGCCTGGGCCGTCCAGGGCGGCAGTGTTTCACGCGCATCACCAATGATCAGTTGCAGCTCAAAATCCGGGCCTTGGATGCGCGGCGTCAGAAAGGGCTGATCGGCGCGCGCCTCAAACACATCGGTTGGCAGGCCCGCAAAACCTTGCAGCGCACGCCGCAGATCCTCCATTGGCATCGGGTAGGCCTCAAAACTGGTAAAGTGCAACTTGCCCGGCGCGCCGCAATCCCGAAACGCTTGCAGCGTCACCAGAAAATTCAGGCCCGTTCCAAACCCCAACTCGGCCACATGAAACCCATCGTGAAATCGCCCCGGCAGACCATTGCCGGCCAAAAACACATGGCGGGTTTCCTCCAGTCCGTTTTCAAGGCTGAAATAAGGATCATCAAACCGGGCCGAGACAGGCACATCGCCGTGCCGCCACTCCAGCTGTGCATGCTGGTCCTGCATCGCGTGATCCTTTAGACATTGTCAGAGGTTTTGACGACCATGCAGAGGAGAACAAGATTTGGCAATGGCTGATATCACTGTCATGGGCGCTGGAATATTCGGCCTGAGTATCGCCTGGTATTGCCAGTCGAAGGGGGCTTTGGTGCGTGTGATTGATCCGGGTGGGCCGGGGGCCGGGGCCTCGGGCGGGATTGTTGGTGCACTGGCACCACATGTGCCTGAAAACTGGAACGACAAGAAAGCATTTCAGTTTGACAGCCTGATGATGGCCGAGGGGTTTTGGCGCGAGGTCGAAGCCGTGTCAGGTATTGATGCAGGCTATGCCCGGCTGGGCAGGTTGCAGCCTTTGGCTGATGACCGCGCGATCACCTTGGCTCAGGCGCGTGCCACAACTGCAACAGAGCTGTGGCAAGGTCAGGCACAATGGTCTGTGGTTGAGGCGCAGGCCTATCCATGGGCGCCCATCACCCCCACCGGTCTGTTGATCCACGATACGTTAAGTGCGCGGGTCCATCCACGCCGCGCCTGTGCCTCGCTTGCGGCTGGCATTGTCGCGCGCGCAGGCGAGGTGCTGCGCGAGGGGCCGCAACAGGGCCGTGTGATCTGGGCCACCGGTGTAGCGGGGCTGGATGAATTGACAGCACAGCACAACCGACAGGTGGGCAATGGGGTAAAGGGGCAAGGGGCGTTGTTGCAATTTGAGGCCCATGATCTGGCGCAATTGTTTGCCGATGGGGTGCATATCGTGCCACATGGGGATGGCACTGTGGCGATCGGCTCGACCAGCGAACGCGACTATGACAGTGCCACCCAAACGGATGAACAATTGGACCGCGTGATCGAAAAAGCGATGCAGGCCGTGCCTTTGTTGCATGGTGCACGTATCATCGAGCGTTGGGCGGGCCTGCGCCCACGCAGCAAATCCCGTGCGCCAATGCTGGGTGCCCACCCGGTGCACAAGGGCGCATATATCGCCAACGGGGGCTTCAAAATCGGCTTTGGCATGGCGCCCAAAGTGGGGCAGGTTATGGCCGATCTTGTATTGGATGGGGTTGATGCCATTCCGGCGGGCTTTAGACCTGAGGCATCTTACTAAAGCGTAGCGCCTTTTACCTGAGTCAGGCAAAAGGCGAGACCCCGCACGAGTTAGGGCCATTGTGGGCATTTGAATAGATCAAATTAGCAAACGGATTCAATCGCTTGCCAGGTATTGTGTCTTACACCACTTCTGCGCGCAGTTTTTGCATCCGCGCGTTCAAGGCATTTTGATCCAACTCGCTTTTCAGCTTGCCCGCATCGTCAAACGCCTCATAGGAGGCGGCAACCAATACCTGCGCGCCCGGAATCAAGCGCACTTGCAATTGCGCCAAACAGCTGAGGGTCATGAATTGTGCCGTTTCGCCGCCGGTGCGCCCGGCTGCTGCCGAAATTACAACTGTCGGCTTATCTGCCAGTACATTGCCTTCGACCCGGCTGACCCAATCCAGCGCGTTCTTCAACACGCCCGAAATACCTTTGTTGTATTCCGGTGCCGAAATCACGATGGCATCAGCAGCGGCGATTTGACTGGCCAAGGTTTGCACTTGGGCTGGCACGCCTGACGCTTCCTCCAGATCACCATCATAGAGTGGCAGATTGAGATCGGCCTGCGTGACCTCGGCGTCACCAAAGGCATCAGCGGCTTCAGCCAGCAACATACGGTTAAATGAGCCTTTTCGCAGCGCGCCGGAAATGGTCAAAAGCTTGGGGTTGGACATGATGTAACCTTTCTCTGAATTCATATCTGTCGACACCTTATTTGGCCAAAACAGCCTGATCGGCAATGTCCATAAAAGCACAGTTGCTGTGCATTTACCGCCAAGGGCCATGCCAGTGCACAGAAAAAACCCCCGAACGCAGGTGCATTCAGGGGTGATGTTTGTCTGATTTTGTCAGTGCTTTACCACTCGGTCGGGCCTTTTTCCGCAAAAGAGCGCACCAAGAAGTCGATAAAGGCGCGCACCTTGGGCTGTGTGAACCGCCCGGGGGGGTAGACCGCGTAGATGCCTTGGGTTTCGACCGGCAGGTCAGGGATCACATCCTCGATCTGGCCATTAGCCAACGCATCCGCATAAAGAAAGCTGGGCAGATAGGCGATACCCAGCCCTGAGATAGCTGCGTTCAACAGGGATTGCCCGTCATTCACCGACAGACCACCGGCCGTGCGCACCTGACGTTTTTCGCCCGAGGGCGCTGTCAGTTTCCAGACCGAGCCATTGGCCTGGCTGGAGTAGTGCAGCAGCTTGTGATCGCTCAGATCATCAATCTTCATCGGACGCCCGTATTTTTGCAGATAATTCGGGCTGGCGATCATACGTTTCGTGGTTGCGGTCAGCTTGCGGGCCCGCAGCGAGCTGTCTTCCAGCTCACCAATGCGAATGGCCATATCAAAGCCTTCTGAAATCAGTTCAACATAGCGGTTATTCAACACCATATTGACCGTAATATCAGGAAATTCATCCAAAAATTCGCCCAGAACGGGGGACAAGTGATTGACCCCAAAATCTGTCGCCACCGAGATACGCAACAGCCCCGAGGGATCTGATTGCATCGAGCTGACCAGCGCATCCGCTTCGCCTGCATCATTGAGAACACGCAGGGCGCGGTCATAATAGGCCAGGCCAATCTCTGTTGGGCTGACACGCCGTGTTGTGCGGTTCAGCAAACGTGCGCCAAGACGTGCCTCAAGCGATGAGACATGTTTGGATACTGCGGACTTGGAAATGCCCATTTTGCGCGCCGCATCCGTAAACCCGCCTTGGTCTACCACCGTTGCGAACGCTTCCATTTCGGTAAGGCGATCCATACTCATACCTCTGTTCATTCAGTTGAGGACAGGTATCACGCGAAAATCGGGCACAACTGCGGCACGCGCCGGACAATATCAGGGTTTTGTAGGGGATCGTTGAAGGCGTGGAAACGATGGTGGGTGAACGCGGCAGCCCTTCTCTAGCCAGAAGCACAAGGGTTTTTCTGGGTCGCCGACATGCGCCGCGCGTTCAAGTATAGGTGAACATGCGCGCGCCCAGATTAAACAGGATGTGAATTCAAAGTTCCGCAGCCAGCCGTGTGCCTTGATCAATTGCCCGTTTGGCATCCAGTTCTGCCGCGACATCCGCGCCGCCGATAATATGGCAGGTGATGCCCTTGTCGTGCAATGCATCCGCCAGGCTCCGCTCGGGCAACTGACCGGCGCACATGACAATGGTATCCGCCTCAATCACCCGAGGGTCTTCGTGTGCCTCACCATTGGACACATGCAGGCCCTTTGCATCAATCAATTCATAATTCACGCCACCCAGCATTTTGACGTCTTTCATTCGCAACGTCATACGATGAATCCAGCCCGTGGTTTTGCCCAATCGCTTGCCCGGCGCTTCGGCCTTGCGTTGCAACAACGTGATCTGACGTGCGGGTGTTTGGGCTTGCGGGCCGCCTTTAGCCAGGCCACCACGGGTTTCTTCGGGGTCGCCAATGCCCCATTCGGCCTTCCACTCATCCAGTTCCAGCGTCGGGCTTGTGCCGTTTTGGGCCAGAAACTCGGCCACATCAAAGCCAATGCCACCCGCGCCGATGATCGCCACACGATCCCCCACAGGGGCCTTATGTCGAAGCACATCAATATAGCTCAGTACATTTGGCCCATCCTGCCCGGGAATGCCCGGATCACGCGGCATCACGCCGGTGGCAATGATCACCTCGTCAAACCCGCTCAGATTATGGGGGCCTACTTCGTGCCCCAGCTTGCAGGTGATACCCAGCTCCTTAACCATGGTTTCGAACCACTCGACCAGCCCATGGAATTCTTCCTTGCCAGGGATCACACGCGCCATGTTCAGTTGGCCACCTATCTGATTGGCCCGATCAAACAGCGTCACAATATGCCCCCGCTGGGCCGCTGTCATTGCAGCAGACAGGCCCGCAGGCCCTGCCCCCACAACAGCAATCCGTTTGGCCTGTGCTGCAGGTTCTATTGTCAGCTCTGTTTCATGACACGCACGCGGGTTCACCAGACAGGTGCTCATTTTGCCAGAAAATGTGTGATCCAGACACGCCTGATTGCACGCAATACACGGCGCGATCAAAGCCGCCTTGCCAGCTGCTGCTTTGTTGACAAAATCTGCATCGGCCAGAAATGGCCGCGCCATGCTGACCATATCAGCCGCACCGCTGGCCAACACGTCCTCTGCAATGTCGGGTGTGTTAATTCGGTTAGACGTGATCACCGGGATGCCAACATGGCCCATCAGTTTTTTGGTAACCCAGGCAAATGCCGCACGCGGCACATTGGTTGCAATCGTGGGGATGCGCGCCTCGTGCCAGCCAATACCGGTGTTGATGATGCTGGCCCCTGCGGCCTCAACCGCCTTGGCCAGCTCGATTACCTCATCAAAGGTCGACCCATCGGGTACCAAATCAATCATCGACAGCCGGTAAATCAGAATAAAGTCGTTCCCAACCGCCTCGCGGGCACGGCGCACAATGTTCACAGGTAACCGCATCCGGTTTTCATAAGACCCACCCCAGCGATCTTCGCGCTTGTTGGTATGTGTCACAAGGAACTGGTTGAGGAAATACCCTTCGCTACCCATGATTTCTGCGCCATCATAACCAGCCTCTTTGGCCCGCACAGCAGCCGTCACTATATCGACGATCTGCTTTTCTATACCGGCGTCGTCCAGCTCTTTTGGCACAAAAGGCGAGATCGGTGATTTTATCGCACTTGGCCCTACACACTCGGGGCTATAGGCATATCGCCCAGCATGCAGGATCTGCATCGCTATGCGCCCACCCGCATCATGTACGCGCTCCGTTACGATGCGATGATTGGCGATATCCCCGTCCGTAAACAGCCCAGCCGCCCCCGGAAATACGCCACCTTCCCTATTCGGTGCCATGCCACCCGTCACCATCAGCCCTACACCACCACGTGCGCGCGTGGCATAAAACTCGGCTACCCGGTTCCAATCTTTGGTTTCTTCCAACCCGGTATGCATTGAGCCCATCAACACCCGGTTCTTCAGTGTCAGATGGCCCAGATCCAGCGGGGCAAGCAGATGGTTATAGTCACTCATGGCGGTCTCCTTCGTTGTGGCCAAAAATGCCGGGCCACATGACAAAAGTCACGCGATACGCTGCGTTACCCTCCCAGTTTCACCTTTCCAAAAATACTTAATCTCCAATGCCCAAAACCTGATCGCCACAAAATCATGCGCGTCGCCTCACAACTGCCTGAACAAAAGCGTGCGCCAGCACACCTTTGGGTCACGCCCGCTCGTCCTTAGGAGAGCCCATCACAACATAGGATGTGATCGAGTTTACCTGCGGCAAAGTTCCAACCACATCAGTATGAAATGACTTATACGCGGCCAGATCCGCCACTTCGATGCGCAGCAAGTATTCTACTGTACCCGTGATATTGTGACACTCCACCACTTCGGGTGCGATGCTCATGGCGCGTTCAAAGGCAACTTGGCTTGCCTTAGTGTGTGAATTGAGACCAACCGAGGCATAGGCCACAAACCCAGTACCAAGAGCCGCCTTATCCAGCACAGCACGATACCCCTTGATGATACCGCTTTTCTCCAATTCCTGTACCCGGCGCAGGCAGGCCGATGGTGACAGGCCAACTTTCTCGGCCAGATCAAGGTTGCTGATCCGCCCGTCACGGCCAAGTTCACGCAATATATTTTGGTTTATTTGATCCATTGCCGTATTTTATTGCAAATTTTCTCCCCTCACTCAACATTTCGCAATTCAATGGCGCAAATCTCCGCATAAGGTTGCACGCATGACCTTTGATCTCTTCGCAGCCTTGCTGACCTTCGCCTTTGTCACCGTCATCACACCGGGGCCAAACAATCTGATGCTGATGGCCTCAGGTGCCAATTTCGGCTTCCGCCGCACTGTGCCGCATATGCTTGGCATTGGGCTTGGTATGCCGGCGATGGTTGTCATGGTCGGAATTGGCATCATGCAAGTGTTTGACCATTTCCCCGCCAGCTATACCATCCTGAAGGTGTTTAGCGTCGCCTATCTGGTCTGGCTTGCCTGGAAAATCGCTCATGCCGCACCTCCCAAGGCGGGCGAGGCACAAGGCAGGCCGCTCAGTTTCCTTCAGGCCGCCGCTTTTCAGTGGGTCAACCCCAAGGCATGGACGATGGTTTTGTCTGCGGTGACGCTCTATGCTGCCAGCCGCGATTTGTCGGCTGTCTTATGGGTGGCGGGTGCATACGTTGGTGTGTCGTGCATATCCACCACCAGCTGGACAGTGCTGGGTCAGCAGCTTAGCCGCTTTCTGGGCACGCCGCGCGCCATGCGTATGTTCAACTGGACGATGGCCGCGCTTTTGCTTGCCACGCTGATCCCGGTGCTCTGGCCCTAAGCGGCAGGTCATGCTAGGGCGCGCGCCATGACATTGACCTTGCTTCACACCGCACAAGTGCACTGCGCGACATTTGACGCCCTGCGTGATCAGATCGCGCCGGGCCAGGCATTGCACCACATTGTACGCGAAGATCTGATGTTGCGCGCACAATCGGGCATTGACGACGCTTTGAATGCTGAAATTTCTGCGTTGATCTCAGGTGCAGATGGCACCGTGGTTTGCACCTGCACCACCTTGGGGCCAGTGGCCGTACAGGCTGGTGCCATTCGCATTGATCAGCCAATGATGCAGGCTGCAGCTGCCACGCCGGGGGGCGTCCTCATGGCCTATTGCCTCAACAGCACGCTTGGCCCCAGCCTTGATCTGCTGGAGGACGAATTGCGCCGCATTGGCACGCCCGCAAAGGTGCACCCCTTGCCGCTGAACGCTCTGTGGCCGCTTTTTGAGGCGGGCGAAGCCGAGGCCTTTGCAATTGGCATTGCCGCCGAAATCCGCGATGTGGTGTCGGCCATGCCTGATCTTGGCTCGGTCGTGTTGGCGCAGGCGTCGATGGCCGGTGCCGCAGCGTTACTGCAAGACCTCAACATTCCGATATTCTGCTCACCCGAGATGGCACTTCGCGCAGCATTGCAGAAAACCTGAGAAGCGATTGCAAATCCTCGCCCTTGGGGCCATATAATTCAGCGGCACATGTGGAGTATGTCATGACCAACTATCTCGATTTTGAGAAGCCCCTGGCAGAGATCGAAGGCAAGGCCGAGGAGCTGCGCGCCCTGGCCCGCACAAACGATGAGATGGATGTCACCGCAGAAGCAGGTGCTTTGGACAAAAAAGCCGCTGATATGCTGGTGGATCTGTACAAAGGTTTGACCCCTTGGCGCAAATGTCAGGTGGCCCGCCATCCCGAGCGCCCGCATTGTGGCGATTACATTGAGAAACTCTTCACAGAATACACTCCGCTGTCAGGGGATCGCAATTTTGCCGATGACCAATCGGTCATGGGCGGGTTGGCGCGACTGGGCGATCGGCCGGTCATGGTGATCGGGCATGAAAAGGGCAATGACACCAAATCCCGGATTGAACGCAATTTCGGGATGGCCCGGCCTGAGGGCTATCGCAAGGCGATCCGCCTGATGGATTTGGCCGACCGGTTTAACCTGCCGGTCATTACATTGGTGGACACACCCGGTGCCTACCCCGGCAAAGGCGCTGAGGAACGTGGCCAGTCCGAGGCCATCGCACGATCCACCGAGAAATGTCTGGAGATTGGTGTGCCTTTGATCACCGTCATCATTGGCGAAGGTGGCTCAGGCGGGGCGGTGGCCTTTGCATCTGGGAACCGCGTGGCGATGTTAGAGCACTCGATCTATTCGGTCATCAGCCCCGAGGGGTGTGCCTCGATCCTGTGGAAGGACGCAGAAAAGATGCGCGAAGCAGCCGAAGCTTTGCGCCTGACAGCACAGGACCTGACCAAGCTGGGCGTGGCCGATAGAATAATTGACGAACCTTTAGGCGGCGCGCACCGCGATCCGCAAAAAGCGATTTCTGATGTGGGTAAAGCGTTGGAAGGGATGTTGGCCGAACTAGACGGCAAAACCCGCAAGAAGCTGATCAAAGACCGCCGAGAGAAATTTTTGAAGATGGGCAGTCAGGTTTTGGCCGCATAAAAAGAAAATTCGCATGAATTTTCTTTGGAGGAGATTTTTCGTGCGAAAAATCTTGGGCATCACCCTTTCAACATTCGCAATCCTTGCGTCACATCCGAACGCACGGCCAGTCGCAACCCCGGTTCATCGCCTGCTTTCAGCGCGCTGATGATCAACCGGTGATAGCGCGGGGGGTCTTTGCGCTCTAAGCGCCCGTATAATGCCCGCATGGTCGGGCCCAATTGCAGCCAGACCGTCTCGGCCATCGCCAGCATGGCGGGGGCCTGCGCACGCAAATACAACGTGCGGTGAAATTCCAGGTTACCGCGGATATAAGATACGGCATCATGGCGCGCGATTTCCTCGGAAATCCTAGCATTAATGCTCTGAAGACGATCAATCAGCGCGATGTGTGCGCGCGGCAAGGCACGACTGGCCAACTCCACTTCGATCAATGCACGCAGGGCGGCCAGTTCTTCAATCCGCTCACTGCTCAGCTCTGGCGTTGAAACGCGACCCGAATTTGACATTGTCAGCGCGCCTTCAGCCACAAGCCGGCGTACGGCTTCACGCGCAGGCGTCATAGACACCCCAAACTCGGCCCCGATACCGCGAAGAGTAAGCGGCTGACCTGGGCCAATTTCACCGTGCATCACACGGCTGCGCAGCCCGCGATAAACACGGTCGTGCGCCGAAGGCTTCGGATCAGGGCGAGTGGAATACAGCATAAGCGCACTTGTGATCACAAATGCTCAGCCCGTCAATGCCCGAACCGATAGCGGTGCAATTGTGATCCATTATTACGCAACCAGCGGCGTGGTATTTCATAATCAGGGTCGAGCCGGGCAACCACGGCCCAAAACGCGGCAGAGTGATTCATTTCTTGCAAATGCGCGACTTCGTGAGCGGCGACATAGTCCAGCACTTCGGGCGGCGCCAGAATCAACCGCCATGAGTACATCAACCCACCCTGCGCCGTGCATGACCCCCAGCGCGAGCGTGTGTCGCGCAACGTCAGCCGGTTGTATTTGCACCCCAACTGATCAGCATAGTGATCAGAGGCCAACGCCAAGCGGTCGCGGGCACGCTGTTTCAGCCAGGCTTGCACGCGGGTGGCGGCCGTATCTGCGCGCCCGGCCACCTGCAATTCATCTCCAACCTGCGTTATCCCGCGGCCCGGCCCTGAAACGATTCGGACAGTTTTGCCCTCAACGGGCAGCTCTGTTCCAAATGCCACGTCAACAGGAGCGATCTGTCGCATCAATTGCTGGCGTAACCAATCTTGTTTCTCAGCGGCAAATTCCAGGGCTTCTGCCTCACGCACCCCTCGCGGAATGGTCAGCGTCACCTTACCGTCAAGCCCCGAAACACGCAGTGAAATACGGCGCGCGCGGCCCGATTGTTTCAGCGTAACAGCAACCGGGGGGTTGCCTGGAAGGATGTGTTGGCCCATATGCCCCCTGAACACGGATGAATGCCGCCGCCTTAAAGCCTTTGACACCTGAGTAGGGTTATGGCAGTTGGCGCAGACCCATCGCAAGCCAAGAGATGAAAGGGACCACCCATGCCCAAAGATGAATGGGGTGTAAAACGCCTTTGCCCAACCACCGGCAAACGCTTTTACGACCTGAACAAAGATCCGATCATCAGCCCCTACACGGGCGAAACTGTTGAGATGAGCTCGGGCAAGAGCCGCTCAATCTCCGCAGATGAAGAAGATGCGGAAACTAAGAAGATGAAAGAGGCCGACGCTGATAGCGGGGCCGACGTGCTGGACGATGATGATGACAACGACGTCGATGTTGATCTGGGCGATGACGTTCTGGAAGACGACGATGACGATGATAACGTCTCGCTTGACGAGATCGCCGATGTACCAGCGGACGACAACGACGATTGATCACCTGATAGGCGGGATTTTCCACTTGATCCCGCCTGCGGCATTGCCTAGATAGCGGCGACGGGCCTTATGGGCCAACAGGTTAGGGGCCTTAGCTCAGCTGGGAGAGCGCTTGCATGGCATGCAAGAGGTCAGGGGTTCGATCCCCCTAGGCTCCACCATTTCTCCATCGACTCCCGAAAAGCCTGCTAAAGCCTTGAAAGGTAAGGTCGTTTTTGGTGTTCGAAACCCGTTTTCACGGCTGTATGCGATTTGCTCGCTAAAGGCCAGTTTGAGCACAGTGCGCTGTAGCGTTAATTGGCTGCTTTCCCATAGTTTCCAAGGATTTGAGAGGAAGCACATGGAGAGTTCAAACAATTGCTCGAACCTCTTCGCCTTTGGCGGCTTTTTCGCCAGTTTTTCGTTGATCAGAAGCCGTTCTTGTTCAAGTTTTCCGATCTTGCTTTCATAAGCCGAGATTGCGCTCGGGTGCGATGCCTCGACGATCCGCTCCAGTAAATTCTCGACCTGTTTCTCAACGGCGCGCCATTCCTTGTTGGCACTTGCCAACCACAGATCAAGCTGCGCCGAGCGCTACGACCAAGCGTGGTTAAACATGGCACGGGTGATTGCAAAAAGATTCTCGGATGGCTGGAGGGTGCGTACAACATCAGCAAAATCGCCTTCGATCGCATCCTTCCTGATCGACTTGCGACAACTCGGACAACCGCGCGTCTTGCAAAGATAGTAGGGATATTTCTTGTACTTTCCTTTTGACCAACCCGCTGTGAGGGGCTTGTCGCAATCTCCACACAGAACAAAGCCCCGAAGTGGAAAATCTGCATTGATATATTTTCGGGCGGGAGCATGGGAAACCGCGCGGCGGCGCTCCTGAATCTTGTGCCACGTCTCCAGAGTAATCAGCGGCTCGTGTTGGGCTTTAACCCAGTTCAGGTTCCACGCGTCATGTGTGATAAAGCCCGCATAGATCGGGCGACTGAGCAGCCGGAAAACTTCCTGCTGGCGCACGTAGCCTGGAGCGGCATGCGGGTAACACGGCTGGGATTCTAAAAAGCGTTTCACTTCCGATTGCGTGGCGAAGCGACCCGATGCGAAACCTTCCAGAGCCTCGCGCACGATACTGGCTTGCGGCTCGCTCCGCACCAGCAACTTCCCGTGCCCATCAACCTTGCCGAAGACGTAGCCGACCGGCGGTCTAAACGTCCAATAGCCTTTCTTCATCCGCTCCTGCATTTTTTGCAAAACCTGACGCCCGTTTTGCTGACGTTCCAGTTCACCTTGTGCTGCCAGAATGGTTTCAATGAATCGGCCTTCGGGAGAATTATCAAACTTGAAATTCAAGCATTCAACGCGCGCCTTTCTGATTTCAAAGGCACGACGCAGCTTGATATGAAATTCGGTATCGCGGGCAAAGCGTTTCAGATCATCAAAGATCACAACATAACGTTTGTCGGCCTGCGCATCGAGGTAACTCAGTAGTGCCACCATGCCGGGGCGCTTCATAAAATCGCCACCGCCCGAGACATCATCGGGAAATACCGCTTCGACCTCATAGCCCTTTTCAAGGGCATGTTGACGGCAGCGCGATTCCTGCGATTCCAGCCCGTGGCCGTGAATGGCCTGCGCGGAGGACGAGACACGGCAGTAAATTACCGCGTGGACTGGAAGGATTTCGGTTTCATCTTTCATACGGGACTCCCTTCTGGGTGCGGGCTGGATTGCCCGTCACTGGCATGTTTGAAATTAGATTTTGGCTTATCGGATTGTACCTCAGGGGAGCCGGATTTGGCGGACAAATCGGCCAGAGCCCCCACTTCTCCACAAACGCTTTGGGTCGGATTCAAATCGAAACCCAGATCGACAAAGCTGACCACGATATCCCAGAGCGTTTGCAGAAACTCGCGTTTCTGGGCATCGGTGAGATCAGAGTCTTCCAGATAGCGGCCATAACGCTCCCAGTCGATGGTAAGCGTCGGCGATGCCTTCGCTTGTTGAGGGGGTTTGGTGTCTGGCTCGCTCATCTTTCATTTCTCCTTTTTTGCCTGCGTCGTTTGTTCTCCCTTGTCCTGCCCAATGCAGGAACATAAGCAGAACACCGTAGGGAAATATTCCTATAAGAGCAAGAAAATAATCAACTTTCTTGCCCTTTGGGTTATCGCAATAACCTATCTGGCTCGCACCTTGGCACGCTCCAGCCCAAGCTCTGGCTCGCTTTCAACCCGATCAGCTTCGCGCTTCGGGCGGTGATATTTTTCTTCCAAGGCCTTGCCCGTATCGTAAAGTTCACGACCCTCGATTTCGCGATAGACATCCTTCATCAGGTTCTTCGCCCCCGATTCAGTAGTGTTGAACTTTTCCGCCAAAGCGCCGCCGACATGATCGAAGGCCTTTTAGAAAGGCATGGTGTTGCCACTGGCGGGATCAAAGATCAGCTTTTCGATCGTTCGGGCATGCATCAGCGCCTCTTCGCGCCCGGTTTTGCGGACTTCGACTTCGCGTTCGGCCAGCTCTTTGCGCATATCGTTCATGGTCTGGCCGTAGCGCGCTTTGAACTGGTCGCGGATGATGGTCTCGCCCTTCATCACGTCGAATTTTTCCGACCGCGCAAAAGCGAAGGCATAATCGCCCAGCTTTTCCTTGAAGGTGCCGGATTTGCGGATGCCGCGTTCCATGATCCCGGCAAGCGCCCAGCTTTCATCAAACTGGGAGTCGCTCAAACTCTTGCCCGTGGAACTGCTGCGCGCCCCTGCAAGGCGCATCTGGTCATTCTCGGTTATTGGTTGGTTCTCCTTTCATCTTTCTCTTTGGCGAGGTCTGGCAACACGGCGTTCGACTCCCGCGCGCCGATCGGTTGCCTTTTCAAAGTCGCGGGCAGGTTTTGGTTGTTTGCGGATGCGTTCGTCGGCACGATCCAGAAGGCCGTCGATGGAGCGCGTCTCGAACTGGTCGAGACTGGCCATGGTCTTGCCATGGGAATCGCGGACTTCGATTTGCGCCTGTCTGGTAATCGCCGGACGGTCAAAGCGATCGCGCCGGGCAAAGAACGGCACATAGTCCCGTACCGGCGACCCCGCTTCATTGATCAGGCGTTTGCGCACGGCATCGATGCGGGTTTTATACTCCAGCCGATAACGCCGTTCTTCAAACTGGCGCTTGGCGTCGAAGTCCTTTTTGATCTTCGCGTAATCCCGCCATTCATTGCCATTCAACCGCTTTGCGGCGTCAAGGCGAAGCGAGGCCAGATCGAATGTGCGGCGAAGCTCGTTGGTGATGCTGAAACCCATGGTTTACCTCATCTTTGGGCCGGAATTTGCACTGGAGAATCCGGCTGTGGTAGCTTCGTAAAGATGAAAAAATTCAGATGCATACAGGATGTGGACGCATGGCTTGAGCCGATGGACTACTGAGGTGCCCCTAGTTTCCTAGACGCCTGCCTCGTTCATTTTCCTCTGTTCTGTTTCATAGTCAACGGGCGACAGCATGCCGTTGTTGGTGTGCTTGCGTGTCGGGTTGTAGAACATCTCGATGTAGTCGAACACGTCCTGTCTTGCTGCGTCGCGTGTGAGGTAGGTTCGCCGCCTGATCCGCTCGCGTTTCAGCAGGTGGAAGAAGCTTTCTGCGACGGCGTTGTCATGGCAATTACCGCGACGGCTCATACTGGCATCCAGATTGTGTTTGCTGAGAAACGATTGCCAATCCTTTCCCGTGAATTGTGACCCTTGATCGGAATGGATCAGGACTCTGTGCTTTGGTTTGCGCCGCCAAACAGCACTCAGCAACGCTTGCAGTGCCAGGTCTGATGTCATGCGTGACTGCATCGACCATCCGACCACACGTCTTGAGAATAGATCAATCACAACGGCCAAATATGACCAGCCCTCGTGCGTCTTGATGTACGTGATGTCTGTCACCCAAACCGTATCGGGCGCATCAACTTCGAATTGACGATCCAAGGTGTTGTCAGCAACAACAGAAGGCTTTCCACCATATCGACCAGGGCGGCGTTTGTAACCAATCTGAGCCGTGATGCCTGCCAAGCTGGCCAAACGTGCCACACGGTTCTCGGAACAGGTCTCGCCGACATCGCGCAGGTCGTCTGTCAGCTTACGATATCCATAGACCTTACCGCTATCGGTCCATGCCTGCTGGATCAGGTCCGTCTGACGTGCATCTTCAAGCGCACGCTGGCTTAACGGTTCTTTAAGCCATGCATAGAACCCGCTGAAATGCACAGCAAGCACACGACACATCGACCGCACCGAAAACTCTGCACGGTGAGCCTCAATGAACGCGTACTTCACTGAGACTCGCGCGCGAAGTACGCGGTCGCCTTTTTTAAGATTGTGCGTTCCTCGGTGACGCGAGCCAGCTCTCGCTTCAGGCGTTTGATCTCAACTGCCTGTTCCGCCACCTCTGACCTGACACGTGGCGACTTCGCAAATTGAGCCTTCCAAGTGTAAAGCGACTTAGTGCTGATCCCCAACCGCTCAGCCACCTCGCTGACCGCATATCCACGCTCGACAACCTGCGCCACAGCGTCCTGTTTAAACTCATCAGTAAACCGAATGCCCTTGTTCATGTCCATCTCTCCTTGGTTCCAAAATTACCAAGCAAAGCGTCTACAAATCTAGGGGCACCTCAGGGCACCTCAATCTATTGGCGCTTTCATACTCGCAAATGACCACAGTTACAGATGTACAGCTAAATATTGACATGTTCCAGCTGGATACCGAGCCTCAATCTATTGAAGCGATACAATCGGCAATCACGTTGATAGCCTTTCCCATGTCTTCACTAGAGGCATATTCGTCAGGACGATGGCTAAGACCATCCTTGCAACGCACAAACAGCATGCCAATGTCACAAAGGTCGGACATCGCAGATGCGTCATGCGTTGCCCCAGAAGGTAGTCGGATGCCGCGGTCTTGGTGCAGCAAGGTCGCGGCTGCAATCTTTTCCAATAGCCAGTTCGCACAAGGGACGGCAGACTGAACATAAGTGCGCTCCATATTGAAAGGGGTGTTGTGCTTTTTGGCGATGGTTTCTCCGATGTCCCGCGCCATATTTGCGAAGGCAGCTCTGTCATCATCCAACAGAGCGCGAATTTCGAGAGTTAGGTCAACGCGATCAGGAATGGCGTTCACAACATTTGGATGCACTTGAAGCGATCCCACTGTTGCGCGCAACGCGTTTGGAACGTCTTGGTTCACTGATTTAATAAACGTAGCAGCCGAAACCAAAGCGTCCCGGCGGCTTTCCATGGGCACGGTGCCGGGATGTCCCGTTTGACCACGAAAGCTGATCTGATTGCGTTCGATACCGCAGATCCCAGTCACGGTTCCAAGTGCTAAACCCTCGTTCTGTAATACCGGTCCTTGCTCAATATGAACTTCTAAGTACGCACGCACATCTTTTGGGCAACGCCGACAGTTCATGATGCCTTCCGGTTCGCAGCCAAATTCGCGAAGCGCCTGCCCTATCGAAATGCCATCTTTGTCCATCATATCAATGATCCCAGCTTCGACTGTGCCTGCAAGTGCGCGTGGCCCCAGCAGCGCAGTGGGAAACCGTACGCCTTCTTCATCAGCAAAGGCGAGGACCTCAATTGGAAAGTGTGGAAGCTGATCGGACTTGCGCAATTGTTCAACGGCCAGACAAGACAAGGCAACTCCCATGATTCCGTCATAACGCCCGGCATGCCGCACGCTATCCTGGTGGGAACCCATCAACAGGGCCGGACCATTACCATCACTTCGACCAATCAGCGTGCCTGCTGCGTCCATGCTGACATTAAGACCTGCACTCTTCATCCATTGACTGATTTGCTCCGACGCTTTCCTGTGTTCAGGTGTAAATGGAAGGCGAGTCACACCAGGTCCGTCCAAACTGCATTGCGCGATTTCAGAGAGGCGTTTTTGCGCCTTTTCACCCCAGTTCATGGCTATATCCTATTTATAGTGATAAATAGGACGTACCCAAAGTGGGTTTACTTGTCTATATGTGAGTAAAGAGAAAAAGGTAGAGCATGGACGGCGGACAAACTTCACCCAGTAAACCGAAACGGTCGCGGCCCGTAAAGGTCGCCGAAGAGATCAAGCAATGGGTTGTGGATCGTGACCTCAAGAAGGGCGACAAGCTTCCGAATGAGGCCGAGATGATCGCGCTTTTTGCCGTCTCGAAAGGCACGGTGCGTGAGGCACTGCGCATTCTTGAGGCGCAGGGCTTGATCGTAACCCGTACCGGTCCGGGTGGCGGAAGCTTTGTTGGGGAAGTGTCCAAAGACAGGGCGCTGTCTTTGTTGGGGAATTACTTTTATTTTCACGATCTTTCGCTTGCGGACATCTACCAGATGCGCAAGGCGCTGGAGCCAGAGCTCGCTGCGACACTTGCGGGCAGGCTGGACGCCGAACAACTAGAAACACTTTCGGTGATGGTCGGGTCGTATGACACCCCCGCAGGCTCTGCCGAGGAAGAAAAGGACCAGCATATCGCGTCACTTGCCTTTCATGCACAATTGGCCGCGTTTGCGGAAAATCGGCTTTTGGGCTTCATGATTTCCTTTATGGCGCGGATGCTGACAGAGATGACAGTTTACCGCAAACTCTATGACCCACCCAACCATGAGCTTTGGTGGCGCGGTCGGCGTCACCAGCTTGATCTGGTTGATGCGCTCCGTCGCGGCGACTCGGATGCTGCACGAAGCATCATGGCGTCTCACATGGCGACAGCGGAGGAGCTGATGCAACGGCAGGAGGCAAGCCTTGCAAGGCGCTTCATTCCCGATTGATCTGAACACGATCCTGTTCGGCATTCATGAAGAAATCCACGCACAAGACGATTGGGGAATGCCCGCACAGTACATTCCACAGCTTGCTTGTGTTGACCCTGCGCAGTTTGGCATGGCTATCGTCGATGCCAGCGGCAAATGCATCACCGTCGGTGATGCCGATGTGCCCTTCTCTATCCAAAGTGTGTCAAAAGTGTTTGCGCTCATTTCTACTCTCGGCCGGATCGGTGATCAGCTGTGGAAACGTGTCGGACGAGAACCATCAGGGGCGTCTTTTGACTCGATGGTTCTTCTGGAAAGCGAGAATGGCCGCCCACGGAATCCATTTGTGAATGCCGGTGCTCTGGTTGTGACAGACGCACTCCTGTCCGGCCGGGAGCCGAAACAGGCGCTGGCCGAGGTGTTAGGTCTGATTAGAACGTTGGCCGAAGACGACGATATTCACATCGACGCGAGCGTGGCCCGATCTGAACAGACCACCGGTGCGCGCAATAAAGCACTGGCGCATTACCTCGATAGCCATGACAACCTGACGGAAGAGCCCGACAAGGTTCTTGGCACATACTTTCATCAATGCGCGATCGAAATGACCGCCCGCCAGTTGGCAATGGCTGGCCGCGCCTTGGCGGGTTTGCCCGGCGCGCGTGGTCTGATGTCAAAAGAACGCATTCGGCGCGTCAATGCATTGATGATGACGTGTGGCCACTATGACGGGTCAGGACAATTTGCGTTTCGCGTTGGCTTGCCAGGCAAGTCCGGCGTCGGTGGCGGCATTTTGATGGTGGCGCCCGGGCAAGCGTCTATTGCAGTCTGGTCACCGGGTTTGGACAGCTATGGCAATTCGAAAGCGGGAACAGATGCTGCAGCACTTTTGAGCAAGGCGACGGGTTGGTCTGTCTTTTAGTCTGCAATCGCATTTTTGATCAGATTTCGCGGCGCCCGGTATTGATCATTCACAACTGGCACTTCCTCTAACCAATCAGCATAGGGGCGGGTGCGAACGGATTGCAGCAGGTTTGATAGCGCCGTGATCGGATCGTTGTCATGATCAATACGCAGATCAACCGGCGATGCGTCCGGTGACAGGACCAGCATCGCCGCTGACAGCAATCCCCGCGAATCGCCCCCACTGTTATGAGCAGCCGACAATGCGGAAATGAGTCGATCCGACATTTGACCGCTGCTTTGCAAATAGGCGTCGGCGAGTGCTTTCAGGACACCTTCCCCGACGATCATATTGCCAGCGCATACGAAACCATCACCAGCTAGATCACCGGCCCATGCGACACTTGCGTTGCCGGTAAAGGATCCGCTCTGGCCGTTCCTGTCCAACGCAATTATCTGACGTTGGTTCTTGCCAATGTCGGGCTGAATCACTGATACAACAGCATTTTTTGCGCTTTCACCTGCCTGCATCGCAGACAGCACGTTGTCGCGCCAAATCGTGGAGGGCGAGGTGCCCTGGCTGGCGACAAGTCCCCCATTCAACGCCCCCCGCAACACCCAACCGCCAACACAAAGACTACCGGTTGCAGCGGCACCGCCAAGGGTGCCTGTTTTTTGATCGAAGGCGAGAATCGAGAATGTCATGGACACTACCATAAACAATTTTCTTGAATTTATAATGATAATTTGCGTCACTGCAATTAATCATGATAAATTCAACAGAGAGGTCTACGATGTCACTATTCAATTTCACCCGCAGAACCGCCCTCGCGGCTGGGGCAGCTATGGCAATGGCGCTAACAACAACGGGTGTATCTGCCCAAACACCCGCAGATGTTCTTATCGTTGGTCAAATTGCAGAGCCAAAAGCGCTTGATCCGGCAGCGGTGACGGCGGTTAACGACTTCCGCATTCTGATGAATGTCTATGACGGGTTAGTGCGCTACAAGGACGGCACGTTGGAGACTGAGCCCGCGCTGGCGACAGACTGGACGATCAGTGAAGACGGCACCGTCTACACCTTCAATCTTCGCGAAGGCGTGAACTTTCATGACGGTAGTGCGTTCGACGCCGAAGCGGTGAAGTTCAATTTTGATCGGATGCTGGACGAAGAGCACCCTTATCATAGTACTGGCCCTTTCCCGCTGTCGTTTTTCTTTTCTGCTGTCGAAAGCGTCGATGTGATCGACCCTTTAACCGTTCAATTCACCCTCAACGCGCCTTATGCGCCGTTCCTATCTAACCTAGCCTATCCCACCGGCTTGATCGTTTCCCCGGCAGCTGTGATGGAACACGGCGCTGACTTTGGCCGCAACCCTTCGGGCACGGGTGCGTTTACTTTCGCTGAATGGCGTTCAAACGAGGCCGTCGTCGTGGAAGCGAACGCTGATTACTGGGATGGCGCTCCAGATTTGCAGGCTGTTGTTTTTCGCCCGATCACCGATGCAAACACGCGGACGGCTGAGATGCTCGCTGGTGGGATCGACCTGATGGTCGAAGTCCCACCAGTTGCACTTGGTCAGTTTGGGGCCGAACCATACACCGTGCATGAGCAAGCGGGCCCGCATGTGTGGTTCCTGATCCTGAATGCCAAGGAAGGTCCTTTTGCCGATGTTCGCGTACGGCAAGCGGCCAACTATGCGATCAACAAAGAGGCGATCGTGAATGACGTGTTGGAAGGTACTGCCGAGGTTGCCGCGGGCCCGACACCGCCTGCTTTCGCATGGGCGTATAACCCGGAGCTTGAACCGTACCCCTATGATCCTGAACGCGCCCGCGAGTTGATCGCCGAAGCCGGTGTAGAAGGTGCAGAGCTGACCTTCTACGTGACCGAAGGCGGTTCAGGGATGCTTGATCCCGTTGCCATGGGCACGGCGATGCAGGCGGACCTTGAGGCCGTTGGCTTTGACGTGAAAATTGAAACCTACGAGTGGAATACGTTCCTTGGCAATGTGAACCCAGGTCTCGAAGGTAAGGCTGACATGGCGCAAATGGCATGGATGACGAATGATCCTGACACTTTGCCGTTTCTTGCACTGCGTACCGATGCGTTCCCTGATCAAGGTGGGTTCAATTCCGGCTATTATTCAAATCCTGAGGTGGACGAACTGCTAGAGGCAGCGCGTGCGGCGACCGATCAGTCCGAGCGCGCGCGTCTGTATCAGGAGATGCAAACCATCGTGCAAGAAGACGCCCCATGGGTATTCGTCGCCAATTGGAAGCAGAACGCCGTGACGTCTGACCGGGTTGAGGGTTTCTCGCTCCAACCGTCGTTCTTCCTTCTGCTGGATGACGTCGTGAAGAACTAATCCCCTTAAGTGTCGGGCCTTGCCCGTGAAAATATCGGGGCGCGATGACCTCTTCCATCGCGCCCCCACCTTACAAAGCAGGAGCTTCAGAAATGGCTGGATATATTCTCAAGCGGTTGCTGTCTGCGATCCCCGTACTTTTTGGAATTTCAATCATCGTCTTTCTGATCATGGCGATGATCCCCGGCAATCCTGCAACAGCTATTCTTGGCTCTTTTGCGACACCCGAAAATGTAGAGAAGCTCAACCGCGATCTTGGTCTCGATCAGGGCCTTGTGCAGCGGTATTTCATCTGGCTAAGCAACATGCTGCAAGGCGACTTTGGCCGCTCGTTCGCGCTGAACAGACCTGTAATTGATGAGGTATTGGAGCGCTTCAATGCCACGCTGATCCTAGCCGGAACGGCCTTTGTGCTCTGTTCTATTCTCGGCGTGGCGGCAGGTGTCGTTTCGGCGGCCCGTCAGTATGGATTTGCAGATAAGGCGATCACTTTCGTCGTTCTGCTGGGCATCTCCATCCCATCGTTCTTTCTTGGCATGATGATGATCCTCTTCTTTTCAGTGAACCTAAGGTGGTTTCCGGTCTCAGGGATGTGGCCAATCTACGGGGATCGGGACCTATGGGCGTTGCTGGATCACCTTGTCATGCCTGCACTTGCCCTCGCCGTCGTTGCCACCGGTGTCATTGCACGCTTAACGCGCTCAGCGATGCTTGAAGTGTTGCGCCAGGATTTCATTCGCACGGCTCGCGCCAAAGGCGTCCATGAACGCCGCGTGATCTGGGGACATGCCTTGCGTGCCGCAATGGTGTCGATCATCCCCATTCTGGGCATTCAGGCCGGCTTCGTGCTGTCCGGCGCGGTTTACATCGAGATGGTCTTCCAATGGCCCGGTGTGGGTCGAATGCTGGTCGATGCCATCCTCAAGCGTGACATTTTGCTTGTGCAAGGCGGCGTGGTCTTTGTGGCTGCTTGCTACGTCTTGTTCAATATCGCGGTAGATGTCGCTCAGTCTATGCTCGACCCGAGGATCAAGACATGATGGCATTCCTTAAACTGCTGGCGCGCAATCGCCTCGCGCTGGCGGGACTTATCGTCATGTCCATTGTTGTGATCCTGGCGATCATCACACCGCTACTGCCGCTGGCTGATCCCGATGTGACAGACACGGCAAACCGTTTCAAACCACCGTTTTCCCAAGAGGCTCTCTTGGGGACAGATCATCTAGGGCGCGACTTGCTCAGCCGATTGATGTACGGGACCCGACTTTCGCTCGCCGTTGGATTTGCTGCGGCGATCATCGCAGCCACGATTGGGGCCGCCATCGGGATCATCGCGGGTTTCTATGGTGGGCGCACCGACAACATCATCATGCGTGGCGTGGATATGTTGATGGCTTTTCCCTATATCCTGCTGGCGCTGGCCATCGTTGCAGCACTGGGGCCTGGCTTGATGAATGCTCTGATTGCAGTCGCTGCTGTGAACATTCCGTTCTTCGCACGCAACATTCGCGGTATCACTGTCGGCATCGCACATAAGGAGTTCGTCGACGCTGCCCGACTTGCTGGCATGAACGATGCGCGCATCATCCTGACCGAAATCCTGCCCAACGTGATCCCCGTGATTGTCATCGCCATGTCCACGACGATTGGTTGGATGATCCTAGAAACCGCCGGCCTATCCTTCCTCGGCCTTGGCTCTCAGCCACCACAGGCAGATTTGGGGTCCATGTTGGGCGAAGCGCGTTCAGCGCTTATCACGAACCCGCATACCTCGATTGTTCCGGGTGCGATGATCCTGATTATTGTTATGGCGATCAACCTTCTTGGCGATGGTGTACGTGACGCACTTGACCCGCGCCTAAAATCCGGGGCGCTGGAGCGGCCAATGCCAACCACGCGCGTCCAGCGCACTACCGAAGTGCCCGCAGCAGAAGGTGATCCAATCCTTGCGTTGCAAAAACTAAAGACACAATTCCACGTAAAGGATCGGGTCTACAAAGCCGTCGGCGGTGTCAGTCTTAAGGTCCATCCCGGTGAATGTCTTGGCATCATCGGAGAAAGTGGATCAGGCAAATCAGTCACCGCGCTGAGTGTTATGGGCCTTGTTGCGTCACCTCCCGGTGTCATCACCGGTGGCGCTGTGCGGTTCAAGGGAGAGGACCTGATCGGCGCACCTTACGAGACCTTGCGCAGTCTGCGTGGTGAAAAGGTTGCCTACATTTTCCAGGACCCGCTTGCCACGCTGCACCCTTTGTACACGATTGGTCAACAGCTTGTTGAAGCCGTCCAAAGCCATCACAAAACTTCAAGAGACGAAGCACGCACGCTCGCGATTGAATTGCTCAAGTCGGTGCGCATTCCCAACGCTGAAAACCGTATCGACAGCTATCCGCATGAGATGTCGGGCGGCATGCGTCAGCGCGTCGGTATCGCAATGGCGCTAGCCAATGATCCTGAAGTCATCATCGCCGATGAACCAACCACTGCGCTTGATGTGACTGTCCAAGCCCAGATCCTGTCGTTACTGAATGATCTGCGCCATGAGCGTGGTTTGGCTATCGTCTTTATCACCCACGACTTTGGTGTCGTGGCGCAGCTTTGTGACCGGGTCGCTGTCATGTATGCTGGGCGGATTGTCGAGCAGGGCACGACGCAGGAAATCCTCGACGTACCAGCGCATCCTTACACAAAAAAGCTGATGGAATGCGTGCCTGAATTAGGTGGGGGGCGCCGCAGACTGGAGGCAATTCCGGGTCTGCCGCCTGTCGTCGACAAGTTACCAGCTGGTTGTGCCTTTGCAGATCGCTGTCACAAAGTTCAACCCGCATGTCGGGAAGGTCGCTTGGAGTTGGCACCGTATAACGGCCGCCACCTAGTCCGATGCAAATTTCCTGAAACGACGCAGCAGGAGTTGGCACAATGACCGAAGCTCTCAAACTGACAGCACTGACCAAGACCTTCCCAGTGGGAAAACGCTTGTTCGGCCCTCCGATTGCTCTTCTTCGTGCGATCCAGCCGTTGACGCTCACGGTGACCAAGGGCGAAACTCTTGGGATCGTGGGGGAGTCGGGGTGCGGTAAATCAACCCTCGCTCGTATGCTGGTGGGGCTATTGCCACCCACGTCTGGTCATATTGAACTGAACGGTGCACCGGTGGACAATGCCGACCCGGCAGAGTTCGGCAAGAAAATCCAATATGTCTTTCAGGACCCGATTTCGTCACTCAACCCACGAAAGACAATCAAAGAAATCATGGAAGCGCCGCTTAGATACCTGCATGGCATGGATGCACCTGCGCGGATGGATCGCATTCGTGAGATTTTTGCAGCCGTCAACCTGCGTGAAGAATTCCTTGAACGCTATCCTCATGAGTTCTCGGGGGGGCAGGCACAACGGATTGGTATTGCCCGGGCTTTGGCGGCTGATGCGCGTATCCTGATCCTTGATGAGCCTGTCTCGGCACTGGATGTTTCTGTGCAGGCGCAAGTGCTCAACCTTCTAGCGGACCTCAAGGCTGAGTTTGGATTGACGTACCTCTTCATCAGCCATGATCTTGCGGTCGTGGAAGCCGTCAGCGATCGGGTTGCGGTACTCTACTTTGGATCTGTCGTTGAAGTGGGTCCCGCCGAGGAAGTTTTCGCTAGTCCCAAACACCCCTACACCAAACTTCTTGCTGACAGCGCGCCCGTGGTCGGTCGCGCCTTACAGGCCCCTGAAAGCAAGGAAACAGAACTGCCCGACCCACTCAATCCACCGGCAGGATGTGCCTTTGCAGCGCGCTGCACGCATGCCACAGATATCTGCCGCCGGGATATACCAGACCTGAAGAGTATGGGGTCATCCACATCAGTCGCGTGCTTCAACCCGTTGCGATAGTTGCAACTGAATGGCGAACCATTTGTGACATTGAACCGCTCCCTGTTTGCCGGAGGCTCCAACTCATGAGTAGGATGGAGCATCATGAACA
>JARGOC010000064.1 GCA_029212365.1 Roseovarius sp.
CTGAAAAGGAAATCCGCGAGAAAGCATAAGCGGCGGGTATCGCGACGGGAACGGTGATGCAGATGTTGATCAGCACATAGGCGATCGAATTGACAAAGGCGGAACGCAAGTTGGGGTCGGTCCAGATGCGTGCGTAATTGCCGAGAGAAAGACTCCCGACCTCGGCATCCGGTCCTGGCAGCGTCGCAGTGAAACTGATGATTGTCATCTGCACCAGCGGCAGGCAGGCAAAGAGGACGAAGGCCAACAGCATCGTGGCTTTGAGGGCAGGCAAGTATCGGTAAACCCCCATCACGGCTGTTCCCTGCGATCCAGCTTGCCCTGTGTTTTGCTGAACATCCACGCCACCGTTAGAACGATCATGAAATAGATCACCGATCGCGCGGCCGAAGGGCCGTAGTTGAACGCTTTTATCTCTTCGCCCAGATCCACGGCGAGAAATGTCGTGGCCCCGTCCGGGCCACCAGCGTTGATTGGGAAGGCTTCGGTGTAAATCATAAAGGAATCCATGAACCGAAGCAGGATCGCCATTAGCAGCACATGGTGCAGTCTTGGCAGTTGGATGTGGCGAAACACCTGCCATGGGCTTGCCCCATCAATCGCCGCGGCTTGATAGTGGGCCGCTGGAACTGTTGCCAATGCGCTGTAGCACAGGATCACAACAAGGCTGGTCCAATGCCAGACATCCATCACAATGATCACCGCCCAGGTGTGCTGGGCCGAGAGTTTCCAGTCTTGCGGCCACCCCAGACTCGGCAGCAGGCCACCCAAGATACCCGTTTCGGGATTCAACAAGCTGAGCCACAGGGACGGGATCATGTTCCAGGGGACCAGCAGGGGCAAAGCAATCAGGGCAAGCGTGATGCCGATGCAAATTTTGCTCTTGGGGATGCAAAGAGCAATCGCGATGCCAAGGGGAATCTGGACCGACAGGACAAATGCGGAAAACAGCGTGCTGCGACCAAAGCTGTTCCAGAAGCGCCGCGACCCGATGATATCGGCGTACCATTCGGTGCCAACCCAAAACCGCGCGTCCAGGATGAATATCTCAAAGAAGGAATAGTTCACCACCGTGATCAGGGGGATCAATCCGACAAGCGACAAGATCATGACGGCGGGCGCCACGAACAACCATCCGAGTTCGCTTTGGTTCTTCATTGGGGTCTTACCCCGGAAAAAGCCACGAACAGGGTCATACTGTCACGAGGCGACAACCCCAGTTGTCACAACTGGCTGTCAGCTCTGGGGATAGTTCGCCATCCGTAAGCAGCACGTCAACATCGCTTAGCGAGCAAATCGTCAGGGGGGCTTTGCGCGTGAATTTTAGGTGATCGGCCACGATCATGACTTTGCGCGACCGCTGAATCGCGATTTTGCTGACCATCACTTCCTGCCCGTCGAAATCGAGCAGGTCGCCGTCGGCATCAATGGCCGAGCAGCCGAGAACCGAGTAGTCAAACTTGAACTGTCTGACCATCTCAACAGTTAAGCCGCCCACGATGCCGCCATCCGCGCGGCGCAACACGCCGCCGGCCAAGATGATTTCGCAGCTGTGATTGATCGCCAGAATATTTGCGATGTTGAGATTATTGGTGACAACCAGCAGATTTTCATGATCCAGCAACTCATGCGCGACTGCTTCGGTCGTCGTGCCGATGTTCATGAAAACCGACGCCCCATCGGGGATAGCGCGCGCGCATTCGACAGCGATCGCCTTCTTGCCGACATTGTTAAGGCGACGGCGCTCTTCATAGAGAATGTTCACGACGCCGGAAGGCACGACCGCACCTCCGTGCACGCGCTCAAGCCGACCGCTTTGTGCAAGGTCAGAGAGATCACGCCTGATCGTCTGAACCGTGACGTCGTAGATATTCGCGAGGCCGTCCACTGTGACCTTTCCCTCCTTGCGGGCAAGATCAAGGATTTCTTTCTGTCTGAAATTTGGCGCCATCACCTACTCCACCACAGCGCCGGTCCGACTACACGAAAGCGGGGCGCTCGTTCTCTCTATCAGCCAATAGACCTCCCGACTCGTCAAGGCCGCGGATTGCTCAAACGTTCAAAAAATCGCAAAACCGTACATATTCGAAAGGAAAGACGTAGGATTTTCAATCAAATACGCGAAAAGGAACAAGAACGAACATTCATTATTGCTGCATTCCCTGTTGTGGTGTTGACTGACGCAGCGCCGAGAGCCGCCAGGCTGTGGCGAAAAATGAATGCGGGGAGGCTTCATTGCGCCAGCAGGAAGATCAGAACATTGTTGATCTGTTCGTCATTGGGGGCGGCATCAATGGATGCGGCATTGCCCGTGACGCAGTTGGCCGTGGGCTGAGCGTTGAGCTGGCTGAAATGAACGATCTTGCCTCTGCCACCTCCTCTGCTTCGACCAAACTGTTTCATGGTGGCCTTCGCTATCTTGAGTATTGGGAGATTCACCTTGTCCGAGAGGCTCTGAAAGAGCGCGAGACGCTCTTGCGGGCGATGCCGCACATTTCATGGCCGATGCGGTTTGTGCTGCCCTACCACAAAGACATGCGGTTCGAGAGCGATACGCCAACCTCAAAAGTTCTGAATGTTCTGATGCCGTGGATGAAAGGACGCAGACCGGCGTGGCTCATCCGGCTTGGCCTGTTCATGTACGACAACTTGGGCGGCCGGCAACTCTTGAAGGGGACGATTTCGCTGGACTTGAAGGGCACGCCAGAGGGTGCGCCGCTGCAGGACCGGTTTGAAAAGGCTTATGAATATTCTGATTGCTGGATCGAAGACAGCCGGCTTGTGGTTCTGAACGC
>JARGOC010000037.1 GCA_029212365.1 Roseovarius sp.
ACCACAGCCGAGATCACCACAGCCGATATCGTGGTGTTCTAGGAACGAACGGCGCCGTTTCAGCAACCGCAGCGCTCTCGACAGCGCGCGCTGCGGTTGCTACCCAAGAGCCGGAATAAACTGGTTCAGGATCACCATGCCCTTGATGCATCAACGCGATATTTCGGGCGCAAGTAACCTCGGAATCGGCCGGTGAATGCCGTCACATCCCCCGGCCGATGGCTCTTCGTGGGCGGATCAGGTCGAATTGGGAAAATGCTGCATCATCACTGGCGCGGCACCGTCCCTCATGCTGACAGGCTGGTCTGGCAGGACCGTCGCGCCGCCAAACATGAAAATAACATCTGTGCCTGGTCACCGCTGGAAGGATCAGCCGCCCTCGCCGATTGGGTCGCGATGTATGGTCCCGTAAAAACCATGATCATGTTCGCCGGCACCACCCCCGGCGCTGATCTATCGCTGAACCGCTCACTCGCCGAGGCTGCCGCTGAGGCCGCGCTCGCCATCGGTTGCCCCCGAATGCTACTGGCATCTTCCTCGGCGGTTTATGGGGCCGGTAACGGGCATCCTACGCCCGAAGATGCCTCGCTAGAGCCCGTTAACGATTATGGTCGCGCTAAGATCGAAATGGAACAAGCCTGTATCCCCTGGCGGGAGAAGGGGCTGGAAATCTGCTGTCTCAGGATCGGCAATGTAGTCGGCGCAGATGCACTGATCCGAAATGTTGCCGCCGGAGGGGCCCTGAAAATCGACCGGTTTGATGACGGCACCGGGCCCATGCGATCTTATATAGGGCCCGTTAGCCTGGCCCGTGTCCTAGCGACGCTGGCGGAGCATCCAGCCTCCCTGCCCCCAATCCTGAATCTAGCCGCACCCCGTCCGGTATCAATGGCGGATCTCGCCACGGCCGCCGGGGCCAGTTTCACCATGCCCCCTGCCCCTGCAACGGCACTGCATCGAATTACGCTCGATTGCACCGCGCTGGAACAATTCGTAACTTTCGCCCCAAATGAAAGCTGTGTCAAAACCATGATTTCGCAGTGGCGTGAATTAACAAAAAAAGACTCTAAACAGGCCTAAAATGACCCCAACCAAGCGTCTCTTTGATTTGATTTCTGCCCTGTTTCTTGGCATCATCCTATTGCCGGTAATCATTATCTTTGCCCTGGCGATCCTGATCTTGGACGGTCGTCCAGTGTTCTATATCTCTGAGCGGATGACGACTCCGACCCGGGGTTTTAATCTGGTGAAATTCCGCACCATGAGCGTCGTGGACGAGGACAGTGGCGTGTCCGGTGGTGACAAGGGCGCGCGAATTACGCGAATGGGGCGATTTTTGCGCAGGGCCCGATTGGATGAAGTGCCACAGATCTGGAATGTGCTGAAAGGTGACATAAGTTTTGTCGGCCCCCGCCCGCCCTTGCGTCAATATGTTGAACGCTTTCCCAAAATCTATGGAGAGGTTTTAAAAAGCCGACCCGGGATCACCGGGCTTGCTTCTATCACCTTTCACAAACATGAAGAAATGCTACTGGCGCGAACATCATCCCGGGATGAAACAGATGCTGTATATTCTCGCGCCTGCGTACCACGCAAAGCGCGGATCGATCTGATCTATCAGGCCAATCGCACGCTCTGCTACGACTTCCGACTGATGTTGGCCACAGTGTTTAAATCCTTACGTTAGGCTCCGGTCTGCGCATATCATTCTTGGCGGCCTATTCTGCCAGATGCCCGTATCCTGAATGGTGCGCCCTCTGGGGCAGGCGTAGCCTTGAAAACCGCCTCCCCTCGCCCGTGTTCTGCCGACAGACGACATCACACAAAGCCAATGCCAACCAGAAGGTTGGCATCCAGAATTCCAATACAAAGAAATGGTGCACCACCACCCAGGTCGCGGCAAAGAACACCACCCGGGATTCGGGACTGTTACGCCGGACCAGACGCAACAACTTGCCGGCGATCCACAACAGAAAGAGCAGGCCACCGAAAATCCCCGTGGAGACCGCAACTTCCAGCGGAATGCTGACCATGCCCGAACTTTCCGGCGCCACGCCGAGCCGACCCGTCGCCTGATTGAACTCCTGTGATATCCCGCCCCAACCAATACCCAACGGATTATTCAAGAGTATTTCAAAACCTGTGGCATAGATTGCGAGTCTTGAGCCTGAATAGACACTGTTTATCTGGGAAACTAGGAACAGACCCTCAACCTTGCGGATGACGGTCTGATCCACATACTCGGTCACGACAGGTACATAAGCATAGGCCAACAGCACCATCATCGCCGCCAGAACCGTGGCCGCGATGATCCGGATACGGGCAAATGCAGCGATGTGGATCAACATCGTAAGCGCCCCGGCGGCGATCGACGCGGCGCTGAACAACAGCAGGTAGCCAACCATTACCACAGCCAGTTGAACGATATGGGACGGGCGTAAGAGGCGCAGATTGGCAAGAAAAAAGGGCAACATCAGATTGAACAGAATGGCAACAAACCCGGCTTCGACAGAAAACACCCGGGGACGGGCGTAAGCAGCGCCAAAAGCAAAGGCAAAGGGGATTTCGGTTTCGGCTGTCGGTAGGATATCTGAAAAGAAAAGCCCGGTCGTCTGAACCAGTAGAAATTCAAAAATCACCGCGCCGGCTAGCACCAGCAGCGTCCAACGAATTGTGCGAGTGATATCAGCGAAACGGATACGACTACATAGAAGCCATTCCCGCACCCACCAGTAGAGCAGGATCCAACTCCCCAACCACCATATCATATAGGTGATATTCTGCCCCCCAACCGGGGCCGATGTCACCGCAATGGCAAAGCATCCCGACAAGAACACCAAGCCAAACAACGCGTCATCGGCCTGAAATCGCAATTCACGCAGCAGATTACGACGGGTGTAAAGGCTCCAGAGCAGGCAGGCAAAGCTCCAAAGCAAGGCAAGCGGAAAACCGTAGCGCGGCGAAAACGTGATGTGAAAAATGATCAGGAAAATATAAATCCTGACGCTCATCCCCTGAAGGGTCATACGCATCCCAAAGCCAGCCCGCTGAAATCCTCGCTACTATGGTCAAATACCATGGGTGAGGATGCGGGAACAGATGCCCTGATCCAAGCGAATTTTGCCTGTGGATAAATCCATGGGCGTTCATTTATTATCAATTAAAATCAAATATTTATAGACTTCTGTTTCGCGCGCGAAACGATCAACTCGCACCCAGAGCGTTGCGGATTGCCGCGATGTCCGCCTCGCTAAGCCCCGGACCTCTGATCGTGATCTCACCACGCCCTTGGTGCAACCACACACCTGGCCGGATCTCTTCACTTTCAGGCAATACTGCCTCTGATGGTGTTGATGGCTTTTTGTCAGCGGGCTTTTCAGGCCTTAATGCTCTGGCCAACATCGCCTGTTCCGCTTCAGAAGTATCTGGCGCCCCCTTGCGCAACCGATCCTTGAGACGGGTCGCGAACCCTGCGTCCCGCATCCGTCCGGCAAGCTCCAGCCCCATGCGCTCTCCAATAGCTGCAGGAAAACCAAGATACCCCCCCAGTTCAGCAACCAGTGGCACAAAGGATTTAATCTTGGATCGCTTTGCCCTGCTCGCGCTGGCAAATAATGCCGACAGAGCTGCCGCTTCATTCCGATAGACGCCCTCTTCTACTGCGCGCAATACAATCCGCGCGCGTTCGAAATAGGACAGCCCCACCCGAATTTCGTTTTCTTCGATCATTGCGACATAGGCATCCCCTGTGGTGCCCGGCCGCCGGATAAGCGCCTGTACCCCCCCGAACCGCGCCTCGCCCGTCTGTTCAAATAGACGTGTCAAAGCCATCAGTCGCCGCCAGCCAGAAATCAGTCCATAGCGGCGACCTTCCCGTTCCGGACCAAGATCAACCACTTCGATCGGCGTCTGCTGCCCTCGCGCCTTAAGCGAAGCGATCAGCGCCTGCATATCCTCATCGTCGCTTCCCATTCGATCACGGACTAAATAGCCGACATCGATTTGATCCAGTGGCAAAACCTGCACCATAAGACCTTCGTTGCGAGCCCGTGCAAGTTCCTGTGCCACCTCATTCAACGCAGCGCTTGCGGAGGCATCTCGTGCAACATCAGCGATTGGCGCGGGTTTCCCAGCAGTGATGGTCACCGAATTGGCGTCCATAGGAAAACCAGACTTAGTTTCCAAGTTTGTCGGAACTTCAGCGCCCATTGCATCCTGTAAATATGCGGGGCGGGGCGGGGTCAGACGTTTACGTTTAGCCATATCAGGAAGATTCTCTTATATGCGGGGCAGGGCGATGAGAAAGGATTGGCAGAGACCTTACAAAACAGATCCCAGAGGGTTTCATCGCGCAATAGAGTCTAACAATTCTCATTCTGCGGCCTTCATTTCAGCTAATTCATCACGCCGCCAAGCACCAATTAGCAATCGTTTGAACGCTGCATATGTGGAATCAAACGCCTGGCGGCCTCGCGCATAGGTTTCCCGGTTAAAATCGCGATAATCCGCTTCGTAGATACCATTAACGCTTTCTCCCGCCTGGCCGATCAACGCGGTAAAGTCCTGACGGTGTGGCGACAAGACGGGCCCGAGATAAGCCTGCATCAAGGCTGCTAGTTCGGCTTGTTGCGCCCCGTCATAGCGTGTGAGGACAGCACGTACCGCATCCCACTCAAAGGCCAACCCTTCGCGCCCGAGAGCCCGAGCCGCCATGTTCTCACCCTCTTCAATACTGGCAAATGTCGAATGCAGCATATCAAAGAACCGGCCGGTGCTATCAAATTCCAGGAATGACGCGCCGAGAGGGACCAGGAGAATATCCGCCGCCGCCAGCCCATTGATTGTCAGATATCCAAGTGCGGGTGGGGTATCGAGCATGACGATGTCGTATTGATCTAATACCCCATCGGCAGCCAATCGGTCGCTAAGCGCATCCCAGAGCTTCCAACCACGCGCCTGCATTCGCCAGACCGGGATCTGGAACTCGGCCCAATAAAGGTTCAACTGAGCACCAATGAGATCAATATTGGGCCAGTGGGTCGGGCGGATTAGGCTTGGGGCAGTGATCTTTAACGCTTCAGCGAGGGTATCATCAATCGCCACAGGTGCGTCCCCCCGGGCGACACGAGCTTGGTTTTCGCTCTGGGCGGCTTCGGCAAAGTGGCGGGCGATCAGGGGAAATACCGTGGACCATTCATCCTCAATTCGACCCCCAAAAATAGACGTCATGGAGCCCTGACTATCCAGATCCACAACCAGTACACGATAGCCATCCAGAGCCGCCGACATTGCCAGGTGCGCCGCAGTAGAGGTTTTACCTACTCCGCCTTTGAAGTTGGCTACAGAGACGATTTTTGCAGGCAGTCCTTTGGGCCGGTAGGGCCGATACTCCTTAAATTTTGCACCTTCGGTAGAGAAGAAGGCGCGCAGGCGTAGAACTTCGTCCAGTGAAAACCATTTTGCTCCACCATCTGTCTCGGTGCGTCCTTGGGGTAGTGTCGGGTTTTGCTTTAATACACGCCGAAAATGAGCAGGAGCGACTGGGATCAGGTACTTTGTAATTTCCCATGTAGAGAATAAACGTAGCGATTTTGCACCGGTTTCGTCCAGCCCACGACTGGCTAGATCGTCACGCCCGCGACCGCATGCCGCCGCTATCGCCGCAAAGCTTGCGCTGGTAGTTGGGTCTCCCAGATCTGCCTGGGCTTGATCAGGGTCAATGTTGAAATATGGAGGGAGTTCTTGGGCCATTACCTGCTCAATATGCTGTGTTTTGATCAAGGTATCACAAAAGAGAGCACATGGAATAAAAACCATGCCTTCGAAAAAAAATTCTCTACGATTTTCTCAGAAAATGCTTCGGTAAATATGTTACGAAGGCTGTTTTTGGATCGCTATGAGAGAAAAATATGTAGTTAGAGATATGTTATTTATAAGTTAAAGAGATGTCTAACTTTTCTAAGTAGTTGTTTTAAAAAGTGTTTTGCATCGTTTTATGTCTCGAGATGACTCTGAACCCCCGAAAGAACGATTCCGAACCCCCGTTAGGGTGACTCTGAACCATCGTTTCTCGCGCTGGACAGGGGCTGTGGATAACTTCTAGTGTGGTGTTACTGAAACCACGATTCCCGCAAAGGGGACGATAGGGCCATAAAGCCCTGATTCAAGCCGAGCAGGCGGGCAGGAGATGGCATATGACCGGGACAGGTGTACCTCACGGGGCAGGGATGCGTGGGTTGTTGCCGGATCGCTATCCGACGCCGGATTTTTTCGTTTGTGATATCTTTGATGCGATACCCAAGGATGATCTTGCAACGATGGAGCATCCGGTATTCTCACTGTCGACACGTCCGGATAAACGGATCCTGAATTATTCCCATAATGGAACAGAGATCACGGTAACACCCTCGGTTCGGGGGCTGGCAACGATCCATGACAAGGACATTTTGATATTTTGCATTAGTCAGCTGATGGCGGCATTGAATGCTGGGCGAGCGGTTAGCCGTACGGTTACGCTGAAGGCACATGACTTGCTGGTCGCGACCAACCGCGAAACATCAGGAGATTCTTATCGGCGGCTACGGGATGCGTTTGAACGGCTGGCGGGTACGCGGATCACGACCAATATGGCAACAGGCGGGATCGAAGCGACTCGCGGGTTTGGGCTGATCGAAAGCTGGGAAATCCTTCGCCGGGCCAAGGGCGGCCGGATGATGAGCGTTTCAATCACCCTGAGCGACTGGTTGTTTCGGGCGGTGCTCTCCAAATCGGTGTTGACGCTGAGCCGGGATTATTTCCGCTTGCGTAAGCCGCTGGAGCGGCGGATTTATGAACTGGCCCGTAAGCATTGCGGGCGGCAAAATAACTGGCGGGTGTCGGTGGATGTTTTGCTTAAAAAGTCCGGGTCGGCCAGTCCGCGCCGGGTGTTTCGTAAAATGTTGCGCGATATGATCGCCGCCGGTCATTTGCCCGATTACGACATGACCGAAGAACCAGGGGACATGATCCGGTTTTCACTACGCGATGGCGTTGTGGATGCGGCCCCTAGGCCAGAAGCGCCACCTCTACCTGAAAGTGCTTATGGGGAGGCGAGAATTTTGATGCCGGGTGCGGATGTTTATGCACTTGAGGCCGAGTGGAGAGCCTATTGGGTGCGCTCGGGCCGACCTAGGTTGCGCTCTGCTGGTGCGGCCTTTTTGGGTTTCGTGCGCCACAAGGCTAAAGGCCTTAATTGAGGCGTATTAGAGACTTTTATGCGGGGCCGGGCCTAACCGATCTTGGTCGCCCAGAACGTTGTATGCTCTGCAGCCGCCTTGCCCGCCACTACGCGGCATGATCCCTGAAGTGCGACCGTGTCGCCGGCAGAGAGCGCTGTCATTGTGTGTAGCGATAGCAAGGTCGCCTCGCTTTCATGGCTCCCTGAGATTTCTCCAAAACCTCCGCGGATTTCAGTGCTGCCATTTAACAGCAAACGCCCACGGATCCGCGCTGTCGGCCCGGCGGTTTCCTTGTAAAGCAATGTCGCTCCAAGCAGATAAGTACCCGATATCGGTACTGTAAACAGGTTCGAAGAGGTGTCTAACACGCCCTGATCGTTGCTCTCGGCGTTGTTGATACCGATCGTCGTCCAGACATCCGCAGGCAGAGCGTTGTCGTAATCTGTATAACCTTTAAATCGGGGAAAACTGGGAAAAGCCGCAATGCCACTGACCGTGTCCACCGCCATAGCGGTGGTATAGGAATTGCCATCGCTGCTCGTCTTGATTGTTAAGTCATCTGATCCAATGGTGCCTATTTCGGCTCGACCGGACCAATTGCTCTGAAACAGCAAGCTGGCTGTGTGAGTATCGTCGAACTTATTGAGCTTGAGCTGATGCCCTGCGCCATCATGGGTCAAAAGTGTCGCCTCGGCTGCGACGGCCAGCCGGTTAACGGGGTCGGCGCTTGTCTGAATGCCCAACAGCGGCAAGCCCTGCATTTCAAGGGCGGTAGCCGCCGATACCCAAGCGCTGCCGTTCCAGACGATCAGCTGATCGGTGTCATTGACCCAGGCACACCAGCCTTCGCGCGGGGCGATGAATGTCCAGACGTTGGTTTCATAGATTGCGATGGCGGAGGATTGACCGGCCCAGGCACCAGTGGCGCCGACGGGCAGTATATATCGATCGCCATCCGCTGGGGTGGATGGCGGTGTGATCCCGCTAGCCGAGATTACTGCAAGCTGCACCAGCGCATCCAGGCGCCGTAGAGCTTCGTTATGCGTGATGTGTTTTTGGGCCTGTGCTGGCTGCAGATAGGGCAGCGTCAGGTTGGCGGAATTATCGGACATAGGACCCCCGGTCAGCAATGCATGAGCGAGGGTAAGAATTTGTCCGAACGCTTAATATAAGCCTACTAAAGCGGTCGATGGGGGAGGGGGCTCAGGTGTTGTAATAGGAGTCATAGGCACCGTAGCCATCGCCATAACCATAGCGCTTCAGCCCGCGAGGGCTGATCTGGCCAAGCACAAGGCCGGTGATCTTGGCATTGACGCTTTCAAAGGATTTCAACCCGTCCTGTACTTGGCGATGGGTCGTATGATCCCATTTCACCGAATAGAGGATAGCATCGACGCTTTGACCAATCACCCGCGCATCGGGCACGGCCAGAACCGGTGGCGTGTCGATGACGATGTAATCATAGGCTTCGCGCAACTCGGCAAGGAATTCACCAAAGCGCTTGGAAGAAAAGACATCCGCGGCATTGGTCGAGGATTTTTCGCCGATCAGTACATCTGCCTTGAGACTGGGTTCGTGCACGACCGCTTCGGCAAGAGGCACCTCGCCGGAAAGCACGGATAACAACCCGTTGCGGCCCTTGATATTAAAATATTGTGCAAAGGTGCGTCGACGGATGTCGCCCTCTACAAGCAGCACCTTCTTGTCCAACCCGGCTAGATTTTGAGTCAAGGCAAGAGATGTCGTCGTTTTACCTTCGCCCGGAACGGAAGACGTGGACATGATGATTTGCGGATGCTTGTCGAGATTGGACAAGAGCACCGAAGTGCGTAGGTTTCGGATCGCCTCGGCAGCGGCCGAATTGGGCCGTTCTGACAGATATTGCAGCACTTTCTTACGTCGCCGCGCGGGTATCATCGGAATCTGTCCCAGAACTGTATAACCGGTACGCGCCTCAAGCTGTTCGCCGGCCCGGAAAGTATTCTGAGAAAATTCACGGATCAAAACAAAGGCTGCACCAATCAGAAAACCGAGGATCAGTGACAGGGCCAGGATCATGGTTTTGCGCGGTGCGGAAGGTTCGCCCGGCACCACGGCACGTGAGAGGATGCGGCTGTCGGCTTGCTGGATGCCTTGCTGAACGCTGGTTTCCTTGAGACGCGACAGGAAATATTCATAAATCAACCGGCTTGCTTCGGTTTCCCGCTGCAGCTGTTGCAGGCGGACCAGCTCGCCGGATTGGGTTTCAATCTGTTTTTCGACCTCAGTGATCGATTCACTAAGCGCCGCAAGCTGGGTACGGATACGTTCCTGAGTTTGAACACTTCTCGCAGCAGCCTGGGACAGGCGATCCTCGATCTGACCGCGCAACATCAAATCATCCGTAGTGGCCGCTTCTGCGCGGGTAGTGAGCGCGCGGTCACCGATGGCACGTGCCATGGCGATTAGATCGCCACTATCTCTGGCGGCTTTCAATTCACTCGCACGTGTGGTGCCGCGGGTAAATTCCGTCTCTATATCGGCTTTGCGATCACGCAATTCTTTAAGTTGGCGGTTCAGCGCAGCAAGTGCTTCGGGGCTGATGAGGTTGGTGTTGGTTCCAAATTCCTTAAGCTGACTTTCAGCGGCCTCTAGTTCTACCTGTAACTGAGTGACGCGTTCGGCCAGCCATTCGGTGGCTTTTTCTGTGGCGGCGAACTTAACCTCAAGCTGTTCGCGGATGTACAGCTCGGCCAAGGTATTCGCCATAGCGGCAGATTTTACCGGATCCTCGGTCACTGCGGTGATATGGAACACATAACTTTGCCGAACATTGGTCGCCGCAATCGCCTCAAGTACCATATCTACGGTACGATCCTTCACTGCCTGCTCGTTGAGCGGGGGCTTTGGGGGAAGGGGCCCCTGAATTTGTTTGCGAATCCATCGAATGCCCCGATTAATGGAAACGGTTGGTTCGGGGCGTAATTCGACGTTGAATTCAGGGTCATTGATCAGGCCAAGCTTGTCCACTAACTTGTAGATCAGACCCCGCGACAGGATCACTTCAACTTCGGTGTTTATTGTTGCTTGGTCACCGCCAAGACCGGTCATCACGCTCTCGATATCCACGACTTGTTCCTGTCGGCTTTCCAGCGCGACAACGGAATGAGTGGTATAGACGGGTACCTTTATGGCGAAGGCGTAATAGGCGCCGACCACCATGGCCAGTACCACGCAAAGCATGATCCAGAATTTGCCCCGCCATAGGGTCCGAAAAAATTCGGCCAGATTGATTTCGTTCCGTTCCTCAGCTGCAGAGGCGGGTCCGGTCAGAAAATCCTGCCGTTGTGTGAAGTTCATGAACAAGGATCCATAGCTGGGGTCCATACTTGGCACAGAGCTTCGCTTTGCTTCTCATACCCGGTTTGCAAAGGCAACTGTCAGAACCCGATTGCAGCGCTGTGTTGCTCGTCGAAGCAGAAGGTAAAGCATAACAGAAGGATGGTCGGGTGTACGCTTTGGGCTTGCCCGGTCTGGTCGGGAATGGGTAGGAGAAGCAATGCGAAGCCCTTTTAGACATCTGTTCGGACGCCAAAAGACCGCCGGCACCGCCGAGCCCGATTTTGATGCTGCGCTGGCACCTGCGGCTCCTTTTGTTGCCATTGGCGACATTCATGGCCGTGCTGATCTGCTGGACAAGATGATCTCACGCATGGAACAGGATTACGATGATCTATCATGGGTATTCCTGGGTGATTACGTTGATCGAGGGCCACAATCGGCACAGGTGTTGGAACGATTGCGCCGTCTTCAAGACGCGCGGCGCGCGCCGACAATTTTACTCAAGGGCAATCATGAAAAGATGATGTGCGACTTTCTGGATGACCCGCTGGGCCGTGGAGGCCGCTGGGTGCAATTCGGGGGTATTGAAACCATGCGAAGCTTCGGAGTGAAGGTGCCAAGGGGTAAACCGGATGATGCCGCGTTGATAGATCTGTCTGAAGCGCTCGAAGTGGCGCTGCCTGACGGTTTGCTTGGATGGATTAACGATTTGCCGTTAATCTGGAGAAGCGGAAACCTGGTCTGTGTCCATGCATCGATGGACCCAGATGTATCGCCAGAAGAGCAGAATGATCACGCCCTGATATGGGGGCACCGAGACTTTTTTCGCGCGCGCCGCGAAGATGGTGTTTGGGTCGTACACGGCCATACCATCGTCAAAACCCCAACGATTGCGGCGGGACGGATTGCTGTGGATACCGGAGCCTATCAATCCGGTCGGCTCAGCGCCGCCCATGTGGTACCGGGGCATTGCGACTTTGTTACAACCTGAGAGCTAGAGCTGTTGTCACAGCACTGGTTACTTGAGGAAAGGGTCCGGTGCGGCCCATAGAATGCGACAGCTTGAGTGAGAAAATACATGATTACACCTGTTTTGTTGACTGGCGGTTCAGGCACTCGGCTTTGGCCCGTGTCGCGCAAGAGTTACCCAAAACAGTTTGTCGCGTTTCGCGGCGGGCGGAGCCTGTTTCAAGACACGTTGCAGCGCTTGTCGGGACCGGGCTTTGCCGCTCCGATGGCAATGACCGGAGAAGCGTTCCGGTTTATCGTCGCCGAACAGATGCAAGCCGAAGGTATGGGCGGGCATCGAATCTATATTGAACCAGAAGGGCGCAATACGGCGCCCGCGCTTTTGGTTGCCGCGCTGGCGCTGGTTGCAGAGGATGCAGATGCGCTGATGCTGGCCGCACCCGCGGACCATCTCATTCCGGATCCGGAGGCGTTCCGCGCCACGGTCTTGGCCGGAGTTGATGCCGCTCGTACGGGGCAAATCGTGACCTTTGGAATTCAACCTGATCAGCCGGAAACCGGCTATGGCTATCTCGAGTTGAACCCGGCAAGCGATGCGGGTCCAGGCCCGCACCCGCTTGTCCGCTTCATAGAGAAACCGGATTTGACCAGTGCCACGGAAATGGTCGCAAGCGGGCATTATTTGTGGAATTCCGGTCTGTTCCTGATGCAGGCAAACACATTGATTGGCGCATTCGAAACCCACGCGCCGCACATGCTGGCTCCGGCGCGCGCCGCCTTGTCAGAGGGCATGGCCGATCTTGATTTTCACCGGTTGGATGCGGGCTCCTGGGCTGGGCTGGATGATATCTCGATCGATTATGCGGTGATGGAAAAGGCCGACAATCTGATGGCTTTGCGGTATGATGGCGGCTGGTCCGATCTTGGTGGCTGGGATGCGATGTGGCGTGCTGCTGATCCTGACAATGATGGCGTTGCCACCGAAGGGGCGGCCACGGCACTGGATTGTACCAATACGTTCCTACGTTCGGAAAACGAAAATCTGCAACTGGTCGGGCTGGGGCTGGATAATATCGTCGCCGTTGCAACCCGTGATGCGGTGTTGGTTGCGGATATGTCGCGGGCTCAGGATGTCAAGAAAGTGGTTCAAACGCTCAAGGCCAATGACATCACTCAGGCGGAATCCTTTCCCATCGATTACCGACCCTGGGGCTGGTTCGAAACCCTTGCGCTTGGGCGTCGCTTCCAGGTGAAACGCATTGTGGTGAAGCCCGGCGGAAGCCTTTCATTGCAAAGTCATATGCACCGGGCCGAACACTGGATCGTGGTGCAGGGTACGGCCAAGGTGACGGTAGATGATACCGTTACCCTGGTCAGCGAAAACCAATCGATATACGTCCCCCTGGGAGCGATCCACCGGATGGAAAACCCTGGCAAGGTGGAAATGGTGCTGATCGAAGTTCAGACAGGAAGCTACCTCGGCGAGGATGATATTGTCAGATATGAAGATATCTATAATCGAGGCTGACCTACCCGCATAATTTGACTTATGTTAATTATTAGGTGAAATTCAGACTCTAATCTAGGAAATACCGCCTACATAAGCCCTCAGATCTTGTAATAATCACGGTACCATTCGACGAACTTCCCGATACCGGTGGCAACATCCGTGGCAGGTGCATAGCCCGTCAATGCACGCAAAAGATCCGCATTTGCCCAGGTGGCAGGAACGTCACCGGGTTGCATATCCATCATATTGCGGATCGCGGCTTTACCCAGTGCGGCTTCGATCGCCTCGACAAAAGCAAGCAGCCGTACAGGTTCGGAATTCCCTATATTGACGATACGAAATGGCGCCACCGGGGAGAGGCTGTCACCGGGAACCGCCGCGTTCCGCGCTTCGGGAGTCTCGGGAATTGCGTCGATTAACAGTCTGATACCTGTTACCAAATCGTCGATATAGGTAAAGTCGCGCTGCATATCGCCGTGGTTGTAGATATCAATGGGCCGGTCTTTCAGGATCGCATCCACGAATTTGAAGTAGGCCATGTCAGGCCGCCCCCAAGGCCCATATACGGTGAAGAACCGGAACATGGTGGTCGGCATATTGTGAAGATGGGCATATGCATGGCCCATGGCCTCGGTTGCCTTTTTGGTTGCGGCATAAATCGTCATCGGGCTGTCGGCCTTGTGCGTTTCAGCATAGGGCATTTCAGTATTGGCCCCATAGACCGAAGAGGTCGAAGCCATCAGCAGATGATTGACCTTTAGTTCCCGCGCGGCTTCCATCACATTGAAGGTGCCGGTGACGTTGCTATCGACATAGGCGCGGGGATTTTCCAGGCTGTAGCGCACCCCCGCTTGAGCGGCGAGGTGTACGATCACGTCTGGCAAAAAATTCCGTGCCAATGTCATTACACTGTCGGCATCTTCAAGCATCACCTCATGCCCCTGAAACTCGGCATCTTCGGCCAGAATTTTATGTCGGTGCTGCTTCAGCGTGATGTCGTAATATTCCGTCATCCCGTCCAAGCCACAGACGGTAAACCCATCCGCCAGCAATCGCCGAGCCAGATGAAATCCGATGAAGCCTGCGCTTCCGGTGATCAATATCCGTGGCATTCTGGGTCCTTTCAGGGGAACCGCTAGGATAAAGTCGGGCGCCCGATGCTGTCATACGCAGTGAAACCGGCCGCCGCCGCCGCCTCGGCATCATAGATATTGCGCAGATCAGCCAGTTTCGGCGTCGCCATCTGTCCGGCCAGCTTTTTCAAGTTCAGTGCCCGGAACTCGTTCCATTCGGTCAGGATGACCAGAAGGTCGGCTCCTTGAGCGGTGTCATAGGGATCTTCGATCCATTCAACACCGGGCAGCAGCGCCTCACCCTCATGTCGCCCTTGTGGATCACAAACCCGTACTTTAGCCCCGCCTCCCACCAGCGCGGGGACAATGGTCAGGCTGGGCGCGTCGCGCATGTCGTCCGTATCCGGTTTGAAGGTCACACCAAGCACCGCGACTGTACGGCCGTTAAACGACCCGTCGCAAAGATCTGACAGCTTGCCGACCATCCGACGCTTGATTTCCTCGTTTACCTTGATCACGGCCTCGGTGATCTGCATCGGCGCGGCGTGTTCTTGGCCAATACGGGCCAGGGCCTTGGTATCTTTGGGAAAGCAAGACCCGCCATAGCCGGGACCGGCGTGCAAAAACTTGTTGCCGATCCGCCCATCAAGCCCCATGCCGCGTGACACTTCTTTCACATCCGCCCCGACCTTTTCGCATAACGCCGCAATTTCGTTGATGAAGGTGATCTTGGTCGCCAGAAACGCATTGGCCGCATATTTTATCATCTCGGCGGATTCCAGATCGGTGGTCACAATCGGAAAATCGCGCAGGTAAAGCGGTCGATAAATTGCGGCCATAACCTCTGCGGCGCGATCGGTCTGAACGCCAACAACCACGCGATCAGGTTTCATGAAATCATCGATCGCAGCGCCTTCGCGCAGAAATTCCGGGTTCGATGCGACATCGAAATCCAGATCTGGATTGGCAGCTCTTACAACCTCGCCCACGGCACGATTGGTACCCACCGGCACGGTGGACTTGGTCACGATCACTGTATAATCACGCGCGGCTTCGGCGATTTCTTTTGCTGCGGCCATCACATAAGTCAGATCAGCATGGCCGTCACCGCGTCGGGTTGGTGTGCCAACCGCGATGAATACGGCATCGGACCCGGCAACGGCATGTTTCAGGTCGAGCGTAAATTTCAGCCGCCCAGCGGCGACATTCTTGGCCATCAATTGATCGAGGCCGGGTTCATATATTGGCACCCTGCCCTGCTCGAGCATCTCGATCTTGCGCGGATCCTTATCCACGCAAATTACATCATGGCCGAAATCCGAAAAACAAACCCCCGAGACAAGCCCGACATAACCAGTTCCAATCATTGCAATTTTCATATCTGAATGGCCTTTATTACAAATGATTTTCCAGCTGGACGGGTCTGATAAGTGTCACGGCACATATGGACCGGTATTCAGGCCCGACTGATAGTCGGGATCATTAAGCAGTTCAACTGCCCCCGCGGCCGGGCTGGACGGCGGAAAACGGCCACAAGTCGGTATTTTCCCCCTCTTTGTTACCACAGCTGGCGGTTTTATGGCCCGACACCGCAACAGGTGCTTGCAACCAGCCCAGGTTTTCTTGAAACACAGGGGTCAAAACGGGTCCGTGGGGAGACAGATGTGAAACGACTGATGGTCGTGCTTGGCCTATTGGCGTTAAGTGCCTGTGGCAGCGCATATAAATCTTCACAAGTCCCACAAGATAACGACAGCGTACGAATCGTACCGCTGAGTGTTTCCAGTGCCGAACAGGCGAACCGGTCGAAATATCGCCCTCGACAGTTGCCTGCCGTGTTTTTTCAAAATGCCGGCGGCGGCGGTGCGTTACGCGGCGCCGGAGCCGCCCCGGAACCTTCGCTTGATCCGCAACGACGGCCCGCGGCGATGACACTGCGCTTGCCGCCTGCTCTTGCGGATGAACCCTATCGTATCGGTGTCGGTGATGTGCTGTTGCTCGCAACCAAGGCTGGTGGCAATACCGTCGAACAACTGAGCGGATTGCTGGCGGCCCAGAACCGTCGCCAAGGCTACACCGTGCAGGATGACGGCGCGATCGCGATCCCGGATGTCGGCCGCGTTGAAGTATCCGGTCTGACCTTGGAAGAGGTCGAGGCCGCATTGTTCGACAGCCTTGTACGAAACCAGATCGATCCGTCTTTCAGCATCGAAATAGCAGAGTTCAATTCTAAACGGGTATCGATTGGTGGCGCGGTCAAAAACCCCTCTGTGGTGCCGATCCGCCTGACGCCCCTGCGTCTGAGTGAAGCTTTGTCCGCCGCTGGAGGCATCAACACTAAAGATCAGGATTTTGCTACCATCCGGCTGTACCGTGATGGCGGGCTTTATCAAATCCCACTGCGCGATTATCTCGCGCGCGCTGATCTTCAGTCATTGAGACTTACCGCGAATGACAGCCTGTTTATCGACACCGCCTATCAGCTAGACAAAGCCCAGGCATATTTTACCGAACAGATCACCCTGTCGCAGTTCCGCCAACAGGCAAGGGTGCAAGCCTTGAACGAACTTCAGGCCGAGGTGAACCTGCGGCGCGCAGCTCTGACCGAGGAACGTGATAACTTCCGCACGCGGCTGGAAACTGGCGCCATCAAACGTGATTATGTTTATCTGGCCGGCGAAGTCACAAAACCCGCGCGTTTCCCGTTACCTTTCGAACATCAAGCTTCGCTCGCAGATGCGCTTTATAGCGATGGTGGGTTTTCAAGTGAAACCGGTGATCCGACCCAGATCTATGTATTGCGCGCCACTCCGACCACGGATGACCCAAATCAGGTAACAGCCCTGCACCTGGACGCCCGCAACGCCGCCAATCTGGTGTTGACCACCCGGCTTGAAATGCGCCCCAATGATGTGATCTTTGTCGCGGAACAACCCGTTACTCGTTGGAACCGTGTGGTGCAGCAACTGGTGCCAACTCTACTGAGCGCGGGCGTCACAGCGGCCACTCAATAGATAGAATATCTCCATACGCATTTCGAACGGTTACCCTCCGGACCGTGGCGTATGCCCTACCAACCTTTGGCGCCCTAAATGTTATCACGACTGAAGTTTTCCAAGTCCTTTCTAAAGAACATAAAGTGGCAATTGGTGGCAAACCTGGGCCACGCGCTTTTTGGCGGGATTTTCATTCTCTATCTCGGCCGTGCGCTAGGAGCGGAAACTTTCGGCATCTATTCAATCCTTGTGGCAGGCGCCGCGATATTCGGTCTGTTGATCGAATTTCGTATGCAAGAGGTCGTCGCCACCAATCTGTTTGACATCACCGAGACAGACCCGGCCAATCACCCGACAATCTGGACCCGGATCGCGCATTTTTATGCAATTGATCTGGCCAGCCGGCTCGTCACTTCGGCGCTCTTGCTGGCATTGATGGGGCTGGTTCTGGGCTTCATGGACCTTGAAGATGATTACCGATACGAATTGGTGCTGGCCGCCGCGGCCTATCTGACGACGCGAGCGACATCGGATGTATCAATGGGCATGTTCCGAGTATTGGATCGGATCGACCTTTCTGCTATGCTGATTTCAGCCGCCTGGATCTTGCGCATCCTGTTCGTGGTGGCGATTGCCACGCTGGGGAATCTCACTCTCGCCGCGGTATTTTGGGTCACCATCCTCGTCGGGCTGGGCATCACCATCCTCAGAGTAGCGGTGATTTTTGCCCAAACCGCGCGCATTTGTGGCCCATGGCGCGGGGGTTATCTGGCGCCTACGGCCCTGCCCGCCACTATCCGCGACAACCGGCGGCTTCTGGCTGCTAATCTCGGCCTGTCGGTCAGCGATATGATGAGCAAGGATCTGGACATCGTGGTTTTATCCAGTGCCGCACCCCCAGATCAGGTTGGTGTCTACAAAATCATCAAGACCATCGCCTATATGGTCTGGCGGGTGATTGATCCATTGATTGTGGTCGCGGTGCCCGAAGTTCAGAAAGTATGGAAACGCCAGAACGCAGCCGAGCTGCGCCAGTTTCTGCGCAACCTGGCTCTGGCTGCAGGAGGCGCAATTCTGGTTTGTGTGTTGATTGCCTGGGCCGGGACATGGCTGGTGATCCTGCCCTATCTAGGGGATGATTACGCGGCCATCCTGACCTATTTGCCACTGGGGATGATCTGGCTTGTGGTGTGCGCGCCGTTGATCTGGTCGCATGCCCTGGCTATGGCAATCGGACGGCCGGAATGGAATTTTTATACCATGGCCGCCGGGTCCGCAGCGGCCTTGGCCTTTCTGTTCTTCTTTGTAGAAGAGCTTCAGATTCTAGCCGCAATCATTGCGTGGTCGCTGGCCTTTATTCTTGGCTTTTGCTGTCTCGCCGTGCTCACGGCGCGGCGGGCTTTTAATCTGCTGCGTACCACTTCCGCTCCTTCATAGTCGCCATTTATCTACCAGTCCGCGCAGCGGTCGCAGCGCAGGGGTGCGACTAAGAGTGGAAAGGATACGTCGAACAGATCGGCCATTCTGAGCAATAGTTTCTTGCCGCAAGGTGATCAGTTCCGCCCCATGACCCAGATCGAGATCCGCCAAACCATTGGCGAGCCGCGTGCCTGCAATCAGATTTTCCCATAGCGCAACATGCTCTTCGGTATAACGCCGCCATGTCAATCTAGCGACACCATCGATCCGTGCCTGACGCGGGGCTGCGATTTTTTGAAATACCGCGACAAGGTCATCGGCGGTCACCACCGGATAGGTGATCCCATCAGCCACATCGAGGTGAAACCCCTGGGGCGTAACAATGGTTGCCACCCCGGCGGCAAGCGCATCCAGCGTACCCATCGACCCTTCATCTATACCAAGATAAATATAGTAATCGAACTGGGGGATATCCGTAATGATCCGCTGATAATCCCCCGCGAAATCACCGCTGTCAGGATGATAGGTTACCTCTGCGCCAGAAGCTTTTAGCGCAGGAATAGTATCTTGCCAGCCATCTCCATGGATACGAAACTCAAACCCGCTCATGTCCATTTTGCCGCAGGCCTCGACCAAAACTGCCTCGCGCTTGCGCCCATCACTGTAAAGCCGCGTGGTCAGACCCAGAATGATCCGGCGCGGGCTGACCGCATGATCGTGGGCGGGATTGATGGCGATCAAACTCTGATCGGGGACTCCGGCCTCAGCCAGTTCCAGAGCGGTATCACGTGACATACAAACGCCAACGCTGACGGCCTCTGCCAAGATGGTTTTAACTTGGCGAATCTTATGCATGTCATCCAGATGGGTAACAAACATCGTCGAGGGCGAGGAAGATTTTACATGCGCAAATGCCCAGCTGAGATGATGACTGATATCCTGGGTGCCGGTCTCTTGCGACACGATCGCGGCGTCATGGCCAAGGCCAGTCAACTCTTCCTGCAACCGCTCTGCGAATTTCTGTAAAATCCAAGCTTCATTTGCCCGGTTTAGGATCAGTTCTACACGCATTTCCGCTGCTCTTTTTACCTGAATTACGCCAGCGTTCTGACGTCCCCTCCGCCCGTTAACATGCTCTCGCCCTCGTGCCAAACGCAACCGCCCCTGCTTCTATCCAGCGCGTAGAGGTGACATATCTGCCCGCGACAACACAGCCCACGCACCTGGCCCCGGCAAACTGGACATGCCATGACCCATCGACTAAGCAACCCCCGACGCTTGCGGCATATTGATTTTCCATCGGAGTAAAAATTCGTGACCAAGAAACGTGCGCTTGTGACAGGTGTCACTGGTCAAGATGGGGCCTATCTCACCGAATTCCTGATACGTAAAGGGTACGAGGTACACGGATTGCGCCGCCGCACATCGTTGTTCAATACCGCACGGATTGATCATCTTTACGAAGACCCCTTTGAAGACGCCGATACCAACCTGATCCTACACCATGGTGACATGACTGATAGCTCTAGCTTGGTCCGCATCGTGCAAGAGGTCCGCCCGGACGAGGTTTATAACCTTGCAGCGCAGAGCCATGTTGCCGTGTCCTTTGAAGAACCCGAATATACCGCCAATTCCGATGCGCTTGGCGTGCTACGCCTGCTTGAGGCAATCCGCATTACCGGACAAACGGAAACGGCCCGTTTTTATCAGGCCTCAACGTCAGAGCTTTATGGTCTGGTACAGGAAGTACCGCAGCGCGAGACCACGCCGTTCTATCCGCGCTCGCCCTACGCTGTGGCCAAGCTATATGCCTATTGGATGGTTGTGAATTACCGTGAATCCTATGGCATGTTTGCTTGTAACGGAATCCTGTTCAATCATGAATCTCCGCTACGCGGCGAAACCTTCGTAACCCGCAAGATCACCCGCGCCCTGGCGCGGATCAAGGTCGGGCTGCAATCAAAACTGATCCTTGGAAACATGGATGCCAGGCGCGACTGGGGCCATGCAAAGGATTATGTAGAAATGCAGTGGATGATGCTGCAACAGGACACGCCTGAGGATTTCGTCATCGCCACCGGCGTACAATACAGTGTGCGTGAATTTGTCGAAATCGCCGCCCGCCATCTGGGAATGGACATCACCTGGAAGGGCACGGGCGTCGACGAAAAGGGTTATCTGGCGGACGGCACGCTGGTAGTCGAGGTCAGCCCCGGCTACTTCCGCCCCGCCGAAGTAGAGACCCTGCTCGGGGACGCCAGCAAAGCCCATGCCAAACTGGGCTGGAAACCTCGCACCACCTTTGCCGAAATGGTAGAGGAGATGACAGCCAATGATCTGAGGCTGGCGGAACAGGAACGCGCGAACCACGCCACTCGCATCACCTCGCTTTACAACTGAGCCATGAACCTCCCCGCATCCTCCCCCTGCGAAATCATCGCGCACCAGGGCATCCCGCTGGGCTATGTTCTCCGCGCTGATTATGCACCGGAACGGACGGAATTCATGACCCCCGATGACGCGCCGCTTCAAATGGGGCTGGTGGTTTATCCACGCGCAAGTCAGATCCCACCCCATGTTCACCATCCGGTAGAACGCCGACTTGAGGGAACAACCGAAGTGATCCTGGTCCGGCGTGGCCGTTGCATCGTCGATTTCTATACCCAGGAACGCGAACATGTCCGTGCGGTGGATTTGGAAACCGGCGATATCGTGATGTTGCTGGCCAGCGGCGGACACGGGTTTCGTCTAAAAGACGATACAATCCTGTTCGAGGTAAAACAGGGCCCATATGTCGGGGAAAAAGATAAAGAACGTTTCCCCGGCGCCTTTCCTAATCTCTAGCCTCGAAAGGCTCCGCTGATGAGCAACCCCCTCATCCCTGTTAATGATATCTTGCTGACGGATGCTGACAAAGCGCTAGCCAAAGATGCAATTGATACCGCGTGGATATCATCTGCTGGCGCATATATTAGCCAGTTCGAAAACGATTGGGCGGCCGCCTGTGGCGTAAACCAGGGGGTAGCACTCTCCAATGGCACCACCGCGCTTGAGATAGCTGTCGAAACGCTTGGCATCGGCCCGGGCGATGAGGTCATCATGACCACCCATACGATTATCTCCTGCGCCCTGGCGGTAACCAAACTAGGTGCTGTGCCGGTGGTGGTGGATGTTGACCCTACAACATGGTGCATGGATGTGGATCAGATCGCGGCCAGGATCACCCCGCGCACCCGCGCCATCATGGTCGTACACATCTTTGGCCACCCGGTGGACATGGACCCGGTCCTGGCACTGGCGCGCAAACATGACCTTAAGGTCATCGAGGATGCCGCCGAAGTGCATGGCGCCGCTTACCTTACCATGCGCGACACAGCTGACGCGCAATGGAAACGCTGTGGCGGGATGAGCGACATTGCCACATTTTCGTTTTTTGCCAACAAGCTGATCACGACCGGCGAAGGCGGCATGATCGTCACCGATAATGCAGAATACGCCGATCGTGCCCGATCGCTGATCAATCTCTGTTTCCGACCTGATCGCCGGTTTCGGCACACCGAACTCGGCCATCAATTCCGCATGACCAACATGCAGGCCGCTCTTGGCGTCAGCCAGGTAGCGCGGATCGAAGAAATCGTGGAGCGCAAGCGCTGGGCCGCGGGGCTTTACCACGAAGGCCTGAGCGACATGGGCGAATTTCTGACCTTTCAGGGTGAGCGCGATTGGGCAAAGAACGTCTATTGGGTCAATGGTATGGTCCTGAGCGATGACGTTCCCTTTGATGCTGCTGAATTCGCCCTTCGCCTGCGTGAACAGGGCATCGACAGCCGCCCGTTCTTCTGGAACATTCACGAACAACCGGTCTACCTGGAACAGGGTCTGTTCCGGGGCGAAACCTATCCGGTGGCTGAACGCATTACCCGGCGGGGGCTTTATGTACCATCCGGATTAGCCATAACCGAAGCTCAGATCGAACGTGTCTGCGCCACTGTCAAACAGATCCTCAGGGGATAACATGACCGCATTCGACACCGGCTATTCCGGCCTTTACGACACGATGTATAAAACCAAGGATTACAGCGCCGAATGTGATCTGGTCGAGGCGGCTTTCGCCCGCGTAACCGAGGTGAAACCGTCCCGAATTCTCGATATCGGCTGTGGATCAGGGAAACATGCCCTGGAAATGACCGCGCGGGGATACGGCGTTGTCGGTGTCGATCCTTCCACCAGCATGTTGGAGCAAGCGGCAAGAAACGCCGCCGCCCTATCCGCGGGTGACCGTCCGGTTTGGGTTCAGGGCGATGCCCGCGACTTCAAGGCCGAAGGTCAGTTTGATGGCGCGGTAATGATGTTCGCCGTACTGGGCTATCTCAACAGCAATGCGGATGTGTTGGCCGGGCTACAACGGATCCGCAAACATCTTGAGCCCGGCGCGCCCTTTATCTGTGATTTCTGGTATGGACCTGCGGTGCTGACGCTGCGCCCCGAAGACCGGGTACGTGAATTGCCACTAGAAGATGGCACCGCCCTACGGGCCGTGCATACAGATCTGGACACAACCAATCACCTGGCTCAAGTGAATTTTGATATCTGGGTGATGCGCAAGGGTAAGGAAACGGAAAAAACATCCGAAACCCATGTGATGCGCTATTTTTTCCCGCGTGAAATCGAACTGTTTCTGGAAACCGCCGGATTCCGCCTGAAGTCTTTGACCGCCTTCCCCGACCTTGATGCAGAGCTAAGCGATGCCACATGGAACGCTCTGGCGGTGGCCGAGGCGATCTGATGATCACTGCCCCCCGGATCACGTTAGTCAACGACAAGGTGGCACTGAATCAGCTGTATCGCGGGGCGCTAGCGGAACGGTTGGCGGCGAGCGGGACGCGGATTGATCATCTGGGAATATTCGGCGGGGCGCGTGGTGGGCTACGCCTCGGTGCGGTACTGTCGCTGGCGGGTCATTTGTTCAGGCCAGTGATTTCATCCAACCTCCGCACCAATATGATAGTGTTGGCCATGCCTTGGGTTCCTGGAATGGTGATCCTGAACGGTATGGGACGACATCGCGGTTCCCGACGATTACGCGGGTTGTTACGCGCATTTGTCCGCATCAACACACGCAAGCGGATCGCAGTACAATCCTATGCTGATTACCGTTACCTGCGCCGCTACAGTGGCATAGATACACGGCTCGCCTGGGTCCCCGGCTCTGGCGGGCGGGCCCTGCCCCATGGACCGCATACGGTGGCATTGGCGATCCAGCGTGACGACAAGCTGGCACTGGTAGCGCCCAGCCTGAACCGCATCTTTACCACGCTCACCTCTAAAAAAGACCCTAAATCGTCTGAAAAAGGCCAAATCGCCATCGTCGGCTGTACAGATCAAACAGCGGCGCGCGCGCTTTTTCCCGACACTTCGATCATCATGCCCGGTCGCGTTCCACCCGATGATATCTTCGCCCTTGGAGGCACCTTTCTTCAGCCATCCGGCTATGGAGAAGGTTTCCCTCATACTCTTGCCGATGCGCTTTGCAGCAACCTGAAGGTCCTGATCGCCCGGCGTGAGTATCTACGCTATGGTTTGCACCGACTGGGCATAACACGCACCGATTTTGGGCCCGGCTGGAGCAGATTGAACATCCCCGCTTCGGCCCGCGCCCGTGTGCATGTTGATGCCATCACTACCCTTTATATCGACATCTTTTATTCTCGTGGAGAGCAGGGAATGCTTTCTCTCACATCGGAAACGAATGCCTAGATGATACCGGAAAAGACCCTCAACCGCCTGAAATGCTGCACTTGTGGCCACCCTGTAGCCCAATCAGGCGAAAGATTGATCTGTTCTGGCTGTGGGGCTGGTTATGACACCTATCCCGGGCCACAGGGTGATGTGGCAGTAATGATCGCCGCGGATAACCCATTCTTTGGCGGCCGCGATCTACGCTCGGTCGAGGCATCGGGTTTCAACTCCACCCTGATCGAAAGAATTGGCAAATATATCCCTCAGCCCTCACTTGACCTTGGCCGCGCGCCGGTCGAATCCGCGCTGCGTGCGGCCAACCCCACCCCCACCGGCATCTGCCTGATTATCGGCGCCGGGAGCGAGACAAATTTTCTAACCCTTCTGCGTGCCCTCTTTGCAGAGGTTGTCGTCACGGATGTTGTGCAGGGGCCGCCGGTTCAAGTGATCTGTGATGGTGCCGACCTGCCCTTTCCCGACAACCATTTCGATTGCGTGGTCGCAATGGCGGTGCTGGAACACGTATTGGAACCCGAAGTTGTGGTGGCTCAGATGCACCGAGTGCTGAAACCGGGCGGCATGGTGGTGGCTGATACGCCATTCATGCAACAGGTACATATGCGGGCCTATGATTTCACGCGCTTCACGGATCTTGGCCATCGCTGGCTACTGCGCAACTTTACCGAGGTAGATCGCGGTGTTTCCGTTGGTCCGGGTTCGGCGCTGGCTTGGTCGCTGATGTATTTTGTGCGTAGCTTCACCCGTGGTGGAAAATCGGTGCTGATCGCCCAGGCGCTGGTGCGGTTGCTCTTTTTCTGGCTGAAATATTTCGACCTGCTCCTGGGTAAACGCCCCGGCGGACGAGATGCGGCGGCCGGGTTCTATTTCGTCGGAACCAAATCCGACGGCCCCGGCATCACCGCCCAGAACATTATTCAGGATTTCCGCGGTCTGACCTGACCGCCTCACCGTAAAACGCATCCGCGACGACAGGAGCTTCCATGTTCAAGAAATTCATTCGCTTGGCTAAATCGACTTTTGCCTTTGTCGATACACAGCAGCAAATCTCTATGCGCGAAGAGTTGGAGCGGCTTCAATCCCTACCCCGCTTTGCCGACCCTAAATCGCTGGTGCCACACGGATACAAGGTTTGCTCTCAGGCGGACGAAGACGGCATGATCGCAGAGATATTCAACCGCATCGGCACCACCAATCGTTTCTTTGTCGAATTTGGCATCGGGAACGGGTTGGAAAACAACACCCTGGCGTTGTTGTTCCAGGGCTGGAAAGGCATTTGGATCGAAGCCAATGACAAGGCATGTGCCGCGATCCGAAACGGGTTCAAAACCGCAATTTCGACCCGAACACTGCGCTTGGAAGAGGCATTCATCAACCGCGACAACATCGACGGGCTGATCGGGCGCAATATAGACGAGGCAGAAATCGATCTGTTGTCAGTCGATATCGATGGAAACGACTGGCATGTCTATGATGGCATCAAATGCATCAACCCGCGGGTGATCGTGTTTGAATATAACGCAAAATTCTATCCGCCAATCAGCTACTGCATGGCCTATGACTCCGACCACATCCACCAGAACGACGATTGCTTTGGTATGTCTCTGCAATTCCTGGTGGATGAAATGACGCCGCGTGGCTATGCACTTGTCGGGTGCAATATTTCCGGGGCCAACGCGTTTTTTGTGCGCGAGGATTTACTGGCTGACAAGTTCGAAAAACCCAATGATGTGGCGCATCATTTTCTACCCGCGCGCTATCATCTGGCGCGACTGGCCTCGGGCCATCCTGCGGCCTACCACACACTGGAACGCGCCCTGCCCCCCGGCCAATGAATGTGATGACAGGTTCCTGCAAAGTTGACGTAGGGCAATATTCTTGATTGATCGGCTGATCTAGCTGATGCTGGACCATATTCATTTTTCAGGAGACATCAAAATGCCAGCGTCTATTATTCTGACATCTTCGAGCGGCAACTTTAATCCGGACTATTTAACTTCTGCCAATGTAAATACTATCGTACGCTGGTCCACCGGTACCGGGGATGGGGCCGATGACCCGGCAAAATTCGGGGCGAACCGCTACGACGTGCTTAACATAGCCAACCGGGTTAACGTGTATGCCCTTGCCCTGAACAATGGTCAAACCGTCGAAATCGATGTCGATTACGGTGCGGGTCAGAACGCTGCTGATAATACCGGCACGATTGGTGCAGAAAGTGTCGACCTACAGCTGACCGTGCTAGATATCTTTGGCAATGTTGTCGCAGAAAACAAAGACCGCGGATCAACAGATGCCGGATCACCCTTGACCGAAGACCCCTATCTGTCTTTCACAGCCGGTAGCCCCACCGACTTTGCCAGCATGATTTATTATGTCGTCGTGCATCATCAGAACAATAATTACGTTGAAGATTTCACTTTCGACCAAGGGGGCACTGGCACTGGCAATTACGACATCGGTTTTCAGATCTCCAACTTGCCAGTCATGGAAAACCTCGGGCCGGGGGACACTATTTTTGGCATGGGCACCTCATCGCCCCAACGGGTGAACCTAGATGCTGGTGATGACATCTATGGCGCGGGCGCGGGGCATGACACCGTAGCGGCCGGAACAGGTAGCGACGTAGTCTATGGCCAAAGTGGCAACGACATTCTTATTGCTGAGGATGGCGACACGACGTTCTATGGCGGCAGCGACGACGATCTGTTGCTGGGCCATGATGATAACGATTTCCTCTATGGAGGCGAGGATGAGGACATTCTGATCGGTGGTACCGCTGACGATTTCTTATACGGCGGCAATCTCAGCGATATTTTGATCGGTGGCGCCGGCAATGATCATCTTTATGGGCAAGAAGCCAGTGATACAATCTATGGCAGTTTCGGCAACGATCTGATCGACGGTGGCGATGGCACCGATACCTATGACCTTAGCCGCATGGACAGCACCAACCGCGCCTTCGTTGATCTGAATGGCGGCGATGTCCGCTTGTTCTACAACGGCAATGGCAATGGCCAGCTGCTCTATATTCAGGAAATCCATAGCATCGAACGATTAAAGGCCAATGATACGGGGGCGGAATTCTATGGCAGCCTTTTCAATGACTCCCTGACCGGCGGCGCAGGATCGGACCGGT
>JARGOC010000038.1 GCA_029212365.1 Roseovarius sp.
CGTGATCAAATCAGCTTATGATACGATTCCGCCCCCAGCCGGAATCGACCCCAGAGACAACGCGCATGATCCAGACCCCGTAATAGCTGGGGCCTTTCTTATGTGCCGACTCCTGGCACAGGATTTCAGCGCTATAGCCGCTTTCCACGAGTTCGCGGAACCTGGCTTCCGTAACCACATTTGGTGCTTCGATGTCCCAGTTCATGGCCCGGCTCACGCTTTCTCCAATGGCGCGACCCTGGGCATTCCTACTTGAAGCCCAGAGTTACGATAGTATATTATCAACCGCAAGATGTAATATCGCGGTATGGCTGTAGTTTGGTTACACAAACACTAGGCACGGCCTGTGCCCACGATCAAGGAGATAACAGGTTTGAGAAACCCAAGGTTGACATGCCTGCTCCCATTGCAAGCTATGGTCCTCCTGATCTGCGTTCCCGAGCTGGTTTTTGCGGAATCCTGCTTCGCCCCGGCCCGTCCTTTCCTACCAAGCGATTCGCAGGCAGCGCGGGACTATGCGGACATCATCCGTGGTGATTTCGAAGACTACATCCAGGATATCCAGAGCTACTTCCGTTGCCTAGACGGCGAACGGGCCCGCGCCTTCGAAGAAGCGCGCGAAGTCAGCGAGGACTATGGCCGATTTCTGCAATTGGTAGGGGATTGATGGGCAGCTTCGGGAGCATCAGACTTGCAGCCCATGGAAACCAGACGCCGATAACACCCTCAAATATCTACTTTTTAGATAACAGATTTCTTCCGCTAGCGACGTCACAAAAGGTATGTGACGCGTGGCAAAAACAATCAGAAGCAAGGGACAGGTGGCACTTTGCCAGGCATTGGTGGACGCCCGTGTCAAAGCGGGCCTCGGTCAGGAAGACTTGGCGGACAGACTCAGATGTCACCAGTCCCTTATTGCCCGTCTTGAAAGCGGTCAGCGCCGGGTTGACGTTGTCGAGCTGGTCGTCCTGGCGCGCGCCATCGGCTTTGACCCGTTCGAGGTTCTGGCGATCGTTGAAGCCGCCACGGAGCCCGACCACAGGATTTGAACCAAATAAATTGTTGAGAATACCGGAACCGATTTTCCCGGTCTGATGATTACTCCCTCATCGAGGACCAGGTAGCCAAAATCAACGAAGTCCGGCGCGCGGTCGTAGTGAACGCTCTGCAACCCCACGCCGCAATTCGCAGCGCCACAGTGCAGGAAGTCAGTAAACAGTGAACGAAGATGAGGTCGAAGGCGTCGCGATTGCGAATTTGATCGGGGCGGATGAGCGTAGTGTTGTCGGGTGGGTATATCGCTGGAATACGGGCGCGTTGGCGGTGATGTGGGATGTCAACTCCCCGCAGCGGGTCTCAAGTATTCAGCCGGACCTCGGTGATGCGGAGAAGAGTGAAATCGACTTCGATGGGTTGAAGAAAATTCGAAGGCACGGCAGTAGGAAAGATCAGCGGTAGCAACGTCGAAGATGGGTGCAGATGGCAGCTGAGTAAGCGTACCTAGACGAAAAGCGGATTTCGAGAGCGTTCGCAGCGAAGGTCTCGAACGAGCCTATTTTGTTGAAGAAGTCTGGTTGCTTTGTGCCAAGCCGTTTGATTCACTCATTATATCAGAGTGGGGGAGGATTTTGCGATGATGGGCACTCAGGAAGCTCCGACACTGCTGTTTTATGACTTTGACATGGAAGCGCATGTCCCGGCAGATCACATGCTCCGGGAGATTGATCGGTTTTTGGACGTTGGCGCGATCCGCCAGGAGCTGAAGCCATACTACAGCCATCTGGGACGCCCTTCGATTGACCCTGAACTGATCGTGCGGATGCTGGTTGTCGGGTATGTTCTGGGCATTCGTTCTGAGCGGCGTCTGTGCGATGAGGTCCATCTGAACCTGGCCTATCGCTGGTTTTGTCGCTTGGGCCTGGATCAAAAGGTGCCCGATCACAGTACCTTCTCTAAATACCGCCACGGCAAATTCCGCGACAGTGATCTGTTGCGTTCTGTGTTCGAGGCTACTGTAGCACGCTGTATTTCAGAAGGCCTGGTCGGTGGTCATAGTTTTGCGGTCGATGCCAGTTTGATTGAAGCAGACGTCGACAGGATGAACTCAACCGCGCAGGCAGAATGGGATGCATCCACCATCAATCCAGATGATGCGCCGCGCGCTGTCAGGGAATATCTCGACGTACTCGATGATAAGGCTTTTGGCGCATCAACGCCGGTCAAACCCAAGTTCACATCCCATTCCGACCCAGCCAGCCAGTGGACTGCCGCTCGCAAAGGCCCCGCGATCTTCACCTATTCGAACAACTATCTGATCGACACCGATCATTCCGTCATCGTCGATATTGAGGCGACGCGCTCAATCAGGCAGGCTGAAGTGGGCGCGGCGCAAACCATGATTGATCGAACGGAAGAACGCTTTGGTATCAAGCCGGACTGGCTCGTTGCAGATACTGCATATGGTTCGGCAGAGAACTTGGCTTGGCTGACAAAAAAGCGCAGCATCATTCCATTTATCCCCCTCATAGATAAATCTGAGCGCAAGGATGGCACATTCTCCCGTTCTGACTTCGAATGGGATGAGAACAACGAACGCTACATCTGCCCTGAAGGCCAGCACTTGTTGCAGTCCCGCAGGAATTATTCTGACCCGCGCAGGAAAGAGCCCAAAACCGGGCGGCGCAGATACCGCGCCACCAAAGCCATATGCGATGCCTGTCCGTCGAAACCAAATTGCTGCCCAAACACAAACACCCGTTTCATTGGTCGCGAAGAACACGAAGATGCCCGCGACTTCGCCCGGCTGGCTGCCAAATCTCCCTTCAATCCAAAGGCCCAGGCCAAACGCAAAAAGGTGGAAATGCTGTTCGCCCACCTCAAGCGCATCCTTGGCCTTGGGCGGCTACGGTTACGAGGGCCTTGCGGTGTGAAGGATGAATTTACACTCGCAGCCATCGCCCAGAACCTTCGAAAACTCGCAAAGCTAAGACCCAAGACCGCCGAAACAAGGATCGCGATATGATCTGAACCGGTAAAACGACAGACCACCAAGCCGCCCAGTGCCAAGGGCGGAACAATAAGCCCGTGACCACTGCTGCGAGGCGGCCAAAACCCCAATTCATGGCGACTTCTTCAACAAAATAAGCCCTATTTAACTGATGCTGCAAGACGCACGAATGGCTGCTACCGTGATCGGGTCTGAAAAAATCGCTTGACCAAAAGTAGATCAGGGAACTGGTTAACCCCAAACGCCGTTCATTTCAGGATTGCAGGTCACGAGCTACCAGTTTCTCGTCGATTAGCTTGCTGTCTTCGGATAAACGCAACTGCAACTGGAATTGCTACAAAAAGACCAATAACTATTGCAGCCATTGTCGCCTGCCAAGTTTCTCCTCCGACGGCTTCTTCGCCAAAATGTGCAAGTAGAAAGCTTGCTGGAAGAATTCCCGTGAGCGTTGCCAGAGCAAATCTCCAAAACCGCAAACTGCTGAGCCCCGCTGCATAGCTTACCAAATCGAAGGAAACAAAAGGCATTAAGCGGCTTGAAAAGACTGCAAGTGTCAACGCATTTTGCGATCCAAGCCAGCCAAAGTCTGTGCGTTCTCCAAGCCAGTGCTTCAGCACATCTCGGCCAAGAACGCGGGCTAGGGTGAAAGCAACCATCGCTCCAATTTCTGCTCCGAGCACTACGTACACTGTTCCAAAAAAATGCCCGTATACCGCACCTGAAGCAAGCGCAATTGGTGCGCTCGGAATTGGCGTCGCGACTATTGCGATTGCCATGAGCACAACGACAAGCACCGGCCCCCAGAAACCAGCTCCTTCCACCCAATCAAAGATGCTCTCGCTGTTCAGATTCTGAGTAACTTCGTGAAAATGAAAGAACAGCCAAATAGAAATAGCCACAATGAGAATTGCGGCTGACAACCGTGTTCGTTTTTGCGTTAGGCTGCGCATGGATGGCATTTTGATTTTTTTTTGGGGTTAGATTGGTATTTAGCAGCTTATCTTACGGGCTTGTCACTCAATTGTTTGACTATCAAAATTCTCCGGTGACTTGGTGGAAAAACTTTGAGTGATCACCTTGTCGCTAAACCAGGTGAATTCAACGAATGCCCAAGCGCACTTTACAGCTTAGAGCGCGGTGCCGACCTGATTGTCCAAGAACCCATGATGTTTGCTCCGAAGGTTATTCAAACCTCCGGAGCAGTGGGTGTTCCGGAGGGAGTTACCGGTTCGGACCCATACGATCTTCGACCATCTTTTTGAACATCTTCACGGTGTCCTCGTGGGCGGCCATCTCCTCGCGGGAAACCTTGCCATCCTCATTCGTATCAAGGTGTTCGAAATGGCCGAGCATCGCGCCTTCAAAGTGCATGTTGTTGCCTTCATCCGGCATATTGTGATGCCCGGTGATGAAGCCTTGATCGGCCATAGCCGCACCGCCAAGCGTGATTGCAGCAATGAGTGTCAGGATGGAAGTGGTCTTGCGTTTCATGATAAATGCCTCTCTTTTTGGTTTCGATAAAACACACATGGCAGAAAAAAACTTTGCGACAATACCGACGCTGGCGCGTTTTGTATCGGTATGTCTTACAACCGGAAATTGCTACAAACGGTGACATTTTTCCTCGGCAAAATAGAGAGAAATAGTTAGGCTCAATCCATGAAACACACCCCACACATAATGATTGTCGATGACAGCCCCGAGATTCGGAACGCGGTTGGAAAGTATCTTGAAAAGAATGGAATGCGCATAACCAAAGCCGGGGACGCCGTTGAAATGGATACTAAGTTGGCCACCGGCCAATATGATCTTGTTATTCTCGACGTAATGATGCCCGGAGAGGATGGAATATCGATTTGCCGACGTTTGTCATCAGAGGGCACTTTGCCCATTCTTATGCTGACCGCACTGGGAGAAGAGATGGATCGCATCGTGGGTCTTGAAGTGGGAGCCGACGATTATTTGCCAAAGCCGTTTAACCCCAGAGAACTCTTGGCCCGGATAAAAGCGATCCTACGCAGATCGAAATCACCGAAACAGCATGCAGGCAAACTTAGTGGCAGACAGATTGCTTTTTCGAATTGGATATTGGACACCGATAGCCGCAGGCTAATATCAAGCGATGGGGTTGAAGAAACGCTGACAACTTCAGAATTCAAGCTGCTGACCGTTCTGCTGGAAAGGCCTCGAATGGTGCTCAGCAGAGACCAGTTGCTTGATTTGACGGCAGGGCGAGCCGCGACGATGTTTGACCGTACAATTGACAATCAAATAAGCCGCCTGCGCCGTAAAATTGAAAACAACTCTGCCCGACCCCGTATCATCACAACCGTACGAAGTGGCGGATATTGTCTGGCCGCAGATGTGAAAGAAACCAGTTGATGCCATGGCCTTTCAATAGTTTACGGGGTCAGTTGGTGGTCTTGATTATTAGTGCGCTTGTTGTGGCGCAAGCGATCAGTCTATGGCTGTTTGTCGATGAACGAAGCCTCGCGGTGCGCGCTGCTATTGGAGCAGAGGCAGCAGGGCGTGCAGCCAACGTTGCTCTGCTGATTGAAGAAGCGCCATCCGAGCTTCGCTCCTCGATTCTTCGTGCTGCGGATTCACCACTGGTAAGATTCGAAGTTGCAGAGGCGCCAACGGTTGATCATCTAAATCACTTCGATGGTGGGGCAGTAGAGGCGCTAATTCGGGCGTTACTCGGCCCCAGCGATGCCCGTGATGTTCGAATTGAACTGCACGAGGCCAACGACGAACTAGAGCCGATGTCAAATGTGGAACCCGAAGTGAATCATTTGCATCAAAAGCTAATTCACAATCACCTTTCCGCTATCGAAATGACACTTTCAATAGAGCTAGACGATGGTAATTGGCTGAATGTGGATACCAGATTTCAGCGACCACCGTTGCAGTGGCCGTTACTGTCTACGGTGAGTTTTGGCATAACCGCAGCAATCATTCTCGCTGCCGTATGTTGGTATCTGCTCAGCAGGCTTACCTATCCCTTGCGCAGAATTTCGGAGGCGGCAGAACGCTTTGGTCGAGGAGAAAATGCCGACACTCTTCCCGAAACCGGGCCGCAAGAGGTGCAAGAACTAACCGCTACCTTTAACCAGATGCAAGATAGGCTCACGCGGTTTGAGGCAGACAAAACGAGGATAATGGCTGCCCTGGGACATGATCTCCGATCTCCTTTGACCGCGCTCAGAGTGCGTGCCGAGCTGATTGAAGATGATGAAACACAAAACGCGATGATCGCGTCGATCGAAGAAATGCAGGAAATGGTCGAAACAACGCTCGCATTTGCGAAAGGCATGGCGGTTTCGGAGCCATTTGAAACTATTGAATTAGGCACATTCCTCAACCAATTGAAAAGCGACATGCTGGACGTCTTTGAAATTTGCTCTGGAAATGAACAGATTACGATGCGTGCACGCCCAAACACACTTCGGCGCGCACTACGGAACATCATCGATAATGCCGTTCGATATGGCGGTAACGCCGAGATGCGATATCATATCGGTCAGGGTGCAGCTTTGATCGAGATCTGTGACAATGGCCCAGGAATACCCGAAGACGAATTGGAACAAGTGTTTGAACCTTTTTTCAGGTTGGAACGCTCCCGCTCGCGTGCGACAGGGGGGACCGGCTTAGGCCTGTCAATCTCTCGGACGCTGCTTCGAGCAAGCGGTGGCGACATAATGCTAGGCAACAGATCGGAAGGGGGCGTCGAGGCAAAAATTTCATTGCCGCTTGCTCCGTGACCGAACTTTAGAGACAGCCTAATTATATGGCTTTGCTGAACTATTACTCATAGATTCTCGATGAATGCGATGTTTAATAGTTTTCACGGGACTACGGAATGGCGTCCAATGTAGTATGCACAAATGCCTTTGTGGATGCGAGTTGGGTCCCCGTACCTTGGGTTAGTCTATTTCCGTCAATGACCCAGAAGGAATGTCACAAGTTCGTTGAGATCTTCCTCCGACATGAGCCACCTCGGCATGCCTGCACCTATCCAACTGCCATCCGGCCTCCTGCCGTTTGTGATCGCGCCCGCTAAGGTGATAAAGTCATAGATTTCATGAGTGTGACCGTCTTGCGTATGCTTACCCTCCAGCGCCTCCGCAGTGATGCTTGGCGCAACTTGCCAAAAGCTGGGCCAAAGCCTTCCCCCCTTTCGGTCAATACCGTGACAATCAACGCACCCACCGCCACCCATCATCGCCTTGTGATGGTTTCCCCCGCTCGGTGTAATGCGCGCTCCGTTTGTGCCTATCCCGGTGAAGTAAAGTCTTTCGCCATTGCTATCGAAGGTTTCTGGCCAATTTGCTCGGTTTGTATTCGGTGCTGTCGTCGCAACAGCGAGCCCGAGTAAACCAACCGACAAAACGGATGACATGATAACGAATTTCTGCACTAATTTTTTCTGTAGCATGACAAGGTCGAATGGCGGCGGTGCTGGAACGCTCGCCGCCACCAAGTAGCCCCTTTACTTCAATTCGGTCACAGTCAGCTTGCCTTTGACGCGTTCGGCAATGAATTCGATTTCGGAACCCGGTTCCAGTTGTTCGAACATTGCATCATCGGCAACACGGAAGACCATTGTCATAGCTGGCATTTCAAGGTCGACGAGTTCTTCGTGTATGATGGTCACCTTGCCGTCTTCAGGTTTAACCTTTTTGACAACACCCTTGGTGAACACAGGCTCTGCCAACGCGATGGTGGCGGAGATCAAGACACCGATACCTGCCGTTCCGATAAATTTTATCAGTTTCATGCCATTTCCTTTGGATTGTTGGATTAATTGCTGACGTTGATTGGGCCGTGCATCCCCGATTCATAGTGTCCGGGAATGAGACACGCGAATTCGAAAGTGCCTTCGTTGGCGAAGGTCCAGATGACGTCACCGGACTTTCCCGGGTCAAGGCGCACCGAATTTGGATCGTCATGCTCCATATCCATCTCTGCCATCAGTGCCTTGTGCTTGGCATTACCTTTAAGTGTGTCGATGACGAATTCATGCTCCAACTCGCCCTTGTTGGTGACTATGAAACGGATGGTTTCGCCCTGGGCGATCTCAAACGCGTTGGGTTCAAAGATCATATCACCATCGTCGGTTTCGTGCATGGCGACTTTGACTTCACGCGAAACCTCTTCTGCCTTGCCGGGCATACCGTGGGCCATGGCCTTCATCTCGGCCTTGCCTTCATCGTGGCCACCGCTGTGTTCTCCGCCGGCAAGGGCAAGGGATGCGGTGAAGGTAGCGAGAATGGTGATAGTTGCAAATTTCATGTGTTTTCCTTTCTGAGTTGGTGTGGAAATGCTGTTAGCTTTTCCGTTTGGTGAGGATAGTTTTGGACGTGTCGTTGCGCGTGAACTCGGGCAGTTCGCCGGTCCATTCGTAGGCTTGCGTACCGGGCGGGTTTTCATACCAGCCCGGATCGGAATAATCGTCCCGGTCGATGCCTTCGCGGACCTTCACGACCGAAAACATGCCGCCCATTTCGATTGGGCCGAAAGGGCCCCAGCCCGTCATCATCGGCACAGTGTTTTCGGGGATTTCCATCGACATCACGGCCATTTCGGCCATGCCATTGCTGCCCATCGGCATGTATTCCGGCTGATGCCTGCGGATCATCTTTGTGAGCTCTCGCTTGTCTGCCCCGATGAATGTCGGGACGTCATGCCCCATGGCGTTCATCGTGTGATGTGATTTATGACAATGGATTGCCCAGTCGCCAGGGTAGATGGCATCGAATTCGTAGGCGCGCATTGCACCCACGGGGATGTCGATGCTGACCTCCGGCCAGCGTGCCTCTTTCGGAACCCAACCGCCATCGGTGCAGGTTACCTCGAAGTCATAACCATGCATGTGGATGGGGTGGTTGGTCATGGTCAGGTTGCCGACGCGCACGCGCACCCTGTCGCCCTGGTTCACCACAAGTGGGTCAATGTCCGGGAATATTCGACTGTTCCAGGTCCACAGGTTAAAATCTGTCATGGTCATGACGCGCGGAACATAGGTGCCCGGATCAATGTCGAAGGCGTTTAACATGATCAGGAAATCGCGATCCACCGGCATGAATGCCGGGTCTTTGGGATGCACGATGAACATGCCCATCATGCCCATGGCCATCTGCACCATTTCGTCGCCATGTGGATGGTACATGAACGTACCGGACTTCACGAGGTCGAACTCGTAGATAAAAGTCTTGCCCGGCGGAATGCCGGGATGGCTGAGACCACTTACGCCATCCATCCCTGAAGGAAGAATCAAGCCATGCCAGTGAACAGTAGTGTGTTCAGGCAGCTTGTTTGTGACATAGATGCGCACCCGGTCGCCTTCGACTGCCTCGATGGTTGGACCTGTCGACTGGCCGTTGTAACCCCAGAGAAAGGCGGTCATGCCGTCGGCCATCTCGCGTTCAACCGGTTCGGCAATCAGATGGAATTCCTTGACATTGCCGTTCATGCGATAAGGCAAGGTCCAGCCGTTGAGTGTTACAACCGGATTATAGTCAGGCCCGGAAGATGGGCGCTGCGATATTTGAGTTTCGGCAGTGTCCATCATGGCCGCTTCGGGCAGTCCGACATTCTGTGCTCTGGCGGCAGCGCTGGTGGCCAAGAGACCTGCACCCGCGCCAAGTAATTGACGTCTATTCATCATTGGTCTTCTCCTATTTAGTGTTCTTCGCCGCCACTGGCGGCAACTTCGACACCACCTCCTGCTGCACCCGAACTCGCGCCGCCGCCGTAAATGGCGGCCAGCATGTTGGCATCAGCAAGCCAAAATTCCCGGCGCGCGTTGACCTCCATGAGATTGGAATTCAGCCGCTCGCGTGTATCAGCGAGAAGCTCAAACGTGTTTGTGATCATGCCGTTGTAGCTGAGCAGGGATTCCTCTTCGATTGTCCTGCGCAGCGGCAACACGGCATTGCGGTAATGGCGCGCGATCTTGTGCGTGCCGGAATACTCTGCATAAGCAGACCGTGCCTCAGAGCGCACATTGACAGCACGTTCCGCCAGTTGGTGCGCCGCGATCATGTACTGCGCTTCAGCCCGCTTCAGCCGTGCCTTGCCGCTGTCGAAGATTGGAATCGCAAACTCCAACTCAAGTTGCGGTGTGGTCTCCGTTTCTCGTACGCCATCTTCCAATTCGCGCTCACTTTCAAACCCTGCAATGAGCTCAAGATCCGTGACGAAGCGCGTGGCATCGGTCATCCCGCGTGCCTGGGCCAAGGCCTGCAATTCCAACTTGGCAATCGAAAGATCGACCCGTTTTTTCAACGCTTCGGCCTCAATGCCTGAGCGCCCATGTATATGACCTGGAAGTCGAGGAAGGTTGTTCGGCACATAGTAGTCCACCTCCGTCCCCCAAAGCCCAAGCTGTCGTGTCAAGGCTTCTTTGGCGAGTTGAGCATCAAGACGTGCCTTTGCACGCTGGCCGGACAGCTCTGCGAAGAAGGCATGTTCGCGGGCTTGTCCGGCTTTGCTCAGGAAGCCTGTGTCGCCCAGCCGTGCCGCAAGCTCTGAGCCCGCATCCGCTGTACTTTGCGCATCACGAACCAATCCGGCCGCTTCAAATCCAGCGGCCGCATCAACCCATGCCCTGCGGGTTTCAACGGCAATTCGAAGCGTCTCTTCGACGGCCTGCAGTTGCGCCTGCGTAAAACGCAGTTCAGCCAACTTGGTTTCATCCGGTTGGGTGATTGCGGCCAGCAAATTGAAAGCGATGATGCTTTCAATCGCCCGGTACGCACCTAGTCCGTCCGCATTAATGCCCAACACGCCCAGCGACACAATTGGATTTGGCTGCATGATGCTTTGCCAGACGTCTGCCGAAGCCACGCCAAGTTCTGCATATTTGGCCTGAAGTCCACGATTGTTCAGTAGGGCAACTTGCACCGCCGTGTCGGCACTGATGGTCTTCTTGTGAACAAGGCCATGCACGCGCTTGGCATTCGCTTCGATGTCCTGCGCTGTCATCAGCATGACAGTATCTTTGCCCAAGACACTGTTGGTTTTGCTGCTTACCGTGCTAAACCCCGCCCTGGGGTCGGATAGACGCGCGATCTGTTCCGGTGTCGCGCAGGCTGTGAGCACGAGAGACGCTACTAGTCCAAGGCCTAATTTTGGCGTTCGATACATCAACTATCCTCCTTTGCAGGTGACTGCTGATTGTTGAGCTTACGCCAATCCTCGGGGCCTTTTACTGGTCGCACAGTATAACTGTTCAAGAGTGCCGGGCCATGAACGTGGCGGATTTGCGATTGTGAGTTTGCTGCGGGAGCGAGTATCTCTGGTGTGACCAGATCGGGTGCCTCCGCGCAGGCCGCGAGGGCCAGTGGAGCCCCCAAAATAAGCAAAGATTTCATGCGTCTGTCCTGATCGTTCCAATTTTGAATGGAGTCCGGGCGTTGTGACGCCGCGGTTTATTCAAGCAACCCCTGAACTCAGAGGTGATCAGGTATTGGGAGGTCTGTGCAGGCTTTCGACGCGTTCTAGTTTCTGCAGCGTCGGATCAACAAAATGAAGCCTGGTGAGCAATTGATGAGGTGCGGCTTCGTTTTTGTCAGCATCCGGAAAAAGGGCCGGGCAGGCATGGAACATGCAGGTCTCGTGATCATGTTCCACATCCGAAGTGGCCAAGTATTCGGAGTGGTAAAGTTCATGGCCATGATCTGCACTATGATCGTGCGCCACATCAGGACGATCCGCGCAGTGGATTTCATGCGCTACACCACCCGCCGCAGTGGCAATTCCGTTTAGCCCAAAAGAAAGGGCAACCACGAAAATCCAGAACGTGATAAGGGCGCGTGTCAAACTCATGGACAAATTGGTAAAGCGCTGTTCCTCTTCTAACAATGGGTTTTTTGTATCACTTTGTGACGAGCAGAAGGATTTTGTCGCCACGAGAGATACAATCTGCAGTTCCAAACCAAGCACTTTAGCCAAAAATGAACTAGCGGCGGATTCTCAGTGGGACCCCACACACATACAAGATGTTTGTCGCGCATCTTAGCTTTCGCCCGTAAATACTACGTCGATCTCCTTAGACGTACTTTCGTCCCAACTGTCCGTCGTCAGGGTTTTTCGGAATGCCGAGGCCTTTTCGTAACGGAGGCTCTGGTTCGATTTCTGTTTCAGTTTAGGCGGCAGCGGTGGTCGTGACACTCGCAACTGTCGTCATTCCGCAAGCGGGAAGTGCTCAGATGGAGCCTAAGGATAATCGCCACTGGTTCAACATGATCCCCGCAAGCTATCACGATGCCAAGGGTCCGATACAAGCCACATCAGTAAACGTAGCTACTGGCGCGCGACTGTATGTTGAGTACGGCGCGCGTTGCCATGGTAAGAACGGGGGCGGACGGGGGCGCTCGCCTGGGCTGCTGAACTATCTTGCGCAGACGCCATAAGCGAGGGACGAGAGCCTATTTAGGGTTATCTCCGCAGGACGTAGACGCATGCCAGCATACAAGAATAAGCTGCAAGAGGATGAGATTTGGCAGATAATAAGCTACATACGTTCAGGCTTTCCTTCCGTCGAATCTGCGCAGTGAGCGTTTCCGAAAAAGCGCAGCATTCACGAAGGGTTTACTCTACCAAGAGCTTTTTGCGTTCCGCATATTCCTTGGCGTCTATCTCGCCGTTGGCAAAACGCAGATTTAGCGCACTTAAGGCGCTATTTCCCTTGTTCTCAGAGACACCGGCACCGGGTGCCATCCATCGAATGAGGGCGACAATACCCACGACCAGTGCAGCCAAAAGGACCAGCATGAAAACCGGTCCCAGGAACATACCAAACCCGTATTCTCCATACGTATGCTGGTGGCCATATCCGCCTGTTGCATCTGCAAGCGCAGGGTTGGCAAACACCATTAACAACGCGAGATTCGATATACCTAACTGCTTCATTTCCATGACCCCTTTGCCACTGGGCTACCACTCGTGGTAGCGTTGAGATTTCTGAGAAACTAACACTGACGGGTCATCGCCACTTTGATCCTAATCAAACTGCGCAGGCATTTACCAAGTCTCATAACAATCCAAATATTAGCACCCAAACCGACTACACGAGCCCTTGCCGGTCCGGTAGGTCTAGGCAGCCCAACGCAAGGGCCGCAGTGCCGGAGATGATTTCGGCCTCGATGTTTGCTGAAATGACCTCCGTGTGATGGCTCAACCTAAGGTCAGAACCATATCCTCAGACAGCGAAAGCTTGGGGATGTGGAGATTTTCCGGGGCGGGGCCTTTTCTGATCCTCCCGGACGTATCGTAGTGGGATCCGTGGCAGGGGCAAAACCAGCCCCCATAGTCCCCCGCGCCGTTTCCCAAAGGAACACATCCCAAATGCGTACAGACGCCAATCATGACGAGGAACTTCTCGTTTCCGGGCACAGCTCGGTTGTCGTCAGCGGCATCGGCGCCAGGGTCAAGATTGGGATTCCGGGCATCTCTGTCGGGCATACTGTCGGGGCTCTCCAGTCGTGCGGCCTCGACTTCTTCCTCGGTGCGATATCTGATGAAAACCGGTTTGCCGCGCCACTTAACCGTAAGCTGCGTGCCTTCATCCAAAGACGTGATATCCACGCGGATGCTGAGTAAGGCTTGTACGTCTGCCGACGGGTTCATCTGGTCAATGAGCGACCAGATCGCCGCGCCTGTGGCGACTGCACCGGCACTGGCCGTCGCATAGTATATGAAATCTCTTCTCGTGCTTGCTTCTGTCATGACAATTCTGATCCGGCAGTTTCTGCAGAAAGTGTGGCGGATTCCAGCGCTGGAGAGTCAACACCAAGAATCGTGCGGCAACGCCATGAAAAACCCACCGCCACGGTTGAATCCTGAAGCGATGGATTATCGAAACCAGGGCATCATTTTAACCTCCTTTCGTTGTGTCAGCTTGTGCGGTGAGATGCCTTGCCCAGCGATGGAATGAAGGCCGGGACATGACGCGCGTAAGCGTCAAACTGCTCGCCGAAGGTGTCGCGAGTATCATTTTCTTCAGACCGGGCGAGGCGGGCGTACATCCAGAGCAGAACCGGATACATGGCGAGCGTCAAAAGAGTTGGCCACTGAACGAGAAATCCGGTCAGGACAAGGATAAAGCCAACATATTGAGGGTGACGTACATGGGCATATGGTCCGGATGTTGCCAGCACGCCATTACGCTGAGCGATGTAAAGTACCCGCCACGCCACTGAAATCAGCCAAAATCCAGCGCCAATAAAGAGGAAGCTCAGAATGTGGAATGGACCAAAATGCGGGTTTGCGCGCCAGCCAAACAACATCTCAGGCAGATGACCCGCATCATGCGAAAACCAGTCAATCCCGGGATAGTTCGATTGCAGCCATCCCGACAGGAGGTAGATCGTCAGGGGAAACCCGTACATCTCGGTAAACAGCGCGACCAAAAACGCGCTAAAGGCTCCGAAACTGCGCCAGTCACGCGACGTGCGCGGTTTGAAGAAGCTGAAGGCGAACATGATGAAAATGGCCGCGTTCAGCAGGGCGAAAAACCACAGACCATAGCCAGGATCATGCATCATGACTTGTCACTCCCACCATGTCCGCCGTGCCCTCCATGCATGAACAGGTGCATCACCACGCACCCCAGTAGAAGCAGAGCGAGAAACCCGTTGCCTGCGAAGATATGAACGCGATGCTCAAAAATGAGCAGAAACGCACCGATCCCAAGAGCCACCAAAAGGACGACACCCGCCCGTGACCTCCAGAAACCCTTTTCATGATTGTCCTGGTTTTGATTGTGCTCTGTCATCTGCTTTGGTCCTGCTTTGGTCAAAAGGTGTTGTGGCCCGTCTTGGAGATTTCAGAACTTCAGGTGCCGCAATCTGAGCGAATTCAAGACGACGGATATTGAAGACGCGCTCATCGCGAAGGCTGCGAAGATCGGGCCAATCAGGATCCCGAAAAACAGGTAGAGGATACCGGCCGCAATCGGCACGCCGCTCGCGTTGTAGATCATCGCAAAGAACAAGTTCTGCCGGATATTGCGCATCGTGGCGCGGCTGAGCCGGCGTGCCCGAACGATCCCGTCCAGGTTGCCCTTAACGAGTGTGAAGCCCGCGCTTTCGATCGCAACATCGGCGCCAGTGCCCATGGCGATGCCGACATCCGCCTGAGCCAGAGCTGGTGCGTCGTTCACCCCATCTCCCGCCATTGCAACCTTGCGGCCCTCACTCTGCAGTTCAGCGATGATGTTGGCCTTATCTTCGGGCAGGACATCGGCCCGAATTTCGTCGATACCGAGCCGACTGGCGACGGCCTGCGCTGTTCGGTTGTTGTCACCGGTTGCCATGATGATGCGAAAACCAAGCTCGTGCAGGGCTTTCAAGGCATCGGGGGTCGTTTCCTTTATCGGGTCGGCAACACACACAAGCCCCGCAATTACATCGTCGAGCACGATGAACATTACGGTCTCGCCCTCGTCGCGGCGCGCATTGGCCGAATCGACCAGCGCGCTGCCGTCAAGTCCGAGTTCCGAGATCAGGGCTGCATTGCCGAGTGCAACAGACTTTCCATCGACGCGCCCCTTGACGCCTTTCCCGGTAATCGCCTCGAAATCCTCGGCTTTGGTGAATTCCGTGCCCTGCTCTTCTGCGCCGCGCACGATCGCTTCCGCCAGAGGATGCTCTGAGCCGCGTTCGAGCGATGCCGCCAAACGCAACACCTCAGACTCGTTATGTCCAGCCTCGGGTAGAACCGCCACGAGCTTCGGCTTGCCCTCTGTAAGCGTGCCAGTCTTGTCCACAATCAGCGTGTCGACTTTTTCAAACCGCTCGAGAGCTTCGGCATTTTTGATCAAGACGCCCAGCTGCGCTCCGGTTCCGGTTGCCGTCATGATCGACATTGGCGTGGCAAGCCCGAGCGCACAGGGGCAGGCGATGATCAGGACCGCAACTGCGGAGACGAGCCCATAGGCCAGTGCTGGCTCCGGTCCCCAGACTGCCCAGGCGATAAAGGCTAACACCGCCACAACGATTACTGCCGGTACAAACAGTCCAGCCACCTTGTCTGCGTATTTCTGAATTGGGGCGCGCGATCTTTGGGCGCTGGCGACCATCTGCACGATCTGGCTGAGCATCGTATCGGCACCCACGCGCGTGGCCTTGATCACAAGACTGCCCGTGCCGTTGATCGTGGCGCCCGTCACAGGCTCACCCGCAACCTTTTCCACGGGCACGGGCTCACCCGAGATCATGGATTCATCAACCGATGAGCGGCCTTCCATGACAACGCCATCCACGGGTATCTTGTCGCCTGGGCGGACCCTCAGGTGATCGCCGAGCAGAACCTGGTCGAGCTCTATCTGCTCTTCGGTCCCATCGGGTCGAATAACCAGTGCGGTTTTGGCTGCCATATCGAGCAGGGCACGGATTGCCCGACCGGTACCTTCGCGAGCGCGCAATTCCATGATCTGGCCCAAAAGCACCAGCGTTACGATGACCGCGCCGGCTTCGAAGTAAACCCCGACATTTCCATTTTCATCGCGGAATCCTGCCGGAAATATCCCGGGAGCCAATACCGCCACGATACTGAACAGGTAGGCCGCGCCCACACCCATGCTGATCAGGCTGAACATGTTTAGGTTCATCGAGCGAAAGGAGTTGTAACCTCGTTCGAAGAACGGCCAACCAGACCACAGGATGACGGGTGTCGCGAGAGCGAACTCGAGCCAAAGAGAGAGGCCCTCACCGAACAGTTCTTTGAAATATGTAAGACCGACGAATGGCCCCATGGAGAGGACAAGCAGAGGGATGGTCAGCAAGGCACCGACCCAGAACCGATGCGTGAAATCAACCAGTTCCGGGTTTGGCCTGTCGTCTTCGATGCTCACAGTTTCTAACTCAAGTCCCATGCCGCAAATCGGACAGGACCCAGGCCCGATCTGGCGCACTTCTATGTGCATCGGGCAGGTATAGACAGGTCCCGAATATCCGCTTGGAACCTTGTCGTATTTTCCACCCTTCATATCGGCGGGCTGCATCACGTTGCCGTGATCATGATGATGCTCACAGGATGCGTGATCATGTCCTGATTGCACACCTTCCGTCACCAGAAACATTCCGCAGACAGGACAGGATCCCTCTTCCGTGCTTCGCACTTCAGGATGCATTGGGCAGGTGTAGACAGTCCCATCATAGCCGCCCGGAACAGTGTCATGATGTTTGAAACCAGCCTCACGAGAGTTGGACTGTTCTTTCGGCGCGTTCATATGGAATTCCTTTCCGGGTTGACGTTACGGCTCGTGGTATGTCTCGGCATCATCCGCCTTCTCACATTTTGAGTGCGCGTTGTGCAGACCAGAGCCCCTAGGGCCGATATCGCATGGGTTCGCTACTCAACGCTTTAACGGTCGCAGAACAAGCCCGAGTTGATCGGGATGTATTGGCAGAAGCTTTCACGACGCTACCTTCGATGCAAAGTAGTTGTAGAGCGGCACGAAGATAATCGCGACGTACCATCCGTATGCGAAGGTTTCGACCAGCCCGAGCACTACGCTAGGCCAGCTGATCCAAGTGACGCCCGGCAGTAAAGGCAGCCAAGCTTGATACATGGTCGCGTTCGGAAACATAAGCCCGAAGATGACGCAGAGCACAAAGCTCACCGACAACAACAGCCCGAGCGCCATACCGACCGGGTAGATCCGAATATGCTTGGTATTGGCCATGGTAAGATCTCCTTTCATGACACAGACGCCGCCCTGGCAAAAAACGCGGCAGTCCAATTCTTTGCTAATCAGACGGCTGGGGCAAAAAATCGTTACAAAGATTCCTCGCAACCTCCTTGGCTCGTGAATTACGAGCGCGCGTGGTTAACTGAGCGACCGCGCTCGATCCATTGGCAAGTTGGCGGGTGTTCAAAGTGGCTGCGCGAACGGTTTTCGGTTTTCAGCCCGCGTTGCCCGCAGTCGCTGCGACTTTGACCGCAGCACTACTCAAAGTGGACGAATTGGTGGGCCGTATCCTTCGTCGGAATCGTTTCGCGCAAGTCCAACGTCTCCGGGTCCAGCAACCAGAGCACCGGTTCGGCAGCACTGCTGACAAGTAAGGCGCCTCCCATCAATGCCATGTGGTACGGCTCTGGACCGATTTCGGCTTCAATACGATTACCAGTGGCTCGATCAACACGCACCACACGGTCTCGCTCGCGCGCGCTTGACCAGATGGCACCGGAATCGCCAGCAACGCCATGCAGAGTGCCACCTATGTCGTAGCTAAAAAGAACAGTACCATCATCCACATTAACGATGCTGACTTTTCCGACTTCGGATTCGCTGACGAATAATTGGCGAGAAGCTGCATCGAGCTGAAGGTGTTTCGGAGGACCCTGAAGCTTGAAATTCCGCACGACGAAACCAGCCTCCGGATCAACCTCGCTGATCGTGTTGTTGCCAGCATTCGACACTAGGAAATGACCAGATTGCGGATCGGCCACCGCGTATTCCGCAATTGGCCCGGTGGAGATGGTCGCTGTTACCTTTCCGCTGTCCAGGTCGATGACCGATACGGCATCAAGCGTCGGATGCGTAACCACCGCGTATTTTTCGTCGGCTGAAACCTCAACATGGTGAACGATCCCCGGAACTTCTATCTGCCGAAGAATTTCATGACTCTTGACATCGATCAGAGACACTAGACTTCCTTCGCCATCGAGATTCTTTTCGCCACCACCATGATGTGCGGCATGCTCGTCTTCAGAAACCGAAGCGGGCTTTTCCATTGATCCCGATGCCATTTCCGACAGGCTGCCTGCAATCAGAATGCCACGGCCCGGCGCACCGCTCATTCCGTGGATGTTATCGAGGCCGGTGATGCGGCCCACAACTTTGAATTCGTCGCTCAAATGCAACACGGATCCGGATTCACCTTCCGGGACATAGATTTCTGCCACCGCTGAACCACCGGCCAACAAGGCAGCAGCAAGAACTGAATAGGCAAGTCTCATGGGAACTCTCCGGCTTAACTGTGTGAAGAATTTTGCGGCGTTAGGGCAGAATGTCTGATCCCCCAATCAGCTGCATCATTTTTTGTGTAACCCTCTGTCGCAAGGCGGGTCTTGGTTACACTTCGTGAAACTTTAGGGGCCGCCAGCCGGCAAAACACCTCTATGAAGGGGTCGATTAGCTGAGGCTCATTGGGAAATGAAACAAACGGTAAGCGTTTCTTGGAACTGTCGGACTTTGCGACGGGGCAGAGCCGCTCAATCCGCCTGCTGGTCATCGGCAGATTATCCCAAGGCCGTTGCGACACCGCTGTCGCCACTTCGAGCAGGTTTGGGGCTTCCTTGTTGGGACGTTTACCACAACGCCCATCTTTCCGAACGTCCATTCCGTTATTCCGCCTTTTTTGCACGATTGGTGATTGGCCGCGCGACAAGACGGCGATTGATTAAATCGATCAGCGTGAGAACACTTGCGGGGATGACGAGAACACTTGCCAAGATGAGTACCTGCATTTTCGATCTCCGTTTTACGTTAGGAGGCAATGCTTCCGGTATTGGCGGCATGCCAGGAAGAGTTGTTCATACTCTACAGACGCAGATCGCTGGGTCGCGTTACATAAATTCATTCAATCCTGACAGCGCGACCTCATCAAAGAGCCGATCTAAGAGACCGCCGCTGTATGTCTCCGCTGAATACTCCTGTCGGGCTTGGGCATGACAGGTCCGGTTCTTTTGAAGGTCGTGTTGGCGACGTTTCTCTGGGCGCTCTGTTATCCGCTGATCACCGTCGGAATTGCACTGGCACCGCATTTGAGTATTGCGACATTGCGTGCTGTTATAGCGGGTTTGGCTCTTATTGTTCTGGCGGTCGCATTGCGCCGCCCTTTTCCCCGAAGTTGGCACGTGTGGATGGTGCTATCCCTTGTGGGCTTGGGCGCGACTTCCCTTGGTTTCTTGGGGATGTTTCACGCGGCCGAATTCGTCTCGCCAGGGATCGCGACGATGATCGCAAACACCCAACCGCTCCTTGCGGCAGCTCTGGCGGCGGTGGTTCTTGGGGAGCGGCTTACGCCCAAAGGCAAGGCTAGCATGGTCATTGGGTTTCTTGGAATCTTGGCGATTGCCGCCCCCAAAGCACTCACCGGCGATCAGCAGAGCTATCTGATCGGCCTTTCCTATATCATTTTGGCCGCACTTGGCGTGACGATCAGCAATGTTGCGATCAAGCATGTGGCTGGCCGCGTCGATCCCTTTATGGCCATGGGAGTACAATTGCTTTTGGGCAGCGTGCCGCTCGCCGTTGCTGCCGGCATGACCGAAGATTTTGGTGCTATAGAATGGTCCGTGACGTTTCTTCTTGTTCTGATCGCTTTGTCGTTTCTTGGTTCCGCTTTGGTCTATGTGATCTGGATGTCTGTTCTGGAAGAGGTACCGCTTGGCCAGGCCAACACGTTTAGCTTTCTTGTTCCTGTGTTCGGCCTGTCGATGGGTGTCTTGTTTTTTAGTGAGACACTGGATTGGTACACCGGGTTGGGTGCCATACTGGTTTTTTCCAGCATTTTATTGGCAAGCCAAAGTAGCGCGGTGGCCAAGTCCAAGCTGCCTGTGCGGAATTGACCCCTGTAAATGAAGGATACTCATGCCCAGATCTAAAACGAATAAACCGATAATGTCGAAGCAAGCCGAGAAGGGCGCTAGAATGGGCAACTCAACGCAACCTGATCTGAAGCAAATGCCAAACCGGTCAGGCCAGAAAAACTCACCTGGCCCGAAGGGTTTCGATATCGACACCGCATTGAGACAGCACTACGAGGACTTCCGGCTATACTTGCTGCGCCGAATGGACGATCCCGCGGCGGCCGAGGACGTCCTGCAAAATTTCTGCATCCGGGTTATGCAAAATCGTACTGTGCTCAGAGACCCAAACAGGGCGATGGGTTGGCTCTACACCGTCCTTCGATCGGTACTCATGGATCACTACAGGAAGGAAAAAAGTCGGCGGCGCGGAGAAAGCGGTTATGCGGAGGATGTCGCAGTGTTGTCCAAGGATGTCGTTGGGTCAGAACAGGATGACATCATTTGCGGTTGCGTGAATGGACTCGCGTTCGAGCTGCAAACTGATCACGCTGAAATCCTGCGCCGGATCGACTTTGAAGACGAACCGCGTGATCACGTGTGTCATGAATTGGGCGTAACGCCTCAGAACCTGAGGGTACGCCTTCATCGTGCCCGCTCCGCCCTGAAAGCGGCCATTCAGAGCCATTGCGGAGCGTGTTGCAAGACCGGCTTCCGAGATTGTTATTGCAACACGGAGGGTGCCTCGTCTGCTTAGTGAAAGGTGAGGTGGCGCAGGATTTAAATTTGAGCGGCATCAATCAATAATCCCACCGACCCGGAGCCGATTGAAAGGCTCTTAGAAAGCGGGAGCAGCGGATCGTAGCGACTTATAAAGGAACAAGGCACCGGGTAAGACGCAGCTCTGACACATTCTCCTTAGCTTGTACTTCACATTATCTGGGCGTCGTATATCGACAGAAAAACTGGCAATGTGGAGCAGAATGGAACGCTATTTCGCTCTCGACATGCCCGCCGCGCAGTTTGCGCGTAACACATTGATCTTCAGTGCGCTCGGCCTTGCGCCATCGCTTTTCCTCTATGTCTCTCTGACCCCGGGCTTCGCCGCCCATCTGGCGGGTGGTGGCCCCGTGCTCGGACGGTTTGTGCGGCAAGTACTGACAAACGGCGTTCCAGTCGTTTTCTTGGTGAATTACGCGGGTTTCTTTCTCTTCGCCTGGATGGTCGCGCGACGTTCGGATGGCCAATCACAGGCCTTGATTTTGCTCATTGACCTGCCTTTGCGCGTGGCCCTGTTCATCGTGCTCCACGCGATTATCTACACGATTTCGGCAGACTGGTTCGGATCATTTGGAGGCAACCGCCTCACTGCGTTGCGCGTGGTCGCGCCGACGCTGGCGAGATCGGCACTCTTCGAGAACCTCTCAGGTGCCTATCTCTATGCGACGCTGGTCAGCGCCCTGCCTCTTTATGTGGCGGTTCTACAGTCATCGAACGGGCCACGGCTCTTGCGGTGTCTGCCTGGAAGGATTGGAGCGGTGCTGACCGCAATTACCCTGTTTGGTTCCTTCGCCCTTGCTCTGACGATTGTGGCGACGCTGATCGTACGGCTTCAAACTGGGTGAGCATCGCCGCGCTGGATTTTGTGACATAGCGAAAATCGAAGCAGGCTTCGCTACTCATGGAAGTCCGGCTGCGCTTCAAATGTCACTTGAGCCATTCTGGTCCAAATGCACGTCCCGCCTCGGTGAATTTGAGGCATCCAAGAAGCGCGCCACCAACGAGTGACATACCTAGCCCGTTTGCGATGAACAACAGACCGGCACCTGTGCCCCCAGAATAGTGGAGGGTTTGGTCCAGACGTAGGCACGGGATGTTGCAAAGCAAACCAAGCATTACACCTTACATCGCGGTTGTCAGAATAATAGCTTTCCAGCCTTCCAAGCTTTCGAGAATTCCGAGGGCCACAACGGCTCCCAAGGCGACGCCCATGCCAAAACCGCAGTAGACGATCGTCCACATAAATGTATTGAAGACATTGCCTTCATGGAAAAGAATGAGCCCCCAAAGGACGAAAATCTCCGCTTGGCCTCCGGCGGAAAAGAGCAGCGCCAGTTTGAGGGGGGCGCGAAGACGCGAAGCGTTACCCGACCTAGAAACAGCCACAGCGAAAGCTCATTTCGTTCTTGAATTTACCAGCCCAACCGTTGTGCTGTGAAGGACCGGAATTCCGAGACCCGCCATTCAGGCGGTGAACGGCTGGTTTCCCAAAATCGCCCCGAGACGCAAGCACCTCCAGCGATCGGCGAAGTTGGCTTGGATCGCTCGTGCCTGCTGGTGCTTGGGCCCTATGAGGGGCGCCGGGACCGGGTCAATAATTTACCTGCTCGAACCCATAATTGCCTTCATAATCGCGCCAGTCCACGAATACCGAACGATTATAAAGGCTTGGACAATCTGATCCCCATCCTTTGAGCCCCACATGAGCGTCGGGTAGAGCGGTTGGCGCAGATACAGACCATGAAAATTCGCCCTGCGCGCCGTAAGTGCCGAGGTAGACCAGCGCATAGCGTCGGCACTGATCGTTTTCTCCGGCTACTCTTTGTGAGGCGAAGCGAGTATCAAAAACCCGAATAGACCGGACGAAATTGAATTCTGGTCCGCTGATGTCGATATCTGCGCGATCCTGAACGAGACGCAGGGCAAGATCCACGAGGTCGAGATCGTCTGAGGTCCCGCCAAAGCGCCAAACGGCCGGCTCTGTCATTGAGTTGTGCGCGCGACCTTTATCGGGAAAGGGCTGGCCCGGGCGAGTTTCGTCTGTTTGGAACAAGGCGTCGAAGACCTGGTCTCTTCCGTGCGGCTGAGGTTCAAACTCGTGGGACGCGCCCATAGGGCAGCGCCAAATCTGCAGCGGTGGTTCCACGGGCCAAGGCGTGATCCGCCGAATAAACTCGGCACGCGCGCGCGCGCATGGGACAGAAGCAGGCCAGCCACCGGACAGGCACAAAAGAATCGCGCAATCGATGGGATACGTTTGTGCTCTCGAGCTTGAAGGCAGCGAAATGCCTGTCAAAGCGAGGGCCAGGACCAACGGAATAAGTCGGATTCTAGGTAAGACATTCATGCTGGGATTCCTTGGCAGGGGACCTCCAGCATACATTCAATAATATACTATCGCAACGCTGAATATATGTTGCAACCAAGTAGAAATGTCACCCGGTTTGCAAAGCAGAAGTGTCACCACCTTGTGCAACGGTAGCAAGGCTTAGCAGCCCGGAGACCTCAAATATCGCAGGGCTGAAAAGCCTTGCGGGCAGGTTCTTGTGAAACGTAGACTCTCTGTATGGGTATCGATGAATGCATCCCAAGCAACAAGCATGACTTGGACGCACTAGAAAGCGCGAAAGCAATCGGCTTTCCGGCATTGAACCCACGCCTCCCTGATTTGCTGGAATGGCTGCAGGACGCGAACTGGCCTGTGGCCAAACCTACCGCTTCAGTGCTGTCGGAAGCAGGAAGTGAGATAACTCCACACATCAAGGTCATCCTTGGCGGCGATGATGCGATATGGAAGTATTGGACAATCGAGCTTTTGGTTCGAAACCTAAATCCTGATGTGTTCAATGACCTTCGAAGTGATCTGCTGCACCTTGCAAGCCACCCTGCAGCGAGCGACAAACTCGAACATGTAGACACTTTGGCGAAACAGGTTTTAGCGGGCAGGCATCTCTGATGTTGTCTCTCCGCATTGCGCTTCAGCAGCCCGCTCAGCCCGTCGCCTCTCATAGTACGCTTCCATCTTTGAAGGCCGTCCTGGCGGTCGACGCCCTGTCTTCTTGTAGCCGTTCTTTGCGCTGACGGGTTTGACCTTCGGCGGAGGCGCTGCTTTCTCCTGTTCTTCCTTGATGTGCGCGAGGACGGCGCTGAGATGTTTGTTCTCAGTAATCGCGGCATGGGTGACGCGCCGTTGGTGGGGATCGAAGATGCTATAGGGTAGGGCGACGCCTTTGGCGCGCACCTGAATGCGCCCATCCGGCATCTCGTAGACGTCGACGTATTTGCCAACCAAGCCGCGCGTCAGGTCATTGACTTCGAGCCGGACGCGCTTGCGGTCGTACTTCAGCGTCAAGTCCTTGGTAACATAGCGTTTGTCGCGCAAGCAGAAGATCTCAGCGAAGCGATCCGGTTCGATGTTCAAGGCGCGATGCAGGTTATCAGGTTTGGCTGGAGCCTTTGCAAACTTGGCATTGTAGCGCGTCATGAAGTCCGCGAGAAACACGTTGCCATCATCCATGTTTGAGACACCCGCGACGCGTAGCTCCTTTGCTAGACGATCTTGCAAAGTGCGGTTGGTGCGTTCAACGCGACCTTTGGCTTGAGATGAATTGGCGCAGATGATCTCGATGTTCAGCTCCGCCAGGGCACGACCGAATTGGGTCATGCCCGTCATGTGCTCATTGGGTTTTGGAACGCGGAAGACGGTGTGCTTATCGCTATAGAACGCGACCGGGCGACCGTGCTTCAGCAGATAGCTCTCCAGGGCTTCGAAGTAACTGAACGTGCTCTCGGACGTCACGAACCGCAGTTCCATCAAGGTGCTGGTCGCATCATCAATGAAGACGAGCAAGGTACAGGGATCGCCCCGATCCTCGAACCATCGGTGGTCAGACCCGTCGATCTGAATCAGCTCGCCAAAGCATTCCCGGCGCAATCGAGGTTGATGGAACGTGCGCCGCTGTTTGCGGGACAGCCAGATGCCGTCTTCCTGCATCCACTTGCGGATGGTCTCGCGAGAGACTTTGAAACCATGATGCTCGGCCAACATCTCGGCCGCCAACGTCGGCCCAAAGTCCGCATAGTTCTCTTTGATCACCGACAACGCATAGTCGCGCTTGGCTTGATGAATGCGGTTATTGGGAGGTTTGTCACGCGCCTTATGCCGGATCGCCGATGCGCCATCCTGACGGTATCGCTTCAGCAGCCGGAAAATTTGCCGACGTGTCAGGTCCAGCATGTTCGCCGCATTGTCGACGCTCAGCCGTCCATCATCGACCTGCGCCAAGACTTCCACGCGGTTCAACTCGCGTTCGCTCATAACCACCCATCCCATGTCCGCTCACCCTCATTGATTTTTGAGGGAAGAGTGACATTCCTGAATTGCTCATGGGTGACATTTTAGCTTTGTCGTGTGAGCGCTACGTGAACTGCGACTCTTGTTGGTGTCAGGGTAGGGCGGTCATCG
>JARGOC010000039.1 GCA_029212365.1 Roseovarius sp.
TCGTGATCAAATCAGCTTATGATACGATTCCGCCCCCAGCCGGAATCGACCCCTGAAACGAAAGGACGAATTCCGCGAAGGTGCGATGCGTATTACGTTGAGCATTGGGCTGACACGCAAGCAGGTGGCAGATGATCAGGGTATGGGCATGTCGACGCTGAACGAGTGGATCCCAGAGCACCCACTGCCCGGCAGTGCATGTTTACATGCATGAGAGGGGAGACACGGATGAGGTCTCGAAGGAAGATTTGAACTTTGCTCAAGAGAATGAATGGCTTGGACGCGATCCTGTACATGGCGATTGCGTACCGCACGCCGCCAAAAGGCTGCATCCATCACTCGGACCGCGGCAGCCAATATTGTTCGCATGACTATCAGGAAATATTGCCCCAGCGCGGATTCAAGGCGTCAATGAGCGGCAAAGGAAATTTCTATGACAGCGCCGCAGTCGAAACAGTCTTCAAAACCATCAAAGCAGAGCTGATCTGGCGGATGTCTAGGGAAACCCGCAGACAGATCGAGATGGCGATCTTCGAATACAGTAGTGGGTTCTAGAATCCGCGAAGACGGTGCTCCGCATTGGACAGGAAAAGCTCTGATTACGCCGCTGCGCGCTGTTCACTTAATTCAGTGAGCGTGGCCTGCCATACCGCGGGCAGGGCGTCTAATGCGGCGACAGCGCCTTTGGCATCCCCGGCACGCAGGGCCAGTTCCGCCTGCGACAGACGCGAATGCAAGGCACGCGCACCCAATGTGGCGGACAACCCTGCCAGATCGTGCAACCGGGCGGGCAGGTCTTCACCTTTCAACTGGTCCAGTTCACTCAGTAAATCCGCCCCCTGCACCGTGAAACCCTCCAGCAATTGTTCCAGGATTTCGGGGCTCAGGGCCTCAAGCAATTGGGCCAGGATCGTTTCGTCAATAATCGCGCCCATACTGACCATTCGCGCGGGGGCTAATCCCAGCAAGGCATACTCTAAATCTTCGCGGCGCAAAGGTTTGGTCAGCACCGCGTCAAAGCCGGCTTTGCCCAAATCGGCTTGGGTTTCGGGCGTGACATGTGCACTCAGCGCCACGATCCTTGCAGCCCGCGAGGCCCCATCGGTATTGGCCCTGATCTGATGCGCCGCGCGGATGCCATCCAGCACGGGCATGTTGATATCCATCAAGATCACGTCAAACCGCCGTGTGGCTGCCAAGGTGACGCCATCTGCCCCATTTGGGGCGGTCCAGACATGGTGGCCTTCTTTTTCCAGCAATTCAGCCAATACCGTTCGGTTGATTTCATTATCTTCAACAATCAATACATTTCGTGGCCCAGGTTTTGTGGGCTGATTGAGGGCAGGGGCCTCGGCCACTTCGCTGTGGGACGCCGGTAATGGCAGCCGCACCCAAAACAGGCTGCCTTCGCCCGGCACGCTCTCAACACCGATCTCGCCGCCCATCAATACCACGAGGTTGCGCACAATCCCCAGGCCCAACCCAGTGCCCTCAATGTTCAAAGCCTCGGCATTTTCAAGCCGCACAAAGTCTTCAAATATCCGGGCCTGATCATCCTCCGCAATACCTATGCCGGTATCAATGATCTGAAACTCGATCATGTCCGCAGTCCCGTTTGGCGATGTGATGCGTGCCCCGTCCACAGTGATGTCACCTTCAACGGTAAACTTGATCGCGTTGGACACCAGGTTAAGTATGATTTGATACACACGGTTTTGATCACCTGTGACCTGTCCCAGTGGTACGTCATTTACGACACGGCACAAACTGTTGCCTGCCTTATGCGCCAATGGCCTTTGTGCGTTCACCAATGCGTCCAGATTTGCATCCAGATCAAACACCCCAGTGCTGAGCGCCACTCCGCCCTGCTCGGCTTGGGCCACATCAAGCGCATCATTGATCTGGTTCAGCAATACCTGCCCTGACGACTGCATGATTTGCGCATAGGATTTCTGCTTTGGGGACATGGCCGTGCTATCCAGCAAATCCAAAGCGCCCAACATCCCGGTAAGTGGGGTGCGCATTTCATGGCTGATCATACCCAGAAAACGAGCCTTGGCCTTTTCGCCGGATATGGCGCGATCACGTGCCGCTAACAGCTCGGTCTGATCGGCCATGCGACGGGCAATATTGCGAATAAAGCAGATCACGACCTGCGTGTCACCGCGCAGGGCAGTGTTGGCCGACAATTCAATCGGAAACTTTTCCCCTGCAGGGTTTTGCGCAGTCAGTTTGGTGCACAGGCTTGGACCATCCCGGCAGGAGTCAAAAAGCTTTGCGCCGCTAACACCGCATAACGTTCCATCGGATTGTTTTTTATACAATATTTGCGAGATATCAGCGTGGTCCTGATGTGGTGTATTGCCAAAGAACATCGCCTCGGCCGCACGATTGGTATCAATCACCCTTCCTTCCGGGCAGACCACCAAAACGGCATCTTGCGAGGTGTTCAGGATTGTTTCAAGCCGACCCAAGGTTTGGCGGTTTTCCAACGCGCGCTGACGATACAGCCTGTACAATGACCAAAGCAGCACCGCGAGCGAGATCATGGCAAGCAACAACATGACACTCAGCCCAGTTACCTGAAGCAACTTGTTGGTCAAGGCACGGCGTTCGTGCTCTTTGAGCTGTGCATCGGAGCTGATACCAATCGAAGACAACCGATGGATCGGGGTAGACAAAAGAGTGCTCAACCGTGCCAATTCGCTCCGGTTTTCAAGGATAACAGGATCGGGGCTATCCATGATCACCTCCATCGCATCAATGCTGGCGCTCAGTTGGTCATAGGCTGCACGGGCTCTGGGCTGCGCCATGAGGGGCTGATAGGATTTGCCCACCCCAAGCGTCGCGTGACGGCTGTATAGGGCATCAAACCGCCGGTGCAGCTGGTTTATGCTATCAGGGGTCCCATCGTCCAAATCGTTCAGGGCCGCCAGCATTTTCATCTGTTCAACTTCAAGTCGCGACAAAGACCACGGTGTATTGTCTTGATTGGCGGCGGCATAATCATCGAGTTTCAAAAACACCTGAGTGGCCAAAAATACAACCGTCAGCAGGCAAACCGCAGCAACCCCGCTGAAAAAAGTCAGCTGTGCGCGGCGGCGGGTCAAACGGCGGGTAAAGGTGGCAAGGCCCATGGCACGACAGCAATCTCTGGCAGAAGATTAAAAGGCAGGTGCAAAGTGTCTAACTGGAAAAGCCATATCGGTCCAGTCTGAGCATTTGAGTGGCGCCCCTGCGCTTGCAGGTTTATAAGTGCAAAGCGGGCCCGAACCACCCGGCAAGCGTACTCTTCATTTTAAGAGATTTGGAATGGGATAGACCCATGCAAAAGTTGTTACTGGCAGACGATCATGATCTGGTGCGCGAAACACTGGCGGAATATCTGCGTGCGCAAGGTGGTTTTGTTGTCATATGCGCTTCGGGATTTGACGAAGCCTGCGATTTGTATCGTCATACGCAGCCTTATGACTTGATATTGCTGGATTATTCTATGCCGGGGATGGATGCGCTCAGCGGTCTGAGCCGGATGCGCGCGCTTGCAGATTGCCCGGTGGCCATGCTTTCGGGCACGGCCCCGCCGGGGATCGCCCGTCGTGCGCTAAAGGAAGGTGCCGCAGGGTTTTTGCCCAAAACACTGGCGCCTTTGGATCTGGTGAGTGCGGTACGGGACATGCTGGCGGGCGAGGTATTTTTGCCAGTGGACTTCCTGACCAAAGCCGATCACGCCCCGTCCGAAGTCACCCTGACCCCCCGCGAAACGGATGTTTTGCGCGGTATTTCAGAAGGCAAATCCAACAAGGAGATTGCCCGCGCACTGGACATCCAAGAGGTCACGGTCAAGCTGCACCTCAAAACACTCTCGCGCAAATTGGGGGCACGAAACCGCACTCATGCTGCGATGCTCGCCCGCGATCTGGGCTTGTGTTAGTTTGATAGTCGGCGCACCGCTCCATTGAGCGTTTGACTTTCGCACCGCACCCCCAGAAACACATGCTCAGGGATGACTGATAAACGCACATATGCCACCGAAGATATTTTGGGCGCGCTGCTATTGATTGCAGCGCTTTTGGGCCTTGGACTGTTCAACTTCAAATCCGATGAACCGCTGGTGGAAGCCGGGTTAAGATCGCAAGCCAATGCCATCGTGGCCAACAGCGTGCATGGGCTTGGGGTGAAGGTTGAGGGGCGCAAGATTTACCTTTCCGGGCTGGCTGATACCCCCCAGGAACGCCGTGAGGTTTTTAACGCCCTCAAGGCGATGGACGGACGTGGCAAGATCGTGAGCGATGTCACAGTGCTGGCGCCAGCCGATCCCTTTACATTCAGCGCGCGATACACGCCTGACACTGCCTTGGAATTTGCCGGAGCCGTGCCCACCGAAGCTCTGCGCACAACCCTTGGTCAAGGCTACGGAGAAGGGGTATCAGCGCTGGTTTTGGCCTCTGGCATGCCGGATGCGGATTGGCCCGATGTGATCCAAGGCGCATTGCGTGCCCTGACCCACCTCTCGGACGGGCGTTTGGATGTTAAGGCAACATCCCTGAAACTGTCGGGAACGGCGCTAACCCCGACAGTGGTTGAACGTATAGAAATGCTCATGGCTGACGTGCCTGTTTCTTATACATTTGAAACTGATCTGCAGGTTTTGGATGATGGCAGCCCCTTGCGCCTGACGGCATCACGCAATGATGCGGTGTTCATCGCCTTTGGCGGCAAACTGCCCGGTGATCTGATCTCCAGATTGCCCGCAGGCGAGTTTGAACTATCGCCACTGGCGGTTCCGTTTGACGGCTGGCAGGCAGCGGTATTGTCGGGCCTGGGCGCGCTTGAGACATTGCAAAATGGCCATCTGTCCATCACCGGATCAAACCTGATCCTAACGGGTGAGGCATGGTCGCAAGACGCCTTTGATCGTGCCAACGCTATCCTGGCAGAACTGCCGGGTGCCATGTCCGTGTCGCGCCAGATCACACTGGCAGACAGCGGCGCGCCGTTTGGATTGCTAATGACACTGGCGGACGCAAAAGTGACGGCCACCGGCAAAGTGCCCCGCAGTCTGGCACCGGGCGTTTTGGCCGCACTTAGCAATGCACCCGTGCAGGCCAGCGGGCTAGAGGTGGCGCGGATATCGCCCGGTGATGATTGGTGGCGCACCGCCAGCCTCGGGGCACAAGCGCTGCGGTTTTTTAGGCATGCGGAACTGGCGTTTGACGGCACAAATCTGGAACTCTCCGGCAGTGTGCAGGACCCACGCCAACTGGCGCAGTTACGCGATCATCTCGCAGGTTTGCCAGCGATTGTGACCCTCGCTCTGAACGTCGATCTGATCGATGACGGCACCCCGTTACGCCTGAAAATCGCGTTTGACGGGCAGGCGGCACAGGTCGGTGGAAAATTGCCCGATGGTGCCCTGTTGGATCAACTGACAGCCCCGCTAGGCGCGCCAATTTCCTTGGGTAAACTGGTTTACACCCCCAAACCCGGCGCGGCGCAGTGGCCGCAGGCGGCCCGTATTGCCGTCACGGCGTTGTCACGGTTTAAAAAAGGTGCGCTGGACATGACCGGCACGCATATCAACCTGCACGGCACATTGCGAAATCCCGAAGCCGAACAAACCGTGCTGGACAGGTTGGGCACCCTGCCTGATGGCTATACCTTTGAAACTGATATCAGTTTTCAGGATGATGGCCGCCCATTTGCCCTGCGCCTTGACTTTGATGGCAGCCGCGGCGTGCTGAGCGGCAAGGTGCCGCGTGATTTGGGGCCGGCGTCACAGACGGCTATTCTGGGCTTTCCCATTGAGGTGGCCACCCTTGAGATTGCCGAAATTCCGGCCGATGCGGATTGGTGGGCGGCAGCACGATCCGGCCTCAAGGCCCTGGCAGGGCTAAAACAGGGCGTTTTGACATTGGATGCCCATCAAATATCCCTGCAAGGTATCGCTAGCGACAAAACAATGGCGGATGCGGCCAAGACCCGGATGCAACCCTTTCAAGAGATGTTCAAAATTGAGCTGGACATCAAGGTTGCTCAATAAGCCCCGGCACAAATGAAAACCCCCTGCGCTATGCGGCACAGGGGGCAAATCCATTCAAAACACCGGGATCAGGCGCGACGACGGCGCCGCCCACCTGAGCGCCCACCACGGCCCCCACCTTCGCCATCGGCAGAAGGCAGTTTGTTGGTGCGAATCCAAGTGCTGCCATGTGGGTCATTGTTGGTCAGGAAATTGGCGGCGCGGATGGCCTCCATTTCCTTGCCCGGGCGTGCCTTTGTCGAGCCAAGGCCGAAAAGCTGGCAGAAGGTTTCGTCATCCATATCTTCGGGCAGAACCAGACCAGCGGCCTCAACGGCGGCTTTCTTGGCGGCGATCTCGGCCTGTTTCACCGGTAGGGCGATGGGGTTCATGATGGCCGATGTCATACCAGCCCCCATGGCCATTGGCAGGAAGGCATTGTTGATGCCGTGACGGTTTGGCAGACCAAACGAGATGTTGGACGCACCACACGTGGTGTTCACGCCCAGTTCTTCGCGCAAACGCCGCACCAGAGTGAAAACCTGCAAACCGGCAGTGCCCATGGCGCCAATGGGCATCACCAGCGGGTCCACCACGATATCATGCGCCGGAATGCCAAAATCGGCCGCACGCTCCACGATCTTTTTGGCCACCTCAAAGCGCACATCAGGATCTTCGGAAATGCCGGTGTCATCGTTGGAAATGGCCACAACTGGCACGTTGTATTTTTTGACCAGTGGCAGAACAAATTCCAGCCGGTCTTCTTCACCCGTGACCGAGTTCAACAGGGGGCGCCCCTCGCAGGCTTGCAAGCCTGCCTCTAGGGCGGCGGGAACGGAACTGTCGATGCACAAAGGCACATCCACCAGGTCCTGCACCATCTCAACCACTTTGGCCATCAATGGCGGCTCGGTTTCGTTGGGATTGGGGTTCGAGTTGTAAACCACACCGGCGTTGATATCCAAAATACTGGCCCCGGCGGCGACTTGCGCCACGGCATCCGATTCAACAGTTGAGAAATCGCCGGCTTCCAGCTCGGCTGCCAATTTCTTGCGACCGGTGGGATTGATGCGCTCACCGATGACGCAGAACGGCTCGTCAAAGCCTAGAACGGCTGTCTTGGTTTTGCTTTCGACAACGGTGCGGGTCATAGATTTATCCTTGTTGGCTGGCGGGTACGCCCGAGGCGCCGCCATGTTCAATGGCCCATGTGGCATTGGTTTTGATCCCGCCCAGCGGGAAGAAATGCACATGGCTGATATTAAAGTCCGGGTTGGCAATTTTGTGAGCGGCCAGTTTGGCCAGCACATCGGTAGGCTCGTATGGCAACAACAGCTTGGTCACATCCATCGCACGCTTTTGCAGCACTTTCAGTGAAGGCCCCACACCGCAGGCGATGGCAAACCTGATCAGCGTTTGCAGTTTGGCAGGGCCAGCAATACCGATATGGATCGGCAAGGCGATGCCCGCGGCAGCCAGATCATCGGCCCATTTGATAATAGGGTCTGCATCAAAGGCAAATTGAGTGGTCAGCGCCATATCAGCGTCAGAGGTTTCCCAAAACGCCTGTTTCCAGCGCAGTGCCTGGTTGACCTGTGTCATCGAGCCATCGGGATCAATATCTTTGTTGCCCTCGGGGTGGCCTGCAACATGCAGTCGTTTGAAGCCGGCTTTGCCAAAGGCACCGCTTTCCAGCAGTTGCATAGAGCTGTGAAAATCACCGTGGGGCTGATCCACGCCGCCCGCCAGCAGCAGCGCCTGATCAACGCCCGCTTCGCCTTGGTACCGGGCGATCCAATCTGTCAGTGTTGCCTGATCCTTGATGATACGCGCCGGAAAATGCGGCATCACCGGATAGCCTTCGTCAGAAATACGCTTGGCGGTGGCAACCATATCCTCGATCGGGGTGCCGTCGATATGGGCGATGTAGACGCGGGTGCCTTTTGGCAACAAGTCCCGGAAGCTCTCGACCTTCTCGGCGGTGCGCGGCATCACCTCAATGGAATAGTCTTTTATAAAGGCCTCAACATTGCCATTGACCGGCATGTCATCAGACGTGGTGCGCTTGCGGAAATTCAACAAAGCCATGGCGGCCTCCAATAAAGAGCGTTTGCTCATTCTTGTTTGTCGTGGGCCCATCCATCATTGGCAATCAACGCCACGATGCGGTCCTTGTCGTATTCTGTATCCAGACGGGTGGCTTCGGCCTCAACCACCTCTTGGGCGTCCCCTTCCACCGGATAGGGCGCGGCCTTGCGCCACTCAGCCAGATAGGCATCACTGTCTTTGGCGTTAACTTTCATTGCAGCGCGGTCAATCGCCTGTTCAAACCGTTCAGGCAGCTGCTTTTTGGCGCCGCGACGCCCCTTGCCGACAATCACTTGCGCCGGAATATCGCGCCAATAGACAACTGTGACATCAACCATAGCTGATTCCTCTTTCCAGATTGCCCCTCAATATGGCAGAGCGGCCTATTTGCGATGTCGGTTTTCGACTTTCCGATACCTTGCAGCGACCTGCATAGCGTATCAGGGACCTGGGTGACCACCAAGCAGGCCATGAAAGATATTCATAACGATGTTCAGCACCAGAGGCAGGGGCAAAACCGGCCGGTGAACCACAGCTTGGAAAGAGCGCGGTATATGGGGCAGAGCGCCCGGAGAACTCCCACAAGACGCGTGTGAACCAGAACGAGATTTCTGCATTATCGAAGGCACTGCCGAAGTCTGGGGATTGCACATGCACTGCTTCGCGCCTATCTTGATTTCAACTCGAAAAGAAAGGGCGTGTTGTTATGACGCCCAAGCGTCCCGATGGTGCGGGCGCTAACCCAGGCTCTAAAGGCCAAAACACGGTTGAGAGCCCCGCACTCAATCCCGCTGGCGCAGCCCCGCTCTATGCCGCGCTGGATCTGGGAACAAACAGTTGCAGAATGCTGATTGCCGAACCGCACGGCAATCAGTTTAAAGTCGTGGATAGCTTCTCAAAATCTGTACAACTGGGCGCCGGATTAGAGCACTCGGGGCGGTTAAGCCGCGGATCTATTCATCGCACAATTCAGGCCCTTCGGGTGTGCCGTCAAAAATTGAATCGACACAAAGTCAAACGCATGCGTCTGGTCGCAACCGAGGCCTGTCGGCGCGCCACAAACGGGGCCGAATTCATGACGCGTGTGCGCCGTGAAACGGGCCTGCATCTGGACATCATCAAGCCACAGGAAGAGGCCCAATTGGCCGTTGTATCCTGTGCGCCGCTGGTGTTGCCGACCACGGATCAATTGCTGGTGGTGGATATTGGCGGCGGCTCAACCGAACTGGTCTGGATTGATCTGTCCCGCGTGCCTACCCATGAGAGATCACAATCCATCATGCGGATGCACAGGGGGTTTCAAGCCGGCGATCTAGGCGACAAAGACGCCAGAGTCGTGGATTGGATCAGCGTGCCCTTGGGCGTGGCCACCCTGCGTGATCAGTTCAACGATGTTGAAGATGACGCCGGGCGTTTTGCCTTGATGAGCTGGTATTTTGAGGCAAACCTGGCCGAGTTTGCCCCCTACACCAATGAACAACCCCGTGAGGGATTTCAGATCGTCGGGACCAGCGGCACTGTCACCACTGTGGCGGCCAGCCATCTGGGCCTCAGACGCTATGATCGCAACAAGGTGGATGGGTTGACCATGACCAGCGATCAGATTGATGCGGTTATCCGCGATTATCTGGCGCTTGGCCCGGCCGGGCGGAAACGTGACCCGCGCATCGGACATGACCGCCAGGCGCTGATTATGTCCGGCTCGGCGATTTTGCAGGCCTTGTTACGGTGTTGGCCCACAGACCGGTTATCGGTGGCAGACCGGGGCCTGCGCGAAGGTATGCTGTATGCTCAAATGGCCGCTGACGGTGTGTTCACGGATCAAAAGGGGTGATGCGATGGCACGAGAAAACACCAGCGATTGCGCATCGCACCAACTTAACGCCACAGTGACCGTCACGGGGATCGACCTATCATTTAAACAGCCGTCACGACTGGATGCTGAAACGAAGGTTGAAACCTCAAGTGTCATCCGCAAAAATACTATGTTTCACAACGACAATCCGTTCTGGGACTGGTACAGCCAGTGCAGGATAACCACGTTCAAACGCCAGATCGCTCCCACCACGCGGCTAAAACAAGTGGGCAACGATAGGGCAATAGAAACACTGGCACCGGCCCACCGAGGGCTGGTTGTCAGCAACGGCTGAGGCAACACGATGGCAAAGAGACCCACCGGCAAAAGCCCCGATGGCAAGAACACTTCGGGACGCGGAATGCGAGACCTGACGGTAAAGGTTAAAACGGCCCGTGGGCGGCGCAGTTCGTCCACCCGTTGGTTGCAGCGCCAGCTGAATGATCCTTATGTAAAACGCGCGCAGGCCGAAGGCTACCGTGGCCGCGCTGCTTATAAGATCATGGAAGTTGACGATAAATACCGTTTTCTGGTGCCCGGTGCGCGGATTGTCGATCTGGGCTGTGCCCCTGGTGGCTGGTGTCAGGTCGCGGTGCCAAGGGTCAACGCGCTGGGTGAAAAATCAGGCAAGGCCGCGGGCCGCATTCTTGGTATTGACCTGCAAGAGGTTGAACCTCTGGCGGGGTGTGAATTTCATGTTCTGGATTTCATGGATGAAGGCGCTGACGATCGTGTCAAAGAATGGCTGGGCGGCAAGGCAGATGTCGTCATGTCGGATATGGCCGCGTCCAGTTCAGGCCACAAACAGACCGACCATTTGCGCATTATTTCGCTGTGTGAGGCGGCCGCTTACTTTGCATTTGATGTGCTGGAAGAGGGCGGCGTCTTTGTGTCCAAGGTTTTGGCCGGCGGGGCCGAAGGCGAGTTGCAAAAACTGCTGAAACAGCGATTCACCAAAGTGGCCAATGTCAAACCACCTGCGTCACGCTCTGACAGTTCCGAGAAATTCGTGGTCGCCACGGGGTTTCGTGGCGCGATTGACAGCGATGGCGAGGATTAACCTGCCAGCTTTGACGGCATAAGCGATTGTTCCGCTTGCTTTCGAAAGGCCTGCACCTCGGCCGAGACCGTGGCCGATGGGATAACAACACAGTCGGGAGCTTGCCCGGCCAGATTGCCCTGACGGATCAGGTCAAACAATCGCTGATGTTTGTCGGCTTTCGCCTTATGTAGAATGGGCTGCGTCATCAGCGCCTCGCATTTAGAGCAATTTATAAGGCACAGATGACATAGAAATACGGCGGATTTGGCCCGCTGGGCGCGTTGATTTTGTTTACTTTAGGGCAATCAAAGCACAGCCGCCTACGCCTGAGGGTTATTTCACCAAACGCAGATAGCTGCGTTCACTGGACAGGGCAGGGCGCTCGAGCTCAAACGGCTGGTCGGGGTCCGCAAATCCTGCCGCAACCGGGCGTTCGGGCGCGGCTGACGGATTGGTATCTACGCGGTCAATATCAATCGACGTGATCTCAAACCGGCGCGGGGTTCGCCCGATGCTGCCACGGGTGACAAAACACCCCAACGCGCGGGATATATCGCCCAGATCGCTGCGCAAAGGCATTAACACCATGGTCGCGCTCATCTCAGGTTGACCCAGCTTGCCGGGGGCTCTCAGATGCAGCGTCACCACGGCTGGGCGCTCAAACAGCTCGCTCAGGGCAAGGGCAAGCTGATCACGGTGCTCGGGCGAAACAAAGGCGCTGATCGGCATCCCACGCACCTCCATACCCATCACATCACTCAGATGTTGGCCCGCAATCCGCAAGCGCGCCAGACCCGGCGCAATTTTTTCGGCAATCAGGGCATTTTCCAGCAAAGCTTCCAATCCGCGCGGGTCAATATGCGAGCGGCGCGGCACATCGCCATTCTCTCGCATGCTTTCCCAGTACAGGCGCAGCGCTCCCAAATCTTTGCCTCGGATAGATTGTTTGGTTTTTCCCAACGATACGATATCGCCTGATGTGCTATTGTCGCTCATGTGTCACCCTAATACCAAGCCCCCACAGCTTGTTGTTTGGTCCATAATACACAGACCTGGCCAGTTTTGTTAAAAACCCATCTATTTGGTTAACTGTTATCACACAGCTGCCGCTTGGGCGTGGCTTGTGTTCTTACTTCACGTCAGCCACGAAACGCTTTAGGACATCTGGCAACGAGTAAGGAGACATCAACGTGATACATTCCATGACCGGTTTTGCCTCAGCCCAGGGGGGTGCCCACGGGTTCAGCTGGAGTTGGGAGTTGCGTTCGGTTAATGGCAAGGGGCTGGATGTCCGGCTGCGAGTGCCCGAATGGATTGACGGGCTGGAAGCTGCGTTGCGCAAAACCTTGAGCGGCGCATTGGCGCGCGGCAATGTTAATCTGATCCTGAAATTGCAGGCCGAGGATCAGGCCACGGGGCTTGTGCTCAACCAGTCACAACTGAATAATGTGCTGGCAGCCATGGCAGAGGTGGAAACCCAAGCGATGGATCAAGGGCTGACGCTGGCGCCCGCCAATGCCGCCGACATCCTGAGCCTGCGCGGTGTGCTGGACCACGCCAACACTGTGCCCGACACCACCGCCCTGAGCAAAACACTGATCGCTGATTTTGCCCCCGTGCTGGCCGGTTTCCTTGAGATGCGCGCGCATGAAGGGGCCGCCCTAAGCGAGGTGCTGTCAAATCAACTGAATGAGATAGCAAAGCTGACCGCTGACGCCGCTCAGATCGCCAAAGCCCGCGCACCCGAGGTCGAGGCGCATCTTCGCACAACACTGGCAAAGGTTCTGAATGCTGCCAATGGCGCTGACGAGGCGCGCGTCGCACAAGAGCTGGCTTTGCTGGCCGTCAAGGCCGATGTCACCGAAGAGATCGACCGTTTGGGCGCCCATGTCAGCGCTGCCCATGCCCTGATCGCCGCCGGATCCCCCATCGGGCGCAAGCTGGACTTTCTGGCACAGGAATTCAACCGAGAGGCCAACACGCTGTGTTCCAAGTCCCAAAACACCGGGCTGACCACCGTGGGAATAGAAATGAAAACGGTGATCGACCAGATGCGCGAACAGGTGCAAAATGTGGAATAGGTGGGGAGTGTTCGAAACGAATGCAAATTCTCACCCAGAGATTACAAGGGGCAAAGCATGAGCGACAGACGTGGATTGCTGATCATCCTGTCGTCACCCTCAGGTGCTGGCAAATCAACCTTGACCCGCCGGCTGAGGGAATGGGACGACAGCTTGAGTTTCTCGGTCTCGGCCACAACCCGTGCGCCGCGAGATGGCGAACAGGATGGGCGCGACTACCACTTTTTGTCAGAAGAGCAATTCAAGCAGGATGTGGTGAATGGGGACATGCTGGAACATGCCCATGTGTTTGGCAATTTCTATGGCTCGCCGCGCAAACCCGTGCAGGCGGCAATTGATCGCGGACAGGATGTTTTGTTTGACATCGACTGGCAGGGCGCGCAGCAGATTTCCAATTCGGCGCTGCAAGCACATGTTTTGTCGATCTTTTTGTTGCCGCCTTCCATATCTGAACTGCACCGCAGATTAGAGATGCGCGGCCAAGACAGTGCCGAGGTGATCGCCAAGCGGATGCAGAAAAGCTGGGACGAGATCAGCCATTGGGACAGCTATGATTTTGTGCTGGTCAATGATGATCTTGATGCCACCGAGGCCAAGCTGAAGAGCATTGTCACAGCCGCGCGCCTGCGCCGCTCGCAACAGCCACGGCTAACCGATCATGTGCGTCTGTTACACGCCGAATTTGAAGGAATGCAAAAATGATTTATGCGCTTGCGGATTGGCGCCCCGAAACGCCTGAGGACGAAGATTTCTGGGTTGCCCCGGATGCCAATGTCATTGGCAAGGTGGTGCTGCACAGTGCCAGCTCGGTCTGGTTTGGGTCCACATTGCGTGGCGACAATGAGGTGATCACCCTTGGCATTGGTTCAAACATTCAGGAAAACTGCGTGCTGCACACGGATATGGGATATCCGCTGAGCATCGGGGCGGGGTGCACCATTGGCCATAAGGCCACGCTGCATGGCTGCACGTTGGGTGACAATGTGCTGATCGGCATGGGCGCCACAGTGCTGAACGGCGCTGTGATTGGTGACAATTGCCTGATTGGGGCCGGGGCATTGGTCACCGAAGGCAAAACCATTCCGGCGGGGTCTTTGGTGATGGGCGCGCCGGGCAAAGTGGTGCGCCAACTGGATGAGGCCGCCATTGAAAACTTGCGCAACAGCGCGTTGGCATATCAAGCCAACATGCGCCGTTTCCGCTCTGGTTTGCAGACGCTATAGACAATGGATGTCCAGGGTTTTGATGCTTTGCTTGAGGCAATGCCACTGCCTGCTGTCCTGATCGGGGCGGATGAGCGGATCATCACCGCCAACACCAAGGCGCAATCGCTGTTGAGCTCACAGGTTAAGGGCCGGCACTTCATTACGGTGCTGCGCCAACCTGCGGTGTTGGACACGATCGAGCTTTGCCTGCAAGATTCAACGCCACGCCAGACCCAGTATTTAACCAATGACGGCGCACAGGATACCACCTTTGTGGTCAGCTGTGCTCAGGTCAGCTCTGCGGCGGGTCAGGCCGTGCTGGTCAGCTTTGAGGATATCACCCACCTGCAACAGGTTAGCCAGATGCGTCGCGATTTTGTGGCCAATGTCAGCCACGAGTTGCGCACGCCTCTGACGGCGCTCTTGGGGTTTATTGAAACCCTGCAAGGCCCTGCACGTAACGACTCTGCCGCCACTGACAGGTTTCTGGGCATCATGGCAGGCGAAGCCGGGCGGATGGAACGCTTGGTGAATGATCTGTTGTCTCTTAGCCGGGTTGAATCCGGGGAACGCGTTCGCCCGACGACAATCATAGAGGTGGGCGGGGTGATCCAATCTGTCTTGCATACGCTGCGGCCTTTGGCGGCAGAGACCGATGTGACGATCACCCTAAAGGCGCCTGAATCGCCCGTGAACATACCCGCTGACGCCGATCAATTGGCACAAGTCATGTCAAACCTGATTGAGAACGCGATCAAATATGGTGGCGCGGGCCATGAGGTTGAAATCACTCTGAGCCAATCCGCCAACGAACCTTTGGTGCGTGGCCCCGCCGCCGTGATTGTGGTGCAAGACCACGGCCCCGGCATTGAAGACATTCATTTGCCGCGCCTGACCGAACGGTTTTATCGCATTGATAACCACCGCTCGCGCGAGATGGGCGGCACCGGACTGGGGCTGGCGATTGTGAAACACATCATCAACCGACATCGCGGACGACTGCGTGTGACCAGCACCATGGGGCAGGGCAGTGAATTTCGCGTGGTGTTGCCGGCTGAGGCCGTGACATGACCATGCCTAATCACCACACATAGACCAAACTATTTAACATCGTGTTCACCCCGCATTCGTCTGCTGACACAGCCAGGCCAAATGCGCTGATTACTTGTGTAATTTTATGTGCCCAATGACGCGCAAGCACTGACCTAAACATCATCCACCACCAATTTAAGGTCCATGAACTCCGCCTAAAGCTGGCGTTGTCACAAATCCGTTACAAAAACTTAACAAAAGCGTTGTTGAGGGCTTCTATCACGCGACTCAACGATGTCCCGTGTTGGGGTGTCGGTCTATTCAAACTAGGAGAGTACACCTATGTCCGCCTCGAAATCGACAACCTCTGCTCTGGCCATTTTGGCGCTGTCAGCCACCACCGCAATTGCGCGTGACAATGTGCAGATTGCCGGGTCGTCCACCGTGTTGCCTTATGCCTCTATCGTAGCCGAAGCCTTCGGCGAAAACTTTGATGGCCCGACCCCGGTTGTGGAATCGGGCGGCTCGTCGGCAGGCCTCAAGCGGTTCTGTGAAGGTGTTGGCGAAAACACCATCGACATTGCCAATGCCTCGCGCAAAATCCGCGAAAAAGAAATCAAAGCCTGCGCCGAGGCTGGTGTCACCGAGATCATCGAAGTGCGCATTGGTTATGACGGTATCGTTTTTGCCAGCCAAATCAACGGGCCAGCCTTTACCGAATTCTCGCAATCAGATCTGTTTAACGCCTTGTCACCCCAAGTTGTTGTGGACGGCAAGCTGATCGACAATCCCTATCAGAAATGGTCAGATTTCAACGCTGATCTGCCTGATGTAGAGATTGCAACCTTCATCCCAGGCACCAAACACGGCACGCGTGAAGTGTTTGAGGAAAAAGTGCTGGTTCAGGGCTGCAAAGACACAGGCGCATATGACCTGCTGCTGGCTGTTGCTGAAGGTGACAGCGAAAAAGCCAAGAAAAAAGCGGCCAAAAAGGCGTGTTATCACGTTCGCACCGACGGTAAATCAGTCGACATTGACGGCGATTACACCGAAACACTGGCGCGGATCGACAGCAACAAAAACGGCATCGGCGTTTTTGGTCTGGCGTTTTATGAAAACAACACCGACACGCTGAAAGTGGCCACAATGGGCGATATTGAACCCACCACCGAAAGCATCGCCTCGGGGGAATACCCGGTGTCGCGTCCGTTGTTCTTTTACATCAAAAAGGCCCATATTGGTGTGATCCCCGGCCTGAAAGACTATGCTGAGTTCTTTGTCAGCGATGAGGTTGCAGGCCCAGACGGCCCGCTGGCTGAATATGGTCTGGTGTCTGATCCTGAGCTGGAAGCCACACAAACATCCGTGGCCAATGAGACCCTGCTGACGGGTATGTAATCAACAATTTGGGGCGGTGCATCCTGTGCCGCCCCGATCCTTTTTGCGCAACACCACGGAGCCGTCATGCCTCTTCACTGGCTTGTTCTGATTGTCTTGGCCCTCTCTGCTGTTGGGTTTTTCATGGGGCGCGGGCGTGCGTTGCAAACTGCTGGCGGTGATCGGCGCCTGTTGCATTCCCTGCCGCATTATTATGGTGCCAATGTTGCGCTTTCGGCGATGGTGCCCGCCTTTGGGGTGATGCTGGTCTGGTTGCTGGCCCAACCCTTGATCGTGAACACCTCGATTGAGCGTATGATCCCTACCGAGGCCCTTCCTGAGGGTAACACTCTCAGCCTGGTGATGTCGGATGTGCGCCGCGTCGCACAGGGCCTGGATATTGCCGTGGAACGTGGCGTGCTGAGCGACGCTGAGGTGGCAAGCCTGAGGGCCGATGAGACAGATATTCGTGCCATGCTTGGTGACGTTGGTGTGGCTCTTGGGGCTGACGTGCCGGGTCCAGTGCTGGAAGCTGCCAAAAACCACCGCCAACAGACAGCGCGTGGTGCCATGATCATGAGTATCGCTGTGCTGGTGCTGGCGCTGATCGGGTTTGCCTATGCTTTTTGGCGCACCAACGCGCAATTTCGGGCCCGAAATATTGTCGAGGCAGGCGTGCGCGCTCTTTTGATTATGGCTGCAAGCCTGGCTGTCCTGACCACGCTCGGCATAATTTTGTCGCTGATTTTTAACACCATCGAGTTCTTTCGTTTGCACCCGGCTAAGGATTTCTTCTTTGGCTCGGTCTGGGCACCCAGCTTTGGCGGGGGCTCAGAATTGGCGGTGCTGCCACTGTTGTGGGGCACGCTTTACATCTCGCTTATTGCCTTGATCGTTGCGGTGCCTGTGGGCCTGTTTTCAGCCATTTACCTGTCAGAATATGCCGGGTCCAAAATGCGCGCCTATATCAAGCCGCTGATCGAAATTCTGGCAGGCATACCGACCATCGTTTATGGTCTGTTTGCCTTGCTGACAGTCGGCCCGTTGCTGCTGGGCCTGTTCGGCAGTCAGGGCTTGGGGTGGATGCAGGCAGGCACCGCCGTGATGACTGCCGGGCTGGTGATGGGGATCATGTTGATCCCTTTTGTCAGCTCATTGTCGGATGACATCATCAACGCCGTGCCGCAATCCTTGCGCGATGGGTCATATGGGTTGGGGGCCACCAAATCGGAAACCATCCGTCAGGTTGTGCTGCCTGCGGCCTTGCCCGGCATTGTGGGCGCGATCCTGTTGGCCGCCTCACGCGCCATTGGTGAAACAATGATTGTCGTAATGGGGGCAGGGGCCGCCGCCCGGCTGAGCATGAACCCATTTGAGGCGATGACCACCGTCACAGCCAAGATCGTAAGCCAGCTGACGGGGGATGCGGATTTCGCCTCGCCCGAGGCGCTGGTGGCCTTTGCTTTGGGGATGACGCTGTTTGTCATCACCCTCTGCCTGAATGCCTTTGCCCTTTATATCGTGCGCAAATACCGGGAGCAGTACGAATGAGCGATGCCACCCACACATCCCTGATGGCCCAGAGTGCCCACACCCGCCGCCGCAACCAGGCCGAAAAGCGCTTTCGCGCATATGGCTTGGCCGCCATTGCCCTGGGGCTGACCTTTCTGGTCGTGTTGCTGAGCACCATTTTTTATAATGGCGTTGGCTCCTTTCAGCAGAGTTTTGTGAATGTGCCGGTCTATCTGGATCCCGCCAAGCTGGACAAAAAGGGCAACAGGGATATCGCCGACATCAAGAAGGTGTCGACCTTTGCCTATGCGCCTTTGGTTCAAAAAGGGTTGTTTGCGCTGATTGAAGCCCACGGGATCGAAACCGAGCTGAAAAAGCCAAAAGACATGAAAAAGCTCTTGTCTGCATCCTCAACGGCCCAGGTGCGCGATTATGTGATATCGAACCCCGGTCAGATTGGTGAAACCGTCACATTCCGCCTGTTGGCCTCGTCACGTGTGGATGGCTATATCAAGGGCCGGGTGAAACGCGCAGATGTGGCACGCGACAAGAATATCAACGTGGCGCAGCTCGATCTGAGCGATGCCTTCATCAAGGCGGGTGTGATCTCAAAAGAGTTCAACTTGGGCTTTATCACCGGCGCAGATGCATCCGAAAGCCGCCCGGAACAGGCCGGCATCGGGGTGTCCATGCTGGGCTCGTTCTTTATGATGCTGGTGGTGCTGGGTCTGTCGTTGCCGATCGGTGTGGCCGCCTCAATCTATCTTGAGGAATTTGCCTCCAAGAACCGCCTGACTGACGTGATTGAGGTGAACATCTCAAACCTGGCCGCAGTGCCGTCGATTGTGTTTGGCATCCTGGGCCTGGCTGTGTTCATCCAGTTCATGCATCTGCCCCAATCAGCCCCCCTGGTGGGCGGGCTGGTGTTGACGCTGATGACCTTGCCGACAATCATCATTTCAACCCGTGCCAGCCTGAAGGCGGTGCCACCCTCGATCCGCGACGCGGCCCTTGGGATTGGTGCCTCAAAGATGCAAACGGTGTTTCATCATGTGTTGCCGCTGGCGATGCCCGGTATCCTAACCGGAACGATCATTGGGCTGGCACAGGCCCTGGGGGAAACCGCGCCGCTTTTGCTTATCGGTATGGTTGGCTATATCGCCACCAATCCACCAGATGGGCTGGCCTCGGGGTTTCTTGATCCCAACTCGGCCATGCCGGCCCAGATTTATGAATGGGCCAAACGCGCCGATCCAGCCTATTATGAGCGTGCCTGGGGTGGCATCATCATTCTGCTGGTTTTCTTGTTGACCATGAATCTTATCGCCATCCTTCTGCGCCGACGGTTTGAACGCCGCTGGTAATGGGAAAGACAGGACACGCCATGTATGATTATTCGACTGCTTCGGAGACCGCCTTGGACCAGAAAACCATCAAATTTTCAGCCCGCGATGTGCAGGTCTATTATGGCGACAATCACGCCATCAAAGACGTGAACGTGGATCTGGAAGACAAAACAGTGACCGCCTTCATTGGTCCCTCGGGCTGTGGCAAATCCACCTTCCTGCGGTGCCTGAACCGGATGAACGACACGATTGATATTTGCCGGATCGAAGGCGACATCAAACTGGATGGCGAAGATATCTATGACAAGGCCATTGATCCGGTGCAGCTGCGCGCCAAAGTGGGCATGGTGTTTCAAAAACCCAACCCGTTTCCGAAATCAATCTATGACAACGTGGCTTATGGGCCGCGTATCCACGGTCTTGCCAAATCCAAGACCGATCTGGATGAGATCGTCGAGCAATCCCTGCGTCGCGCCGCCTTGTGGGACGAGGTCAAGGACCGCCTTGCCGCGCCGGGCACCGGCATGTCGGGCGGCCAACAACAACGTTTGTGTATCGCGCGCGCTGTGGCCACGGCCCCCGAAGTGCTGTTGATGGACGAGCCGTGCTCGGCACTTGACCCGATCGCCACGGCGCAGGTCGAAGAGCTGATAGATGAGCTGCGCAAGAAGTTTTCCTTGGTGATTGTCACACATTCCATGCAGCAGGCCGCACGGGTCAGCCAGAAAACCGCGTTTTTTCACCTCGGCAATCTTGTCGAATTTGGCGAAACCGGCCAGATTTTCACCAACCCCACCGATGAGCGCACCGAAAGCTACATCACCGGGCGGATCGGGTAAGGAGAGCCAAAATGAACGATATTCATATCGCTTCGGCCTTTGATCGTGACCTTGAGGCGATTCAGGCACAAATCATGAAAATGGGTGGCATGGTTGAACATGCCATTGCGCAGGCCTCCAAATCAATGGACGCCCGCGACGAAGAACAAGCCGAAGAGGTGCGCCGCCAGGACCGTGCCATTGACGCCATGGAAGAGCGGGTGAACGAGGCCACAGCCCGCCTGATTGCCCTGCGCGCGCCCACAGCCATTGACCTGCGGTTGGCCCTGTCGGTGCTAAAGATCAGCGCCAATCTGGAGCGTATCGGTGACTATGCCAAGAACATGGCCAAACGAACCACGGTTTTGGCGCAGATGCCGGCGATTGAAGGATCGACCTCGGCGCTGCGCCGTATGGCACGCGAGGTGGAACTGATGCTGAAGGATGCGCTGGATGCCTATATCCGGCGCGATGCTGATCTGGCCCTCTCGGTGGTGGAACGTGACCACGATGTTGACCAGATGTATAACGCCTTGTTCCGAGAGTTCCTGACGTTCATGATGGAAGACCCGCGCAACATCACCGCTTGCATGCATCTGCATTTCATCGCCAAAAACACCGAGCGGATGGGCGATCATGTGACCTCGATTGCCGAGCAGGTCATCTATCTGGTCACCGGAGAAATGCCGGATGCGCCACGCACGAAGATGGATAATACCTCAACCGATACCACCATCACACCAACGGCTGGGTAGTCCAATGCGTACAGGAAAAGCTTCTGACAAACCCAACGTTCTGATTGTTGAGGACGAGCCGGCTCAACGTGAAGTCCTGGCTTATAACCTTGAGGCCGATGGCTTTGGTGTGGCACGCGCTGAAAACGGCGAGGAAGCTTTGCTTTTGGTTGCCGAGGCCACACCCGATCTGATCATACTGGACTGGATGTTGCCCAATGTATCGGGCATCGAGGTGTGCCGTCAGCTCAAGACCCGCGCAGAAACCAAGGCAATCCCGATCATCATGCTGTCGGCGCGTTCCGAAGAAGTCGACAAAGTGCGCGGCTTGGAAACCGGGGCGGATGACTATGTTGTCAAACCCTATTCTGTGGCCGAAATGATGGCGCGTGTGCGCACTCAGTTGCGCCGCTCACGGCCCACGGCTGTGGGGCAAAAGCTTGAGTATCTTGACATCACACTGGATAGCGAAAGCCACCGCGTGACCCGTGCTGGAAAACAGGTAAAACTTGGCCCAACCGAGTTTCGCCTGCTGAGCACCTTCATGGAAAAGCCGGGCCGCGTCTACGGCCGTGATCAGCTGCTGGACCGGGTTTGGGGGCGTGACATCTATGTGGATACCCGCACTGTGGACGTGCATATCGGGCGACTTCGCAAGGCATTGTGCCAACATGGCGGTGATGACCCGCTGCGTACTGTGCGTGGTGCTGGTTATGCGCTGGGGTAGATATTAGGCGGGCCAAGGTCTCGACGCATAACACGCATCAACGGGGCAGGGGGTCTTCTTCGGCTTCGGCTTGCCCTGCCAGCCAATCACGGAACTTCAGCAGCGCCGCATCGGTGGATTTCTCAGCGGGCCACACCAGGTGATAGGCACCGGGGCTTTCTATCGCCCCACCCCAGGCCGAAACCAGACGCCCGGCCGCCAGATCTTGCTCCACCAGATAATCTGGCACCAGTGCCACACCCAGCCCGTGCAGCGCCGCTTGGGTGATGGTTGAAAACTGATCATGCACCGTGCCTGTCACCTGACCTGCATCCACACCTTGATGCGCAAACCACGCCGCCCAGCCATCAGGGCGCGTAGCAATATGCAACAGTGGTAAATCAAGGAGATCACCGGGTTTGCTCAGGATGGCGCCTTGCAACAGCGTCGGCGCACAGACCGGCACAACCGCATCAGATTTCAATCGCAGGCTTTCGGTACCAGGCCATGACGGATTGCCAAAATGTATCGCTGCATCAAATGGTTCCGCCGCAAAGCTGAACCTTTCTAGCCGGGTTGTAAAATTGATTGTCACCTCTGGATTGGTTTTGATGAAATCCGCCAACCGTGGCACCAGCCAACGCATCCCAAACGTCGGAAGGATCGCCAGATTGACGCTTCCGCCGGCGGGGTTAAGGCTCAGCTTCATCGAGGCTTGCGCGATTTGCCCCAGCGCGTTGCGCATCTCATCGGCATAGATGCGCGCCTCAGGGGTCAGAACCAACCGTCGGTTTTTGCGTATGAACAGGCTCAGCCCCAGCTGCTCTTCCAGCCCCTTTAACTGGCGGCTGACAGCACTTTGGGTCTGGTGTAATTCCTGCGCCACAGCCGTCGCACTGCCCAACCGATCAAGCGCCTCCAGCGCCCGCAGTGACGAAATGGAGGGGAGGTACTTCCGGGGCAGGGACATACTTGCGAATTCCTCATGCATCTATGCAAAAAACGTACTACTTATGCTTGCCTCTATGCTGTACACCTCGCTCAAAGGCAATTTATATTGCACAAAACGCATATTAAGGACACCCTATGACCCTCAAAGCCCCCACGCTCAAAGCGAAAGACGCCCCTGATTTATCGTCGTTTGGCTGGCAAGACGCTTTGCGCCTGTCTGACCAACTGAATGAGGACGAGCGCATGATCGCCGAAAGCGCCCGTGCTTATGCGCAGGAAAAGCTGCAACCACGGGTGATCAAAGCTTTTGCCGAGGAACGCACTGATCCTGATATCTTTCGTGAAATGGGCGGAATGGGCCTGCTTGGCACCACCATCCCTGAGGAATACGGCGGATTGGGTGCGGGCTATGTGTCTTACGGGCTGGTCGCGCGCGAAGTCGAGCGGGTGGACAGCGGCTATCGCTCGATGATGAGCGTCCAGTCTTCGCTGGTGATGTATCCGATCTATGCCTATGGATCAGAAGAACAACGCCATAAATACCTGCCAAAACTGGCCAGCGGCGAGTGGATCGGCTGCTTTGGCCTGACAGAACCGGATGCAGGCAGCGACCCGGCTGGTATGAAAACCCGTGCAGTTAAAATTGACGGCGGATACAAACTGACCGGCGCCAAAATGTGGATTTCCAACAGCCCGATCGCTGATGTTTTTGTTGTTTGGGCAAAATCAGACGCCCATGATGGCAAGATCCGTGGCTTTGTCCTGGAAAAAGGCATGAAGGGGTTGAGCGCCCCCAAGATTGAGAACAAACTTAGCCTGCGCGCATCCATCACCGGTGAGATCGTGATGGAAGGCGTCGAAGTGTCTGAGGACGCACTTTTGCCTAATGTTCAAGGGCTTAAAGGGCCTTTTGGATGTTTGAACCGGGCACGTTATGGCATTGCCTGGGGCGTCATGGGATCGGCCGAATTCTGCTGGCATGCCGCACGCCAATATGGCCTTGACCGGCATCAGTTCAATCGGCCTTTGGCGCAAACTCAGCTGTTCCAGAAAAAACTAGCCGACATGCAAACCGAGATTTCATTGGGCCTGCAAGCCTGTCTGCAAGTGGGCCGGTTGATGGACAGCGCGAATGCAGCACCAGAAATGATCAGCCTGATCAAGCGTAATAACTGCGGCAAAGCCCTTGATATTGCACGACATTCTCGGGACATGCACGGTGGTAACGGCATCTCGGGTGAGTTCCAGGTGATCCGCCATATGATGAACCTTGAAACGGTGAACACCTATGAAGGCACTCATGATGTACATGCGTTAATCCTTGGACGTGCGCAAACCGGTCTTCAGGCATTTTTCTGATTTAGGGTAGGGGTTTACGACACCAACCTAAAGCGATATTTCCCTCGCAAACCACCTGGGCGGTCTTCTCCCGAAGGTCGCCCTTTTTACGGCGGGTCATATCTCCCGCAACAAGACCAGACCAGCCAACATAGCGAAAAGCGGTAACCGCTCAATAGGCGAAATCGGTATCTCGCCACACCCGCACTCGGCAGAATTCACTGTTGCAACCAAGTAGAAATGTCACCGGTTGCGCAAAGCAGAAGTGTCACCAAGA
>JARGOC010000065.1 GCA_029212365.1 Roseovarius sp.
CCGCCTTTTTGCGTTCAAAAATCTTCCAAACCTACAAACCTCCAGGTACATGGGCTGTCTGAGATTGTTGTCTTACGGCTGTGACAATGGGTAACCGGGAAGGTGTCATGGGGCGTCCTTCTGTAAGCGGCCGGTCTGCCTGCTTTGACGCTTCGTGCTCATGAGAGATCCGGCAAGGTTCTGCATTGTTTGCTGATGACACGCCGGTGAAGATGCTGGCACCGGGGAATTTGATAACAAAACTTGCGAGCGCGCAGTCAAGCCTGTGGCCCTTGGCAGGAAAAATTGGATATTCGGCGGATCAGAGCGTGGTGGCAAAGCCATGGCCATTGCATTTACACTGATTGATACTGCCAAGCTCAATGGCGTTGATCCGCAGGCCTGGCTCACAGATGTTCTCAGCCGTATCGCGGATCATAAGATCAACCGCATTGACCAATTGTTGCCTTGGAATTACGTTGCTGATTGAAGCAAATTCGCGCACGCTCACGCAAAACAGCGTTCAATTTTGGTTCTTCAATCAATATTGATCCCGACAATATCTAACGAGCTCCATATTCCCGTGATCAAACATCATTAAGCTCACCACCCAATTCAAGGAAATCAACAATGCAGAACCTGGCACCTGCCCTTTCGGCGGTTGGTATTTATGCGGCACTCAACATGGCCATCCTGATCTGGATTGCGATGGCGACAACGCGGCTACGCTTCAAATACAAGGTTTCTATCGGTGACGGCGACATCAAGCATCTGACGCGCATAATCCGGGGCCATGCCAATGCGATCGAGAACATGCCGATATTCCTGATCATGCTGGTGGTTGCAGCGCTGCTTGGAATGCCCGCACTTGCAGTGCACGGGCTTGGCCTGATCTTCACCATCGGGCGCGGCTTTCATGCCTGGCACTTCATACAGGAAGATGCTCCCAGCTGGCAGCGCGGCGGCGGGTACGGACTGACAATCCTGCCTCAACTACTTCTGCTTGTCGGGCTGGTCGGGCACGGTTTGTGGATGATGGTGGTGTGATAACGGTTGTCATGGCGCTCGCGTCCTTCTTGCCCACACCTTCCAGCTAACTGTGGCAGGCATCTGGAGTGATCCATTGGACATATGCCGTCCGGAAAATTGTGATACCCATCCATTTTGACGCGGCAGGCTATCAGTGCCTGTATCAGCATTGCGTGCGTCATCTACTCCCGATCGCCAAACAAACATTCCGATGGCCATCCTGAAATGCAAAAACGTCTTTTCCGACAATTTGAAAAGGAGTTTCTCCTTTGGAGTCTCCGCGGAGATGCGTGTTGATGGTAATTTTGATTTGGCCCAGGAAGTTTATCACGCATTCCTTGGAAAAAGGGGAGTACCAACACAAGGACCTCGGGTTTAAGAAAGATACATCATCCCCCCGATGAAGCCGGCCGTCTGCCTGGCAAAGAAAAGTTAAAAGACGACTACGGAAAAACGGCAATCGCTCTCAGGTCGTCGATGCCGAGCCGATACTTTGGGTAGAGTGTAGCAAGCGAAATGGTCGTCATGTGAGGCGAGGCGTTCCTATCATGATGACGGACCGTCAAACGAGGTACATACAATCTGCTCTGGCAACGTCTGTGTAACGCGCTCCAAAGCGCCAGGTCTCTTGAGACTGAGCATGTTTCCTGGCTGTAGACCTTACCGCCTCATACGCAGATGGCATTGTAATCTCCCGGCCTGTTGAAAACAAAGTTGAGGGAAGGGTTGGCAGTATCGCTATTCGGATATTTGCGGCTCCCGGTCAATTTTCCAAAATATCCCTGTGTCGTGATGCTGAACGCGTGTTCAGCGTTGGTATATTTCAAGCGAACTGGATTGTGACACATCTCGCAACAAAGGTGATTTGAATGGCAAGCCGCCAGGGCGGGTCTGAGGGCCGCTTTTGAAAGGCCGCCACATATCCTACTTTCTGAAAGGAACGGCGCAAGCAAGGCCTTGCATCACCCCCCCCAATGGACCCGGAAAATGCATTGGAGGAAACGTGCAGCGTCAGCGCGCGACTGATCAAAATCGAATGTGCTTTGCGGCGCCCTCATGTTGTCAGAAAGGCAATGGGTTGCCAACTTTCTGAAGAAGTTGGGCTGTAGCTTTGGGTTCCAGCGCACCCTCAGTCCGGACCATCAACCCAATGGTGCTGGCCTTCTCCCAACTCAATGTGCACAGGCTTCTGTAAACGAGATGTACGCATGAAAGCAGCTGAATGTTTCTGTTCCATGTTCAAAAGAAAATGCGGCATGTCCGTGAGGCAGTGGGACCAGACCAAATACATGACGATACACATGAATGAACGCTTCACGAGGTTTGCCATAGACAGCGAAAACCTGGCGATCAACAAACGCAGGAAGAATCGGATGCCATTTTGGTCCGCGGGTGGCGGGAAGTGTGAGGTAATCGCCAGCGCTTGAACCAAGTCGCCAATTGCCGATTGCATGGAGTGTTGCCCCCGCACCTTAAGGCTGCAGATTCTTCCTGTTTTTCGGTTTTGAGGCGGATTTCTTTCATGAAACCGGGGCTTTAGGTGTGATTGG
>JARGOC010000008.1 GCA_029212365.1 Roseovarius sp.
CGATCAAAACATTGACGCTGACAGCTTCTTCAACCTGCCCGAAGGCGGGGATGATGAGGATGATGAGGACGAACAGCCCTAAATCTGGCGTCACTCACAACAAAGGCCCGGCCATATGTGCCGGGCTTTTTTGTATGAAGCACCGAAATGTCAGGTACGTCAGCTGACATCAAAGACCATCAGCGGCCCGAAACCAGCACAAAGCTGGCTTCGGATCACCGATTTATTCTGCGTCCGCGGCTTTGTTGGCTTTCTTCGCTTTGAACACGTTGAAACCCGAATCCGGGTACATTTCAATCAACATTTTGCCCGCAAGAGCAGCGCCGAAAACAACAATCAGCATGACGACCATAGCAATATACATGGTTTGAGACCTTTCTTTGCTTAGCTTTGAACGCGCAGGGCTAGGGGTTCAAAGCGTCAACAAAGTGGCCAAAAAGTAAAACTTTAAGGCAATTCTCAATGTTATCCGCGCCCAAAATACATCAGATCATGCTTCATCGCCTCACGGCTGAACCCGTGTTTTCGGATGCGTCTGGCTGGTCGATAGAGCATGAACATCGCCAAAAAGACCGAAAGAAACGCGAACACAACGCCACCAGCCGCCTGACCGATAAGAATCCCTTTTGCACCAAACAGTTCGGCCCCAATCATCACAAAAGGTAGGGTGCCCAGAGTACTGCGCCCCCAGTTCATTAGGGTGGACCGAAGCGGATGCCCAAGATTTTCAAATGTCGCGCCAGCCACAGAAATGGCCCCGTTAAAATAATGTGCCAGGGCCAGCGGGCCACAAAAAAGCAGCACCAGGCTGCGCGTTTGCCCTGTGGCGCTGAACAGGTCGGCAATTGAATGTCGCAGAAGAAAGAGGATACCGCTCATCACCAGCACATAAAGAAAGATGAAAAGCAGGCCGGCATCCATCGTCCGTCTGATGCGTTTGAGGAACCCGGCCCCTAGGTTTTGACCCACGATTGGTCCCACAGCGCCTGAGGTGGCGATCACCACTGAAAAAGCCACCGGAACAAGGCGCCCGACAATTGCCATGCCCGCGACGGCATCAGGGCCGAACCGCGCCATTTCACGGGTGATGATGGCTGTGCCGACAGGTGTGGCAAGATTGGTGAGGATCGCAGGAATACCAATGGCACAGGCCGCTCCAGCGTTTTGGACAAGGACCATAAGGCGCACCGGAGCAAAGGACCGGTGGAGACGGATTGCATAGCCCGCTGCGAAGGCCAGCGTCACCAGCCGGGCAGCAACCGTGGCCATGGCTGCGCCTTCCAGGCCAAACCCCAACGCAAAGATGAACAGCGGATCAAGCACGCCGTTGGTCAGCGCACCTGCAAGCGCCGGATAGGTGCCGTGTTTGGCATCTCCATGTGCGCGAATGGCTGCGACCGAGACCATCGACAGGCCTGAAACAAAGGTGAATGGCAACACGATCCAAAGATACCGCGCTGCCATCTCAGCCACCTCGCCGGTTGCTCCCAGCAGGCCAAGCAACTCGTCGACGTAGGCCAACATGAGAACCGGCTGTACCACACTGACCAACACGCTCAGCACGGCGACGGTGGTGGCCTGGTCACGCGCTTCGGCCACAGCGCGCATTCCTATGGATTTTGAAACCAGCGCCCCCGCCGCGATAGAAATTCCGATGCACACTGCGCTGGTGAAGAACATCAAAGAGCTGGCATATCCGGCTGCGGCCGCCAATTCTTTTTGGCCGAGCATGGAGATAAAGATCAGATCGATCAGGTCCACCGCATAGATGGCCATCAGCCCAAGACTGGAGGTGAGTGAAGTCACCGCCACATGGTGCATCAGATCACCACGAGTGAAAACCGCGCCCTCCTCCATCGAGGTCTGAGAGACCGAAGAGGTGCGCTCCTCGCCGCTCAAATGCTCTTTCGCGCCGTGAGGGCGGCACTGATCGTGCCATCGTCTAGGTAATCCAACTCGCCCCCAATAGGCACACCTTGCGCCAGTGAGGTCAGCGCGACGGCCTCATCTAACTGATCGGCAATATAATGCGCCGTGGTCTGGCCATCTATGGTGGCATTCAATGCCAGGATCACCTCGGTGATTTCTTCGCTGGTCACCCGATCAATCAGGCGCGGGATGCGCAATTGCTCGGGGCCGACCTGATCCAGCGCTGAAAGGGTGCCACCCAAGACATGATAGCGCCCTTTAAAGGCGCCGCTGCGTTCCATCGCCCACAGGTCTGCCACGTCCTCGACCACGCAAATCTGCCCGTTGGCACGTTTCTCGGACGCACAAATATCACAAATATCCGTTGTGCCCACATTGCCGCAATTCAGGCACTCGCGGGCGGAAACGGCCACCCGCTCAATCAGATCAGCCAGCGGCGTCAGCAGCAATTCGCGCTTGCGGATCATATGCAATACGGCCCGGCGGGCGGAGCGTGGCCCCAGCCCGGGCAATTTCGCCATCATCTCGATCAGGGCGTCAATTTCGTGGGTGGAGCTCAGAACGGCAGGTCCATATCTTTGGGCAGGCCCATGCCTTCGGTGATTTTGCCCATCTCTTCTTTGGCACGTTCACCGGCCTTGGTTTGGGCGTCCTTGATGGCGGCCAGGATCAGGTCTTCGACCACTTCCTTGTCGTCGGCGTTAAAAATCGACGGGTCAATGTCCAGCGCTTTCAATTCGCCCTTGGCGGTGCAGGTGGCCTTGACCAGCCCGGCGCCTGATTGGCCTTCAACCATCAGATTATGCATGTCTTCCTGCAAGGATGCCATTTTCGATTGCATTTCCTGCGCGGCCTTCATCATTTTGGCCATGTCGCCCATTTGGCCCAGTCCTTTGAACATGCTCTCTCTCCGGGTTGTTCGGTTCAGTTGCTTAGATACGGGGCAGGGCGGGCCGATACAAGGCATCAGGCGCAGGCACGGCTATTCTTGGCCCGGCGTTGACAGGCCAATCTTGTGATCAATCTTCCTCGAAGGGGTCCCATTCGTCATCCACCTCAGGCAGAGCATCGGCCATGGCTTCGGCCTCTTGTTCTTCGGGGGTGGTGATCTTGGTGATCTTGGCCTTGGGGAATTGTGCCAGCACGGCCTGCACCAACGGATGCGCCGCCGCTTCGGCCTTGAGGGCATTTTCATCGGCATCGCGTTTTTCAGCGATGGTTTCTGCGCCACCATCATTGACCAGCGTGACCGCCCAGCGGTTGCCGGTCCAGCGTTGCAGGGCACTGCCCAGCCGTTGCGCCAGATCACTGGGCGCGTTGTTTGCTGGCACAAATTCAATGCGGCCGGGTTGATAGGCTGCCAGGCTGACACAGCCTTCCACCTCGACCAGAAGTTTCACGTCGCGGTTGGCGCGGATCAGCTCAATCACATGCTCAAACGTCGGGTAGCGCGACAACGCAAGATCGGCCTCTGTCGCGGGAACGGCGCTCATCTTGGGGCCATTCGGGCCAGGGCCGGAATGCGTGCTGTGCACCTGCCCCTGTGCTGAGGCGGGTTGCCCGGATGCCGCTGCACCTTGGCCACCGCCGGGCAGGGAGGCGGGGGGCGGCGGCAGATCACCCAGCTTGCGCACCAGTTCCTCGGGCGAGGGCAGATCGGCCACATGGGTCAATCGGATTACGGCCATCTCAGCGGCCATCATCGCATTCGGGGCATCTGCCACTTCCTCGAGCGATTTCAGCAGCATCTGCCACATGCGCGCCAACGCCCGCATCGGCAATGCCTCGGCCATCTGCGTGCCGCGACTGCGCTCATCAGGGCCAATCGTGGGGTCATCAGCCGCATCAGGTGTGATTTTCACGACCGAGACCCAATGGGTGATCTCGGCCAGATCGCGCAGCACGGCCAACGGGTCGGCACCCTCGGCGTATTGCGCACCCAACTCGATCAGCGAGGCCGAGGCATCGCCCTTCATGATCAGGTCAAACAGATCGAGCACACGGCCGCGGTCTGCCAATCCCAGCATGGCGCGCACTTGATCGGCTGTGGTTTCACCAGCGCCATGGCTGATCGCCTGATCCAACAAGGACGTCGCATCGCGCGCTGACCCTTCGGCGGCTCGGGTGATCAAAGCCAATGCATCATCGGCAATTTCAGCACCCTCTGCCGTTGCGATTTTTTGCATCAGGGCGATCATGACTTCTGGTTCTATCCGGCGCAGATCAAACCGTTGGCAGCGTGACAGCACTGTCACGGGCACTTTGCGGATTTCCGTGGTGGCAAAGATGAACTTTACGTGTTCTGGCGGCTCTTCCAGTGTTTTCAGCAGCGCATTAAACGCGCTGTTCGAGAGCATGTGCACTTCGTCAATGATGTAGATCTTGTAGCGCGCCGAGGCCGCCCGGTATTGCACCGATTCGATGATTTCGCGGATGTCTCCTACGCCCGTGCGGCTGGCGGCATCCATCTCCATCACATCCACATGGCGGCCCTCTATGATTGCCGTGCAATGCTCGCATATGCCGCAAGGTTCGGTTGTCGGGCCGCCTGTGCCATCCGCGCCAATGCAATTCATGCCCTTGGCGATGATCCGCGCAGTCGAGGTTTTGCCAGTGCCACGAATGCCTGTCATGATGAAGGCCTGCGCGATCCGATCCGCCTCAAACGCATTTTTGAGTGTGCGTACCATGGCATCTTGTCCGACAAGATCGGCAAAAGTCTCGGGCCGGTATTTCCGGGCAAATACCTGATATCCGGTGTCTGGGGCGTCGTTCATTTTGGATGTCTCGCGGGATTCGGGAGGTCTCTGTGGCAGGTTAAAGGGCGCGTTGGAATAGGTCCACTGTACACAGCAGATAAAAGCGGGCTGGTTGATACGCTGGTTGGGATGAACCGCCACCCTTTTCCTGATGCCCGATTTGGGGCTATGCTTTTGCAACCTGTGCCAAATGGGGGGTGTTATGCGTCTAAAAGGTATCCGGTCCAGCCGGAATGTAGAAGACAGACGCCGCATGAGCGGTGGCAAAGCGGGCAGCATTGGTGGCGTCGGGCTGCTTGTGGTGCTGGCGATAGGATATTTTGCAGGTGTTGATGTGACCCCTTTGCTGGAAGGGCAGGGTGCTCAATCGTCCTCGCCGCGCCAGATCAGCGCCGAGGAAGAACGCGCAGCGGAGTTCAGCTCAAAAGTGCTGGCCACAACCGAAGCGGTTTGGACCGACGTGTTTCAAAAACAACTGGGGCGCACATATAAAGCCCCTGTTCTGGTGCTCTATTCCGGCGTAACGCAAAGCCCCTGCGGCGGGGCGTCGGGCGCAACGGGGCCGTTTTATTGCCCGGCGGATCGCAAGGCCTATCTGGATACCGACTTCTTTGTGACGCTCTCAAGCCAGCTGGGCGCGCGCGGTGATTTTGCCGCGGCCTATGTGATTGCACATGAGGTCGCCCACCATGTGCAGAACGAGCTGGGTATCTTGCCTCAGGTAAATGCGCGGCGTCAGGCCGTTGGGCAGGCCGATGCAAATGCGCTGACGGTGCGGCTGGAACTTCAGGCCGATTGCCTGAGTGGTGTCTGGGCACGATCTGTGGAAGGTGTGCTTGAACCGGGCGATCTGGAAGAAGCACTGAACGCGGCCAAGCAGATCGGCGATGACACCTTGCAACGGCGGGCGGGCAAAGTGCCTCAGCCTCATACGTTCACCCACGGCACATCGCAGCAGCGGCAACGCTGGTTTGCCACCGGCTATCAAACCGGTGATCCAAACCAATGCGATACCTTCTCCGCTCAGCAACTTTAGGCGGCGTGGTCGGGTTGTGTCAGGTTTCGTGATCTACGCCCTGCCAGTGGCCGGTGGTATCTTGGCCATTGCGCCTATTCCGGGTGTGGATGGGCATTATGCACAGGACCTGGCGCATCTTGGGGACTGGAAACCGGCGTTGGTGATCTCAATGACCACAGCGGATGAAATGGCCGCCTCCGGCGCGGCTGATCTGGGGGCTGATCTTCAGGATGCGGGCACGCGTTGGGCACATTTTCCGCTGGAGGATTTCACCGCTCCCGACATTGAGCAAGTCGCGCTCTGGCCTGAGATTTCACACACAGCCCTGGCCGCATTGCGCGGCGGTGGTCGGGTGCTGATCCATTGCCGTGGCGGGTGTGGGCGCTCAGGCATGGCCGCGCTCAGGCTGATGGTTGAGGCGGGCGAGGATGCGAATGACGCATTGCTCCACTTGCGCTCAATCCGACCTTGCGCCGTAGAAACCGATGCCCAGATGATCTGGTCGCAACAAGGCTGAACCCGGCAAGAGCCGCGCTAGATCCAATTTCTAAAGGGGTAAGGTGAGAGGCTGGACAACGACCCAAGCGGGGCTCGTTACGGCTGCTTCCTTCCGGACCTGACCGGGTTGGCGAGGTGCCTGCCCGCGCCAACCTCTCACGCTGGGATATAGGGGATCACCGAGAGCTTGGCAAGGGTTGCCCAACCAGACATCCCCGCAAATTGAAACAGTCACAAGGGCATTGAAAAACGGGCAAATCCAGCGTCAGTATCGCCCAGATCGAACAGAGATCGTGCTGCGATATCGCCACCATAAGCCCGCAGCCCAGGCCCCGTATCAAACACCACCCGTGCACCGGGGTGTGGCGCAAACTGCCAGATCGGGGCGGTCGCGACAGACATTGGCGAGGATGTTCTTATATGATCGGCAATCAGATCAATGATGGGCACATTCCCCGCAAATAATATCTGATCCGGCGAGGCCGCTTTATAGGGGCCGCCGCCAAATACGCGGTAATTGTTGGTTGCAATCACAAAGCGATCTGCATCGCGCACAGGCTGGCCCCGGTGGCACAAGGCCCGTATGCGGCCTGGCCCACCCGTCGTATTTGCGTTACCATTTGCGTCATAACGGGCTGGTTGTGACAGATCGATTTGATAGGTCAGCCCGTCGATCACATCAAAGGCATGGCCAGGCACATCCGCATTTCGAAGAGGCTGATCATTGGGTTCGCAATGTATGGTGTTGAACACAGTCGCCGCCCGTTCAAGCCAATCGCGCAGCTGTGCGCCATCGGCTTGCAATACGCATAACGTATTGGGAAAGGGATATAAATCCGCCGCATGACGTAGAAAAACCGGGCCTGCGGGCACGTCCGAATAATAGTTTGGCCCACCACGCTCGCCGACCTTGAACGAGGCAGAGGCAGATAAAACCGGCAGATCCGGGTCTAGCCGATCCCCCAACAGATCGCGCACAGCGGCCGCTTGTGCGCGCGTGACAATCTGAACCGAGTTGGACTGCCCAATCAGTGCCAGGTAGCTGTGCAATGGCGTTTCGCTGCGGCCCAAGGGTTGTTGCGTCAGCTGCATTGTGGCCCGATGTGCTGGGGCCAGTTTTTGGCTCAGACTTGTATCTTCACAGGCAGGACAGGCAGGACAGGCATCAGCTTGCGTTGGTTGGACAGGGCGCGCCTCAGAATGCGAAGAGGTCACGCGCCAACGCCCATCAAAAAACTGTAGCGAAAGATCAATCACCCCCAGATGCGAGCCACGAAATCCGGCCATAACGGTGGGCGTGCCGTGCAAAGTGCCGGACTCAAGATCAACTCCCGGCATGTTTTCGAACTGCTGGTTGGGAAAGACCTGATGGCTGTGCCCGGCCAACATCGCATCAAGTCCCGGCACCTGCGCCAGCGGCAGTGCGGCGTTTTCCATCATCGCGGTGGCAGGAGAGCTATCAATCCCGGCATGGGCAAGCGCAATTACCAGATCAGCTCCGGCGGCCCGAATCTGAGGGATGACCCGGCGTGCCGTTTCCTCGATTCCGCGCAGCCATAGCCGATCGGCGAGGTGAAACTGATCCCAAACGGCGGTTTGTGGCGGCACGAGGCTCAGCACTCCAATGGTCAAGGGATGCGACGCGCCTGATTGATCAACCAACATGCGCTTCAGCAAAACATAGGGCGGCATCAGGCTGACATCCTGATCGGGGGTCACACCAAGATGGGTCAGCGCATTGGCGCAGGTTACCGGAAAATCTGCCTGCGAGATAACCTCAAGCAACCGAGGCAGGCCGAAGTTGAATTCGTGATTGCCCAGACCTGCTGCGTCATATCGCAAGGCGTTCATCGCTGTGATCACCGGGTGCTCAGCCTCCCAACCGTTGGCCGGTTGCGCAGTCAGATCACTGAGCGGGGTGCCTTGCAGATAATCGCCATTGTCAAACAACAGCACATTGTCGCGCTCCCGTCGCGCGCGGTGGATCAGCGTGGCAATCCGGGTCAGCCCATATGTTTGAACCTCACGATCCGCATGATAGTCATAAGCCAGCAAATTTGCATGAACATCTGTGGTTTCCAGAATGCGTAGCTCTGCACATTTGCCTTCGGGCGGGGGTACCCTTACTTCACGGTCGATGGGGTCGTTTAGCGTCACGACATATTGCTTTCGATGGTGCAGGCCCGACATCTGGGAAAAATCTGGTCGGACACCATGCGTTGATGACAATAAAATACTACAATAGTTACTCAAACCCTTACGGAGTTTGGGACAGTGGGTGAATGCGCCTAATCTTAGGGTAGAATATTTTCGTGCGGTATCAATCTAAAACTGAAATCTGTGTGACCTCTCTTGTTTCATCGTTCGGAACATGCCACCTCTGAGCAACAAGAGGAGGCCAACAATGCGCCATGCGGAAACTGTGACTTTTGGTGGCTCAGGCCTTGATCGTGCGGCTGAGCTGCGCGGTGATAATCTGTCGCTGGAGCAGAGCATGTCTCTTGAAAAGGCGCAGACCATTGTGCTGTGGCGTGGCAAGCCGTTGGTGATGGGCGAGGGGCTGGATACGCTGGTGCGATTGGCCATGGATCATCCGGTTCTTGTGGATCACACGCTACCGCCAATATTGCTGGGCCGCGAAGAAGACGGCACGCTTATTTTCGCCTGTGATATTTCTTCCTGGCAGCCAGAGGCACTGGATCAAGACAAACTTGGGCAGTTTCTGGATACATCCGTGCAACAGCACCCTGACTTGCCTGACGATTACAGTTTTGCCGAATTGCGCCGGATTATGGCACATCTCAGCCCGCGCGATGCTGAACTGTCGGCCACCGCCAAGGCCATCTCAAGCTGGCATATCAGCCACCGGTTTTGTGCCCGCTGCGGACATGAAAGCGAAATGGCTATGTCGGGTTGGCAACGCAATTGCCCGGCCTGTGGTACGCCACATTTTCCACGCACGGATCCTGTGGTTATCATGCTGATAACGCGTGGAAATTCAGTCCTTATGGGGCGTTCACCCGGTTGGCCTGAAGGTATGTACTCACTGTTGGCAGGATTTATCGAACCGGGTGAGACGATGGAGGCCGCCGTGCGCCGCGAGGTCTATGAAGAGGCCGGTATCCAAGTCGGTGCCGTAAGCTATTTGGCCAGCCAACCCTGGGCCTTTCCCAGCTCACTCATGATGGGATGCCACGGAGAGGCAAAGACGGACGATATCCGAATTGATCCAGAAGAGATCGAAGATGCCATGTGGGTTCCACGCGAAGAAATGTTGCAGGCCATGGCAGGGCAGCACCCTGTCCTATTGCCTGCCCGAAAAGGTGCAATTGCACATTTTTTACTGCACAACTGGCTTGCGGATACGTTAGATTGACGCGACTATACAATCGAGCAGACAAACAGCCCATATTTAGTCAGAGGCCGGACTATGCAATTTAGCGCCAAAGAAGATGTTGAAGCGCCCATTGACTTTGTCTTTGAGCAGCTATCGGATTTTCAGAGTTTTGAACGCTCGGCTTTGCGCCGGGGGGCTGAGGTGCAACGCACTGACAGCAAAAGTAATATTGGCACAGGAATGGCCTGGGACGCCGCGTTCAAACTGCGCGGCCGCAAACGCGAAATCCAGATGGAATTGACCGAATATGACCCGCCTAACGGGATGGTTTTGTCGTCACGCTCGCCTGCGATGGGCGGGCATCTGACGGTGGATTTGGTGGCTCTTTCGCGCGGGCGCACACGCATGAGCCTTGAAATTGACCTGAAGCCTAAAACCCTGTCTTCAAGGCTGTTGGTGCAGTCACTGAAGCTTGCGCGCAGCAATTTGTCCAAACGGTTCCGCCAACGGGTGGCGGAATTCGCAGAGGAACTGGAAGATCGCCAGAATAAGCAAAAAAGCACCTCCGTGTGATGCTGTCTAAATAAAAAAGGCGCCCGCAGTTGGGGCGCCTTTTTCTGTTTTGTGGTGTTCTTAGATTTAGCCGATCAAGCCTTCGCTGCGATCACCGAGATCGACGGCAGCGATGTCCTGTTCGGCGCGATCACCAAGATCGACGGCAGCGATGTCCTGCTCGGCGCGATCACCGAGATCGACTGCAGCGATGTCCTGCTCGGCGCGATCACCGAGATCGACGGCAGCGATATCCTGCTCGGCGCGATCACCGAGATCGACGGCTGCGATGTCCTGTTCGACGCGATCACCGAGATCGACGGCTGCGGTATCCTGCTCGGCCCGATCACCCAGATCGACGGCAGCGATGTCCTGTTCGGCGCGATCACCGAGATCGACGGCAGCGATGTCCTGCTCGGCGCGATCACCCAGATCGACGGCAGAGTATGTACCGCTTTCAATTCGGTCATTCAGGTCGAGGTCCGCAAAGGCGGGTGAGGTGGTAGCGGCGATGATTGCCAGAATGCTCAAGGTACGCATTATATTGTCCTTTCGTGCGGGCTGTTTCCCGCATTGATTTTAAAAAGCCACCAATGCAATTGCGTTGGCGTGTGCTTAACAATCTGGGGCAAAAACAGCTTCGGGGAATGGCCGGTCTCGACGCTGTGAAATTTGGTTCACGCTGCCTCTCGATTGCGTGAATACTGATCGCGCATTCGTGGCTGACGCTTTGTAGACGTGATCGCATTGAGCATGCGAAAACTCAGATAATAGTATATAAAACAACGATATGTAGCTGAATGTTGAGTGCTTCAAACACAGGCGGTCGCGGTTTCGTGACACATGAATTCCGGCCACTTTGTTTCAATCAGCGGGTTCGTCTGTGGTGTGCCTCGAAACCGCGGCACATTAGGCCAAAGCCCGACCTGCGCCGCCTTTGATATTCGTCGTTTTCAAAGCGCGCTCTGGTTTCGTGTCACGGTGACTGGCCGAGCAAGCCGGCGTGCCCGCTCAAACCCGATCTGGCGGGATTGATCCGAAAACGCATAGGGGCTGATTGCGGCTAATGACGGCCGGGATCGGCGGGGTAAACCCCCAGCATGGTGATCTCAGAGGTGAAATACTCCAGCTCCTCCAACGCCAGTTTGACGCTCGGGTCATCCGGATGACCTTCTATGTCAGAGTAAAACTGCGTCGCGGTGAAAGAGCCGCCAACCATATAGCTTTCCAGTTTGGTCATGTTCACGCCATTGGTGGCAAAGCCGCCCATGGCCTTGTACAGCGCTGCCGGGATGTTGCGAACCTGAAAAACGAAAGTGGTCATCATGTTTCGGGTTCCGCGAGGGGTGTAATCCGGGTCGCGTGACATCACCAGAAAGCGCGTGGTGTTGTTGCCTTCGTCTTCAATATGGCGGGCCACAACATCCAGACCATAGATCTCGCCTGCCAATTCGCTGGCCAGAGCTGCCATCGCGGGATTCCCGGCGCCAGCCACCTGTTTGGCAGACCCCGCAGTATCCGCGCCGGTGACGCGAGAGATGCCCTGAGCCTCAAGGTAGGCCCGGCATTGGCCCAAAAGCATGGGATGGCTCATGGCTGATTCGATCTGTTTCAGCGGTGTGCCGGGCAGGGCTAGCAGATTGATATGCACCCGCACGAAAGCCTCGGCGATGATATGCAGACCAGACTCCGGAAGCAGGTGATGAATGTCTGCCACGCGCCCGAACGTAGAGTTTTCGACAGGTAGCATCGCCAGTTCAGCAACGCCTGACCGCACGGCCTCGATCGCATCTTCAAAGGTACGGCAAGGCATGGCCTCCATATCGGGATATGTTTCGTGGCAAGCCTGGTGCGAATAGGCTCCCGGCTCGCCCTGAAAGGCAATGCGCTTGGTCATCAGATCAATTCCTGTCTCAACGTGCCTTGGGAAAGGCATTTGGTCGCGCAAACTACACCTTGCGTCCCGCGTAGGGAAGCGGATAGATACGTCACAAAACAGATCAAATGGAACGGGTCCGATGTTCGATACGATGACACTGACAAAAATCACGGGCGCTCTTTGTGGGGCGCTGCTGGTTTTCCTCTTGGGCAACTGGGTGGCCGAAATGATGTACGCCACGGGTGGCGGACATGGCGATGACCATCATCAGGCCTATGTGATCGAAACCGGCGACGATGACCATGGCGGTGCCGCCGAAGAAGAAGGCCCCGATCTGGCGGCGCTTCTGGCCGAAGCTGACCTGGGCAAGGGCGCCAAAGTGTTTGGCAAGTGCAAAGCCTGTCACAAACTGGAAGAAGGCGCCAATTCTACGGGGCCGTATCTGTACGGTGTGGTTGGGCGCGCTGTCGGAACTGCTGATGGGTTTTCCACCTATTCCGGCTCACTGGTGGCCGTGGCTGAAACCTGGAACGCTGAAGAGCTGGACAGCTTTCTGGCCAATCCCAAAGGATTTGCACCGGGCACCAAAATGTCCTTTGTGGGCCTGAAGAAACCTGCGGATCGCGCCAACCTGATCGCCTATCTCGACAGCCTGGACGACTGATCTCAGCTGTTTAGCATTGTAAAAGCCGCCGCCTGTACCGGGTCGGCGGCTTTTTTCATGGGACAGGGTGGAAATTTGCGCGTGGCCACGTTTGAGTGCTTGAATGTAAGGGCTAGCCTCTTTTACCTTGCGGGTACTGATAGAAACGCCTCATCTAGAGGCGGGCAACAGGAGAAGAGTATGATTGATAACCGCAACCGGGCGCAGGTCCGGGCAATTGCTAAGGGTCACCCTGTGGGGGTAATTGCTGCGTTTCTCATGCTCAGTCTGGCAGCCCTTGCGGCCTCGGTTGCCATGGCCGAAGACAAGATCATCCACAGCCACGGTTATTCTTACTACGGTGATCTGACGTATCCGGCTGATTATACACATTTCAACTATGTGAACCCAGATGCGCCAAAGGGTGGTGAAATTTCCATTTCCGCACCGGGCACATTTGATTCAATGAACCCTTATGTATCGAAGGGCCGACCAGGCGCGTTAGCATCAACTGTGTACGAGACATTGATGGCCGAAGCAGGATATCCACTGGCCTTGCCTGCCGATGCGCATGGGGAAATGTATGGGCTGTTGGCCGAAAGGTTGGAATATGACGAAGGCAAAACCTGGGTCATATTCCATATGCGGCCCGAAGCACGGTTTTCTGATGGTGAACCTGTCACAGCACATGACGTTGTATTTTCGCATAATCTGTTTCTGGAGCAGGGGCTAAAGTCCTATGCAGAAGGGGTAAAAAAACGCATCCTCAGCGCTGAGGCGCTAGATGACCTGAGGGTTAAATTCACCTTTGCAACTGGGATTTCACGCCGATCGTTGATTGATCAGGTCGGCTCGACACCGGTTTTCCCTAAACACTGGTATGAGGCCACCGGCGCGCGGCTGGATGAACCGCGATTGGATGCAGCACCGGGATCAGGCCCTTATCAAGTGTACAGCGTCGATGTGAACAGACGGATCGTGTACGAGCGCAATCCCGACTATTGGGGCTGGCATCTGCCGGTCAACAAAGGCCGCCACAATTTCGATAAAATCCGAATTGAGTATTTTGCCGATGACACGGCCGCGTTCGAGGCCTTCAAGGCGGGTGAATACACCTTTCGCCGGGAATCGAACTCCAAGAAATGGGCGACGGGATACGAATTTCCCGCCATGGCCAAAGGGGATGTGGTGCGCGAGGTTCTGCCCGACGGGTTGCCCCCCACGCCCAGCGGCATGGTGTTTAATCTGGGCCGTGAAGAACTTCAGGATGTGCGGGTGCGCAAGGCTCTGACGCTGGCTTATAATTTTGAATGGACAAATGAATCGTTGCAATTTGGCTTGTTCACGCAGCGGCACTCCTTTGCACAAGATACCAAATTGCAGGCCAAGGGCACGCCAGAGGGGGATGAACTGGCGTTTTTGCAATCCCTGGGAGATGTCGTGCCACCTGCCATGTTGTCTGACGAAGCGGTTATGGCACACAGCTCCAAGGCTGACCGATTGAATGACCGGCGCAACTTGCGAAAAGCGATGAAGCTGTTGGACGAAGCAGGCTGGAAAGTCGGGGATGATGGCAAACGCCGCAATGCCAAGGGCACAGTGCTGAGCATTGACTTCCCAATTCCATCTTCGGGCTCGGCCACATTAAGTGCTGTTGTGGAAAGCTATATCGGCAATCTGCAAAAAATGGGGATCGACGCCACATACGAAAAGGTAGACCCCTCGCAATTCACGCTGCGTCGGCGCGAACGGGATTATGATATGATTATGGGCAGCTATTATCCGGTGTTGGACACAGGTACAGGGTTGGAACAGATGTTTGGATCCGAGGCAGCCGAATACTCGGTGTTCAACCCTGCGGGGCTGGCCAGCCCAATGGTTGATGCGATCATCGACGCCTCACTTGAGGCCGAAACCCAACAGCAAGAAGACACAGCCCTGATCGCCTTTGACCGGGCGTTGCGATACGAGCGTTTCATGATCCCGACATGGTATAATGACAGCTATTGGGTGGCCTATTGGGACATGTTTGAGCACCCTGAAAAGATGCCCCCCTATGATCTGGGGGTCTTGGATTTCTGGTGGTTCAATGCCGACAAGGCCGCCGCATTGAAAGCTTCGGGCGCATTGCGGTGATGGTCCTCTTTTGCACAAAATGCCGGAGGGCTGTCTAAGTGGGCGCCTATATCCTGCGACGATTGTTCCTGATCATCCCGACGTTGATCGGGATTATGGTGATCAACTTTGCCCTGGTGCAATTTGTCCCCGGTGGCCCGGTGGAACAGATGATCGCCAACATGCAGGGCCAGGGCGATGTGTTTGAAGGGTTTTCCGGCTCGGGCAGTGACGCCGGTCAGGATATGGCGACCGAGGCCAATGATAAGTACCTCGGTGCGCGCGGCTTGCCGCCTGAGTTGATCAAAGAGCTGGAAGAGCAATTCGGCTTGGACAAACCGCCGCTGGAGCGGTTCTTCAACATGATGTGGAACTACATGCGGCTCGATTTCGGCGAGAGCTATTTTCGCAAGATCGACGTCACCGAACTGGTGCTGGAAAAGATGCCGGTCAGTATATCACTGGGGCTATGGTCCACGCTGATTGCCTATCTGATCTCGATTCCGCTGGGCATCCGCAAGGCCGTCAGCGATGGCAGCACGTTTGACAGCTGGACATCAGGCATCATCATTGCCGCCTATGCAATCCCGGGATTTTTGTTTGCAATCATGCTGGTGGTTTTGTTTGCCGGCGGCAGCTATTGGCAGATATTTCCGCTGCGTGGGCTTACCTCGGATAACTTTGATCAGCTGAGTGCGCTTGGCAAAGCCGCAGACTATCTGTGGCACATCTTCCTGCCGGTGCTGGCCTCAACTATTGCGGCCTTTGCCACGCTGACACTGCTGACCAAGAACTCGTTCTTGGACGAGATCAAGAAACACTATGTGATGACCGCCCGCGCCAAAGGACTGACTGAATCCAAGGTGCTTTATGGTCATGTATTCCGCAATGCGATGCTGATTGTGATCGCGGGATTTCCGGCAGTTTTTGTCGGCGTGTTCTTTGGCAGCAGCCTGCTGATTGAGACGATCTTCTCACTGGATGGTCTGGGGCGCTTGGGGTTTGAGGCCGCCGTCAGCCGGGATTATCCGGTGATGTTTGGCACGCTGTTCTTGTTTGGCCTGATCGGGTTGGTGGTCAATATTCTCAGCGATCTGATGTATGTGCTGGTCGATCCGCGCATCGACTTTGAAAAGCGGGAGGGGTAAATGACGCTCTCCCCTCTCAATCAGCGCCGCTGGCGTAATTTCAAACGCAACCGTCGGGCGTATTACTCGCTGTTTATCTTTGCCATTCTGTTTGCCATTGCCTTGCCGGCTGAATTTATCGCCAACGACAAGCCCATATTGGTGAAATATCAGGGCGGGTATTATACCCCGGTGATGAAGTTTTATCCCGAAACGGCCTTTGGCGGGGATTTCGAAACCGAAGCCGTGTACCGTGACCCGGAAGTGGCCTGTCTGATCAAATCCGGTGGGTTGGAGGCGTGTTTTGATGACCCTGATCTGATCATCGAAGATGCCGCCGACGGCGTGGTTGAAGGTGAGGTGATCCAACAGGGCTGGGCCATTTGGCCGCCTATCCCCTATAGTTACAGCACGTCCGTGGACCGCCCCGGCGCGGCCCCCCTGCCGCCCAATGCACAAAACCTGCTGGGCACTGACGATACCAAACGTGATGTGCTGGCGCGGGTGATTTATGGGTTCCGCCTGTCGGTGATGTTCACGCTGATTGTCACGGCCGCCTCAACTGTGATCGGCATTTTTGCCGGTGCTGTGCAGGGCTATTTTGGCGGCAAGGTTGATCTGGTCTTTCAACGCGTCATCGAGATATGGGCCGCCACGCCGCAGCTCTATGTGATCATCATCCTGTTTGCCATTCTGCCGCGCAGCTTTTGGCTGCTGGTTGGGATCACTGTGCTGTTTGGCTGGATGTCACTGGTCGGTGTTGTGCGGGCCGAGTTTCTGCGCGCCCGAAACCTGGAATATGTGCGCGCGGCCAAGGCACTGGGCGTGAGCAACCTGACCATCATGTTTCGCCATATGTTGCCCAATGCCATGGTGGCGACGCTGACAATGATGCCGTTTGTGATCACCGGAACCATCAGCCTGCTGGCGGGCCTGGATTTTCTGGGCTTTGGCCTGCCGTCCTCCTCGCCGTCCTTGGGCGAGCTGACACTGCAAGCCAAACAGAACCTGCAAGCACCATGGCTGGCCTTCACCGCGTTTTTCGCCTTTGCCATTATGCTGTCATTGCTGGTCTTCATCTTTGAAGGTGTCCGCGATGCCTTTGACCCAAGAAAGACATTTGAATGAGCCTGCTTGAGGTCAACGATCTGGGCGTGGCCTTTCGTCAGGATGGCGAAATCGTGGCCTGTGTGCACGGTATTTCGTTCACTGTCGACAGGGGTGAAACCGTGGCGCTGGTGGGTGAAAGCGGCTCGGGGAAATCCGTCACCGCGCTGAGCACTGTGTCATTGCTCGGCTCCTCGGCCGAGGTCAGCGGCTCGGTCAAATATGACGGGCAGGAAATGATCGGCGCGGACAACACGCTGCTGCACAAGGTGCGGGGCAACGATATCAGCTTTATCTTCCAGGAGCCGATGACATCGCTGAACCCGCTGCACACACTGGAGCGCCAGATCACCGAAAGCCTTGAGTTGCATCAGGGGTTGGTGGGCGACGCGGCGCGGGCGCGGATTATCGAGCTGCTGGAACGTGTGGGCATCCGTGACCCCGAAAGCCGCCTCGGCGCATATCCACATCAGCTGAGCGGCGGGCAACGCCAACGCGTGATGATCGCCATGGCCCTGGCCAACAAGCCCGATATCCTGATCGCGGATGAGCCCACAACCGCGTTGGATGTCACCATTCAGGCGCAAATTCTGGATTTGCTGGCCGAGCTGAAGCGCGAAGAGAATATGGGGCTGTTGTTCATCACTCATGACCTCGCCGTGGTGGAACGGATCGCCGATAAGGTCTGCGTCATGAAAGACGGCATGATTGTTGAGGCCGGGCCAACAAAAGAAATCTTCGCCAACCCACAGCATAACTACACACAAAGGCTGCTGGCCGCAGCCCCCTCGGGCGAACCCGAGCCGGTGCCAGATACCGCGCGCACTTTGGTTGCGACCGACAAGCTGAAGGTTTGGTTTCCAATCCAGCAGGGGTTTTTAAAGAAAACCATAGGCCATGTGAAGGCCGTGAACGAGGCCACAATCAATGTGCGTGCCGGGGAAACACTGGGGATTGTTGGCGAAAGTGGTTCGGGCAAAACCACGCTGGCCCTGGCGGTGATGCGGCTCATTGCCTCACAAGGGGGCATTCAGTTTGACGGCGAGGATGTGAACAGCTGGTCTACCAAACAGCTTCGTAAACACCGTGCCGACATGCAGATCGTATTTCAGGATCCCTTTGGCAGCCTTTCACCACGCATGACTTGCGAACAGATCATCGCCGAAGGATTGGGTGTGCATGGTAACCCCGGTGGCCGTCCAGCCCGAGACTTGGTGGCCGAGGTGATGGATGAGGTCGATCTCGACCCGGAAACCATGGACCGGTATCCACATGAATTCTCCGGTGGACAGCGCCAGCGCATCGCCATTGCCCGCGCCATGATCCTGCGGCCCAAGGTGGTTGTGCTGGATGAGCCAACCTCGGCTTTGGATATGACGGTGCAGGTGCAGATCGTGGACCTGCTGCGCCGATTGCAGGTAAAATATGGGCTGGCCTATTTGTTCATTTCGCACGATTTGAAGGTTGTTCGCGCCATGAGCCACAAGATGATCGTCATGAAACAGGGTGACATCGTGGAGGCAGGTTCGGCCAAAGACATCTTTGACAGCCCGCAGACGCCCTATACCCAGACGTTGCTACAGGCGGCATTGGACCTGACGACGTAAGTCATATGCGGATCTGGTGGCAGAGTTGGGCAGGCGTTAAACGTCAGATGGCCGAGCTGTGGCCCGCAGTGCTGAGATCATACGCATCAAAGCTGCGCGCAATCATGCGGGTCAAAGGGCGCGCCTCTGGTGGGACATAAAGACCCTCGTCACTCAGGTGCAACAAGCCGGGAAACGCCTGATCCGTGGCGCTTAGTATCTCATTTAGCTCGGCCAGCGGCACGCCAAACGTGTGGTGCAATTCTGTCGTCTTGACGAAGAAATCGCACATCAAGGCTTCGATCATTCGGGCGCGCAATGTGTCTTGGCCAGAAAACACATGTCCGCGCGTGGTTGAAAACTGCCCGGCACGAATGGCTGCCGTATGGGCCCCCGTGGCCGGTGCATTTTGTGCATAACCCTGCGGGAACTTCGAAATCGACGAGGCCCCCATTCCAATCAACACATCAGCCTGATCATCCGTGTAGCCCTGAAAGTTGCGGCGCAGCTTGCCAGTGCTCTGCGCCTGAGCCAGCCCATCTTCGGGCCGTGCGAAATGGTCAATGCCCACGTCCCGGTAGCCATCCCACTGAAACAGCTGACGGGCCGTTTCAAACAGGGCGAGCCTGTCTTGGGGTGTTGGTAGGGTGTCGGACGGAATCAACTGCTGCCGTTTGGCCATCCAGGGCACATGCGCATAGCCATAAAGCGCAACCCGGTCAGGCGAGAGAGACAGCAGCTTTTGCACGCTGTCAGAAATACGTTCAGGCGTCTGGTGTGGCAGCCCAAACAGGATGTCCGCATTCAGGCTTTGGATCCCCGCGGCGCGGATGTCATCAACCACTTGCCGGGTCAGGTCATAAGGTTGAATTCGCCCGATGGTTTTCTGAATGTCCGGGTCAAAATCCTGCACCCCGATCGAGGCGCGTGTCATTCCGGCCCGCACGAGCGCCTTGAGGCGATTCGCATCCAACTCGTTTGGATCTATCTCAACGGAAAATTCCGTGGTGCCGCTGAAAGGCGCGACGGCTTTGATTGCATCCGCCAGTTCCTCAATCATCTCACTATCTAGCAGAGTGGGCGTGCCGCCCCCCCAATGCAGGCGTGACAAGGTAATGCCCTTGGGCAGATGTTGCGACAGCAGCGCCAATTCGGATTTCAAAACCTTCAGATATGCCGCCACAGGCGCCATTTTCTGTGTGCCCTGTGTGCGGCAGGCACAAAACCAACACAGGTGTCTGCAAAACGGCACATGCACATAAAGTGAGATTTTTGCGCCCTCAGGGACGGCCTTAATCCAGTTGATAAAGGTATTTTCCCCAACTGTTTTGCCAAAATGTGGCGACGTTGGGTAGGATGTATATCGTGGCACCTTTGCGTCAAAGAGACCCAGTTTGCCCAAGAGTGCTTTCGATGTCATGATACCCCCTATAAGGAGCTTTGAGGGGTCTGACTTTGACCCAGATCAAACGACGACAAGGAGCAGCCATGCTGCCTGATACACCGACACTTGCACCCAGAAACTGTGGAGACTGCCCGATCCGCCACCGGGCGGTTTGTGCGCGTTGTGAAGCAGATGAGCTGGCCAAGTTGGACCAGATCAAATACTACCGCAGCTTTTCCGCAGGCCAATCGGTGATTTGGTCAGGGGACAACATGGATTTTGTTGGCTCTGTCGTCAGCGGTATCGCCACATTGACCCAGACGATGGAAGATGGGCGTACCCAGATGGTGGGCCTGTTGTTGCCCAGTGATTTTGTGGGACGCCCGGGGCGCAATCAGGCCGCCTATGATGTCGTGGCGATTTCGGATTTGGTCATGTGCTGTTTTCGCAAAGCCCCATTTGAGCAAATGATGGCCGAAACGCCACATATTGCACAGCGCCTGCTGCAAATGACGTTGGATGAACTGGACGCCGCCCGCGAATGGATGCTGGTGTTGGGCCGCAAAACAGCCCGAGAAAAGATTGCGTCACTCCTGTCGATCATTGCCAGCCGCAACGCCACGCTGGAAATGGCCACTGCAAGCGGCGAGATGGTGTTTGACCTGCCTCTCACCCGCGAGGCAATGGCGGATTATCTGGGCCTGACGCTGGAGACGGTCAGCCGCCAGGTTTCGGCGCTCAAACGCGACGGGGTGATTGTCCTGGAAGGCAAGCGCCATGTGACAGTGCCCGATTTCGACAGGTTGATGGAGGAAGCTGGCGACGACAGTGATGGTGGGATACTGTCCTGAACAGCCCAATCAGCGCAACACCAACTGGCGCGAATGACACCGTGTTCGTGGCCACAAACCTCGCCGCCACGAACATCACCGCTCACTCCGCGCAGGGGTGATTTGTGCTTGTGTCAATGCGCCATCAGGACCGGCCGATTGCAGTTGCTCAGCATGTCACGGGTCGCCCCACCAAACATCGCCTCGCGGATACGCGAATGGCCGTATGCGCCCATCACGATCAGATCGGCATTGATATCCTCGGCATGCCGGTTCAGCACATCCGCAACATGTGGCATGGTTTTGGCCAGCACATTCACTTCGACTGCAACATCGTGACGCGCCAGATATTGCGCCAGCATTCCGCCCGGATCTGAGCGGGTCGGGCCATGGGTTGGTGGGTCGATCACAGCCACATGGACTGTCTGCGCCTGACGTATCATCGGCAAGGAGGCACGCACCGCATTCAAGGCCTCGGTGCTGTTATTCCATGCGACGACAACACGTTCAGGGTGGCCCAAGGGCGAGGATGCAATCGGCGTGATCAAAACCGGTGTACCTGCATCAAACAGCGCGGCTTCGGTGATCACTTCCAGCTCGTCGCCGCGTTTGTCACCATAGGGTCTGGGCAGGATAACAAGATCCGAAAACCGGGCCTTGGAAGCCACATGGCGCGATAATCCGGCCATTTGAGCCAAGCCGCTACTGACACTCCAAAGAGTGCCGCTGGCCTCCAGAATCGTGCGCGCGTGGGCTTCGATGGCTTTCGCGTCTTCGCGGGCTCGGGTGATGGTTTGTTCCATCATAATGGCGCTGGCCCCGGCCAGATCATATCCCGTCGGGCTGTGATCTACGCCAAGGCATAGCACTTCAAGATGCGCTTTATGTGCGCGGGCCGTTGCCAGAGCTTGGGCAAGTGTTTCTTCAACCAGCGTATCGTCGGTCAATACGCAATACAGGCTTGAATAGGTCATCATGGTGTCCTCTAATTGGGTGGTACCTGACACAGACATTACATGCGACAATTCAGTGCCGCTTTGATCCCAATCAAGCCGGAATAATGGTTTTCAGCAGGTGTTCTTGATACAGATCAAGGCAGGCCCACACCCAAGGCGGCAAGAAGGCCACAATCCGGGATCAGCTCAGGCGAAAGATTCGTTTGAGCCTGGCCGAGACGAAGGGACGAAACATGACGAATTACATCAAGCTACTTGTCTTGGGCGTAGTCGCGTTTTTTGCGTTGGTTGCGGCCAACTACGCGCGCGACCTTGCCTATTTGGTCAACGCTTTGACCATTGCTTTGGCGGCGGCGGGTCTATTTCTCTGGACGTTGCGCCAGACAGATGAACCTGTGAACCAGACCGATCTATCGGGCGAATATATGGACGGCGTGGTTCGCGCCGGGGTCATTGCCACCTGTTTATGGGGTGTTGTTGGCTTTCTGGTGGGCACATTCATTGCCTTTCAGCTGGCTTTCCCGGCACTGAACTTTGAATTCCTGCAAGGGATTGGGAACTTCGGTCGGCTAAGGCCACTGCATACTTCTGCGGTTATTTTTGCCTTTGGCGGTAACGCGTTGATTTGTACGTCGTTTTATGTGGTGCAACGCACCAGTGCGGCACGGCTCTGGGGGGGCAACACTGCTTGGTTCGTCTTTTGGGGGTATCAACTCTTTATCGTGTTGGCCGCCAGCGGCTATCTTCTGGGTGCTACACAATCCAAAGAATACGCAGAACCCGAATGGTACGTTGATCTGTGGCTGACCGTGGTTTGGCTGTCTTATCTGGCTGTCTTTGTCGGCACGATCGTCAAACGCAAAGAACGTCACATCTATGTGGCCAACTGGTTCTATCTCAGCTTTATCATCACCGTGGCAATGCTGCATGTGGTCAACAACCTGAGCATCCCGGTGTCGATCTGGGGCTCCAAATCGGTTCAGGTGTTCTCTGGTGTGCAAGATGCAATGACACAGTGGTGGTATGGCCACAACGCTGTGGGCTTCTTCCTGACGGCCGGTTTCCTGGGCATGATGTACTATTTCGTGCCCAAGCAAGCGGAGCGTCCGGTGTACAGCTACAAGCTCAGCATCATTCACTTCTGGGCGCTGATCTTCCTTTATATCTGGGCGGGACCACACCATTTGCACTACACCGCTCTGCCGGATTGGGCAGCGACCCTTGGTATGGTGTTCTCCATTATCCTGTGGATGCCCAGCTGGGGTGGTATGATCAACGGCCTGATGACGCTGTCTGGCGCTTGGGATAAACTGCGCACCGATCCGGTGATCCGCATGATGGTGATCTCAATCGGGTTCTATGGCATGTCCACCTTTGAGGGGCCGATGATGTCGATCCGCGCGGTGAACTCGCTCAGCCACTATACTGACTGGACCATTGGCCACGTTCATTCCGGCGCTTTGGGCTGGAACGGCATGGTCACCTTTGGCGCACTTTACTTCCTGGTGCCCAGACTGTGGAACCGCGAGCGGCTCTATAGCCTGTCATTGGTCAACTGGCACTTCTGGCTGGCCACAATCGGCATCGTTCTGTACGCCGCGTCCATGTGGGTGACTGGTATCATGGAGGGTCTGATGTGGCGCGAAGTTGATGCCAATGGCTTCCTTGTGAATTCGTTCGCGGACACCGTCAGCGCCAAACTTCCGATGTACATTGTACGCGGACTGGGTGGGGTGATGTTCCTGAGCGGCGCAATCATCATGTGCTACAACCTTTACATGACCGTCCGACGGAGCCCGGTGCTTGACACCGCCAACTCCGTTGTCCCGGCAGAATAAGAGGAGGGACAATAGTATGGCTATTCTAGACAAACACGCCGTCCTTGAACGCAACATCACCTTGCTGGCAATCTGTGCCTTTCTGGTGGTCAGTATCGGGGGCATAGTACAAATCGCTCCGCTTTTCTGGCTGGAAAACACCATCGAGGATGTGGAAGGCATGCGCCCCTACACCCCGCTGGAGTTGACCGGGCGTGACATCTATATCCGCGAGGGCTGCTATGTCTGCCACTCGCAGATGATCCGCCCAATGCGCGATGAGGTGGAACGCTACGGCCACTATTCGCTGGCTGCGGAATCGAAGTATGACCATCCGTTCCAATGGGGCTCTAAACGCACGGGGCCGGATCTGGCGCGTGTTGGTGGGCGGTATTCGGACGAATGGCATGTCGATCACCTGCGCAATCCGCAGGCCGTGGTGCCGGAATCGGTGATGCCGAAATACGGCTACCTCGAAGACCGCATGATCGACGGTAAGTACATCGAGGATCTGCTGGCAACTCACCGCCTGGTTGGTGTGCCCTACAGCGACGAGATGATCGAGAACGCTCAGGCCGATTTCCAGGTTCAGACCGACCCCTTCGGCGATACCGACGGACTGTTTGAACGCTATGGCGAAGCGGTGCCAGTGCGCAATTTCGATGGGGCTGAGGGCATTTCCGAGGCCGATGCGCTGGTCGCATATCTGCAAATGCTGGGCACGCTGGTTGATTTTTCAACCTTCACGCCTGTGGCAAGCCGGTAGGGGAGGAACAAGACAATGGAAACCTACTCCCTATTGCGCGAATTTGCTGACAGCTGGATGCTTTTGGCCTTGTTCATCTTCTTTGTGGGGCTGATCTTCTGGGTGTTTCGCCCCGGTGCCACCAAAGCATATTCAGAACCGGCGGGTATTCCCTTTCGGCACGAAGACAAACCAGCGCCCACCAATGGCGCTGACGCCGAAAAGGAGGCGTAAGATATGTCGAAGAAATCTGACCAAAAACATGAGGTTGAAACCACCGGCCACGTCTGGGACGGTATTGAGGAATACAACAACCCTTTGCCGCGCTGGTGGCTGTGGGTGCTGTATGCCTGTATTGCCTGGGGTATCTGGTATGTGATCGCCTATCCGGCCTGGCCGATGATCAACCAGGCCACTGCTGGCTATAAAGGCTGGTCAACGCGCGCCAATATCGCGGTTGAATTGGCCGAGGCCGAAGCCGCCAACGCCGAGATCAACGCCAAGCTGGCCAGCACCGAACTGACGATGATCGCCAAAGACCCCGAGCTGCAATCCTATGCGGCCTCGGCGGGCAACGCGGTGTTCAAAACATGGTGCGCACAGTGTCACGGCTCGGGGGCTGCCGGAACCAAAGGGTATCCCAACCTGTTGGACAATGATTGGCTGTGGGGCGGTGATGTTGATGCCATCCACACTACAATCCGCCACGGCGTCCGCTCGGATGATGATGACGATACGCGGTATTCGGAAATGCCCAAATTTGGTGAAATCCTTGAACAAGAGGAAATCACTCAAGTGGTGAACTTTGTTATGTCGCTGTCGGGTACGCCTGATGACGCCAGCACGGTAACACCCGGAAGCGTGGTCTTTGCTGACAATTGCGCGTCTTGCCATGCAGATGATGGCACCGGTGATCGTGAACAGGGTGCGCCCAATCTGACAGATGCAATCTGGCTGTATGGTGGCGATTACGACACGCTGACACAGACCGTGACCAACAGCCGCTTTGGCGTGATGCCACCGTGGAGCACACGGTTGTCCGAGGCAGAGATGCGCGCCGTTGCTGCCTATGTTCACCAGTTGGGCGGGGGGGAATAAACCCCCGCTTGGCACCACAGAATACCTGTTGGCTGTCCCTTGTTGACAGGTAAAGCACCGGCCTTTCATACATGTTCGCGCGTCTAGTGGAATGGTCGGTGCGCTCGGGCTTTTACTGTTCAAACGGGCGATGCGCAGTGCATCGCCCGTTTGGGTTTTTAATCAAGTATTGGGGCGCAGATCAGCCGGGAGGCCTGCCCATCTGCGCCCGCGCCAGGGCCAACTCGGGGCGCGCGGTTGTTGGCCTGGAACTTTGCCAAACACGCGGGGTTCAAACATCTGTTCAGTCACGACGACGCGCGATTGTATGAGCTTCCAACTCGGCGCTGCGACGGTTGTCAAAGCGCTCAGAATCAGCCCAATGTGACGGTGCAACCCAGCGAGTACGCGTAGCGGTCATGAAAGTATTTGCGAATACGTTTAACATTGATTTTCCTTTCCTTACGTCTATTTCTGCTTTTAATATGGAGTAACTCCTGTCACCTTACGACTCAGGAAAAATTCCTTTATGTAAGGTAAAATTACATTATGGATTGGCTGACCCTGCCACCTCTCACGGCTTTGCGCGCCTTCTCGGCCTTGGCTGAGGCGGGTTCAGTCGTCGAGGCAGGGGCCAAGCTGAATGTCAGCCATGCCGCCATCAGCCAACAAATCAAAGCGCTTGAGGATCACATGGATCTGTCGCTGGTGGATCGTTCGGGCCGTCAGTTGATGCTGACTGCCCAAGGTGTTGAGCTGGCTGAGGCGTTGAAGCTCGGATTTGGTGCAATCGCTCGCAGCATCGAGGCGTTGACCGGTGCGGATGCAGACCGGCCGTTGCGTATTTCCACCACTCCTATGTTGGCAGCTGCCTGGCTGATGCCACAGCTTTCGGGCTATTATGCCACTCATCCGGGCACATCGCTGATCATCAGCACCACACCCGAGGTTGAGCCGCTTGAGCCCGGCGAAATTGACCTCGCACTCAGGTATGGCGACGGCAATTGGCCGGGGCTTGAGGCCGAAATTTTGATCCGCTCACCCATGGTGATCGTGGCCGCGCCACAGTTGATTTCTGAAACAGACGTCACCTGTCTGAGTGATCTGCGTTCGTTCCAGTGGTTGGAGGAAGTCGGCACATCCGAGGCCAATAATTGGTTGCGTGAATTCAGTGGCGAGCGGGATCGCCGCGCTGGTATCACCCAGTTGCCGGGCAACCTGTTGCTGGACGGTGCCCGCGATGGCCAGGGGTTGGCTGTCGTGATCCGCAGCTTTGTGGAGGCAGACATACAAGCGGGCCGCCTGCGGGTATTGCTGGAAAAAGACGACGCCAAAGGCTATTATATCGTTACCCGTCCGGGCCTGCGACGCCCGGTGTTGAAAACCTTCCTGACCTGGCTGAAACGCTGCGCAAAAGATTGCACACCGGGCCAGATTATTTGATGTAGGTCAATGCTTCAACGCATGTTGCCTGCCACATAGGTCCGACAAGGATCCTGAAGACCGGAGTACGTCCGTTGGTCGATGCCAAAACCCCTGAGCCGCCCAGCCTTTATGCTGCGCGAGAACCTGTCTTTCCAAAGAAGGTTTACGGTAAATTCCGTAACCTGAAGTGGTTGATTATGGCTGTCACATTGGGCGTCTACTATCTGACCCCGTGGATCAGATGGGACCGTGGCCCGAATTTGCCGGATCAGGCGGTGTTGATTGATCTGGCGAATCGGCGCTTTTTCTTCTTTTGGATCGAGATCTGGCCACATGAGTTTTATTTCATCGCCGGTTTGTTGGTCATGGCGGGCTTGGGCCTGTTCTTGTTCACCAGTGCTCTGGGCCGGGTTTGGTGCGGCTATACCTGCCCGCAAACTGTGTGGACTGATCTGTTTATCTTGGTGGAACGCTGGATCGAGGGTGATCGCAATGCCCGCCTGCGCCTGCACCGGCAGAAAAAATGGGATCTGCGCAAGCTGCGACTGCGTTTGACCAAATGGATCGTCTGGCTGCTGATTGGCGCCGCCACGGGTGGGGCTTGGGTGTTCTATTTCACCGATGCGCCAACATTGATGGGTGACTTGCTGATGCTGTCGGCCCATCCTGTTGCCTACACCACTATCGCGATTTTGACGGCAACCACGTTTTTCTTTGGTGGGATCGCGCGCGAACAGGTTTGCACATATGCCTGCCCCTGGCCGCGTATTCAGGCCGCGATGATTGATGAAGACACATTGATTGTCGGCTACCGCGATTGGCGCGGCGAGCCGCGTAAACACTCGGAGGCGGTCAAAGAGGGTGAACCACAAGGCGATTGCATTGATTGTATGGCCTGCGTGAATGTCTGCCCCGTGGGCATTGATATCCGTGACGGGCAGCAGTTGGAGTGCATCACCTGTGCGCTGTGCATCGACGCCTGTGATGACATCATGGAAAAGATCGGCAAGCCACGCGGATTGATTGATTACATGGCACTGACCGATGAAACGCGTGAACGTGCCGGCCACCCGCCCAAGCCCATCATGCAACACATCCTGCGCCCGCGCACCCTGATGTATACCAGCCTGTGGTCACTGGTTGGGATATTGCTGGTCTTTGCCCTGTTTGTCCGCCCTGATATCGAAATGACTGTCGCCCCGGTGCGCAACCCGATCTTTGTCACGCTGGCTGATGGGTCGATCCGCAATACCTATGAGGTGCGCCTGCTCAACAAACACGGCGATGATCGGCCTTTCCGTCTTTCTGTCACTGGTGATCCTGCAGTACGCCTGCAGCTGGAAGGCACTGCTTATGATACGGTAAGCGTTCCCGCTGACAGCACCAAACTGCAAAGGCTCTATCTGGTTGCGGCACCCGGCGCAGCTGCTGCACAAACCAAACGCAGTGATATACGCCTGTGGGTTGAGGATATCTCAAATGGTGAACGGGCCTACAAGAACACGGTCTTTAACGGAAAGGAACGATAGGGATGGCTGAGAAACAACTCACCGGCACCCATGTGTTCTGGGGCTTTGCGGCTGCGTTCGGGGTGATTATCGCGGTCAACTTGCTGCTGGCTTGGTCGGCGGTGAAAACCTTTCCGGGGCTCGAGGTTAAGAACTCCTACACCGCCAGCCAAGAGTTTGATGAACGTCGCACCGCACAAGAGGCACTGGGCTGGACTGTGCGCGCCAGTCACCACGAAGGCCTGTTGACGCTTGCCATTAAGGATGCCCAAGGGCGGCCGGTGCAGGTTCAAAGCCTGAACGCGACGCTGGGTCGCGCCACCCATGTGTATGAGGACACCACACCCGAATTTCGCTTTGATGGAGAAGCCTATTTCGCCTCTGTTCTGCTGGGAGATGGGAACTGGAACATTCGGATGGAAGCGGTGGCGCAGGACGGCACTGAATTTCGTCAACGTGTTGTGCTGATCAAGGAGTAACCACGCGTGACAGCCGTCGTGCATCCCCCCCTTTCGGCTTGCCCTGCGTGTGCTGCGGTGCCAGCGGCGCAGGCTGTTGCGGATGTCGCACAACCTGAGGCGCAGATCGCGCTGTCCTTGCCAACAATCCATTGCGCTGCCTGCATTTCCAAGGTGGAAACCGGGCTAAACGCGCATCCCGGCGTGATTTCAGCCCGCGTAAACCTGACCTTGAAACGGGCCAGCATAGAAGCCGAACCAGACGTCACAGCGCAGGAAATGGCCGATTTCGTCGAGACCCTCGGCTATGAGGCCCACGAGCTGGACCCCGGCACCCTAAGCAGCACCGCAACCGATAAAATGGGCCGCGAATTGCTGATGCGCCTTGCGGTGGCTGGGTTTGCCAGCATGAACGTGATGCTGTTGTCGGTGGCGGTCTGGTCCGGGGCCGAGGATGCCACCCGTGACCTGTTCCACTGGATTTCCGCCGCCATCGCCCTGCCTGCCATCGCCTTTGCGGGGCAGCCGTTTTTTCGCAATGCATGGGCCGCGCTGCGCCACGGGCGGCTGAACATGGATGTGCCAATCACATTGGCTATTCTGCTGGCCGTGTGCACATCACTTTGGGAGACCACGCTGAGCGGGGACCACGCCTATTTTGACGCCGCCCTGACGCTGACGTTCTTTCTGCTGGCCGGGCGCTATCTGGATCACCGCACCCGTGCCGTGGCCCGATCCGCCGCCGAAGAACTGACAGCACTTGAGGTGCCCCGTGCCACCCGTGTGCGCGACGGTGTCGAGGAACAGGTGGCCTTGGCCGACTTGTCAGTGGGTGACAGCATTCTGGTCCGCCCCGGTGGGCGCATGCCCGTGGATGGAGAGATCACCCAAGGCATGTCTGAACTGGACCGCTCATTGCTGACGGGGGAAACCTTGCCGGTGCAGGCAGCACCGGGGCAACTGGTTTCGGCCGGTGAAGTCAACCTGACAGGCCCGCTGATCATCCGCGCAAATGCAGTTGGCAAGGATACATCCCTGCACCAGATGGCCGATCTGGTGGCCATCGCCGAAAGTGGGCGGTCGCGCTATACCTCATTGGCCGACAAGGCCGCCAAACTCTATGCGCCGGGGGTGCATATCCTGTCGGCTCTGGCTTTTGTCGGGTGGTATCTGGCAACATTTGATTTGCGCACCGCGCTGAACATCGCTGCGGCTGTGCTGATCATCACCTGCCCCTGTGCGTTGGGTTTGGCCGTGCCTGCCGTGACAACCGCCGCCAGTGGCCGCCTGTTCCGGCGGGGTATGTTGATCAAACATGAGACCGCGATTGAGCGTCTGGCTCAGGTGGACACGGTGGTGTTCGATAAAACCGGCACGCTGACCACCGGCACACCCGTTTTGATCAACGCTGAGGCCATACCCGAGGATAAACTGGCCATCGCCATGGCGTTGGCGCAAGGCTCGTCGCACCCATTGGCGCGCGCGATTGTGCAGGCAGGGCAGGCCGCTGAGGCAAAGCCCGAACAACTACACGACATCACTGAGGTGCCGGGCTTTGGCACTCAGGCCACGTTGCAGGGCCGGGAAATCCGTCTTGGACGTGCCAGCTGGACAGGCGGACAGGCGGGCGAACATACCACCACTTTCCTGCGCATTGGCGAAGACGCACCAGTTGCATTTGAATTCACCGATCAGCTCAGGGCAGGGGCCGCCGAGGCGGTTGCCGCGCTCAAAAAAGCAGGCCACACAGTGTATCTGATGTCCGGTGACACCACCCCGGCGGTTCAATCTCTGGCCAACCGCCTTGGCATCACCCATTGGCTGGCCGAGGCCTTGCCCGCTGACAAATCAACCCGCATTCAGGCCATGACCGAGAAGGGCGCGCATGTTTTAATGGTCGGGGATGGCTTGAACGATACTGCCGCACTGAGTGCTGCACATGTTTCCATTTCACCTGCATCCGCATTGGATGCCGCGCGTGTGGCCAGTGATATTGTGCTGCTGGGCGGTGATCTTGCCCCCATTGCCGAGGCCTGCACAACTGCGCGATCCGCCACCCGGCGTATCCGGGAAAACTTCCGTATTGCAACGGTTTACAACGTGATTGCCGTGCCATTGGCAGTGGCGGGACTGGCCACTCCGTTGATTGCGGCCTTGGCCATGTCGTTCAGTTCGATTACGGTATCGCTGAACGCACTGCGGCTGAGGTAATCATGAACATTCTGGCGTATCTGATCCCAATTTCGCTGTGTCTTGGCGGTGCTGGGCTGGCGTTTTTTGTCTATACCGTGCGGTCAAACCAATATGACGACCCCGAAGGCGACGCCCGCCGTATCCTCAGCGATGACTATGACGAGCGGCCCAAATCCTGACCCAAATCCTGTCAGGGGCTTAGCCGGGTCCGATTGTGAAGCAGGTCACTTGCTTGGCTTGTAACCTGCGGCAGGCCAGATCGGCGCTTTCCTGGGTCATGCCCATGAAGTTCGCGTCAAATCCGCCCTTGCGCTTGACCACTTTGCGCAGGGATCCGTCCAATGTGCTCATCTCGTTCAACGCCACGGTCAACAAAACCTTGCGCGCTTTGTATTCCGAGGTATAGCGCCCCACATTGACCCCCCAGTGCCGCCCACCAGAGGTGGAAACACGGGTGACAACCTCCTGAATGGGATCAACCACTGGCGTCTTGATCGTTGCTTGGGCGATGTCAGTGGTGCTGGCCTTGGCCAAAACCAGCTCTTTGGGGCGTGCTTCGGGTTTGGCCGATGGTTTGATAGCGGGCTGAGCGGCGGGTTTGACCGCGGGCAGGGCAGCCACGTCAACCATTTGCGCGGCCAGAACAGCCGCTTCGATGTCATCCTTGGCCGCCGCCACCAGAACTGTTTCAGGCTCGGCGATAGGGCGGGTCTTGGGGCGCAGGCTCTTCTTGACAGCCGAGGCCGACGCCAGACGAACCGTTTTTCCGTAATGCCCGGCGGGGGCCTTTTCAGCCGGTGTGGCTGAGGCCACGGCCGTGGTTGCAGCCGATCCACCGCTCATTTTGCCGCGATATGCTGGTTTGCGTGGCTTGTGCAGGGCCACGCGGCGTGGCGCACGTTTGAACCCCAGATCCAGCAGTTCAGCGACCTTGGCATTACGCGTCGCAGTAGAACGCCCGCCAAAAACCGTGGCGATAATACGTTCGCCATTGCGCTCGGCACTGGCTGTCAGGTTGAAACCGGCAGCACGGGTGTAACCGGTCTTGATACCATCAGCACCCTTGTAGGCGTTCAACAGACGTGTGTTGGTATGCTTGACCGTCCGCACGCCAGCGTTGGCGGTGAGGCGCGAAAACAGGTTGTAATACTGCGGATAGTCGTAAAACAAATGCCGCCCGAGGTTGGACATATCGCGCGCGGTGGACAAATGCCCGGATTCAGTCAGGCCATGCGCATTCTTGAATGACGTACGGCTCATACCCAGCGCCTTTGCGGTGCGGTTCATCCGGCGGGCAAACTTGGCCTCTGATCCTTCGATGGCCTCCCCCAAGGCGGTGGCCGCGTCATTGGCGGATTTGACCGCAGCGGCACGCACCAGATAACGCAGTTTGATCTTCTGGCCGGCCTTCAGACCCAGCTTGCTGGGCGGTTCCGAAGCGGCATGTTTGGAAATCCTGACGGTCGTATCAAGGCTGATCTCACCATTTTCGATCGCCTCAAACACGATATAAAGCGTCATCATTTTGGTCAACGAGGCCGGATGCAGCCGCGTATCCGCATTGCGCGCGTGCAGCACTTTGCCGCTGCGCGCATCCATCACTAACGCTGAATACGGCGCCGCCGCCGCACTAAGCGGGACAATCACCAACATCCAGATCGTGGCTAGTATGACCAACCCTAAACGGATTGGAGCACTGTTCCGCGTTCTCATGGAACTACTCTTTTTCTGCCTCATGACCGCCGGTTATCCGACTGGCCGTTTTATTTATGACGCCTAGCCTATCACAGAGGGCAATTTGAATAAAGTGTTCATTTTCAACTGGTTTTTGGAATTTTTGGGCAATTTCACTCCACATCTTGTGGGTGGTGCATAAAGGCCACCAAGTTAGGCGATTGTGGCGGGAATGTGGCAAGACGTAGGCACGAAAAAGGCCTGTGACATTTCTACTACAGGCCTTCTGATTTGGATGATCTGATCGCTGCAAGGCCAATACAAAATGCCAAAGGCCAAAACGTTATGAAGGCTGTGCCACAAAAAATGGGGCGGCCCGCAAAGACCGCCCCAGTCTAGTTTAGCTAACTTAGTTCAGTGCTGCATCCGTGATCGCATGGGTCCAGGCGGCAGCGCCCGGATCAGCGGTGATCACAGGGTCCGAGCCGCCCGACAACAGGCTGTCGACAGTGCGTTGGAAATCCGCCGGGTCAAGTGCGCCATTGGAACCAGCCGTCAGTTTGGCCACTTCTGACATCATCCGCTTTTGATGCGCTTCGGTCTGTGCGCCCGAGGCATCATTGTCCAGCACGATCATCGCGGCTTCATCTGGGTTCTCTTCTGCCCATTTCCAGCCTTTCATCGAGGCCCGAACAAAGCGTGTCATCTTATCGACAAACGCGGGATCATTCAGGTTTTCTTCCATCACATACATGCCGTCTTCCAACGTGGCGACACCTTGATCTTCGTATTTGAACACCACCAGATCGTCGGGCGTCAGGCCTGCATCAATGACCTGCCAGTATTCATTATATGTCATGGTTGAGACACAGGCGGCTTGGCCTTGCAAAAGAGGGTCTACGTTGAAACCTTGCTTAAGCACGGTCACGCCACCTTCCGAGCCATCCGTGGCGATGCCCAGTTTGCTCATCCAGCTTAGGAACGGATATTCGTTACCAAAAAACCAGACACCAAGGGTCTTGTCTTTGAAATCCTCGGGGGTTTCGATCCCGGCATCCTTGCGACAGGTCAGCATCATGCCCGAGCTCTTGTAGGGCTGGGCAATGTTCACCAACGCCAGACCTTTTTCGCGGCTGGCCAATGCGGATGGCATCCAGTCCAGAACAACATCTGCACCGCCACCAGCGATCACCTGCGCGGGCGCAATATCTGGCCCGCCGGGTTTGATGGTAACATTGAGGTCTTCGTCACCGTAAAACCCTTTGTCTTGTGCGACATAATAGCCAGCAAACTGCGCTTGCGTGACCCATTTCAGCTGCAATGTGACATCATCCGCAGCCTGCGCGAGCGTGCCCCAAAGCCCGGCTGTCGCCAGTGCCAAAGTTGTTGTGATCTTATTCATCATAGTCTCCCTTGTTGAGGTTTATTATAGGTGTAGTGGGTCAGGAACGGCTCCGCTGTGATGGGTGCCAGAATGTCATGGCTTTCTCCAAAAGTGCAACCGCACCATAAAAGCCAGAGCCCGCCAGCGCCGCCACGACGATCTCGGCCCAGACCAGATCCATCGAAAGCTGCCCCACAGAGGTGGAAATTCGAAAGCCCATACCGCGGATCGGCGAGCCGAAAAACTCAGCGACAATGGCCCCGATCAAGGCCAGTGTGGTGGCGATTTTCAAACCGTTAAAAATGAAGGGCATCGCCGCAGGTAGGCGCAGCTTCAGCAGGGTTTTCCAATAACCCGCCGCATAGGTGCGCATCAGGTCACGTTGCATGGCATCAGTATCCTGCAATCCCTGCACCGTGTTCACCAGCATGGGAAAGAACACCATAACCACCACAACGGCGGCTTTTGATTGCCAATCAAATCCGAACCACATCACCAGAATTGGGGCCATGCCGATAATCGGCAACGCGGCCACAAAGTTGCCCACCGGCAGCAGGCCACGTTTCAGGAAATCGAACCGATCCACCGCAATGGCGGTCAGGAAGGCCGCACCACAGCCCATGACATAGCCGCTCAGCGCTCCTTTTAGGGCAGTTTGCACAAAATCCTGCCAAAGAATGGCAGTGGAGGCCGCAAAAGTAACGGCAATCATGCTGGGCGGCGGTAACAAAACCGCTGAGATATCAAACCCGTGCACAATACATTCCCAGATCACGATGAGGGTGACACCAAAGATGACAGGCACGGCCAGCCGCGTGGCACGGGTCGGGGGGCGATGTGACAAAACGGAGTTGATCCACCACCCCAGCGCCCAAGCGGCGATACCTGTTGCAAGCCAGATCATTCTGCCATCCCCATGCGTTTCAAAGTTATGCGTTGGATCACCCCGATAACTGCCACCAACAGGGCTGCCAATGTGGCTGCCATGATCAACGCGCTCCAGATTTGGATGGTCTGGCCATAATAACTGCCCGCCAGAAGGCGTGCGCCAAGACCAGCCACAGCACCTGTCGGCAACTCGCCCACAATGGCGCCCACAAGGCTGGCCGCCATGGCGACTTTTAGTGAGGTAAACAGATAGGGCATAGAGGATGGCAAACGCAGGGCCCAAAACGTCTGGGCAGAGCTCGCATTCCAGGTGCGCATCTGATCAAGCTGCATCGCCGAGGGGCTGCGCAGGCCCTTGACCATACCCACCACGACAGGGAAAAACGACAGATACATTGATATCATCGCCTTGGGCAGCAGGCCCGAAATGCCAATGGCATTCAGCACCACGATAATCATCGGCGCAATGGCCAGAATTGGGATGGTCTGACTGGCGATAACCCATGGCATCACGCTCATGTCCATTGTGCGGTTGTAAACGATCCCCACCGCCAGAGCGATACCAAGGGCTGTTCCCAGCACAAAGCCCAAAGCAGTAGCGCTGAAGGTCACCCAGGAATGATAGATCAACGAGCGCTTTGAGAACGCCCGCCCCTTGGCCACCATGGCACCGGTGGTCTTCCATAATTCCGCGCCCACCTGATGTGGCGCAGGCAACTTAGGTTTGTCCTGGCTCCAGGTGTCGGCCACCAGTTCGCTGAAACTCAGGTCTGTCCCCGCCCGCTGGGCCTTGTCGTTGGCCCAGGGCGCATTCAGCGCCACAGCAGCGGCGTACCACAGCACAAAAATGGCGGCGACAACGGTGACGATGGGCAGAAGGTTTCTCATCCCGGTCTCCCCGCGCCTCGGGCCTGATCCGGGGCCTCGTTTGTGGCGTGGAGGTCCCGGATCAGGTCCGGGACGGGTGTCGCGTCACATCTCATCGCCATGCCCCGCTCTGAGCCCGTCCCGCACGCGGTGGGCAATGTCCAGAAATTCAGGCGTGTCGCGGATATCCAGCGGGCGCTCGCGGGGCAGGGGGCTGTCGATGACATCGGTGATGCGCCCAGGTCGCGGCGACATGACGACGATTTTGGTCGACAGATACACCGCCTCGGGGATCGAATGGGTCACAAAGCAGATCGTCTTGTTGGTACGGTCCCACAGGTGCAGCAATTGTTCATTCAGGTGATCGCGCACAATCTCATCGAGCGCACCGAACGGCTCGTCCATCAGCAGGATATCGGCATCAAACGCCAGCGCCCGCGCGATCGAGGCACGTTGCTGCATTCCGCCTGACAATTGCCATGGAAATTTCTTTTCAAACCCGGCCAGATCGACCAGTTCCAACACGCGGTTCACACGCTCGTCCTGATCGGATTTACTGTATCCCATGATCTCAAGCGGCAGGCGGATGTTGCCACCGATCGTGCGCCACGGGTACAGTCCGGCGGCCTGAAACACATAGCCATAAGCGCGTTGTCGGCGGGCCTCTTCGGCGCTCATCCCGTTGACCGAGATGGACCCTGCGGTGGGATGTTCCAGATCGGCCATGCAACGCAGAAACGTCGTCTTGCCACAGCCCGAGGGGCCGATGAAGCTGACAAAATCGCCCTTGTGCACGTCAAGATTGACGTCCTTGAGGGCATGCACCGGGCCATCATTGGTCTGAAAAGTCAGCGAGAGATCTTTTGCGCTGATGATCGTGTCTGTGGCCAAGTTCAAATCCCCGCCGGAATGTTCAAAGGATCGCGCTCGATCATCTTGGGTGCGGTCAGCGCCTTCCATTTGCTCAGCGCTTCATGGGCTGAGGGGAACGCAGGGCGCGGCACAAACCGGCCTCGGCCCGGTTGGGGTTGCGAGTTCTGGCCCCAGGCCCAGATCACCTCGCCGCGCGACAGAGTGTAGCGCGCATTGGCCGTCACTTCAAAACCCTCAAACACGTTATAATCAAGGATAGAATGGTGGTTGGCCGGGCTGATCGTCTTGCTGATTTTGGGGTCCCAGACCACAATATCGGCGTCGGCGCCCTCAACAATCGCCCCCTTCTTGGGATAGATGTTCAGGATTTTGGCCACGTTGCTGGATGTGGCTGCGACAAATTCATTGGGTGTCAGGCGGCCCGTTTCCACGCCTTCGGTCCACAGAACGGACAGCCGTTCCTCAAGCCCGTTCGAGCCATTGGGGATGATGCGGAAATCGTCGCGGCCGGCGCGTTTCTGATCGGTGCTGAATGCCGCGTGATCGGTGGCGACCACTTGCAGTGATCCCGATTGCAGGCCGGCCCAGAGGCTGTCCTGATGGTCCTTGCTTCGGAACGGCGGAGACATGACACGCCGCGCGGCATGATCCCAGTCTTTGTTGAAATACTCGGATTCATCCAGTGTCAGAAACTGGATCAGAGGCTCGCCGTACACCCGCATGCCTTTTTGGCGCGCACGCCGGATCGCTTCATGCGACTGCTCACAGGATACATGCACGATGTACAAAGGCACGCCTGCGCAATCGGCGATGGTGATGGCGCGGTTGGCCGCTTCGCCTTCAAATTCGGGCGGGCGGGAATAGGCGTGGCCTTCGGGGCCGGTGATGCCTTCGTCAAAGTATTTCTGCTGCATCTCGGCAACCAGATCACCGTTTTCGGCATGCACCATGGGCAAAGCGCCCAACTCCTTGCAGCGCCTGAATGAGGCGAACATTTCGTCGTCCTCAATCATCAAAGCGCCTTTATAGGCCATGAAATGCTTGAAGGAATTGACGCCCATATCGACGGCGTCTTTCATTTCCTCAAAGATGGTTTCGCTCCAGCCGGTGATGGCCATGTGATAGCCGATATCCGAGCATATCTGCGGCGCGGACTTTCTGTGCCACTCATTAATAGCGTTCTTGATCGAGCCATCAGCGCCCGGCAGGCAGAAATCCACCAGCATGGTGGTGCCACCGCAAGCCGCGGCCCAGGTGCCGGTCTCAAACGTCTCGGCGGCGGTGGTGCCCATGAAAGGCATTTCGAGGTGTGTATGCGGATCAATCCCGCCGGGGATGACATAAGCACCCTCGGCGTCGATATACTCATCGCCTTTCAGGTCCTCACCGATCTGCTTGATCGTTTCGCCCTCGATCAGGACATCGGCTTTCCATGTGCGGTCAGCGGTGCAAACCTGCCCGCCTTTGATGACTTTGGTGGTCATTTGGGTTCTCCTGTTGTCACCCGTCCCGGCCTTGAGCCGGGACCTTGCGGCGGCTCAGGAGGGGATTTGGGATGTTAAATCTTGCCAGCTTGGATTGGCTTCGGTGATCAGCGCGTTTTTCCAGTCGCGCCGCCAACGTTTGATGGTGCGTTCGCGTCGCAGAGACGGTTCGAAGTCCTCGTGTTCCTCGAACCAGACAAGTGTGCGAATGTTGTACTTTGCAGTATGCTGGGACAGTCCTGCACGGTGCGCCTCTATCCGATTTCGCAAGTCTTGTGTGCGCCCTGTATAAAGAGCGCCGTCGGGGCGTGAGGCTAAGATGTAGACAAAATGCGGCATGGCCTGAGAATGCGTAGTCAAGGTTAGCAAAAGGTGAACCCCGCCCCGGACTTGACCCGGGGCCTCTGCGTTGATGGGCCGAGAGGTCCCGGGTCAAGCCCGGGACGGGTGTTCTGTGGGGCAAGTTCACTCCACGATCTCCGCTGTCTCCACCACCGCATGCATCAGAACATCCGTGCCTGCAGTGGCCCACTCCTTGGAAATCTCCTCGGCCTCGTTGTGGCTGAGGCCATCCACGCAGGGGCACATCACCATGGCCGAGGGGGCGACGCGGTTGATCCAGCAGGCGTCATGTCCCGCGCCCGAAATCAGGTTGCGATGGGAATAGCCCAGTCGTTCGGCCGCGTTGCGCAGGGCGCTCACACAGCCCTCGTCAAAGGTCACCGGGTCAAACCCACCAGCGACTTCAAATTCCACGTCCATGCCCATGTCATCGCAGATCTGCTGCGCTGCCGCTTTCATTCGGCCCACCATATCGGCGATCACGTCCTTGTTGGGCGAGCGGAAATCAACGGTAAACACCGCCTTGCCGGGGATCACGTTGCGCGAGTTTGGGTAGATGTCGATATGACCTGCAGCCCCCACGGCATCGGGGGCATGGCTGAGGGCAATTTCCTCAACCTTCTCCAGCACGCGCGCCATCGCCAGCCCGGCGTTTTTGCGCATCGGCATGGGGGTCGATCCGGTGTGGCTGTCTTTGCCGTGGATCGTCACTTGCGTCCACGAAAGACCCTGACCATGGGTAACAACACCGATATCTTTGCCCTCGGCCTCCAAAATCGGCCCTTGTTCGATATGCAGCTCAAAGAAGGCGTGCATCTTGCGCGCGCCCACTGGCTCATCGCCGCGCCAGCCGATACGGTCCAGCTCGGCGCCAAATTTCTTGCCCTCGGCATCGGTTCGGTCTTCGGCCCAGGCCTGATCATGCACCCCGGCAAACACCCCCGAGGCCAGCATGGCCGGGGCAAAGCGCGTGCCTTCTTCGTTGGTCCAATTGGTGGCAACGATGGGATGTTTGGTTTTGATGCCCAGATCGTTCAGGGTGCGGATGATCTCTAAGGCGCCCAGCACGCCCAACACGCCGTCATATTTGCCGCCCGTTGGCTGAGTATCGAGGTGCGAGCCGACATAAACGGGCAGGGCATCCGGGTCAGTTCCCTCGCGCCGGGCAAACATGTTGCCCAAAGTATCAACGCCCATGGAGCATCCCGCCGCATCGCACCAAGTTTGAAACAGCTTGCGCCCTTCACCGTCTTCGTCGGTCAGTGTCTGGCGGTTGTTGCCGCCCGCAATACCGGGGCCGATCTTGGCCATTTCCATCAGGCTGTCCCACAAACGGTCGCCATTGATTTTCATGTTCACGCCAGGTGCCGAAGTTTGTGCGGCCATATTTCTAACTCCCTAACAGGGCCTCTGAGGGGCCTCTTGCAAACGATCACAACCTGACCGTATGGTCAAGATGAGAGCACCATACCCTGACCAACCGGTCAAGAAGTTTCTGGAATCGCCTAAAGATGAACCAAGCAGCACGTCCCTTAAGCAAAAAAGAAATCCGCCAGGAGAACGAACGGTTGATTTTAAACGCGGCTGAAAAAACCTTTGCCGAGGCTGGATTTGGTGGGGCCACAATGCAGCTTATTGCTGATGTGGCAGGGCTGCCAAAGGCCAATTTGCACTATTATTTCCCCACCAAGGAAGCGCTCTATCGTCAGGTGGTTCAGGCCATCTTTCAGGACTGGCTGAAGGCGGCTGACGTGTTTGACGCCGCCCCCGGCCCGGTCGAGGGAATCGGTGCCTATATCGACGCCAAGCTGGAAATCAGCCGCCGCCATCCGGCCGGCTCCAAGGTTTGGGCCTCAGAGGTGATGCACCGTGCGCCGGTCATTCAGGACTACCTCGAAACCACATTGGTGGAATGGACCGAGGGGCGCATGGCCGTTATTCAGCGCTGGATTGATGAGGGAAAAATGGATGCAGTCAACCCGCGCCACCTGCTGTATATGCTCTGGGCCACGACCCAGCATTACGCCGATTTTGGCCATCAGATAGAGACGTTGAACAGCGGCAAACCCTACTCTGACGCGCAATGGGATGAGGTGAAAACCTCGGTCAAAACCATCATCCTCAAAGGCATCGGCGCGCTGACCTGACGGCATTGACGTGGGGGCTTTCAAAGCCTCGCAAATTACCGCATTCTGGACCTTATGAACATCGAAGCCGCCTCCAAGAAACCCAGCCGTATTCAGCTCCGCAATCGCAAGCTGATCCTTGAGGCGGCGCTGGATGTGTTTTCCAAACATGGCTATCGCGGCGCGACGCTGGATCAGATCGCTGAGGCCTCAGGGCTCAGCAAACCCAACATCCTGTATTATTTTGATGGCAAAGAGGCCATTCACATCTCCCTGCTGGGTCAGTTGATGGACAAATGGCTGGCTCCAATGGCGCAGATTGATCCCGCAGGTGAGCCGCTGGAAGAAATCCTGCGCTATGTGCACCGCAAGATTGAAATGTCGTTTGAGTATCCACGCGAAAGCCGCCTGTTTGCCAATGAGATATTGCAAGGTGCGCCTCGGATTGGCCCCCACCTGGAGGCGGATCTGAAGCCGCTGGTAGAGCGCACCGTCACTCTCATTCAAGGCTGGGTGGATGCCGGGCGGTTGGCGCAGGTTGACCCGATGCAGCTGATCTTTTCAATCTGGGCGACAACGCAGCATTACGCGGATTTTGATGCCCAGGTGCAAGTGCTGGCCGGCGCGGACGTGCGCGCCGAGGCGGAGGTGTTTCTGGATGCGATGTTTCGCCGGTTGCTGACTGTGTGATCCCTGACCCGGTGCTTGTTGTGCTCCGGTCAATTGATTCAGGCTTGATTAGAATGTCTTGCTGTCTCCACGCGCTCAGGGTGAGTTGATTGCATTGTCGCCAAGTTCCTAATTCATTCCACATTGTCATGGCGGTTGCGCTGTAATTAGCCGCAGTGAACGCCAGTGTATGGTGGCATATTTGAGCCGGGCAGGGCGCAGTGGTGGCGCGGCTCAACAACCAGTGGTTTTGGATTGCCCCTAAATCGCCTCAGCTCTTTCGGGCACCCAGATATGCGTGGGGTATTGACGGATTAGGACGTTGTTAATGACGTTTGGGGCAGGGTGTGGGTATGAATGTTCTCACACGCCTCTCCCCGCCCGAACCATGGATTGCCCAATTGTTTGGCACTAAATCTGCCCGCAAAGGCGCAGTTGTCCGCCGGTCCTGCGCATGGGTTGAACGCGAAGTTGGGCGCGAGCGGTTTTTCCAAGAGATTGAAAAACGTGGGTTTCATTTGATTGAAACCGCCGACCAATTTCTCGTGATTTGTCACAATGGGCCAATCCGCTTTGTGTTCTAAAGCGTTCCGAGCCAAATTTTGGCGATCACGGGTTCTCGAAACGCGGGCTAGGATTGAGCATCGCGCTGCATTGCGTGAAGGATGATGATTCAGGCCTCATGCGCACCGCATTAAGGAAAATTCGCACGAATTTTCTATTGCTTAGATTTTTCGTGCGAAAAATCTCTGCTATTCTGCGGCACAGGTTCCAGGGTTGTTGGGGTGTGTGGTCCAATTGGCGTAGTCTTCCTCAACCACTTTGCCGGTGCGTTCATCCACCATACCGGGGGCCAATTCCTCCATCGTGATGCAGCTTTCAACCGGGCAGACATTCACACACAGATTACAGGCTACGCATTCGCTGTCATCCACGTCAAACACCCGGTCCTCGGACATTGTAATCGCCTGATGTGATGTATCTTCGCATGCCGCATAACAGCGGCCACATTTAATGCACAGATCCTGATCAATCCGTGCCTTGGTGATGTAATTCAAGTTTAGGTGCTGCCAGTCAGACAGGTTCGGCACGGCGCGCCCAACCAGTTGATCAACCGAGGTAAATCCCTTCTCGTCCATATATTCAGACAAGCCCGAAATCATTTCCTGCACGATCTTGAAGCCATAGGTCATCGCGGCAGTACAAACCTGCACATTTCCGGCACCCAACGCCATGAACTCGGCCGCATCACGCCAAGTGGTTACGCCGCCAATGCCGGAAATCGGAATGCCGCCCAAGCCCGGCGTGCGGGCGATTTCGGCCACCATATTCAATGCAATCGGTTTGACCGCAGGCCCGCAATAGCCGCCATGTGATCCTTTGCCGTCAATCGCCGGTTCGGGCGCGAAATTGTCCAAATTCACCGATGTGATGGAGTTGATCGTGTTGATCAGGCTCACCGCATCTGCACCGCCATCCTTGGCCGCCTGCGCGGGTTTTCGTATGTCGGAAATGTTTGGCGTCAGCTTTACGATCACCGGTAAATCGGTGTGCGTCTTGCACCACTCGGCCACCTGTTGCACATATTCCGGGACCTGCCCAACAGCGGCGCCCATCCCGCGTTCGCTCATTCCGTGAGGACACCCAAAATTCAGCTCGACGCCGTCACAACCGGTTTGCGCGACGCGCTCCAAAATGGCCTTCCACGCGTCTTCATTCACCGGCACCATAAGTGAGGCAACCACCGCATGATCGGGGTAATCCTTCTTGACGCGGGTCATTTCATCCAGATTGGTCTGCAAGGGCCGATCCGTGATCAATTCAATATTGTTCAGCCCCAAAAGCCGCCGGTCAGCACCCCAGATCGCGCCGTAGCGCGGCCCGTTAACGTTCACCACGGGGGGGCCTTCTTCGCCCAGTGTTTTCCACACAACACCACCCCATCCGGCCTCAAACGCGCGCCGGACGTTGTATTCCTTGTCCGTCGGTGGGGCCGAGGCCAGCCAGAACGGATTGGGGGATTTTATTCCAATGAAATTAGATGTCAGATCGGCCATTTGAATGTCCTTTCGGAAGAAGTGTCAGTTACTATGCAAGAGAGGCGTCCCCTCGCCGGTCATCCCATGGGCCGCGACAGTGGGATGCACAGGGAAGATATGCATCGCACCAGCGCGAGCCCCGGGAGAAAGCGAAAATACATCGGGTCAGGCCCCGCTCAACTGTGCATGGATGTCGTCTGCGGCATCGCGCCCTTCGGCCACGGCTGTCACGGTCAGATCATCTCCACCCGCAGCGCAGTCACCTCCGGCCCAGACACCTGACATGCTGGTACGCCCAGCATCGGTTACAGCAATCTTGTTGCCATCAACATCTGGCAGATCATCGCCCTCAAGCGTCTGGCCAATCGCCTTGAAGACCTGATCGGCGGCAAGGCGGATGGTCTGGCCTGTGGGATTGAGGTCATCATCGGTATATTCGAATTCGATCTCGCGCACAGCGCCATTGCCATGCACCGCTTTGGGGCTTGCGTTGGTGATGATCCGCACCCCTTTGGAGGTTGCCAGATCTTGCTCAAATTTGCTGGCGTTCATCCTTTCAAGGCCCCGGCGATAGACAAGGCTGACATTCAATGCGCCCAGCAGTTTGGATTGTACGGCGGCATCAACAGCCGTCATACCGCCGCCAATGACCACGACGTCGCGGCCAATGGGGATACTGGAAAGATCGCGCGCCTGACGCAGATCGGCAACAAACTCGACCGCATCCAAGATGCCATCTTTGTCCTCGCCCTCCAGGCCCAGTGCATTGACGCCGCCCAGACCGATGCCCAGGAACACGGCATCATAATCTGATTGCAACTGAGCAAGGCTCACCCCGTCGCCCAGCGACTTGCCGGTTTCAATCGTGATGCCGCCGATTTGCAACAGCCAAGCCACTTCGCGCTCGGCAAACCCATCGACGGATTTATAGGCGGCAATGCCAAATTCGTTCAGCCCGCCAGCTTTTGCGCGCCCGTCAAAGATGGTCACATCATTGCCCAGCATGGCCAGTCGGTGCGCGCAGGCCAGCCCGGCCGGCCCGGCCCCCACGATTGCCACGTTTTTACCGGTTGAAGCCGCGCGGGTGAACGGATGCACGCCTTTGTCCATCAACGTATCGGTGGCATAGCGTTGCAACTGACCGATCAGCACCGGCTTGCCTTCGGCGGTTTCGCGCACGCAAACTTCTTCGCACAGGGTTTCTGTGGGGCAGACCCGCGCGCACATCCCGCCCAGAATGTTCTGCGACAGGATCGTCTTTGCGGCGGCGTCGGGCGTGCCTGTGGCGATTTGGCGGATGAACAAAGGGATGTCGATGTCGGTGGGGCAGGCTGTGGTGCAGGGGGCGTCATGGCAAAAATAGCAACGATCAGCGGCCACTAGGGCCTCGTGGTCTTCAAGACGTGGATGTAGATCGGCAAAATTCTCGGAATAGCTGCCCGGCTCCAGCCGTCCTGCGGCGATCCCTGGCGTGAGCTTGGTTTCGGGCATGGGCCCCTCCTGCGCTTGGTTTTGACCAATGCAGTATGCCACGAATTAAAATTTTATCAATTGGTAAAATAATAGAGGAGGCATTCCGCCCTTTATCGTGCCTGTTCGTGATCCAACCGTTGTTTGGCAATCGCCTCGTTCTTGTCGGATGTTTGTTGATCCGACAGGCATTTTTCCACAAAATTCAGGTGTGATTCTATCGCCTTACGCGCCTGCACTGGGTCACGCGCCTGAAGGGCGGTGTTGATGGACCGGTGCTGATCAAGCAGCATGTCGCGGGTCATACGTTGGCGAAACATGACCTGACGGTTATAAAACACACCTTCACGCAGCATCTGAAACATCGAACGCATCATATGCAGCATGACCACGTTATGGCTGGCCTCGATAATGGCCATGTGAAACTCTGCATCCAGCCGCGCCTCGTCATTGGAGTTGGATGAGGCATGGGCCGTTTCCATCTTGACAAAGATGGTTTGGATCACTTTTAAATCTGTATCCGAAGCCAGACGCGCCGCCCGGTCTGCGGCCAGCCCTTCGAGGTCGCGGCGAAAGGCGATGTAGTCAAAGACGGCCTCATCGTGATCAGCAAACAGCCCTATCAGCGCAGGCGAAAAGGCACTTCCCAACACGTCGGCCACATAGATGCCCGACCCGGCGCGCGAGGTCAGCAGGCCTTTGCCTTGCAACTCGGCAACCGCATCGCGCAGGGAGGGGCGTGAAACCCCCATTTTATCAGCCAGATCACGTTCGGATGGCAGGCGCTCACCCGGGCGCAATATGCCGCGCAGGATCAGCTTTTCAATTTGGCGTGTGACGGCTGAAGACAGCTTCTCGGGCGTGACTTTTTGGTATGGCATAGGGGCCTCGGGCTGGACTGGTCAAATGATATGGCCACTTTAGGCGTTCCGCAAGCGCCCCTTTGCAACAGATTGCAGGGGGATACAGCGCGCCATATGTCGCCCTAATAGGGCAAAAAGGCCTCAACTGCGGTGGTGGCCATGTCCGATATTTCGCCCAAATCGGGGGTGCTGGGCGCCCCCTAAAACTCCACCCCGATCTGCGCCTTGATGCCGGATCGGAACGGGTGCTTGATCAATTCCATCTCTGTCACCAGATCAGCCACTTCGATCAGCTCTTCTTTGGCGTTGCGCCCGGTCAAAACCACATGGGTCATATGCGGTTTTTCCTCGACCAGAAACGCCGCCACTTCGTTTACGTCCAGATAATCATAGCGCAGGGCGATATTTATTTCATCCAGCAGCACCATTTTGTTGCTTTCGTCGCGGATCAGGTCCTTGGCTTTTTCCCATGCGGCCTGGGCCATTTCTGTGTCGCGGGTGCGGTCCTGGGTTTCCCAGGTAAACCCCTCGCCCATGGTGTGAAACGCGCATGCCTCAGAGAATTTTCCAAGGATCAGGTCACGTTCACCGGTGGACATGCCGCCCTTGATAAACTGCACCACGGCGCATTTCATATCATGGGCGATACAGCGAAAAATCATCCCGAACGCGGCCGAGGATTTGCCTTTGCCCTTGCCGGTGTTGATGATGATCAGGCCCTTTTCGTCGGTCTTGGTGGCCATGATCTTGTCGCGGGCGGCCTTTTTCTTGGCCATCTTCATCGCGTGGCGGTCGGGGTCTGTGCTCATCATTGCCTCCTTGGGGTTGGCCCGAGTGTGTGGGAGCATGGCACCGGGTGCAAGCCTATTTGCACGCTTTAAGCAATTGTTAACGTTGTGGCGGGCAATGTTGGATAATGCGTTGGATTGGATTGATATCAGGGCTGCTTTTTCTGGCTGGGTGCGACACGCCCCCGCCCGAATATCGCGGGATTGCCGGGCAGCGGATCACCGTGGGCGAAAGCACCTTTGACGTGCGCCACGATGGCAACCGGGCGCTGGCGTTGCGGGTCAACACCGAATGGGCACCACGGCCCGAGGCGGTGATGCCGCGCGCCAAAGTGGCGATCGAAAAATCCACCGGCTGCCGGGTGAAACGCATGGATGGTGATCAGGTGCTGATCGAGGCCAGCCTGGATTGCGGGGGTGGGTCAGCCTCGCCCGAGCCGCGCACGCTGGAGTATGATTGTGATTACAACAAGCTTTATCGGGGCAAGGTTGAACTGGTTTGCAAGCCGGGGATTTAGCCCCCATCGCCGGATTTCGGTGCTGTTGACAGCAAGAAGATCGGCGGCACAGCCAGCAAGGCGAAGATGGCCAAACCACAAATAGCGACCCCGATCCCCCATGCATCAGCCACAAGGCCAATCCCGAAGGGCCCCGCAGCCGCGGCAAAAGTGCCTGACGAATAGAGCAATGCATAGCCACGCGCCATTCTGCTTGGATGGATCAGCCCTGCCGCAAACCCGTATGTGATTGACGTAGACCCCTGCGCCACTGCCCCCAGTGGCAATAACAAGGTCAAGGCCAGCCAATTGGGCACAAACACAATGGCCACGAGGCCAAGGGCAGTCAGGGCTTGGATCATCCCAAAAGCCGCGCGCACGCCGATCCGTTCAGCCAGATACCCGCAGCCGGCTTTGCCAAAAACGCCACCAGCCAGAAGGATCACCGTGGCAGCGGTTGCAACCCAAAGCGGCAACCCCTTAGCCAGCATCAGGAAGGCCACAAAAACAAAGGTACTGGATTGCACCATGGTGTCGATACTAGTCACTGCCAAAAGGGACGCAAATGCACGCCAATTCAGGATGCCCCACCCTTTGTTGGCAGATTGATCTTGCCGGGCGGTTTGAGGGTGGTGGTGACGCAAAGACCGAGCCGCCCTGGCAATGACACCCGCTGCCAGCAAGCCTGACAACCCATAAATCAGGCTGATCTGATGCCAAGCCAGCCCAGCACCGATAGCAAGGCTGACACCGCCGGTGAACGCCAGCTTCCCGACATCACCCGAGGCGTTGTAAAGCCCAAGCGCGCTTGTGCGTTTGTTGGCGCGATAGCTGTGCACAATCAGGGCTGACGCAGGTGCGTGATGCAGCGCCGTGCCCGCTCCGATAATCAAAAGAGCGATAGTGACGGCCCCCAAACCGGGCGCCACAGACAAAATTGCATAGCCCGCACCGGACAATCCCAACCCGACAGCAATCAACCGGCATTCTCCGATCTGTTCGCTGAACCAGCCCGAGCCGATCTCCAACAGGGCCTGTGCCAGGCCTTTCAGCCCTTTGAGCAAACCCACCTGCGCATAGCTTAGCCCAAAGACCTGCGCCAAAATGGGCAGCAGAACATAGATCGAGGCAATCAACCCGTCTTGCACCACATGGCTGGCGCAGCTAACGCGAAGGGCTGATTTTTTGGGGGATGGATCACGGCTCATGGGCTGGCATTAGCACGCGCACCCCCATGGCATCAAACAAGGACAGCTTCTTTGGCGGGCAAATGTGCCCGTGCTGCCATGCATGTCGTTGGCGCAATTGTTGAACTGACCGATAGCACGGCTACTATAACCGGTATTCCGCGGATTGATTCAGCCAAGCGGGCCAAAGTGAAAAACGAGTTTTCTCATCAGATCGTCGATCAATGCCTGATCCATGAATTCATAGCGATCCGCTATATTTAGAACCACGGGTTTTAGGCCAGGTTTCGGCGGGCCAAAAACCGTTGCGAGGCGTTTGGTTTGTCGCGCCTCCATAACAAAAATCATGTCGGCCCAATCCAGATGCTGGGCAGTGATCTGTTCGTCCGCATCACGGCTCAGACCTGCAAAATCGGCGTTTATTCCGGGCCATTTACCTGCGATTTGTGCGGCTGTCGGGCTGCGTTTGCGCGCCTTACCGCAAATGAACAATACGTTTTTCACAGATGCTGCGCGATGCGCGCGTGTGCCGAATTGGAGCGCGGTGTCCACAGCCCGCGATCAATCGCTTCCTGTAACCGCTCAGCGATCTCTCTCAGGGCTGGGGCATTATGTTCAGCGATGAAATCACGCGTGGCCTCGTCTTCTATAAAGGCGGCCTCCACCAGATCAAAATGATGCCCGCGCACTGCCCCCGTCGTGGCCGCAAAGGCAAAGAGGTAGTCCACCGTCGCAGCAATCTCAAACGCGCCTTTATAGCCGTGGCGTTTGACGCCTTCGATCCATTTGGGGTTCACCACACGGCTGCGGACAACGCGGCCAATCTCATCGTCCAGTGTGCGGATCACCGGGCGCTCGGGGCGCGAATGGTCATTGTGATAAATCGGTCGATCCCGGCCTTGCAGCGTGCTGATCGCCGCCGCGGCACCGCCTTCGAACTGATAATAATCATCGCTGTCCAGAATATCGTGCTCGCGGTTGTCCTGATTTTGCACGACCGCCTCGGCCTGAGACAGACGGGCCTCAAACCCGGCACGATCAGCGGCGCCCTCAGATCCGGCGCCATAGGCATAGCTGCCCCATGTCAGATAGGCCTCGGCCAGATCTGCCTTGTTGGCCCAGAGGCGCTCATCAATCATTGCCTGCAATCCCGCGCCATAAGCGCCGGGCTTGGAGCCATAGACACGCGCCTGAATCCCCTCAGCGCGCGCCCGCGCGGCGGCAGGGTTTATGTCATCAGGCTCATCCAGGGCCATGACCGCGCGCGCAGCACTATCAACCAGTGAAATCAACTGCGGAAAGGCATCCCGGAAAAAGCCGGAAATACGCAGCGTGACATCCACGCGCGGGCGCCCAAGCACGGTATGTGGCAACACCTCAAACCCGGTGACGCGGCGGTTGGCGCTGTCCCATTTGGGTTTGACCCCCATCAGCGCCAGTGCCTGAGCGATGTCGTCACCACCGGTGCGCATATTGGCAGTGCCCCAGGCGGTAATCAGCAAGGCACGCGGCCAGTCGCCTTCGGTCTGAAGGTGCTTTTCGATCAGCATGTTGGCGGATTTCCACCCCAAAGCCCAGGCCGTTGGTGTGGGCACAGCGCGGCTATCAACCGAAAAGAAGTTTCGGCCAGTGGGCAGCACATCAAGCCGACCGCGTGTCGGGGCACCCGACGGGCCGGGGGCGATGGCATGCCCGTTGAGGGCCGTGAGCAGAGCCTGGCCTTCGGCATCTCCGCAGGCCGCCACAGTGGGGGCGATATTTGTGTGGATTTCGGTGATGACGCACGACGCGCGTGGACCAAGGCCCACGACGCCCCGCCCACCATCCCGCAAGATATGTTGCGCAAATAGTTCAAGCCGCTCAACCGTGTCGCCGGTGCTGCGCCATGGATCGCCTGACATCGCTATGAGAGCATCGGGCTGGCGCCCAGACCAGGGAGCGGCCATATCACAATCGAGCGGGTCAAACCCGAGGTCGTAATCCTGTGCCAATGCTGTGATCAGGGAGGCATCCCCCTCCTTCCCCATGCCGCGCGGTACTCGCGCCAGTGCAATGGTCAGGTCCAGCGCTTGCTGCCCTGTCGGGGATTGGCCAAAGATATGAAGCCCGTCACGGATTTGCGCCTCTTTCAGCTCGCACAGATAGGCGTCCAGCTTGGCCAGATCGCGGTCTTCGTCCTCGCCTGCCATGCCAACGTCTGTGGCCAGACCTGTGGCGGAGGTGAGTGTCAGGATTTCCCGGCGCAGATATTCAATGCGGCGCGGATCAACACCTGCGGCCTCGTAATATTCATCGACAAGGGCTTCGAGTTCTTTCAAGGGCCCGTAGGTTTCGGCGCGGGTTAAGGGGGGTGTCAGATGGTCGATGATCACCGCTTGTGCGCGGCGTTTGGCTTGGGTGCCTTCGCCGGGGTCATTCACGATGAACGGGTAGAGATGTGGCATCGGTCCCAGCACCGCCTCGGGCCAGCAATTGGGCGACAGCGCCAACGCCTTGCCCGGCAACCATTCCATGTTGCCGTGTTTGCCCATGTGCACGATCGCATGTGCCCGAAACTGGTGGCGCAGCCAGAAATAGAAGGCCAGATAATTGTGGGGCGGCACCAAATCGGGCGAATGATAAGTGTCGGTTGGATCAATGTTATAGCCGCGTGCAGGCTGAAGGCCGACCACGACATTGCCAAATTCCAGCACTGACAGGCTGAAGTATCCGCAATCCACCTCGCCAGCGGTATAAAATGGGTCTTGCTCGGGTTTGCCCCAGCGCGTTTCCATCGCCTCGCGCAATTCCCAAGGCAATTGGCCATAGTCGATCTGATAATCGGCCATGGACAGGCGCACGCCGCCGGTGCGCTGTGCGCGGTCGCTCAACCAGTTGGTTGGCCCTGCCATGACGGCCTGCATCAGTGTGTCGCTGTCAGATGGGCGGTCCATAACGCGGTAACCAGCCTGTTGCAGCAATTCCAACACATGCACTGTGCCCGCTGGTGTATCGAGGCCCACGCCATTGGCCAAACGCCCGTCTTTGTTGGGGTAGTTCGCCAGCACCAGCGCCACTTTGCGGTCTGGATCGGGGGTGGTGCGTAGCTTGGCCCAATTGGCCGCCAGTTGTGCCACAAATTCAACCCGGTCACCCTGGGCGCGGTAGGTGGCGATGGGGCACTCGGTGGCTCCGTCAAAAAACGCCTCGCCCTTGAACGAAATCGTGCGTGACAGGATGCGCCCATCTACCTCAGGCAGGGCTACGTTCATGGCGATATCGCGGGCAGATAGGCCATTCAAACCTTCAACCCAGGCGGCCTCGGTTGACCCTGCCAACACGGCCTGAAACACCGGCGCACCATTGGCGAAACTGCTGGACAGCGGGTTGGACGGGCTTTGATCGCCCGCGTGAGGTGATCCAACCGCGAAGGACGTGCAGTTGAGGATGACAGCAGGCGGGGCTGAGGTGAACAATTGTTCTAATGTCGCCACTGAAACCGGATCTTTGAGGGATGCGACAAAGACCGGCAGAGGGTTTAACCCCTGCCGCAACAGCGCGCGCACCATGCGGTTGATCGGGTTCAGGCCCGCACCCTGCACCAGCGCGCGATAAAAAATCAGCGGCACGATCGGCTGGCCCTCGACCCAAGCCCCCTGTGCTGTGTTCAGATCGGCGACACCGGAACCGGGCCAATACACCCCGGCCCGCAACAACGGGCTGGCTGCGGCAGGTGGTTCTGTGTGCTCTAGCATAAACCGGGCGTAGCTTAGAAAATTCGTCGAATTTTCTGGTCCCCCTTCAACCAGATAGGCCCAGAGGGCGTCGTAATCCGCGTCAGATACGGTGGACAGCTGGCGCAGTTCCTCGTCTGGTTTGTCGTCGCCGGGCAGCAGGGCCAACGCAACACCCGCCTCATAGCAGCGCGCCGCATATTGTTCGGCACCATAGCGCCAGTACCCTGTGCCCCCCAAGACACGGGCGATGACCAGCCGAGACTGCGTGGCGCAAGTGTCCAGGTGCATATCCACCGACATCGGGTGTTGCAGGTGGGTCATATTGGCAAGCCGCAGGCCCACAGGGTTGGGCATCTCGGCGCGCGCCTCGCTCAGGGCGGCCAATTCGGTATCGGCGGCCGAGATAAACACGACGTCCGATGCTGTCTGGCCCAGATCAACCGGCTCGGTGCCGTCATCGATACTTCCCGGAGTGGCAGCGAGCAGGTGCATTAGTTAAACTCTCGTGTTAGGGGTGCCACAAATGTGAGGATCAGATCATGAACTATAAAGCAGCCGGCGCACCCAAAAAGGGTAGGAACGCACCGCGACACGCCGAGCATAACGCGCATGGGTCTCGCAAAAAGCCCTTTGGTCAGCGCGAGGACAAGGCCGCGTTGTTGGCACGGATGAAAGCCGCAGCCGCAGCCAAGGCCAAGGCGCCAAGTTAAAGTCATAACGGCTTTTCCATAAAGACCGAACTTTTGCCCGCGGCGTAATCGCCGAACGGGCCACATGTTGCATACCCGTGGCGGGCATAGAGTTTGTGCGCGGCGTTCAGCAAGGTGCCGGTTTCCAATTTCATCGCAGGCAGGGAAAGGCCACGCGCGTGATCTTCCAACTGGCGCATGAGTGCATCTGCGGCGCCAAGTCCACGGGCGGCTTCCGCCACGAACATGGATTTCACTTCACCGTAACTGCCGCAGTTTTTCAACGCCGCAGTGCCGATCACATCATCACCTTTGCGAGCGATAAAAAAGGCGATGGTATCGTCCACCAGATCATCAATCTCCAGATAGAAATTATCCTCAGGTGGAAACAGGCTTTGCATCAACGCATGGCTTTGGCGCAATAGCGCTGTGGCCTTGGGGTGATGCGGGTCGCCCGCTTCGACGATCAACATCACGCAGCAAGAGCCGCTTGGATCGCCGCACGATCAAGCCCGGCTTGACCAATAACCACCAGCCGCGTTTCGCGCAGACCAGCGCCAAATGGCTGATCAAAGTAACTGTCCACGCGCGGGCCAACCGCCTGAATGGTCAGGCGCATGGGTTTGCCTGCAACAGCGGCAAAACCCTTGAGCCGCAAGATATCATGTTCACGGATGATATCCGCCACGCGCTGGGCAAAGGCCGCTGGATCGGTGATTTCGGGGCGGGTGACGACGAAACTCTCAAATTCATCATGATCATGGTCATGATGATGATCGTCGTGATGATCGTCGTCATCATCGTGGTCGTGATGATGCACCTCGTGGCGCGCCTCCAGATCATTTTCTGATCCGATACCCTGACCCAGCAAAACATCAACCGGCAGGGCCCCCATGGTGGCCTTGACCACCTGCACCCCGCCACGGCTGTCACTGCGCAGCTTGCCGATCAACGCGTCGACCTCATCCGCACCCAGAAGATCGGATTTGTTGACGACGATCATATCAGCGCAGGCCACCTGATCTTCAAACAATTCAGATAGCGGCGTTTCGTGATCCAGGTTTTCATCCATCGCGCGCTGGGCATCCACTGCGGCGACATTATGGGCAAAACGGCCTTCGCTAACGGCCTTGCCATCCACCACGGTTACGACGCCATCGACGGTAACGCGGGTGGAAATCTCGGGCCAGTTGAACGCCCGCACCAGAGGTTGGGGTAAGGCCAGACCAGAGGTTTCAATGACAATATGATCGGGGGCATTTTCGCGCTCCAGCAGCTTTTGCATGGTGGGCACGAAATCCTCAGCCACGGTGCAGCAGATGCAGCCATTGCTCAGCTCCATGATGTCATCTTCGGTGCAGGTTTCATCGCCGCACCCCTTAAGGATGTCTCCATCGACACCCAGATCGCCAAATTCATTGATGATCAAAGCGATGCGTTTGCCTTGGGCGTTTTCCAGCATGTGCCGGATCAGTGTGGTTTTACCGGCGCCCAGAAAACCAGTAACAACAGTGGCGGGAATTTTGGCAGGCATGACAGATGTATCCTGTGAATAACTGTGAAAACGGCGGCTCCCATTTCAGGGTGCCGCCGAATGTATCAGAGGTTTGGTAAAACGGCGCGATTAAGCGGCGTGATACAAACGGTGGGTCAGGAAACGGCCCAGACCCAGGTCACGCGCAGCTTTTGCACCGGCCAGAACGGCCAGATCGGCCAAAGGCTCGACAATCACAACCAGCATGTAGGCAGCCCCAAAGCTGCTCACTGCGACCATGTTTTCTGCACCAAAGCCCTGACCGTAGAACGCCCAGAAGGCCACCCATGCGACAACGCCGCCCTGAAAGGCTGTCGAAAGGGCAAGCGTCTGAGTGTAGCTCAGATCAACATAGGCAGTATCGGGCTTGATGATCCGTTTGGCCAGCGCATGAATGGCAAACAGAGGAACCAGCAAAGTGGTCATGTTGATGCCATATTGCGGCAGGTCAAAGGGTGCAAACAACACACCCTGAAGCAGCAGACCAAAGGCAAGGCCAATGGCGGCAGGTGCAGCGCCAAACAGCAGCAGCAACGTCGAGCCGAGAATAAAGTGAACCTCAGATACGCCAACAGGATAGTGTGGCAGCACCTGGAAAAAGATGAATGTCAGGACGGTCGCGGCAAAAGTTCCGCCAACCAGCTTGGCAATGCCACCGGTTTTGACCAGATCCCAGGCCAGTTTCAGGGTGTATGTGCCCGCTGCGGCAGCTGTGCCATAGCCAAGTACCATTTTTGCGCCATCTACGATGCCGGGTTCGATATGCATGTCAGTTCCTCCGTAGCCGTCAACCCCGACGGCGTGTTTGTTAGGTTTCATTTGCATGGCCGGTCTCCTGGCTTGCGGGTCAAAGCGCGGTCACTCCCTTCCCGGGCCAACGGCCCAGTGGTTTTGAGTGCGCGCTCACCGCTCACAGTCGCGGGGGCGGCTGACGAATTGGCTCCCGATATGGGTCCGCCGTCACGTCATTCCCAGTTTGATCCCCGATGCTTTGCATCACTAATGGGAACCATGCCCAATCAGCTATGCAGATCAGCGCCGGACTCGTCAAGGCGGATTCCGGCCCGCGCGCACAGCCAGATGCCATGCACGGCACTGGTGTCACCTGTTTGGCGGCTGCTGATCGGGCGCGTGGGGGGGGAAAGATGCGCGTTGCTGATATGAGGCCCGACATTGAGTACCCAGAAATCGAAGAGGAAGGCGCGAATTTCCGTAGTATCTTGTGGATAACTAGCTCAATCGCCCCAAATGGGGGGGTTCTTCGTTGACTCAACCGCAATTGCCCGCCCACATTTAGATCCAAGACCGGAATCACCGGCGCTGATTAAGGGATGACGCTTGCAGTTCTCCAAACTACGACTGACCGGCTTCAAAAGCTTTGTGGACCCGACGGACCTGATCATTGCCGACGGGCTGACTGGTGTTGTGGGGCCAAATGGCTGTGGCAAGTCCAATCTCCTCGAAGCGTTGCGCTGGGTCATGGGGGAAAACCGGCCCACAGCCATGCGTGGCGGCGGCATGGAGGATGTGATCTTTGCCGGGGCGGCCACACGGCCTGCGCGCAACTTTGCCGAAGTGTCGATCCATATTGATAACTCTGACCGTCTGGCCCCTGCTGGCTTTAATGACAGTGACAATCTGGACATCATTCGCCGCATTACCCGTGATGTGGGCAGCGCCTATAAGGTGAACACCAAGGATGTGCGTGCGCGTGACGTGCAGATGTTGTTTGCTGATGCCTCAACCGGTGCGCAGTCGCCCGCATTGGTGCGGCAAGGCCAGATTTCGGAACTGATCAACGCCAAGCCCAAAAACCGACGCCGTATTCTGGAAGAGGCCGCCGGTATCTCGGGTCTGTACCAACGCCGCCATGAGGCCGAGCTGAAGCTGAAAGGCGCCGAAAGCAACCTGACCCGCGTTGATGATGTGATCGAACAACTGGCAGCACAACTGGCGCAACTGGCGCGTCAGGCCCGCCAAGCGGCCCGCTATCGCCAGATCGGCGAAGAGCTGCGCCAGTCTGAAGGGCTGCTGCTCTATCGGCGCTGGAAAGAAGCGGATCACGCGCGCGCGATGGCCGAGGATGAATTACGCGAGCGCACCACATTGGCCGCTCAGGCAGAAGCTGGCGCGCGCGCTGCGGTCAAAGCCCGCGCCAAGGCCGATGAAGCCTTGCCTTCCTTGCGTGAGGAAGAGGCCGTAGCGGCCGCCATCCTGCAACGCTTGCAAGTGCAGCGTGACACTCTGGATGATCAGGAAGCCACTGCGTTGTCGCGGATCGAAACGCTGCAAAACCGCATTGAACAGCTGGCCCTGGATATCGAGCGCGAAAGCGGGCTGAACCGGGATGCCGGCGAAACAATTGAGCGGCTGGAGTGGGAAGCCAAAGAGCTGACCAAGGCCAGCGATGGGCATGATGCACGACTGGAAGAGGCCATGGGCGAGGCGCGCTCGGCGGCCAGTATCCTGCAGGACCGCGAAAGTGACCTGTCCACCCGCACAGAAGATGTTGCCCGTCTGGCCGCGCGCCACCAATCCGCGCAGCGCCTGTTGGATGACAGCCAAAAAACTCTGACCCGCAGCGAAGATGAAGCCACCCGCGCCCGTGCGGCAGTGGAACAATCAAAGCTGGCTCTGCAAACTGCGCTGAATGATTTTGATACCGCCGGTGCTGCTGAAACAGCGGCCACCGAGGCCACCGCCACCGCCGAAGCAGCCCTCGCCAGTGCCGATCAGGCCCGCGCAGATGCGCAAGCGCGCGAAGCGGATGCCCGTGCGGAACGCTCTGAGGCCGACGGCGAAGTGAACGCGCTGCGCGCCGAAGTATCGGCCCTTGCCCGACTGGTGGAGCGTGACACCGCCGAAGGCGGGCAGGTCATGGATCAACTGCATGTGCAATCGGGTTACGAAAAGGCGCTGGGTGCGGCCCTTGCCGATGATCTGCGCGCCCCCGAAGTTGAGGCCGACGGCCCCTCTGGCTGGGCTGCGCTGCCCGGATATCCTACGCCTCAAATCCTGCCAGAAGGTGTTGTTGCGCTATCCAACTATGTGAGCGCCCCACATGTTTTGGGGCGTCGCATCAGCCAGATCGGTGTTGTCGATGTCGATGACGGGCCGCGTCTGCAACCGCTTTTGCAACCGGGCCAGCGTCTGGTCAGCATGGAAGGTGACCTTTGGCGGTGGGACGGTTTTCGCGCCTGGGCCGAAGACGCCCCCAGCACCGCTGCCCTGCGCCTGCAACAACTCAACCGACTGGAAGAGCTGAAACAAGAGCTGGAGCATGTTAGCGCGCGTGCCGATGGTGCCCGCGCCGCCCATGATGTGCTGAGCACCCAGCTGACACAGTTGACCCAAGCCGACAAAGATGCGCGTGAGGCCCGCCGTGCCGCCGATCTGGCGATGAATGACGCCAGCCGCGCCCTTAGCCGGGCCGAGGCGGATCGCAACCTTGCGCAGTCACGCCTTGAATCATTGGGGCTGGCCGTTACCCGGCATGAAGACGAAGCATTGGGCGCCCGCAAACAGCTGGACGAAGCCTCAGCCGCGCTGGCGGATCTGGGTGATCTGGACGCCGCACGAACTGAGATCGAAGACGTCAAAATGACCGTCGAAGCGGCGCGTATGACCATGATGTCCAAACGTTCAGCCCATGATGAATTGCGCCGGGAAGGCGAGGCCCGCACCCGCCGTGCGCAGGAAGTCACCAAGGAAATAAGCGGTTGGCGCCACCGTTTGGACACCGCAGAAAAACGCAGTGCAGAACTGGCCGAGCGCAAAGTCACCTCGCAAGAGGAATTGAAGCAAGCAACCCAAGCCCCTGATGAGATTCGCGCCAAACGGGATGAACTTGGCCGCTCGATCTCTACGGCCGAGGCACGCCGGGCTGAGGCCGCTGATGCGCTGTCCACGGCCGAAGGGGCTGCGCGCACAGCGGTCGAAACCGAACGTGACGCGGAACGCCACGCATCCGAGGCACGTGAGGCGCGGGCCCGTTCTGAGGCCCGTACAGAGGCCGCACGAGAGACATTGAACGCCGCGTCTGAGCGTATCGCAGATGAACAGGAAACCACACCCGCGCAATTGCTGGGGTCTCTCAAGGCGGACCCCGAAAACATGCCGGCCGCTGATGCGATTGAGGCCGATGTGAACCGCCTGAAACGTCAGCGTGACGCCTTGGGTGCGGTCAATCTGCGCGCCGAAGAAGACGCCAAAGAAGTGGAAGAAGAACACGACACGTTGGTGGCTGAAAAAAATGACCTTGAAGAGGCCATTCGCACTTTGCGCAACGGTATCAACAGCCTGAACCGCGAAGGCCGCGAACGTCTGTTAACCGCGTTTGAGCAAGTGAACAGCAACTTTTCGATGTTGTTCAAGCATCTGTTCGGTGGCGGCGAGGCCAATCTGGTGCTGGTTGAAAGCGACGATCCATTAGAGGCCGGTCTGGAAATCATGTGCCAACCGCCGGGCAAGAAACTGGCGACACTCAGTCTGCTGTCGGGCGGGGAGCAGACGCTGACAGCTCTGGCGCTGATTTTTGCTGTGTTCCTGGCCAACCCCGCGCCCATTTGTGTGTTGGATGAGGTCGATGCACCTTTGGATGATGCCAACGTGGGCCGCTTTTGTGACCTGTTGGACGAGATGTGCCGCCGCACTGAAACGCGCTTTTTGATCATCACGCACCATGCCGTCACGATGAGCCGGATGGACCGATTGTTCGGGGTGACCATGGCAGAGCAAGGCGTGAGCCAACTGGTCTCGGTTGATCTGAAGAAAGCCGAGCAGATGGTGGCGTAAGGCCATCCAATTTTTGACAGTCAGACACGGTAAACCTGCGGAGCTTCTGCCCCGCAGGATTAGGTGTTTGTGATGAAACAAAATTACAACTGCTATGTCCTAGCTGCACCTCAGATACTATCAAACCTAGAGGTTAACGAAAGATGAACCTTACAAACTGGTTAACGATGCCCCAGGGCACCGCTCTGCCAGAGCCTGATCTTCAGGCCGCCGTGGGGCACGGGGGGACCGGGGGGGTCAAAGGGCAGAGTCGTGGCGCGCGCCAAGCCATCTTCGGTGGTGATCAAGCCAACGCGCCAGCCTGAAAACCGCTCAAGCAGAGTTTGCCCAAGGCTGGCATAAAGGGCGAACAACTGACGTGTATCGCCAATGCGCCCGCCATAGGGTGGGTTGACGATCACCAATCCGGGCGGGCCGGCGGGGCGCTGCATATCGCTGACAGCATGGCAATCGAACTGGGTGATCGCCTGCACAGCTGCGCGCTCCGCATTGGCGCAGGAATTGCGAATGGCCCCCGCATCCCGGTCACTGCCATAAAACATCAGATCGGTATTCTGTGCCGTTTGGGTGCTCTGCATTTCACCCCAGGCATCCACATCAAAATTGGCCAAGTCTTCAAACGCAAAGCTGCGTCCACGTCCGGGATTAAGGCCCAAAGCCATCTCAGCCGCTTCTATTGGAAATGTACCCGATCCGCACATTGGATCATAGACCGGCTCGGATCCCGAATACCCGCATTGGCGCAGGAACAACGCCGCAAGGGTTTCACGCATGGGCGCTTTGCCAACAGCCACCTTAAACCCGCGCCGGTGCAAAGGCTCGCCGGATGTATCAAGGCTGAGCGTGCATTGATCATCTTCAATGCGCACCATCACGCGCAGGGTGGCATCGGGGGTTACAGGCGCCCCCAGTGTTTCATCAATGGCGCGGCTGATCCGCTGGACCACGGCGCCCTCGTGATAAATCTTGGAACGGGCGCAGCTGGCCTCAACCTTTACAGGGACGTCGTCGCGCAACAGCTTGCCCCAGTCAAACGCACGCGCGGCCTCATCCAAATGGGCCAGATGTGTAGATCGAAAACTCCCAATCCGCGCCAGAACTTTGGAGGCACCACGCAGCTCCAGATTAGCGCGCCACACATCCTGCCAATTGCCACGAAACACAACGCCACCTGGCGTTGCTTTGGCCTTTTTGAAACCACGTTCCAAGGCTTCGGCCTTTAGCACCAATTCCAGCCCCGGCGGGGCGCTCAGGAAAATTTCAAATTTGGGGGCAGCCCTCATAACTTGTTAAGCAGTGCTGCCGTGGGCCATGCATCAGCAGGCAAGCCCAGTTTCGATTGCATGTCCTGCACGGCGGCGCGGGTGCCCGAGCCGAGGATGCCGTCAATCTTGCCCACATCATAGCCGCGCGCCGCCAGCTTTTTCTGCAAGCGTTTCATCTGATCCCCCGACAGGCCTTTCTCGGGCTTGCCGGGCGTGAACACGGGCGCACCTTCCAGGCGATTGGCAAAATAGGCGGCTGTCAAAACATAGGTAAAGCTTTGATTCCACTCAAAATAAACACTGAAATTCGGATAGGCGAGGAAAGCTGGCCCGTTGCGCCCCTGAGGAAGAATAACTGACGCTGGCAGATGGCCTGCCAGGTTCCCATGGCGCGGCTTCACCCCTAAGGCAGCCCATTCAGAGGCCGCTTTGGTGGTGCGTAGCCCGGTCTTTGACCAATCCAGATTTGCGGGCACAGATACCTCCTGCAACCACGGCTCGCCCTTGCGCCAACCCAAATGGCTGAGCATCTTGCCACCTGATATCAGCGCATCAGGGGCCGAAGTTTTCAGGCTGACCTTACCATCACCATCGCCATCCATCCCATTTTCCAGAATGTCGATAGGCAGCATTTGCACCATGCCGATTTCACCAGCCCATGCCCCGGTGGTGCGGGTTGGGCTGAAGTTGCCCTGTTCATAAAGTTCAAGCGCGGCAAAGACCTGTGGGCGGAACAACTCGGGGCGTCGGCAATCATGGCTGAGTGTGACCAGCGCGTTCAGCGTGTTGAAGTCACCCTGAAAACTGCCGTAGTCGGTCTCAAACGCCCAGAAGGCCAGCAAGACGCCGCGGTTGACGCCATAATTGCCTTCAACCCGTTTGAATGTGCTGTTGTATTGCTTGGATTTGGATCGCCCGGTGTTTACCCGGCCTGAGCTGATCAGACGGCGTGAAAAATCGGTGAAGTTCATCTGGAACACACCCTGGCGACGATCAGCCTGGATCACCTTTTTGTCCAGACGCACAGACCCAAAGAACTGGGTAACGGCCTGTGTGTCATGCCCCCGCGAAACGGCCTCTTTTTTAAGCCCGCCGACAAAGTTGGAAAAACTGCCACCACATTGGGCAAATCCCATGCTGGCAGTCATAAGAAAAGTCGTCAAAGCAATGAATAAACGCATATTGTCCTCTCAAAATGATTGCCCGGAACCTATGCGCCGGATCAGCCCAACACAACCGCGATCACCGCCAGCAGCGCCAGCGCTATGCCCCAGCTGCGCCACAGGGCTGTACAGGCGGCCTCTACCTGGGGGGCGCTTATGGCTTTGAGGCCTGCGTCATTCACAAAAGGGAATTCGCGCAAGACCCCATCATACGAGCGTGGCCCCGCAAGGGCGACGTTCAGAGCGCGCGCCATTGCGGCCTCGGGCCAGCCGGCATTGGGCGAGCGGTGCAACCGCGCGTCACGGGTGATGTCCTGTCTGGCACCGGTGAGCCCATAAGACACGGCGATCAAAAGCGCTGTCAGTCGCGCCGGGATCACGTTCAACAGATCGTCAAATCGGGCCGCCGCCCAGCCGAACGCCTCGTGACGGGGGGTGCGATAGCCGATCATGCTGTCGGCGGTATTGGTGATTTTATAAAGCAACAGCCCCGGCAATCCGGCCACAAGAAACCAGAACGCGGGGGCAATCACACCGTCGCTGAAATTTTCGGCCGCTGATTCAATGGCCCCGCGGGCGATGGCAGGTTCATTCATCTGTGCGGTATCGCGCCCCACGATGCGGGCCACAGCGCGGCGCGCCTCGGACAGGGACAGGCGCAGCGCGTCAGACACCGCATGGACATGATCCACCAAGGAGCGTTGTGCCAGAAGGATCGCAACAATGATCACTTGCACCAGTCCACCAAGGGCTTGCAGGGCCAACCCCAGCAAAACGGCGCCAAGGCCGAGCAGCACCATTGCCGCCACACCTTTGATCCGAAGCGAAGCGCCGGTGTTTGAAGTACCGGTGTTTAGCGTTTCATCCAGCCATCCAACTGCACGACCCATCAACACTGCGGGGTGGGGGGCTCGGTCCCACAACCAGCGCGGCTCGCCCAGGGCTGCGTCCAGTAGCATCGCCAGTACCAAAATCAGCGCGAGGCTCATAGCGCAGAGCCTAGCCGGGCCCAATCATCCGGGCCGGGCAGGCCAAGACGCAGCAGGGTGTCGGAATACGGAAAGATGCGTGTCCAGATGCGGTGGCTGGCCAGTCGGTTTTGCCAATCTTGTGCATTGTGCACCCGGTACAGCCGAAACAGCGATGTGCCACCTGCGCATTGTGCACCTGCGCCCGTCATCATCTGGTCCAGTCGGTTTGCGTCACTGTTTAGCCGGACGCGGGTCTGGTTGGCCCAGTCCGCATCGCTCAGGGCTGCGCTGGCGATTTGCAGCGCAGGGCCTGACACGGGCCATGGCCCCAGATTGGCGCGCAGCACGTCGATGGTATCGGGGCGGGCGATGGCAAACCCCAACCGCAGCCCCGCCAACCCCCAGAATTTGCCAAAGCTCTTGAGAACAATCGTGCCCGGCTCAGCCGCATGAGCCACCAATGAGCGTTCTGGCGCAACATCTCCAAAACTTTCGTCGATGATCATCAGCTTGGCGGTCAAATCCTTGCTCTCGTACCAATCCCCCGTCGGATTGTTCGGGTTCACGATCACTTTGGCCTGTGCCGGGCCGTCGGTTTCTTGCCAGCCATGTGTCGCAAAGGCGGCGGCGTGTTCGTTGTAGGTCGGCGAGGGGATATGCACCTGAGCGGCAGGGGCCAAAGTTGGCAATTGCGCGATAAGGGCTGAGGCCCCGTTGGCGGCCAGAATATCACAGCTCTCTGGGACGTGCCACAGGCGACGCGCAGCGATCAACATTCGCTCCATCGCACCCTGATCGGGCAGAGCAGCCCAGGCATCGGCAGAAATCACAGGCACAGGATAGGGCACCGGGTTAATTCCGGTGGATAGGTCTATCCAATGCGCGCGGCCCCCACCAAACTGTGCAACAGCCGCATCCAAACCACCGCCGTGGTCACGTTTGGGCGTCATTGTTTAGTCATTCTTGGTGGGCAGCGGCGGATGACGGGTGACAAAATGACCCTTGATGGCCTGAGGCCATTCGCGGAAGGGCACCTGTCCTGTATCGCTCGCGGCGTGTTTCTGGGCATATTCAACGATACCAGCGGCGGCATCGGTGCTCGGCTCAAACCGCCCCAGCGTATAGGCCAGTTTGCCTTCGGCCTGAATGGCGACATTGCACCCATGCGCACAGCCCATCAGGCACGAAACGCGCCGGGTCTGAACATCCAAGCTATGGTCTGTGCTTTCCACCAGATCAGCCAGCGCTTCACCATCGGTCTGAGTGTGGGTCTCAGCATCCCAGTCGTCGCGCTTGCAGGTGTCGCAAATTGTGATCCAGGTGGTCATTTCGGCCTCATTTCGCTTATTTCGATACCTTCAAGCGGAATTGTGCGCAAGATTCAAGCGGAGACCGTATTCACGACCATGTGTAATGACTTTGTTTACCATTTGTTAATTATTCGTGTGAATGACGGGTTAAAAAAGTGTAAACGGTGGGGGATTTGTAGGTTGATAATTCCATGAAGGTACTGATTGTCGAAAGCAACCCAACGCTTGGCGAGTTATGGAAAAACCATATGGTTCGCCAAGGGCTTGATGTTGAGTTGGCACTGGATCAATCCCAGGCGGCGCTGGCGCTGAACGGGGATAAGATTGATGTCATAGTACTTAATGTGGTGTTGAGCGAAGGGAGCGCATTGGCCGTGGCCGATCTTGCCTCATATCGACAACCAGATATTCAGATTGTCTTTGTGACAGGCACATCTTTCTTCTCGGATGGATCAATCTTTAGCTTGAGCGCCAACGCGCGAGCCTTTTTGCAGGATGACACCCCGCCAGACGACCTGACTGCGATGGTCGAGCACTTCGGGCGCGCTGTCTAGAACCAGATCAAAGTCAGCCCGCACCATCCATCAAAGTAAACTTCTTTGCCGGGCTATGGCCCCGGAACGCAAGATCACCCCGCTCGCGTCTCAATCTTTGAGGTGCGTTCCAATGTGCGATGCACCGGACAGCGATTCGCAATTTCCAACAAACGCTGGCGTTGTTCAACATTCAGATCGCCTTCCAGATATACCACTCGAGTAAAGGTATCGGCCCTTGCCCCGCTGGCATCATCCGCATCCTGCGCGTGCACTTTGTCGTGGCACACATCAACGCGCACATGGCTCAGCGGCCATTTTTTGCGCCGTGCATACATGCGGATTGTCATTGAGGTACAAGCCCCCAAGCCAGACGACAAATATCCATAAGGCGACATGCCCTTGTTTGTGCCACCATAAGCCACGGGTTCATCTGCCAGCACATGATGGTCGGGGCCAGAATTGATGTCCTGCAAAAACCCGTCGGGATCTGCCTCGTTCACACGTACTATCCCCTCGGGTGCGCCGGGTGGTGGGGCAGGTGGCGACAGTTTCAGATATTTCTTTGCCCAGGCCGAAATTATTGCCGCCGCATATTCGGCGTCTTGCGAACGGGTGATAAGATGATCGGCATCGTCCAGGGTGACAAAGCTCTTGGGGTGTTTGGCTGCGCTAAAAATCTGGGCGGCGTTTTCAATGCCAACAGTTTGATCGCGCGGGGCGTGCAGTATCAACAAAGCACGGTGGAGGTTGCGAATATCCTCTTCCAGGTTTTCGGCTTTTACGCTTTGCACAAAATCACGGCCAATGCGAATGGGGCGACCACCCAATTGCACCTCGGCAACACCTTCGGCATCAATTGTATTCAGCGCATCCCCGAAATTGTGGGTCACATGACCCGGATCAAAGGGCGCACCGATGGTGACAACGGCTTTGACGCTCTCAATGTGGCGCGCAGCCCCCAGCACAGCAGCCCCGCCCAGCGAATGGCCAATCAACAGGCTGGGTGGTTTGCCTTGTGCATTGAGGGCCTCGCCAGCCAGCACGAGGTCACGAATATTGGAGGAGAATGAGGTGTTCTCAAACTCGCCCCCGGAATGGCCCAGGCCCGTGAAATCAAACCGCAACACAGCAATACCAGCCCCTGCCAAACGCGCCGATATGCGCCGCGCGGCTGGAATGTCCTTTGAACAGGTGAAACAATGGGCGAACAGCGCCGTGGCCAAATGTGGCCCATCTGGCATGTCCAGACGCGCTGCCAACTCCGAGCCATCGTGCCCCGTGAAGGAAAATCGTGTGGTTGGCATGGTCGCTCCTTTGTTGCGTGTGGCATCAAGCTAGGGGCTTGGGACGGGCACCGCCAGAGGTGTAACACAGACGTCACGCGATGGTGAAATGACCGAAAATTACTGGGTTTAGCACCCCGCTGGTGATGATTGACCTCGCTGGGATGCTGGCGCGGGGGCTTTGTCGCCCACTCCGGAATGCGCGCGACACTTGGGAGAGATACATTCAAAGTGAATAGTTTTTGAACTGTTTTCGCTGCATTTTCACGGGCGGCAGACGGGGTATTGTTAACCTTTGATCGGCGATTATCCCCTGCGCGTCAGACGTGGGTAAGATATGCATCTTCGGCTAAAATCTCTTCAAGAGGTCAGGTTATTTTCACTGACGATTACCGTTCTGGTGATGTTTGGTACTGTACTTTTGCACAGGCTGATGTTGCCTGCCGACTTGGCTCTTGTGATGCGTGTTCCGGGGGTGATCATGTCTGCAATGCTTGCAGCACCCACCGCCTATTACATTGGCCTCAAACTTCTTGATGTGCATTTGCTGACGGCCCAGCTTGAACATGTAGTTGATCACGACATGCTGACCGGGGTCAGCACGCGAACAAGCTTTTACAAGAAGATTGAAGGCCAGTTAACCGCACCCCTTGCGGTGATTGTTGCGGATATCGACTATTTCAAGAACATCAATGACAAATATGGCCATCAATCAGGCGATCTTGCGCTCAAGCAATTCACTGCCTCGCTTGTGCGCAATTGCCGGGAGGATGATATCGTCGCCCGTTTCGGGGGGGAAGAGTTCGTTATTCTGTTGCAGAATGCAGGTCTGAAAGAAGGACTGGCTGCGGCCAACCGTCTGTGCCAGCGTATCCGGGAAAAGCCACTGGTGCTGAATGGCAAGCAAGTACAAATCACGGCCAGTTTTGGTGTGGCGCAGCTGGATGATGTCGTGGAAGTGGATAGGGCGATTAACCAGGCAGATTTCGCGGTATATCGCGCCAAACAATCCGGGCGTGATCAGGTGTGCGCCTTTGATCCAAAGCTGGATATTGCGCCAACGCCAGTGGTGGCCGCAGCGCAAGAAAACAGCTACCCCCGCCCCATCAGCGCATCATCAAACGGATAGGTTGTCAGATTTTCATAACCGCCCGCAGTGATCAGCACCTGATCCTCCAACTTGATGGAAAACGCGCCTCCCTCTTCACCGACAAGGGCTTCGACACATACGACCATACCCGGCTCCAGTGCGTAATCAAACGCGCCAGCCACGGCATGATCGGGATAGGATATCAGCGGCCATTCATCACACAGACCCACACCATGCATTAGGCAGCCATACTTCAGCGCCTGATACTTGTCGTCCAATCGGTGGCTTTGCTCAATCAGCTCAGGGATCATCAGGCCGGGTTTCAACAAATTCATGTTGGTGGTGATATGTTCGTGGGCATGTTGCATGGCATAGACCATCTGGGCGGGCGGGGCCTCATCGCCAATCCACCAACTGCGCGAAATATCAACGCAGATGCCATAGCTGCCCACCAGATCCGTGTCGAAGGATATGATCTCGTTGTTCTGGGTGATCCTTGGCCCACATTCCTGAAACCAAGGATTGGTGCGCTGGCCCGAGCTTAACAGCCGTGTTTCAATCCATTCGCCGCCACGTTTGATATTTTCTGCATGTAGCACTGCCCAGATATCATCTTCGCTCACGCCCCCTGCTGGCACATTCGCGCGCGCGAAATCTTCCATCGCTTTGACAGAGGTTTCGCAAGCATGACTGGCACAGCGCATCGCCAGAATTTCATCAGGGCCTTTGATTGAGCGGCTCTTTTCAGTGACTTCCTCACCGTCCATAATCTCAAAGCCCTGCGCCTCAAGCGCGCGAAGCCCATGCAGCATGATCTTATCCACCGCGAGGCGCGTGTTGCCGGGGGCATGTTCGTGCAACATCACGCGCACCTCATTGGAAAACACGTCAGCAGCCCGGTCAATCTTATCGCCGCGATCAAAATAAAAGAAATCCGCGCCCGAGCGTTGCTCGCGCACCAAAGGGTTGAACGTGGTCAGAAAGGGCGAGTTCTTGTAATCCCAGATCACCATATAGCCATCCGAACACAAGAGCAGCGCCCGAAACGGATTGTGGGTGTTCCAAAGCTGCATATTGGTGCTGTCGGTGGCATAGCGAATGTTGAGCGGGTCGAACATCAACAAACCTGCATAGCCACGATCCACGATATGCCGGGTCAGCCGCCTCCAGCGGTAGTCGCGCATCGCGGGCAAGTCCGGCAATGCCAGCCCCGCATCTTCCCATTCCCGATAGGCCAGTTGTGTTGGCCCGATCTCAATCCGGTCATTATCATTGGGGGTATTATCCCCCAGCACCGCGCCTTTGTTGGGGTCAATTTTGCGGGCATCGCGGTAATGGGTGGTCATGGCCGGCTCCTTTGGCTTGGCCCATCGTCCAGCCGCGGTGATTGGCGTGCATGCCATTTAACGACGCGAAACGCCGCTTTCACAGCATGGCGCGCAATCAAGGTGCCGCCGATTGCCCGAGCGTTTCTATGTTTGCGCTGCCTGCTCAAGCGCCTTATACATTCCCCAACGATGCCCGGATTCGGGCCGGAAAGATGTGTAGCCAGGCCGCTGACCCATACCGGGGGTGACCGCTGCAATCGTCAGGTGCCAGATGCGGCGCCCAACCATGCTTTTCCGGTTCAGATTTGGGCAAGACCACCACAAACAGGGGCTTGCCATGATACGTTTTCTGATCCTTTCGGGTGCTGCGATGTTTGCCACATCTGCCTCCGCGCATACTGGCCATTTGGCCGAAGCGGCGGGCCATGGTCACTGGCTAGGCGCGGCCGCTGTCGGGGCGGCCATCGCGATTGGGCTTTGGGCGGCTACAAAGGGGCGCAAGGCGGCTGAACCCACAGATGAGGTTGAAGCCCCCAACCCAGACGACGGGCAAGAGGCCTGAACACATGTCAAAAATTGGCGTCATGATCTGCGGCCACGGCTCGCGTTCGCAATCAGCAGTGGATGAATTCGCCACCTTGGCGCAAAAGCTGCCTCCGCTGCTGCCCCCTGACTGGGAAACCGAATATGGCTACCTCGAATTTGCCAACCCGGTGATCCGTGATGGTCTGGACAGTCTACGCGCCAAAGGATGTGACAAAATCCTCGCTGTGCCGGGCATGTTGTTTGCGGCCATGCACTCCAAAAATGACATTCCAACGGTGCTGAACACCTATGCCATCAAGCACGGGGTCGATGTGTCCTATGGGCGTGAGTTGGGGGTTGATCCCAAAATGATCGCCGCCGCCGGAGATCGTATCGCGCAAGCCATTGACGCCGCCAATGCCGAACATGGCCCTGTGGATCTGCATGACACCTGCCTTGTGGTCATCGGGCGCGGCGCGTCTGACCCGGATGCCAATGGCAACGTCTCAAAAGTCGCGCGACTGCTGCAAGAGGGTATGGGCTTTGGCTGGTGCGAAGTGGGCTATTCGGGCGTGACATTCCCACTGGTCGAGCCCTGCCTGCAACATGTGGTGAAACTGGGGTACAAACGCGTTGTTGTTTTCCCCTACTTTCTGTTTTCGGGCATTCTGATTGATCGCATCTATGGCTTCACCGATCAGGTTGCGGCTGAAAATCCCGGACTGCAATTCGTCAAAGCCGACTATCTGGGTGACCACCCGCAAGTGCTGGCCACCTTCGCCGAGAGGATCACCGAACAGATGGCTGAAACGCCCCCCCCCAATTGCGGCACTTGCGCGTATCGCACGCAGGTTTTGGCAATAGACGGGGGTGAAATACGCGAAATTTCTGCCGCCGAGCGGGCCAGCCACCCAGCATTTGGATCAGCGCCCCCCCCCACATGCATTATGTGCAAATACCGCACCCAAGTGCTGGGATTTGAGGCCGAAGTGGGCGCGGTGCAAGAAAGCCACCACCACCATGTGGAAGGTCAGGGCGCCTCAGCCCCCGGTTCTAACGTCGAAGACTGCAAACTGTGTGATACATTCTGCACGGGTATGTGCCGGTTGGAAATGCAAGACCATCACCACGATCACCATCACCACCACGATCATGGCCATTCGCATGACCACACGCACACACATGATGACCACCATCATCACGCGCAATACCCCCATGCCAACCATCCGCATGGTCCCGAGAGTGCGCGCAAACCCAGCGCGTAACCCACCCATCTTCTTGCTGTAAATATCCCCGCCGGAGGCACCGACCCGCCTCAAAACCAAAGGTTACCGATTGCGCCCCTACGAGAAAAACCCCTCGGCCATATACGCCGAAAGCTTCGCCACGGTCCGCCGTGAAGCGCGCCTTGATCGCTTTCCAGCGGGGCTGGATGCTTTGGCCATCCGCCTGATCCACGCATGTGGCATGGTTGAAGTGGCCGATCGCTTGGCGTTTTCCGAAGCGGCCTATGCAGCGGGCCATACGGCACTGAAATCCGGCGCGCCGGTGCTGTGTGATTGCGAAATGGTGGGGGCGGGTATCATTCGGCGGTATCTACCCGCGGACAATCAGGTGATCATCACCCTGAATGACCCAAAAACCCCGCAAATTGCGGCCGGTATCGGCAACACCCGTTCTGCCGCCGCGGTCGAGCTTTGGGCCGATCATCTCGAAGGTGCTGTTGTGGCGATTGGCAATGCCCCCACGGCGCTTTTTCATTTGCTGGAACTTCTCGATCAGGGCGCGCCCAAACCGGCTGTGATCCTTGGCTTTCCGGTGGGTTTTGTTGGCGCTGCCGAAAGCAAAGCCGAACTGGCCGCCAATCCGCGCGGATGCGAATATGTCGCCCTTCGCGGGCGGCGTGGTGGATCGGCCATTGCCTCGGCGGCTGTCAACGCATTGGCTGCCGGTTTACCGGAGGTTACTACATGAGCGCGCATTTTTTCGTGAAAAAAATGGATCAAAAAATTACCAAAATTTTTTGGGGTCCGGCGTGAGAGCGCCCTGGCTGCACATTGTTGGCATTGGCGAGGATGGCATGGACGGCCTGCTGCCTGCCACGCGCGCTGTGGTTGAGGCCGCAGATGTGATCATCGGCGGCGATCGCCATCACCAGCTTTCAGGCTCGATCAATGCCGAGCGCCTGGCCTGGCCGTCGCCTTTTGATGCCTTGATTGAACAACTGCATTCCCTGCAAGGCCGCCGTGTTGTGGTATTGGCCACGGGCGATCCTTTGTGGTTCTCGGTGGGGGCCCGCATTGGGCGTTCGATTGAGCCCTCCCAGATCACCTATCATCCACAATTGTCAGCGTTCCAGCTTGCCTCGGCCCGCATGGGGTGGAGCATGGCGGATGTGGAAACGCTTACCGTTCATGGCCGCCCGGTTGAGCAGATGATCGCCTTTATTCAACCTGACGTGCGGTTGTTGATCCTCACCACGGGCGCACAAACCCCAGCCCAGATCGCACAGTTCCTGACAGACCGCGGATTTGGCCAGTCCAAGCTGACTGTTTTGGCGGCTATGGGTGGCTCTGATGAGGCGCGTTTTGATGGGGTGGCGCACAGCTGGAACCACCAGGTGCCGGCGTTCAACACGCTCGCGGTGGAATGTATCGCCGCATCGGATGCGGCCCTGTTGCCGCGTGTGCCGGGGTTGGCGGATGATTTGTTCCAACATGATGGCACCATGACCAAGCAAGAGGTGCGCGCCGCCACCTTGGCAAAGTTGATGCCGATGCGTGGCGCGTTACTTTGGGATATTGGCTCGGGCTGCGGGTCGGTCGCGGTGGAATGGATGCGTGCGGCACGGTATTCCCGCGCGATTGGGATTGAGCCGCGCGCGGATCGTCGCGCCTTTGCTGCGGCCAATGCGTTGGCGTTGGGCGTGCCCAAACTGGAACTGATTGATGGGCAGGTGCCTGCGGCCTTAACCGGTTTGGAGGCACCCGATGCAGTGTTCATCGGTGGTGGCCTCAGCCATGAGACATTTACGGCCGCCTGGGCCGCATTGCGCCCTTTGGGGCGGCTGGTGTGCAACGCGGTGACGCTGGAAAGCGAAGCCTTGCTTTTGGACATGCACAAGGAACATGGCGGGCAATTGGTGAAGCTGTCGATCAACCGAGCCGAGCCGATCGGCGGGTTGACCGGCTGGAAACCCCTGATGCCCGTGACGCAGTGGAGTTTGGTGAAACGATGATGCAGGACGGCACGAAATGAGCGGCAAGTTGATTGGCGTGGGGGTTGGGCCGGGCGATCCTGAGTTGATGACGCTCAAGGCCCACCGCCTGATAGCTGCGGCCAAAGTGGTGGCTTATCCGGCGCTGGCGGGAACTGAAAGTTTCGCGCGCGCGATTGCAGCGGATGCCATTGCGCCGGGGTGCCATGAGATCGTGATGAACGTGCCCATGACCCCCGCGCGTGAGCCCGCACAATCGGCCTATGACGACGGTGCTGCCAGAATCGCAACCGAACTGGATGCGGGCCGTGATGTGGTGTGCCTCTGCGAGGGTGACCCGTTTTTTTACGGCTCTTTCATGTATCTTTATGCGCGCCTTAAGGGGCGGTTTGAGGTTGAGGTGGTGCCAGGTGTGACCTCAATCACCACCTGTGCTGCACGCGCAGGCATGCCGCTGGCGGCCCGCAATGAACGGCTGACAGTGTTGCCCGGCCCCTTGCCTGAGGATGAGTTGCGCGCACGCATCGAGGGTGCCGAAAGCGTGGCCATCATGAAAGTGGGCCGCCACCTGAGCAAAATTCGCGCCGTGATTGATGCGCTGGGGCTGACCGCACAGGCCATGTATATCGAGCGCGCAAGCCTTGCCGATGAGGTGGTGTTGCCCTTGTCGGATGCCCCTGAAAAGGCACCGTATTTTTCAATGATCCTGCTAACAAAAGGGGCCGATCCATGGCTGTAACTCCGGTTGTACTGGCGCTGTCGCGCTCGGGTGAGGCCACGGCCCACCGTGTGGCAAAGCTGATTGGCGCTAAGGTGCATGGGCGGGCCGATAGGGTGGATGCGGCCGATGCCTTTTTCCCCAATGCGCTGGATCATGCGCGCGATCTGTTTGCAGCGGGGGTGCCGGTTGTCGGTGTCTGTGCCTCAGGCATTCTGATCCGGGCCGTCGCGCCCTTACTGGCGGATAAAACGAGCGAACCACCTGTGGTATCGGTCTCGGATGACGGCTCTGTCGTGGTGCCATTGCTGGGCGGGCATCGCGGTGCCAACCGGTTGGCGGCACAAATTGCCCAAGGGTTGGGGGCAACTGCCGCTGTGACCACGGCGGGTGATGTCGCCATGGGCGTGGCGCTGGATGCGCCGCCTGCGGGCTATCGGTTGATGAACCCCGAACACGCCAAATCCGCCATGGCCACGATGCTGGCAGGTGGCGGTGTGCGTGTCACCGGTGAAAACATCTTTGACATCGCAGACACTGGCGGCGCGGTTGAATTGCACATTGGCGAGGCGCCCATGCAAGGGGGCGATGAGCGGTTGATCTATCATCCACAACGCTTTGCGCTGGGCGTGGGATGTGCCCGCAATGCCGATCCGGAAGATCTGTGGTCGTTGGTGCAAGATACGCTGAAGGCCGCGAATATTGCACCCGGTGCGATTGCCTGTGTCGCGTCGATTGACCTTAAGGCCGATGAGCGCGCGATGAATATTCTGGCCACCCGATTGGGTGTGCCATTCCGGCTGTTTAACGCCGAAGACTTGGAAGCTCAGGCCAGTCGGCTGGCAAACCCATCGGATGTGGTTTTTGCCGAGGTCGGATGTCATGGCGTTTCTGAAGGCGCGGCATTGGCCTGTGGCGGAGATTTGGTGGTTCAAAAACACAAGAACGCCACCGCCACCTGTGCTGTGACGCGCGCTGATGCGCCGATCACCAAAATGCCGGGCCGTGCCCGAGGCCGATTGTCTGTCGTGGGCATCGGGCCGGGGCAGGCCAGTTGGCGCACACCTGAGGTGTCGCGTTTGGTGGCAGAGGCCGAAGAACTGGTGGGCTATGGCCTCTATATTGATTTGCTGGGGCCATTAGCCGTTGGAAAAACCCGCTCGGATTTCCCGCTGGGCGGCGAGGAGGCACGCTGCCGCTATGCGCTGGAACAGGCGGCGCTGGGCAAGAACGTCGCGCTGGTCTGTTCGGGGGATGCGGGCATTTACGCCATGGGCGCGCTGGTGTTTGAGCTTCTGGACCGCGGCCCGCACGAACAAGGTGTGTCTGACGCGGCCCACCGGGTCGAGGTTGTTTGCTCACCTGGTGTGTCGGCATTGCAGGGCGCAGCGGCGCGTGCGGGCGCCCCATTGGGGCATGATTTTTGCACGATTAGCCTGTCTGATCTGCTAACCCCGCGTGATGATATTATCCGACGGCTGCATGCGGCGGCGGAAGGGGATTTTGTGATCGCCTTTTATAATCCGGTGTCCAAAACCCGCCGGACCTTGCTGGCCGAGGCGCGCGACATCCTGTTGCAACATCGACCTGCGGATACACCGGTCATGCTGGCTTCAAATCTGGGCCGACCCGAGGAAGATGTGCGTTATCGTCGGTTGGACCAGCTGGAAGTGGACGAGGTCGACATGCTGACCGTTGTGCTGGTGGGATCCAGCAACTCGCGGCTGGCAGAATTGGGCGAAGGCCCGCGCATGTTCACACCGCGTGGCTATGCCCGCAAAATTGATGGTGATCTGGCAAAAGGTCAAGGTTGACGGTTGGCGCTGTCTGCCTTTGGCAAAAACGCCCCACCCGCCATCCCGTAAGGAGTTGAAATAATGACAGTTTATTTTATTGGTGCAGGCCCCGGCGATCCGGAGCTTTTGACTAAAAAAGCCGAACGGGTGATCGGTGAATGCCCGGTGTGTCTTTATGCCGGATCCTTGGTGCCGCCTGAGGTGGTATCCTGTGCGCCTGCAGATGCGCGCGTGTTGGACACCGCCCCGATGACATTGGACGACACCCACAGCGAGATTGTAGCCGCCCATGCCAAAGGCCAAAACGTGGCGCGAGTGCATTCCGGTGATCCATCGCTTTATGGTGCCATTGCCGAGCAAATCCGGCGATTGCGCGCTGAGGGGATCGAGTATGAAATCATCCCCGGTGTGCCTGCTTATGCTGCTGCAGCGGCTGCCTTGGGGCAGGAATTGACCATCCCGGAGGTCGGCCAGTCTATTGTCCTGACCCGTGTGTCGATGAAATCCACCTCAATGCCCGAACATGAGACGCTGGAAAACTTTGCGCGCACCCGCACGACGCTGGCGATTCATCTGGGCGTGCGTAACCTGCGCGAGATTGAGCGCCAGTTGACGCCTTATTATGGGGCGGATTGCCCTGTGGTGGTTGCCTACCGTGTGGGGTGGCCTGATCAGCTGTTTATCCGCGGCACACTGAGCGACATTCAAAAGAAAGTGCGCGCTGAGAAACTGACTCGTACAGCGCTGATTCTGGTGGGGCCTGTGCTGGGAGAGGTCACGGATTTCAAGGATAGCGCCCTCTATGATCCCGAAATGCCACATGTTTTGCGGCCAATTGCGACAGTTGCCAATTAATTCACGAAAAAGTGGAAAATTAACGTGACCGTCATGTTTGGCTGCGACATTCTGGGCGCAAACGTGCTGGGGAGCGTACAATGACAACCTATTTACCGCCAGATGTGCAAGCGGGGCTTGATGCTGCGCGTCGCCTTGCGCGCAAAACGTCAAGCCGTCTTCGGATCGAAGTGGGTGACGACGTTTACCATGTACTGCGGGCATGGGACGATGGATTTGCACTGGATGCACAAACCACACCACAATTGCGCGGCCGGGTTGCGCTTTATGATGGAACGCGGCTTTTGTCACATGGGCTGATCATCGCATCTGAGGAAGATGGCGGTGAATTGCGGTTTGAATTCAAGCGCCTGACAGAGGCGCATGAAGAGCAACCGCTTGATTTCTACCGTGCGCCCGATGCGCCAGTGGCACTATTGGAATCAACGCCAGGTCACTGAAGGTCCGAAAATGCATCTTGCAGGCGCGCGACGGCTTCTTGAAGCTGGGCCTTTTGCGTGGCGATGTTGAAGCGTAAATAGAATTCACCTCCGCTGCCAAAATCAGCCCCGATGCTGGGGGCAATGCGCGCATCGCCTTTCACGCGGCGAATGACTTCTTCCATGTCCATTCCGGTATTGGCAAACCCAACCCAGGCCAAATAGGTGGATTGCATTGGCATCGCACTGAGCCCAGGGATTTGCGCGATACCATCCAGGAAAATCTGCCGATTGGTATCGAGATAACCGATCAGGGCGTCCACCCATTGTGCCCCGCGCGGGGAATAGGCCGCTTCGCTCAGAACACATCCCAACAGGTTCGGGCTGAGGTCAATGCCGCGGACCGCACCGGCAAATGGTTTGCGCAGCGTTTCATCGGGAATCGTCACAACGCCCAGCCGCGCGCCGGCGATGTTGAAGGTCTTTGACGCGGAGGTCATCATCACCAGCCGGTCTATGATTTCTGGTGCAGCGACAGGAAGCGGCGTGTGGGTGAAACCGGGCAAGACCAGATCTTGATGTATTTCGTCCGAAATCAGCAACAGATCATGGCGCACGCAAAAATCCGCCAGCGCGCGCAGCTCGTCGTGGGTCCATACCCGACCTGCCGGATTGTGAGGCGAGCAGAACAGCACCACTTTTTCACGGCCCGTCAAAGAGGCCTCCAACGCCTCAAGATCCATACGGTAGATTCCATCGTCGATGACAAGCGGGCTTTCCTTTACCACGCGGCCTGTCTTGTTAATCTTGGCGGTAAATTCATGGTAGACCGGAGTGAAAATAATCACCTCATCGCCCGGTTCTGTATAGGTATGCAGGCAAATGGCGATGCCGTTGCCAAGCCCCCCTGTCGAGGTTATCGCCTTTGGCTCCACATCCCAGCCATGCCGGTTTTTCATCCACCAACTGACAGCCTCTTTCATGGATTGTTCGCCGGTGAAATACCCGTAATTCGCCTTTTCAATCAGTCCTTGCACTGCGTCCTGCAAAAAGTCAGCGGCACGGAAATCCATGTCGGCCACCCACATAGAAATGGCGTCAGGCGCGGTGACGCCCGTTGCTGCGGCCATGCCGTCCCATTTGGCAGAATTGGTATTGCGGCGGTCGATGGTCTCGTCAAAATTCATGGGGGTCCTCTTTGCATGTTGTCGGCAAGCTATCCGAATGCGCGCGGGGTGCAAGAGCCGTTGCAGAATGCGTTCGGCTGGCCTAAATGAAACGCCATGAAACGTTCGATCCTCATTCACCCTGATCCGCGCCTTAAAAAGGTGTGCGCCCCTGTGCCGGATTTGTCTGATGCCCTGCGCAAGCTGGCTGATGATATGTTGGAAACCATGTATGATGCGCCCGGCATTGGGCTGGCCGCGCCACAAATCGGTGTGCTGGACAGGCTGATCGTGATGGATTGTGTCAAAGAAGACGGGGTCGAGGCAAAACCGATGGTGTTGTTCAACCCCGAGATCATGGCCTCATCAGACGATCTTAACGTCTATGAGGAAGGCTGTTTGTCGATCCCCGAGCAATATGCCGACGTGACCCGTCCGAGCGAAGTGGACGTGCGCTGGATGGATCGTGACGGCAATGCTCAGCAGCAGACCTTTGACGGGCTGTGGGCCACTTGTGTGCAGCACGAGATTGACCACCTGAATGGCAAATTATTCATTGATTATCTTGGCCCGATGAAGCGTCAGATGATCACGCGTCGGATGCAAAAGCTGAAACGCGAACAGGCGCGGGCCTGAGCCGGTGACAGCACGGCGTTGTTTACCCTGGCCCGACAAACACCTGCGCACGGCCGCGGCACCCGTCACGGCGATCACAGATGACATACGCGCAATCTGGGCGGATATGATCGACACGATGGAGGCGATGCCGGGTGTCGGATTGGCGGCCAATCAGATTGGTGTGTTGCAGCGATTGGCGGTTGTTGATGCCAGTTCCGAGAGGGGCCAGGCGGTGCGTATGGCCAACCCTGAGGTGCTGCATGCCAGTGTTGAGCCGCGCGAGCATGAGGAAGCCAGCCCCAATCTGCCCGGAGTTTCGGCCAAAATCACCCGCCCGCGTGCGGTGACGGTGCGGTTTGTGAATGCGCAGGGCGAGGTCGAGGAGCGCGATTTTGTCGGGCTTTGGGCCACATCCGTGCAGCATCAGATCGATCACCTCAACGGGCGGATGTATTTTGACCGGCTCAGCAAGGTCAAGCGAGACATACTGTTGCGCAAAGCCAGAAAGGCAGGGACATCATGAGAGTGATCTTCATGGGGACTCCCGATTTTTCGGTGCCGGTACTTGAGGCATTGGTGCAGGCCGGTCACGACATCGTTGCCGTCTATTGCCAGCCCCCGCGCCCTGCTGGACGGGGCAAAAAGGACCGGCCCACCCCAGTGCATGCGCGCGCCGAGGCGTTGGGTTTGACAGTGCATCACCCGGTGAGCCTGAAAGGCAGCGATGCCCAGGCTGAGTTTGCCGCGCTCAACGCTGATATCGCCGTGGTCGTCGCCTATGGGCTGATCTTACCGCAAGCCGTTTTGGATGCACCCACCCATGGCTGTCTCAATATCCACGCATCGCTTTTGCCGCGCTGGCGTGGTGCTGCGCCCATTCACCGTGCGATTATGGCCGGGGATGAAGAAACCGGTATTTGCATCATGCAGATGGAGGCCGGATTGGACACCGGCCCGGTGTTGCTGCGCAAGGCGACACAAATCGGCAAAGAAGAAACCACCGGACAGCTGCATGACCGGCTGTCTGACCTGGGTGCGTCACTGATTGTTGACGCATTGCAGCAGCTGGATGGGCTGACACCCGTGCCGCAATCTCAAGAGGGCGTCACCTATGCGGCCAAGATTGACAAGGCCGAGGCGCGCATCGACTGGGGCGGAACCGCCGCTGAGGTGGATCAGCATATCCGTGGCCTGTCACCCTTTCCCGGTGCCTGGACCCAAACGCAGGGTGAGCGCCTAAAGGTGCTGGCATCGCGCCTGTCACAGGGGAGCGGTGCGCCGGGGCAGATCCTGGACGATGCGCTGAGCGTGGCGTGCGGGCGCGGGGCGGTGCAGCTTTTGCGCTTGCAACGGGCGGGGCGGGGCGCGCAGGATGCGCAGGAGTTTCTGCGCGGCACCCCCCTACCAAAGGGCACCCGCCTGACATGAGAGGCAGATAACAATGTTCATGGTTTTGTTCGGAACTGTCGTCGTCGCCGGGATCGTTGGATATGTCAGTGAAAAGTCAGGCTTCACCCGGAACGGGTATCTACCGTCGATCATCATCTGTGTCGGGGGGGCGTTCCTGTTTTACTTCGTGCGAATCATGTTCGGCATTAAATTCGGGGCGCCGGGGGTGGATGCAATCATCTCATCCATTGGAGCGCTGATCATTGTGCCGACACATTGGCGTGGGCGCCACTAAAAGGAGATCAGATTATGTCTGTCATTTTATTGATTATCATTGGCGCGGCGGCCGGGTTTCTGGCCACACGCCTGATGAACATCGAGGCGGGTATCGTGCCAACCGTTGGTATTGGTATCGCAGGCGCGCTGGTGGGCGGTCTGGTGCTTCAGGTTTTGTTGCGCGTTATGGGCGCAATGGCCGGCTTTGTCGGGGCTGTGCTGGGGGCGCTCTTGCTGATCTGGCTGTGGCAAACCTATGTAAAGAAGCCTTGAGCAAAAAAAGGGCTGGACAGTTTCCTGCCCAGCCATGTCCTGTTGGACGTCGTTTTCTGCGCCGCCTAACCTGGGAGGAGGATAGGCTGACGGCGCTTAGTTGAACTACAGAACCAAGGGAGGAGGTATGGCCTGCAATCGCTCTAGAGTAACTTCACAATGCTGCGTTGCGGCGAGATCGGCAAGAGGATATTTAAATATTTTTAGAATATTCGGAAGTCACAGATTTAAATGACTAAATTTTAGCACTGCAGAGGGGAAATGACTAATAATCCAACACAAAAATGCTGCAACTGCGAAATGATTAATTCCTGGGCGGTCGTGCGCGATAAACTGGCAATTTCCAGCCAAACAGCAATGATCCGGCGCGCAACGTCCATGTGACCCCGGCACAGACGATCAACCCCAGCTCAGGTTGATACAGCATGTCAGCCACAATCACTCCGGCCAATGAGCCGCCAAATGCGGCTGAGATATAGAGCTCGCCCTGTTTGAGCACCAATGGCACTTCGCCCACCACCACATCACGCAACAATCCCCCCATGCATCCGGTCAACACACCCATCAACACCATGATCAGCGACGGTTGCAGCATCTGCATGGCCAGACCCACGCCCGCTGGCACGGCCACGGCCAGGGCAAAACTATCCAGCCATAACAGCCAGCGGTATCGGCTCTCCACCAGATGTGCGCTCAGAAAGATCAGCAAGGCCGCGCCGCAGGCAATCAGGATGTAATTCGGATTGCCGACCCAAAACACCGGGTTACGATCCAGCAGCACGTCGCGCAGCGTGCCGCCGCCCACAGCCGTCAGACAGGCGACAAAGGCAAAGCCGACGATATCCAGCTGCGCGCGGGATGCGACCAGCGCGCCGGTAAGTGCAAATATCAGCACCGAGGCATAATCGAGCAGCATCAACAGTGTCATAAATCGTCCTAGCTTGGTTTGAACGGAGCCATGCCGGCGCGGGCCAATTCATCCGCGCGCTCGTTTTCGGGGTGGCCCGCGTGGCCCTTGACCCATTCCCAGGTCACAGTATGGCGTGCCTGGGCCTCGTCCAGCCGTTGCCACAGCTCCACGTTTTTGACGGGTTTTTTGTTTGAGGTCCGCCACCCATTGCGCTTCCAGCCATGTATCCAGCCGGTCACACCGTTCTTCACATAAGCGCTGTCGGTGACAATGGTCAGGGTGCTGGGCCGTTCCAGCACCTCAAGCGCATGGATTGCGGCCAGCAGCTCCATCCGGTTGTTGGTGGTGTCGGCCTCACCGCCTTGTAACTCGCGTTCTTTGATGATCTTGCCGTCTTGCACGGCGCGCATCAAAACCCCCCAGCCGCCGGGGCCAGGATTGCCGGAACATGCTCCATCGGTATAGGCAAACAGCTCAGCCATGGGCGGTGATACACACCCAAGAGGCCAACTTGCCATCCATCCCTTTTTCGGCGCCGGTGGTTGATGAGAAAGGCGTAAAGCCTGCGTTCTTTAGAAGTTCTGTCAATTCATGTTCCGTATAATAAGAATATAGCCGACCAAGGCTGTCTCGGTGCTCTCCGGTGCCAGTTTTCATGCCGATATGGAACAGCCCACCAGGTTTCAGCGCATGGCGAAGGCGCGCCAGATGGGCAGGCATATCTGCCTTTGGCGCGTGCAGCAAACTGAAGTTGGCCCAAATGCCATCATAAATGTTGTCACCGCTGATTTCATCAAACCGTGCAAGGCGTGCTGTGACGCCGGGCTGTGCCGCTGCCAAAGCCACCATTTCAGGCACCGCATCGGTGGCGTCAACTGTCAGACCTGCGCGGGCCATGGCAGCGCCGGAGTTGCCCGGCCCACAGCCCAGATCCAGAACATGCGCACCACCCTGCAACCCGCCAATAAAGGCCGTCAGCTGCGGGCTCTTGTCCTCATTGTGTACCAGTGCTGAATATTCATCGGCCCGTTGGGCATAGACATTCAGCGTCTCAGAATCGTGGCTCATCGGTTTTAGGCCCTTTCAAATGCCAGCCGTGTGGCAAGAGCGGCAAATATGGCGGCAAAGCTGCGGTTCAGCCAGCGCATGATCCGGGCCGAGCCAAGAATGTGATCACGCGCACCGGCAGCAAAAACACCGTAGAGGGTAAACACCGCCAATGTCATCGCCATGAAAACCGCACCCAGAACCGTCATCTCGGAGGTGGCCAGAGCAGGGTCGCCCGACAAAAATGGTGGCAGCAGGGCCAGAAAGAATATCGACAATTTGGGGTTCAACACGTTGATCAGCGCGCCACGGCGCGCCACGATCCAACCGGGCTCGGGCTGGCGGTTTGGCTGCACCGACAATGCCCCGCCCGAGGACAGCGATTGCCACGCCAGATACAGCAAATAAGCAACACCTGCGAATTTCACGATCAGAAACAGCAAAGCCGAGGCGTGCAACACCGCCGCCACGCCCAATATCGCAGCAGCGAGATGCGGCAAAATCCCGAGTGTGCAGCCCAAAGCCGCGAAAATCGCAGCGCGATGCCCCTGGCCCAATCCGATAGCCAGCGTGTAAATCACACCTGTTCCGGGGGCCAACACCACGACAAACGCGGTGATCAGAAATTGCAGGCTCATGGGCATTGACCTCATTGAATGTCGCTCGGGCGAGTGAGGCCACAGCGCGCTGGGGCTGTCAACCACGCGAGCGCGGCGCGCCAATGCGGGCCCCTGAAAAATCAAAGGTCACGCAACTCCGCGCAGTACGCGTGGCACCTTGAAATGCACGTTCTCGACAGCGGTTTCAACTTGCTCAACACTCACGTCATACCGTGCACGAAAGGCGTCAATCACCTCGTTGACCAACACTTCGGGGGCCGAGGCCCCTGCGGTGATCCCGATTGAGGCAATGCCATCCAGCGCACGCCAATCAATGTCAACGGCGCGTTGTACCAACTGGGCGTAAGCGCAGCCGGCTTTGGCACCCACCTCAACCAATCTGCGCGAGTTTGACGAATTAGGCGCCCCCACCACCAGCATGGCGTCGGCTTTGGCGGCCATCGCTTTGACTGCCTCCTGGCGATTGGTGGTGGCATAGCAGATGTCTTCCTTGTGCGGGCCTTTGATGGCCGGAAAACGGGCTTGCAATGCGGCGACGATATCTTTGGTGTCATCCACCGATAGCGTGGTCTGGGTGACAAACGCCAGCTGGGTTGCATCGCGCACATCCAGATGGATCACATCCTCGACAGTTTCGACCAGCAGCACCTGACCTGGTGGCAGCTGTCCCATGGTGCCGATGGTTTCAGGGTGGCCTTCATGGCCAATCATGATGATCTGAAGGCCGTTCTCAAAGTGCCGTTCGGCTTCGATATGAACTTTGCTCACCAAGGGGCAGGTGGCATCCACATAGATCATTTCACGTTTCGCGGCCTCTGCGGGCACAGATTTGGGCACGCCGTGGGCTGAAAAAATCACCGGGCGATCATCCGGGCAATCCTGCAGGTCTTCGACAAACACCGCCCCCTTGGCGCGCAGATCGTCGACAACAAATTTATTATGCACGATTTCATGGCGCACATAGACCGGTGCACCCCACTTTTTCAGGGCCAGTTCAACGATCTGGATGGCGCGGTCAACACCTGCGCAAAACCCACGAGGGGCGGCCAAGTAAAGCGTGAGAGGTGGTTTGGACATGACGGCAGCTCCTGTTATCCTGATAGGTAAGGATTTGTCAGGGGCGGGTCCAGCCCGGATGATCAGAAAGCTGGACCAATTGGACCGCAGGTGCCAGACATTCACTTCGGGCAGGAGGCACGCAAGAAACGCGCCGGCCGCACCCAAAAACCGGGGCGCGTTGGCCCCGGATTCAATTACTCGTGTGCGGTGCTGTAAGCGCCTTCGCTCTCAGGCATTGGCTCGCGCGGAGGGCGCCCAATCACTTCTTTGAGGCCTTCTAGCTCAATGAAGTTATCCGCCTGGCGACGCAAATCATCCGAGATCATCGGTGGCTGGCTGCGAATGGTCGATACAACCGACACGCGCACGCCCTGACGCTGAAGACTTGCCACCAGGGGGCGGAAATCGCCATCACCTGAGAACAAAACGATGTGATCTACACGCGGAGCAAGCTCCATGGCATCCACCGCCAGCTCAATGTCCATATTGCCTTTGACTTTGCGACGGCCCTGGCTGTCGGTGTATTCTTTGGCTGGTTTCGTCACCATCGAAAACCCGTTGTAATTCAGCCAATCCACCAGCGGGCGAATGGGAGAATACTCATCATTTTCCAACAAAGCTGTATAATAAAAGGCCCGCAGAAGTTTGCCACGTCGCATGAATTCCGTACGCAGAAGCTTGTAGTCAATATCGAACCCAAGAGACTTTGAAGCTGCATACAGATTTGAGCCATCGATGAACAGCGCAAGCCGTTCGTCTTTATAAAACATTCGAAAGTCCTTCCAATCGATTTTGGTCTGCTTAGAATGTAAGCGTGTGAGTGGTTTAAAATAAAACAGACCTGACAGGTGAAAATAGGTATTTCATAGAAAATACGCAATAGGTTTCCGCTCATTCAAAAGGATAGGTTATGATGACTACGGGTCAAGAATACTTGATCGCGCTCGGCGGAAACCTGCGGTCCGAGGCGGGTGTGCCCCAACAAACACTGCGTGCAGCCCTGGCCATGTTGGAGGATGAGGGCGTACAACTTAAGGCAGTGAGCGATTTTTACCGCACAGCTTGTTTCCCGCCCGGTGCTGGCCCTGATTATGTCAATGCGGCAGCTCGTGTCGGGTATGCCGGTGGTCCACAAGATTTTTTGGCGGTTTTACACAGTGTTGAATCTCAGTTTGGGCGCGAACGCCAACAGCGTTGGGGCCGTCGTACGCTGGATCTGGATCTGGTGGCGGCGGGGCAGTTGGTCTTGCCGGATCAGGCAATACATGCCGATTGGCGTAATTTGCCCCCTGAAAAGCAAGTCGAAAGCACGCCCGATCAGCTGATCGTCCCGCATCCCCGCCTGCAAGACCGGGCATTTGTATTGGTGCCTTTGGCGGATGTGGCCCCCGATTGGATGCACCCGATTTTGGGCCTCAGCGTGACTGAAATGCTAGAACACCTGCCGCCCGCGTCACGAAACGACGTGGTTGAATTGTAGATCACCAGCCGACCTCAATGTTCTGGTGCCCTCAGGCAGATTAGCGGGGCGTCGGCCAACCGTGCGCTTGATTGGGGCAAGCCAATGCTGACATCGGCGTTTCGCAGCCTGCACTGTTGTCATCCTACAAAGTGTTCTACGCTGCTCACGACTCACAGCATTCTCAGGAGGATACGCTGATGTCTGGCCCTCTACGCCTTGGTGTTAATATTGATCACGTCGCCACCGTGCGCAACGCGCGCGGCGGTGAATATCCTGATCCGCTACGTGCGGCAAAAATCGCGGAAGAGGCCGGCGCCGATGGCATCACGGCCCATCTGCGCGAGGATCGTCGCCATATTTCGGACCGCGATATCGACCGGTTGATGGACCATCTGACCGTGCCGCTGAATTTTGAGATGGCCGCCACGGAGGAGATGCAGCAAATCGCCCTGCGCCACAAACCCCATGCGGTGTGCATCGTGCCCGAAAAACGCGAAGAAAAGACCACAGAAGGCGGGCTAGAAGTGGCGCGTGAAGAGAACCGTTTGGCCCATTACCTTGCCCCTCTGCGAGAGGCAGGTTGCCGGGTGTCGATCTTTGTCGCCGCCGATAAACGCCAGATTGAAGCGGCACATCGCATCGGTGGTGAAGTGGTTGAATTGCACGCCGGGGCGTATTGCGACGCCCATGCTGAGGGCCGCTTTGACGACCGCGACCGCGAATTTGCCGCGCTGCGTGAAATGTCACAATTCGCGCATTCGCTGGGTCTGGAAGTGCATGTTGGCCACGGGCTGACCTATGATTGTGTGCAACCCGTCGCAGCCCTGCCCGAGGTGATGGAGCTGAACATCGGCCATTTCCTGATTGGCGAGGCGATCTTCATGGGGCTGGACCCCGCCATACGCCATATGCGCGGGTTGATGGACGGCGCGCGCAGGTCTGAGTACCGGTCGGCCATATGAACTATGTCCGATACGGATTGGTATTTGCCGCCGTCGCTCTGGGGGCGGCTTTTGCTGTCAAAATCTTGAACACCACGACAGATAATGTGCTTGGGTCTTCGGCGCAATTGATGGTGCCGGCGATGATTGCCGCCTTGATTGAGGGCCAGCAGTTTGCCCGCACCCACAAGCGCCGCCCCCGCAGCGCAGAAATCTGGGGGTTTGCCTGGATCGCCACGTTGATCGCCGTGGTGCTGAATGTGGCGCTGGCTTTTGGGGCAGGAGGCTTGGCACCGGTGTTTGGCAGATTGGCCATCGCCGCCGCATCTGTCCAACAATTCGCGCTGCTTTTGGGCATCTATGCGGGGGGCTATCTGATCTGCAACCGCTTCTTTGCAGGCATTGGGGCGGGCAATCAGCTCAGCGTTATGCGCAACCGAGGTGAGTTGGAATGACTCGCCTTCTTACCCTGATGGTCCTGCTTTTCAGTGCCCTGCCTGCAACTGCTCAACACGTCCAGCCTTGTGATTGGATTGCGCGCGCCGATGGCATTGTCGAGCCGTGGAAGGACAACACCCGTACCTTTGCCAATGGGGCGGTGCGTCTGGCTCTGCTGGACGTGGTCGAGCCAGCCGCGGGCGCATTGCACCTGTTGATCCTGTCGCCGCCTCACAACGAGTTGGGGGAACGCCAATGCCTGACCTTGGGAATGTCCGAAAATATTGGCTTTACCAATGCTGAGTTTGATACGCTCACGGCTGACTATGACGCCTCGGTAGGGCTGGTGTTTGAGATGACTGTTCAGGTATTTGACGGCGAGGATTACAGACCGGCCATTTTACGCTTTACCCTCAACCAGGCCACCGGCGTCGTGCGCGCCGTGCTGCAATAGACGCCGACAAGTCGGAGAGAGTGATGATTTCAATTCCCAAAATATTGGCCGTAACACCGGGGCCTGCCAATCGGTCCAACGCCACAATGGTGCTGCGCTATGGCCGCAAGACCGGCTTGACCTATGGAGCGGCGCTGGATTCGCCAGGCACAATGTTGTCTGTCGTGCTCAGCGCCATTGTTTGCATGGTGGTCGCGATCCTGAATAACGTAATGTATTCAATCACCTTTTCCGCAGATAGCATGAGGGCTGTCTATCGTCGGTGGTGCCGTTGGATTGATGGGATCAGCGCGGCGCTATTCGCAATCGCAGGCCTTGCCCTGATCCGATCGGCGTTTACCAGATGATCCTGGGCATTGGCACTGACCTGGCCAATATTGAGCGTATCAGCGCCACGTTAGAGCGTTTTGGCGACCGGTTTCGCAATCGTGTGTTCACCGATATTGAACAGGCCAAAGCCGAAGCGCGCGCCGACACGCCCGGCACCTATGCCAAGCGCTGGGCCGCAAAAGAAGCCTGCTCAAAGGCGCTGGGCACGGGCCTGCGCATGGGCATTTCGTGGAAGGATATGGCCGTGAGCAACCTCAAGACCGGCCAGCCTGTCATGCAGGTCACTGGCTGGGCGGCGCAACGTTTGGCCAGCATGACGCCCGATGGGCATGAGGCCATCATTCATGTCACATTGAGCGATGATCACCCCTGGGCGCAGGCCTTTGTTGTGATCGAAGCGCGCCCGATAGTGCAGGGGGGCGTGTCAGCGCCTTGACACCTCTCCAAGCAAACCGCATGTAACCTGCGAGCACAAACACGAGCGGAGACCACCATGACCACCGAGGCCACAAAGGGCAGCGCCATTCTGGAAACCGTCAAAACGGTGTTTTGGGCACTTGTGATAGCAGGCATTTTCCGCACCATCCTGTTTCAGCCGTTCTGGATTCCGTCAGGCTCGATGAAAGACACGCTGCTGATCGGGGATTTCCTGTTCGTGAACAAATTCGCCTATGGCTATTCCTATGCGTCCTGCCCCACCATCCGCATCGCGCGGTTGGGCGTGGATGTGGATGCCAAGGACATCTGCGGCTGGCTGGACGGCGACAACACCCGCCTGATGGGCAGCGAGCCCGAGCGTGGTGATATCATCGTCTTTCGCCACCCGGTGAACGGCACCGATTTTATCAAGCGGGTGGTTGGACTGCCGGGTGACAAGGTGCAGATGATCGACAGCGTGCTGCATATCAACGGCGAGGCAGTCAAGCTGGAAGATGCCGGCGTATTTGAAGAAGAATTTGCGGCCCAAGGCCCGATGCAACGCCGCCCGCGGTGTGAAAACGGTGCTGTGGGCGAAGGGGCGATATGCGCCAAGTCCCGTCAACGCGAGACATTTTCAAACGGGCGCAGCCACTCGGTACTGAATATCACCAAACAACTCTCGGATGATACAGGTGTCTATTCGGTGCCTGAGGGGCATTATTTCTTCATGGGTGACAACCGTGATAATTCAACCGACAGCCGCTTTCCACAGGCGGTGGGCGGAGTTGAATTTGTCCCATATGAAAATCTGATTGGCCGTGCTGACCGGGTGGTATTTTCCTCTGCCGGGCGCTCGATGTTGTACTTCTGGACCTGGCGTGGAGACCGCTTTTTCAAGGGGTTGGAGTGAGCGCCCCTGGCAAAAGCCCCTCGGCCTCGAACCTGATCAGGCGGGGCTTTGACTGGTCGGGCACCACGCCACGACTGCCTTATATTTTGATGACGCTGGCCGTGATTTGCCTGGCCTCTCTGATCCCGGTGACACGCAATTTTTCGGGCGCCAACACGGCTGTGTTTGTCTCGCTCACCATGGCCTTTCCGATCTGGCTGGGCCACACCCGTCGTCGCCTGCGCGATGTGGGCTGGTCGGGTTGGCTGATGTGGGTGGCCATTCTGCCGGTTGTGGGATTGATCCTGACGATCTTTTTGGCGTTCAAACCGGGTGGCAACCTCGATGCGCAAACTGATGCACGCTATTCCAAACTGGGGTTTGTTGTTTCGCTGATTGTGGGCTGCCTGTTGCTGTCACGCGCATTTTGGGCGCCCTATTGGATACCCGCTGGATCAATGAAGCCCAATTTGCTGATTGGGGATTTCGTGATTGTTGTGCCCGTCAATACCCCCCAGCGCGGAGATGTCCTGGTCTTTAACAAGCCAGGAAGCGACGCGGAATATATCAAACGCCTTATTGGCATGCCCGGCGAGTCTGTGCAGATGCGTGATGGCGTGGTCTATGTGAACGACGACCCCTTGCCGCAAAGTGACGCACAGGAATTTTCCGAGCCATTTGCCCTGCAAGGGGCGATGCAAATTCAACCACGATGCGCAAATAATCCGGCGGCGGGTGAGGCTTGCCTGAAGACCCGGATGATCGAAACACAGCCGGGCGGGCGCAGCTATGCGATCCTCGATATCAGCCCACATGTGGTGGACAATACTGGACGCCAGGTCGTGCCTGAGGGGCATTATTACTTCCTGGGTGACAACCGCGATAACTCATCAGATTCACGGATGTCGACCGATATTGGTGGAATGGGCCTGATCCCGCGCGAAAACATCACTGGGCGTGCGTCCTGGGTGCTGTTTTCCTCGGCGGGTGAGCGGCTTATGCAGATATGGAACTGGCGGCCAAACCGTTATCTCATGAGGGTCAAATGAAGATATCCACCGAGCTGAGCGCGTTTCAGACCCGTCTGGGTCATGAATTTGCCGATCCTGGCCTGTTGGTGCGCGCTGTCACCCATGCTTCGATGTCGTCGGCCACGCGCGACGATAATCAACGGTTGGAATTCCTTGGTGACAGAGTTCTGGGGCTGGTGATGTCCGAGGCGTTGCTGGAGATTGATCCTAATGCCTCTGAAGGGATGCTGGCCCCGCGGTTCAATGCGTTGGTGCGCAAGGAAACCTGCGCCGAGATTGCCCGTGAAATTGATCTGGGTAAGGTCCTGAAGCTGGGCCGGTCTGAGATGATGTCAGGTGGGCGACGCAAACAGGCGTTGTTGGGGGATGCCATGGAGGCGGTGATTGCCGCCGTTTACCACGATGCCGGTTTTGATGTGGCGCGCGCGTTGGTGCTGCGGCTTTGGGGGGCGCGGGTCAGTACGGTTCAGGATGACGCGCGAGATGCAAAAACAGCCTTGCAGGAATGGGCCCAAGGCCGTGGGTTGGCGCCACCTGATTATGTGGAAACTGCGCGCTCAGGCCCCGACCATGCCCCGCAATTCACCATTGAGGCGCGCCTGTCCAACGGGGCAAGCGCCACTGCGACAGCAGGATCCAAACGCCAGGCAGAACAGGCGGCCGCCCGTGCGTTGCTGGACAAGATCAATGTGGGTTAACGTGATCTGAATGAATGCCTTCGGCATGCTCTCTCTTGGTAAATTGATGGGGGACGCTGTCCCCCAAGCCCCCTGGGATATTTAGCGCAAGAAGATGGGTGCGCCATATGGCTGGTGAACTGCGCCCAGATAGGATAGGGCAGCAGGCCAGAGAAACAGGACTTAGAAAATGACCAAACGCGCCGGATTTATTGCCCTGATTGGCGAGCCTAATGCAGGCAAGTCCACATTGTTGAACCGTATGGTGGGCGCGAAAGTGTCAATCGTGACGCATAAGGTGCAAACCACCCGCGCGCGCATTCGCGGTGTGGCGATGCAAGGTGAGGCGCAACTGGTGTTTGTCGATACGCCGGGTTTGTTCAAGCCGCGCCGCCGATTGGATCGTGCCATGGTGGCTGCTGCCTGGGGCGGGGCTTCGGATGCGGATGTGACCGTTTTGTTGATCGAGGCGCATCGCGGTGTCACCGAAGGGGTTGAACGCATTCTTGAAAACCTGGCCGATGTGACCAAAGGCCGAAAGGTGGCTTTGGCCATTAACAAGATTGATCGGGTGCAATCTGAGGCGTTGTTGAGCCTGACCAAGGATCTGAATGATCGTTTTGCCTTTGATGAGACCTTCATGATTTCAGCCGAGAAGGGCCACGGTGTGGATGCGTTGCGTGAATGGTTGGCGGATCAGCTGCCGGAAGGTCCGTGGCTGTATCCTGAAGATCAGATTGCCGACCTGCCTCTGCGTATGATCGCAGCCGAGATCACCCGTGAAAAGCTGACGCTGCGGCTTCATCAGGAATTGCCGTACCAGCTCACGGTCGAGACCGAGCAATGGGAAGAGCGCAAGGACGGATCGGCCAAGATTGATCAGATCATCTATGTGACCCGTGATGGCCATAAGGGCATTGTATTGGGCCATAAAGGCGAGACAATCAAAGCGGTCAGCACAGCCGCGCGCCAAGAGTTGGAAGAGTTTCTAGGTCGTCGTATCCATCTGTTTTTACAGATCAAAGTGCGCCCGAATTGGCTGGATGAGGCCGAGAGATTTACCGAAATGGGGCTTGATTTTCGTGATGGGAAATAGCCCGCGCCTTTTCTTGGTAAAACCCGCTGAAATGGTGACCCACCCATGACCCGCCTTACGGCTGAGTTTTGGGTGCAGGCCTATCTCACCCGGCTGCGGTTGTCAGATATTCCGGCCTTCGTCACTGCCCACGGGGATGACACGGCGGGGGCTGTGCTGGTCAAGCTGAACACACTTGATGGTCAGGCACAGGCATTTCAACGCAGCTTTGATGTGATGACCGGCGCGCGTGATTGGGCCGAGCTGTCCTCGGGTGCCGAGCAAGACGTGGATGAGGCCATTGCCCGCCAACGTTCTTTTGATCCCGATCTGTGGGTGATCGAGGTCGAAGATCGTGCCGGGCGGCATCTGCTGAATGAGCCGGGACTAAACTAGGGTTATTTGGCCCCGATCATCCGTCGTGGTGCCAGCACCGCTTAATCGTTGTCATCTGCGGCGTTATCAGTCGGACTGGTGCTGCTTGGCTCTTGGCATTTGGGCTACGCTGGTGTCGAATGACGCACCCAACGCAAGGCATGAACCACGCATATGGAATGGCGCGACCAAGGCATCCTGTTGTCCTGCCGGACACACGGCGAGAATTCCGCCATAATCGAGGTGTTCACCCCCTCGCGTGGCCGCCATGCGGGGGTGGTGCGCGGTGGGGCATCGCGCAAACAAGCGCCCAATTTGCAGCCCGGTGCACAGCTTGATCTGGCCTGGCGCGCCCGGCTCGAAGATCATATCGGCACGTTTCAGGCCGAGCCAATCCGCTCACGCGCGGCGGCCTCTTTGGGGGATCGCTTGTCGCTTGCCGGGTTGAATGCGGTCACGTCATTGCTGCTGTTTTCACTGCCCGAGCGCGAGGTCCACGCCCGTCTTTACCAACAAACCGAAATCCTGCTGGATCTGTTGGGTCAACCGGATGTGTGGCCGCTGGCCTATCTGAAATGGGAATTGGCGCTGTTGGAGGAGTTGGGTTTTGGCCTCGACCTTAGCTCTTGTGCGGTGAAAGGCATGCAGGCCAATGACCTGAGCTATATCTCGCCGCGCACTGGGCGGGCGGTCTCGCGGGCGGGGGCAGGGGAATGGGCCAGCCGTCTTTTGCCACTGCCGCCGTGTCTGTTGGGGCATGGTCCCGCACCTGATCCCGAGATTGCCGAAGGTCTGGATGTGACAGGTCATTTCCTGAACACGCGCTTGGCCCCTGAACTGGGCCACAAACCACTGCCTGAGGCACGTCAGCGCTTTGTTGACAGGTTCACGTCCCGGATTTGAAGACCATCTGCCTCCCGGCATCATTGCTGAGGATCAGGGTATCCCCGGCAACTTCGACCAGCGTCATGTCGCCAAGCGCCGCCAGAAACGCCGTTTCCGCGCTTAGGGCCGGACACGCCATTTCGGTTGCTACAATTGGGCCGGGCTTGAACCAGGGATACGGCGCTGTCTGTGTGGAGTGAAACCGGTTGCAGGGCGCTCGCCCGGCGATTTCCCCCGGTGCAGGGAACGTCAGCTCGGCGCGGGCTGCAAAGGCCTGCCCATCAAGGCTCTGCAACACCCAGATTTTATCGGCCGCGCCATACCCTGTCACGGTTTCATCCTTTTTGCAGCTCGTCAGCAACATAGTAGCCGTCAGCGCGGCACAGATTTGCCCAGTAAAGACTTGCACGGCAAACGTCATCGCAGCGCCAACACCAGATCAACCAATGTGCCCATGGCCTCGGGGCCTGCCGTGTCGTCGGCGTCCAACTCGCGCATCCCCAAAGCTGCGGCATATAGAATGCGCGCCATTTCGGGGTTGGCGATACCTGTGTCGCGCAGCAGGGCCTCAAACTGTGCCAGCCGGGCGGCATCAACCTGTGACACAGATGTTGCGGCCTGCGCATTGCCCTTGGCCCAAGCCCGGATTGCAGGCTCGCCAGAGCCGCGCTCGGCCAGTTGCCCTGCCAATGCGCGCAGCTGCATCACGGCAGTTCCATCCCCACGCGTGATTTCGGATGTCGATTGCCACTGAGCCAACAGAGCCGCGTGATAATCAGGGACATCCCGAAAGTGCCAGTAGAATGAGCCCTTGGTGGTGTGCAACCGGCGTGCCAGCACTTCGGCCTTCAGAGCATCTGGCCCCTGATCGCAAAGCGCCTGCAGGCCGGTGATGATCCAGACGTCTCGGGTTAGGCGGGGTTTTGTGGGGCTGTTCATATCTGTAACGGATACGCCCCGATATTGGTTTGGGCAATCCCCCCGGCCACACCTGCGGCAAATCTTTGCTGCCCATGGTCATTGCCCGGTTGCCCGATTAGGCTGCCGTCAATCCGCCCCTGAAGAGATTTCGCACATGAGTACCGGCCTGTCGCATATCACCTTTATCACGGCTGATCTGGACCGGATGCAGCAGATCATGCAGCAGGTATTCAAAGCACAGCTGATCTACGCCAGTGGCGCGGATCAGTTTTCTGTGTCTGAGGAGCGGTTCTATTTGATCGGTGATATCTGGGTGGCCACCATGCAGGGTGATCCCTTGGCCACGCGCAGTTATAACCATGTGGCTTTTCAGATAGCTGAGGAAGATTTTGACGATCGTGAGGCCTGCATCCTTGCCTTGGGTCTGGAGTTGCGCCCACCGCGCCCACGCGTGCCGGGTGAGGGGCGCTCGCTTTACTTCTATGACCACGACAACCATTTGTTTGAGTTGCACACCGGAACACTTGAGCAGCGTTTGGCGCGCTATGGTGATCCAACAAAGGACCACACATCATGACCACGACAGTCTTTCTTATCGTTCTTATGGCAGCGCTGTTGCATGCCATATGGAATGCCTTGGTCAAAGGCGGCGCAGATAAGTTCACAGGAATGACAGCGGTGGTGTTGGGGCAGGGGGCCGTGGCCGGGGTCTGTCTGTTGACCGTTGCCCCATCCCCCGCAGCGGCCAGTTGGCCGTGGATCTGGGCCGGTGTGGCGCTGCATATTGGCTATCAGGTGTTTTTGATTGCCGCCTACCAGCGCGGAGACATGACCCAGGTTTATCCAATTGCACGCGGAGTGGCCCCTTTGTTGGTGGCCGCCGTTTCTGTGGCCTTTCTGGGGGTAGAGTTTAGCGGGATGCAACTGGCTGCGATTGGCCTGGTTGCCATTGGCATTGCCAGCATCAGCCTTGCGCGCAATGCTGACGGGCTGTTTCAGGGGCAGGCGGCCGGGCTGGCGTTGGTCACCGGCATGTTTATTGCAGCATATTCGCTGGCCGATGGGGTGGGCGCGCGGTTGGCGGGCACATCTCTGGGCTTTTTCGGGTGGATCGCCTTTCTTAACAGTGTGATTTATGGGCTGGCCTGTGCTGTTTTTCGACCCGCTACGTTGCGCAAAGCCCTGCGCCTGCCGCATATTATGGCGCTGGGGGGTGGCGCTTCTTTTGTGGCGTATGCGTTGGTTGTCTATGCCTTCACCCAAGCGCCAATCGCCATGGTCACAGCGCTGCGCGAAACGTCAATTGTCTTTGCGTTGCTGATTGGCGTTGTCATTCTGAAAGAGCCGCTGAACCTGCTAAAGGTCGCGGCCACGGCCATCACGTTGGTGGGTGCGGCGCTGTTGCGGATTGCCAAAGGGTAGCTCTTTGGCCGGCATGCAGGGCTTTTCCAGATGCGGCAGGGCAGCACGCGTCAGGACAATGCGATGTCCTCAATTACTTGGAAAAACCCCGCTTCGTTCTCGCCCACCAGGCTCAATGTGTCTATAACAACGGGCCGGGGCAACAGCGGGGCAAGGCGGGGCGCTAATACGTCGCGCACCCTCCGGATTTGCGCCTTGGGATGCTTGCCCGTGAGGGTCATATGAAAGCGGAATTCCTGCATAACATATGGATAGCCCCAGCGGATCAACAGACGGTCTTGTGCCTCACTCAGGCCCCGTTTGCGGTGCCGCTCTAAATTCGATTGGCCAAGTGGCACCCGAAATGCATCGCAGGACTCAACCGCCCCGGTGGCCAGCAAGTGCAACGCATCACTGCTCTGTTCAGGCACAAGGGCCAGAAACCGGCCCAGTTGCGCCATCTCCAGCCCTTGCAGCTCAACAGCTGGGGCGCGCGCGCAATAGTCGCGCAGGGCCTGGCGCAAAGGCAAGAGGTCGCCCGCCAAATGAAACGGCGGCACGATCGTCGCATGAAACCCATAGCGGCGTGGGGTCTGTGTGATCTCGCTCACAGGCAGAGGCAGCCCCTGCAGCTCAGGATGTGGCGCCGCGCACGCCCGGTGCATATCCCATCCCAGCCAGCCAGCGCCAAATGCGGCTAGGGCGGTGCCGGGGGCGGTGTAATACACGCCATATCGTGTGAAGGTCGTGGCCTCGGGCGGCATCGGGTGTTTCCTGACTTGGCTATTGCATGGGGTCATGGCACAAACAGCCCGTCACGCCAATGCTGGTGGCGGGCTTCATCCCCAACAAGATTAGGGCAAATCATGGCATTAACCCCCGTTTTTCCAGTTGCACCGCCGCCATTGGTGCCCATCACTGACCAGCCCGGCCAGGGTTTTGCAGTGCACCGCATCTTTTGCGTGGGGCGGAACTATGCCGCCCATGCCGCCGAAATGGGCAATGAGGTAGACCGCGAAGCGCCATTTTACTTTACCAAATCGGCCCATGCGCTGTGTCTTGATGACAGCATTCGCTATCCTTTGGGGACCACGGATTGCCATTACGAGATGGAGTTCGTGGTGGCGCTTGGGGCTGGGGCGCACAATGTGTCTGAGGCGGCGGCGATGGATCTGGTCTTTGGGTATGCCTGCTGTATTGATCTGACCCGCCGTGATCTGCAAGCCGCAGCCAAGGACAAACGCCGCCCCTGGGATTTGGGGAAGGACTTTGAAAATTCGGCACTGATTGCGCCACTCACCCGTGCCGCTGATTTTGGCCGGATAGGGCCGCAAAGCATCACTCTGGAGCATGATGGCGTCGTCGCACAGTCAGCCGTGCTGTCGGATATGGTCTGGTCTGTCCCTGAGATCATCAGCCATCTGTCGCGGTATTATCACCTGCGCGCCGGTGATCTGATCTATACGGGCACGCCTGCGGGGGTTGGCCCGGTTCAATCGGGCAGTCATCTGAATGGTCAGATTGATGGGCTCAGCCCGATCCGGGTTGGTATCACATGACTGGCTGTGCATTTCGCCATTTTGCGAACATCGTGTAAGATGCATGGAAATTACTGTGTTTAGAATAGTTTGAGCAAAGCACCTTGGGCAAAACCGACCTTAATAACTGGCAGGCCGTGCAGGCCGAAGTGCTGCGCCGCATTCACACGCGCATCTGGGTTCCGGGTGAGTTGATCCCGACCGAACAAGCCTTGGCGCAGGAATTCGGCTGTGCAAGGGCCACGGTAAATCGTGCCCTGCAAGCCGTGTCAGAGGCGGGCCTGCTGGAACGCCGCCGCAAGGCCGGGACACGAGTTGCCTTGCATCCGGTGCGCAAAGCCAAACTGGACATCCCGATCTTGCGTCAGGAAATTGAAGGACTGGGCCATCGCTATGGTTATCACGCGCTGATCAGCCAGACGCAAACACCCCCCCAAGCGGTGCAAACCCGGATGCAGGCGGATGTTGGAGATACGTTTTTGCGGGTCAAATCCGTACAGAGTGCCGATGGCGCACCCTTCGTGTTTGAAGATCGCTGGATCAATCTGACGACAGTGCCCACCGCCGCGCAGGCCGATTTCTCACAGATCAGCGCAAACGAATGGTTGGTGATAAATGCGCCCTTCAGCCACGGTGAAATCGCGTTTTCAGCACTCAATGCCGATGCTGAGGTGGCCGCACAGCTTGCAGTACAACAAGGCGCGGCGATCTTTGTGATTGATCGGATAACATGGGACGAAAACCGCGCTGTCACATCCGTGCGGCAGTTCTTTCAGGCGGGCTATCAGATGCAAACGCGGCTGTAGGGCAGGCACGATTTACCGTGACAATGTGTGTTGGTGTGTGTTGGTCGCCGCCAAATTCACCCCAGAAGACGCCGCGCGATAACCTGTGCCTGAATTTCAGCGGCCCCTTCAAAGATGTTCAAAATCCGTGCATCACACAGGATGCGGCTGATCTTGTATTCGGTTGCAAACCCGTTGCCGCCGTGGATTTGCAGGCCATTGTCCGCCGCAGCCCAAGCCACGCGTGCCCCCAGCAGCTTGGCCATGCCAGCTTCAAGATCGCAGCGGTGGCCGTGGTCTTTCTCCCAGGCCGAGAAATAGGTCAGCTGCCGCGCAACCATGATTTCAACCGCCATCATCGCCAGTTTGCCCGAGACACGCGGAAACTCGATCAGTGATTTACCAAACTGCTTGCGGTCCACAGCATATTGCATCGCCACATCGAGCGCCGATTGTGCCACACCTATGGCGCGTGCGGCGGTCTGGATGCGCGCGCTTTCGAACGTTTCCATGAGCTGTTTAAAGCCCTTGCCCTCTTCGCCGCCCAGCAGGTTCGCTCCTTTGACATGGAAATTATCAAACCCCAGTTCGTATTCCTTCATGCCGCGATAGCCCAGCACCTCGATTTCGCCGCCCGACATGCCTTCGGTGGGAAAGGGGGCCTCATCGGTGCCGGGTGTTTTTTCGGCCAGGAACATGGACAGGCCGCGATGGTCTTTGCTGTCAGGATCGGTGCGCGCCAGCAACGTCATCACATGGGTGCGTGCGGCGTGGGTGATCCAGGTTTTGTTGCCCGTCACACGGTAGTCATCGCCGTCCTTTACGGCGCGCGTGCGCAATGCACCCAGGTCCGATCCGGTGTTGGGCTCGGTAAACACGGCGGTCGGCAATATTTCGGCACTGGCAAGTTTGGGCAACCAGTTGGCTTTTTGCTCATCCGTGCCGCCACAAAGGATCAGCTCTGCGGCAATCTCAGAGCGTGTGCCCAGTGATCCGACGCCGATATAGCCACGGCTCAATTCCTCAGACACAACAACCATCGAGGCTTTGGACAGGCCTAGCCCGCCGTGTTCCTCGGGGATGGTCAGGCCAAAGACGCCCATTTCGGCCAGCTCGTTGATCACCTCCATCGGGATCAGCTCGTCCTTGAGGTGCCAGTCATGGGCAAAAGGTTCTACCTTATCAAGTGCATAGCGCCGGAATTGCTCGCGGATCATTTCCAACTCTTCATCGAGGCCGGTGGCCCCGACGGTGATCTCGGCATTGCGTTCCTGCATCAGCTGCACCAATCGGGTGCGCGCGTCCTGCGAATTGCCCTGGGCCATAAGCGCCTGCACTTCAACGCATTGAAAGCCCGAAAGCGCATCCCACCCCAGACCCATATCTGAAAGGCGCAGCACTTCACCCTGATTCATTGGGATGCCGCCCGCGATTTGGTTCAGGTATTCACCAAAGGCAATCTGGTGGATCAGCTGCTCAACTTCGCCAAATTGACCATCGGCGGTCAAACGCGTGGCCCAGGCCTGCATCTGGCGCAGGGCTTCGACATATGTGGCCAACCAGGCAAGGCCGTGCGCAGCAGTTTGCTGGGCCTCAATGGCGGCACCTGAGACACGCCCATCAACACTGACCAAGGTGCGAACCTTGTCTTTGGCAGCGCCCAGCACGTCCTCAGCAGGGGCAATTGCAGCTTCTGTCAGGGTCAGAAGATTATCCAGAATTATCGTGTTTGCCATTGCAGCATCCTGTCCGTCATGAGCCATGAATCACATCCCTTTATCGTCCCTGGTCTTCTACCCACTTTGCAGATGCGGCGCAACTATGCTGCTGGTGCAACAAAAAATATTGCCGAATATTGCGTGCTGTTTTTGCCCTTCCAGGGCCTCGTGATGTTGCTATGTAGGGGTATGGAATACTTCTTTGGCATTGAGACAGGTCTTTTGTTGGTCACGGCTTTGGGCATCGGGTTTGTGGCTGGTATCATCAAGGGCGTGGTGGGGTTCGCAATGCCAATGGTGATGATATCCGGGCTGGGATCAATCACCAGTGCCGAGGTTGCCATCGCGGGCGTGATACTGCCTACGTTGGTGGCCAACAGTTGGCAGGCGCTGCGTCAGGGGCCTCAGGCCGCTTGGCACTCTACCCTGCGGTTTCGTCATTTCTTGATTACTGGGCTGTTGGTGCTGTTGATCAGCGCACAGTTTGTGCGGTTGGTGCCGGGGCAGCTGCTGATCCTGTTTATCGGGCTCAGCGTCAGCTTTTTTGTGGTCTTACAAATCATGGGGATGCAATTGCGCCTGCCCGCCGGAGTCGAGCAACGCACCCAGGTCATTTTCGGGACCATTGCCGGCTTTTTTGGTGGATTGGCCAGTATCTGGGGGCCACCTACTGTGGCGATGCTGACTGCAATGAATACCGAAAAAGCCGAGCAGATGCGTGTGCAGGGTGTAATTTATGCGCTTGGCTCCGGCGCTCTTGTGCTGGCGCACCTGGGCTCTGGTGTTTTGCGCAGCGAGACACTCCCGCTGACGTTGGTTCTGATCCCGCCTGCGGTACTGGGCATGGCGATCGGATTTCGCATTCAAGACCGGTTTGATCAGGCCAGTTTCCGCAAGGCGACCCTTGCGGTGCTGCTGTTTGGTGGCCTTAATCTGGTGCGGCGCGGGCTGATGTAGCTTTGGCTATTTGCCCGTCCACACCGGATCACGCTTTTCGGCAAAGGCGCGTGCGCCCTCCAACTGATCGTCCGAGGCATAGAGCTTATCCACCGTTTCAAACTGACGCTGGGTGATACGGTTCATCGCATCCAGAAATGTCATGCTTTCGGCCTCGCGCACGATCTGTTTGATCGCCGCATAGACCAAAGGCGGGCCTGACGCGAGGTGATTGGCCAGCGCACGCGCCTCAGCCATCAAATCCGCAGCCGGAATTATCCGGTTGATCATGCCCCAGCGCGCGGCCTCTTCGGCATCAATCCAGCGCCCCGTCAGCAACATTTCCATGGCGATATGATAGGGGATGCGCTTGGGCAGCTTCACACTTGCTGCATCGGCCACCGTCCCCGAGCGGATTTCAGGCAGGGCAAAGCTGGCGTGATCTGCCGCCAATATGATGTCCGCACTCAGCGCCCATTCGAGGCCCCCGCCACAGCAAATGCCGTTCACCGCAGCAATGACCGGTTTGTTCATACCGCGTAGCTCCTGAAGCCCGCCAAAACCACCCACACCATAGTCGCCATCCACCTCGTCACCGTCAGCGGCCGCTTTGAGATCCCAGCCGGGGCAGAAAAACTTCTCTCCGGCACCGGTGATAATGGCCACACGCAGGGTGTCATCATCCCGAAACTCGCGAAACACTTCGCCCATAAGACGGCTGGTATACAGATCAATCGCATTGGCCTTGGGCCGGTCCAGAGTGACCTCAAGCACCGGACCATTGCGGGTGGTTTTCACGGGGGTATCGGTCATTCAGAGATCTCCTGTTCTGATGAGAGCATCGGCGGCCACAGCACGAGTAGGGGTGCAGATCAGCGGATTGATTTCCACCTCCTCCAGGTGGGCAGCATGGGCGGTAACGTAAGACTGCACGCTCAGCACGGCGTTGACAATCGCCCCTCGCTCAGCGGCGGGTTTGCCACGGTATCCGCGCAACATAGGCGCGATGCGCAGTGTGTCCAATGCGGCGTCGATATCTTCGGCGCGGGTGGGCAGTAAAAGCGAGACACTGTCGCGCAAAAGCTCGGTCAGCACACCGCCTGCGGCGAGGGTCAGCACAAATCCATGTGCCGGGTCGCGCACCACGCCAACCAGCATTTCAGCCACCCCACCAGTGATCATTTCTTCGACCAGAAAACTGTCACTTTGCATCTTGTGGGCGGCGTCAATGATCTCGGCCTCGCTGCTCAGGCCCAATGCCACCCCGCCCAAATCGGATTTATGCGCCATACCTTCAGCTTTGAGGACCAGAGGCATCGGAATGTTGGCCAAAACACTGGCCAACACACTCAAGTTTTCGGCGCGCGCTGAGGCGGGCACAGATACGCCATGTTTTGCCAGTGCGGCCTTGGCCTCGGTCTCGCTCAGAAGCTGCGTGTCTGTGATTGTGGACGGCAGTAGCAATGGATCGGCAGAGGTTGCATCCTTGCCCAACCAAGCCGCAGCTGAGATGGCCGCCAAGGCATCATCCAGCCCCAACAGTGGAATGAGCCCAGCGTTGATGATCCGCTCAGCAAAGGGTTCAGGAAGGGCATCCGGCAGGGTGGCCACCAAGGCCAGTGGTTTACCGGTGGCTTTCCTTGTGGCGGCAGCGGCCTCAATTATGCAGTCCCAGGCCTGCGCACTGCAACGATCTTCGCGCGGGAAATCGCAGATGATGCAGCCAATATCGACCTGTGCCCCTGCCATGATAGATGTGAATGTGGCCGTCATAGCGCCGGTGTCTGTCCAGATAAATGTGTGATAATCCAGCGGGTTGGCAAGGGCGACCATCGGACCAAGAGCGGCGCGCAAATTATTGCTTTGCTGTGTGTCGAGTGCTGGAAACTGCACATCGTAATCCAGTGCCGTGTCGGCCATCAAGCTGGCCTCGCCCCCCGAGCAGGACATGGACGCAATGCGGTTTGATGGCAACGGCCCGGCCAGGTGCAACAGTTTCAACGTTTCCAGCATCTCGGGCAGACTGCTCACCTGCGCGATGCGCAGTCTCGCCAGTAACGCCCGCGCGCCGCTGTCACTGCCTGCGAGTGATGCGGTGTGTGACACTGCCGCCATCTGTGCCTGTTCCGAACGCCCGGCTTTGAGCGCGACGATCGGTTTGCCCATGGTGCGCGCCGTTTGGGCCAAGGCCTCAAAGGCGCGCAGATCCCCGATGCCTTCGATATGCAAACCCAGCGCGGTGACGCGGGGATCATTTAACAAAGCTTGACCGATTTGCGATAGCCCGACCTGCGCCTGATTGCCCGCAGTGGCCACATAGGCGAGCGGCAATCCACGCGTCTGCATGGTCAGATTGATCGCCATGTTCGAGCTTTGCGTCAGGATCGCAACACCGCGTTTGCTGCGTTGCCCGCCATGCTGATCCGGCCACAAAAGGGCGCCATCAAGGTAGTTGATAAACCCATAGCAATTGGGCCCAACGATGGGCATATCGCCTGCGGCGTCCAGCAACGCATTTTGCAAATCTGCCCCATCGCCGGTTTCTGCCTGCGCTTCTTGAAAGCCGCTGGCAAAACACACGGCCCCACCCGCGCCCATGGCCGACAGGAGCGCTACGGTCTCAACCGTCACATGGCGGTTCACGCCGATGAAGGTGGCATCCGGTACGCCGGGCAAATCCTCTAACCGGGCAAAGCTGGGCAGCCCGCCCACGTCTGAGCGTTTGGGGTGAACAGGCCAGACCGGCCCATCAAAACCCATCTTGCGGCATTGCTCGATCACGGATGCACACCACGCGCCACCGCCAACAACGGCGATGGAAGAGGGGCGAAAAAGGCGAGACAGGTCGGGCATGGTTGGCGGGGTCCTGATGAGAGTTATTTTGCCTTCGGCGAGGATATTTGGAGCAAGAAGATGGGGGGTAACACTAGATTAACCACGATGCATCATGTTCAAAGAACGGTACAGGCGGGGACGCCGATGACCGTGCAAGGAGATGGGAGAAATCCCGCTTCTCGGGGAGGTCCGGATCAGGCTTCCCCATCTTCTTGTTGAAAGTATCCCCGTCGGAGACATCAAAACTCTTAAGCCCCCAGTGGGCGCAGCAACTCGCGGCTGATGATGTGGCGCTGGATTTCGCTGGTGCCTTCCCAAATGCGCTCAACGCGGGCATCGCGCCAGATGCGCTCCAGCGGCAATTCATCCATCAAACCCATGCCGCCGTGAATTTGAATGGCTTCATCTGCGACAAAACCCAGCATTTCTGTGGCCTTCAGTTTGGCCATCGACATATCACTTTCGCTGACAGTGCCCTGATCAAACTTCCAGCCAGCAGCCCAAGTCAAGAGCTCTGCCGCCCTCAATTCAGCGGCCATATCCGCCAGTTTAAAGGAAATGCCCTGGAATTTGCCGATCTGCTGGCCAAATTGCTTGCGTTCCGCTGCATAAGAGACTGCGTGCTCTAACGCCCGCTCAGCCCGGCCCAAACAGGTGGCGGCCACCTGAAGGCGCGTGGCCCCGAGCCAGTCATTGGCCACCTGAAAGCCTTGGTGCACCTCGCCCAACACAGCGGATTTAGGCAGGCGGCAATCGTCAAATTCCAGCACCGCGTTGGTGTAGCCACGGTGGCTTACGTTGCGATAACCCTCGCGCACAGTGAAGCCGGGCGTGCCCTTGTCGACAAAGAACGCGGTGATCAGTTTTTTGGGGCCGCGCGGGGTGTCTTCCTCGCCAGTGGCCATGAAAACAATGGAAAAATCAGCGATGTCTGCATGGCTGATGAAATGTTTGGTTCCATTCAGAATAAAGTCATCGCCATCCTCACGCGCGGTGGCGCTCATACCACGCAGGTCTGATCCGGCATTCGGCTCAGTCATCGCCAGGCAATCCCATTTTTCGCCGCGAATGCAGGGATAGAGGTATTGTTCCTTTTGTGCGTCCGTTCCGGCCAGCAGAATGTTTGAGGGCCGTGCCACGCAGGTCCAGTGCAGGGCGTAATTGGCACGTCCCAGCTCGCGCTCATACATCAGCCACGTCAATGTATCGAGCCCGGCGCCGCCCACCTCTTCGGGCATGTTCGCCGCATACAATCCGGCGTCGATCGCCTTGGCCTGTATCTCCCTGATCAGCTCCATCGGCAGATGCCCGCTGCGCTCGATCTCCATCTCATGTGGATATAGCTCGGTCTCGACAAAGCTGCGCGTGGTGTCGATGATCATCTGTTGTTCTTGGGTGAGCGCGAAGTCCATGGGGCTTACTCCGTTGCGTGCAAGGCGGCGAGCGCCTCGACTTTGGCTTTGACGTGGTCCGCAGGCGTGCAGGTGCGGCGGGTCTCAAGCGAGACATGCAACATAAGTTGGTCACAGCTGGCCAAAAGCTCGCCGTCGCTGGCGCGCTTCATTTCATGAAAGCAGCGCAGCTTCTTGCCCTCGCCCTGAGTGACACGGGTCTGCACCATCACCTCTTCGCCAGCATGGGTTTCGGTGATGTATTTGACAGTGGTTTCCACCGTGAAATAGCTTAGACCACCGGCAATATAGGCCTCATCTGCGCCGACATAGGCCATGACCTCCTCGGCGGCATCGCTGAACAGTTGACCATAGCGGCCCTCATTCATGTGGCCGTTGATATCGGTCCAGTCCACCGGAATGGTCCGGCGGGTCGAGACCATGGGAGTGTCGGCCTCAGGCAGGGATTTAAGCGCCTTCTGGTGATCGAGGATCAGCGCACCGGCGGCATTGCCCTGTTGTTTGAGCGCGCGCATCATGGCGATCAGATTGTTGTCACGCTTGCGCTCCAGCTCGCGGATGCTCAGGTGGCCTGATTGCGCGTCCGATTGATCGGCGATCAGATCAACCAGCTCGTCGGTGAACTCAGGCACATCCATCAGCTTGGTCCACGGCCATTTCAGGGCCGGGCCGAACTGCGCCATAAAGTGACGCATGCCCGCTTCGCCCCCCGCCACGCGATAGGTTTCAAACAGGCCCATTTGCGCCCAGCGGATGCCAAAGCCATAGCGGATGGCGTTGTCGATTTCCTCGGTGGTGGCAATGCCATCTTTGACCAGCCACAGAGCTTCGCGCCAGACGGCTTCCAAAAATCGGTCTGCGATATGGGCGTCAATTTCCTTGCGCACACGCAGCGGATAAAGGCCCACAGACGTGAGAACATCCGAGGCCACATCCAGCGCCGCACCATCGGTTGCCGCAGATGGGACCACCTCGATCAGGGGCAAAAGATACACCGGATTAAACGGATGCGTGACCATGATCTTGCCCGCATCCTGCGCGCCCTGTTGCAACTCGGATGGCTTGAAACCGCTGGTGGACGATCCAATGGGCGTGTCCGGATTGGCAGCCTGCACCTCGGCAAAGACCTTGTGCTTCATCTCCAACCGTTCCGACACGCTTTCCTGGATCCAATCAGCGCCAGTGACGGCCTCGCCAATCGTTGTGCAAAACCGCAGGGTGCCTTCCTTGGGTAACGCACAATCATACAGCATCGGCAGGGCATGGCGCGCGTTGGTCATCACCTCGCCAATCTTGCGTTCAGCGTCTGGATCAGGGTCAAACACCTGAACGTTCCAGCCGTTCAAAAGGAAGCGCGCGGCCCAGCCGCCGCCAATCACACCGCCGCCGATGATCGCTGCTGTTTTGGTCATTGGTTTGATCTCCGTTCAGCGCGTTTCAAAGACGCTCATGTTGTATCCGTTAAACTCCAGCACCTCAGAGGCCGCGGTCATCCGGTCTGCGCCACCCGAGGTCTTGCGATCCACAATGAAGGCCATGTCACTATCGGGAGACCCAAGTGCTGCGGTGCGATACCCCTCGTCAATCCAAATCACCCACATCTCCATTTCGGTGTCGGTGGTTTGTGCCGTCAATTGCCAACGGTTCTGGGCCAGAGGCTCGGCCTGCCAATCATCGCTCAGTGCCTCGCAATTGCCATCCGCATCACAACTGGCGTGCAAGAACTCAAGCGTGTGCTGCGGTTTGGCGTTGGTGTTGAAGGTGAGGCTCTGAATGTCGCGGTATTGCGGCGAAGACGCCCGCACTTTCCATTCGCCCTGCATCGCGTCGGCTCCGCCGCGACTGATGATCGACAAAGGCACCGTGGGATTGCGCAGCAGACTGGGGTCATCAGGCGCGGGGGCTGTCAGGCACCCGATCAACAGGGCAGGGGCCAGACATGCGATTGCGCTGCGCAAGATCACGGTACCAGGCTTTCTGTGTGGCCATCGACAGCCATGATTTGACCCGAGATTTTTGAGGCCGCAGCCGAGGCCAGAAACAGCGCCATGTCGGCCAGATCATCGGCGCTGACCCAAGACCGCAGGCTGACACCTTTCACATAGGTCTGACGCAGCTCTTCTATCGGCTTGCCTGAGGCGGCGGCCTCATTGGCCAAAACGCGCTCCATCCGCTCGCCCTCAACTGCGCCCGGTGCAATCGCGTTGACGCGCACACCTGCGGGGCCAAGTTCACCAGCCAGGGTTTTGGTTAATCCAACAAGGCCCCATTTGGCCGTCGCATAAGGCGAGCGCAGCGGATAGCCAAACAAGCCGGCCGTTGATGTGGTCAGGATAATCAGCCCGCTGCCCTGCGCGCGCATCAGCCGCGCCGCCCAACGACACGTCAGGAAAGTGCCAAACAGATTGACGCCGATACAGTCCTTCCAATCGTCATAGCCCATATCTTCTATCCGGCCCGCAGGCCCGCCGGTGCCGGCATTGGCGCAAACCACATCAACACCGCCCCAAGCGGTTTCAACCTCGCCCAGAAATGCGCCCATCTGGGCCTCATCTGTGACATCAGCCTGCCGGGCAATGAAATCGGGGTAATCGGCCTTAACCTGCGTCACAGCATCGGCATCAGCATCACAAAGGGCGATTTGCGCCCCCTCGGCGGCAAAACGCCGTGCCAGCGTCAGCCCAATGCCCGCGCCGCCGCCGGTGATCAATACCCGGTGCTTCACGCAGGGCACCGGGCAAAGCGAACGGGATCATCAATCCCCCACCACATCCACAGCACATCGCCATCGGTCATCACCAATTGCTTTTCGTCGTATGTGTCACCTTCGGATTGGCACGAAAGGGTCAGCACCCAGGCGTTCAGGCCCGGCAATTCCTGGGCCTCTGTGATATCGCAGCTGTTCTCATAACCCAGCATTTCCTGCGCGTTCAGTGCAATCGGGGCGGGCGTCACACTGCCGATCTGCGCGGCGTTGGCGCACCACGCTGGGTCTGCGCTCCAGATGCCGTGCCAGCCTTCGGCGATTGCGGCAGACGGCAGCAAAAGTGCGGCGGCCAGTGCAAGGCGGGTCATGACGTTGGCCCCCGTTTGGTCAGGCCCAGTTTTTTGCGCACCTCATCGGGGCCAATCACCCGCGCGCCCAGGTTTTCAATGATAGTGGCGGCGCGTTCCACCAGTTGCCAGTTTTCGGCCAGCACACCGCGGTCCAGCATCAGGTTGTCCTCCAGTCCGACGCGCACATTGCCACCCGCCAGCACCGAGACGGCGACATAGGGCATCTGGCTGCGCCCCAGTCCAAAGGCCGAAAACGTCCAGTCATCCGGCACGTTGTTCACCATGGCCATAAAGGTGTTCAGATCATCAGGTGCACCCCAAGGTACTCCCATGCACAGCTGCACCAGTGCGGGGCTGTCCAACACGCCGTCTTTGACCAATTGCTTGGCATACCAAAGATGGCCGGTGTCGAATGCTTCGATCTCGGGTTTCACGCCCAGCTTGGTCATCATTGTGCCCATCGCCGTCAACATTCCGGGCGTGTTTGTCATCACATAATCGGCTTCGGCAAAATTCATCGTGCCACAATCCAACGTGCAGATTTCGGGCAGGCACTCTGCGATATGTTCAACCCGCTCGGACGCCCCCACCATATCTGAGGTATCGGACAGGGGCAGGGGTGCCTCGGGCGCGCCAAAGATTATGTCGCCCCCCATCCCAGCGGTCAGGTTCAGCACCACGTCGGTGTCGGAGGCGCGAATGATTTCGGTCAATTCGCGGTACAGTTTGGGATCGCGCGAAGGGGCGCCGGTTTCAGGGTCACGCACATGGCAATGCACCACCGCCGCCCCGGCTTTGGCCGCGGCAATGGCGCTGTCGGCAATCTGTTGCGGCGAGCGTGGCACATGCGGGCTGCGATCCTGTGTGCCACCTCCGCCAGTCACGGCGCAGGTGATGAAAACGTCGCGGTTCATTTCGAGCGGCATGTGAGATCCTCGGAATAGCGTGGGGTGTTCTCAGCGTAACGCTCTGGCGCGAGTCGCCAGTTTGCAGTAACAGTCAAAGATGATGCCGCAATGGACAAATCCGGATGCACCGCCTGTGCATATCGCACTGCTGATATTTGATCAGTTCTCAAACCTGTGTCTGGCCAATTGTCTGGAGCCTTTGCGCGCCGCCAACACGCTGAACCGGTCCCCAATTTTTAGCTGGCAAATCCTGACTCATGACGGGGGTGCGGCCTTGTCTTCCAGTGCGATGCAAGTGTTGCCCCAGGCCGGCCTGTCGGATTTGGCCCCGTGTGATTATCTATTTGTATTGTCCAGCTACGGACATGAACACCACGACACCCCTGACACGCGCCGCGCATTGCGGCAGGCCTCGGCCAAGGCGCGCATCATTGTGGGGATGGATACCGCCCCGTGGTTGTTGGCCTCAGCCGGGTTGCTAGAGGGGCGGCGCGCCACGGTTCACTGGGACTTGTTGGATGGATTCAAGGAGCGGTTTTTGCAAGTCGAGGCAGAACGCAGTCGTTTGGTGCGTGATGGCCGGGTCATCACCTGCGCGGGTGCGATGTCGGCGCTGGATATGACCTTGGGGTTGATTGCCGATCACGCCGGGCTGGCCGCGCGGCTGGATGTAGAAGCGTTGTTCATGCAGGGCGATCCACCCGTGGATACGATCCATGCGCGTGGAACAGTAACAGACCCAACGGTGCGGCGTGCCTTGGCCTTGATGCGTGAAAACCTGGAAAAACCGCTAAGCCTGCTGGAGTTGTCGCGCCTGTTGTCGTGCCAATCGCGGACGCTTGACCGGCGTTTTCGCAGCCGTCTAGGCGCTCCACCCGGCACGGTGTATCGCCATTTACGCCTGTCATCAGCGCGCAAGATGCTAGAGGGCAGCACCCTAAGCGTGGCCGAAATTGCCCTGCGCAACGGGTATGAAAGTCCGGCTGCAATGGCACGGGCGATGAAGCGGTATTATGGTGTCACGCCATCCAGCCTGCGACTTGGATGAGCGCGCAAGTGCCCTGCCCGAGCAAAGGGCAGCAGGCCGCGCCCTAAGTGCGGGCGAGGCGTACAGCACATGTGCAGGCTTACAAAGCCGCGCGGAACAGCCCTTCGAGGTTTTCCTCGGTCAGCTCAATCGGGTTGCCGCCACAACTGGGGTCAATGATAGCACCCGCCACCAGATCGGGAATGCTGGCCTCGGTCACACCCATATCAGACAGTTTGCGGGGGATGTTCATGCTGTCGTTGAACTCCTGCACAAAGGCGCAAAACCCATCGAACCCGCCCTGTACGCCAATGTAGGACGCCGCCCTGTCAAACCGATCGGCAATTACTGGCGCGTTGAATTCCAGAACGGCAGGCATACACACCGCATTGGTGGTGCCGTGATGAGTGTTGAAATGGGCCCCGATGGGGTGGCTCATGGCGTGGATTGCACCAAGCCCTTTTTGGAACGCCGTGGCCCCCATCGCGGCGGCTGACATCATGTTGGCCCGCGCCTCAATATCCGTGCCATCGCTGTAGGCACGCGGCAGGTTTTCCACCACCAGACGCATACCTTCCAAGGCAATTCCCTGGCTCATCGGGTGGTAATGCGGGCTGGAATAGGCCTCAACACAATGGGCAAAGGCATCAAGGCCAGTGCCTGCGGTGATGAACTGGGGCATGCCAACAGTCAGTTCAGGGTCACAGATCACAATTTCTGGCAACACCTTGGGGTGAAAGATGATTTTTTTCACATGGCTGACACTGTCGGTGATCACTGATGCGCGGCCCACTTCCGAGCCGGTTCCGGCGGTTGTGGGCACTGCAATGATCGGTGCAATCACGTCGGCATTGGCACGGTTCCACCAATCGCCAATATCCTCAAAATCCCAGATGGGCCGCGTCTGACCGGCCATAAAAGCCACCATCTTGCCCAGGTCCAAGCCAGAGCCGCCGCCAAAGGCTACAACGCCGTCATGGCCGCCAGCCTTATACGCGGCAACACCGGCGTTAAGGTTGACCTCATTGGGGTTGGGATCGACCTGCGAAAACATCGCGCGCCCCAGCCCGGCGGCATCCATGATGTCCAGCGTGGCCTGGGTAACAGGTAGATCCGCCAACCCCTTGTCTGTCACCAGCAAGGGGCGTTTGATGCCCGCCTGAGCGCACGCTGCGGGCAGTTCTGCAATGCGGCCTGCGCCAAATTTCATCACTGTGGGGTAAGACCAGTTTCCAGTCAGGCTCATGATGTGACCTTTTTCATATGGTAAGATTTGGGACGTGTCAGATTGTGATAGCCGATAATCGACAGACCACCGCCACGACCGGTGTCTTTGCACCCGGTCCAGCACAGGCCAGGATCGAGGTAATCCGCCCGGTTCATAAACACGGTGCCGGTTTCAATCTGATCACCCACGGTAGTGGCGCGCTCCAGATCAGCGGTCCATAGGCTGGCGGTCAGGCCAAACTGGCTGTCGTTCATCAGCTCAATCGCCTCGGCGTCGTCCTTGACGGGCATGATGCCCACGACTGGGCCAAAGCTCTCGTCGCGCATGACGCGCATATCGTGGGTGACATTGGTCAGGATCTGGGGCGTCAGATATGCGCCTCCATCATCCTCGGCAAAGGTCTCGATATGTGCTTTGGCACCGGCGGCGACAGCTTCGGCAATCTGCGCACGCACCTCGGCGGCAAACCGCACGTTGGCCATCGGGCCCATGGTTGTGTCCGGGTCCATTGGATTGCCCAGCTTATAGCCCTTCACAATCGCCACGGCCTTTTCAACAAAAGCGTCATACAGGCTTGCCGCCACATAAATCCGCTCAATCCCGCAGCAGCATTGCCCGGCATTAAACATCGCGCCATCAATCAGCGTGTCCACGGCGGCATCCAGATCGGCGTCATCCATGACATAGCCCGGATCCTTGCCGCCCAACTCCAGCCCGACACCGGTGAATGTACCTGCGGCGGCGCGTTCCATCGCCTTGCCGCCCCCAACCGAGCCAGTGAAATTCACAAAATCAAAGGCCCGCTCAGCAATCAGTGTCGACGTTGTGTCGTGATCCAGAAACACATTCTGGAACACATCCTCAGGCACGCCAGCCGCGATAAAAGCCCGCACCATCCGCTCGCCCACCAACAGGGTTTGTGTCGCATGTTTCAACACCACCGTATTCCCGGCAATCAGGGCAGGGGCCACCGTGTTGATCGCCGTCATATAAGGATAATTCCAAGGCGCCACGACCAGCACGACACCATGCGGCACCCGTTTGATATATCGCTTGAAAGTGGCATCCTCGCTCACCTCAACATCCGCCAATGCCTCCTCGGCTATGCCTGCCATGTGGCTGGCGCGTTCATTGAACCCGTCAAATTCACCGCCATAGCGCACCGGGCGCCCCATCATATGGGCCAACTCGGGCACAATTTCATCGTTCATGGCCCCCACGGCGGCCACACCGGCCATCACCAGGGCCGTGCGTTCGCTCAACGGTCGTGCTGCCCAGGCCACCTGCGCTGCCCGTGCACGTGCAGCCACCTTTGCGGCGGCCTCGCCAGTCAGCGTTTCGCGCTCTGCATAAACCGATCCATCAATCGGCGAGATACATTTCAACATCTGCGTCATAGCGCCCTCATCTTTTCAAAAGCAGCAAGTCCATCTTCTTGCCAAAAATATCCCCGCCGGAGGCATCCGGACGGTGCAACCCTCACGCCAGCTCAAACCCGCGCGCCACTTCGTAATCCGTGACGATACGATCAAACTCTTCCAGCTCCCACTCGGCCGCACGGGCATAGTGATCCACCACGTCATCGCCAAAGGCCGCGCGCAGCATGTCCGACCCCTTAAGGGTCTCGCGGGCATCACGCAGGTTTTGCGGGATCATACCGCTGTCGCCTTGATACGCATCGCCAACTGTGGGCGGGGCCAGTTCAAGCGCCTCTTCAATCCCGGCGATCCCGGCGGCGATTTGCGCGGCCATTGCCAGATAGGGGTTCAGATCCGACCCACCGACACGGCACTCCACCCGGATCGCCTTGGACCCGGTGCCACACAGCCGGAAACCAGCGGTGCGATTGTCCACCGACCAGATCGTTCGCGTGGGCGCAAAGCTGCCTTTTTGAAACCGCTTATAGCTGTTCACATAAGGCGCCAGAAAGTAGGTGAAATCGGGGGCGTATTTCAACAAGCCTGCCATATATGTTTTCATCAATGTGCTCATGCCCAGCTTGTCATCCGGGTCGTAAAACACCGGCGCGCCATCTTTCCACAAGGATTGATGCACATGGCTGGAGGACCCAACCTTGTCATGGTGCCACTTGGGCAGAAAGGTCACCGCATGGCCTTGCTGATAGGCGATTTCCTTGATCGCGTGTTTGGCAATCGTGTGGTAATCGGCCGTATCCTGTGCCGCGGCATATTTGATGTTCAGCTCTTCCTGGCCGGTTTCGGCCTCGCCCTTGGAATTTTCAATCGGAATGCCCGCGTCCCACAGATGGTTGCGGATCGGGCGCATCACATGTTCCTCGCGTGAGGTTTGAAGGATGTGATAATCTTCATTGTATCCGCTGATCGGCTCCAGATCGCGAAAGCCTGATTTGCGGATGTCGTCAAAGCTTTTCTCGAACAGAAAGAACTCCAGCTCGGTCGCCATCATGGCGTCAAAGCCCATGGCCTCCAGCCGCTTTAGCTGCTTTTTTAGCACTGCGCGTGGGGAATGGGGCACATCCTGGTGCGTGTGGTGATCCAACACGTCACACAGCACCATCGCAGTGCCTTCCAACCATGGGACCATACGCAATGTATCCAGATCGGGCTTCATCACATAGTCGCCATAACCTGTTTCCCAACTGGTCGAGGCATAGCCATCAGGTGTCGCCATCTGCAAATCCGTGGCCAGCAGGTAATTGCAGCAATGGGTTTCTTCCCAGGCCCCGGCGATGAAATGCCCGGCATGAAAGCGCTTGCCCATCAACCGGCCCTGCATATCCACAAGGCAGACCAGAACGGTGTCAATCTCACCGGCCTCATATTTTGTTTTCAGCGTGTCAAAGCTCAGGGTCATGGCAAGATCCGTTATGGGGGCAAAAAATTCTTCATAGAATTTTGCAATTTTCTTGGAAAATTCATCCCCCGGCCGATAAACCGGGGGATAAATCAGACGTTACGATCAGCCGTAGCGGTAGGGCCGTCCGGCTTTTTGCATATCGGCGTTGTATTTCTTGAATATCTCTACAACTTTCGCCTTGGTTGGCGATTCCGCTGCGATTTCATCCCAGAACACCAACGCGGCGTCTTCGACCTGCTTCCATTCCGCATCCGGGATCGAGGTCAGCTCCATCTTGGGGCCGTCCACGCGCAGGCTGGCTTCACCACCCCAATACCACCATTGGCGATAGTAGTGTGACTGGTCACAGCACACCCGGAACAGGGTTTGCAGATCTTCTGGCAGTGCGTTCCAACGCTCTTGGTTGGCAAAGAACGATCCCGCCCAGGCACCTGAGATGTTGTTGGTCAGGAAGTAGTTGGTCACATCCGCCCAGCCGACGGTGTAATCTTCGGTGATACCTGACCATGCAATGCCATCCAGCTCGCCGGTTTGAACGGCCACTTCGATGTCTTCCCAGGGCAGGGTCACGGGCACCACGCCAAACTGCTGCAAGAATCGACCAGCGGTGGGGAAGGTAAAGACGCGTTTGCCCTTCAGGTCCGCCAGTGAATTGATCGGATCTTTGGTGGCAAAGTGGCAAGGATCCCATGCACCGGCGCTGATGTGTTTCACGCCGACTTTGGAATATTCCTCGTCCCAAATCTCATTCAAACCATATTGGTTGAACAGAACCGGCACATCCAGGCTGTAACGTGAGGCAAACGGAAAATAGCCGCCAAACACGGTGACTTCGGTGGGCGATGCCATGGAATCATCATCCGATTGCACCGCATCAATCGTGCCGTTCTGCATAGCACGGAACAATTCACCCGTTGGCACCAGCTGATCGGCAAAGAACAATTCGATCTGCATCCGGTCGCCAGCGATTTTGTTGAACATATCAATCGCAGGCTTGATGACGTGCTCGGCCAGCGCCGGGCCAGCATAGGTTTGCATGCGCCATGTGATTTTGTCCTGCGCCAAGGCAGGGGTTGCCAATGGGGCAGCCAATGCGCCGACACCAGCGGTTTTCAGAAACTTACGTCTTGTTGTCATATCGTCTCTCCTTGATGAAATGGGGCCCCGTCATGAGGCTCTTCTTGGTTATTTTCCGTACACATAATCGGGCAGCCACAATGCGATCTGAGGAAACATCATCACCAGGCTCAGCGCCACAACCATCACCAGTGCAAACGGGATGATTGAAATATAGATATCTCGCAGGCCAATTTCAGGCGGGGCCATGGCGCGCATTAAAAACAGGTTATAGCCGAAGGGCGGCGTCATATAGGCAATCTGTGTCGTGATCGTATAGAGCACACCATACCAGATCAGATCAAAGCCCAACTCGCCCACCAGCGGCACATAAAGTGGCGCAACAATGACCAGCATCGCCGTGTCATCCAGAAATGTGCCCATCACGATAAAGCTGAGTTGCATCAGGATCAGGATCATCCATGGATTGAGGTTCAGCTGATCGGTAAACAGGCTTTCAATCGCCTTCACCGCACCAAGCCCGTCAAAGATGGCACCAAAGCCAAGTGCCGCCAGAATGATCCACATGAACATACATGAGATTGCCAAGGTGGAGCGCACCGAGGTTTCAAACACCGCGCGTGTCATGCGGCCTTTCACGACAGCGGCCAAAAACGCCGTCATCGCCCCAATGGCCGAGCTTTCAACCAGGCTGGTCCAGCCCTTCACAAAGGGCACCATCATCGCGGCAAAAATCACCAGCGGCAAAAGGCCCGCGCGCAACAGGCGCAGCTTTTCGGCCATCGACACGTTGCGTTCTTCTTCGGGCAAGGGCGGGCCCAATTCGGGCTGCAGCCGGCAGCGCACATAGATATAAATGATGAACATCGTGGCCATCATCAGCCCCGGCACCACACCCGCCAGCCACAGCTGGCCCACGGGCTGGCGCGCGATCATCGCATAAAGCACCAGCACGACCGACGGCGGTACAAGGATGCCCAGGCTTGATCCGGCCTGAATTACCCCCGTGACCATGATCTTATCATAGCCGCGTCGCAGCAGCTCTGGCAGCGCAATGGTGGCTCCAATGGCCATGCCCGCGACACTCAGCCCATTCATCGCCGAGATCAGCACCATCAACCCGATCGTGCCTATCGCCAGCCCGCCTTTGACCGGCCCCATCCAGACATGGAACATTTTGTACAGGTCATCGGCGATTTTGCTTTCCGACAGCACATATCCCATGAAAATGAACATGGGCAGGGTCAGCAGCGGATACCATTTCATCAGCTTCATCGCGGCGGAAAACGGGATTTCCACGCCGCCTGTGCCCCACAAAAGCATCCCCGCAGCGGCCCCGACAAACCCAATGGCCCCAAATACGCGCTGCCCGGTCAGCAACATCAGCATCATGGATGCGAACATCAAAATGGCGATCATATCATAGGACATCAGATTGCCTCGCCTTTGATGCGGCCCAAATCACGAAACAACTCGGCCAGACATTGCAGCAGCATCAGGAAAATACCCAGACACAACAGTGATTTTACCGGCCACAGGTATGGTCTCCACGCGGTGGAGCTGCGTTCAAGATGGCCAAGCTTTTCCCCAGTGGCATCAAACCCTTGGGTGAAAAGCGTGCGGATCAGATCGCCAAAAAACTCATAGGTGCCAACGTTGTACGGCTGCCCCAGTGAGTAGGCAAACGAACTCAGCCCGCCATACAGCAGCACCCCCAGATAGAACATCAAAAAGAACACGGTGAACGCATCCATCCATGCCTTTTGTTTGTCACTCCAGCCGCCATAAAACAGGTCCATCCGCACGTTTGACCCAAGCTGGATCGAATAGGGCCCGCCCAATACATAATAGGCGACCATGACAAACTGAGCGGTTTCCAGCGTCCAGTATGAAGGTGAAAAAAGCGTCTTAGAGATCGACGACCACAGCAATACCCCCACCAGCACAAAGATCAGATACATCGCAATGCGCCCGATAAACCGGTTCATCGCGTCAATCGCACGGATATAGGCCAACACAGGTTTAGGCATGTTTGCGGGCTCCTGCGTCAAGAAGGGTCAATGCAGGACGCAAAAGGGTGAGTAGCTCACTTGCCAGTTTGATTTGACCGTTGGTGTCGGCAATCAGATCATTGCGAATTTCGATCATCACATTCAACAGGCCGTTGGCCATGCCGTGAACTTGCAAGGAGTGGGTGACACCATCCTCGGGCCCATAGGGGGCATTTCGCATCACTGCACGATGCTCAAGGGCGCTGGCTTGGGCCAACATAGCATCGGCCAGTCGCGCGTCTGTGTCGTGTAGAATGCCGATTTCAACCGCGCGCGGCATGCCGAAATAAACCGGCGTAAAGCTGTGAATCGTCACCAAAACACTGTCCAGCCCCTTGGCGGCGCGTGCCTGTAACAGGGCAGTGACCTCGGCACAGAATGGCACATAAATACCGTTTGTGCGGGCGTCACGATCCGCCTGTGTCAGGGATTGGTTGCCCGGCACATCTGTCGTTTCAGACCGCGCGGGCATGGCGCTGGCGTCTTCGGGCGGGCGATTGCAATCATAGACCAACCTTGAGGTCAGCCCCGCCACAAAGGGAGCATCCAACGCCCGCGACAACTCAAGCGATACAGCGCGCGCACCCGGATCCCAGGCAATATGGCCGGTGCGATCGGCCTCGCTCAGCCCCAGCCCATCCAGCGCGTCGGGGATAAAACTGGACGCGTGTTCACACAAAAGCACGACGCCTCCACGGCCATCGGCGTTCAGCGTTTCAACCGCATCCGATTCGTTGAATTGCATGCATCATCCCCATTTTGAAAAAATCTTTCCACAACGGGTAAATTCTGTCAATAATTATCCAAATCGATTTTCATGTGTGTATAAATAAGCGGCACAACACCTGAAATCCATAGTCTGACGAGCCATAGGGGGGGCCAGTTGACACAGCCAGCCACAACCGTCCGAGAGCAAATCCGCTCACAGTATTCGGCTCTGACCCAATCAGAGCGCAAATTCGCCAATGCGTTGCTGGAGAACTATCCAAGTGCTGGTTTGGCCTCGATCACCGTTGTGGCCGAAACGGCAGGTGTGTCCACGCCCACAGTGGCGCGTATGGTGCAAAAGCTGGGGTTCAAAGGCTTTCCGCAGTTCCACAAAGCGCTTCTGACCGAACTACAGGCCAAAGTGTCCGGCCCCACGCAACGCCGCGCCAATTGGGTGAGCGATGCCCCGGAATCGCATTTGCTCAACCGGTTTTCACTGGCCGTCACACAAAATCTGGAGCGCACGTTTTCCCATGTGGAACGTGCCGCCTTTGATGATGCCGCAGCGCTGCTGGCCCAATCTGACCGCCGACTCTATGCTGTGGGGGGGCGTATTACCCGCGCTCTGGCTGATTATGCCTTCACCCATTTTCAGGCGATCCGGCCACGGGTGACACATATGACGTCATCTTCGGCGACATGGCCGCATTATGTGCTGGATATGGTCGAAGGCGACATCCTGCTGTTGTTTGATATTCGTCGCTACGAGGCCAATTTGCTGCGTTTGGCCGAACTGGCCGTCGAGCGGGGCGTCAAAGTGATCCTGGTCACTGATCAATGGACCAGCCCGATTGCAGATGTTGCGACGCATACATTCAATTGCTGGGTTGAAATCCCGTCAGCCTGGGACAGTAACATCGCCACAATGCTGCTGCTGGAGGCGCTGATTGCCGCTGCCCAAGAAGAGCTGTGGCCCGACACCAAGGATCGCTATGAACGCCTGGATGAACTTTTCAGCCAGTCACGCCTTTTTCGAAAACCGCCAAATTAGCAGGCAGGATGCTGCAATATGTGCCAAGTTAATGACAATCGCCCGGATTAAATTTGACTAACCGGTAAAAATAAACAAACTGATCACAATCATAAAAACAAGGAGATCAATGATGAAGTCACTTCTAAAACTGACGCGCCGCTCGGTGCTGGCGTCGGTGGCAGCCACATCTGTGATGCTGTCCGGCGGTATGGCCATGGCCATGGAAAAGGTGAAGGTCGCCGCGATCTACACCTTGCCGGTTGAACAACAGTGGATCAGCCGCATTCATCTGGCATTGAACACCGCTGCCGAACGTGGCGATATCGAATATACATTCTCAGAAAACGTGGCCAACACGGATTACGAACGTGTCATGCGCGAATATGCCGAAGGCGGTGCGCAGCTGATCGTGGGCGAAGTATTTGGCCTTGAACGTGCTGCGCGCAAAGTGGCCAAGGATTATCCCGAAACGGGCTTCCTCATGGGGTCGTCCTTTGGTCCGGTAGCGCCCAACTTCTCGGTCTTTGACAACTGGATTCACGAACCCTCCTACCTGTCTGGCATGGCCGCAGGTGCGATGACCGAAAGCAACGTCATCGGTATGGTTGGCGGCTATGCCATCCCCGAAGTGAACCGCCTGATGAACGCCTTTATGGAAGGCGCGCGGGCCCAGAACCCGGATGTCAAATTCATCGTGAACTTCATCGACAGCTGGTACGATCCCCCCAAAGCCAAGGAAAGCGCCTTTGCTATGATGGATGCCGGTGCTGACATCATGTACGCCGAACGCTTTGGCGTATCGGACGCGGCGGTTGAGCGCGGCGTAAAGGCTATTGGCAACGTGATCGACACCTCAGCCGATTATCCCGACACGATCCTCAGCTCAGCCATCTGGCATATGGAGGCCACCATCGACAAGGCCATCGCCAATGTCGCAGGCGGATCATTCGAGGCCGCTGACTATGGTCAGTACAGCTTTATGGCGTATGGCGGTGGATCCCTGGTGATGGACGAAACCCTGGTGCCTGCCGATGTTATAACAGCGGTGCGTGCCAAAGAGGGCGAAATCATGGATGGGCTGTTCCGGGTGAACGTGAACGACGAACGCCCCGTTTCAGACAACTGATAGAAAAAGGAGGGGGCCGGCATATCGTTCCGGCCCCATCTGCCTATGACATCCCAGACAGTTTTATCTCTCAAAGGCCTGTCCAAGCGGTTCGGGTCGGTGATCGCCAATGACGCGGTTGATCTTGACCTGTGCCAGGGCGAGGTGCTGGCCCTGCTTGGCGAAAACGGCGCGGGCAAAACCACGCTGATGAACATGCTCTTTGGTCATTACCTGCCCGATGCAGGATCGGTCGAGGTTGCAGGAGTTGACGGCGCGCTGAACGCCCTGCCATTGGGCCATCCGCAGGCCGCGTTGGCGGCAGGCATCGGCATGGTGCACCAACATTTCACATTGGCCGAAAACCTGTCGGTGATTGATAACATTATGCTGGGCGCCGAGCCTTTGCTGAGCCTGCGTCGATCTGGACGCGCCGCGCGCCAAAAGATCGAGGCGATCATGCAGCAAAGTGGGCTGAACGCGTCACTGGATACACGCGTCAGCCTGTTGTCCGTTGGCGAGCGCCAGCGGGTCGAAATCCTCAAGGCGCTGTACCGTGATGCCCGCATTCTGGTGCTGGATGAACCCACGGCTGTGCTGACGCCACAAGAGGCGGACGCATTGTTTGAAAACATCGGTGCGATGACCAATACCGGCTTGTCGGTGATCTTCATTTCCCACAAACTGCGCGAGGTGCTGGCCTTTTCCAACCGCATTGCTGTGCTGCGCCACGGGGTCAAAGTCGGTGAAATGGCCACATCTGACGCGGATGAGGCCGCGATTGCGCGCATGATGGTGGGGGCAGAAACCGCGCCCACTCAGCGCGCGCCGATGTCCCCCGGTGCCCCGGTGCTGCGGCTGGAAAACGTCGATGTGCACGGGCAATCCAACCGCGATCGGCTGCGCGGCGTCACGCTGGATGTGCATGCGCATGAAATTCTGGGCATCGCAGGTGTGTCAGGAAACGGCCAGTCGGCGTTGGCTGGCCTGATCTCGGGGCTTGTCCAGGCCGATGCGGGACGAGTGAGCGTGGGGGACACAACCGTGACCCGCGCGCATCCCCTTGACATGATCCGCGCCGGTGTGGGCCGCATCCCAGAGGATCGCCATCATGACGGCATCGTTGGCGCGATGTCCATGGCCGAGAACATGATAATCGAACGTCTGGACGATCCCGAAGTTCAATCCCGCGGGCTGATGAAACATGAGGCCATCGTGGCCAATGCTGAACGGTTGGCGCAGGAGTACGACGTGCGTGGCCCCGGCGTGGAAGCCCGCGCAAGGCTGCTGTCTGGCGGGAATATCCAAAAGCTGATTCTGGCGCGGGTGTTTGAGCAACACCCCAATCTGATCCTGGCCAACCAACCCACACGCGGCCTCGACATGGGGGCTGCATCTGAAGTGGCGCGCCGCCTGATTGAGGCCCGCACACGCGGTGCTGGTGTGGTGCTGATCTCAGAAGACCTGGACGAAATTCTGAGTCTGGCAGACCGGATATTGGTGATCCACGAAGGCGAGTTGATCCAGGCCGACACCCGTGATCGCGCCGTCATCGGCCTGATGATGGCCGGAGAAACCGCACCAAGTGCACTCGCAACCGGAGAACCGGCATGATCCGTATTGAGCCTCGTGGCCGCACCACCAAAGCCCTCACCCTAGGCGTGCCGATCCTGTCGGCGATTGTGGCTTTGGCGCTGGCGGCCATCCCCTTGGCGTTTGCCGGGGCCAACATCGCATCGGCCTATGGCGAGATGTACAAAGGCGTCTTTGGGTCCCTCTTTGCGTTCTCAGAAATGCTCACCCGCGCCACGCCGCTGATTTTCACCGGCCTTGCTGCGGCTTTGGCGTTTCGCGCCAAGCTGTGGAACATCGGGGCCGAGGGCCAGCTATATTTGGGCGCCATGGCCGCCGTGACGGTTGGAACCGGGGTGTTTGACATCCCCGGTGTGATGCTGATCCCGCTGATCATCCTGATGGGCAGTGCGGCCGGGGCGGCTGGCATGGCGCTGCCTGCCTATCTGAAAACCAAATTTGGTGCGGATGAGGTGGTGACCACCTTGTTGCTGAATTTTGTCATTCTGATCTTCTTGCAAATGATGCTGGAGGGCCCGCTACAAGACCCAATGGGCCTTGGGTGGCCACAATCAGCGCCTATTCTGGAGCAAGGCATGTTGCCCACGCTGATTGACCGGATGCGCCTGCATTCCGGGTTGATCATTGCGTTGATTGCGGCCGTGGTGGCGCAATTTATGCTGGCGCGATCAGTCTGGGGGTTCCGGCTGAGGGCGGTGGGCGAAAACGCCTCGGCGGCGCGCCATGCCGGCATAAGGGTGAAGCGCACATTGCTCAGCGTTGCAATCGTATCAGGTGCATTGGCCGGCATGGCCGGCGTGGGCGAAGTGGCGGGGCTAAAGGGGTATCTGACCGCCGATTTGTCGCCCGGCTTTGGCTATACCGGCATCGTTGTGGCGATGCTGGCGGGGCTGTCACCTGTGGGTGTTGTCATATCGGCCATATTCATCGCCTCGGTGTTTGTTGGTGCAGATTCAATGAGCCGCGCCATGGGCGTATCATCCTATCTGGCTGACCTTGTGGTCGCCATGTCGCTATTGTGTGTGCTGGTCGGCGGCTTTTTTGCGCGCTACCGCATCACCCGAGTGCGCCCCGTACAGGAGCAGGCATCATGATGGATATCCTGCAAATTCTTGTCAGCGAGAGCTTTTGGGCGGCAAGCCTGCGCATCGCCACGCCGTTGATATTTGGCGTGTTGGGCGCGTTGTTGTGCGAAAAATCAGGTGTGTTGAACCTTGGTATCGAAGGTATTTTTGTGGCCGGTGCCATGGCAGGCTGGATGGCTGTCTGGCTGGGCGCTGGCCTGTGGGGCGGCGTGTTGGTGGCTGCGGGGGCAGGGGCATTCTTTGGCCTGATCCACGCGATCCTGACAGTGCCCTTGGGCCTGTCACAGCATGTGTCGGGGCTTGGAGTGACGATGTTTGCCACCTCTGTCAGCTATTTCGCCTATCGCACCGCGCTGCCCAATGTGTCCTCTCCGCCGCGGATCGAGCCGTTCAGGGCGCTGGATATCCCTATCTTGTCTGATTTGCCTTTCGTTGGCCCGGTCCTGTTCCAGCAAACCGCCATGACATGGCTGGCCTTCGCATGTGTGGGCCTTGTCTGGTATGTCATGAAACGCACCGCCTTGGGTGTGGCCATTCAGGCGGTGGGTGACAACCCCGACAGCGTTGAAGCCCAAGGGCTGTCGGTCTATGCGCTGCGCATGGGGTCTGTTGTGGCGGGCTCGGCGTTGATGGCGCTGGGGGGGGCATTTCTGACAATGTCGGCTTTTGATGCCTTCTTCTTTGGCATGGTCAACGGGCGTGGCTGGATCTGTATTGCCTTGGTGATCTTTGCCAGCTGGAAGCCGGGCAAGGCCCTGTTGGGTGCGTTGCTATTTGGGGCATTTGATGCCCTGCAAGTGCGCCTGCAAACCGAAGTGGGGGCATTGGTGCCCGGTCAGGTGTTCCTGATGGCACCCTATATCCTGTCAATTATTGCCCTTGTGATTGCAGCGCGCAGTGCGGATTATCCAAGGGCATTGCTGACCCCATGGTTCAAAGGTCAGCGCTGAGAAAGGCCTACCCATGTTCGATCTGATCCTTCGTAATGCCACGCTGCCAGATGGGCGCACGGGGGTAGATATTGCCTGCCGGAATGGTGTCATTGACGCCGTTGAAACAGGCATCACCGCCGAGGCGAAAGAGGTGATCGACGCCGGTGGTTATCTTGTTTCGCCGCCCCTCGTGGATCCGCATTTTCATATGGACGCTACCTTGTCACTGGGGCGCCCGCGTATGAATGTGTCAGGTACCCTGCTGGAAGGCATCGCCCTTTGGGGCGAGCTGAAGCCGCTGCAATCGGTGGACGAAATTGTTGAGCGTGCCCTGCGGTATTGTGATCTGGCCGTGGCTCAGGGCATTGGCGCGATCCGCAGCCATGTGGACACCTGCGATGATGAACTGAAAGGCGTTGAGGCGCTGCTGGAGGTGCGCTCTCAGATGAAAGACTACCTTGATCTGCAACTGGTGGCCTTTCCACAAGACGGCGTGTTGCGCGATCCAACCGCGATGCAAAACACCCTTCGCGCCCTTGATATGGGGGTCGATGTGGTGGGCGGCATTCCGCATTTTGAACGCACTATGGCGGATGGCGCGGCCTCGGTACGACAACTCTGTGAGATCGCCGCAGATCGTGGTCTGCGGGTGGATATGCATTGCGACGAAAGCGATGACCCGATGAGCCGCCATATTGAAACGCTGGCCTATGAAACCCAACGATTGGGGTTGCAGGGGCGGGTGGCCGGATCGCACCTCACGTCGATGCATTCGATGGACAACTACTATGTCTCAAAACTGATCCCACTGATGGTTGAGGCGGGCATTCATGCCATCCCCAATCCAGCGATCAACATCATGATTCAGGGCAAACATGACAGCTATCCCAAACGCCGGGGCATGACCCGCGTGCGCGAATTGCGTGATGCAGGCATCACCATCGGGTTTGGTTCGGATTGTGTGATGGATCCGTGGTATTCGCTGGGCAAGGCCGACATGCTGGATATCGCCTTTATGGGGTTGCACGTTGGTCAGCTGTGCAGCCGCGAGGACATGGCGTGGTGCTTTGATGCGGTTACGGCAAATTCGGCCCATATCATGGGGCTGGAAGGCTATGGGCTAACCAAAGGCAGCCAGGCCAACATGGTGCTGCTGCAAGCCCGCGACACGACCGAGGCAATACGGCTGCGCCCTACGCGACTGGCGGTGATCCGCCACGGCGCTGTGATCGCCCAAACGCCACGTCAGCTGAGCGCGCTGCGCTTGACGGGCCGCCCAGATCAGGTAGACCCGGCCTCCTACGCGCCCAAGACCTGAGGTTTTGCCCATGTCGTCATCATCCGATCCGTCTGACATCCGGGATTTGTTTGTTATCGGCGGTGGTATCAATGGCTGTGGTATTGCGCGTGATGCGGCGGGCCGCGGGCTCAGCGTCACATTGGCCGAGAAAGGCGATCTGGCATCGGGCACGTCGTCGGGCTCGACCAAGCTGTTTCACGGCGGGCTGCGTTATCTGGAATATTTTGAAGTCCGATTGGTGCGCGAGGCACTGATTGAGCGCGAAACCCTGCTGCGTGCCATGCCCCATATCAGTTGGCCGATGCGCTTTGTGTTGCCCTATGCCAAAGACATGCGGTTTGACGGGCAGACGCCTTTGTCCCACCTGTTGGGCATGGTGATGCCATGGATGAAAGGCCGCCGCCCGGCCTGGATGATCCGCATTGGTTTGTTCATGTATGACAATCTGGGCGGGCGCAAAATCCTGCCGGGCACCAAGGTTTTGGACCTCACCACAGCCCCCGAAGGTGCACCACTGAACGATCGGTTCAAACGTGCCTATGAATATTCCGATTGTTGGGTCGAGGATGCGCGCCTTGTGGTATTGAACGCCCGCGATGCGCAGGCGCGTGGTGCCAGGATCCTAACCCAGACCGAGGTGACATCCGCCCGCGTTGTGGATGGCATCTGGGAGGTGACACTGCATGATCTGTCATCAGGTGAGACAGATATGATCCGCGCCAGATCACTGGTCAATGCTGGTGGGCCTTGGGTCAGTGATGTGATCGGCTCAAAGATAGGGGCCAATACGAATGCCAAGGTGCGATTGGTGCGTGGCAGCCATATTGTGACCCGCCAATTGTTTGATCACGGCAAATGCTATTTCTTTCAAGGCACCGATGGGCGCATCATCTTTGCCATTCCCTATGAGACAGATTACACCCTGATCGGCACCACCGATATGGACCACCCTGATCCTGAAACACGCCCAGTGTGCACGCCCGAGGAACAGGCGTATCTGATCAACTTTGCCTCAACCTATTTCAAACAGCCCATTACAGATGAAGATGTGGTCTGGACCTATTCCGGGGTTCGCCCACTTTTTGAGGATGGCTCAGGCAGTGCCACAGCCGCGACGCGTGACTATACGCTGGTGCGTGACACCTCGATGGGCGCGCCTGCCTTGCATGTGTTTGGCGGCAAAATCACCACCTACCGGCGGCTGGCGGAAAGTGCTTTGGAAAAGATTGCGCAGGATTTCCCCGACCTGAGTGGCGACTGGACCGCCGGTGTCGCCATGCCGGGCGGTGATTTCCCGGTTGATGGTGTGGCTGACCTGACGGCAAAACTGCGCGCTGAGTATCCCTTTCTGAGCGCGCGCTGGGCACAAAGGCTGATCCGGGCCTATGGCACGGATGCCGCATTGATGTTGCAAAAGGCCAGGGATACTGCCGATCTGGGCCGTGAATTTGGCGCCACCCTGACAGAACGTGAAGTCATCTGGCTAATGACACATGAATATGCCCGCACAGCCGAGGACATCGTCTGGCGGCGCAGCAAACTGGGGCTGCGCTTAAACAAAGCTGACATTTCGGCGCTGGACGAATGGATGGCGGCGCACAAAGATAGCGCGCAACTTCAAATATAAGGACGAATGGCGATGGGTTACATTCTGGCGATAGATCAGGGCACGACTTCCTCGCGGGCGATCCTGTTTGATGGTGCGATGCATGTGGCAACAACCGCCCAGCAGGAGTTTCCCCAGCATTTTCCGCAATCCGGGTGGGTTGAACATGACCCTGAGGATTTATGGGCAACCACATTGGCCACCTGCCGCAAGGCGATGGCGCAAATGCCTGATGCTCAGATTGCGGCCATTGGCATCACCAATCAGCGCGAAACCACTGTGGTCTGGGACAAAACCACCGGCAAGGCGATCCACAACGCCATCGTCTGGCAAGACCGCCGCACCGCCGAAACCTGCCGCGCCCTGCGTGAGGCAGGCCACGAGTCGATGGTGGCCGAGCGCACAGGCCTGCTGCTGGATCCCTATTTCTCGGGCACAAAGCTGGCTTGGATTCTGGACAATGTGGCAGGCGCACGGGCGCGCGCCGAGGCAGGTGAGCTGCTGTTTGGAACCGTGGACAGCTATCTGATCTGGCGGCTGACGGGTGGGCGTGTACATGCCACAGATGCCACCAATGCCTCGCGTACGATGCTGTATGACATTCGTGACGGGCGTTGGAGCCGCCGCATGTGTGATCTGCTGAACGTGCCGATGCAGATGCTACCCAAAGTACGCGATTGTGCCGCTGATTTTGGCGAAACTCAGGCTGATCTGTTGGGCAAATCCATCCCCATTCGCGGTGTCGCCGGTGATCAGCAGGCTGCCACCGTGGGGCAGGCCTGTTTCCAACCCGGCATGATGAAATCCACATACGGCACCGGATGTTTTGCCCTGTTGAACACTGGTGAAACTCCGGTTGCCTCGCAAAACCGGCTGTTGACCACGATTGCCTATCAGCTGGATGGGGTGCCCACCTATGCGCTTGAAGGCTCGATCTTTGTGGCGGGGGCCGTGGTGCAATGGCTGCGCGATGGGCTAAAGATCATCGCGAATGCCAAGGACACGCAGGCCAACGCCGCTGCGGCGGATGACGGGCAGGATGTGATCATTGTTCCAGCCTTTACCGGCTTGGGGGCGCCTTACTGGAATGCGGAATGCCGCGGCGCTGTCTATGGTCTGACCCGCGCGACAGGCGCAAACGAGATGTCACGCGCCGCATTGCAAAGCGTGGGGTTTCAAACCCGTGACCTGCTTGAAGCGATGCGCGCTGATTGGCACGGCGGCGGGGGCGAGGCCGTCTTGCGGGTTGATGGCGGGATGAGTGCATCGGACTGGACCATGCAATTTTTGGCCGACGTCATCGGCGCACCGGTGGATCGACCCACTGTATTGGAAACCACAGCGCTGGGTGCCGCATGGTTGGCCGGGATGCAGGTAGGGATGTACCCCGCAATGGATGAATTTGCCCGTGAATGGCACCGTGATCGCCGGTTTGAGCCGGAAATGCAGGCGGATGTGCGTGATGCAAAATATGCGCGCTGGCAACGGGCCGTGGCCGCAACACTGTCAGTCTAAAGCCAGAAAGCGCTCCGGTGCTTTGGGACAAACATCTGGCCAGCACCCAACGCCTTAGTAATCCTTCTCAAAGAACACCCCGACCCCGGTGTTGCCGTCATTACTGACGCTGCCTTTGAGGGTCACATATTTTGAGACATCGAGGTTGAGGTTGACCTCCTGATTGCCCTCACTGTCGGCGCTCACCTCGGAATAGACATTCTTGGAGATATAGGCACCCGCTTTGAACTGCGTGGCACCCTCATCGGTGGTGGTGATATCCAGATCAGACAGGCCCAGACTGTCACGCAGACTGCCGGTGATGCCACCGGTATAACGCCCCGATAGTGTGGCCACAGCCGATACCAACTGTGCGGCCTGAAACGCCGACATGGACGCCAGATCGCGGCCAAACAACAGGCGCGCCACAACTTCCTCCTGTGGCAGGTCCGGGCTGGATTCAAAGCTGACATTGGGCGCGCTGGCAAGGCCCTCAATGATCACCATGATCAGCACATCATCCGCCGTGGCCTCGGCCAAAAAGCGCAGATATGGATCAAACGCACCGCGCAGATCAATCAACCCATCGGTCAAATCCAGCCGTTTCCCCAAAATATCCAGCCGCCCGCGGATCAACTCAAACACACCTGCCGGGCGCATGTCAGCGGTGGTGCCCGTCACACGCAGACTGCCACCCAATTCGGCATCAAGCCCACGCCCGCGCACAAATATCCGCCGGGGCGCATTGATGGTGATGTCGATAGGATAGATGGCCGGGCTGGCCTTCATGGTTTCAATCAACCCGGCGCGGTCACGAGTGGTCCGCACTGCTGTGGGCTCATACAAATGTGTGATGTCAGGCAAGGTGCCCACGATCGAGCCACTGCCCGAGGGCACGCGCAATTCGGATGGGCCAAGGGTCAAAACACCGTCCACCCGCGCGCCCCCCACCAGATTGCCCGCGATATTCAGCGTGCCGTTCACCGAGGTTTGATAGAGCGTCGGGTCAAACAACCCCAGATTGGTCAAGGTGATGGCCAGGTTGCCCGGAAATGATTTGACCAACTGCACCGGCCCGGTGATCAGGAACTGGCCGCCTGTGCCGGCATCACCCGTCACAGAAACCTCGGCACGACCTGCCGCCAACTGGGCGTTGCCGGTCAGATTGCTCAGGGCGTAATTCAGGGTTGGCAGTGACGCGCGCGCGCCTTCAAATGTCACATTGCCCGACAACGACGACAGCTTTGGCGGGCCGTCCGCCCGCAGATCGACCCGTGCCAACCCCTGTAGCGACCGGGGTTCAATGAAACGGTTGGCCAAGCCCAGTGGGGCCTCTCCCACCATGGTCAAAGCCAGACGCTGAGCATGGTCATAGATTTCGCCGGTGATCTGCGCGCTGGTGCCGCCGGGCCCAGTGGCATCAAGCACAACGCCCAGCTGACCGGCCTGTGCATCGCGCGGTGTCAACGTTCCGCGGGCGGTGGCGGGGCCGTCAAAACCTGGGGCAAGAATGCCCAGGTCAGACAGCCGCCCTGACACTGCCACTGGTGCCCCCGGCCCATCGCCCGAGGCATTGACCAGCAGGCGCGGTGAGGTCAGTTTGAGATACCGAAGGTCTGGTACATCCCCCCCCACGGCACCCGAAAATACAACCTCAAGCGATCCGGCGATCAATCTGTCCAGCTCGGCCAGACCCGAGCGGAAAGCAATCCCTGTCAGCGTGCCCTCCACATCCCATTGGTTTTTGCGCGCAAGGCCCGAGCCACTTAAATCAAGGGTAATTGTGCCGGCCATTGGCTTGCCTGCCAATTTGGAGAACCGCGATAAATCCTTGGCTGCCATTGTAAGCTCACCGGCAACAGGCAAGCCCGGTTTTGAGGGGGTAAATGTGCCCTTGGCCGAAATCCTCGCCTCGGCCACAGTTGCCTGCAAGCGCGATACGCTCACACCTGACCCACGCTGCCAGCCAAAGGCGCTGTCGATGCGGGCCGGTCCGCTTAAACGTGGTTCAATCAGGGCAATGTCGCTCAGTTCGGCCAGCATTTCCAACTGGCCCGCATCTGCATCCAATTGGCCCGAGGCCTTGGCCGATACGGCATCATTGTGAATGGTCAAATGGCGCAGTTTTGTGCCCTCGGTGGTGCGGGCGATGTCAACTTTCAGCGTGCTTTGCCCCTTGAGAACGGGGTCAATTTGCGGCTCATCCACTTGTAAGTCTTTGGTGATGGCGCGCACCCTTGCATCAAATGCCCCGCTCAAAGGGGCAATCTCGCCAATCAGCTGTACCTCGGCGGTTCCGCTGATGCGCCTACCGGCCAGTTTTTGGAAACGGGCCAGATCATTGGTGACCAGCGTGGCCTCGCCTTTGGTAACAAGCCCTGTGTCCAACCCATCGACCACCCCGCGCCCACGCAGCGTAGTGTCGCCCGAGCGCAGCAGGATATTTGAAATGGCAAGCGGTGTATCAGGCTTCCAATCCAGCACCAACTGGCCGTTGGCCTTTGGCCCAAGGGCCTGCGCAAAGGCGGCGTTTGTGTGATCTATCCCTGAGGCATCAAAGAACAGATCAGCGCTGACCTGACGCAAAGGCCGCGTGCCGATATTGCCCGAGCCGATTATTTGCGCCCCAGCCACCGACAACCCATCACGTTCAAACCCGTGAATCTGCATTGTGGTGGTCCACGCCTCGCTCTGGCCGACATCATAGCTGGCGGTAAATTCGGCTGAATTCAGCGTCGTGGCAGGGCCAGTGATTGGCAAACGTACAGGCGTATCTGTTCTGATTTCGCCGTAAAGGCCAAACCGTTCTGGCCAACCTTCCGGGGCCAGTGCCAGCTCACTGCTCAACTGCATCGCACCTGAAGAGATATCCATTTGATCCAGCACCAACCGCCCATTTGAGAACAGGCTGCCGTGCAGATCAAGGGTGGAGTTTTCGCCAAAGAACGGATGCAGATCGGCGATGAACAGCGGGCGCACATCGCCGCTGAGCGCTGCCTCAAATTCATACCCTACATCCGCCTCAGGGGAGAGAGCGGCGATATCAAATGTCCCGCCGAACCGGCGCGCGCCATCCGACGAAAGCGCGACGCGTGCCGTGTATTCAGAGATTGGCGCCTCACCTGAGACCTGCATTTGCAAAGATGGCGCGCCGGGAATGCGCAAGACAGAAGACACCAGCCCGCCTTCGGATTCGTCAAAATTGAGATCCAGGGCCAATTGCCGCGTGGCATTGGAAAAGCTGGCATCAAGCGTGATGTGATCGTCGCGATCCAACCGCTGAATATCAAGGTCGGCCTGTCCGGCACCGCCGCTCAGGGCAAAGGAGCCATGGGTCGACAGGGTCGCAGGCTCTCCGATGACGTCCTTGCCAAGGATGACTTTGGTGATCCCGATCTTTTTCACATCAAGCGACACAGGCAACTCAGGCAAAGCAAATGTACCTGCCTGTGCATCCTCGGTGCTCAGGCGTTCCTGGCTGTTCGGCAGTCGCGGAATTTCAACCTCGGTGGCGCTCAGTTCGGTCACGTCCAGATGCCCTGACAACAACGCGCTGCGCGACCAGATCAACGTGGCATCGCGCATGGTTAACCAGATGCCGTCTTTATCTGCGATTGTCAGCAGATCAAGCGTGGCCTGTGATGACAATGCGCCGGTAAATCCGGTGACGGTGACGGTGTGGTCATCGCCTGATAGCGTGTCTTGAAGCAGGTTTTCCAGATAGGTTTTGTCATCTGGCGTGTCTTGGGCCGCCAGTTCTTGGGCCGCCAGCGCATTGGCGAAACTCAGAATAAAGCTGATGATCAGGAGCAGGCGCATCAAAAGGCCTGCCCAATACCGACATAAAGTTCAAAATCCTTGCCAACGTCATTGTCAAACGGGGTGGCCACATCCACCCGGATCGGGCCAAAGCCGGTGTCATAACGCACACCCAGGCCGCCGCCGGAATGCCAGTCTCCATTGTCTGACCCCCAGGCGTTTTCGCCGACAAAGCCAGCATCGGCAAAGCCAACGATGGACCATTCGGTGAACAGATCAGCCCGGATTTCGCCGGATAATGCCAACAATGAACGCCCGCCTAACCGCAAGCCACCGCCCAGATCGACGGCCAATGATTGATAGCCCTGACCGCGCACGGTGCCCGCCCCGCCTGAGAAGAACAGCATATCAGGCGGCAGATCACTCAGGCTGGCCCCGGCGATGGACCCGGCCTGTATGCGGCCCGCCAGCGTGATGCCATCATCCTTTCCTAGGGTTCGATAGTGTCGCAGATCCGCATAGATCCGCGCCCCGGCGGCATTGGTATCCAGGCCCGCAAAAGGTGTCAGCTGCACATCCGCATAATACCCTTTGGTGGCATCCAGCGGGTCATCGCGGTTGTCGTAGGTCAACCGAATTGGCAGCAAAAGATGGTTCAGTTTGCGCTGGCCTGCATCATCGTCAATGTCAGAATACTGATAGGCCAGGCCGATTTCACCGGTCAGCTCTTCTGAAAAGATATGGCTAAAGCCGCCCTCAACACGGGCGCTGGTTTCGTTGTAATCGGGTTCGTCGAGATGCTCGATCTCGGCTTCCAGATACAGGCCGGTATCCGGTGTGATCGTGGCCGGACGGTCAAGGCGCGCTGAAAAACTATAGTCGATCCCGTCGGTGTCTCCGCCAATGCCGCTGGCTTGGGCGTCAATACGCAAACGCTCGGCCCCGCCCAGCAGGTTACGGTGCAGCCAAAAGCCGCTCAACCCGACCCCTTCGAGCGAAGATACTTCTGCTCCAACGCCCACACGGCGCGGTTTGGCGTCCGTCAGCAATGCGTTGATGTCTTGTGTATCGCCGGGGCTGATGGCGGCATTTTCTTCCAACACAACAGAGCGAAATGCGCCGGTGCGCCGCAACCGCCGGGTGGCTTTTTCCAGCTCTTGGGGCGAAAACACATCGCCACTGGGCAGGCCTGCGATCTCACGAATGCGGGCGTCACGCACATTGCTGGGATTTGGCACTTTGATCTCACCAAAGGTCAGACGTGGACCCGGCGCAATGGTGATGCGCGCGTCCAATGTGTTGGCGCGGTGATCAGCGGTGATGGACTGATCTGCCACGTGGGCCTTGGCATGGCCGATATTGCGCCAGCCTTCGACACCTTTGTCAGCGGCTTCGCCCACCAGGCTGCCAAACGCGCGCTGGCCCTTGGTGAACCCCTCGGGCAGGGCAGTGGCAGGCGACAAGGGCTGCACCTGTGCAGAAGAAAAGGAAAACACCGGACCGGGCAGAACAGTGATCTTGATCGTATCAATCGCCGTGACCGAGGCCAATGGCGAGATATTGGCAGCCTCGCGCCCATCCACTGAAATGTGGACCACCCCGCCGAAATACCCCAGTTCATACAGCACGCCGACCAGCCGGGCATAATCAGCCCGCGCCGCAGCCACCAGATCCTGCGTGGCGGCATCGGGGGTGTTCAGCGTTTCGATCGTCAATGAGGCCTGGTTCAGATAGCCCAATCCGACCTCATCAAAGCCGGGGGCATCCAACGTGACTTCGGTGGCAACAGCAAAAGGTGCGACTGCCACAAAGGCCGCCGCCCAAGCCCAAGACCTGATCGCCGAATAACCCACCGTAAACTGCTCCGTTCCTCACCTTCTTGTATCGCATGATTGGCCGAGGTGCTCCATCGAATTCAACAGCAGATCAAACCGGCAATTTCCAGCCGGACGTGATCTGACTACAATGGAACTGGAGGGCGCATACCTGTGATGATGTAGGCAATTTAGGAATGATGGATCGTGTAGTGTGCCGAAAATAAACGATAATTTTTTGATCGCCTGTGGTGGAATGCCAGGTTGTCCCTTCAGGCCACCCCCGGATATGCTCTCATGACGGCAGCGCTGAAGTGATGTTTTGGTGCCGCCCAATCACAAGATTTTTACCACTGAGCGCAAAGCGAGACAGCACAACGTACGCACGATCATAACCGTGGGGTGTGGATGCGCGCGCGGTGCTGCTTAATCCTGCTGGGCAACAGTGGCATTAAAGGTAAACAGCTGTTCGCCCGACAGTTGATAGCGGTTGATCAATATCCTTGCCCTGTCCGAGGTCAGCCATGTTTCAAGCTGAGCCGCTAATTCAGCCTTCACATGTGGATGATTGGCGGGGTTTACGGGCATATAGGCATACTGGTTGAACAACATCGGATCCCCGGCATAAAGCACGGCCAAACCGCCTTTGTTGCCAAAGTTCAGCCAGCTGGCGCGATCTGACATGATATAGGCGTTCAAGCCTGAGGCCGTGTTCAATGCGGCCCCCATGCCGGCGCCTACCGATTTGTACCAATTGCCCTCAGGGGTCACATCTGCGGCGTCCCACAAGGACATCTCCTTTTTGTGGGTGCCGCTGTCATCGCCGCGGCTGACAAAGGAAGATTGCGTTGTGGCGATTGAGGTCAAAGCCTCGGTTGCGGTGCTTGCCGCGCTCAGTTTGGCCGGATCGGACACCGGGCCAATAAAGACAAAATCATTATACATGATCTCGCGCCGGTGGGTGGCATGACCCTTGGCGATAAAGCTGTCCTCGGCTGCGCGGGCGTGCACCAGAACCGCATCTACATCTCCGGCAGCGCCAAGGCGCAGCGCTTGCCCGGTGCCCACCACCAGCAGGTGCACGGTGATCCCGGTATCGGCCTCAATTTCGGGCAGCAATACCTCGGCAAGTCCCGAATTGTGGAACGATGTGGTGACCGCCAGTTTCATGTCCTCAGCGAAGGCAACAGGGCCGACACTCATGAAGATAAGTATAGTCAGTAGGCATCTAAACATGGTATTTCCCTTTATTAATCAATGATATCACCCTTCAAGAATGCAGCTGCTTTGGCTGTGACGGGTGAGGCAAAGAAATCGCCGGCAGGTTCGAATTCATGAATTTTGCCTTGCAGGATAAACACCACTTCCGTGGCCAGACGCCTTGCTTGCCCCATGTCGTGGGTGGACATAATGATGCGTGTGCCCTCTTGGTTGGCCTGCTCCAACAAGGCTTCGATCTCGCGCATGGCGCGCCCATCCAGTGAGGCGCAAGGCTCGTCCAGAAACAGCACATCAGGCGCGCGGATCAGCGCCCGGGCCAGAGCCAGCTTTTGCCGCTCGCCCCCCGATAACACCAAGGCCGAGCGGGATGTGGCCTCTGCCATCCCAATGCGTGCGGCCCAGTCTTTGGCTTGTGCGATTGCCTGCGCTTTGGGCATGCCTGCCAGACGCAATGGATAGATCAGGTTTTCCAGCACCGAGCGGCGCAGCATCACGGGCGTTTGGAACACAAATGCCTGGCGGGCCTGGGCCTCTGGCGTGGTACATGCCCAAGTCACCTGGCCAGCGCTGAGCCGTACAATGCCATGCAGCATCTTCAACAAGCTGGTTTTGCCCGCGCCATTTGGGCCAATGACGATAGTAATGCCCTCGGCCCCAAGCGCCAGATCAACCGGACCAACAAGCGTTTTGTCCTTGCGGCGTACCGTGGCCCCAATGGCCTGAAGGGGAAACAGTGCGCTCACCATCTGCCCCCTGTTTCCGTACGGCTTAGCCAATGGATCAGCAGGTTCACCGTGATCGCCAATGCAATCAGAATGAACCCTAACGCCAAAGCCAGTGCAAAATTTCCTTTGCCGGTTTCCAACGCAATGGCCGTGGTCAGAACGCGTGTGGCATGGTCAATATTACCACCGACAATCATGATGGCACCCACTTCGCCAATCCCGCGCCCGAACCCGGCCAATGAGGCCGTCAGCAAAGCCCGCCGCCCGTCCCACAGCAAGGTTACAATCCGCTGTCGGCGGGTGGTGTTCATGGAAATCAGCAGGTCGTGATACTCGGCCCAAAGATCACGCAGGGATTGGTGCGCAATTGAGGTGATCAGCGGCACAATGATGATCACCTGTGCGATGATCATTGCCGTAGGGGTGAACAACAGGCCCATCACGCCAAAAGGCCCGGACCGCGATAAAAACACATAGACGATCAACCCCACCACCACTGGCGGCAGGCCCATCAGGGCATTGATCACGGCAATGACCGTCCGGCGAAAGCGAAAGCGCTGCACCGCCAGATAGGCGCCAAAGGGCAGGGCGATCAGGCACGCGATGGCCAACGCACATAGCGTGACCTGAAGGGAACGCAAGGTGATCTCGACCAGGTCCGGGTCCAGTGTCACCACCAGCCAGAATGCCTGTATCAACCCTTGTGTCAGCTCTGACATACCGCAGCGACCTATTGGGATGGGGCAAAGGCACCCCCTGCACGCTCTGGGGTATCAAGGATTGAAAGACTTGCAAATTGTAAAGTGAACCTTGGCGAAATTAGACAAAACCCTGCCGCAAATAGCGCTGGAAACCTGTAGCTCAACAGGGGCGAGATGCAGCATGTAAAAAACCGACAGCTACTGACAGCTGCCGGTTTTCATAGTCGTCGTCTGGAGAGGGCCGACTGCACCCTATCCGATTGCTGCGGCTTTCACATCATCGTCGATATGAGGCGTATATTGCTCAAAGTTATCGGCAAACATCCGCACCAGCTTGGCGGCCTGACGGTCATAGCTGTCAGGCTTGTCCCAGGTCCGGCGTGGGTTCAGCAACACAGGCGGCACACCTGGGGCGTCGATGGGCACTTCAAAGCCGAAGTTCTCGTCCTTGCGGAACTCCACTTTGCTGAGCGAGCCATCCAGCGCAGCCGTCAACAAAGCGCGTGTGGCCTTGATTGGCATTCTTGAACCGGTGCCATAAGAGCCACCAGTCCAGCCAGTATTAACCAACCAGCACGTCGCGCCGTGCTGAGCAATCTTGTCACGCAGAAGGTTGCCATAGACTTCGGGGCGACGTGGCATGAATGGGGCCCCAAAGCAGGTTGAAAATGTCGGCTCGGGCTCGGTGATACCACGCTCAGTGCCCGCCACCTTGGAGGTAAAGCCACTGAGGAAATGATACATCGCCTGCGCCGGTGTCAGACGGGCAATCGGGGGCAATACACCAAAGGCATCACAGGTCAGCATGATGATATTCTTGGGGTGTCCGCCAATCGCCGTGCTCGACGCGTTTGAGATATATTCCAGCGGATAAGCACAGCGCATGTTCGCCGTCAGGCTGTCGTCCTTGAAATCCAGTTCCAGTGTTTCAGGATCATGCACCATGTTTTCGATCACAGTGCCGAATTTCTGCGTGGTGGCATAAATCTCTGGTTCGGCTTCGGGATCAAGATTGATCGTCTTGGCATAGCAACCACCTTCAAAATTGAAGGTACCACGATCTGACCAGCCATGCTCATCGTCGCCAATCAACGTGCGGTCGGGATCGGCTGACAAAGTGGTCTTGCCTGTGCCCGAAAGGCCAAAGAAAATCGCAGTATCAACCGGATTGTTGTTGGCGTGATTGGCCGAGCAATGCATCGGCATGATGCCTTTTTCCGGCAGCAGGTAATTCAACAAGGTGAAAACGGATTTCTTGTTCTCGCCAGCGTACTCTGTGCCGCCGATCAGGATGATCTTGCGATCAAAGTTCATCGCGATCACGGTTTCGGAGCGACAATCATGCTTTTTCGGGTCTGCCTGGAAGCTGGGGCAGTTGATTACGGTGAAGTCGGCGACGAAATCCTTCAGGGCCTCGCTGTCAGGGCGGCGCAGCAAATGGCGGATGAACAGGCCATGCCACGCCATTTCCGTCACCATACGCACCTTGATCGAGTGCGCCGGGTCGGCCCCGCCGGTCAGATCCTGCACGTAATAGTCACGCCCCTGCATGTGCGCGATCATGTCATCATAGAGCGCATCAAATCCTTCGGGCGACATTTCGGCATTATTGTCCCACCAGATCGTGTCAGCCACGCTGTCAGTTTTGACCACATGTTTGTCTTTTGGAGACCGGCCGGTAAATTTACCTGTCGTTACCAAAAACGTACCCCCCAGACCCAACTGTCCTTCGCCGTTTCTAAGCGCGGCTTCGATCAGCGCAGGCTCGATCAGGTTGTAGTGGACATTTCCCAGCCCAGTGATGCCTTGATCTTCAAGCTGGAATTTCGGGTTTACCCGTCCAAATGCCATGAGTGCGTGCTCCTGTATGCATGACTGCATGGGCGGCGTCCTTCTCGGTGTCGTGTGGTATACCGCCCGTTTGCGCGCCTCTTAACATGCCACATCCGGGAAAGAACAGGACGGTTTCGCTCAGTTAGCGCAATCAACCGCAAGTTAGCGCAATCACGATTTCAAAGCACGCAAGCCGACGGCTTTGCCACCGCCTTTGCCATCACCTTTTTTGCCGGGAATTTAGCCAATCCTAAGGGATTTTTGTCTCTATCGAAGATGAAAGAGCAACCGATTCGCAGTTTAGGATTGATTGTAAAAGGAAAAAATGCACATAGTGAACGAAAAAAGCAGGCAAACAGAGCAGTACAAGGAAAATTGGTATGTCTAAGATCGCCCTCGTGGACGATGACAGAAATATTCTGACATCGGTTTCGATGACGCTTGAGGCCGAAGGCTTCGAGGTAGAAACTTATAATGACGGACAGCAGGCATTTGATGCGTTCAGCAAAAAATTGCCCGATATGGCCGTTCTCGATATTAAAATGCCGCGCATGGATGGGATGGATCTGTTGCAACGGCTGCGGCAGAAATCTTCGATGCCGGTCATTTTTCTCACCTCCAAAGACGATGAGATTGATGAGGTTCTGGGCCTTCGTATGGGTGCAGACGATTATGTGAAGAAACCGTTTTCGCAACGGCTGCTGGTGGAGCGTATCCGCGCCCTCTTGCGCCGTCAGGATGCCATCGCAGGTGATGTTGGCCCCGAAGTTGAAGAAACCAAGGTGATTGAACGCGGTGAGTTGCGGATGGATCCGCTGCGTCACGCGGTGGCCTGGAAAGGCAAGGACGTGACCCTGACCGTCACAGAATTTCTGTTGCTTCAGGCGCTGGCGCAACGGCCCGGATTTGTCAAAAGCCGTGATCAACTGATGGATGTGGCCTATGATGATCAGGTCTATGTGGATGATCGTACCATCGACAGCCACATCAAACGCCTGCGTAAAAAGCTGCGGATGGTCGATAACGAGTTCTCGGCAATCGAGACACTTTATGGTATCGGATACAGGTACAACGAAGAATAATGACGCTGGCCGAAGGGATTGATGTGCGCGATATGCCGTCCAGCAATAGCGGCGATGTGGTCTTGGGGGATGATTTTGTCGCCCCTGACAACATCGTCGAAGACGAACTTCGTGAACGCCGCGAAGGGCGGGGTTTCTTTTCGTTCAGAAAATCATCTCTGACGCGCAAAATTGTGACCTTCAACCTGATTGCCCTCAACATTCTTGTCGCGGGCATTTTGTATTTGAACTCCTCGCGCGATGGACTTGCCCTGCAACGGGCCAATGGCCTTGTCGGCGAGGCCGAGCTGGTGGCTGATGTGTTTGAAGCTCAACTGCCCAGCGGCGCGCCAGTCAATCTGGTGACCGGCGACGGTGTTGATGTCGATGGCACATTAGAAAGTATCAGCATCCGTAATGGCGTTGAAGTGTTCGTCTTTGACGTGAACGGGGTGCTGGCCGGGCAGGTGGTGGGCAGCCATACACAAAATGGATCGGCCTCAGAGCCCCGGCCCACCTTGATAACAGACGCCTTGGCGAAAGTGTGGGATTGGGTCTCGGCCCCGTTTGCCGCGCTGTCAGGTGATGCGCCAACAACAAACACCCAAGACACCACTCGCATAATGGTGCCAGAAACCCTGCGCCTTGGCACGCAGATTTCCTCGGGCGAGGTCGCGGGCAACAGTGTATTTTCCGTGGCAACTCCGATCTTGCAAAACGGCACAGCGGTGGGCGTGGTCGCCTTGGTCAGCGCATCAGGCGAGATTGACAATCTGGTGCGTTCCGAGCGCGAACGCGTGTTGCAGATGTTCATCATCGCCACGCTGGTTTCGATCGGGCTAAGCCTGATCCTGGCCTCGACCATATCCAACCCGATTTCTGATCTGGCCTCAGCTGCCGAAATTGGCGGTGATCGCAATCGTGGCAAAGCAGGCGGGCGTATCCGTATCCCTGATTTGACTGCGCGTCCCGATGAAATTGGCCGCCTCAGTGGTGCCCTGCGCGGCATGGTTACAGCGCTTTACCACCGGATAGATAGCAACGAACAATTTGCCGCCGACGTGGCGCATGAAATCAAGAACCCATTGGCGTCGTTACGCTCGGCTGTGGGTACGATGCATGTGGCCAAGCGGGATGACCAACGCACTAAACTGCTTGAGGTGATCGAACATGACGTGCGCCGTCTGGATCGTTTGGTCAGCGATATTTCCAATGCGTCGCGGCTCGACAGTGAATTGGTCAAAGAAGAACAAGAAGCGTTTGATTTGCTGACATTGCTGCGCAATCTGGGCCAGTACCTCGGGGAAGAAGCCAATCAAAAGGGCATCGACTTTATCACAGATTTCCCTGAAAAACCCATTGTTTTGCTGGGGCTAGAGGCGCGTATCGCACAGGTGTTCGTGAATCTTATCACCAACGCGATGAGTTTTTGCGAAGAGGGTGACGCCATCCGTGTCTGGGCCCGCAAGCGTGACAATCGTGTGTTGATTGTGGTCGAAGACACCGGGCCCGGTATTCCCGAAGTGGCATTGACCAAAATCTTTAAACGCTTCTATTCCGAACGCAGCGCCAATGATTTTGGCAATAATTCCGGTCTTGGATTGGCGATCTCAAAGCAGATCATTGAGGCCCATGACGGCGTGATATGGGCCGAAAATATTAGGCCTACCGATGCTGATATCACATCTGATCCGTTGGGCGCGCGCTTTGTCGTGGGCCTGCCGGTCTGATCCATGTCCGGGTCCAAGGCCAGTTCTGTGGCCTTGCATGCCAGCTGCGTGGCCCTGCGCGGACAGGCAGTTCTGATCACGGGGGCATCTGGAAGTGGCAAATCAGGACTGGCTTTGCAACTGATCGCCTTTGGGGCCGATTTGATTGCCGATGATAAAACCATGTTAAAGCGCCATGACAACACGTTGATTGCCACCGCCCCCGACAGCATCAAAGGCCAAATCGAAGCCCGCGGCGTAGGTATATTGGCCGCTACTCCGCTGGCGGCGGCACGGGTGCGATTTGTTGTTGATATGGACAGTCTGGAAACAGAGCGTTTGCCACAAATGAATGAAACACATCTCCTTGGCGTGACATTGCCCTTGATCCGACAGGCGAAAGAGCCACATTTTGCAGCAGCTATATGGCTTTTGCTGAAAGGAGGTCGTGTTGCCTGACCCACGGCCAGACCCCTCCATAAATGACGGCCCCAACAGTCGGTTGGTGCTGGTGACTGGCCCGTCCGGGGCCGGGCGTTCGACGGCGATCCGCACGCTTGAGGATATGGGGTATGAGGCGATCGACAATCTGCCCATGTCCCTGTTGCCGCGCTTGCTGGAGGGGCCCGCACCAGACAAACCACTGGCCCTTGGTATCGACGTTCGCAACCGGGATTTTTCAACCTCGGCCTTGATTGAGATGATTGATCAGTTCAGCGCGGCCGATGAAGTGCCAATGCAGGTGCTTTACCTTGATTGCAGCGCCGAAATCCTGTTGCGCCGTTTTTCGGAAACCCGTCGCCGCCATCCGCTGGCGCCGGGTGAAAACCCCGGTATGGGCATCGCGCGCGAGTTGGACCTGTTGGGCCCCATACGGGTGCGTGCAGACATTTTGTTGGATACGTCTGATATGTCTCCGCATGATCTGCGCGCGCAGCTGGATGCCTGGTTTGCCCCGCGAGGCACGCAGAGATTATCGGTTTCGCTGCACTCATTTTCCTATAAACGCGGGCTTCCCCGAGGGTTGGATATGGTTCTCGATTGTCGGTTCCTGCGCAATCCCTACTGGGATGAGACCCTGCGCCACCTGAATGGCCGTGACCCACAAGTACAGGCCTATGTGGCACAGGACGCACTCTATGCCGGGTTCTCGGATAAGGTGACAGACCTGGCCCTTTTACTACTTCCAGCCTATGAGGCGGAAGGCAAAGCATATCTGTCGATGGGTTTTGGTTGTACTGGCGGGCAGCACCGCAGTGTTGCCATGGCAGAAACTTTGGCGAAAGCCCTTGCAAACAAAGGCTGGCAGGTGTCAATAAGGCACCGCGAGTTGGAACGGGTGGCTGTGGCTGGCCGTACCAGTGGCAACCCCGGATAAACGGCCGCTGCGAAGGAGAAAACAGCGTTGATCGGTATTGTGATCGTAGCACATGGTGGGCTGGCTCCGGAGTATCTCGGGGCTATTCAGCATGTTGTTGGCCCACAAACCGGAATTCGCGCTATTGCCATTGAAGGCAACCACGACCGCGATTCCAAGCAATCGGAAATCTGCGCCGCCGCCGAGGACGTGGATACCGGGACCGGTGTTGTGATTGTCACTGATATGTTTGGTGGCTCGCCCTCAAACCTCGCCCTTAAGGCCTGTCAGCCGGAAAATCGACGGATCCTTTATGGGGCCAACTTGCCGATGCTGATCAAACTGGCAAAAAGCCGCGACAAACCACTGCCCGAAGCCGTGCGCGCCGCCCTGGACGCGGGCCGCAAGTACATCGACAGCCACAATGTTTCGGCTAACTAGCCGCGTTTGAACCTGGGACGGAACAAGATGACCGAGAAATCCATGCGGCACCTGAAAATTGTCAATGAAAAGGGCTTGCACGCGCGCGCTTCGGCCAAACTTGTTGAGGTGGTCGAAGGGTTTGATGCCTGGGCTGAAGTGTCGTTGAATGGGCAATCCTCGGGCGGGGACAGCATAATGGGGCTTTTGATGTTGGCAGCCTCGCGCGGAACGACTATTGACGTGCAGACTTCGGGCCCTGATGCTGAAGCCCTTGCTGACGCGATTGAGGTGTTGGTGGCAGACCGCTTCGGGGAAGATATGTGACAGCGTAATATACGCTGCTGGACAGGAACAGAGTAAGTGGCAATGAACGAGCAGGATCAGACGGGGAGCATTCCCGGCGAGACGGTGTCGTTTACCAAATATGACCGCCGCTCACTGACTTATGCCAATTCGTTTGATGCACCCGCCACCGCTGCCACCATTCGTGCCATTGAGTGGGTCACTGGCAAGCTGACAATCATTCGCATGATTCGTGCGTTTGAAAAGCGTGGCGCACCAGCGGGTCAGCCGTTTTGGCGCGCCGCCCTTGATACGATGGGCATCGACCTGCTGACCCCTGAAATTGAGTTGGATAACATCCCATTGGATGGCCCGGTTGTGGCCGTGGCCAATCACCCTCATGGGCTGGTGGATGGGATGATCCTGGCCGATTTGATTGGACGGCGACGCACCGACTACAAAATCCTGACACGCGCCCTGCTGACCGGAATTGATGAGGTGGCCGCCTCATATATGATCCCGGTCCCATTCCCCCACGAGCCGGACGCTCAGCACAAATCAGTGGAAATGCGTGCCAAGGCGATGGCCCATTTGAAAGAAGGCGGGCTGATCAGCGTGTTCCCATCTGGGGTGGTTGCCTCATCCGACAGTATGTTAGGGCCGGTGCTTGAGCGTGAATGGAATGTCTTCACAGCGCAGATGATCCGCCGCTCAGGCGCTAAGGTTCTGCCAATTTATTTTCCGGGCAGCAACAGCCGGGTTTACCAAATGGCCAATCGTATGTCGGTCACAATGCGCCAGGGTTTGCTGCTGCATGAGGTGGTGAAAAGCTGTAACAACCCGCAAAAACCTGTGGTCGGTCCTGTGGTGGATGACGAACATATGAAGATGCTCGAAACCGATCCACGCGGATTTATGAGCTGGCTGCGGCAGCACACATTGTCACTCGGCACCAAATAGACGCTAACGCGTTGGCACTGGTTCTTCGCCGCGATAGTCGTAAAAACCACGACCAGTCTTGCGGCCCAGCCAGCCGGCCTCCACATATTTCGTCAGCAAAGGGCAGGGGCGGTATTTGGTATCTGCCAACCCGTCATGCAGGACGTTCATGATGGCCAGGCATGTATCCAGCCCGATGAAATCAGCCAGCTCCAGCGGCCCCATCGGGTGGTTGGCGCCCAGCTTCATGGACAGGTCAATAGACCTGACCGAACCCACACCCTCATACAGCGTATAGACCGCCTCGTTGATCATCGGCATCAATATGCGGTTGACGATGAAGGCCGGAAAGTCCTCGGCTGAGGCCGCAGTTTTCCCAAGCTTTTCAACCACTTTCAGGCAGGCATCATAGGTCTCTTTGTCGGTGGCGATGCCACGGATCAGTTCCACCAATTGCATGATCGGAACCGGATTCATGAAGTGGAACCCCATGAACCTCTCGGGCCGGTCGGTGCCGCTGGCCAATCGAGTGATAGAAATAGACGACGTATTTGAGGTCAAAATCGTGTGCGGCGCCAGATGTGGCAGCAGGCTCTCAAAAATGGCCTGCTTCACGGTCTCGCGCTCGGTTGCGCTTTCGATGATCAGATCACTGGCGCCCAGTGAACTGAGATCTGTTGTCGGGTTGACCCGGCCCATTGCCAGCGTCATCTCATCCTGAGTGATCAGATTACGGCTCACCTGACGTTCCATGTTCTTTTGGATGACACCAAGTGCCGCCGTCAAAGCCGCCTCATCCAGATCGTTGAGCATCACATCATAGCCCGCCACCGCCAAGACATGTGCAATGCCGTTGCCCATCTGACCTGCACCAACCACTCCGACTTTCTGAATATCCATCGGGCTGCTCCCTCGTTTTGTTGTTTGTCCCACAATAGGCGGGTGGGTGTCGGGGCTGCAAGGGGCAGCGGTCGTTAAAACTCGTGCGGCATTTTAGCGTTAGTATTTTGGAAAGAACTCTCGGCGAAAGATGCCTGTGGGTGAATTTTAATGGTGGGAAAGATGGCTTATGAAAAGCTTACGGGCGTAGCCCTTGATTATGATCGGTGTTGCTATCCAAATTCCAAACTGATGTTTCGGGGGCCGAAACGGCAGTTGGACGGTCGCTATGTTGCCTTTTTGGGCGGAACTGAGACCTTTGGCAAATTCATTGAACATCCGTTCGTGGATTTGGTTGAGACGGCTATCGCTACACCCTGCGTGAACTTCGGCTGGCCGAACGCCGGGGTCGATGTGTTCTTGAACGACGAGGGCGTGTTGCAGGCCGCCAAAGACGCGCGATCAGTTGTGCTGCAATTGCCATGTGCGCAAAACATGTCGAACCGGTTTTATACTGTGCATCCGCGCCGCAACGATCGGTTTGTTGAACCCCTGCCATTGATGCGCGAGGTGTTTCCCGAAGTCGATTTTAGCGAGTTTCATTTTACACGCCATTTGCTAAGCCACTTGCAAAGACGTGCACCAGACAGTTTTACCATGCTGCGCAGAGAGTTACAGACCATCTGGGTCGCGCGCATGCGGCTTTTGCTTAAGAAACTGGATCGAGACGTGGTTTTGTTGTGGTTCTCCAAACGACGGCCAGGACAGGGCACTGAACGTCTCGACATCGCAATGGACCCGGCATTGGTGACGCGGGGCATGGTGAATGCCATTCATGGTCCGGGCGCGCAGCTGATTGAAGTTTGCGCCAGCTCAGCAGCGCAGGCGGCAGGCACGGCGGGAATGGTGTACTCCAGCGTGGAAGAAAGTGCCGCATCCGAGCTTTTGGGCCCGATCGCCCATTCCGAGGCGGCAGCTGCGTTGGTTCCGGTGCTGGAGGAAAAGCTTCGCTAACGAAAAAGGCCCACCTATTTGGCGGGCCTTTTACTATTCAGATGCGATTGGTGCACC
>JARGOC010000040.1 GCA_029212365.1 Roseovarius sp.
AGACGTTCTCGCAGTTCAGGACGGCTATTGGAATGTGGGATCGGCGCACCGCTTAGTCATCCCGGACATGAATGAAGGGTCCATGCCACTATATTTCGATCGTCAATTGTAAAAGGTCGCGTTGCTGATTGCGTGTTCCCGACACAAATCCGAGACCGGCACACCGCTATCGCAACGGTTCAGAATCGCCAGTATCTGGGTACCCATTTAACGAAAAAATTGGGGTGCATTGGGTCTAGTTTCGCATCCCTTGAGCTATGTATTGCAGAAATATCAACGGACTCAGTTTCAGTAAATTGGCTGCAAGCAGGGCAAGTACCCCTGCGACAGCGTCGCCAGAATCAACTTTTTCAAAAAGGTAATTGACTGACGCAAAGCCGATATAGACGTCGTCAATGAGGCTTAAGATCCAAAATGCAGCTTGCTATGATTTACTCTACAGGCACGAGTTAATGTAATGCCAGATCGAAGGGTACCAGCATTTCTGCCACGCTGACATGATGCTTCGCTGATTCTTAGCGGTGTATCGTCAATTGTTGACCCGACTAAGTTGGGCACCCTGCATTTGAAATCGGGTAAACCAAAGTACGAGGGCAGGGATAATAAGCCACTGGAGAAGGGGGCTCAATCCAGTACCCAATGGTGGAACAAGTGGCATCAAATCGGAGTAGGTCCATCTCAAGCTGATTTCGGTATAGTAATATTCAAAGCCCACGGTGAGCGCGACGCCGACTGCAATAAACAGGAGGACTTGCATAAGAGTTGGACGTAAAATCCATTGGCGCGATTTTGCAACGGCACTCGTAATCCAAAACGCAATGAGGGCGAAGCCGACATCTCCAAATGTGGCAGAGGTACATACCTTGATTCCGTCCCAATGTGGCATCGTCGCCATATCAGTGTAAGTCGGCGCCTGAAGGAACTCCCAAACGAAGTGAAGGAGGAAGGAGAAGATCACGATACCAAACTCAGGGAATCGCGCCAAACTGGTACCTTCAAAATATGTGTTTTTTAGATTTCGCATTTTGAGATTGTATAGCATCCAGCGTGGATAAGCATCAAGATGCTTATCATAAATAATCAGAAAATGAATCGAGAAGCGCTTGACCTTCCATGGGATGGAAGCTTTAGGCTGCTGGCGAATTCCGATGGAAATGTCGACTAGATATGACGAAAACCGCCTCTGAGGTGGCGAGCCAGAATGCAATAGTGAGACCGTTGCACTTGCTGAGAAAATGTAAAAAGGGGTTCAAGGCAAAGAAGAAAATAGAGCTCGTACAAATAATCTTGTACGAAGAAGGAAAGAAAATCATGCGTGAATTTGTCTACGAAATGGCAGGTGCTTTCAGACTTGAAATAAGCGGAATCATCATTCTGCTTCTGGTTTTTGGTTTTGGTGCAGGTTATTTGGCAGGTGGTTCGTGACGAACATCGGACAAGCATCACGGCAATCATATTTGCCAGCAAAAACCATTCGGTATTATGAGGAGATTTCTCTTATCAAGCCGTTGCGAGCAGAAAATGGATATAGAGACTACTGCGACAAAGACATTCATCGTCTGAGATTTCTTCAGCGGTCTCGCAGCCTTGGATTTACAATAGAGGAATGTCGGTTGCTCTTGTCTCTCTATGACGATGAGCATCGTGATAGTTTGGATGTTGAAACGATTGCTAAAGACAAAATCGAAGAAATTGATCGCAAGGTTAATGAGCTCAGGTCACTGAAGTTGACACTCACTTTACTTGTTGACAATTGTCACGGTGATCACCGACCAGACTGTCCAATAATTGATGATCTTTCAAGAAGGAATGACCAATGATGTGGAAATTGATTGGTGTATTCTTAGGCTTTGTCGGAGTGGCCATTCTTGTTATGTATTTGAGCAGTCTTGGTGGGATCGATGCAGCCAGTGACGGTAAAGCGCTTACTGAAGTCAATGTTCCAGTCCTCTCCAATGCAGAAAAAGCCGGAGAATTGGCGTATAATAAGAACTGTGCTTCATGCCACGGAATCAACGCCGCCGGAAAAGAAGGGCTTGCACCACCGCTTGTTCACAGGATCTATGAACCGAACCATCATGGTGACATGTCGTTTGTGCTGGCAGCAAAACAAGGGACGCGTCAGCATCATTGGCGCTATGGAAACATGCCTCCGGTCAGAGGTGTATCCGACGGCGAGATAGCAAATATTATTGCTTATGTCCGCAGGCTACAGAGTGCGAATGGAATAAATTGAAGCCTTGGATCAGACTTGAGGTTGGCAACCAAATGGTTGTGCAAACATGGCAGGGGTAAGGGATGTCGCCACCAACATTTCTGCCAAACCTCTGTTGCCACGTGTAGTTTTGTCACCTATGTCAGGCTAAACACAAAAAAGTAACTTGACTTTAAAACAGCCATGGAAAATATCATGCGGCATGAAACATAATTTGAAACAAGTGCGAATCGGAAAGTTTGTCATTAGCATATTGATGCTGATGATGTTCGTTCTGTCTCCAGTTTCAAATTCCTATGCATCCATTCACAGCCATGATGTTGCTGAACCAAATTTGGCTCTTGAGTGCCAAACTCAGGATTCCAAATGTGTCGATGGTCATACCGATCATCGTAGTTCTGATTCTTCCAGTATTCAAATTAATATTTCTTCAGATGAAACACCCAGTGGCGACAGTAAATGTTGTTCTTCCTTTTGCACAACTGCAATTGTTGCTGATGGGTTTGTGAGCGACAGCCTTCGTTGTCTACAAAGTGAATTTTACTGGCAGCCTGCGCCGATGATTATTGGCGACCTGACTGCCTTGCACCGCCCACCCAACGCCTGATTATGTAAGTTCCTCTTCTTGAGGAAGTAATGCTCGAAGGCTGAAAACGCCATCGAGCCGCTTCAAGCATATATCGGGTCATTTTCAAATGAAAAAAGTCATTATCGTCGGGCTACCGCTCGCCTTTCTAGTCGGCTGTACGTCGTCAAACTCCAATTTTCCACCTGAAATATCGGCCTACCGTACTCCGGTGGACAGTCATACTGGCATTCAAAATCAAAATCATCGCAACGTCACTCGTGGCTATAACAAACGCAACGTTATCGAGCCGGATAAGTGGCGTAACCAGAACGTTGTGCCATCTCCAGTACAGGAGCCAAGTGCATGATAAATAACCAGAAAATACGCATAGCAGTTATCCTCTCTCCACTCGTTCTTGCTGGTTGCGTCACCGCCTCTGACGGCGAGACATATATGGGTTTGAACGCGGGGTTCTCTACTGTTGAAGCAGAAACTCGTCTAGCAACAGGCAAGCAAGCAGTGTGGGTGCAAAATCGCGAGCAGGCACAGGACCTGACAAAGCGGGTTCATGGGATGGTTCATAAAAAAACCATTAATGCGGATACAGCTGTTCAAGTGGCCTTGCTAAATAACAAAGGCCTTCAGGCATCTTATGCCGAAGTTGGAATGAGTTCCGCAGAAGCCTGGCAGCAAACGATGTTGGAAAACCCGACTGTCTCCATCGGGGTTTTGGGTCTTGCCGCTCCGGAGCTTGGGGCATACAGAGCCATCGAGGGAATGATCGCCAGCAATATCCTTGCGATCATGACGCGTGAGCGGCGCGTTGATATTGCAGACACGAGATTCCGACAGGCTCAACAGAGTGCATCTCTTGCGACACTCACGCTAGCAGCAGAAACACGAACAGCGTGGATCAATGCGGTCTCTGCGTTTGAGACGGTTACCTACCTCAACAGGGCGCTCATTGCAGCCGATGCCGCTTCGGAACTGGCAAAGGAACTCGGAAAAACCGGTGCACTTGGCAAGAGCGGCCAAGCGCGTCAGCATGTATTCTATGCCGAACTGACCGGCATGCTTGCCGAGGCTCGCCTGGCTGCGAACTTAGCAAAGGAAGAGCTGACCCGACGAATGGGGTTATGGGGAACAGATGTTGATTATTTCGTTCCGAATGCTTTGCCGCGCGTTCCAGGGCAGATAAAGAAACAAAATTCTATCGAGAAAGAGGCTCTAGACCGGCGAGTAGATCTTCAACTAGCAAAACTTGAACTCGAAGCTGTTGCAAAGTCCTACGGCCTTACCGAAGCAACCCGTTTTCTCACCGACTTTGAGATCATCAGTGGATTTGAGGCCGAGCGTGAAATTGATGACGATGTCCGCAAGACCACAACAACACCGCAGATCGAGTTCGAATTTGTAATACCCATTTTTGACAGCGGCGAGGCTCGGATGCGAAAAGCCGAAGTGGCTTATATGCGGGCGGCAAATATGTTGGCCGAAAAAGCGGTAAATATCCGCTCGGAAGCACGCTCAGCCTACACGAACTACCGTTCAACCCACGACATAGCGCTCCATTACAAACGCAATGTCTTGCCGTTGCGAACGACGATCGATGAAGAGGCCCTGCTTACCTACAACGGCATGATTACTTCAACCTTCGAGTTGCTCGCTGATACGCGGGCGCAGATCAGCAGTCTTTTGTTATCTGTTGGCGCGAAAAAGGCGTTTTGGCTGGCCGATGCCAATCTTTCCGCCACCATCTACGGCGGCGGTGCTGCTTCTGGCGGAAGTGCTCCCGCAGCCAACGTCGCTGATGGCGGCGGCGGCGGTCACTGATCCGATCAACCAAATAGGAGAAAACAATGTTTAACAGAAGACAACTTCTTGGCGTTGGTGCAGGTGCAGCTCTCGTTTCGTCGGCTGCTTGGAGTAAGACATCAAATATGGGTCTGCCGGAAGCAGCGCTTCATGACAGCGCCCAAATGAAAGTCACGCCAAACCCGACAACGGGCCCGGACTATAATCCTGTCGTCACTTTGAACGGTTGGACGCTTCCCTTTCGAATGAACAATGGCGTGAAGGAGTTCCATCTCGTTGCCGAATATGTTGAACGGGAAATGGCCGATGGAATGACTGCCTATCTATGGGGCTACAACGGCCAGTCAACCGGGCCGACCATAGAAGCCGTTGAAGGAGATCGCGTTCGCATTTTCGTCACCAACCGATTGAAGGAACACACGACAGTTCATTGGCACGGCATGATCCTGCCATCCGGCATGGACGGAGTGGGTGGCCTGAGCCATCCCGGGATTCCGTCCGGCAAGACCTACGTTTACGAGTATGACCTGATCAAAAGCGGGACATTCATGTACCATCCACATGGTGACGAAATGGTGCAAATGGCTATGGGGATGATGGGCATGTTTATCGTCCATCCCAAAGATCCGAGTTTTATGCGTGTCGACCGCGACTTCGTGTTCATGCTGAATGCATTCGATATAGATCCTGGAACCTATGTGCCAAGGATCATGACAATGACCGATTTCAATCTTTGGTGTTGGAACAGTCGCATCTTCCCCGATATCGATCCATTGGTGATTTCCAAAGGTGACAACGTTCGAGTGCGCGTTGGCAATCTGACCATGACAAACCACCCGATCCATATGCATGGCTATGACTTTAAAGTGTCCTGTACCGATGGAGGCTGGGTACCTCCGCAAGCTCAATGGCCTGAAGTATCCATAGACATTCCCGTTGGTGCCATGCGTGCGTTCGACTTCAAGGCGGATCATCTTGGCGACTGGGCGATTCACTGCCACAAATCGCATCACACAATGAACGCAATGGGCCATGACATACCTACTTTCATTGGTGCGGACAAATCGAGTCTGACAAAAACGATCCGCAAAGTGCAACCGGAATATATGCCGATGGGCACGCAAGGCATGGCTGACATGGCTGAGATGTCCATGCCGCTTCCGGATAACACAATCCCCATGATGGCTGGCTGGGGTCCTTACGGCCCTCTTGAAATGGGCGGCATGTTCTCCGTTGTCAAAGTTCGCGAGGGCATCAACGCGGGGGATTACAGCGATCCAGGTTGGTACACCAATCCTCCGGGAGAGCAGGCTTACGAGTGGACGGGCGAGATCCCGGATTTCACTAAAGTGACCGATGCAAATACCAAAATCACACCGGAACCTGCAGCTATGAAAATGGAGATGAAGAACATGAAGCACGGAGGATAAACGATCTGCACGGGTGACTGATTGGGCTTAGAAAAAGCCTCAGTTGAGTTCCTTTGCAACAAATATATTCAGTATTGAGACAAGTAAATGGACCAATTGGTTCGCAGAAAAAGAAAGTAGTAATCATGAAGAATATCATTCTGACAACAGCCGCATTCATGCTTTTCACCGGGAGCGCTCTTGCTGCCGGCTCACACTCTGGAGGTCATGATGGCGATGTCAAATCTGACGATCATCACGCGGAGATGGCCGTGGGAGAAGCTGGAAAGCGGGCGGATGCGTCAAAAACGGTGGTCGTACAGATGAAAGAGACTGACGATGGCGATATGATCTACGAGCCGAACAGCCTTGACGTTAAAAAGGGACAAACCATCCATTTCGTGGTGAAAAACAAGGGTGAACTCGTGCACGAATTCGTTCTTGATAACCATAGTGAGATTATGGAGCACAAAGAAATTATGGCCAAATTCCCGGAGATGGAACACGATGATCCCAACTCTATCCGCCTGGAGCCGGGCAAAACTGGCAATATTGTGTGGAAGTTCACGAACGCCGGAAAATTTGAATTCGCCTGTCTCATTCCCGGCCACTACGAATCTGGAATGAAGGGTGACCTCAGTGTGGCCCAGTAATGCCAGCAACTGATCTGACGAACCAGAAAACCAGACTATGAACGGAGACCAATATGAATATTCTTAAGAAATCGGCACTCATCGCCTCAACCATTGCCATTATGTCGACAGCTTCCATGGCGACCGAATACACCAAAGGGATGGTCAAAAAAGTCGATATCGAGTCCGGCAAAGTTACAGTAAAACATGAAGAACTGAAGAACCTCGATATGCCCGCTATGACAATGGTCTTCCGTGTGAATGACGACGAACAATTGCAGAATCTCAAGGAAGGGCAGGCCATTGAGTTCGTCGCTGAACGAGTGAAAGGCAAGCTTACACTCGTTGAGGTAAAATAGAGTCTCAGAAACGTTTTGGGGGAGGCGTTGAGCTTCCCTCAAAACATATTCGCTTTTAGATGTTGACTTGCACAACCTTAGGGGGGGAGGGGATCCAAGCTTTGGCTTTCGGGGGAACACCACGCGGTCAACTTGGCGTGGTTGGCAGCCTTGACAATGAACAGCCGCCCAGTTGAATTTCATGGAGCCTATACAATGCCTATCCTTTGTCGTTTCGATTTCTTCCAGTGGTATACGGGACATGTCCCCAGTTCTGTTTTGACAGCCACATCAATTCGAACCTTATTGGTTTCATTGATCGGAGTTTTTCTGCTGGTCGGCCAAGCAGCTCCTGGGCAGGCGGATGAAACATCCGAAGTCAGATCAGGAATTTTGGTCGAGGAAGCTGTTCTTGAGCCGGCTAAAAAGGGTGAAAATGCCAGACTGCATTTCAAGATCACGAACCTTTCCACGGAAAATGTTATTCTTCAGAATGTCCGCGCTACAGTCGCCAAATCTGTTGAAGTCCAAATGATACTTGATGAGGAGGGCTACAAACGAGTCGAAAGCTTGCATATTTTGCGCGAAGAAATTTTAAATCTGCAATCCTCCCACATCAGGATAGAATTCATCGACCTGCTGGAGGACCTGGAACCGAACTCCAAGATCGAATTTGAGCTTGTCTTCAACAAGTTCGAAACGTTTGCTATTGCAGACGTTCACTCAGGGCACGATAGATGATGGACCACCTGTTTCATGACTATCAACATTATATCACTTCATTCTGGACAATCATCGTTCTTGTGCTCTTTATCACTGGACTGTTGTTGCTGCGATTTGGACATAAAAACAAGTTAGCTGAGCAACGGTATCTGAATGCATCGCATCAATTAAAATCAAGTTTGACGAGTAAGGCAAAAAACCTGAGTGGTGTCAAAGATGATGAGATAGGAACACACGATACAATCTTCATAGTACCGGACATTAGTCATTACACCCGGTTTATCGCCGGTAAACATTTCTCGCCCGCACAGGCGCAAGAGATCATTTTTTCTCTTGTCAATGCAATGATTGAAGCGTCGGCAGATACGTTTGAGCTCTCCAAATTCGAAGGCGATGCCGTTCTGTTCTTCGCGGATGCACGTGAACATTCGCCCGAAATAATTGGCTTGAAAATCATTGCGATGTTCGATGCATTTTTTGAAGAGAAACAACAAATACTGGAGTCAGGGATATGTTCATGCGATGCCTGCAAACATATAGACAATCTCGATCTAAAGGTCTTTGTGCATCGTGGGGAAGCTGCACGGTTCAGTTTTCGCGGTTCTATCGATCACTTTGGAACAGACGTGATTATTCTCTATAGGCTGATGAAGAATAATGTAGAAGGGGATCGGTACGTCATGGTCACAGACGCCGCACGCGACAGCGTTTCACTCAATGGAAATTTTTCGCGACATGCTATCGAAGAATATCTTGATGATGTTGGAAAGATAAATGCAACAGTCCATAGGTTTGCTCAACCGATAGTCAGACAAAACAACCCTTTGGCCAACCTGGCATGACAATCCGCGGTAATTGAGAGGAGAGGATTTCCAGTTCACAATGGCAGATTGAAAGGAAGCGACGATGGGACAGAAATCCCGGCTGCAGATAACGGCGGCAGAACAAGTTATCAAGGGTATCCGGCGTGCGCCGCGTCTCAAATTTCAAACCTCTATGGATTGTTGCTTCGATTCTGGATTGACCTATGTCAATGAACATTGAGAGTTCGATGTGGTAGTAAACAGCTTCAACAGGGATTCACTAACGTGCAAATACGTCGAAATCGCAGTCTGCAAGGCGGCCAGCTCTGCTGGCAGGCCCTGACGCTTGCGGTCATCGTGGCTTTGTATTTCTCCGTCATTTCCCTGCATCAGACTCATGCCAGCGAATTTTCCGGCATGCAGACGGTCGTTGTTTCCGCCCACTTTCCTGAATCTGGAAACACCACACGTGATATGTCGTCGCACGCATCACAGTGCAATGATCAAATGCATTGCCATTCCGCGGCGATCTTGCCGGGCGAAGCGGGGAGCCATAAAGGTGGCGCGGCGGGCGAAATTTTTTCGACCCAGGCATTCGTAAGGCAACAGTTTTCCCCGTTTCCTGCCCCCCCTCCCAAAATTTCCTGACGCGACGAATTCGTTCTTCCGCCTGAGTTTGTTCCAGCGGCGTGAGTTGAGGTGTCTGCCACGTTTGGCGGTTCAACTTTTCCCGCGCAACCATGGCGGCGAACGGAATGGTGTTAGATGCTGGGGTGAGTTGAAATGCTCACCAAGACATCTTCACCATCTCCAGTCACCTACGTTGGACCAGGCCCAGTTCGGACATAACCGAAAACGGCGAAGGCGCATTCAAAATTGCGCATGGAGCATGCAATGGAATCTATAATCTATTTTCTCTTTTGGGCCGGCCTCATCTTCATCATGATGCGGTTTGGCTGTGGCTCTCACGTCATGGGTCACGGCAAGTCAGGAGCAAGCCGCGGCGGGCCCAGCGGCTCGGCGAGCGATGTTCGCTGGGCTGCCCCGGAGACTGACACTGACCCTGTGTGCGGAACTACCGTTCAGACCCGAACCGCAAAATCGGCCGTCCATGACGGCCACGTCTACTACTTCTGTTCTCGGGAATGCCGCGAGCGCTTCGAGGCCGCGCCAGATTCCTACCTTGCCGCAGCTGTTCCAGCCAGCCTAGACATGAGGGAGCAAGCTGATGGCTAATCCGACCAGATCTGATCAACCTCACCGGGCAGGCGTGCCTCTGTCCGTGAACCGTCCACCACATATCCCAGTCGCAGTACTCGGCATGAGCTTGGGAATTTTTCTCGTGGTGACGTTTGCGCTGTGTGTCGGCTTCGACCTCATCTTCCCCGGGCAAGCCATGTACCAAACGTGGTTGAAACTGCTTCCAGGTTTCTCTTGGTTGACTTGGTCAAGCTTTCTGCTCGGCGGGGTGGAGGCCTTTGCCTATGGCTGGTTCGTCGCGCTAATATTCGCGCCGCTATTCAATTATTTCTCTGCCCGTTGGGCACGTTGATGCAACGCACAACAAAAGGAACTCAACTATGACGTCACCATTGAAGCATTCTCTTTCGGCATTCCTCGCCGTTCTCCTGACTTCGGCGTCAGCGACGGCCGCAACGGTCTACATTGCTGATGGCAGCGCGGATCAAATCATCGTCGTCAATACAGACACTGGAGCGGTCGAACGCAAGATCACCGGCTTGGATGCCATTCACGGACTTTCTGGTGCACCTGGTGTTCGGTATCTCGTCGCCGGCAGCTATTCTGAGGTCGAAGGCACTGAGACCCCGGTACTCGCTAAGCCAGAAGGTGTGTCGGAGGACGAACATGCGGCCCATCACGCCAAACCCGCAGCGGGGGCAATGCCCAAGGATGCCACGATCAGTATTCTGACCATCCTCGACGCAAAGTCTGGTGAGATACTGCGTCGGATCGAAGTGCCCGGCGCGGTCCATCATACCGCTGTTTCGCCCGACGGTCGTTATGCTGCAGCTACTCATCCGTCAGGTGACGGGATAAGCATAATCGATCTCGAAACCTTGGCTTTCAAGGCCTTTGTTCCAACTGGATCGGCACCGAATTATGCCGTTTTTTCCGGAGACAGCGGTTCGATTTTCGTAACCAATTCAGGAAACGGCACAATCAGTGAAGTCGATGTCGAAAAGGGATTTGTCAGACTCAATTTGCTTGTCGGTACAGCTCCCGAGCATGTGGTCATCTCCGGCGACGGGGCAAGACTATATGTGGCCGACGCAGATATCGGCAAAGTCCATGAGATTGCGGTGTCCGATGGTACCATTCTCCGTTTATTCGAGATTGGTGGAGAGTTGCACGGGCTCGACTTGTCGGACGACGGGAGCACGCTCTTCGTCAGCGGAAAGGGCGAAGACAAGCTTGTCGCGATCGATTTGCAATCCGGTGCGAAGCGAACCGTTTTATTGTCGCCCACTCCGTATCATCTGACAACAATCGACGGCACTGACAAGATTTACGTATCGAGCCGCGACGAACCCAAGGTTTGGATCATCAACCAGATCGATCTCGCAGTCATCGGCGAAATCGCAGTTTCCGGCGAGGGCCACCAGATGGTCGTGCTTCCGTAATTTCCCAACAAATCGTCCAAAGGAGATCATTATGTACAACATTGGAATTGGAAAAACCGCCCTTGTTGCAGTGGAGACGGGCGTTATCGCTATTGCATGGCAACCAATATCGCTGCGTGACACGCAACTTGAATTTGCCTCTCGCAAGTGATGTGGAGCAGTAGCGATGGTCGCGACGCGGCGTGAAGAAGTCAGTGATCCGGCCAGTTTGACAGACGCCGAACTGGCCAACATCATCGACTTTGTCCGTGATGCAGAAGCGCATTCGGAATTCTGTCAGAAAGACGCTCCTGATCGCATCCAGAAATTTTGGGGGAATACGGATGAGATAGGTGCCAGTGACCAAGAAGAAATATTACCGAAAAACCAGAAGGTCCGCGTTGGATCGATGTCACGAGTGAGCGCTAACACCCAAAAAGAAATGGTGCTTTCCCCCGGCAAAAAATTGAGGACGTCATATGACAACCGTAGATGATTCAGAACAACCGATTACAAAGCGAGATTTCATTTTTTTAACAACGGGAACAATGGCAGCTGTCGGAGCCGCTGCATTTGCCTGGCCCTTTATTGACAGCATGAACCCTTCGGCAGGTGTGCGAAGCCTAGCGTCGATCGAGGTCCCAATCTGGGCAATCGAACCAGGTCAAAGAGTAACTGTAAAGTGGCGTGGGCAGCCAGTTTTCATCGATCACAGGTCACCAGCGCAAATAGCTGCGGCGGTCGCCACCGACAGTAAGGAACTGATAGACCCGCAACGTGACGCCGATCGCGTGCAGAATCCGGAATGGCTCATCGTCGTCGGGGTATGCACACATCTTGGCTGCGTTCCTCTTGGACAGAGAGTGGGCGATAAAAAGGGCGATTGGGGCGGTTGGTTTTGTCCATGCCACGGGTCGCAATATGACACATCAGGTCGGGTCCGGCGAGGTCCTGCTTCCAGGAACCTCGTCGTTCCTCCCTATGAGCTCATTCAAAACGAAAAAGTCATCATCGGTTGACCGTCTTGCAGAGGCACAGATCGTGACAAATGTCCTACAGAACTTGACGTGGTTTCCAGGGCAATCAGAACGTTGCTGGAATCGCGCTATTCGTCTGACGCAAACCGGTGCCCCATGCGACCGGAATCATCAAATCCGTTCCAATTCAGTTACATGGAGATAAAATTTGAAAAAAAGTATAAACATTCCAAAGCTATTTGTTATTGGTTTTTTTGGACTTGGATTCGCGGTCTTTGTTGCGAAAGTTTTCCAACCTGAAACTGAAGCAAATAATGTAAAAGTGTCGATGACTGACTTGAGCGACGAAGCTAAATCCGGGCAATTATTGTTTGACAACAATTGTGCAGCTTGCCACGGTGTAAATGCATCCGGCACCGACAAAGGGCCGCCTCTTGTACATGATATCTACAATCCAGGACATCATCCAGACGAAGCTTTCTATGGGGCGGTGGCAAACGGTGTTTCTCAACACCATTGGCCATTCGGTAACATGCCTAAGCAAAACCAGGTGACAGCCGACGAAGTCACCAAAATCGTTCGCTATGTCCGCGAAATGCAACTCGCCAACGGGATCACCTACAAACCGCACAAAATGTAATTGGAAGGGTATTCGCGATGAAAGCGAACACGTCTGCTATCAGGTCCTAGTCGGTATTATCAGCATGATTTATATGTGCTCAATGCCGCCGGAAGCCAAGCGTAACGAAACAGTGGACTGTCCACAATGCCGTATGCGCGTGATATATGATGGCGCAACTGCCAGTTACGACGATTGCCATGGAGGATGCGAATACGAGAGTGGTCACAGCCACAGTGAACGCGACCCAAACAAGATCAACTACGATAATCGCCAATATGGCAAGGTGCTACTGGCCCGGTTTATACTTATCCCGTGTCTTCCAAGGTTAGATAGTCCTTGGCGCGGTTGGCGTCCGATCTGCGGGATTGGACTCGATCTGAAATCGTCAACGATGGAGGGTGGCGGAGCAAATCTGGTGTAGGCGAGCTTACCCGCCGTTTATGGGTCGCAATGGTTCGAAGAATCCCACTCCTGGTCCTTACGTTACGCCCTATGTAGGTCTCGCCGGCGTGCGTGAAATTTTCGAAGAACGAGGAGCAATCTGGGTTGAATTGACCCTTTTCGCACCAGACGTACTCTGTTCTGGATGGCCGTTTCTTGTCCGAGGACAGACATCATTCCGAACCAGAAATCTCAACAGGTTCAGCCTAATAAGCATGGGTATGATGGCCGCTTGGTTGTTGAGTATGGTCGGCGTTTTTTTGCCAGGTATTTTTCTGATGGTTTCCGTAGTGCCGAGGGATATCTCGGAGTTAATTTCGAAGCTGCCACGGTTGTTATCACTCTGGTCTTTCATGGCCAGTTGCTGGAGGATTGTTCTATCCTTGGTTTGCTTTCTTGATTAGCCCAATTTTTGCAGCTTTCGCCACAAGTGCCTTTTGATCCGGGCTGCAATGAATTCACTTCGTCTGCAGAACTATGATTCTGAAGGATTTGGACCATAGACCTTCCCATAATTGTAAGCCCCATATCAGCTGAGCGCCATTGAAAGGAAACAAAGTGACTTATGAGTTTGACGTCAAAAATATGACCTGCGACCATTGCCGAGGCGCAGTCGAAAAAGCGATTATAGCAGCTGATCCCGCTGCTGTCGTGACGATAGACCTGGCCGCGAGAAAGGCGACAGTGCAAACCAGCCTTGCCCCGGTCGTGATCAGCGACGCGATTCAGAATGCCGGATATCCGGCATTCTGCGTTCAACCCTGATTGCTAACCCGGTCGCGCACTGCAAATGTGTGGGCGACCGGTTTCAATGAAGTATGCAACTGAATGCGGATGTCCATTTGGATCGCATCGCACGCCATCCGAAAAACAGATGCGCCGCTGCAATCCCGCCATCATCAAAATTGAAATAGGGCAGCTTGGCAGTTCACGGACTGCATTCTAGCCGAATGGGCGCAAGGCGTCGCTCGGCGGGCCTTGATGGCGGTTGTCCGCGCCCACAAATGAGTAATTCCCGCCCTTGGGTGCGGCAACTTTCAAAACACTAAAAATGCGCTTGACCTTCCCATCATGGGAAGGATTATACATGTGATAGGTTAGCAAAGGAGCCGCTCAAATGAATATAGTATCAGACGTAGGGATACCCGTAGCAACATCCGCTACCTCCGATTTTGGAATCGAAGGCATGACCTGCGCATCTTGCGTTTTGCGGGTTGAGAAGGCCATTGCGTCCGTTCCAGGTGTGGCTTCTGCAACTGTAAACCTGGCGACCGAACGTGCCATGGTGACCTTCAATAAATCGGTGCCGACCCAGATGGTGGTTGAGGCAATTGAGATGGCGGGCTACGAGCCTAGAATTGAGACACACCAATTTGGCATTGAAGGCATGACGTGTGCCTCCTGCGTCAATCGTGTGGAAAAAGCGATCATTGCCGTCCCGGGTGTCTTAGACGCGTCGGTTAACCTCGCTACTGAGAAGGCAACGGTTCGCACGGTTGCCGAGATGCCCGCATCAGCATTGGAGGACGCTGTTCGCCGGACCGGGTATGACGTCAGGAAAACTGTTCCCGAGGTCTCCAAATACAGTCATGACGACCGGCGCGACCGCGAGACCAGACGTCTGAGAGTATGGCTGGCCATTTCCGCAGCGCTTACACTGCCACTCTTTATTCTTGAAATGGGTTCGCATCTCAGTCCGTCAATCCATGACTGGATAATGAAAAATGTCGGCATGGAAAACAATCTTGTCATTCAGTTCGTACTGGCGACTCTCGTCCTGTTCGGGCCAGGCTTGCACTTCTTCAAAAAAGGTGTTCCGAATCTTTTGAGGTGGACTCCGGACATGAATTCATTGGTAGTGCTTGGCACTTCATCTGCCTGGGGTTATTCGGTTGTTGCCACGTTCCTTCCGGGGGTACTGCCTGTGGGCACGGCAAACGTCTACTATGAAGCGGCGGCTGTCATTGTTACTCTTATTTTGCTCGGTCGCTATCTGGAAGCCCGTGCGAAGGGCAAGACTTCCCAAGCGATCAAGCATCTGGTCGGCCTTCAACCAAAGACCGCGCTCGTTAAGCGTGATGGAAATTTTGTCGAAATTCAATTCAGCGATGTAATGCTGGGCGATATCGTTCAAATACGTCCGGGCGCTAAAGTTCCCGTTGACGGTCACGTGGTTGATGGGGAATCCTACGTTGATGAGTCCATGATCACTGGTGAACCGATTCCAGTAAAAAAGTCAGCAGGCGCGGATGTGGTCGGCGGCACGATCAACAAATCCGGAGCTTTCACTTTCGAAGCCACTAAAGTGGGTTCAGATACATTGCTTGCCCAGATCATCAAAATGGTGGAGACAGCACAGGGAGCCAAACTTCCGATTCAAGCACTGGTCGATCGAGTAACGAGTTGGTTCGTACCGGCCGTGATCGGTGCGGCTGTTCTAACCTTTGCCGCTTGGCTGCTCCTTGGTCCGTCTCCAGCACTGACCTTCGCATTGATCAACTCCGTCGCAGTGCTGATTATCGCCTGCCCATGCGCGATGGGCCTCGCAACGCCGACATCGATTATGGTCGGAACGGGTCGCGCTGCCGAATTGGGTATCCTTTTTCGCAAGGGCGAAGCGCTCCAGACACTACGCGATGCGGATGTCATCGCACTGGACAAGACCGGAACGCTTACCAAGGGCAAACCGGAACTGACAGACTTCGTCGTTAGCGAAGGGTTCGACCGTAGCGATATCCTCCGCCTCGTCGCCAGCCTCGAATCACAATCTGAGCATCCGATCGCAGAGGCCATCGTTACAGCGGCAAAGCTAGACGGATTCTCTCTCGCCAAGGTCTCGCAATTCCAGGCTGCACCTGGCTATGGGGTAAGCGGAAAGATCAACGGTCAGATCGTGATCGTGGGTGCAGATCGATCTATGAAGAAAGCTGGGGTAGATGTCTCTGCGTTCAAAAGACACGCTGCCATACTGGGTGACGAAGGTAAGTCACCGTTCTACGCGGCAATCGACGGCAGGCTGGCTGCAATCATCGCGGTCTCTGACCCCGTTAAAGACACCACGGCCCAAGTCATAACCGCACTCCACACTCTTGGTCTCAAAGTCGCTATGGTTACGGGCGACAATGCTCGGACTGCCGAGGCCATTGCGCATCAGGTCGGTATTGACGAAGTGGTTGCTGAGGTCCTCCCCAATGGTAAGGTCGATGCATTGAAAAGGCTCAGAGAGGGTGGACGAAACGTTGCCTTCGTCGGGGACGGCATCAATGATGCGCCTGCTCTTTCAGAAGCGGATATCGGAATTGCAGTTGGAACTGGAACCGATATCGCGATCGAAAGTGCAGACGTTGTATTGATGTCGGGTGATCTAACTGGCGTGGTCACAGCGATTTCCATCAGCAAAGCCACTATTCGCAACATTCAGCAAAACCTGTTCTGGGCTTTCGCATACAATATTAGTCTCGTGCCTGTGGCAGCGGGCATTCTATACCCCTTCAACGGTATGCTCTTGTCACCCATCCTAGCTGCCGGAGCGATGGGCCTTTCGAGCGTCTTTGTACTGACCAATGCACTGCGACTACGCCGGTTTAGGACAAGCTGAGGATTTATGAGAGGATGCAAACGGCACATCTTCAAAACATGACAGGAGATTAACATGAATATCGGGGAAATATCCAAGGCGTCCGGTGTCTCGACCAAAATGATCCGCTACTATGAAAAGATCAATTTGATCGCGCCGGCACGCCGCACCGAATCCAGTTATCGGGTATACTCAGACAGCGACATTCATACGCTGCGCTTCATTCGTGGGGCTCGAGACCTAGGATTTTCCGTGGACCAGATGAAGACCCTGTTGGCCCTCTGGAAGGACCGTTCCAGAGCAAGTTCTGATGTCAAAGCCTTCGCGCTTAGCCATATAGCTGAACTTGAGCGCAAGTCTGCAGCAATAAAAGCCATGACCAAGACGCTGAAGCACCTCGCTGATAACTGCCACGGCGACGGCAGGCCAGAGTGTCCCATCATTGACGGTATCGCTGAACCAAAGCTAGGGAGCGATCCAACAGTACCACCAAAGTTTGGTCTTTCCCACTTTCTCTAGTCGGGGCCACTTCGTCTTCAGGCAGAATCGAAACCGGATCATCTCCAAATGTTACTGTTTATTTACAATCCTCTGTGAAATAGGATGCAAAATTTCTTATCCATGAAGGATGATTCTGGCAAAAATGGTGATTTAGGGGCACTGCTCAAAGCAGTCCCAACCTCTGACCTAAGCTTCACAGCAACCACAGGCGGACCGGCATCCAGACCCCCATGGATACCATCATCAGGTTTTCCGTCAGTGAGACAAAGCCAAGCGGGACGCTGCTGTTGCCACCGACACAGGCACATTTGAGTTCACGCCTGTCGATGTAGACGGCCTTGAACACTGAAACAGCACCAAAGCCACCAATCAGCAATGCAAGCGGTGCGGAAACCCAGGTCAGGGCGCCGGCCAGCATGAGCAGGCCGGCGGCGGCCTCGGCAAAGGGATAGATGTATCCGTAGGGCACGTAGCGCCTTGCGAGGAGATCATAGTTTAGAAACATCGTGGAAAAACCCTCCACATCCTGCAATTTCTGAACGGCGAGAAGACACATGGCGATGGCGACAAACCGCTCGAGGAAGGTGATTGTCGCGACGGGCGTTGCAGACATCCAGGTCACGGCAACTGCCAGGAAAAACGCCATTGAAAAGAGGACGATGATCGGACGATAACTGGTTTCGCCCTCTTGGGGAAAATGGTGCCCGAAAAACCGTCGCACGTCGTCATAGCCGCCAATCCGCTGCTGATTGATGAATGTCTGGGGCGTGGTTTTCACATCATATTGTTTCTGGAAGGCGTCCGTTTCGTCTCTCGTCTCGAGCCAGTTGTCTTCCACGTCGTAGCCCTTTCGTTCCAGCAACGCTTTGGTCTTGAGACCGTAGGGACAGATATGGTCGGGCATGACCATGCGATGGATTGATGCCTTTGGTGAATTAGCCATGCTCGAGCCTCCTATTTGCCGTCAATCTCCGGTGTCGCTTTCGCACCACCCTGCAAATCGACGATCAGAGCCTTCATCTCTGCAATTTCGCGCACCTGGGCTTCGATGATTCCGTCGGCCATTTTGCGGACGCGGGGATCAACCAGCTTTGCACGTTCCGATGTGAGGATGGCGATGGAATGGTGCGGGATCATTGCCTTCATGTAGTCGACGTCGTCGACTGTGGTCTGACTGCGCAGCAAAAACAGCGACGTGACAAATATCAGCACGCTGCCCAATAGGATGGCAATATTCAGCCTCCTGTTGGTGTACATGCCGAGCATGAACGCCAGCATGATGATGGCCATGCTGGCACCCATGTAAAGCGCGGCATAACCGCGTGTTTCGCTAAAGAAGATGTGGTCCCAGGCATAGGTGTTCAGATACATCAGGCCAAACATGACGATCGTTGAAACTGCTATCATCAGCATAAAGCGGCTGTAGGTCATTTGTGACTCCCAAATCTTGATAATGCTATGTGTTCAACAACCTTCCCACGCGGGAGGGTTCCACAGGTTTCAGATTTTTTTGCGCCAGGCGTTGAAAGCCATTAAAATGGCCTCGCAATGCGCCATCTCAAACGCATGAACAAAGCGGCTTTGATCCGCCTTGGACCCGACCGCAAGGTTGCGCAATGAACGCCTCGATCTTCAGGCGCAGGCGATATTTGATGGAGATCAATGCCGTTCATTCGGCTTGAGGTTATAGTGAACTGATTGGGGCATCCGCCCTTTTGCTCGGGAGATGTAAAATGAACAAAAAACTGTTCTCACAACTGACCAGCAGCATCGCCTTGGTGCCGCTTTCAGCAACAGCTGCCTTTGCCCAGGTCGGTGAAATACCCGGCGGCAACAATGCGTTCCGGTATGGTCATGGAATGATGTCGGGTGGCGATCAATGGGGAGGATTCGGCATGGTTCTCGGACCAATTTTCATGGTTCTGGTGCTTGTCGGGATTGTCGCTGCCGTTGTCTTTGTCATGCGCCACATGGCGCCGGGATTTGGGTCCGGTGCGGGTCCGTCATCCAGTCGCTCCCATGATATCCTCAAGGAGCGCTATGCCCGCGGCGAAATCGATTCAAAGGAATTTGACGAGCGGAAGAAATTTCTCTCCGACTAGGCCACTGCTCCAGCGCGCCGCTCGTGATCTTTGCGGTGCATTCGCTCAGGTGATCATGCGGCGCCTGTACACGCAAATGCCGAGAAACCGAAAGGTTCAAAAGTCGCTATGAAAAGACGTGATTTCCTGACTTCTGCCGCCGCAGCCCTGGCTGTTTCGGGTGGCGGATTGATGTGGGCGGGCAAGGCCTTTGCTGCGCAGACACCGCCGCGGCTGCAAATGCCTCCGCGCATCGACACCCGTGCCAGCGGCCGGCTTGCACTCACCGCGCAGGCGGGAAGTAGCAATTTTCTGGGCGGGCGTGCCGTTCCGACGGTGGGCTACAGCCAGGCCTATCTTGGTCCGACGGTGATCATGCAGAACGGTCCACTGGCCGCAGAAATCGGCAATACGCTGGGCGAGCCGGTCAGTGTTCACTGGCATGGGATGAAGATTGCTGGAGCCCATGACGGCGGTCCACATCAACCGGTGCTTCCCGGGCAGTCCTGGAAGCCGGAAATGCAGGTCAATCAGGATCCATCGACCATCTGGTATCATTCGCATATTCACCAACGCACGGCGCAACAGGTTTACAACGGCCTTGCTGGCGTGATTCACGTTACCGACGGCAGGGACGATGATCGTGGCCTGCCATCGGCCTATGGCATTGATGATCTGACGCTGGTATTGCAGGATCGCAGTTTCGATCGCAAGGGCCGCATGGTCTATGATCCATCGATGATGGACCGAATGCACGGCTTTCATGGCAATCGCATGCTCATCAACGGACAATCGGGGGCCATTGCGGCGGTTCCCAACGGAATCGCGCGGCTGCGCCTGCTCAATGGGTCGAACGCGCGCATCTACAATTTGTTTTTCAACGACGGCCACCCCATGCATCTGGTGGCAACCGATGGCGGTTTCCTGCCCCGGCCCATAACGCTCGAAGTGCTCCGACTGGCCCCGGGAGAGCGGGCTGAAATTCTCGTGGATTTCTCCGGTGCCGGTGCGCCGGTGCTGATGAGCGATCCTGACCAGGCCTATAGTCTGCTCGAATTTGCTCGGGATGAAACGCTGCCAGCGCGGATCACCCGCCTTCCAGATGAGATTGGCAGTCCTCTTGAAGAACTGACCGGGTTGGAGACACGCAGCCGGGAGATTTCGCTGGACATGGGAATGGGCATGATGATGGGCCGCGGTGGTTTTGCTATCAATGGCCAGCCCTTCGATATGGATCGCATTGATTTCAATGTCGCCCTGGGCTCAGTGGAACGCTGGATTGTCCGCAGTTCAATGATCGCCCATCCGTTCCATGTTCACGGCGTTCAGTTCCGCGTTCTGAGCGAGGACGGCGCGCCGCCGCGCCCTGAAAATGCAGGATGGAAGGACACGCTTCTGGTGCCCGGTGTAGCCGAAATCCTCGCACGGTTCGAGCATCCGGCCAGCAAGGAAAATCCTTTCATGCTCCACTGTCACATTCTCGAACACGAGGATGCCGGAATGATGGCCCAGTTCACCGTCAGTTGAGCTTTCTTGCCTGACGCTTTGAGGAAGAAACGCTTGTGCCTGATGCTGTCGGTCGCGGCCTTGGCAGATATTTATGACCGAGTATCAACGCAGGATAAAACGCAAATTTCGGATAATTCTGTATGGCGACAAGATTGGCAGCTTTGAGAAACCATGCCGCTGTTTTGGATCGGCCATTCAGTTTTCTATCATTGGCGCCAAACCTATGCTGAGTGCGGTGAGGCTGGCTTGATCAACGCGGGGCAGCAGCATAAACCGCCCCCGTCATTCTCAAAACTCTCAAAAACTCCCGGATATCGGAGTGCTGGCCCTGCCTTCGAGCTCTAAGGTTTAAAGGAGCGGTTTGGCGGGGTTTACTTGATTTCTCCAAATTACGGCCTTGTAGGCTGCGACCGCTATTTGCAGCGAATTGTCTTCAAAAAGGTATCATTTGACCAGCCCGCAATACTAAATATTGAAAAAGAACTTTTACGACGTGTGGTGGAAATAGGCCTAATGACACCATTGCGCTGCTTGCCCGATGAATCACACTGCGTTGCGCAAGGCCCCGGTAAAGCAAACAGGACCGGGCGAGCCAATTTTTAGCCATCACTTGGTCTTATTAAAAGACACTTCGCTGTGATGGACAATGCGGAAACCTGAGTTTGTCCTAGCTTGTAATGTCGGGCCGACCCCGTGCGTCTATAAAATTGAAGTCAATTCCG
>JARGOC010000009.1 GCA_029212365.1 Roseovarius sp.
CTAAACGCCATGCACGGCAGGGACCAGCACCAACAAAAGGTGAATGAAATGACAAATCTGAAGATGATAGGCATCGCCGCCTTGACCACCCTGCTTTGTGCGCCTGCGTATGCTCAGGCACCTGCCAATTGCGCCCCCCGTGACGTGGTGGTCGACCGACTGGCAAGCAAATACGGAGAATCCCGGCAATCCATGGGGCTTGGCGCCAATAACGCGGTAATTGAGGTGTTTGCCTCGGATGAAACCGGCACCTGGACGATCACAGTGACGTCGGCGCACGGCGTAACCTGCCTAGTGGCGTCTGGTCAGGCGTTTGAAGATCGCGCCGATGCCTTACCGGCCGCCGGGAATGACGCCTGACGACAATCAACAGCACCTATAAGATGCGCATTCAAGGCGCATCTTTTGCCAAAGCCAGCGCTGGGTCGACCATCGGGGCCAGAATCGCGGCGCTGGCAAAACACACGCAAACGCCGAATCCCCCTTTTGACATTCCCGCCTAGGTTAATGTCCACACCGTCGGTGTGGGTAATGCTGACCCTTTGCTAAGTAGGGGCAAGTTGATCTAACTCCTTAATCCTCGGTGTTTTCGTGCTGTTTTCACACCTAAAACTTGTCGGCAGCCACTTTATGCCGCGCCGCGGCGCACTTGCACGCCGTCGCATTTGGGACTACGCACAAGGCCAATTTTCATCGGATTGGAGAATAGATCCATGGCCAGACCCAAGATTGCGCTTATCGGCGCAGGTATGATTGGCGGCACCCTTGCCCATCTCGCAGCTGTAAAAGAACTGGGCGACGTTGTCCTTTTTGACATTGCCGAAGGCATGCCCGAGGGCAAGGCGCTCGACATTGCAGAATCCGGCCCCGCCGAAGGGTTTGACGCCACCCTGCGCGGCACCCAGGATTATGCTGATATCGCTGGCGCGGATGTGTGCATTGTCACCGCAGGCGTGCCCCGCAAACCGGGCATGAGCCGTGATGACCTGTTGGGCATCAACCTGAAAGTCATGAAATCTGTAGGCGAAGGCATCAAAGCCCACGCACCAGACGCCTTTGTGATCTGCATCACCAACCCCTTGGATGCGATGGTCTGGGCGTTGCGCGAGTTTTCAGGCCTGCCCCACGAAAAGGTATGCGGCATGGCCGGTGTGCTGGACAGCGCACGATTCCGCCATTTCCTGAGCGTTGAATTTGATGTCTCGATGCGCGATGTCACCGCCTTTGTTCTGGGGGGGCACGGCGATACAATGGTACCGCTGGCCCGCTATTCCACCGTGGGCGGCATTCCTTTGCCTGATCTGGTCGCTATGGGGTGGACCACGCAGGATAAACTGGACGCAATCGTGCAGCGCACCCGAGATGGCGGCGCCGAAATCGTTGGCCTGCTGAAAACCGGGTCGGCCTATTACGCACCAGCCACATCGGCGATTGAAATGGCCGAAGCCTATCTGAAAGATCAAAAACGCCTGCTGCCCTGTGCGGCCCATGTTGACGGCGCCTATGGTCTTGACGGGTTTTATGTTGGCGTGCCCACCATCATTGGGGCCGGTGGCATTGAACGTGTCGTCGCAATCAAGATGAACAAAGGCGAACAAGCAATGTTCGACAAATCCGTCGAGGCTGTAAAAGGCCTGGTAGAGGCGTGCAAAGGCATCGATCCTTCGCTCGTGTAACACGCGCCACTCTACAATTCTGTCAGGGCCGGGTTTTCCGGCCCTGATTCTTTTTTGAAAACTGATAATTGCCTAGTTTTCCGAATTTTGTGATCACAGCATTAATTCGTGTGATCACAAATTACATAAATCGGCTCAATTCGGGGCAAAATAACAAAAAGCCATTTATACTCCAGCAATCCTTATGGGTATAACTGTTCCTGAACGTAGCAAAACGGGACAGTTCCATGAACATCCATGAATATCAGGCGAAGGCTCTGCTTCGCTCCTACGGTGCACCGGTCTCGGATGGCCGTGTCGTGCTCCGCGCTGAAGAGGCCAAAACCGCCGCCGGCGAAATGGACGGCCCGCTCTGGGTGGTCAAGGCACAGATCCACGCAGGTGGCCGCGGCAAAGGCAAATTCAAAGAACCCGGCGCCGGCGAAGCTGGCGGCGTGCGTCTGGCCAAATCGGTTGAGGAAGCCGCCGAAGAAGCCAAGCGCATGTTGGGCCGCACATTGGTCACCAAGCAGACCGGCCCCGCTGGCAAGCAAGTGAACCGCATCTATATCGAAGATGGCGCGGGGATCGAGCACGAGTTTTACCTCGCCCTGCTGGTTGATCGTCAGTCATCACGTGTCAGCTTTGTTTGCTCGACTGAGGGCGGCATGGACATCGAAGATGTGGCCCATTCCACCCCTGAAAAAATCCTCAGCTTCTCGGTTGATCCCGCGACGGGCTATCAGGCCTTCCATGGTCGCCGCATTGCCTTCAACCTTGGGTTGGTCGGCAAGCAGATCAAACAATGCGTCGCGCTGATGGGCACGCTCTATCAGATGTTCATCGAAAAAGACATGGAGATGCTTGAGATCAACCCGCTGATCGTCACGGACGCAGGTGATCTGAAATGCCTGGATGCCAAGATGGGTTTTGACGGCAATGCCATCTATCGCCACCGCGATATTATGGAGCTGCGCGACACCACCGAGGAAGACCCCAAGGAATTGGAAGCCTCCAAATACGACCTCAACTATATCGCGCTGGACGGCGAGATTGGTTGCATGGTCAACGGTGCCGGCCTTGCCATGGCGACGATGGACATCATCAAGCTCTATGGCTCTGAGCCTGCCAACTTCTTGGATGTTGGCGGTGGTGCCACCAAGGAAAAGGTGACTGAGGCATTCAAGATCATCACCTCTGACCCGCAAGTCAAAGGCATTCTGGTCAACATCTTTGGCGGCATCATGCGCTGCGATGTCATCGCCGAGGGCGTTGTGGCCGCAGTCAAAGAAGTGGGCCTGAAAGTGCCGCTGGTTGTGCGCCTTGAAGGCACCAACGTGGAAGAAGGCAAAGCCATCATCAACAACTCTGATGTTGACGTGATCGCAGCCGACGACCTCAAAGACGGCGCCGAGAAGATCGTGGCGGCGGTGAAGGGGTAATCTTGATTGGAACCTGTATTGGTCTGTCAGCTATGCCTCTAACAATTCTGTACCTCGTTTCCATTCGAACGAAACGTGACAATAAAGGAGACTCCTAAAATGGCAGTCCTCGTAGACGAAAACACCAAAGTGATCTGTCAGGGCCTCACCGGCTCGCAGGGCACATTCCACACTGAACAAGCCATCGACTATGGCACCAAGATGGTTGGCGGGGTCACCCCCGGCAAGGGCGGAACCACTCATCTTGATCTGCCGGTTTACAACTCGGTGCACGAAGCGATGCATGAAACACAGGCCAACGCCTCCATCATCTACGTCCCGCCCCCCTTCGCGGCGGATTCGATCCTTGAGGCGATTGACGCCGAAATGCCGCTGATCGTGTGCATCACCGAGGGCATCCCGGTGCTGGATATGATGCGTGTCAAACGCGCGCTCGAAGGGTCCAAATCCACCCTCATCGGCCCCAACTGCCCCGGTGTCATCACGCCGGATGCGTGTAAAATGGGCATCATGCCCGGCCACATCCACAAACGCGGCAGCTGCGGCGTTCTCAGCCGCTCGGGCACATTGACCTATGAAGCGGTCAAACAGACCTCTGATCTGGGGCTAGGCCAATCCACGGCTGTGGGCATCGGCGGCGATCCAATCAAAGGCACTGAACACATCGACGTGCTGGAGATGTTCCTGGCGGATGATGAAACTCATTCGATGATCATGATCGGCGAGATCGGCGGATCTGCCGAAGAAGAAGCCGCCCAGTTCCTGATCGACGAGAAAAAGAAGGGCCGCTGGAAGCCTTGTGCCGGTTTCATCGCCGGGCGCACGGCCCCTCCGGGCCGCCGTATGGGCCATGCCGGTGCAATTGTCGCCGGTGGCAAAGGTGGTGCCGAAGACAAGATCGAAGCCATGCGTGCCGCAGGTGTGGTCGTGGCAGACAGCCCGGCAGGCCTGGGTGAAGCGATGATGGAAGCAATCAACGGCTGATTAGGAATGAGGGGCGGGTGCCAACGCCCGCCCTTTTCTTCACATGCAGGACTCAAGAGACCTGCAGGAGGTAACAGAACATGACCAATCAATCCCCCAACGACCAGTTTCACGCCTCCTCTTTCATGCAGGGGCACAATGCCGAGTACCTAGAGCAGCTATACGCGCGCTATGCCAATGATCCCAACGCGGTGGACGAGGCGTGGCAGAGCTTTTTTGCTCAGTTGGGTGACGGCGAAGTCGATGTGAAACGCGAAGCCGCAGGGCCATCCTGGGCGCGGGGCGATTGGCCACCAATGCCTGCTGATGATCTGACCTCAGCACTGACCGGAGAATACCCACCAGAAGCCGAGGCAGCGGCCGCTGGCAAAAAGATCAGGGCAAAAGCAGCTGAAGCCGGGGCGGATGTGTCAGAAGATGCGGTCAAACGCGCCGTGTTGGACAGCGTGCGCGCCTTGATGCTGATCCGTGCCTACCGCATCCGGGGCCATCTGGCCGCTGATCTTGATCCACTGGACTTGCGTGAGATGCCACCTCACCCAGAACTGGACCCAAAATCATACGGTTTCACCGAGGCCGATATGGACCGGCCCATTTTCATCGACAATGTGCTGGGGCTACAGGTTGCCTCGATCCGCGAAATTCTGACGCTCGTACGCCGGACCTATTGCGGCACCTTCGCATTGCAATACATGCATATTTCCAACCCCGAAGAGGCCGGATGGCTAAAAGAGCGGATTGAAGGGCTGGACAATGAAATCCGCTTCACCCGCGAAGGCCGCAGAGCGATCCTGAAAAAACTGGTCGAAGCTGAAGGGTTTGAGAAATACCTGCATGTAAAATACATGGGCACCAAACGTTTTGGTCTGGATGGCGGTGAAAGCCTGATCCCCGCGATGGAGCAGATCATCAAGCGTGGCGGCTCTTTGGGGGTGCAGGATATCATCATCGGCATGCCGCACCGCGGGCGCCTGTCCGTGCTGGCCAATGTGATGGGCAAGCCCTTCCGTGCCATTTTCAACGAATTTCAGGGCGGCAGTTTCAAGCCCGAAGAGGTGGATGGCTCGGGTGATGTGAAATATCATCTTGGTGCGTCCTCGGACCGTGAATTTGACGGCAACAAAGTGCACCTCAGTCTGACAGCCAACCCCTCACACCTTGAGGCGGTGAACCCGGTTGTTCTGGGCAAGGCCCGCGCCAAACAAGATCAGCTGAATGATGATGACCGCATCCGCGTGCTGCCTGTATTGCTGCATGGCGATGCGGCCTTTGCCGGACAAGGTGTTGTGGCTGAGTGTTTTGGCCTGTCGGGCCTCAAGGGCCATAAAACCGGCGGCACGATGCATATCGTGGTGAACAACCAGATCGGGTTCACCACCGCTCCGCATTTCAGCCGCTCCAGCCCCTATCCCACAGACATTGCGCTGATGGTTGAGGCGCCGATATTTCATGTCAACGGTGATGACCCCGAAGCGGTGGTTCACGCTGCACGCATTGCCACCGAGTTCCGTCAGAAGTTCCACAAAGACGTGGTGATCGACATCATCTGTTACCGCCGGTTTGGTCATAACGAAGGCGACGAGCCGATGTTCACCAACCCGATCATGTACAAGAAGATCAAAAAGCAGAAGACCACGCTCGCGCTCTACACCGATCGTCTGGTGAAGGATGGGCTGATCCCCGAGGGCGAGATCGAGGATATGAAAACCGAATTTCAGGCCTATCTGGCCGGTGAATTTGAAGCCGGCAAAGAGTACCGCCCCAACAAGGCCGATTGGCTGGATGGCAAATGGTCTCACCTTGATAGCAAGTACGAGGATTACCAGCGCGGTGAAACGGCAATTCCTACCGAGACATTTGAGGATATCGGCAAGGCGCTTTCGACCGCACCGGAAGGCTTCCCCCTGCATAAAACCGTAGGTCGCCTGCTGGAGACCAAGGGGCAAATGTTCAAGACTGGCGAAGGGTTTGACTGGGCGACTGCCGAGGCGCTGGCCTTTGGCTCACTTCTGACTGAGGGCTATCCAGTGCGTTTGTCCGGTCAGGATTGTACCCGCGGCACATTCAGCCAACGCCACTCAGGCCTCATCAATCAGGACACCGAAGAACGCTATTACCCGCTCAACGACATCCGAGCAGGCCAGGCGCAATACGAGGTCATCGATTCGATGCTTTCGGAATATGCGGTTCTGGGATTTGAATATGGCTATACCTTGGCCGAACCCAACGCGCTGACCTTGTGGGAAGCACAGTTTGGTGACTTCGCCAATGGCGCGCAGATCATGTTCGATCAGTTCATCAGTTCAGGCGAGAGCAAATGGTTGCGCATGTCGGGCCTGGTTTGCCTGCTGCCTCATGGATATGAAGGCCAAGGGCCCGAGCATTCCTCGGCGCGGCTGGAACGGTTCTTGACCATGTGCGGTCAAGACAACTGGATCGTGGCCAATTGCACAACACCGGCCAATTACTTTCACATCCTGCGGCGGCAAATGCACCGTACATTCCGCAAGCCGCTGATTATGATGACGCCAAAGTCCCTGCTGCGCCACAAAATGGCCGTCAGCAAGACCGAGGAGTTTACCACCGGATCATCCTTCCACCGGGTGCTGTGGGATGACGCCCAACAGGGCAATTCCGACACCAAGCTGAAACCCGATGCCAAGATCAAACGCGTGGTGATGTGTGCCGGTAAGGTCTATTATGATCTGCTGGAAGAACGTGACGCGCGGGGCATTGATGATGTCTATCTACTGCGATTTGAACAGTTCTATCCCTTCCCGGCCCAAGCGGCAGTGAAGGAACTCAGCCGCTTTAAAAACGCCGAAATGGTCTGGTGTCAGGAAGAGCCCAAGAACCAAGGGGCCTGGTCCTTTATCGAGCCCAATCTGGAATGGGTTTTGGGCCGGATTGATGCCAAAAACACACGGCCCGAATATGCCGGGCGATCTGCTGCGGCCTCACCCGCGACGGGTCTGGCCTCTGCTCACAAAGCACAACAATCAGCGCTGGTTGATGCCGCACTGACAACAATAGGGAAGTAAGCCTATGTCCACAGAAGTTCGTGTCCCCACATTGGGCGAATCCGTCACCGAAGCCACAGTCGCCACATGGTTCAAAAAACCTGGCGATCCTGTTGCCGCTGATGAAATGCTCTGCGAGTTGGAAACCGACAAGGTGACCGTCGAAGTGCCCGCCCCTGCGCCCGGCACCATGGGCGAGATTATCGCCGCTGAAGGCGATACCGTCGGTGTTGATGCGCTGCTGGCCACCATCAACGAAGGGGCAGGTACACAAACATCCGCCCCCGCCCCGGCGAAACCGGCTGCCGCCCCCTCTGCGGCGGGTGCATCTGTTGATGTGATGGTTCCCACTTTGGGTGAATCAGTCACCGAAGCCACAGTTGCCACATGGTTCAAGAAAGCTGGCGACACCGTGAGCGCCGATGAAATGCTGTGCGAGCTGGAAACGGACAAGGTCTCGGTCGAAGTTCCGGCACCGGCCTCGGGCGTATTGTCCGAAATCCTTGCCGCCGAAGGCAGCACTGTCGAAGCCGGCGGCAAACTGGCTGTCATGTCCTCCGGTGCAGGTGGTGCGGCCCCCGCCCCAGCGGTTGAGGCCCCTGCCCCAGCGCCAACAGCCGCCTCAGGCAAGGATGTCGAAGATGCCCCATCCGCCAAGAAAGCCATGGCCGAAGCCGGCTTGTCGGCCGATCAGGTCACAGGATCGGGCCGCGATGGGCGGATCATGAAAGAAGACGTGGCCAAAGCGGCCTCGGCACCGGCGCCCGCCGCACCGGCCCCTGCTGCCGCTGCCCCACGCGCACCAGTCAGTTCTGATGACGCCGCACGCGAGGAACGGGTGAAAATGACCCGCCTGCGCCAGACCATCGCGCGCCGCCTGAAGGAAAGCCAGAACACCGCCGCCATGCTGACCACCTATAATGAGGTCGACATGACCGAGGTGATGGCGCTTCGCAACGAATACAAAGACGAGTTCCTCAAGAAACACGGCGTCAAACTGGGCTTTATGTCGTTCTTTACCAAGGCCTGCGTGCATGCCCTGAAAGAAGTACCCGAGGTGAATGCCGAGATTGATGGCACTGACGTGGTGTACAAAAACTTCGTCCACATGGGCATTGCCGCAGGCACGCCCACGGGTCTGGTTGTTCCGGTTATCCGTGACGCCGATCAGATGGGCTTTGCCGACATCGAAAAAGCGATTGCCGAAAAAGGCGCGCGTGCGCGTGATGGCAAGCTGTCCATGGCCGAAATGCAGGGTGGGACGTTTACGATCTCCAATGGCGGGGTCTATGGCTCGCTGATGTCCTCGCCCATCCTGAACCCACCGCAATCAGGTATCCTGGGCATGCACAAAATCCAACAACGCCCGATGGTCGTGAACGGAGAGATTGTAGCGCGTCCGATGATGTATCTGGCACTCAGCTATGACCACCGCATCGTCGACGGCAAAGGCGCGGTGACATTCCTTGTGCGGGTCAAAGATGCTCTGGAGGATCCGCGACGGTTGTTGATGGATTTGTGATCGGCGCGTGCAATTCCGCACCCTATGTCATTGCGGCAGGGCGGGATTCGCCTGCCTTGCCTCCCAGAGAGCGAAGCACGATGAATGAATATCTCGTCTTACCGCCGTTTATGCTGGTCTGATCCCGGATGGCCTATCTGAACCCCACAAAACTCACCTGCCCAGCCTGCGGGTTTTCTGCCCAGATCAATACCGTGGTTGGCGTCGGGCCCGGCTCGCGCAAAGGCGATATTGCCCAGAGGTATTTCAATGATCCCGGACCATTCACCAAGGGTAAAAACGAAACGGGTGTCACCTCCTTACTGTGCCCCGAGGATGGCACCCTCGTCTGGAGCAACACCCGCACGAAACACGCCTATGGCCCCCTGAGTGCAAAAGAAATGCAAGGGGCGCATGGCCAAAAGTGGCTGGTGCCGGGCACAGAAAACCCGTTTCCGCCCAAGCCCATCAAGTTCAACCCGCGTGACCCGTTTTCGGGGCCACGACCTGTCAAACCAAAGTGATCCAGTTGCAAGCGCTGTCGCCTCGGCGCATGGTAGAAATGATACATCCAAGACCCCAAAAAAGGGAGAATACATCATGGCAAATTATGACGTCATCATCATCGGCGCTGGCCCCGGCGGCTATGTCGCCGCGATCCGCTGCGCGCAGCTGGGCCTCAAAACCGCCTGCGTTGAGGGCCGCGATACGTTGGGCGGCGCTTGCCTGAACGTCGGTTGCATCCCGTCAAAGGCACTGCTGCATGCCTCGCACATGTTGCACGAGGCGGAACACAACTTTGCCAAGATGGGCCTGAAGGGCAAATCACCCTCGGTCGATTGGAAAACCATGCTGGCCTACAAGGATGATGTCATTGGACAAAACACCAAAGGCATCGAATTTTTGTTCAAAAAGAACAAGGTAGACTGGCTGAAAGGCTGGGGGTCCATCCCCGAGGCGGGCAAGGTCAAGGTTGGTGACGAGGTCCACGAGGCGAAAAATATCATCGTCGCACCTGGGTCCGAGCCATCCTCGCTGCCCGGTATTGAGGTGGATGAAAAGGTTGTTGTCACCTCCACCGGCGCGCTGGAGCTGGGCAAAGTGCCCAAATCCATGGTTGTGATTGGGGCCGGTGTGATCGGGCTTGAGCTGGGGTCAGTCTATGCGCGTCTGGGCACCGCTGTGACTGTAGTGGAGTTTTTGGAGACCATCACCCCCGGCATGGATGCTGAAATTCAAAAGACCTTCCAGAGAACCCTGAAAAAGCAAGGGCTTACCTTTGTCATGGGGGCCGCTGTGCAATCGGTTGCGGCCACCAAAACCAAGGCCAAAGTCACCTATAAGCTGCTGAAGAAGGACACCGAGCATCAGATAGACGCCGATGTGGTATTGGTTGCCACCGGACGGCGCCCCTATACTGATGGGCTGGGCCTGGAGGCGCTGGGAGTTGAAATGTCTGAGCGCGGCCAGATCAAAACCAATGACAAATGGCAGACAAATGTGCCGGGCATCTATGCGATTGGTGATGCCATTGATGGCCCGATGCTGGCCCATAAGGCCGAAGATGAAGGCATGGCTGCCGCCAGCGTGATCGCGGGCAAGCATGGCCATGTGAACTACGGCTTGATTCCCGGTGTGATTTATACCCACCCTGAGGTGTCAAACGTCGGTGAGACAGAACAGAGCCTCAAGGAACAGGGCCGCGCCTATAAGGTGGGCAAATTTTCGTTCATGGGCAATGGCCGCGCCAAGGCGGTGTTTGCCGGTGATGGTTTCGTAAAACTGCTGGTGGACGCAGAAACTGACCGCATTTTGGGGGCACATATCATCGGCCCGGCCGCGGGTGAATTGATCCACGAGGTCTGCGTGGCCATGGAATTTGGCGCCTCAGCCGAAGATCTGGCAATGACCTGCCATGCGCATCCAACCTATTCCGAGGCCGTGCGAGAGGCGGCTTTGGCCTGTGGAGACGGGGCTATTCACGCCTGATCATAGCGGCGCGCGTTACCACATGGTTTTGGCGGCGCGCGCTCCCCATTCGGCATCATAGGTGGCACCACCCACGTCGCCGTTGGTTTGCTCGGCCAGAATATCCCCAGCCGTGGGCAAGCCGTCACTGTCATCACGCGACCAAAGACCGGCGCGCATCGGCGCGCGGGCACATTGCGTGTACATCTCAGCAATACGGATCACGATCACTGTGGCAGGATGGCGGGTCTTTTGTTCAAACCGGGCGCATAAATCTGCGTCGGCGCTCAGCTTGGCCTTACCATTCACACGCACGATTGTGTTTGATCCCGGCACCATGAACATCAGTGAAATACGCCCATCCGTGACAATATTTCTGAGCGTATCCAGGCGGTTATTGCCTCGCCAATCGGGCATGGCCAATGTGTGCTCATCCAGTTCCAGCACCACAGGGCCATCATCGCCGCGCGGGCTGCCATCGGTGCCAGCCACACCCACAGAGCTAAGCACACAAAACCGCGAGGCCATGATCCACTTGCGATAGAGTGGCGTCATCCGGGTTGCCACTTTGCGCAAAGACGCCTCACCGGGGGTGCCGTAGAGCGCCTCAAGCGCGGCTATGTCTTCAATGAATTGCATCCGGATCAAACCCCGCATCCCGCATCAACTGGTTTGAGGCGGTTTCCACCTCACCCTCAAGGCGCGCCATAAACTCTTCCTTTGGCAAACCAGCCTTGATGCGTGGCAGAAATTCAACCACGGCCAGACCGGGTTTGCGATAAATGCCATGGCGTGGCCAGAACACACCGACGTTGGTGGACACCGGCACGCAGTCCTGTCCCAGCTCGGTATAAAGTACACTGGTGCCCACTTTATAGGGGGCCTTCACGCCGGGGGCGATGCGCGTGCCTTGGGGATAGATGATCAGCTGACCTGCATGAGCTGTTCCACGCGCCACATCCGCGACCATCTTTTTGACCGCCTGAGAGCGTTTGCCCCGGTCGACCGGAATACAGCCGATGCGCAAACCATATTGGCCCAGAACCGGTGCATAAAGCAGCTCACGCTTCATGATGAATTTGCCTGCGGGCACGGCGCCAAAAATCATGATGATATCAAGAAACGACTGGTGTTTGGCGGCGATCATCACCTCATCTGTGGGCGGGGTGCCGCGCACTTCGGTTTTCAGGCCCACCATCCAGCCTGCCGTCCAACATACCCAACGGCAATAGGTTTGGCAGGCCGTCAACGCGCCCTTGCGGCTAAACACTGCCCAGGGAAAAAATATCAATCCAAGCACCAGCATCATGAAATACATTTGCCCCACAAAGATCAGCGAGCGGACCCATTGGATGGCATAGATCATGGCATGTCCTTCAAGGTTTTGCGGGCAGCCCCCTGCGTGGCAACAAAGGCCACCGCCGCGGCCAATGGCGGCACAACAAAGGGCCAGAGCCAACTCCAGCCGTGAAACCCAAGCCCGGTCAAAAACCCGCCTTCCGCCTGTGCCGAGGGCAGCAAGACAATTGCGATGCATCCCAGCAAGGTGCCAACGGCAGCCCCCAACAACGCACGAATCGTGAAACGCCGCACAAAGGCCTGCGCGATATAACTGTCGCGCGCGCCCACCAGACGCAGCACTTTGATCACCTGGGCGTTGGCTGACAGCGCTGCATTGGCCGCCAGTGTGATCATCGCGGCAGTGGCTGCCCCGATCAAGATCAGCGAGACCCAGCCCAACATGCGCAACCGAGAGGCCGCACGCACCAAAGGCCGCCGCCATCGCGTGTGATCATCCAGCACAGCACCAGGCACCTCAGCTTGCAATCGCAACCGCAGCCCATCGGCATCAAAGCCCGAGGCATCTTCTATAACTTCAATCAGTTGCGGGATTGGCAGCGTGTCCACTGGCACGTCTGGCCCAAACCAAGGCTCCAGCAAGGCACGTTGTTCAGCGCTGTCCAGGGCCCGAGCCGAGGTCACGCCCTTGGTTGTTTCCAGCACCTTCAACGCGGCGGCTGTCTGGCCTGCCATTTGATCGGATGGGGCTGAAATGCGGATGGTAGACGAGCGCGCCAGCTCTTCGCCCCAACGGTCGGCCAATCGGCCCGTGGCCAAAGACAGGGCCAATGCAAATACCGCCAGAAAGGCCATAGCAGCGGCGGTAAACAAGGTCAGCGTCGCCGTATAGCCAGTTGGGGGCACAACCCGCTCGGCCTGGGCATCGCCCATCAGAAACGATGTGAATTGGCTCAGGTCAGGGGTTCTCATAAATCGGCCCCGGCCAGTTGCAAGCGCCGGCTGGAAATCCGCAGCACCCGCGCCTGCACTTGTGATTTGGCCGCACGGATCAGCGCCATATCATGCGTGGCAATCATGATCGTCTTGCCCATGCGGTTCAGCTCAATCAGCAGGCGCAGCAGCCGTTGCGACATTTCCCAGTCGATATTGCCGGTGGGTTCATCTGCCAGCACCACATCGGGCGACATGATAACAGCCCGCGCCACCGCAGCACGTTGGCGTTCCCCCCCCGACAATTCGGGTGGCAAGGCATCCGCGCGCGCGCTCAACCCAACCCAATTCATCAGTTCTTTCAGATTGGCCTGTTCAGCCAGTAAATCACGCCCCGACACCATCAGCGGCAACGCCAGGTTATCCGCCAGCGGCAGGTGATCCAGAAACTGGCAATCCTGATGCACCACGCCCACGCGGCGGCGCATCATCGCAATTGCATCGCTGTCCATACCGCGCACATCTTCGTCAAACAGGCGGACATGCCCTGCCGTGGGTAGCAACGCCCCATAGCACATTTTCAGCAACGTGGTCTTGCCCGCCCCCGATGGCCCGGTCAGAAAATGAAACGACCCGGGCGCCAGCTTGAGCGATATTTCACTCAACAACTCGCCACCGCCATAGCTATAGGCCACATTTTCCAGCTCGATCACGGGCTGCCCCCTTGTTCCTTCCCCCCTCAATGCCTCAGAGGACACATATGTGCAATCATCTCGGCACCTGTTTTCTTTACTCTTTTCCAGCTATACGATCCGGCATATGCTGAAAGAACTAAAGTGAGACCGGCAATAGGTTGTAGGGTATAGGTGGCAAGATGAGGCTAATATGCCCAAATTGTGAAGCGCAGTATGAAGTCCCGGATGAAGTGATCCCGGCGAGTGGTCGAGATGTGCAATGCTCGAACTGTGGGGATACTTGGTTTCAAAACCACCCGGATTCTGACCCGCAAGCAGCAGATGATTCTGAAGACGAGCAAACCTGGGATGCGCCAAACGACGACGTGACAGAAGCTGCGGCAGACTCTGCGGTAGACCCCGAAGATCAGCGCGAGCCCGAAGCAGATACACGCCCGGCGCGACAGGAGCTTGACCCTTCTGTTACTGATGTCTTGAAAGAAGAGGCCGAACTGGAACGTGCCGCGCGCGAACAGGAAAACACCGGGCTGGAAACCCAACCTGATTTGGGTTTGGAGGCTGGTGACGATGAAGCCGCCAAACGCAGCCGAGAGGCACAGGCCCGCATGGCGTTGCTGCGCGGCGATTCCGAACACACCGCTGATGAGGATGCTCTTCCCGATTTGGATCCCGGCACGCGGCGTAATCTGCTGCCTGATATTGATGAAATCAATTCCTCGCTGAGCGCAGGCAACCCTGTTCAAGCCGTTGTGACGGATACCAGCGACGTTGAGCATCCGTTGCCGCCTCGCAAAAGTGGGTTCCGGCGCGGCTTTATGATGATCGTGTTGTTGGCGGTCATTGGGCTGTTGCTCTATATGTTCGCGCCACAACTGGCCGAAATGGTGCCTGCCCTGAAGCCTGTATTGATGTCGTATGTTGAGATGGTCAATGGCCTGCGTGCCTGGCTGGATGGCAAGGTGTTGGGGCTGTTGGGATAGCTTGACAGAATGTCGAGCGAAGGCAGCTAAAGTGCTTTCAACACTGCGACACCTAAGGTTTCAGACGAATATCAGCAGTCAGGGCATGGCCCTCCATCCCTTCTGCCCGGCTTATGCTGGCGCTGACACGCGCCAGATCCGCGCGGCTGCGCTCATCTACTTGTTGCCAGGTCACAGTTTTGAGAAAATTGTGCACGCTGAGGCCACCAGTGTAACGCGCAGCCCCCGAGGTGGGCAGAACATGGTTGGGGCCTGCGGCCTTATCCCCAAATGTTACCGTTGTATCAGCCCCCAGAAACAGCGAGCCGTAGGTCAGTAACCGATCCCGCCACCATGGCAAATCAGCGGCCTGCACATGTACGTGCTCGGGCGCTTTGGCATCGCTGTATTGTGCCATATCCTCGCGGCTGTCACAGATCACAACCTCGGCCAGATCGCCCCATGCGCTGAGGGCCGCTGATCGGTTGGGATCGGGCAGTTTATCTATCAAATCAGGAACCATACGCAGTACATCGCGGGCCAGTTGCGCATCTGTGCTGGCCAGCCAAACTGGGCTTGTCGCCCCATGTTCTGCTTGCCCCACAAGATCAGTCGCCACAGTCATCGCGTCTGCGGTTTCATCCGCCAGCACCAGGCTGTCGGTGGGTCCGGCTAACATATCAATGCCCACAGGGCCAAAAAGCTGCCGTTTGGCCTCGGCTACATAGGCATTTCCCGGCCCAACCAGAATATCTGCCGGGGGCGCTGCGAACAGGCCAAAGGCCATCGCCGCCACACCCTGCACACCGCCTAAGGTCAAAATACGCGTCACCCCTGCAAGGTGCATGGCATAGAGCATCTCATTGGGAATCCCCCCAGCACCATTTGGCGGTGTCACCGCTGTAATATCCGGCACACCGGCAACCCGTGCGGTGGCGATCGACATCAGCGACGAGGCAATATGCGAATAGCGCCCCCCCGGCACATAACATCCAGCCGCCTGCAACGGGATCTGCTTTTGCCCCGCAATCAGGCCCGGCCGCAGCTCCACTTCCATATCAAGGGCAGTTGCGCGCTGCGCTTGGGCAAATCGGGTGATGTTATCATGCGCCCAGCCGATATCGTCTTTCAGCCCTTGGGGTGTGGCGGCAATGGCGCGCGCGATCTGGTCGGGTGTCACGGTCACATCACCCTGCCAGCCATCCAACTGCCTTGCATACTCCAACGCCACTTGTGCGCCACCTTCCTTGATGCGGCCCAGCATGGTCTGCACCGTATCGCTTACGTCAGACATCGCCCGAGGCGGCTGCCCTTGCGTAGACTTCAGATAGGTGATGGACATAGCAAAAGGTCTCCTTGCCTTTACATGGGCCCTTCAAAGGCGGATGAACAAGCCAATCCAAAGATGCGCTCATATGTTTTTCCCTCAGATTAAGACACTCTTCGGGTTTTCTTAAAACACGCCGTTAAAGGCTGGATTTCAGCCCCTCTGATGCGACTTCGATCAAATCCAAAACTCCGTCAAAATCACGAGTGTAATAGGGATCGGGCACATGGGTCATGCCCTGATTAGGTGCGTAATCGGTGAACAACTGCACAGGCGTCGTGGCATCCACCGGGCGCAGCGCTTCGATGTCGCGCCGGTTGGTCGCGTCCATCGCAATGATCAGGTCAAACCGTGTGAAATCAGCCGAGGTGAATTGCCGCGCGCGCAGATCAGACAGATCATACCCGCGTACGGCTGCGGCCTGTTGCATCGCGCCGTAAGGCGGCTCGCCCACATGCCAGTGGCCGGTGCCGGCACTGTCACTTATCACATCCGGCGCCATGTGGCGAAATACGCCTTCAGCAGCAGGCGAGCGGCAGATATTGCCCAGACAGACAAACAGCACACGCATCACCCAAGCCGCCCCCTGGCCATGGCAAAATGCGTTGGAATAGAGGGAACAAAGAACAAAATCCACCAGCCGGAAACATAGGCAACCAGCATCGCTGGTATCCATAGGATCGACAGGATAAAGCCGATAGCACCTGCCGTCTTCATTGCCGACATCGGCGCCATCACCCGCAACAGCGCCAAATGCAGAAGCTTGCCACCATCAAGGGGCTGCACCGGGATCAGGTTAAAGACCGCCAGAAACCCGTTGATCATTGCAAAGAGGCCCAATTGACCGGCCAGAATCACGCGCAGATCCCCCACCATTGCGCCAGGGGTCGCCATCGCCAATGGGTCTGAGATCACCGACATCCACAAATAGTGCTCGCCCAGCGAGGCAAACGCCCAAAGCATCAGGTTCACAATCGGGCCCATGGCCACGATGAATTCCTGTTGCCAGGCATTGGCCGACCGTTTGCTTTCACAAAACCCGCCGCCGCCGTACAGCATGATCCGGCGCACCGGGACGCCCTGAATTTCACTGGCCCAGGCATGGCCCATCTCGTGCAAAAAGATCGACGCCACCAACATGGTGACAATCCCAAGGGTGCTGATCAGGTCACCGCCGGACATGAAGACATAAAACAGCACCAACATGCCAAGAGAGCTTCCGATTTGGACAGGGATGCCTAGGGGGCCGCGAAACTCGAAAATCGGCGAAGTATCTTGAAACATCTTGGGCAATCTCTACGCTAAGAATAATACAGGTTTATCCTATTGGTTTCACAACCCTGAGGCAACAAATGCACAATGCTGCGTCATGAATAAGATCGTTGTGCTGACAGGTGCCGGCATTTCTGCACAAAGTGGGCTGGGCACGTTTCGGGATGCAGGTGGGCTGTGGGCAGAGGACGCAATTGAGGATGTGGCCACCCCCGAAGGGTTTACGCGTGATCCGGCACTGGTGCACCGGTTTTATAACGCCCGCCGCGCGCAGGCCGCCCAGGCACAGCCCAATGCGGCCCACGCAGCATTGGCGCAACTGGAGGCTGAATATCCCGGCGACGTGTTAATCGTTACCCAAAATGTTGACAATCTGCACGAACGCGCCGGCAGCCGGAATGTGATCCATATGCACGGCGAACTGGCCAAGGCATTATGCCATGCCTGTGGGCATCGTTGGGGCGCGCCTTTGGTGATGCATCCCACTGACGCCTGCCCGGTTTGTCAGGCCCCGGCCGTTCGGCCTGACGTGGTCTGGTTTGGTGAAGTTCCTTACGGGATGGACATGATTGACCCAGCCCTAAGCAATGCAGATGTTTTCGTTTCCATCGGCACCTCAGGGCAAGTTTACCCCGCGGCGGCCTATGCCCAGCATTCAAGGCGACTGGGCGCGCATACCATTGAGTTGAACCTGGAGCCCTCTGCCAACAGCCGGGATTTTGCCGAGGCTCATTATGGGCCCGCAACCGACGTGGTGCCCAATTGGGTGGCGCGAATGTTGGACTGCACATAGCCCCACATCCGCACCACTCATCTGTTTATCAGTCCGAACTGTGGTCGTGCGTGTGACCGGCGGCCTCTGAGGCCTTGCGCTCTTGATCAACTTCGATGCGGATTTCGATCTCGCCAGCCTTCTCAAAAATCAGGGTAACGGGGATAAAATCACCCTGTTCAAGCGGCGCATTCAGGCCCATGAACATGATGTGTTTACCGCCGCGCGCCATTTCCAACATACCGTCAGCGGGCAGCACAAAGCCTTCCTCAACATGACGCATCTGCATCACGCCATTGTCGTCTTCGATATGGGTGTGCAATTGAACCCGCGCCGCCACATCTGAAGCGGCGCCAATCAGGCGGTCATCTTCCTCGCCATGGTTGTGGATCATCAAAAATGCGGCTCCGGCCTTGGTATTGGATGACCGGGCATAGGAATCGTGGATTTCAAACGGTGCGCCGGCCAGGGCTGGCAAAGACATGGCAAGGGTGGCAATCCCTGCCAGAAACGTGGATTTGAAAGACATGATGCCTCTCCTTTATTTAGATTTGGTTGTTTTTAGGGATAGAGTGACAATCAGGCCCACAAAGGCGGCGCACGCGCCCGAGCACGCCCGAAAGATCCAGCCGCATGTGGCGAGGCAAATGATGGCACAAAGGCAATCACGCCGACGTCAGCAGCCAAGGGCACATCCGGGCTGTCAAACCCCATTTGGATCAGGCTGAGAGCGGCCTCAGGACAGATATGAACAGCCCCGGTAGGTTGGCCCTCGGAATCAACATTGATCATCACCGGCCCGCTGCCGGTGCAGATCACCAATTGCCCCGCCGGGCCAGGCGCCCCACGCGCCACAGCCATGCTGAGCGAAGTGACAACCAGCATCAATGACAGGGCAAAGGCTGAGAATATGCGACGGGCTTGGGTCATTCAGATTTGATATAGACCGATGCCACGCCAAGCTAAAGGCGACAAATGGAAACAGCCCAGTCGTTGCCGACAGGGCTGCAATTTCTTCTTAAATCGTCAAGTGATCAGGCGGCTGCGGCCTGAGCTTTGGCGATTTCTTTTTTGACTTTCAGCACGGAGGCGGACAGTTCAACGTCTTTGGCTTTGGCCAGAAACGCGTCCAGACCACCGCGGTGATCAACCGAGCGCAGTGCATGTGCCGAGATGCGCATCTTAATGCCACGACCCAGTGTTTCAGATTGCAGGGTCACATCATTCAGGTTCGGCAGATACCGACGACGTGTTTTGTTATTGGCGTGGCTGGAGTTATTGCCAACCATCGGGCCTTTTCCGGTCAATTCGCAGCGGCGCGACATGGGTTCATCCTCGTGGTCTTGCGGGGCACATATAGCCTCGCCTCAATACAAATGGGCACCGCCACAGGCAGCGCCCCGAATTCCGTCAAGGGTCTTTAGGCCCATTGGCGTGGGCCGTCAAGGGATTCGAAGCCGGTTTTCCAGTATTGCCACGCTCACAAACCTTTGCACACCCAAACAGAAAATTCGCACGGATTTTCTTTGTCTGAGATTTTTCGTGCGAAAAATCTGAGCTGCATGCACTTCTGAGCTATTCCACATCACCATCGACACAATCAGGCACAGGGCCACTTCATGCCGACCTCCCATAGGTCGCACGCCGCTCACCATTAGCCGTCAATCAACGCCCTAAGAACGGATTTGGCGCTGTCTGAATTCCAGTCGGCATCACCTTGAAGGCGGGCGATCTCATTTCCTTGTGCGTCAAGAATCACAGTGACCGGCAGACCAAACACGCCCATTTGCCGCGCAACAGCCTGTTTTGGATCACGGTGCAACGGCAGGTTATCCACACCAATGTCACCAAAGAACTTCTTCATTGCTGGCACCATATTGCGGCCTGTGGCCAAGGTCACCACCTCAAACGCATCACCGCCCAGCTCAGCTTGCAACTGCGACAGCATCGGCATTTCCTTGCGGCACGGCGCACACCAGGTGGCCCAAAAATTCAGCAACACAACTTTGCCTTTGAAATCAGCCAGCGTCATGTCACTGCCGTCTTCGGCCGTGAAACCCGTTGTTGTTACGGGTTTGGGTGTGGCGTGCAGCACCAGCTTTTTCATGTCACCCATTCGCAAGGCAGCAATGTCGGACATATCCGCCAGAGCGGTATTTGCACAAAGGCCAAGGGCCATATAAAGGACGAGCAATACAGGTTTCATTTCCCCTCCCTTAAGGGCTCCGACCATGAACAACAATTCCTCGAACCAAATGTGGGGCGGCCGCTTTGCCGCTGGTCCTGACGCGATCATGGAGGCGATCAACGCCTCGATCGGGTTTGACAAACGGCTGGCGGCCCAAGACATCGCCGGCTCAAGAGCCCATGCCGCCATGCTGGCCGCCACGGGTATCATTAGTGATAGTGACGCCGACGCGATGAGGGAAGGCCTGCTCACGGTCTTGTCAGAGATCGAGACAGGGAAATTCGAGTTTTCCACCGCACTCGAAGACATTCACATGAACGTCGAGGCCCGTTTGAAGGCTCTGATCGGCGAACCTGCGGGCCGTCTGCACACTGGCCGGTCCCGCAATGATCAGGTGGCGACCGATTTCAAACTCTGGGTACGTGACCAGTTAGACGGCGCCCAGGGTGCATTGGCCTCCCTGATGGCAGCCCTTCTGGCGCAGGCCGAAGCGGGCGCAGATTGGGTCATGCCTGGATTCACCCATTTGCAAACCGCACAACCCGTCACATGGGGCCACCACATGATGGCCTATGTAGAAATGTTTGGCCGTGACCTGAGCCGCATGCGCGATGCCCGTGCCCGGATGAACGAATGCCCATTGGGCGCAGCGGCCCTGGCTGGCACGTCCTTTCCGATTGACCGGGATATGACGGCGCAGGCCCTGGGGTTTGATCGGCCATCGGCCAATTCGCTGGATGCTGTCAGTGACCGCGACTTTGCGCTGGAATTTCTGGCCGCGGCCAGCATTTGCGCGATGCACCTGTCGCGGTTTGCCGAAGAGCTGGTGATCTGGTCGTCCGCACAATTCCGCTTTGTCACCCTGTCAGACCGGTTTTCCACCGGGTCCTCCATCATGCCGCAAAAGAAAAACCCTGATGCAGCTGAACTGATCCGCGCCAAGATTGGCCGAATTTTCGGGGCGAATGTGGCGCTTATGACTGTGATGAAGGGCCTGCCATTGGCCTATTCCAAGGATATGCAGGAAGACAAAGAACAGGTGTTTGACGCCGCCGACAACCTGATGCTGGCGCTGGCCGCGATGGATGGAATGGTGCGCGATATGACCGCCAATCGTGCCTCTCTGGCCGAGGCAGCAGGCAGCGGGTTTTCCACCGCCACCGATCTGGCCGATTGGCTGGTGCGTGTGCTTGGCCTGCCGTTTCGTGAGGCGCATCACATCACCGGCACTTTGGTGGCCATGGCCGAAGAATCAGGCGTGGATCTGCCGGATTTGACGCTTGAACAGATGCAATCCGTGCATTCCGAGATCGATGCCTCTATCTTTGAGGTGCTCGGAGTCGAAAACTCCGTCGCCTCACGCACCAGTTATGGCGGCACGGCCCCAGCACAGGTCAGGGCACAGGTGGCTCGCTGGAAAGAGGTCTTGGAATGAAATATGCGATTGCATTGATCTCTGTTGCCATGTTGTCGGGGTGCGGCGCCGACGGAGACCCAATCCGCCCGGATATCACCACAGGCGTCAGCATCAATTCCAACGGCACGATCAGTACATCGACAAGCGTTTCGGCAACCACTGGCGATGTCTCGGTGACTCTGGGGCTTTGAGGTCTGCCTTGCGCGCGCCCGGCAAAATTCAGAGGTTTTCCTTAGACCTCCGACAGACCCGATGTGCCGTCTAATGGGAATATAGTGTCGTAGGCGAGCGTGAACCCATACGTGTAGACCACCACAAAGGATGTGATGATTATATCCGCCAGAATCGCCTCCAGAATGCCGATCTGTAGCCACCACACATAGAGCGGCAGTGACGTAATAGTCAGGGAAAACTCAAACCCAAAGGCATGGAAGATACGCCCCAAATGCGATCTTTGGCTCGAAATGCGTCCGGCTCGCGCGTCAAACTGATCAAACACCCAGTTATAAACGAAGTTCAAGAGCATTGCTTTGAGTGCAAGGGCGCCCCCAAGCACGCCGATTTGCGCCATTGGTTTGTCGAGGACAAACGAGCCTGCGGGTATGAGGAAAGTCATCAGCAAAACCTCAAAACTAACGGTATACCGAAGACGATCTTTCCCCGATCTTTGTATGACATTGCCCGACATCCGCGCGCTCCTCTGTTAGCGTTGCTTCTATCGGAGTTTCGCGATAAATATAGTTATTATGTATCTGATTATCAGATGGATTGATTGTGCTCTCACCTGACAGCCTCCATGCCTTCGTTCTTGCCGCCGAGCTGGGGTCTTTCTCAGCCGCCGCGCGCCGCATGAACAAGGCCCAGTCCGCCGTATCCGTGGCCATCGCCAACCTTGAAATCGATACCGGACTGCACCTGTTTGACCGCACCAGCAGATCCCCGACGCTCACCCAAGCCGGGCAGTCTTTGTTGCCCTATGCAAAGGGTATCTTGCTGGGAAACCACGAGTTTGCGGCCAAAGCCACATCAATGTCCGAAGGCATCGAGGACAATCTTTGCATCGCAGTTGAGCAGGGCGTTAATCTGGCACCTGTCTTGGACATTTTGGCGGCGTTCTCGGATGCGTTCCCGCATGTGGCGCTCGAAATCCTGACAACCGGCCCCAACGACACAGCCACTCTGCTTAAGGAAGGGCGCGCTGTTCTTGGCCTGATGACCGAGCAGGAAAGTTATCCGACCGGCTTTCAGTTTCGGGGCGTGGGGCATTCGGTACTGATTCCAATCTGTGGCAAATCTCACCCGCTTGCAAAGATTGATCGCGTCGCACACAGGGACCTGCGGCAACATCGGCAATTGGTTCTAAAAAGCCGCTCGCGTCATGTTCCGGGTCACGTCGGCGAGGTTAAAAGCGCCTCAATTTGGTATGCTGAAAGCCCAGGGGTCATCGTCGATCTGGTGTTACGCGGGCTGGGGTGGGCCGAGCTGCCATTGTCTGCCGTTAGACACTTGGTAAAATCGCAAAAACTGGTTCAAATGGAATATACATTTCAGCAAAGCGATGCCCTGAATGGCTTGGACCTTGTTTGGACCGAACAGCACGTTCTTGGACAGGCGGGCCAATGGGTGCAAAATCAACTATTAAAGGTACCACAGGACGTCTGGCAGGCCTGAGATCAGAGCGGCTCTTTTAAATGGCCTTCACGAACTACGCCATCGCTCAGTGGCTCGAACAATCCGGATTGTCAGGTTTGCAGCAGTAAACCGGGATTGCCCTTGTGGCGGGGTCCGGGGTCATCTGCGTTCAGACATGGCCGCAACCTTCACAAGGCGGCCGTTTCCATACTGAATACAATTCATCTAAATTTCCGCGATTGCCGCCCCAATTTGGCCCAATTCCCGCGCTATCTCCTCTATCAAAGAGCAGAAAACAAACGACAGGAGGACCAAAGATATGTCCGATACAACCGCCCCCCGCGCCCTTTTGGCAGCCCCCGAAAAAGCAGCCCCTCCCCCCAGTCAGCAGATTGTGGAAGTGGCACGCAAATATGGCGTTAGCCCGTTTAAACAATTCAGCCAGATGGTGCGCCTTTGGGCCGGTAAGAACCGTGTCGAATTCATCCAGTATTACAACAATGCGATCTATCGCACCGACCTCAGCGCCGCTGAAAAGCGCGAATTTGTAGGTGAACGCGGCAGCCGTTTGCTAAATGACCGGCTGTCCCCTCCCTCCATCACAAGACTGCGGCCTTTCGTGCGCGACAAGGTGTTTTACGGCGCAATGATGGATCAGCTGGGCTTTGCGACGCCACATATTCAGGCCGTCGCCTCGCAAAACCGCAAATATGGCGCGCTGCTGACGCTGACTGAAGTGCCCGAAATCGAAAATTTCCTTATGAATACGGCGCGCTATCCGTTGTTTGTGAAACCTGAACAAGGCTCAGGCTCGGTTGGGTCCGCGCTTATCCTTGATCTGGATAAAACCACCCGCGAGTTGGTGCTGTCCAACGGCACGCGCATTGATCTGCGCGCCTTTGCCACCGAAGCATTGGAAGATTACGCCGAAGGGTTGCTGTTTCAGGACGCCGTGATCCAACATTCCGCCATGACCCAAGCAGCAGGTCGCGCCGTGGGCTCCATCCGCGTGGTCACTGTTATCGCTGAAAACACACCAGATGTTCTGTATACTTTGTGGAAAATCCCATCCCCAAAGGCGATGTCAGACAACTATTGGCAATCCGGATCAATGATAGCCGAAATTGACAATGCCAGTGGTATCTTGCAGCAGTGCCGCCGTGGTGCCGGACTTGAACAGGAAATGGTTGAAACCCACCCTGTCAGCGGAAAAACTCTCCCTGGCATGCAAATCCCCCATTGGGACGAAGTGCTGCGCATCACCAAGGACGCGCACAAGCTGACGCCGGAATTTGGTGTGTTCGGCTGGGATATTGCCATCACCGAAGACGGCCCGGTGATCATCGAATGTAACGCCAACCCACATCACATGTTGTATCAGCTGGCCACGGGCAAAGGCATCCTGAACAAGGACTTCGCCCCAACCCTGAAAAAGATCGAGGATCGTGGGCAGGAGTTGCGCTCGGAAGCGCGGGCCAAAGCGCTAAATCACCAAAAAGACCGGCGTTAAGACGTTTGGTGAGAAACAAGACTCTGAGGTTTTGCCCGAGACATCCAAACCGTTCCCATGTCGGGTCGGGCTTCACCTTTTGCCTGTCTCAGGTCAAAGGCAATACGATTTGGACCCGATTTTATAGGGCAATCCCCACGCGCGAATGCCTTTTTGATTGAACCCAAAAGGCGTTCGCCGTAATGGCGTCTGCATGGATCATTTTCTTTATCAAGACGGCCAGCTATGTGCCGAAGATGTCCCCGTGGCCGAGATTGCGGCCCAGGTGGGTACGCCGTTCTATCTGTATTCCACCGCCACTTTGACCCGCCATTTCCGCCTGTTTGACGAGGCGCTGAACGGCCTGGATCATTTGGTGTGCTACGCGATGAAAGCGGCCAGCAATCAGGCGATCCTGAAAACGCTCGCCGATCTTGGCGCCGGTATGGATGTTGTTTCGGGTGGGGAATATGCCCGCGCGATTGCCGCCGGTGTGCCGGGCGATCGGATTGTCTTTTCCGGAGTCGGCAAAACCCGTGACGAAATGCAGGCCGCTTTGGCTGGTGGTATCCGCCAATTCAATGTTGAGAGCGAGCCTGAAATGCAGCTACTCAGCAGTGTGGCCACCGAAATGGGTAAAACTGCGCCGATCACCATCCGGGTGAATCCGGATGTAGACGCCAAAACCCACGCCAAGATTGCCACAGGAAAATCCGAAAACAAGTTTGGCATCCCGATCAGCCGTGCACGCGATGTCTATGCCATGGCCGCCGCGCTGCCTGGGCTGCACATCATCGGGATTGACGTGCATATCGGCAGTCAGATCACCGAACTGGAGCCATACCGGCAAGCCTACCTGAAAGTGGCCGAGCTGACCGACGTACTGCGCGCTGATGGACATGATATCCGCCGTCTTGATCTGGGCGGCGGGCTTGGCATCCCTTATGAGCGCTCAAACGAGGCGCCGCCGCTGCCCACTGAATACGGCGCGTTGATCAAAGAAACGCTGGGCCATCTGGGCTGTGAAATTGAGATCGAACCGGGCCGACTGGTGGCTGGCAATGCAGGCATCATGGTCACCAAGGTTATCTATGTGAAATCCGGCGAAGATCGTGATTTTCTGATCCTTGATGGCGCAATGAATGATCTGATCCGCCCGGCGATGTATGACGCGCATCACGACATCATCCCGGTGGCAGAGCCCGCTGCAGGCATAGAGCAACAGCCCTATGACATTGTTGGGCCGGTGTGCGAATCCGGCGATACCTTTGCCAAAAAGCGCATGATGCCGCCTCTGAGCGCCGGCGATCTGGTCGCGTTTCGCAGTGCGGGTGCTTACGGCGCTGTCATGTCGAGCGAATATAACACCCGGCCTCTGATCCCCGAAGTTTTGGTGCATGAGCATCAATTTGCCGTCATTCGGGCACGTCCGACCTTTGAAGATATGATAAAACGCGATACCATCCCTCATTGGCTGTAGGGCACCCTGCCCGATACGCCACTGATTGGAACGGTGCATGGCAATCCATCCAAATGCTTTGGGGCCTTTGCTGACACGCCTTCGCGTGCCTTTAACGCTGACTTGGGCTGGTATGATCGCCGAACGGGTCGTGCATGCATTTTGGCCTTTGTGGACGTTGATTGCCACTTGCGCTGCGGTGCTGATGCTGGGCCTGCACGACATGGTATCGGTTGATATTGTCTGGGCCATGATAGTTCTGAGCGCATTGCTGTTTTGTGTGTTTGCGGTGCAGGGCCTACGGAAATTCCGCTGGCCCGACCGCCGTGACGCTCTCACAAGGCTGGATGATACGCTGCCCGGCCATCCGCTGACGGCCCTGTCAGATAAACAGGTGATTGGCGAAGGTGACGCCGCTTCACGCGCTTTGTGGCGCGCACATCAGGCCCGGATGCAAGACAAGGCTGCTGAAGCCCGCGCAGTAGAACCCGACCTGAGATTGGCGCACAAAGACCGGTTTGGCATGCGCTATATCGCCCTTTTGGGGCTGGTAGTGGCGCTTTTGTTTGGCTCGCTCTGGCGGGTTGGGACGGTTGCTCATATGGCGCCGGGCACTGGTGGCGCATTGGCAAACACCGCCACCTGGGAGGGCTGGGTTGAACCGCCCGCCTATACGGGCAAGCCCAGCCTGTATCTCAGCGATTTGAGCGATACATTCACCGCCCCCGCAGGCAGCCGTATCACCCTGCGGTTCTACGGCGAAGTCGGCGCGCTCAGCGTGGCGGAAACGGTCTCTGGGCGGACCAACGATGTGGGGGCTGCCACTGACACGCAGCACAGTTTTGACATCACACGTGACGGCGAGCTGCGCATTGATGGGCCAGGTGGGCAGGCCTGGACTATCACGGCCCTGGCAGACGCCCCGCCCACAGTTGAAGTGCTGCCTGACGGTGCGCGCACCACGTTTGATGGTCAAATGAGCCAGCCATTTCGGGCGCGTGATGATTATGCGGTCACCAATGGAACGGCACGTTTCACCCTCGATTTGGGTCAGGTCGACCGAAGCTATGGCCTGAGTGTAGACCCAGACCCCCGCGAGGCGATTGATCTGGAGCTGCCCATGCCTATCACGGGGGATCGCGCAGAATTCGTGGAAACTCTGATTGAAAACCTATCGCAACACCCTTGGGCGCATCTGCCCGTAAACCTGACCCTCAAAGTGCAGGACGCCGCCGATCAAACCGGCGCAACTGCGCCGCTCACTATGCCCCTGCCCGCACGCCGTTTCTTTGATCCGGTGGCCGCGGCCATCGTCGAGCAACGCCGCGATCTGCTGTGGGCCAAATCCAACGGGCGACGCGTAGTACAGATGTTGCGTGCCATCAGCCACGCACCCGAACCGGGCTTGTTCCGCTCTGACACGGCCTATCTGAAACTGCGCGTGATCATGCGGCGGCTGGACACATTGGTGCGCCATGGCAGCCTGACCCCTGAGACACAAGATGAGATCGCCCAGGCGATGTGGGATCTTGCCCTGCTGCTGGAAGATGGCGACATCGGCAATGCTCTGGAGCGGATGCGCGAGGCCCAAGAGCGGCTGTCAGAGGCGGTTAAACGTGGTGCCAGCGACGAAGAAATTGCCCAGCTGATGCAGGAACTGCGCGATGCCACTCAGGATTATTTGCGCCAGAAATTCCAACAGGCCCAGCGCGACGGCGACAAAGGCGATACCCCTCAAAGCGCGCAAGACGCACAACAACTTAGCCAGCAAGACCTGCAAGACATGATGGACCGCATTCAGGAGTTGATGGAACAAGGCCGCATGGCCGAAGCCCAACAAGCCCTGGAAGAGTTCCAGGAAATGATGGAAAACCTGCGTGTCACCGAAGGTCAGCAGGGCCAACAGGGCGACAACCCTGGTCAGCAGGCTATGGAGGGTCTGGCCGACACGCTGCGCAATCAACAGGGCCTGTCCGATCAGGCGTTTCGGGATTTGCAGGAACAGTTCAACCCCAATGCCCAAGCTGGCCAATCCCAGAACAATCAGGGCCGCAATGGCGGGCAAGGTCAGGGCCAGCAACATGAGGGGCTGGATGGTCAGGGCGAAGGCCAGGGCCAGCAACGTGGTGGGCGTGGTGACCCGTTGGCAGGCAATAGCCAAGGATCGCTGGCCGAGCGTCAGGATGCCTTGCGCCGCCGCCTTGAGGCGCAACGCGATGCGTTGCCGGGCGGATCGGGTGAGGCCAGTGATGCGGCGCGCGATGCGCTGGATCAGGCCGGGCGCGCCATGCAGGGGGCCGAAGAGGCCCTGCGCGGCAATGATCTTGCCGAGGCCATAGACCGCCAATCCGAAGCCATGGAAGCCCTGCGCGACGGAATGCGCAATCTAGGTGACGCTTTGGCCGAGAACAACGAAACCGAAGGTGGGCAAGGTCAGGCCCTAGGCCAATTCGGTGATCAGCAATCCGATCCTTTGGGCCGCACTCCGGGCCGTGGCGGGCAGGCCGGCACACCAGATGACCTGTTGCAAGGCGAGGATGTGTACCGCCGCGCGCGTGAGTTGCTGGACGAAATACGCCGTCGTTCCGGCGAGGGCGCGCGCCCCGAAGTAGAACGCAACTATCTGCGCCGACTGCTTGAGCGCTTCTGACCAAATTGGTTCACATCATTGGATAGCGGACTGGTCATTTCGGCCATCACCGGTGCACTGTTACTGGATGTACTTTTTGAGATCATGCAGACCGTGGTAGCCCGTTTTATCTTGCTGGCGCAGTCGGAGCTTTGTTGCGACCGAAGGTGGGGTAAAACCCCACCCTACGCACTTACACCAGCGATGATCTGTAGGGTGGGGTTTCACCCCACCTCTATGGGCTCATCTTCACCCAGAAACCCACCCGATTGCCGTGACCAAAGGCTGGCATAGACCCCGCCACGACCCAGCAATTCATCATGTGTGCCATCTTCAACCACACGCCCCTGATCCATCACCACAATCCTGTCCATCTGCGCAATTGTGCTCAACCGGTGGGCAATAGCGATCACCGTCTTGCCCTCCATCAATCCAAACAGAGTGTCCTGAATGGCCGCCTCCACTTCGCTATCAAGGGCTGATGTCGCCTCGTCCAGCACCAGAATGGGTGCATCCTTCAGGATCACGCGGGCGATCGACACCCGCTGCCGCTGACCACCCGACAGTTTCACACCGCGTTCACCCACATGTGCTGCGTATCCGCGCCGACCCTGCCCATCTTCCAGATCAAGGATGAACTCATGGGCCTCAGCCCGTTTTGCCGCCGCAATCATTGCCGCTTCATCTGCATCTGAGCGGCCATAAAGGATATTGGCCCGGATTGAGCGGTGCAACAGCGAACTGTCCTGAGACACCATGCCAATTGACTGACGCAATGAGGTCTGCGTGACGTCGCCCACATTTTGCCCATCAATCAGGATCTCGCCCTCTTCGGCATCACGGAATCGCAAAAGCAGGTTCACAAGGCTGGATTTGCCCGCCCCCGAGCGCCCTACAAGCCCCACCCGCGTGCCTGGTTCAATCGTCAGGTCAACATGTTCCAACCCACCGCGCCCACGGCCATAGTGATGCGTAACGCCGCGATACTCGATCTTGGCAGCGCTCACGTCTATCGGCGGGGCATTGGGTGCGTCCACGACATCATGCGCCACTGAAACCGAGCGCAGTGCCTCGCGGATCACCCCCGCACGTTCAAACAGTCGGATGATCACCCACATGATCCATCCCGACATACCGTTCAGCCGAATGGTCAAAGCTGAGGCCGCCGCCACTTCTCCCACGCTGACAGAGCCGCGCGACCACAGCCAGATCGCGGGGCCAATCATACCCAGGATCAAAACCCCGTTGATGATGTTCAAACCAAACCCCAGTTCAGTCATCAGACGCAAAAACCGTTGCACCCTCAAGCGCAAACGCTTCATCGCACTCAGCACATAGACTTCTTCAGTGCCCTCATCGGCAAACAGTTTGATCGTCTCAACGTTGGAATAGGCATCCACCACGCGGGCCGTCACCAGGGAACGGGCATCCGACCATTTCTCGCTCGCCACGCCGACCCGTTTGGCCATATAGGCCACATAAAGGCTGTACAGCACCACCCATCCCAGCAAGGGCAAGGCCAGAATGGGATTGACACCCGCCAGAATGATGGCGGCGCCCAACACGTAAGTGAGCGCATACCAAACGCCTTCAAAGGCCATGTAGGTGCTGTCCTCAACCGCTTCACCCAACTGCATGACACGGTTGGTCAATCGCCCGGCAAACTCGTTCTGGAAAAAGCCCGAGGATTGCCCCAACAGATGTTTATGCGCCCGCCAGCGCACTTGTTCTTGCATGTTCGAGGCCAGCGTTTGTTCCAACAGCAGATGGTTAAGCCCGATCAACGCCGGGCGCAGTGTCATGATCAGCACGGCGACAATGGCCAACTCCAGCCCATGATTGGCCATCAGGCTGTCGGGTGTATTGCTACTGAGCAAATCAATCACCCGGCCCGAGTAAAAGATCAGCCCGGTCTCCATCAGCGCCACGATGATGCCGCTGAACGCCATCAACACCATCCACTTGCGAAACGGCGCATATTGGGTTTTCAGATAAGCCCATAGCGTTGAAGGTGGCGTATCTTCGGAAAAACGCGCAAAGGGATTGATCAGGTTTTCAAAGAATTTGTACATGACGGTCGCCTTTCAGGCGGAAATAGTGAGGGCACAATTGGGGCGTAAGCTGCATCAAAAAACAGCCGCCCATACGGAGCTGGCTGCCTTAAGTGGCTATGTTCCAGATCCCGTAATACATATGTGCACCCTCCGTCATTTGGTGGCCTGTGATAGCGCAAACAAGCACAGCTGTCACCCGTCTTTGATGCCCAGGCTTGCCAGAAGTTGCGCCGCCGCCACAGCCGGGGTTGCCTCACCAGCCGCTACAATCGCACCCAGACGCGCCGTTTCAGCGCGCGCCTCAGTGGTTTCCAACTTGGCCAAAAGCGCATGACGCAACTCTTGCTCAAACCAATAGCGCGCCTGATCTGCCCGCCGGCCATCAAAAAACCCGGCGCCACGGCGCCACTCTGTCAGGGTTTGCATTTCCTCCCAGGCAGCCTTCAGGCCGTCCTCCTCCAGCGCTGAAACGGTCATGGCCTTGGGAAATCCGTCCGGGTCTTGCGGGCGCTTGCGCAGCAACCTGAGCGCACCGGCATAATCCGCACAGGTGCGCATGGCGGCCGCCTTCAGATCACCATCCGCCTTGTTCACCAGAATAATATCCGCCATTTCCATAATGCCGCGTTTCACGCCCTGCAATTCGTCGCCGCCTGCCGGGGCCAGCAACAAGATGAACAGATCAGACATTTCAGCCACAACCGTTTCAGACTGGCCAACGCCCACCGTTTCAATCAACACGACATCAAAACCAGCGGCTTCGCACAAGGTCACCGCTTCGCGCGTGCGGCGCGCCACACCGCCCAAATGGGTTTGACTGGGCGAGGGGCGGATAAAGGCGTTTGGATCGCGGCTCAACCGGTCCATGCGGGTTTTATCGCCCAGGATCGACCCACCCGAGCGTGCTGAGCTGGGATCAACTGCCAAGACAGCCACGCGCAGCCCCTGTGCCGTCAGCATGGTGCCAAAGCTCTCAATGAATGTAGATTTGCCCACACCCGGTGTGCCGCTCAGCCCGATGCGCACCGCCTGACGGTCTGCTCGGCGCAGATGCTCCAGCAATGCAGCTGACAGTGTGCGATGATCCGCGCGGCTGCTCTCGATCAACGTAATTGCGCGCGCCAATGCCCGGCGCTCACCTTTGAGAACCTGTTCGCTCAGCTGATCAATATCCATCACGCTCACCTGTTGTCATTTGGTATCTTCATGCCTTGCCCGCCTGGCAAATGTCCAGTCCGCTAACCGCCCTTGTTTTGGCCCAGGCTTCACCATTCCAAAATACTTTTGTACCCACGCAATCCACACACGCCTTTTGCTGGGCGTGTTTTAGCGGGGCATAGGTCATCGCGCCTCTGGTCAAATCGGGCGCACTCGCCGATAACCTTTGGTGTGAGCAATTCCCTTCCCATCCACAGCGCAATCCCCGCGTTGATCCAAGCCCTCAGGGACACAGGGCGCGCCGTATTGCAGGCGCCACCGGGGGCGGGCAAAACCACCGTTGTGCCACTCGAGATGCTCAAAGCCGGGTTGGTCACGGGCCGTATCCTGATGCTGGAACCGCGCCGACTGGCTGCACGCGCCGCAGCCGAGCGGATGGCCGACACATTGGGCGAAGCAATAGGTGAAACCGTCGGCTACCGCATTCGGGGTGAAACCAAAGTGGGTAAATCCACCCGCATCGAGGTGGTAACCGAAGGCATTCTGACCCGTATGATCCAGTCAGACCCGGAGCTGACCGGTGTGAGCGCGGTCATTTTTGACGAATTCCATGAACGCTCGCTGAATGCTGATCTGGGATTGGCGCTGTGCCTGGAAATTGCGGGCGCCTTGCGTGATGATCTGATGCTGGTGGTGATGTCCGCCACGTTGGATGCAGCCCCGGTGGCCGATCTCATAAAGGCGCCCGTGATCACCTCACAGGGGCGCAGCTATCCAGTGGACATTCGCTGGCTTGATCGGCCCTTGCGCAAAGACACACGGTTTGAAAACGCGCTGGCTGATCTGGTTGTCCACGCCGTGGATGAATCCCGCGGCGGTGTTCTGGTCTTTCTGCCCGGCGAAGGCGAAATTCGCCGTGTCGCGGGGCTACTGAAGGACCGCCTGCCAGCTGACTGCCGCATGCGCCCTCTCTACGGCGCCCTGCCCTTTGCCGAGCAACGCGCCGCCATTCATCCCGATACACAGGCCCGCAAAATCGTACTGGCCACCGCCATTGCCGAAACCTCCCTGACCATTCAGGACATCCGAGTGGTGGTGGATGGCGGCAAGGCGCGCCGGGCCCGGTTTGATCCCGGATCCGGCATGTCGCGGCTGATGACCGAACCCGTGACACGCGCCGAGGCCACCCAACGCACAGGCCGCGCAGGCCGGGTGGCGCAAGGCACCTGTTACCGCCTCTGGACCAAAGGGGCCGAAGGCGCTCTGGCCGCACATCCCCCCGCCGAAATTGAAGCCGCCGATCTGGCTGGGCTGGCGCTGGATATTGCCCTTTGGGGGGCCACACCTGCCGATCTGCCGTTGCTGACGCCCCCCAACCCCGGCACTTACAGCGAAGCACAAGCCTTGTTGCAGATGCTGGGTGCACTGGATGGGTCGGGCCGCATTACCAGCCATGGCCGGGCACTGGCCGCGTTGCCACTGCATCCACGTCTGGCACATATGTTAGCGGTGGCGGGGCCTGATGCAGCACCCCTTGCCGCATTGCTGGCAGATCGTGACCCCCTGTCACGCGCTGCCCCGGTGGATCTTGCGCTGCGCCTTTCGGCTCTGAATGATCCGCGCGACTATGCTAACCGCCATCCTTGGCCCGCCAATCGCGGTGCAATTGAACGTATCAAATCCGAGTCGAAACGGCTGAGCCGACAAGCGAGACGTGCATGCAAAAGCACGATGAGCAGCGCTGAGATGGCGGCGCTGGCTTATCCAGATCGCATTGGCCTGCGTCGCCCCGGAGATGAGCCGCGCTATGTTTTGTCAGGCGGTAAGGGGGCCATTTTGCCCCAGGGTGATCCACTGATCACCACCCGCTTGATTGTCGCCACCGATCTGGATGGCAACCCCCGCGAGGCCCGCATCCGTCAGGCAATCGCAATCTCAGAGGCCGAACTGCGCGGGCTATATGGCGATCAGATCGCATGGCACGATATTTGCCAATGGGACAAACGCGAGCGCCGGGTAATGGCCCGGCGCCGCGAACAGTTTGGAGCGCTGACATTGGATGACCGCATCTGGAAAGATGCACCAAATGAAACAATCGCCCACGCCATGCTGGACGGCGTGCGTGACCTTGGCCTGACCTGGACTGACGCCGCTCGCAGGTTTGTGGCCCGTGTGAGCCTTGCACGCGAGGCAGGCGAGGATTTGCCCGATATGTCGGATGCAGCCCTGCTGTCGGGTCTAAACGATTGGTTATTGCCCTATCTGAGCGGCGTGAAAACCGCACAAGATTGGAAACGCTTTGACATGCTGGATGCGCTGCGCGCCCGGCTCAGCTGGGATCAGATGCAGCTGTTGGACCATCTCGCACCAGCGCATTTCACCACGCCTTTGGGCCGAAACATCCCAATTGATTACGCCGGCGATCACCCCCAGATCAGCCTGCGCCTACAAGAAATGTTCGGCCAGACCACGCATCCGCTGGTGGGCAAGACCCCCCTGCGCGTGACGCTGTTGTCCCCGGCCAGCAAGCCTGTGCAAACCACATTGGATATCCCCGGATTCTGGGCCAGTTCTTATGGCGATGTGCGCAAGGATATGCGTGGCCGCTATCCCAAACACCCCTGGCCCGAAGACCCGACCCAAGCTGATCCTACGTTGCGAGCAAAGCCCAGGCGCTAGTCGGCATGAGAGCAAGATGCTGCCGTCAGCCCCTTCGAGACTGCCGACCCTTCAACCGATCACGCGCATCCAACGTGCCATCATGAAACGACCCGACCCATTTATCTCAGGGCATTTTTTGGATTGCCATACGTCAGCTCAAAAATCCGGTGATGCATCCGAAACAGAATATACGTAGATCAGCCGCCACCGCTAAATGGATCAGTACCTAGCTAACGAAAGGAAACGTTTCAATCGACACATCCCACGAGTTCCAGCGGCAACGCCTCTTAGCTCGCCGCACGCCGCTCCAGTTCCGAGCGCATCTGCTCAGCCTCATAGCGCGCCTCGCGCAAACCTTCCATGGTGGCGGCAAGTTCAGCTTCGGTCTGGCTTAACTGGTTGGTCAGCTCGGCCTCACGCTGTTGCAAATAGGTGATGGCCTGATCGCGGGTTTCTTCAGCTTCGTGCAGTTCTTGTGCCATGCGCTCCAACTCGCCCACATCCGAGCCCGAGACACGGATAAATTTGTGGATCAGCCAATTCGCAAACCAGCCCATGCAGAACGCCACAAACAAAACGATGGCCGTGGCAATGATAAACTCAGTTCTGTTCATCTGTGCTGTCTTCTTCCGTCTCAGGCTGGGTTTCGGCTGGGGTCTGTGCCCCTTCTTCTACCGGATCAGCCAGGCTTTCAAGAGTTGTTTGCTCGTCTTTGATCGGCTCAGGGCGGATCAGTTTAAACTCGATCCGGCGGTTGGCTTCACGGCCTGCGTCGGTCTTATTGTCGGCGATGGGTGTGCTTTCACCATATCCCTTGGAATTGATCGAGCTGGTCAAAACCCGGCGCGCGCGTAACTCGTCCAGAATGGCTCGGGCGCGCTTCTGACTAAGCTGCTGGTTCATCTCTTCACGGCCCTGACTATCTGTGTGACCACCGATTTCCATACGGATATCACCACATTTCTTCAGAATTTCAGCAATGTCATCCATGATCGCTGCGCCATTGGCATCCATATTGGATGATCCCGGCTCAAAACTGATTTTCCGCTCAACCTGTACCTGTGCAATCAAGGCCTCGCATTCATCCGGCGTGGGCAGGCCCAGCACCGGGTCGAGGGCCTTTTTATATTTTACATTGATCTCAAACTGATCACCGTCGCCCAGTTTATCTGACAAAAAACCGGCAATCATTGTGCTGGCATCTTTGCGGCCGGTATTGCCTGTCACATCCACCAGATCCGGTGTGATCGTCACCGCCCCATTCGACAGATACGACAGCGCCTCAAGCCCGGCCAATACGCGCAGCGGCCAGTCATCGGGCAGTTCTTCGGCGATACGGGCCGTTGTATGCACACCGTCCGAAGAAAACCGCGCCTTGGCAAAGCTATCGACGGTGTCGCGCATGAATTCGCTGCCAACTCGTCCGCGGATTTGCACCTGCCCTTCGGGCGACAAAGTGGCAACAAATTCGGGCACTTCGGGCGCTGAATTATCAATCGGAGGGGGTAGTGTTGAATGCAGGGCAAACACATCAGGCAGGGTGTTTTCCAATTTACCGACCACCGTATCAAACACGCTTTGTGGCGTGCCTTGCAGCGCATTTAGTGAAATGTCTGCATCCGAAAATGTCACGCTGCCTCCGCCCAGCTCACCCAAAGCCGCAATCGACAGTTCAACCGCCTTTGCCCAATTGGGTGAGGGCACGCCAAGGCCGATCACACAGTCGGGGCGGGCCTTGAGGCCCAATTTACCGGCCGCCGCCAAAATTGTTGTTCGGGCGGCTTCTGTATCTGCGGTGCAGGCATCAAATCGGCCCTGATCATTCTCATAGACGAAGCGCAACGTGTAGGGCGTGACCACGGGGCGCGGCGCAGAAATGTTTAATGATAAACGCACATCATCAGGCACCGATCGCGCCAGCTTGATCTCGGTTGCACGCTTTTCTGCGGGGCTGTCGGTCATGGCGGTGATCTCAACCCGGCTGGCATCCACCGAAATCTTGGTGCGAGGCAATGACTTGAGCGAGCGCACAGCGTACTCAAGCGCCACATCCCAGGTTTCGGGATGCTGGTAATCGGCGACATCCAGCAGATCAGCCACCTCATCTCCACCCGAGGCTTTGCGAATACTTTCCAACAGCTCTTCGCGATCGGTGCTGGCTGGCACTAGGCCAATCAGAGAAATACCACTGCCGTTGCGCAGGATCTCAACCGAAAATCGTGGGGGGGCGATGACGGCGCTGTCTTCTACCAGCATTTGGTCAATCACCCGTGCGACATCAACCACTGTACCGGCTGTTGACAGGGCCTTGAACCTTGTCGCTTCGGTGGGTGCGGTGCCACCAAGGAACACCTGCAAGCCATCGGCATCCACTTCGGCCCAGGTCAGGCCCTTATTGTCCAGCTGTTCCAACACGCTTTGGCGCGAATGATCCTCGATCACAGTGACAGAAAACTGCGCCACCACCAGACATAACACCGCGGCCACCATAAAGGCCGCGCCGATAGCAAAGATCGAAGACAATCGCATAAATCATATCGCGTCTTGTTGTTCCCTCGGTGTGTTTAGGCCCAGTCGCCCCCAAGTGCAATCACAGCAGCATGGCAATGGCGAAAAACGGCAAGGGCAGCAGTGCTGCATCCCGGTTTGAGCGGAACAATCGCAAAAGCAACGGGTTATCCGATGTATCTAATTGCCTGAGTTGCCATGTCAGATGTGCCCCCAGCGCCCAAGGCCCGAGCAGAGCAATCAACATAGCAAACGGATGGCCACCCTTGGCCGCAAGGATAACCGCGACCATCATCAAAAGCACTGTCAGCACCAAAAACCGACGCAGCCAGGCCCCCGGATTATCACCAAACAGAAGGGCGGTCGATTTCACGCCGATCAGCGCGTCATCCTCTGTGTCCTGATAGGCATAGACCGTGTCATAAAACAGCGTCCAGGCAATGCCCGCCAAATACAGAACAACCGCCGGGGCCTCTAGTGTGCCAGTATGGGCCACCCAAGCCAGCAAAGCCCCCCAGTTGAACGCCAGCCCCAAAAAGGCCTGCGGCCACCAGGTGAACCGCTTGGCAAAGGGATAGATGCACACCGGGACCAATGAAATAACGCCCAGCAAGATCGCCATAGAATTGAATGTCAGCAAAATCAGCAACGCCACCAGTGCCTGTACCACCAACCAGACCAACGCCTGTTTTGCGCTCACCTGCCCTGAGGGTATTGGCCGTGATGCTGTGCGCTCGACCGAACCGTCATAGTGACGATCCGCGATGTCGTTCCAGGTGCAGCCAGCGCCGCGCATCAAAAAGGCCCCGATCGCACAGCCCCCAAAGATCCACAAATCATGCCAACCGGCGCGCCCGTCATGCAGCATCGCCAGCAACAGCCCCCACCAACACGGCAACAAAAGCAGCCATGTGCCAATCGGGCGGTCCGCCCGGCTGAGGCGCAGATAGGGGCGGGTGACGCGCGGCGCAAGCCGATCAACCCAATTGCCGCGCACAGCATCAGCCACTTGGCCTGTGGCCTCTGGCGTCTGGTCACTCTCGGTCATATGTTGGCCCCATGGCAGATGCAAAAGTCAGGCTTTATGTAGATCACGATCTGGGGGAAGGGCAATCCGTTCCTCTGGCGCGCGACCAAGCGCATTACCTGTTTGGGGTGATGCGTCTGGGCGTGGGCGACAGCGTGAAGCTGTTCAACGGGCGGGTCGGTGAATGGCTGGCGCGTGTGGTTGAGGCTGGCAAACGTGGCGGCGCTCTGGAATGCACAGCGCAATCGCGCCCACAAATGAACCCACCTGATCTGTGGCTGCTGTTTGCCCCGATCAAGAAGGCGCGCACAGATTTTATTGTCGAAAAGGCCACCGAAATGGGGGCCTCCCGCATCAGCCCGGTGCAGACCCAGTTTACCAATGCCGAGCGTATCCGCCGTGACCGCCTGCAAGCCCATGCCGTCGAAGCGGCGGAACAATGCGGAGGCACCTTTGTACCCGCAGTGGACGATCTGCAAAAGCTGGACACGGTGCTGTCTACCTGGCCGCACGACCGCCAGTTGATGTTTTGTGATGAAGCACTGGCCGACGGCACCCCTGCCCCCGGCCTGATCCCTGCAGGCAACACCAACAAATGGGCCATCCTGATCGGTCCTGAGGGCGGCTTTTGCGAGGCAGAGCGCACCCGGCTGCACAAGCTACCTTTTGCGCACCCCATCCGCCTTGGCCCCCGCATCCTGAGGGCTGACACAGCGGCTGTGGCAGCACTGACTTTGTGGCAACACACGCTGGGGGATTGGACATGAGCTTTGTGCGCCCCGAGGCGGCCTCTGCACTGTATCGGTGGCGCGAAACGCTGGTGGGTGGCTCCGTTACGGCGTTTGGTGTTTGGTCGGCATTAAGCACACATGGCATCATGACCTGGATTGGCTGGGGTTTAACCATGGCCGGGCTGGTATTGGTGGCGGCCGGCATCCAGCGCGCCCGGTTTCGCATTTCCGGTCAGGGCCCCGGAATGGTGCGTATCACAGAAGGTCAGATTACCTATTTCGGGCCTTTGACGGGCGGCGCTGTTGCCCTGTCCGAACTGCGCCAGATCCAACTGGATCCAACTGGCAAGCCCGCGCATTGGGTATTATCCCAAGCAGGGCAAACCGATCTGGCCATTCCCCTAACCTCGGATGGAGCCGACGGGTTGTTTGACGTCTTTGCCAGCCTGCCGGGTATGCGCACTGAGTTCATGCTCGCGCAGATGAAGCGCTCCGACGGCGCTGCGATTGTCATCTGGGAACGGGCACAACATCAAACGCCCAAGCTTGTATCCCGGTAGGCCCCAAAGCCCCGCGTCAAGCAAATCACGCAACACCTGCATCAGTGGTGTTGCCCGAAACGCCCTCTCGATAAAGGGAGAGCGCCCCAAATGCTCATGAGGATCACCGTTAGATTTCGGCGGCCATTGTCAGCTTTGTAACGGGTGTGATCCCGCCGATGGCCTCAAAGGCCATGGAACCTTAATGAAGGTTCCAATAGCCCTTGCCAGTGTCAAACCACTTCGGGCAGCCGCATTGCTGGGGGCGTGTTGCGGCTGTTCAAGCTGGTGACAACCCCGTCGATGATCGTCATGCCCACACCCGGTAGGTTGCCCAGTTGCACGGACTCCAGCATGTTTTTGCCGGGCGCGTGTTGGGCCTGATCCATCAGCACAAAGTCGGCGCATTTACCCACCTCAATGATACCGGTGTCCAGTTCGCGTTGCCGCGAGGTGTTGCCATTGGCAAAGCAGAAAGCGATTTCCGCCGCTACATTTCCAAGGCTGGATAACATTGCGACCATGCGCAGGATGCCCAAGGGTTGCACCCCTGATCCCGCAGGTCCGTCCGTGCCCAGAATAACCTGATCCAGCTTGCCCAATTCGCGGGCGGTGTTCACCGCTAGAATACCTGCGCGTTCATTGCCATTGTGGACAATCTCAAACGCGGATTGGCAGCTTTCGCACAGGCAGATGATCTGATCATCCGGCAGCGCAGAATGCCCGCCATTGATATGGCCAATCACATCTGTGCCGGTTTCAATCACCATGTCCGCATCAATCAGGCCCGATCCGGGGATTGATGGGCCGCCGGTGTGTATGGTGCTTTGGATGCCATATTTGCGCGCCCAATCCACCATCTGGCGCGCGGTCTTGCCATCCTTAACGGACCCAAGGCCAACCTCGCCCAGCAGCTTGACACCCGCCTCGGCCAGTTCCTTGAAATCTTCTTCAACCATGCCATGTTCGATCACGGGTGCGCCTGCGTGGACTTTCATACCCGAGGGGCGGAAATTTTCGTACCAACGCTGCGAGGCAATGGCCATCGCCTTGAGGCCCACCACGTCCTTAGGGCGCCCCGGCATATGCACTTCACCCGCCGAGATCAGCGTGGTGACGCCGCCATGCAGGGTGCTGTCGATCCAATGCAGCTGTTGCTGACGTGGGGTGTAATCACCCACAACCGGGTGAATATGGCTGTCGATCAGACCCGGCGCCAACGTAACGCCCTGGGCATCAACCGTGGTGGTGGCCCCCTCGCAATCCAGATCTTTTTCAGCGCCCCAAGCGTGGATTTTGCCATCAATAGCAATCAGGCAATCGCCGTCCAGGATGGGGACGGCCATATCCCCCGATAAGATCATACCAATGTTGCGAATGACGAGTTTCTTGGTGTCCATCTGATCAGGCGCCCTCTTGCCAATTGTGTCATTCGTACACTAACATCAAAGGGGGTTAGATCAAGTTTTAACCTTGCTGAATGCCGCGCATTTGGCAAACGCACGTCTTGGAGGGGGCTCAAATTGTCGGACACAAGCCTTGGCACAGATATGTCTGATCAGACCCACCCGGATGACTATATTCTGGAGGAACAAGTCGGATATATCCTGCGTGTCGCCAGCCAGCGGCATGCATCAATCTTTCAGGCTCAGAGCCCTGATGGACTGACCCCGCGCCAGTTTTCGGTGCTGGTACGGGTGGCTCAGGTGGGGTCATGTTCACAAAACCATCTGGGCCGGTTGACGGCAATGGATGTCGCCACGATCAAGGGCGTGGTTGACAGGTTGAAGCGCAAAGATCTGCTGGCGTTAGAGTCTGACCCGCAAGACAAACGCCGCACCATCATCCGCCTGACAGCTGCGGCACAGGCCATGATTGCCCAACTGCATGACATTGGGCACCGTATCTCAGAAGAAACACTGCGCCCGCTGTCACCATCCGAGCAGGTGACGTTTGTGCGGCTATTGCGCAAAATGACTTAGGCGTTGTAGATTGGCCGCGAAGGCTTGTTAACCGGGTCAGAGCTGAAAGCACTGCGCCTTTACGCGACAGACATCAAACGCCCAGGTGTAGTTTCAGCTTCTCAGGATGCGCACGCAATTCATCGGCTGTGAGTGTCTCAAGGTCGCGGCCATTCTCAATAAAAGTCACCTGATCGGCGATGGACAGCACCGCATCCACACGTTGCTCAACCAAAATCACGGCCACGCCTTCGGCCTTCATGCGCGCCACGACCTGGCGGATTTGTTCAATCATCGAGGGTTGCAGCCCTTCGGTTGGCTCGTCCAGCAGCAACAGTTTGGGCCTCAGGCACAAGGCTCGGGCGGTGGCCAGCATTTGTTGTTCACCACCTGAAAGCGTGTTGGCCTGTTGATCCAACCGCTCCCTGAGCAGCGGGAAGATATCCAACACCCAATCGCGCGTGCTGGCATCGGCTTTGCAGGTCATCAGGCCGATCTCTATGTTTTCGGCCACGCTCAGTTCAGGAAACAAGCGCCGCCCTTGGGGCACATAGCCGACGTGCCGTTTGGGCACCTCGTGGGCTGGAAGATCGCTCAGAACTTCGCCCGCCAGCGTAATGCTGCCATCGCTGAGCGGCACCAACCCCATGATCGCCTTCATCACCGTGGTTTTGCCGGCCCCATTGCGGCCCAGCAAGCACAGAATTTCACCTGCTTTGGCGCTGAGTGACACACCGTGCAGCACTTTGACCCGGCCATAGGCTGCGTGAATATTGTTAACCTCAAGCATCCACATCCGTCCCCAGATAAGCCGCCTGCACAGCCTTGTTGGCCTGGATTTCCTCAGGCGTGCCCGAGGCCAGAGAGCGGCCATTGTCCAACACATGGATATGATTAGCGGTGCGCATAACCACATCCATATTATGTTCGATCAGCAGAATTGTCGTATCCCCCGCCAGCGCCTTGATCAGGGTCACGAAATCATCCACCTCGGTTTCGGCCAGCCCTTGGGTGGGTTCATCCAGAATGAACAGCACCGGGTCCTGCGCCAGCCCCATGGCAATCTCCAGCACGCGCTGGTGGCCATAGCTGAGATCGCCCGCAATCTGATCAGCCCGATCACTCAGGCCAACCTGCTGCAAGACCGAAACGACCTTGGCATGCACCGCCTTGGCGCTTTTGCCCAACCGGCGGCGGGCGGCGATGGCCACATTTTCATGCAGCGTCAGCCCGGCATAAACGGATGTGATCTGAAACGTATAGGCGATGCCCAGTTTGATCCGCTCGTGAGCGGGCAGCGCAGAGATGTCGCGCCCGTCAAAAACCACCTGTCCGCGGGTGGCGGCAATGCGCCCGCTGATCATGCCGACAAAGGTGGATTTGCCTGCGCCATTGGGGCCAATCAGGGCTGTGATCTTGCCGCGTTGCAGCTCAAAATCGACATCTTCATTGGCGTTCAACCCGCCGTAAGTTTTGGTCAGACCTTTGGTGCTCAGGATTATGGAAGCCATGTGAACAGCCTCCGGCGCAATTCACCCGCCAGCCCCTGGGGGGCAAACAGTGTCAGCACCACCAAAACCACCCCGGCGATCAACATATAGGCCTGTGTGATCGAGCTGCTGAGGTCAATCAGATAAAACATAAACGCCACGCCGATCAGTGGCCCAAGTGTGGTACCAGCCCCACCCAGCAACACCCACAACAGTGGAAAAATCGAATACTGAACAGTGGCAAAGGTGGCCCCGGCATAGCCAAAGAGCAACGCATAAGCCGCCCCCGCAATGCCCGAGATCGTGCCCGAGACAATCACCGCCAGCAGCTTGTGGCGGCCCGTGTCATAGCCCAACATTTTGGTGCGTTCTTCGTTTTCGCGGATCGCTATCAATGTGCGGCCAAAGGGCGAGCGTACAAGATGGGCGATGGCCAGAAACACGATGGCAAACAGGATGAGCGCTGCAAAATAGCGCGAGGTTTCACCGGTTATATCAATCCCCGCGATCATGCGATCGGGCTGCGGGATCACAAAGCCTTCGTCGCCGCGCGTATACGCCCCGAAATACAGCACCGTCAGATACCCCGCTTGGGCAAACATCAGCGTGACAATCATAAACGCTACACCCGTGGTGCGCAGCGCCAGAAAGCCGACAACCGCAGACATGACGATGGCACAGATGATGCCGATCAGGATGGCAGGCTCGGACGCCATACCAAAATTGTTCATCGCCATGCCAAGGCCATACATGCCGGTGGCAAAAAACAACGCGTGTCCAAGGCTGAGCAACCCGGTGTACCCAAACAACAGGTTGAACCCCATCGCATAAACCGCCAGCACCATGATCCGGCTAAGGTTGCCGACGTGGTAGGCCGGCAAAACGAAAAACAGACATGCCAGCACGGCGATGGTGGCAAAGTGCAATATATGCGAGCGCTGCGCGTTCGTCATCTTTCAACCCGCCCAAGCAGCCCCTGAGGGCGGAAGACCAACACCAGAGCCACCGCCAAAGTGGCGATGATTTTGGCCAGAGTGGGCGAGAAGAAGACAGAAATGATCCCATCGCTCATGCCAATCAGAAAGGCGGCGATCACGGTTCCGGGCAGGCTGCCGAGGCCGCCGATGATAACCACGATAAAGCTGAGCAATAGCGGGTCGTGCCCCATCAGGTAATGCGCCTGTTGGATCGGCACCACCAGCACCGCACCCACAGCCGCCAGCCCGGCCCCAAGGCCAAACACATAGGAATAGACCTGCCCTACAGGAATGCCAAAGGCCTGCGCAGTCTCAGAATCCTGCTGCGTGGCACGCATGATCAGCCCGGCCTTTGAGCGTGTCATCAGCAACCAAAGCCCTGTCAAAATGGCGCAGGCCGCAATGATAACAAACAGCTTGTAGCTGGTGATGCTGAGGCCCCATGGCCAGAACATCTCAAACCCGTTTTCGCCCCACTCAAACCACGGCAGTGACAGGCGTGTGTTGAACGGCGGCTGAACCGGCCGCGCATCAGGGCCAAAACTCATCAATGTGGTTTGCTGAATGATATAAAGCAGCCCAATGGTGGCCACGATGGTGCGATCCGGGTCATAGGCAAGACGTTGCAGGATCAGCTTGTCTGCCGCCATGGCGATCAAACCGACCACCAGCGGCGCAATCACCAGCGCCGCGACAAACCCCACCGCAGGGCTTGCCCCCACCAGTGAGGCCACGACCCAGGCCAAAACTGCCCCCACCATGTAAAACTCGCCATGCGCAATGTTGACGACGCGCATGACCCCAAAGACAATGCTTAATCCCATTGCCGTAAGCGCCAGAATGGCCGCTGTCACGGCACCTTCCAGCGAGGCCAGCATCAGATGCGGTCCGAATTCCATCTACTTAACTGGCCCCACGCTTTGATCAGAAGGACTGTGTGGTGTAATCCACTTCGTCAGCATACATCCCATCCTCAATGGATGTTTTATGCTTCACCACCAGCTTTCCGTCCGTCACCTGCGAGATAAACTGGTGCCCAAAGGTCTGGTGGGTTTTGCCGTTAAACACCTTGGCGCCTTGTGGGTGATCGTCGGAGTGGGGCATGTCGGTCATCGCCTCCACGGCTTCGATCAGGGCCGCACGATCATTGGGGCCGGAATAGCCCGACGCCTCCATACCTGCCTTGACGATGTTCAGCGTTTCCCAGCACCCAAACATGTGGGAATAGGTGGATACATCCTTGGGATCATCCACTGACGCCCCCATGTCATCCACGCCCACTGCGGCGCGGTACATCTTGTCAAACTCGGATTGATCCGCCTGTGCGTGGCGTGGGCTGCCCTCCCAGAAATAGCTGCCTTCAAGGAATTCAAGGCCAGGGCTGGCCAGGCTGACCGCTTCCAGACTGTCGAGGAACCCAAAGAGTTTCGGGCCATTGGGACCAAAGAACTCGCCCAGCTCTTTTACAAAGGTCAGAACGCCGGGGCCAACCATGACGTGATACAAAACTTCGGTTTCACGCGGGATATTGGGGAAATACTTGGTGAATGATGTCTCGGTTGGCGGGATCGGAATGCTCGCCACCACCTCGCCGCCCTGTGCCTCAATCGCAGCAGAGAAAAAATCGCGGTGATCATGGCCAAACGCAAAATCAGGATAGACCATGGTGATCTTTTTGCCGAGGTTTTCGGACACAAAAGGCGCCATCGCCTGTACCTGGCTTTTCACATCCGTGATGCCCGGCTGCAAAGTGTAACGGTTCAACTTGCCGCTGGCCACATGATGGCCCTCAGAGACAACAAAATAAGGCAGTTTCAACTCGCCGGCACGCGGAGCCGAACCGAATACGACGTGACTGAACAACGTGCCAAAGGCCAAATCACACTTGTGCTGAGTGGCGAATTTCTCCACCACCTCTGCGCCGCGTTTGGGATCAGTGCCATCGTCTTCGGTGATAATCTCGACTTCGCGCCCGCCAATGCCGCCCATGTCGTTGATCCGTGCCACAGCAGCCTGTGTCGTGCGGTCATACCAGCGGCCATAAGAAGCACCGATACCCGTGGCGTGCATTTGAAATCCAATTTTAATTGGGCCGCTGCTTTGTGCATGGGCAAACCGCGCCAGATCCGGTACAAAGTTTGAGGCAGCTGCCACGCCAGCACCCGCGCCCAGCGTTTTCAACAGACCGCGACGAGTAAAGCTTTGCTTGGTTGTCTTTGTCATGTCTTTCTCCCTTTGACCGGCTTTGTTCGCGGTCTTCTGCGTTAATTTTGTGTGTACGCTAACAAAAAGTCCAGAAAAACTTGTTGGAAATATTGCCGCCCGGCACGAATTTGATGAATTCTTGTGCAAATAGCCCTGCACATAACTCCCATCAAATATAGACCAGAGCAGCGCGAACACCCGGTCAATTTCCTTTGCGTGTCCTTGATGCCACCTCTGCAATGAGCGTTGCACGATGGGGTATCTGGTCATCATTATCTCATCAGTGTCGGCACAAAGCCCGCGTCACAGCACGAATCGCAGGTGAATGCCACCAACCCAGAACAGGACCCCGACCAACCGAACCAGAAAAAATTTGACAGCGGGTGCTGCGGCCTCCTAATGTTGTTTGCACGCTAACGAATTGGAGTGTCCTGTTTCATGGGCTACCACGTCCCGAACTCGCTGAGTGACGCCTTGGATATCGCGCGGCTGACCGGGGCCAAGGTGATTGCGGGTGGAACAGATGTGTTTCCTGCACTGGGCGATACCCCTGCCCCGGCGCAGATGCTGGACATCACCCGTCTGCCAGAGTTGCGCGGCATATCCCATAGCGGCGCCACCTGGCGCATTGGCGCTGCAACCAGTTGGACCGACATTCAAAAAGCCGATTTGCCGCCTGCATTTGATGCGCTAAAACTGGCAGCCCGCGAAGTGGGCGCCTGGCAAATCCAGAATGCCGGCACAGTGGCGGGCAATATTTGCAACGCTTCGCCTGCCGCCGATGGGGTGCCACCGCTGCTGGCGCTAGAGGCAGAGGTAGAACTTTGCTCCTCCAAGGGCAGCCGAACCTTGCCCTTGGCTCAGATGATCACTGGCGTGCGTCAGACAGCACTGCGCCCCGGTGAATTGGTTTCGGCCATATTGATCCCTGACATGCCCGACGGCGCGCAGGGGCATTTCCAAAAGCTGGGCACCCGCAAATATCTGGTGATTTCCATTGCCATGGTCAGTGCCGTCATCTGGACAGATGAGGCCGCACGAATTGCTGGCGCACGCGTGGCTGTTGGATCGTGTTCAGCTGTGGCGCAACGCCTTGAGGGGCTTGAGGCGGACCTGATGGGCCAAAATGCAAGTGATCTCAGGGACAACTCAGCAATATGGACGACCCATTTGTCGGCGCTTTCGCCTCTCTCGGATATTCGTGGCACAGACCACTACCGAATGGATGCCGCAGCCGAGCTGTGCCGCCGCACGGTGCTGACATGTTTGCAGGCTTGTGATGAATAAACCCGCCCCCCCGACCTCTGTGTCCTTCACCCTGAACGGGGCCGGTGCAATGGCACATCCCCAAGTCGGCGAGCGCCTGTCGCAGACCCTGCGCGAAGGCATGGCGCAGCGCGATGTCAAGATCGGCTGCAACGCCGGAGACTGCGGCGCCTGCACTGTCCTGGTGGATGGAGCGCCGGTTTGCGCCTGCCTGATGGCCACGCAGCAGGCCTCGGGGCGCACGGTAGAAACCCTTGCCGGGCTGGTGACCCAAGACCCCATCGCCCAGCGCCTGAGCGACAGCTTTCAGGCCCATGCTGCCGCCCAGTGCGGTATCTGCACACCGGGCATGATGGTCACATCCGTGGGGCTGCTGCGCGAACATCCTCAGCCCTCAAAGTTGCAGATCGAAGAGGCCCTGGGGGGTGTGTTGTGCCGCTGCACCGGGTATCGCAAGATCATTGACGCGGTTCACGCCGCTGGGCTTGGCCAGACAACGGAGACCCCAACCACAAGCGCCGTCGGAGACCCCATCCCAAAACTGGACGGGCTGGTTAAGACCACCGGCCGGGATATATTTTCGGATGACATTGCACCACCCGATGCGTTGGTGCTGCGCGTGGTGCGCTCACCCTATCCACGCGCTTCGTTTCAGCTGGGGGATATTGTGGGCTTCGTGGCCAAAACTCGGGGCCTTGAGGCCGTGATCAGTGCAAGCGATATTCCCGGCCTCAACGCATTTGGGGTAATCCCCGGCTTTATTGATCAGCCTGTGTTTGCCGAGGAAGAAGCGCGATTCCGGGGCGAGGCCGTCGCTGGCGTCATTGGCACGGCCGAGGCCATGCGCGCGTTTGATATGGGCACCTTCCCCATCGACTGGCAGGAATTGCCCGGCGCGCAATCCGTGGCGGACGCACTGCACGAAGACGCCGCACTGCTGCATGACACCCGCAAGGGCAACATCATGTGTGGTGGCTTTGTGCAATGCGGCGAAGCGGATGCCGCGCTGGAGCGCGCCGATGTTACCGCCACGGGCCAGTTCACAACTGGTTTTGTTGAACACGCCTATATTGAACCCGAAGCGGCCTATGCCGTGCCCGAAAACGGTGGCATTACCATCCACACCGGCACTCAGGCCCCGATCATGAACCGCGACTCCATGGCGTTGATCCTTGGATGGGATGAGGCGCGTATTCGCATTGCCCCCACAGCGGTGGGAGGCGGGTTTGGCTCAAAACTGGATATATCAGTACAGCCACTGGTGGCCTTGGCCGCCATCAAGGTGGGCAAACCGGTGCGCCTTACCTACAGCCGATCAGAATCGATGCAATCGACCACCAAACGGCACCCGGCGGATATCACTCTGACAGTTGGTGCCACGCGTGATGGTCGCCTGTCAGGGTTTCAGTTTCTGGGGCATTTCAACACTGGTGCCTATGCCTCGTGGGGGCCGACTGTGGCCAACCGTGTGCCGGTGCACGCCTCGGGCCCCTATCAGATTTCCGATTACCGGGCCGAAAGTGTTGCAGTGCATACCAACAACCCACCCGCCGGGGCCTTTCGCGGATTTGGCGTGCCGCAATCCGCCATTGCCCAAGAGGTGCTGTTTGATGAACTGGCCGACGCGCTGAACATGGATGCGCTGGAATTTCGCATCCTCAACGCGCTGGAGGCAGGCACGCCCACAGTTTGTGGTCAGGTCTTTGATCAGGGCGTTGGGATAAAGGCATGCCTTGAGGCTCTGCGGACCAGTTGGACCTCCGAGCGCGCCGCGGCAGAGGCTTTCAACAACGCCCGCTCCACTGAGGGGTCCGCCCTGCGCCGTGGCGTTGGTGTGGCTGGGGGCTGGTATGGATGTGGAAATACCTCACTGCCCAACCCATCAACCATCAAGGCGGGACTGCGCCCGGATGGCCAGGTTGTGCTGCACCAGGGGGCAATGGACATTGGCCAAGGGGCCAACACTGTGATCTCTCAGATATTTGCACAGGCTTTGGGCATATCGGTGCATGATCTTGTCCTGTTGGGGCCTGATACGGCTATCACACCTGATGGTGGCAAAACGTCTGCCTCGCGTCAGACATTTGTATCCGGCAATGCGGCCAAACTATCGGGTCAGTCCATGCGGGCGCAAATCCTGCAGATGGTCAATGCATCTGAGGACGCGATATTGGCGTTTTCGGATGGGCAGATCTCAGTCAGCGACGCAGGTCAAACCCACCGGATTGACCTTGGCAAGCTCAGCACCACTGCAGACGGCTATGTTCTGACCTCATGCGAGACATATGACCCGCCAACCAAACCGCTGGACGCCAATGGCCAAGGCATCCCCTATGCGCAATTCGGGTATGCCGCACATCTGGTGGTGGTTGAGGTGGATACAGTACTTGGCACAGTGAACGTGCAGAACTTTGTGGCGGCACATGATGTGGGTCAGGCCATCAACCCCTTGTTGGTAGAAGCTCAGGTGCAGGGTGGCATCGCACAGGGATTGGGCATGGCCCTGATGGAAGAGTACATTCCAGGGCGCACCGAAAACCTGCACGATTATCTGATCCCCACCACGGGCGACATCCCCCCGATTGAAACGATCATCATCCAAGACCCCGATGCCCATGGGCCTCATGGGGCCAAGGGGCTGGGTGAGCATGTGTTGATCCCGACAAGCCCCGCCATTCTGAACGCCATTCATCATGCTTGTGGGGCGCGCATCCGGCAAGTGCCCGCCACTCCCTCGGTGGTTATGGCTGCCCTCAAAGGTGCCCCATGAGCGACCGCGTGATCCCCGAGAAGATACGCTGCGATGCCTGCCCGGTGATGTGCTTTATTGCCGATGGCAAAATCGGGGCCTGTGACCGCTATGCCAATCACGGTGGCGATTTGCTGCGGTTGGATCCGTTGACCATCATCGACAATGCCGCCGACAAAGGCCTCAAGGCGGTGCCATTTCTGCAAGGCACTGACGGCACCGATTGGGACGGTGATCTGCTGCGCGCCGATACACCGTTTGTCACAGCCATCGGGGCCGGCACCACCTATCCTGATTACAAACCAGCGCCCTTTATTGTGTCTCAGGATGTTGAAGGCGTCGATATGGTTACCGTCGTCACCGAGGGCATATTTTCCTACTGCGGGGTAAAGATCAAAATCGACACCGACCGCCACATCGGCCATGAACGCGCTGTCGTTCGGGTTGATGGCGAGGCGGTGGGCCATGTCATGACCTCGGAATATGGCTCTAAGATGTTATCGCTGGGCGGGGTTGAACACCTCACTGGCGGGTCCAAGAAAGAAGGCCGGGTGACCTGTGATACCTTGCTGAAACTGTGCAACTGCGACGCGGTTGAACTGCAGATCGACGATGGAGCCCGCGTGATTGTGCAGGCCGGCCAGGCCCCGGTCATCGACGGCACGCCAGAACAACTGATGCGCGTGGGCTGTGGATCGGCCACTATCGGCATGTTTGCCGCACAATGGGTTGGCCATGTGGACGAGGTGATCGTGGTGGACGATCATATCACCGGGCAACTGTCCGAACATCAGGCCGGTCAGCAATTGGATGTCCCACCCACCGGCATCAAGATCATGGGCCGGCGCTCCACTCCGGGGCGGTATTTTCAGGTGGCCGAGCCCGGCACGGGTTGGGGCGGGACGAACATCGAAGACCCACTGGCAATCCTCAAACCCTCGGACGCCAAGACGGCCTGGCCAGGATTGCGATTGTTGATGGTGTCCACCACCGGCGAACAGGCCGCATATTACGAATTGGACGGCGATTTGACGCCAGTATCCAAACCAATGCCAGCGCCGCTGCAAGCCTCAGCAGATCGAATTGCCGAAAACTGCGAACCGTCGATTTGCTCGGTGCTGTTTATGGGCGGGGCTGGTGGATCACTGCGGGCGGGCGTCACCGAAAATCCGGTGCGCCTGACCCATTCGGTCAAAGACAGCCTGACGTTGGTGTCCGTTGGCGGGGCCGAGGCCTATGTCTGGCCCGGCGGTGGCATCACCATCATGGCGGATGTTCTGAACATGCCCAGCAATGCGTTTGGCTATGTGCCCACGCCGGCCCTTGTGGCCCCGATTGAATTCACCATGCGCCTGTCAGATTACGCCGCGCTTGGCGGGCATATGGACGAGGTCCAGCCGATCGAAGACGTGGACCGCCCTGATGTGCGCAAGGTTGGTCAGATAGACCCCAAAAGCGCCCCATCAGACCGGCGCAATTTCAGATGGAAAGACAAGTCATGAGCGCCCCGCAAGCGGCTTTGCTAAAGGATGGCGCGCGTCTGCATTTGCAACATGGACCGATTGATCTGATCATTGGCGCGGATGCCGCCTGCGCAAGCGACCGGGTGGTGGCTTTTGATGCGGCACGCACGCGGTTTGAGACTGTTCTGACTGAACTCACCAGCGAGCTGCCATTGCTGCGCACATGCATCACAAAGGCCACAAGCGCGCCCGCTGGGGTGATTGCCCGGCGCATGTATGACGCCGTGCGCGCGCATATGAGCCGCAGCTTTGTCACCCCGATGGCCGCCGTAGCCGGGGCCGTCGCAGATGAAGTGCTGCACAGCATGACCCAAGCCGCCCCACTGACCCGCGCCTATGTGAACAACGGCGGCGACATCGCGTTGCACCTAAGCGAAGGGCAGCAGTTCACCGCAGCCATCGCGGGTTTGACGGGCGCGGCCTTGGGCCAAGTGCGGATACCGGCAGCTGCGGGTATCTGCGGCATCGCCACCAGCGGACAAGGCGGGCGAAGCCTATCGCTTGGCATCGCTGATAGTGTGACCATCCTGGGCGCGTCTGCGGCCAGTGCAGATGCCGCCGCGACACTCATTGCCAATGCTGTGGACCTGCCACATCATCCCAATGTCCAACGCCTGCCAGCCAATCACCTGCATCCTGACAGTGATCTGGGGGATCGTGCCATCGTCACACATGTTGGCAGCCTGTCACAGGATGAGATAGCTCTTGCCCTCGACCGGGGGCTTTCGATGGCCTACGCCATGAAAGAAGAAAACCACATTCACGGGGCCTACCTGCACCTGCGGGGCAACAACCGTCTGGTTGGGCGCATTCCAATGCAAAGCCCCAAAACAGATCAAGAGGTGGCCTATGGGTGAATTAATCCTGCGCAAAATTTCGGTGGTGGTCGAAGAAATCCACCACGAAGGAGGCCCTATCGCAGATGTGCCCCTGCAACGTGCTGCCGCTGTGGCTGTGGTGAAGAACCCGTTTGCCGGGCGCTACGTCGAAGACATCCAGTGGTTCATGGATGATCTGCGCCCGCTTGGCCTTGATATGGCCAGGCGGCTGGTGACGGCCTTGGGCGGTGCTGATCGCATCCAAGGCTATGGCAAAGGGGCACTTATCGGCGCTGAAGGCGAGCTGGAACATGGCGCGCTTTGGCACAGCCCCGGTGGCTATGCCATGCGCGAGGTGATCGGCGGCACCAAGGCCATTGTGCCCTCCACCAAGAAGGTAGGCGGTGTGGGCGCGCGGCTGGATGTGCCCATCACCCATATCAACGCGGCCTATGTGCGCAGCCATTTCGATGCCATGGAGGTGGGCCTGAACGATGCCCCCGCCGGTGACGAAATGCTGCTGGCATTGGTCATGACAACGGGCCCTCGTATCCATTCCCGGTCGGGTGGATTAGAGGCCTGGGACATCACAGGAGAGGACGGATTAAGATGAGCGTGACCATTCGTAAGACAGCCACCTGGGTTGAGGAAACTCATCTGGAAATGGGCAAACCCATTTCGCCTCCAACACGCAAAGCCGTGGCGGTGGCGGTGATCTCAAATCCATTTAGCGGGGTATATCAGGAAGACCTGACAGAACTGATGGAAACCGGCGCCATGTTAGGCGGGCTGTTGGGGGATAAATGCGTCGCCGCTCTGGGCATCAGCCCGGCCGAAGCAGAAAGCTATGGCAAAGCCGCGATGGTTGGCGAAAACGGTGAGCTGGAACATGCCGCGGCCCTGTTGCATCCATCATTGGGCGCGCCTTTGCGCAAAGCGGTCGAAAAGGGCGCGGCGCTTGTGCCATCGTCCAAGAAGATGGGCGGGCCTGGTCAGGTGCTGGATGTCCCTCTGGGCCACAAGGATGCCGCCTATGTGCGATCACATTTCGATGGGATCGAAGTGCGCCTGAACGACGCGCCACGAGCAAATGAAATCCTGGTGGCCGTGGCTGTGACAGATAGCGGCAGGCCTTTGCCTCGTGTGGGTGGGTTGGCCCATGAAGACGCCGAAGGAAAAGACGGGTTGCGCTAAGGCGTTTCACCTCAAACTTGGATAAGAGGTTTTGCCCGAAGCACCCGCAACGGTCATAGGGTGTGCAACACCTCGCCGTTTGCCCCGACAAGCCTTAAAGGGGCATCAAACAAGCCTGTCCAAAAACGAGTATCAGAGAGTTTTTGCTTCGGCGAATGAAACCAGTCGGCGGGTCTTTGGATCCCACAGGTTCATCCACAATCCAGCCAGGCTTTCGCGCATGCTCACCCGGTTGATCGCCGCCAGTTCAGGGTGGTCACGCAGCACTTCGGGCAACCGATAAAACGGGATACGGGCATAAAGGTGATGCACATGATGCAGGGTTATGTTGGCCGTGAACCACTGTAGCCAAGCGGGCATGATGATCTGGCTGCTGCCGTGCAGGGCGGCTTCGTGTACTTGCCAATCATCTGCACCATCAAAATGCGCGCCATCAAACTGGTGGTGCATATAGAACGTCCAGACACCGGCAAACGCGCCGAACAATGTACTGGGAAAGAAAATCAGCAATATCGGCTCCCAGCCGCCAAAATAGTAAATCGTGCCAAGAAATGCGATAATGCCCAGATTGGTGGTCATCGCACTGATCCAGTAGCGCGCCCCGGCCCCCATCATGCCAAGCGGAATGCGGTATTGCAGAAAAAACAGCAGGAACGGGGCCAGCAAGAACAAGAACACCGGGCTGCGATACAGCCGATAGCTGAGCCGCCCCCAAAACCCGCGCGCGCGGTATTGATCAATGGTCAGAGTTACGATCTCGCCCAGATCACGGGTATCGAGGTTGCCGGAACTGCGGTGATGCCGGTCGTGTGCCTCGCGCCAGACGGCATAGGGTGTGATCGTGACAACCCCCAGCAAACCACCCACGATGTTACAAGTCCGCCGATTGGCAAAGAGCGAGCCATGCCCACAATCATGTTGCAGACAAAACGTGCGCATCAGGAAAAAGCCGATCAACACATCAATCGCCAATGTATTGATCCAAGGACCACTGAGCGACATCCAGGCCAAAGACCACAACGCCACCAATGGACCGAGCGTGATGACCAACGCCCAAATTGTGCGTGGCAGCTGCGGTTGGCGATATTGCGACAGGACGGGCAACCAGTCACGGGCGGCGCGTGGGGCTTCGGGGTGTTTTGATAGATCGGTCACCTGATACTCCTGTTGACGACCCCTCTTAATCGGGCATGGCGAGCAGACGCAAGGTCAAGCTGGCCTGCCGGGGCGCTATTCGTCACTTTCACGCGGATATTTGACCACTCCTCAAGTTAAAACGCCGTTCACTCATGCTCTTTGGGAAAAGAGCCCAACACTTTGGGACGGCGTTTTGGTCAAACTCGCGCCGGGTTTCGCCGTGTTGGGGCCGGGGCGTCCGTGTCTATGCTGTTCAGCAAACCCACAGGCATCCATCCGCGGAATCACTCAATGCGTCACTCAAAATCCACAAAATTGGCGAACGGCATTTCGCGCAGGCGCGTGCCGGTGGCGGCAAAGATGGCCCCCGCCAGTGCAGGTGCGGTGGGTGGGACCGGTGGCTCACCAATCCCACGCACGACATTGCCAACTTCCAGACCGTGCACTTCAATCTCTGGCGTCTGAGCCAGACGCATCCCTTCGTGAACGTGGTAATTGTCCTGATCGGCGATGCCATCCGTATAGGTGATCTCGCAATTCATCGCATGGCCCAATCCCCAGATGACGCCGCCCATGACCTGATTTTCAAAATTGACCGGGTCCACGATGGTGCCCACCTCAGCGGCCACCCAGACCTTTTCAATGCGGATGCCGTTGTCCGTGGCGGATACGTCCACCACCTCAGCGCAGGGCACGCCAAAACTTTCGGTCAGGGCAATGCCACGTCCACGGCCATTGCCCAGCACGCCTTGCCAATCAGACATCTTCGCCACGGCCTCAAGCACAGCTTTGGCACGAGCATGTCTGGCACTCAGGCGCAAACGTTCCTGCAAAGGGTCTGCCCCGGCCTGATGAACCAGCTCATCAAATGCGGCATTATAGAAGAACCCGTTCGAAACGGCCCCGACAGAGCGCCACGAGCTGATTGGTGCAAGCTGCGGCGCGCGGTAGCCCCTGACCCGGTGGTTGGGAATATCATGCGGCGCATTCCAGGCCCCTGCCACGATCTGGCTGTCTGGCCCCGGCGCAGTTTGGCCCTGCCGCCCCAGTTGAGACAGCGTGATCGAGGGCATGGCAATGCTCAGATCAAGCGTATCAACCTGGCCGTCTTTCACTGCGCCACGCAGCCGTGCCATGGCGATCTGACGGGGGAAATCATGCATCATGTCCTCCTCGCGCGAATAGGTCAGTTTGACGGGTGTGCCCTTCATCTGCATGGCGATCTCGGTGGCTTGCTTAACCACTTCATCTTCCAATCGATGGCCAAAGCTGCCGCCCATCATCGCCACATGCACCGTGATATTATCGGCATCTATGCCCGTGATTTTGGCGATATTGGCCTGAACAAAGCGTGGGATCTGTGTGCCGGTCCAAACCTCAACCGCGTCTTCGTCTACCCGCACGACGGCATTGATCGGCTCTAGCGGCGCATGGGCAGCATAAGGCACGCGGTACTCGGCCTCCAGCACCTCATCGGCACCAGCCAGGGCCGCCTCGACATCGCCGTCGTCGCGTTTGGTGCTGTCACGGTGATCCTCATCAAAGGAGGCCGCCAATGCGCCCCAATGTTCGTCCATCGTGGCAGGGAATGGGGCCGCGCCCCAATCGGCCTCAATCGCCTGAGCGGCCTGAAATGCCCGCCAGGTGTTATCAGCCACAATACCAACGCCGCCAGTGACCGGCACGATGTCGATGACACCGCGCATTTTGCGCGCCTCAGCGGCATCAAAGCCGTTGATCGGCCCGGTTTGGGCGGGGTTCATCAACACGGTGGCATGCACCATTCCATCAATGTCAGCGTCGATGCCATAGCGCTGTGTGCCGGTGGATTTTGCCACCATATCAATCCGTTGCATGGGTTTTCCGATAATGCGCCACTGCTCGGGTGTGCGCAAAAGAACATCTGTCACAGGCTCAATCCGGGCAGCTGTCACAGCCAGATCGGCATAGGCCAGTTTGCTGCCATCGGGCAAGATCACATGGCCCGCCTCGGTTGTGGTATCTGCCGCCTCGACCCCGGTCATTTCGGCCGCCGCCAGTTTCAGCGTTTCGCGTGCCGAGGCCCCGGCCGCGCGCAGTTTGTCAAACCCATCGGGCACTGTGCTGGACCCACCAGTGACCTGTATCCCCATCACTTTCATGACCGAGCCAAGCGCCGCCTCGGCCGTGCTGCGCAACATGCCCTGGGCCGGCACCAGAAATTCTGCGGCTTCACCGGCTAACGCCGTGTTCCAATAAATCGGGCTGGGCGGGCCGGGATCAACCCGGATATCGGCCAGCTCCACATCCAGTTCTTCGGCCAACAATGCCGCCTGAACATGATAGGCGCCCTGCCCCTTGTCGGCACGCGGGGTGATCAGGGTGACACCATCCGCATCAATGCGCACATAGGGCGTCAAAGCGGCTTCGCCCTCGCCCAGCCCCTCCAGCAATGGGTTGTCATGCGGTTTGCGCACCACATAGGCGCCAAACACAACACCCCCGGCAACAAGCGCCGAACCAATCAGAAACGAGCGTCGGGCTATGGTTCTTGCACGTCCCATCTCAGCTATCCTCCAGCAATTGGGCTGCTGTTTTGATGGCCGCACGAATGCGTGGATAGGTGCCACACCGACAAAGATTACCGTTCATTGCCTCGTCTATTTCGTCGTCCGTGGGGGCGGGCGTGACCTCAAGAAGGGCCGCGGCCTGCATGATCTGGCCTGATTGACAATACCCGCATTGCGCCACCTGATGGGTGATCCAGGCGCGTTGCACCGCATGCAGGCTGTCGGGCTGCCCCAATCCCTCGATCGTGGTGATCCTGGCACCTTCGGCATCAGCGGCGGCAACCTGACAAGACCGCACGGCCTCGCCATCCATATGCACAGTGCAGGCCCCACATTGGGCGATACCGCAGCCATATTTTGGGCCTTTGATGTTCAGTTCATCCCTGAGAACCCACAGCAATGGCATATCTGGTTCAACATCCGCCTCTAGCGGGGTGCCGTTAACTGTCAGTTTCATGGCGGCGTGTCTCCTGCGACTAATAGGCGGTAGCGTTGGGTGTATCACACTAAAGGCCACGGTTTTGGCCCACATGCAAGGGCGTCTTCCAGCGTCAGTGCGCCCCCCAGTTATGCGGTTGCAATCCTCACCCGCCGCCCCTAGGTTCCGGCCTACCTCGGGGTGCATGGCGCAAGTCATGCTGAGATGCACAAGTGGCGGACCCGTTGAACCTGAACCGGCTAACACCGGCGGAGGGAAGGTACTGGACATATCATCCACCCTTGCCCATCTGCCGCAAAGGAGTGATGACATGAAACATCTCATTTTTGCTGCGGGAATTTTTGGCGCGACAACGGCGATTGCCGATGTGCCTGAATTGACCGTTTACACATACGACAGCTTTGTATCCGACTGGGGCCCCGGCCCTCAGGTAAAGGAGGCCTTTGAGGTCACTTGTGGCTGCACCCTGAAACTGGTGGGCATAGAAGACGGGGCTGCCCTGCTGGCGCGCGTGCGGCTGGAAGGCACGAACACCGATGCTGATGTGGTGTTGGGATTGGATACCAACCTGATCACCGCCGCCAAAGGCACAGGCCTGTTTGCACCCCATTCAATTGTGGCTGACTACACCCTGCCAATTGACTGGGCCGATGATACATTTGTGCCCTATGACTGGGGGTATTTTGCCTTTGTGCACAACGCTGACACCCCTGCGCCGACCAATTTCAAGGCGCTTGCAGACAGTGACACCAAGATCGTCATTCAGGATCCGCGCTCGTCCACACCCGGTCTGGGCCTGCTGATGTGGGTCAAAGCCGCCTATGGCGACGAGGCCCCGATGATCTGGGAGGGGCTGTCTGACAACATAATCACCGTGACAAAGGGCTGGTCCGAGGCTTACGGCCTGTTTCTGGAAGGCGAGGCTGACATGGTGCTGAGCTATACCACCTCACCTGCCTATCACCTGATCGCCGAGGAAGATGCCTCAAAAGCCGCCGCTGCCTTCGATGAAGGTCACTATATGCAGGTGGAGGTGGCCGCAAAGCTGGCCAGCACCGATCAACCCGATCTGGCAGATCAGTTTTTGGCCTTCATGGTTTCGGATGCCTTCCAAACGATCATTCCCACAACCAACTGGATGTACCCGGCAGTGACCCCGGCCTCGGGCCTGCCAGATGGGTTTGACACGCTCATCACCCCTGAGAAATCGCTGCTTTTGTCAGCGGATGAGGCCTCGGCCCTGCGCGATAAGGCGCTGGATGAATGGCTGAACGCGCTCAGCCGTTAAGCGCCACACTGGGACGCGCCGCTGCCTTTGTGGTGGCGGCGATGATCCTTGGTACGTTGCTGGCCGTGGCCTGGCGTGCCGAAGCCGGGCGGGGGCTTGGCCCCTCCGATTGGGCAGCCTTGCGGTTTACCCTGGTTCAGGCCAGCCTGTCTGCCGTGCTGAGCGTGGCCCTTGGCATCCCGGTTGCCCGTGCATTGGCGCGTCGGCGCTTTCCCGGCCGCAGGGCTTTGATTGCCCTGCTTGGGGCGCCTTTCATCCTACCGGTGATCGTCGCCATTCTGGGCCTGCTGCAGATCTTTGGCCGCTCGGGCTGGCTCAGCCATCTGACGGTCTCACTTGGCCTGCCTCCGGTACAGATCTACGGGCTGCATGGCGTGGTTCTGGCGCATGTGTTTTTCAATCTGCCGCTGGCCACAAGGCTGATCCTTCAAGCCTGGCAAGAAGTACCCGCCGAACAATTTCGCCTTGCAGCACAGTTGAACCTTGGCCCGCTGGCGATGATCCGGCTGATTGAATGGCCGGTCCTGAGGCGCAGCTGCCCCGGTGCCTTGGCCGTGGTTTTTGCCATTTGCCTGACAAGTTTTGCTGTGGCGCTCACCTTGGGCGGTGGCCCGCGTGCCACCACATTGGAACTGGCCATCTATCAGGCGTTCCGATTTGATTTTGATCTTGGGCGCGCGGCGATGCTGTCGGGCATTCAACTGTTGCTGACCGGATGTACCGCCTTGCTGGCCTTGCGTTTGTCACGCGGTGATGGGTTTGCCTCGGGGTTGGACCGGGCGTTGCAACGTTGGGATGGCAAAAGCACCCTTGCCAAGGGGCTGGACACACTATGGATTGGCCTGGCCGCCCTGTTTTTGCTGCTGCCTTTGCTGGCAATTGTTCTGGCCGGTGTTGGTGGCTTGACCACGCTTCCCTCCAGCGTAGTGAGCGCGGCATTGGTGTCTGTGGCCACGGCCCTTGGCAGCACGGTGATCCTTTTGCTGCTGGCCTTGCCCATGGCTGCGGCTGTTGCATTGGGGCGTGGTGGCCTGATTGAGCTGTGCGGCACCCTTGGCCTTGCGGCATCACCTTTGGTTATCGGCACGGGGTTGTTCATCCTGATCCGCCCGGTGGCTGATCCGTTCATGCTGGCGCTGCCTGTCACCGCTTTGGTCAATGCCGTGATGGCGCTGCCCTTCGCCCTGCGCATCCTGGTGCCCCAAGCCCGCTCGGTGGTGGCGCGCTACAGCCGTTTGGCCCTGTCCCTTGACATGAGCCACCGCAGCTTTGCAGTGATGGTTTTGCTGCCCCGGATGCGCCCACAGATTGGCTTTGCGGCTGGTCTGGCTGCCGCTTTGTCAATGGGGGATCTGGGTGTGATCGCCCTCTTTGCCGATGCCGAGATGGCCACCTTGCCCCTGCAAATCTATCGTCTGATGGGGGCCTACCGGATGCAGGACGCGGCCGCCGCCGCCCTTTTGCTACTTATCTTGTCCATGGCCGCCTTCTGGCTCCTGGATCGTGGAGGACGCCGCCATGCTGAACTTTGAAGCCTGCACCATCACCAATGGCGACTTCACTTTGCACGCCAATCTGAGCATCCCGCGGGGCGCCCGTGTGGCGGTGATTGGCCCATCGGGATCTGGTAAATCCACGTTGCTTGAGACGATCGCGGGTTTCCGGGGTGTCGCCTCGGGGCGCATCACCTTGCAGGGGCGCGACATGACTGCGCTCCCCCCCGGCAAACGGCCTGTGGCCATGCTGTTTCAGGACGGCAATTTGTTTGCCCATCTGAGTGCCGCGCAAAATGTTGGCCTTGGCCTGCGCCCGACATCGCGCCTGACCCCTGATGAGCAGGAACAGGTCAGGGCCGCGCTCACGCGGGTCGGTCTAAAAGACATGGGCACACGAAAGCCCGCCCAGCTGAGCGGTGGGCAACAAAGCCGCGTGGCCTTGGCGCGCGCATTGGTACAACGCCGCGATCTGCTGTTGCTGGACGAACCATTTGCCGCACTTGGCCCGGCGCTTAAGGCGGAAATGCTCGATCTGGTTGCGGAGTTAGTGCAAGAAACAGGCGCGACCCTGCTGATGGTCAGCCACGAGCCCAACGACGCCCGCCGCATAGCAGATCAGGCCGTTCTGGTGGCAAACAACCAAGCACATGATCCACTTCCCACATTGGAATTGCTGGACAATCCTCCTGCTGCGCTGAAGGAATATCTGGGGTGATGCCTGTTGACAGGGCAATTTGGCTGGTAAGCCCTCACTAAACTCCCCAGCGTTCGGATTGGGCCCTCTGCTCAAAATGCAGCTAATATGAGCTTCTTTTGGCCGAAGTTCTCAAATTAAATGCAAAATCCAATTCAAGCCGCTGTATTCTTACAATTAACTGCCAAGCGACACATATAGGAATAACAGGTGACCACCAGCGGAACATAAATCCACCGTTCAGCCCAGATAACCTCAGACCTCTTAAGGAATATGATATCCTGGACGCCACATAATTTCGCGGTTCGTTCGTACGAGCCCGAAGATAATGACACTGTGGATGAGGTTGAGGCCTAAAATCAAGTCTATGTGCAAGGCCTGATGGCCTCAGGAGCTTTTCGTGGTGCGCAGCGACGCCTCCCGAATTCCGTGCGCCACTTTTTTATTTGGTCATTATCGGCGCGGAGTTCGGCAATCCTCGCCTCAGAAACACGTTCGATATTGCAGTAGTCGAGCTTCCAGTCGGGATCATTGCTCCAACGCAAAGGATTTTGCACCGTCATGCGTGGACCCAGATCGGCCTCCAGAGCCTTGAGCGCAAGATCCAACGTTTCCTGTTGTGAAGTTGGGTCATTGGGGCATCCCGCAGGGTTTCCCAACGGAAAATCGCTAAACAGCAGGCGCGGCACGCCGCAATACTCCACGATATCTTTGGCGCAGCCCATCAACACAGTCGAAATGCCATTGGCTTCCAAATGTCGGGCGACCAAGCTCAGTGTTTGATGGCAGATAGGGCAATTTGGCAGAAGGATGGCTGCGACGTGCACCTCTCGATACTTGTTGGAGCTGAGGTCGTCTATATAGATAAGAAGGAAGATACTCACGCCGTTCGTTCTTATACCGAAATCGGTGGGCGCGCTCCTGCAGGTTGCGTCGCGACAGGAAAGGTGTTGCTCGCATTTCTCCACGAAGATGCATTACAAGCTTGTTGCGATAAACTAAAAGCACTTACTTCGGACACTCTGGACATCCAACTCTTGCAGACAGAACTCGCCGAAGTTCGTCGTACGAACATCGCGTTTAACTGGGGTGAATGGCGCAAGGATGTTGTTGGTGCAGCGTCACCCATCCGCAATTTCAACGGCCGCATCGTCGCTGCCATAGGAATCTCTGGCCCAAGTGTCCGCCTAGAGGCCAAGCTCCGGGAGAAGCCCAAGGCTGTTAATGACAGCGCGCTGAAGATTTCGCATGAAATAGGTTGGATGGGAGACGACGTCTTGCTGTGATCTCCAAAACCGTCCTCGTTTTTGGGTAGAGTTTTTTTTGCTAGACTTCCCTGGCTGTGAGGGGAGCGGAAACGCAGGAAAGCATCTAAGTTCACGGACCCGCAGAAGGCGTTCATCCTCAAGCAGGGCGAAGAAGGCACGACGGTTGCTGAGATTTGTCGCAAACCCTCTCTTAGCAAATCGCCCTATTTGGATTCATAGGCGCTGATGTCAGACACTTTCGGATTCCGGTAAACAGCTTTGCTGCGCGCCGTCTGCTGCCTGACTTAAAGCCAAACAGGTGTGTCAATTTGAAAGGCTCCGGAGCCTTGGAGCGTATAGGGAACAAGTGGCTGTCTAGGTCAACGCCAACACCATCTTGCCAGCGAGAAGAAAGGAGCCATTGCATCCTAAGACATGGATTCGGATTAAGCTTTTGTTATAAATAGCAACCATCGGAAAATCGCTTTGCCAGTGACCATTAATCATGCGTCGTACCGGGCAAGAAACCTACAGAATGGTCATTTTATGGTGTGTCCCACAAACAACCAATAGTTTCCGCATCACCCACATTTGGAATGGCCGCAGCTGGCGCATGTCATGCAGCCTTCAACCATGCGCATGTCGTATTGCCCACATGACGGGCATGCCGGTCCTTTGGGCGTATCGAGGTTCACCACCTGCGCTTGCGGGTCAGATTTGAGGCCCATGCCTTCCCCATCAAGGAAACCGATGGCCACCAGATGTTGCTCTAACACACCGCCAATGGCCGCAAGGATCGAGGGGATATATTTGCCATTCATCCAAGCCCCACCGCGCGGGTCGAACACGGCCTTGAGCTCTTCAACCACAAAAGACACGTCACCACCACGGCGAAACACAGCAGAGATCATCCGTGTCAGCGCCACAGTCCAGGCGAAATGCTCCATGTTTTTGGAGTTGATAAACACCTCAAACGGCCTGCGATGGCCGTTCAGAACAATGTCATTTACAGTCACATAAATCGCATGATTGCTGTCGGGCCATTTCAATTTGTAAGTGGCACCTTCCAGTTCATTCGGGCGATCCAGAGGCTCGGACATATACACAACTTCGCCGCCTTCAGCTGGCACAACGGCTGTGTTTTCACTGGGGGCATTATCGGTTGTTTCTCTGACACTCAGCACCGATCCCGTCACATCATTGGGCCGATAGGTGGTGCAGCCTTTGCAGCCGGTATCCCAGGCCTCCATATAGACGTCCTTGAACGCCTCAAACGATATGTCAGCCGGGCAGTTGATGGTCTTTGAGATCGAACTGTCCACCCATTTTTGTGCCGCTGCCTGCATCTTTACATGCTCCAGCGGGGCCAGTGTCTGAGCGTTCACAAAGTGTTCGGGCAGGTCCACATCACCGAACTTCTCGCGCCATTGTTGGACGGCATAATCCACCACTTCTTCCTCACTGCGGCTACCATCGCGTTGCAGCACCTTGCGGGTGTAGGAATAGGCGAACACCGGTTCAATGCCGCTGCTGACATTGCCGGCATAAAGGCTGATCGTGCCGGTTGGTGCAATTGAGGTCAGCAAAGCGTTGCGAATACCATGCTCACGCACGGCCTCGCGCACATCGTCGTCCATGGCCAACATGGTGCCTGAATTCAGATATTCTTCGGCATCAAACAGCGGGAATGCGCCCTTTTCCCTGGCCAGATCAACCGAGGCCAGATAGGCCGCACGGGCAATCGCGCGCAGCCAGCTTTCGGTCTGTGCTGCGGCTTCGTCCGAGCCATAGCGCAAGCCCACCATCAGCAATGCATCCGCAAGGCCAGTGACACCCAGACCAATGCGCCGTTTGGCACGCGCTTCTCGCGCCTGTGCCTCCAGCGGGAATTTTGAGGCATCCACCACATTATCCATCATGCGCACAGCTGTGGCGACCAGTCTTTGCAAGGCATCAGCGTCAAGCGCGGCGGCATCCTCAAAGGGATCACTGACCAGCCGCGCCATGTTGATACTGCCCAACAGGCAGGCGCCATAGGGTGGCAAAGGTTGCTCACCGCAGGGGTTGGTGGCGGCAATGGTTTCGGCATATTGCAGATTGTTGGCGGCATTGATCCGGTCGATAAAAATCACACCCGGTTCAGCAAAATCATAGGTCGCCTGCATGATCCGGTTCCACAGGTCACGCGCCTGAAGGGTGTGATAGACCTTGCCGTCAAACTTCAGCTCCCATGGGCCGTTGGATTTGACCGCATCCATGAAATCATCGGTGATCAGCACGCTCAGGTTAAACATGCGCAGCCGCGCGGCATCAGACTTGGCGGCGATGAAATCCTCAACATCCGGGTGATCGCACCGCATGGTGGCCATCATTGCCCCACGTCGGCTGCCCGCGCTCATGATCGTGCGGCACATGGAATCCCACACATCCATAAAGCTAAGCGGCCCGCTGGCATCCGCGCCCACGCCCTTCACATCCGCTCCCTTGGGTCGAATGGTCGAGAAATCATAGCCGATCCCGCCACCCTGCTGCATCGTCAGCGCCGCCTCACGCAGGCTGTCGAAAATGCCGTTCATGTCATCGGGGATCGTGCCCATGACAAAACAGTTGAACAAAGTGACCCGCCGACCTGTGCCCGCCCCTGCCGCGATCCGGCCTGCGGGCAGAAACTTGAAGTCTTCAAGCGCGGAATAAAACTGCTCTTCCCAATGCTCCGCCTCGTCTTCGACCTCGGCCAAAGCGCGCGCAACCCGGCGCCAACTGTCCTCAACCGTCAGGTCGTGGGCCGTGCCATCGGGGGCTTTGAAGCGGTACTTCATATCCCAAATAGCCTCAGAAATGGCGGCAGAAAAACGAGTCATGGCAATGATTCTCAATGTGGATTTGGAAGGACGTTGAACATACAGCAATATTGTATTTTGCACAATTGGTTGCCGATGCACCCAAACCAGATACACAATGTGGGGCATGGTAGGACATGGAGAATCGTTTGGCCAAACTGCATCTCATCAAGCTTAGCGTTGGCACTGAAACTGTCGATGGCCTGGCAGACTGGCATAAGAACCCGCAGGCCCAAGGCCCTGATGGGTTGCCTCGTCACGTCACCCGTATGTGGCCCAAACGCGAGGCAGAGTTGCTGGATGGAGGCTCTGTCTATTGGGTATTTCAGGGCCATGTGCAGTGCCGCCAGCGTATATTGCGTCTGGATGAGGTGATCGGATCAGACGGCATCCGCCGCTGTGCCATCGTGCTGGACCCGTCGATCATCCGCACCTCCATCGCCCCTAAACGCCCGTTTCAAGGCTGGCGTTACCTGGCTGGCCCAGATGCCCCGCGTGACATTGCCCATGGCCGAGACACCGAAGACGCGCTGCCCGTCGATCTCTCTGCTGCCTTGTCGGATATCGGTGTGCTGTGAACCAAGTGCTATCCCCACTTCCACCGCCAGATTTTGAGCGTCCTAAACCAATGACGGCGCAAACCCGCCCCATCTTCTTGCTCTAAATATCCCCGCCGGAGGCTCCCACCATATGGGCCAGCGCTTTCAGCCACAGAAAAGACCCTATCATCACCATACCATCGCAACAGAACCTGCGAGGCACCGCGCGCAATGCGCATCGCCCCATGAGGGCGGACCGGGCGGGCGGGTGGGCGCTCGAATGGGGCGATACTCCCCATTGGTTTTTGGTGCAAAACACCTGATTGTTAAGAATGGCTCGCAATATGGCTCACGCATTCCTATATCCACAGCATGAACAGACGTGACTTTACCAAATCACTGGCGGCGCTGGGGCTGGCCCCTGCCCTTCCCGCGATGCCAGCCGCCGCCTCTGCCAGTACGGCAGCCAGCGGTTTCACGCCTTATATGTATGGGCTTGGCGCACATCTGGCCCGCACTCATGGGCAATGCTCTCCGGCGATTTTGATGCAAAAACTGCGGCTGGCACCTGATGCGGCACAGGCCATGCAGGCTCAACTGATGCGCAATGGCATTTTGACAGCGTCAAATACCGCAGGGTTGGCCACGGCAGCGCAGCCTTACATGCGCGCTGCCCCGGCGATCAATTCAGCCGTGGCCGGTGTTGAAAAATCTGCACGACGCATAGCGCGAAAATGGATTGAAACACATCACGATGGCAGGCCAGAAACAGATCAAGAAAGCTGAACCGCATATCTCAGTTCAGCCATGCCACTGCCTCAGCCGGTCAATCCAAGCTTGTGCAACAGGTTGGCCAGAGTGGCATTGTCCGCCCCATCAAGGTTAGCCATCCGTGAGCGGAATAACGTCGCCTGAGATTGCAACATCAGCCCATCGTCCAACACCTTCAGATGATTGGCGCGCAGCGTGTCACCGGTTGAGGTGATATCGGCAATCGCTTCGGCTGTTTCATTCTTGACTGTACCTTCCGTCGCGCCCTGGCTGTCTACCAATTGGTAATCGGCCACACCGTTGTCGCGCAAAAACTCACGCACCAAACGGTGATATTTGGTGGCAATCCGCAAACGGAACCCATGGGTCTGCCGAAAGGCCGCCGCAGCGGCATCAAGATCATCAAGGTTGCTGACATCCACCCAAGCCTGCGGCACCGCAAGGATCAGGTCGGCGTGGCCAAATCCCAATTCGGCCAGTTCAGCCACCTGTGATTGCCAACCGCCCAGCTTTTCACGCACGAGGTCCGTGCCAGTCACACCCAAATGGATGCGTCCTGCGGCCAATTCTCGCGGTATTTCACCCGCCGAGAGCAAGACAAGCTCCACGTTTTCAACACCTTGCACAAAGCCGGCGTATTCGCGCTCTGACCCGGCGCGCCCCAATTGCACGCCGCGTTGGCCAAACCAGCCAAAGGTCTTTTCCATCAAACGGCCCTTGGAGGGCACACCCAGTTTCACACTCATGTCAGCCCTCCCAACCCCAGAACCAATCCGGGGCGGAGCACACCACCCACAGCTGGAATTTCGCGCCCCTGCCCCAGGCGACGGGTCAGCGCATCATAGCGCCCCCCGGAGGCAATGGCGGGCAGATCGGGCTGATTTTCGGCATAAAAGCCAAACACAAACCCATCATAATATTCCATCTGCGTGCGGCCATATGTGGCCTCGAACTCAAGGTTGGCGGGGTCAATGCCCAGTGCCTCAAGTGCGGCCAGACGTTGGGCCAGACGCTGCACCGCAGGCGCAATCGAGGGCATATCGCCCGCAATATCGCGCAACCGCGCCAATGCATCAGGGCAAGTGCCACGCACAGACAAGATGGCGTCGATCCGCTCCACCTCCTCGGCGGCGATAGGATCAGCGGCGTGATCTTCGCGCAGGGCATTGATGCGACTTTGGATTTCACCGGGTCCGCGCACACCAATCAGCGGCGTGGCGCCAGCCATCGGATCAGCGTCAGACAACAGTGCCAACCGGCTTGCTGGCACGGGTGCACGACCTGAGAAGCGCTCAATCAGCGCACGAAAACGGTTGGGCCGCCAGATGTGGCGCATCAGCGCCTGTTTACGCCGTTGAGTGGTGTTCAACCCGTTGACAGCTGCCGTCAGAATGCCAATATCGCCGGTGGCGGCACGCAAGCCCAATGGCTTCAGGATATTGTAAATCAACGAAAAAACCTCGGCATCTGCCGTATCCGGGGCGTCGCGCTCAAACAGCTCATAACCGACTTGGGTGTATTCATTGGTGCGTGATGCGTCATCTTCCTGGCGCCGAAATACCTCGCCTGCATAAGTATAGCGCGCAGGTTCTGCCCCGTGTTCCATGTGCATTTGAACCACCGGAACGGTGAAATCAGGACGCAGCATCTGTTCACCGCGCAGTGCGTCCGAGGTGACATAAGCGCGCGCGCGAATATCCTCGCCATATAGATCGAGCAGCACTTCGGCGGGTTGCAGCACAGGTGTTTCGACCACCACTGCGCCGCGGGCCTCAAAAACAGCGCGCAGGCGTGCGGCTTCGGCCCGGATTGCGGCACGTTTGGGCATTAGCCCTGACCGTCCAGAATTTCACGCACCTTAGAGACCAGATCCGCGCGCGGCACTTCAAACTGGCTGGGGCGGGCTTTCCATTCCTCCAGCGTGGCGTTTTCAGCGATTTTTGCGCCAAGGATCAGGTCTTTGATCTGCACCACGCCCTGTGTTTTTTCGTCACCACCTTCGATGATCGCCACAGGAGAGCCGCGTTTATCGGCGTATTTCAACTGATTACCGAAGTTTTTGGGATTGCCCAGATAAACCTCAGCGCGGATACCGGCGCGGCGCAATTCGCCCACCATCGCCTGATAATCGGCCATCCTGTCACGGTCCATGACGGTGACGACAACAGGGCCTTGCGTGGTGCCATCCATTCGGCCTTTGGCGTGCAGGGCCGCCAGTAACCGATCCACCCCGATGCTGACACCCGTGGCAGGCACGGATTGACCGGTGAAGCGTTTGACCAAATCATCATAACGCCCGCCCCCCGCAACAGACCCGAACTGCCGCTTGCGCCCCTTTTCGTCAAGGATCTCAAACGTCAGTTCTGCCTCAAACACCGGGCCGGTGTAATAGCCGAGCCCCCGCACGACAGAGGGGTCAATCTCAATCCGGTCAGGGCCATAGCCCTGAGCATTCAGAAGGTCGGCAATGGTTTCAAGCTCTTGCACACCCTCAGCGCCAATCGTGGAGGCACCAATCGCGGCTCTCAAATTGGCCAGGGTGGTTGCAGCGCCCGCCCCTTTTGAGGTGAGGAACGCCAGCACAGGTCCCGCTTGATCATCGCTCAGCCCGACGCCATCAATATAGGCGCCCGAGGCATCCAGACGGCCTTTGCCAAGCAGCTCGCGCACGCCGGATTCGCCAACTTTGTCGAACTTGTCGATGGTCCGCAAAACCGCATCGCGCTGGCTGTCGTCGTTCAGGCCCATGGTCTCCAGAACACCGTTAAGAACCTTGCGGTTGTTCACACGTACCAGATAGTCACCACGCGGGATGCCGACCTTTTCCAAAGTGTCCGACAGCATGGCACATATTTCGGCATCAGCAGCCGGGGAAGCCGTGCCAACCGTATCTGCATCGCACTGATAAAACTGACGAAACCGCCCCGGTCCGGGTTTTTCATTGCGCCAAACCGGCCCCATGGCATAGCGGCGATAGGGCGTGGGCAGATCATTGCGATGCTGGGCATAGACACGCGCCAAGGGGGCTGTCAGGTCATACCGCAACGCCAGCCAATCCCCATTGTCATCCTCATCGGCCTCTTGCCAGGCAAAGACACCTTCGTTGGGACGGTCCACATCAGGAAGGAATTTGCCCAGCGCCTCAACCGTTTCCACAGCCGAGCTTTCCAAAGCGTCAAAGCCGTATTGATGATACACCCCTGCGATGGTCTGCAACATCTCAGCACGTTGCGAAACTTCACTGCCGAAATAATCACGAAAGCCTTTGGGCGTTTGGGCCTTGGGGCGCGGGGTTTTCTTTGGTTTGGCCATGGGGTTGGTCCTTGGGCTGCACTCGCCGCGGGGTCTAGCGGATGGGGGGGATGGGGGCAAGCAGAGTGATTGACGAGGCAACGCACATTACTTACACGCCACACCATGAGCAAAACCGAAGAAACCCTGGCCCATCTTATCCGAACAGTTGATGATCTGTCCGATCTGGTGGCTGAACAGCGCAATGAAATTGATCTGCTGACGCGCCGTGTTGCTATGTTGATGCAGCGCGAAGCCGGGCGGGAAGCCGAAGGATCAGGCGGAATCGTGTTGGGCGACGAACGCCCGCCGCATTACTAGCGCCTTAGCTGCCCTTGTTGTCCTGTGCCAAGACATCGCCATCATGCAACAGCAGGTTGGTCCAGCGCTGATTGCTGCCGAACCGCTCGTAAATGCTGACAAACACGGTGTTGCCATCAAGCTTGGACACTTTGCCACCGCAGGGCTTCTTGCGCGGCACGCCGCAGACCTTAGACTTCAGTTTTTCATAGGCTTTGTCGGTGTCGCTGTAGGGCTGGACCTCGGATGGCAGGCCATAGCGCAGCTGTTCGTGCATGGCGACCGATCCGAACATGGCGAGGGACGCGGTGAATTGCCGCGCGCAGCCATCATCAAACCCGGTGATGAAAAAGCTGTGCGGGGCAATATTGCCCGGCTCACTGTCATAAATGCGGTGTTTGGGGCGCTTCTCGGGATGCTGGGCCACTTCCTTGCCCAACGCTCGTTTGGGCAATCCGCAGATGCGCGCCACTTTGCCATAAGGCAGTACGGTGCCCGGTTCGATTTCGCTCACCGGTGCGGCGGCCTTGGGATTGGCGGCCAAACCGCCAAACAGGGTTTTGCGCTTGGATTTTTCCACGCTCAGCTCGGGCATCGGCGTGGCGGGCAAGGCTGGCGTTTCGGGCTGAGGTGTTTCCTTGTCAACACTCAGCGCCACTTTGACCGCTTGCGCCTCAGGCGTCACCGGGATCACATCCTGTTTTGGTGGTGCGGCGCGCGTTAACATGGCCAGCAGGCCAGTTTCCTTGGCGTCTGGCTGTTGCTCAGAAATGGCGGCTGTATCTGTTGTGTCTGCTTCTGGTGTGGGCTGGTTTGCTGTGTCGCTCAACAGACGCTCTAACAGGCTGCCACCTTGCGCGCCGGGCACGGCTGCCACCTCAACGGTGTTGGCATCATCAGGGAGGTCCTGTTCAGACAATCGCGGTATATCCGCGATCGGATCACCACAGGCCGCAAGGGCAAAGCACGCCAAAATACAGAGCAGTATACGCAAGTCAGACAGCCCCCCAAACTCATTGGCCTAGCGGGACTCATACATGAACCATGTGTTGAGGGTCCATATTTTTCTTAATATCCAATCGTATAGGCGAAGCTCAGCACCCTGCGAGCCTGTTACGGATGTCAGAACTCTTCGACTGTGACGACACCGCCCAAGGATTTGATTGCCCCTTTGATCTGCGGGTTAACAGGGAATTCCCGGCCGGTTTCCAGCTCGACCTCGCCGGGCAAACCCGGATCAAGCAGGCAGAAATGAATCGGCCCACGCCCGCCGGATGTGACAGTTTTTGCCGCACCTTCCAGCACATTGGCGACAGAGCTGATAACAGCGGGGTCATCGACAAATATCTTCAGGCCGGCTGATCCGGCATCGGCCACAACCGCATCAATCGGCTGCACCGAGCGGCACAGCAGTTTCAGCTGTTCGGTTTCCATCGTCGCCTCGGCGGTGATCACCACGCTATTGCCAGTTTCCAGAAAGTCGCGGTATTTCTCCAACGGTTCTGAAAACATCGTCACCTCATACCCGCCGGTGGTATCGCTGAGTTGCACAAAGGCAAAACGGTTGCCACGCGCGGATTTGCGTTCCTGACGCCCTGCCACAACACCGGCCATTTTCACCACAACAGCGCCCTTGCGGCTGGCCTCAAGCGTGGCTTGTTCCAGCGTTATGACCTGCTTGCGCTTCAATGCCGCCTCATAGTCATCCAACGGATGGCCCGACAGATAAAAGCCCACCGCCTTGAATTCTTCGGTCAGGCGCTCAGCGGGCAGCCAGTCTTCAACCGGAGAAAGACGTGGTTCGGGCAGGTCATCGCCCGCCTCGCCAAACAATGACACCTGATTAGAGGTCTTTTGCTCAAAGATCGCAGCAGAGTAGCTGCTAAGCGCTTCTACACTGTCAAAGACACGACGGCGATTGCGGTCCAGCTGATCAAAGCCACCGGCACGGGCCAGCATTTCCAGGGGGCGCTTGCCAATGCGCTTGAGGTCAACCCGGCGGGCGAAATCAAACAGCGTGGCAAAAGGCTTGTCCTCTCCGTCGACACGGCGGCCATCTGTGATCAGCTTCATGGCCTCAACGCCCACGTTTTTTAACGCCCCCAGCGCATAATGCAACATGCCCTCGCGCACCACGAAGGTCGGCTCCGAGCGGTTCACACAAGGCGGCGCCCAGGGCAGATCAAGCTTCTTTTTGACCTCTTCAAAATAGACTGCCAGCTTATCAGTCAGATGGATATCGCAGTTCATCACACCCGCCATAAACTCAACCGGGTGGTTGGTTTTCAGCCATGCGGTTTGATAGCTGACCACCGCATAAGCAGCCGCGTGAGATTTGTTGAAGCCATAGTTGGCAAACTTGTCCAGAAGGTTCCACACTTCCAGCGCCTTGGCATCATCAACGTCGTTTTCCTTGGCCCCTGCAATGAACTTGGGGCGCTCGGCATCCATCGCTTCCTGAATTTTTTTACCCATGGCGCGTCGCAGCAGATCCGCGCCGCCCAGCGAGTATCCGGCCATTTCCTGCGCGATTTGCATCACCTGTTCCTGATAAACGATGATGCCTTGGGTTTCGTCCAGAATATGGTCAATCGAGGGGTGCAATGTGTCGCGCTCGCTCAGGTTATTCTTGACCTCGCAAAACTTCGGAATGTTCTCCATCGGGCCGGGGCGGTACAGGGCGACAAGCGCGATGATGTCCTCGATGCAATCGGGCTTCATCCGTTTGAGCGCATCCATCATGCCCGAACTTTCCACCTGAAACACAGCAACCGTTTGCGCACGGGCATAGAGCTCGTAGGTGGCGGCATCATCCAGCGGAATGGCGTTGATCTGATTTTCGGACCCCTGGGCAGGCTCATAAAGCTCAGTGCCATCAGCCGCGATATGCAAAGGCCGGCCGCCGGCATGAATTTGCTCAATCGCGTTCTGGATCACAGTGAGGGTTTTCAGACCCAGAAAATCGAACTTCACCAGCCCGGCTTGTTCCACCCATTTCATGTTGAATTGCGTGGCGGGCATGGTGGATCGTGGATCCTGATACAGCGGCACCAACGTATCAAGGGGGCGATCACCGATCACCACACCGGCGGCGTGGGTTGAGGCATTGCGCAACAGCCCTTCAACCTGCATCCCGTATTTCAGCAGTCGATCAACAACCTCTTCGTTGCGGGCCTCTTCGCGCAGGCGCTCTTCCTGGGCCAATGCCTTTTCGATCGACAGCGGCTTTACGCCCTCAACCGGGATCATCTTGGACAGGCGGTCTACCTGCCCATAGGGCATCTGCAACACGCGGCCCAGGTCACGCACAGCGGCCTTGGACAGCAAAGCTCCAAAGGTGATGATCTGTGCCACACGGTCCTTGCCGTATTTTTCCTGCACATAGTCGATCACCTCTTCGCGGCGATCCATGCAGAAATCGATGTCAAAGTCGGGCATCGACACGCGTTCGGGATTGAGGAACCGCTCAAACAGCAAGGAATAGCGCAGCGGATCAAGGTCGGTGACCGTCAGCGCATAAGCCACAAGGCTGCCCGCCCCCGAGCCACGCCCCGGCCCCACCGGAATGCCCTGATCCTTGGACCATTTGATAAAATCGGCAACAATCAGGAAATAGCCGGGAAAGCCCATGCCCTCGATAATGCCCAGCTCAAATTCCAACCGCTTGTCATAGTCCTCCACAGATGCGGCATGGGGGATCACGTCAAGCCGCGCTTTCAGCCCTGCCTTGGCCTGACGGCGCAGTTCCTGCACCTCGTCATCGGCAAATTTGGGCAAAATGGGATCACGCCGATAGGCCCCAAAAGAGCAACGCCGGGCAATCTCAACCGTATTTTCAATCGCCTCGGGCAGATCGGCAAACAGCGTGATCATTTCCTGGGGGGATTTGAAATAATGCTGCGATGTCAGACGGCGGCGTGGCTCGGATTGATCCACATAGGCCCCTTCGGCCACGCAGATCATCGCGTCATGCGCTTCATACATTGAGGCCTTGGGGAAATAGACATCATTGGTCGCCACCAGAGCGATATCCATGCCATAGGCCATTTCGATAAAGCCGCGTTCGGTCAGGCGCTCTGCTTCGGGCAGGCCGTTGTCACCTGGGTGACGTTGCATTTCCACATATAACCGGTCGCCAAACGCCTCTTTCAGCTGGGTCATCACCGCCTCAGCGTGGGGCCGTTGGCCACTTTGCAAGAGCCGTCCCACAGGGCCATCAGGACCGCCCGTAAGGCAAATGATACCTTCGGAATGCGCGGCCAGTTCTTGCAAGGTGACATGTGGCAATTCACCATCACTGCGCAAATACAGGCAGGAATTCAGCTTCATCAGGTTGGCATATCCAGCCTCATTCTGGGCCAGCACAACCAATGGGGCGGGCGGTTTGGCCCGCTCGCCCGGCGTCGGCGCGCCAAAGGCGACATCCACCTGACAGCCCATAATCGGCTGAATACCAGCGCCAATGGCGGTCACGGAAAACTCCAAGGCGGCAAACATGGAATTGCTGTCAGTGACAGCCACGGCAGGCATCTTGGAATCAATGCAAAGTCCGGGCAATTTCTTCAGCCGAACAGCCCCTTCAAGCAGAGAATATTCGGTGTGCACACGCAAATGGATGAATCGGGCAGAGTTGCTCATATTGCGCATCCTAAGTCAGGGATGCAGGCGGGGCCAGCCATCACGACGGGCCAACCCGGAATTTTCGTGCAGAGCGCAGCCACAAAGAGATTTCCAAATTTCTCACACAGATCGTCATTATTATACTGTTTTTATAACAATCAGAAAAAGCACTGGCATTTCTGGGGCCCGCCGCCAAACGCAGGCTTGCCAAGGGGCCTTGCGTCGCAATAGCCTTTGAACTTGGAAATGCCGGCTCTCCTCTACGCCGCGTCGAGGGGGCATATAACAAGGCGGAGGTAATGCGGCGGGCACTGACGGTATGAATATCACGTTCCTTTTGAATGGAGCGCCGGTGATGGTGCAAAATGCATCTGCCACGCAGACATTACTGGATTGGCTGCGCCAGGAGCGCCACCTCACAGGCACCAAAGAAGGCTGCAATGAGGGCGATTGCGGGGCCTGTACGGTGATGGTCACTGATACTGAGGGGGCGAAAACCCTGAATGCCTGCATCCTGTTTTTGCCACAACTGCACGGCAAAGCCCTGCGCACGATTGAGGGCATCACCGGGCCAGACGGGCAGATGCACCCGGTGCAAGAGGCGATGGTCACACATCACGGATCGCAATGCGGGTTTTGCACGCCGGGGTTTATTGCCTCAATGGCCGTGGGGCATCTGAATGGCGACACCGATCATGATACCACTTTGGCGGGCAATCTGTGCCGCTGCACTGGCTATGCGCCGATTGTGCGGGCAGCCGAGGCGGCCGCGGGCAAGGATGTGCCCAGTTGGATGCATGAGGATTTAAGCGCCTTGGCTGATCTGGATGCAGACGCAGCCCTGCCCAAAAGCAGTGATGATCTGGCTCGCGCTTATGCGGCAAATCCTGACGCTACGTTGATTGCCGGTGCCACGGATGTGGGCTTGTGGGTAACCAAACAGCTGCGCGATCTGGATCAGGTTATCTTTCTGCATCGCTGCGCGGATATGCAACAGATTGAAATTACTGCGGACAACATTCGCATCGGAGCGGGCGTCACGCTGGATGCTTTGGGCAAAGCAATGCGTGATCTGCACCCCTCTTTTGCTGAGATGATCCGGCGCTATGGCTCGGCTCAGGTGCGCGCAGCGGCCACGATTGGTGGCAATATCGCCAATGGATCGCCCATCGGGGATGGCCCGCCTGCGCTCATTGCCTTGGGCGCGCGCTTGCATTTACGGCAGGGGGATACGCGCCGCGATATGGCTCTGGAGGATTTCTTTGTTGCCTATGGCAAGCAAGACCGCGCCCCCGGTGAATTTGTCGAAGCGATCACGATACCGCGCCAGCCAGATCAACTGCGCTGTTACAAACTGAGCAAACGATTTGATCAGGACATTTCAGCGGTATGCGGGTGTTTCAATATCACAGTGGACGCGGGTCATGTGGTTGAGGCCCGCATTGCCTTTGGTGGCATGGCCGGTATTCCCGCACGCGCATCGGCGGTGGAGGCCGCGCTGATTGGCCAACCCTGGGATGAGATAACCATCACCGCCGCCATGCCTGCCTTTGCCACGGATTTCTCACCGCTTTCGGATATGCGTGCCTCGGCTGCGTATCGCACAGAGGCCGCGCAAAACCTGCTGCTTCGGTATTTCCATGACATGAACGGGCAATCCGTATCGGTGTTAGAGGTCACACCATGAGCGTCACCCAGCCCCTGCCTCATGATGCGGCCCCTTTGCATGTGACGGGCCGTGCGCAGTATGTGGATGACATCCCCTTGCCCGCCGACACGCTGCATCTGGCCTTTGGTACCAGCCCTGTCGCCGCCGGCAAAATCACAACGATTGATCTGGAGGCCGTGCGTGCTGCACCCGGTGTGGTGATGGTGTTGAATGCGGATGATCTGGACCGTGACGCCGATACCTCGCCCTCGGCCCACGATGAACCTTTGCTGGCAACTGGTGAGGTGCATTTTTTAGGGCAGCCGGTGTTTTTGGTGGTGGCGCACAGTCATTTGGCTGCTCGCAGGGCCGCCGCATTGGGCAGGGTTGAGATCGACGCGACCAAGGCCCTGCTGACCATTGAGGATGCTCTGGCTGCAAACAGCCGCTTTGAAGATGGCCCACGCATCTATCAAAAAGGCGATGCAGCGCAGGCGATAACCACCGCACAGCACCAGATCAGCGGCACGATGGAGATCGGCGGGCAAGAGCATTTCTATCTCGAAGGGCAAGCCGCGCTGGCCCTGCCCCAGGACAACGGCGATATGGTGGTGCATTCCTCAACCCAGCACCCAACCGAAATTCAGCACAAGGTGGCACATGCGCTAAACCTGCCGATGCACGGCGTGCGGGTGGAAATCCGGCGTATGGGCGGCGGGTTTGGCGGCAAGGAAAGCCAGGGCAATGGGTTGGCCGTTTCATGTGCCATCGTGGCCGCGCGCACAGGCCGGCCCTGCAAAATGCGCTATGACCGCGACGACGATATGATGATCACCGGCAAGCGGCATGATTTTCGCATCACCTATCGCGCAGGGTTTGACGATGCCGGCCAGTTGAGCGGGGTCGAGTTCGTGCAATTTGCTCGCTGCGGTTGGTCGCAGGATCTATCCTTGCCAGTGGCAGATCGCGCCATGCTGCATGCTGACAATGCCTATCACCTGCCCCATGCCCGGATCGAGAGCCACCGTTTGCGCACCAACACCCAAAGCGCCACTGCATTTCGCGGATTTGGTGGACCGCAAGGTGTGGTGGGGATTGAACGTGTGATGGATCATATCGCCCATACTCTCAAGCTTGATCCGCTTGCAGTGCGCAGGGCCAATTATTATGCAGCCGGACAGCAGACCCCCTCGGGGCCCGGCACCGGGCGGCGCTTTGGCGGGGCACATTCGCCGCAAGGCACCCCTGAAAACCAGACGACACCGTATGGTCAGGAGGTCACCGACTTCATCTTGCATGAAATGACCGAGGAATTGGTCAACACCAGCAAGTATCACGCGCGTCGCAAGGCGGTGGCAGATTGGAACGCCAAAAACCCGATCCTGAAGAAAGGTATCGCCCTTAGCCCGGTGAAGTTTGGGATTTCGTTTACCCTGACCCACCTCAACCAGGCAGGGGCCCTGGTGCATGTGTATCAGGATGGATCAATCCAGCTCAATCATGGTGGCACGGAAATGGGCCAGGGGCTGTTTCAAAAAGTGGCCCAGGTGGCGGCGGACCGGTTTGGTGTGACCACCGATATGATCAAGATCACCGCAACGGACACCGGCAAGGTACCCAACACATCCGCCACGGCGGCCAGTTCTGGCAGTGACCTGAACGGCATGGCCGTGAAGGCCGCCTGCGACAACATACGCACCCGAATGTCGGATTTTCTGGCGGAGTATTACCAAGTCCCGGAGGTTCGGTTTGAAGATGGAATGGTGCACGCGGGCGATCACGTGATGAGCTTTGCACAAGCCGCCACGCTGAGCTACGAACACCGGATCAGCCTGTCTTCAACCGGGTTTTACAAAACGCCTGATCTGGCATGGGATCGTATCAATGGCACTGGCCGCCCGTTTTTCTATTTTGCCTATGGAGCAGCGGTTACCGAAGTGGTGATCGACACGCTGACCGGTGAAAACCGCATTTTGCGCGCGGACATTCTGCATGATGCCGGCACCAGCCTGAACCCGGCATTGGACATCGGCCAGATCGAAGGGGGCTATGTGCAGGGCGCGGGCTGGTTGACCACCGAAGAACTGATCTGGGATGACAAGGGCCGACTGCGCACCCATGCGCCCTCAACATACAAGATCCCGGCCTGTGGCGACAGACCACGCATATTCAACGTCGCCCTATGGGATGCGGCCAACCGCGAAGAAACAATCTATCGCTCCAAAGCCGTTGGCGAGCCGCCGTTCATGTTAGGCATTTCGGCACATCTGGCACTAAGCGATGCTGTGGCCGCCTGTGGAAACACCTATCCCGCGCTGGAAGCCCCGGCCACCCCAGAGGAAATATTGCGCGCGCTACACCATACCAAGGGGGCCGCATGATTGACCTACATAACCTGACCAACGCGATTGAGGCTCATGCAAAGGTTATTCGCCTGGTTGTGGTGGGGGCCAAAGGCTCTACACCGCGCGATATCGGGACGTCCATGCTCATCTGGGATGAGGGGCATGAGGGCACCATTGGTGGTGGCCGGCTAGAGCTTGAAGCCATCAAAACTGCGCGCTCCCTGCTGGACGATGATCGCAACACCTACACCGATCATTTGAGCCTTGGCCCAGAACTGGGTCAATGCTGTGGTGGGGCTGTCACGCTTGTGTTTGAACGGTTTGATGCTCAAGTGTTGGCCAAAGCTCTTTCAGCGTCAACAACCAGCTATGTGCGCCAGGTTGAAACGGGTCCAGCCGAAATACCCAAGGCGCTTCGCACCCACATTGAGCGCGCGCAGTCCACGGGGCGACCGCCTGCGTTAAAAATAGCCGAAGGCTGGCTGGTTGAGCCAACCGTGCAGGACCGCCTGCCCATTTACATCTATGGAGCGGGCCATGTGGGGCGGGCCTTGGCACTGTGCCTCACGTCGCTGCCGCAGTTTGAGGTGCATCTGTCTGACGTTCGTGAAGAGCAGTTTGAGGGGCTGCCCGACTCGATCTGGCAAAGCTGGGAACTGCTGCCAACAGACGTGATGGCACATGCCCCGGATTATGCTGCACATTACATCATGACGCCTGAGCACGAGTATGATCTGGAACTGTGCCATCGCCTGCTGAGCCGCAGTTTTGGATTTGCCGGGCTGATCGGGTCTGAGACAAAATGGGCACGATTCCGATCTCGGCTGAAGGCATTGGGCCATGCCGACCCCCAGATTGAACGCATTCAATGCCCGATTGGGGATCCAACTTTGGGCAAACACCCTCACGCCATAGCCATTGGGGCGGCGGCACATCTGATCAAGCATCAAGCCTACCAAAATTATCTGCAAAGGAGCACAGTATGAGCGCCGTATTGCTCAGCATATCGGGCCTGACAAAGGCCTATCCGGGCGTGGTGGCCAACAGCAATGTTTCCTTTGACATAGAAGAGGGACAAGTCCACGCCCTGTTGGGGGAAAACGGGGCCGGCAAGTCTACGTTGGTCAAAATGATCTATGGATTGGTCAAGCCCGACAGCGGCAAAATGATGTTGCGCGGCAGTGTTTACACACCTTCAGAACCTCGTGCGGCGCGCGCGGCCGGGGTTGCGATGGTGTTTCAACATTTTTCGCTGTTTGAAGCGCTGAATGTGGCTGAAAACATCGCCCTCGGCATGGAAAACCCGCCCAGGATGCGTGACCTCGCCACGCGTATCCGGGAAGTCTCGGAAACATACGGCCTGCCCCTGGACCCCTATCGCACCGTCGGCGATCTGTCGGCAGGTGAGAGGCAACGCGTTGAAATCATTCGCTGTCTTTTGCAGGACCCCAAGCTGTTGATCATGGATGAGCCAACCAGCGTATTGACCCCACAGGAGGTGGAAATCCTGTTCCAAACCCTGCGCAAGTTGACCTCTGAGGGGGTGGCGATCCTCTATATTTCGCACAAGCTGGAGGAAATCCGCACGCTTTGCGACCACGCAACAATTTTGCGGCTGGGCAAGAATGTGGGCAGCTGTGTGCCAGCGGAAACAACGGCACGGGACATGGCCGAACTGATGGTTGGCTCAGCCTTTGAGGCCCCCGCACGCGCCGGGCGGGCACTGGGTGATGTGGCCTTGGATGTCACCGGGCTGTCGCTGCCTGCCCCCAATGAGTTTGGCACATCTCTGCGCAACATCCACTTCACCGTGCAACAAGGCGAAATCCTTGGCATTGGGGGTGTTGCGGGCAATGGCCAGGACGAACTGCTGGGTGCCCTGTCGGGCGAGATTTTAAGCGATGCTGGTGCAATTGTCCTGAAGGGGCAACCCATCGGGCGATTGGGGCCTGTGGCACGGCGCGCGCTGGGGCTGCTGGCCGCGCCCGAAGAGCGGCTGGGCCACGCCGCCGCCCCTGACATGAGCCTGACAGAGAATGCCTTACTGACCGGCGCCCAACGCGAAAACCTGATGAGCCGCGGCTTCCTGAAATGGGCCGAGACCGAGAGTTTCGCCAAACGCATCATTGAAGCCTTTGACGTGCGCACACCGGGGCCAGAAAACGCAGCACGATCACTGTCAGGCGGCAATTTGCAGAAATTTGTCATTGGGCGTGAGGTGTTGCAACGCCCCGAAGTTTTGGTGGTCAACCAGCCCACCTGGGGCGTGGATGCCGCAGCGGCGGCTGCAATTCGCCAGGCCCTGCTTGATCTGGCTGCCAAAGGAACGGCTGTGATTTGCATAAGTCAGGATCTGGACGAGTTGATGGAAATATCAGACCGATTCTGCGCTGTGAATGAGGGTCGGCTTTCGGATATCAAACCCACGCAGGGGCTGAGCGTGGATGAAATCGGCCTGATGATGGGCGGTGCCCATGGAATGGAGGTGTCACATGCGTGAGCTGCACGTCGATAAGATCAAAGATGCCTCCGGCGGAAGTATTTGGGGAAAGATGAAGCTAGGGGGCGTCACATGATGCTCAAACTTGAGAAACGCGCGCAGCCGTCGCTACTGTGGACATATCTGACCCCGCTGGTGGCGGTGATCTGTACGATGATTGCCGGTGGCGCGCTGTTCGCCGTCTTGGGCAAGAACCCGGGCGAGGCGATTGCGACGATTTTCTGGCAGCCACTGTTTGGCGAGTTCGCATTTTATTATCGCCCGCAATTGTTGATCAAAGGCGCTCCATTGGTGCTGATCGCCATCGGTCTGTCCTTGGGCTTTCGCGCCGGTATCTGGAACATCGGGGCAGAAGGGCAGTATATTATCGGGGCCTTAACCGGTGCCGGCGTGGGCCTTGCGTTTTATCCGGCCGAGGCCTGGTACATCTTTCCTTTGATGGTCATGGCAGGCGCATTGGGCGGCTGGGCCTGGGCGATGATCCCGGCCGTGTTACGCACCCGCTTTGGCACCAATGAAATCCTTGTGTCCCTGATGCTGGTCTATGTGGCCGAGCAATTGCTGGCCAAGATGGCGTTGGGCCTGTTGCGCAATCCCGAGGGGCACGGCTTTCCCGGCTCGCGCAATTTTCAGCAATACCCGAGCGGACATAATGCCGAGATCATCACCGGATCGGGGATGCATTGGGGTGTGGTTGCCGCGCTGATTGCGGTGATCTTTTCCTATATTCTGCTGAACCGGCATATTCTGGGCTATCACATCCGGCTGACAGGACAGGCGCCACGCGCGGCCAAATTTGCCGGGGTGAACCCGACACAGCTAATCCTGTTTTGTCTGGGCACGTCGGGTGCACTGGCTGGATTGGCGGGCATGTTTGAGGTTTCCGGACCTGCGGGCCAGATCAACATTGATTTCAACGTCGGCTATGGATTTACCGCCATTATCGTGGCGTTTCTGGGCCGATTGCACCCAGTGGGCATTCTGCTGGCCGGGTTGTTGATGGCGCTGACATATATCGGCGGCGAAATCGCACAGAGCAATCTGGGCCTGCCTGCTGCGGCCATTCAGATGTTCCAGGGGATGCTGCTGTTCTTCCTGCTGGCGATTGATGTGCTGACCAACTTTCGCATTCGCAGAACCAAAAGGGAGGCCGTGTAATGGACCTCAGTTCAATCAGCCCCACCCTGCTTCTGGCCTCGCTGATGGTGGCCGCAACACCGATCCTACTAGCTGCTTTGGGCGAATTGGTGGTCGAACGCTCAGGCGTTCTGAACCTGGGTGTAGAGGGCATGATGATCACCGGGGCGATCTGCGGCTTTGCAGTGGCGGTTGAAACCGGCTCGCCGGTGTTGGGGTTTGCGGCCGCTGCCGTCGGAGGCGCTGCGTTATCACTGCTGTTTGCCTTGCTAACCCAAGTGGCACTGGCCAATCATGTGGCCAGTGGATTGGCGCTAACGCTGTTTGGGCTAGGCCTCAGTGCGCTGCTGGGACAGGGGTATGTGGGGATCAAACCACCCCCAACTGACAAACTGGATATTCCACTGTTGGGGGATATGCCTTTTCTGGGGCCGGTAGTCTTTTCCCATGATCTGATGGTCTATGTGGGCCTTGCGCTGGTGGTGGCCGTCTGGTGGATGTTGAACCACAGCCGCGCCGGGCTGGTGCTGCGCGCCGTGGGTGAAAACCACGATGCGGCCCATGCTCTGGGGTTCAAAGTGGTGCGGGTGCGCATCATGGCCATCATGTTTGGCGGGGCATGTGCGGGGTTGGGCGGCGCCTACATCAGCCTGATCCGCGTGCCGCAATGGACCGAAGGCATGACAGCGGGCGCGGGTTGGATCGCACTGGCGCTGGTGGTCTTTGCCAGCTGGAAAGCGGGCCGCGTGCTGTTGGGTGCCTATTTGTTTGGCGGTATCACTGTGTTGCAGCTAAACCTACAGGCCGCAGGGGTTGATATTCCTGTCGAATACCTTTCCATGTCACCTTATGTCATCACCATTCTGGTGCTGGTCATCATGTCGGCGGACCGCTCTCGTGCGCCCGCCTCGCTTGGCCGCACCTTCCATGCCTCAAGCTGAGGCTAAAGATAATAAAACGGAGAAACGCTCATGAACTTTGTGAAATACCTTGCCGGGGCGACCCTGGCACTGGGGCTGGCCACTTCGGCCATTGCCCAGGATAAAACCAAAGTCGGCTTTATCTATGTTGGCCCCATCGGCGATGGCGGCTGGACTTATGAACATGACAAGGGCCGTCTGGCCGTTGAAGAGGCGTTCGGCGATGCGGTGGAAACCGTCTATCAAGAGAGCGTGCCTGAAGGCGCGGATGCAGAACGCGCCATCACTCAAATGGCGTTGCAAGGGGCTGACCTGATCTTCACCACCTCGTTTGGATATATGGAGCCAACCGTCAGCGTGGCTGCAAAGTTCCCTGATGTGAAGTTTGAGCACGCCACCGGCTATAAGGCCGGGCCTAATGTCTCAACCTATTCGGCGCGCTTTTACGAAGGCCGTGCCGTACAGGGCCACATCGCAGGTAAGATGACCAAATCAAATGTGGTGGGGTACATCGCCTCCTTCCCGATCCCCGAAGTGATCCGGGGTATCAACGCGGCCTATATCCACGCCAAAAAGGTTAACCCCGATGTGCAGTTCAAGATCATCTGGGCCTACACCTGGTTTGATCCCGCAAAAGAGGCTGACGCCGCCACGGCGCTGATCGAACAGGGCGCGGATGTGATCTTGCAACACACCGATTCCACCGCCCCCCAAGCCGCCGCAGAAAAGGCCGGCAATGTGATCACCTTTGGCCAGGCCTCAGACATGAGCGAATACGCACCACTGCCGCGCGTCAGCTCGATCATCGACAATTGGGGGCCGTATTATGTGGCCCGCACTCAGGCCGTGATAGATGGCACATGGGAAAGCGTACAAACATGGGATGGCATCGGCCCCGGCATGGTTGGCATCGGCGAGATCACCGATGCGGTTCCAGCTGATATCAAAGCCGAGGCGCTGGCATTGAAAGATGCGATTGCGGCGGGCGATTATCATCCCTTCACCGGCCCGCTGAAAAAGCAGGACGGGTCCGATTGGCTGGGCGATGGCGAGGTATCCGATGACGGCGCTTTGCTGGGCATGAACTTCTATGTCGAAGGGCTGGAAGGCGATATCCCCCAATAAGCGGCTATGTAAGCAAGAAAAGACCCCGTCGGTTGGCGGGGTCTTTTTCATGGGACGACGGCCTTCATGCCCGATGGAATCAGAAAACGGAAACCTGTCATGACGCCAAAGAGACGCCTTCCAAAAACTGCCTCGGTGGCCTTCTCCTTGGGCGATGCCAGGTTAAACGCGCCCTCAGCCGAACGGAATGCTGCTGCCATCCGGGAGGTATTGTTGACCTATGCACCACAGACCGGCAAGGCGTTGGAAATCGCCAGCGGCACCGGACAGCATGTGGTGGGTTTCGCCCGCGCCCTGCCCGATTTAATCTGGCAACCCAGCGACATAGACACCGGCCGCCGCGCCAGCATTGACGCATGGGCAGCAGAAGCCGGGTTGGATAACATTTTGGCAGCGCGCCACCTTGATGCCGCCGCGCCGGGCTGGGCAAACACCGCGGAATTTGACCTGATCCTGGTGGTCAACCTTTTGCACCTAATCAGCGAGATCGAAGCCCGAACCGTCATCCAAGAAGCCTCCAAGGCGCTGGTGCAAAATGGGCGATTGTTCCTTTATGGCCCGTTCCTGCGCAGTGGCGAAACCACATCTGAGGGTGACGCCAAGTTTCATGCAAGCCTTCGGGAACAAGACCCCGCAATTGGATACAAGGGCGACGTTGACGTGATTGACTGGATGCACAATGCGGGGCTGGAGCTGATCGAAGTGATTGAAATGCCTGCCAACAATCTATGTCTGATTGCCTCGCGCACTCCATGAGCGGGATGGGCCATTTTTGCCGTGCCAAGGGTTTCATGTTGACAAAACCCCACCCGCACCACGACCCTTATCGGATAGTGATGACAGGTCAGGGTGGTGGTATGCGCGTGTTTCGGTTTCTGGTTCTGGCCCTTGGGGTGGCTGTGCTTCACCTTTCCCCCGGCGTGGCCGAAGCACAGAAATTTGATGATAGCGATCCGGTGAATTTTGCCGGTAAGGGGCCTGCTCGATACGCGGTTCATGGCGTAGATGCCGCGCGGTTCCAAAAAACTGTGGACTGGAAGAAAGCAAAGCGCGCCGGGGTCAGATTTGCCTTTGTCAAAGCCACGGAAGGCGGCGATCTGCTGGACCCGATGTTTGATCTACATTGGAAGTCTGCACGAAAAGCAGGCATTCCGACGGGCGCCTATCATTTCTATTATTTTTGCTCAAAGCCACGGGTGCAGGCGCGCTGGTTCATCAGCAACGTACCCAAAAAGAGGGGCGCATTACCGCCCGTTTTGGATATGGAATGGAACCCGTTTTCACCCACCTGCACAACCCGGCCTCCGGCGAATGAGGTGCGCCGTCTGATGACAATTTTCCTCAACGTGGTTGAGCGCCATTATGGCCAGCGCCCCATCATCTATACCACGCCGGCGTTTTACAAAGACAACGAGCTGAGCCGGATGAGTGGCGAGGAATTTTGGCTGCGCTCCACCGCCAAGACCCCTAAACAGGCCTATCCCGGCCAGCCATGGAGCTTTTGGCAATACAGTGGCACCGGGATCGTGCCGGGGTTCGCCGAGGAAGTGGACCTGAACGTATTTGCCGGCACTCGGCGGCAATGGAAGAAATGGCTGAAAAAACGGTCTCGTTGAGCAAGGCTCATCTCGTCTTTTTCCGTGTTTTGTTTCGAAGGTCTGATACCGTAACCACGGCCCCAGCGGCGCGTTTTTTGTCAGCGGATCCGCAGAATTGATCGAAAAGGCCCTCGCCCGTCGGGACATTATCGGCTTTACTGGGATGACCACCCAAATGGCGATCGGGCAGCTTGGCCACAAATCACTGTTGAACGCGATCGAGTCCCTGAGAACCCGTGTTGCGCCAGATATCCGCAAGACTTTGGGGCACGAACCATCCAAATCGGAAAGACTGAATATGTTTGAACTCCCCCCCCGCATCGGCCCGCGCCCCGACACCACAGACTGCGCACCACACGAACAGGTAAGCCAAAACCCCGACGACAAAACGTATCAAACGTTCAAAGAGCGCGCATTTGACTTTTCTTTTGTCGAGCGTCGCCCCAGTATCATCTCTGTTCCCGGCGCCGAGGCGCTTTGGCTGGCCCATGATCATGCCCATGGGTGTCAGGAGTCCTTTATGATGGGAAATGAGTTTGCCCATGTGCATCCGCATTATGATGGCTCGATGCACCTAATGTTGCCCATTGAATGTACGCGTGAATTATTCGCCAAAGGCTGGGGCGAGTCGCATCCGATGGCGGTGACAGGCATGATCCCGGCGACCGCTGTCATGGTGTTTGCGCCGCGCGATGTGCCCGAGATCGAAACAGCGTTAAAGATCCTTGCCACATCTTATGATTTTGCGCGCGGGAAGCTCTCAAATCCCGCGTCGATCCGTTTATAAATGGCCAAAGCGCATCGCCTTTAACCTGAAGCAGGCAAAAGGCGATGCGCGAGGCAGGATCAGAACATCACATCGCAACCGGCCGAAGGCCAATCGCTGAACGAGGTAACGGGAAAACCTCGCTTAGAACAGGGTCACAGACGCTTGGCGATTTCTTCCAGCATCACCTCGGTCGCGCCACCGCCGATGGCCTGAATACGCGCGTCGCGGGACATGCGTTCAACCGGGGTTTCGCGCATGTAGCCCATGCCGCCGTGGAACTGAACGCAGTCATACAGAACCTTGTTCACCAGATCGCCGCAATAGGCCTTGACCATCGAAACTTCTTTGACGCACTCCATCCCTTGGGCATCTTTCCAGGCCGCGCTATAGACCAGCTGTCGGCCGGCTTCGACTTGGGCGGCACGTTCGGCAAGGCGTTGACGGATCACCTGTTTGTCCCACAGAACACCACCAAAGGCGGGGCGGTCCTTCACATATTCCAGCGTCAGGTCGATGGCTTTTTGTGCCTCGCCCATGGCCATGGCACCCAGAACTGTTCGTTCGTTCTGAAAGTTTTTCATGATGGCATAGAAGCCCTGATCAACCTCGCCCAGAATATGGTCTCCGGTGACATGCACATTGTCAAAAACCAGTTCGGCAGTGTCCGAACACAGCCATCCGGTCTTGTTCAGCTTCTTGCCAACCGTGAATCCTGCGGTGCCCTTTTCGACAGCAAAGATCGTCACACCGCGCGAGCCTTTTGCCTCGGTGTTGGTCTTGGCGGCCACAAAGAACAGATCGCCATGCACCCCATTGGTGATGAACATCTTGGTGCCGTTGATCACCCAGCCATTTCCATCGCGTTCTGCGCGTGTACGCATTCCGGCCACGTCTGACCCGGCGCCGGGTTCGGTGACGGCAACGGCGCAAATGCTTTTGCCCGAGGTGATACCCGGCATCCAGCGTGCCAACTGTTCGGGGGTGCCGACATTGGCCAGATGCGGGCTGGCCATATCGGTATGCACCAAGAGGTCAGCCGAGAAGCCGCCAAATGTGCAGCGACCCAGCTCTTCTGCCAGCACGACGCTGGCCATCGTATCCAGATCGGCTCCGCCATATTCTTCGGGGTAGCGCATGCCAAGAAAGCCCAGCTCGCCCATCTTTGCAAAAACCTCACGCGGTACTTTGCCGGCTTCTTCCCAGGCATCGCCGTGCGGTACGACTTCGGCCTCAATAAAGCGGCGGATTTGCTCGCGCAGCATGGTCAGTTCGTCGGAAAAATATAGGTCAGTCATGGTCATTCCTCAGGGTTTATAGTGATCAGCACGGCGCCCATATCGACGTTTTCTCCGGCTGAAAAATTAATCTGACTGATGGTGCCCGCACAGGGCGCAGTCAGGGTTTGCAAGAGCTTCATGGCCTCGATCACCACAACCGGTTGTCCGGCAGTGACGATATCGCCAGTTTGGATCAGAACATCTGAGACAAGGCCCGGCATGGGTGCGTTCACCTGATCGCCACCGCCCAGAGCAGCCTCGCCAGCCGCTTGAATGATCCCGTCGCTGTTTAGAACAACAAACGAGGCGCGACCGGTTTGGCCATCCAACGAAACGTTCTCATCGTCGATTTCAACGCGCGCGCTATGACGCATACCGTCGGCTTCATATGACAATATGCCGTCACGCAGGATGGCGTTTTCTATGTCAAAGGCGGCCCCGTCATGGAGGGTGACGACATAGCGCCCCTCGCGCCCCTCGATGCGGGCGTCTTCATCGTTGATCCGGTAAATCGCGCCACCGCGACGACCGGATGGCTCGGTGACACGCCAGGCCCCCAATGTAGTCCATGGATCAGATGCGCCCTCGTCATTTTGGGCCAAGAAGCAGGCCAAAATGGCCTCGGCCTGTTGATGAGCACCGGGAACAGGCGCGCACCAGCCATCAGGAAAAGCTGCGCCAAGTGATGCGGTGCTATGCGTCCCGGCAGCAAAATCCGGCAAGGCCAGAAGATCACGCGAGAATGCAATATTGGTGCCGGGGCCGGTGATGTGAAACCTGGACAACCCCTGATCCAGAAGCCGTATAGCAGATGCCCTGTCGCGCGCCGAGCTGATCAATTTGGCCAGCATGGAATCGTAATAATGGCTGACGGTGCTGCCCGCGCGCACGCCGCTGTCGAGCCGCAAACCGGGCATGTCGGGGGCGGTGTAGCCCGTGATTTCACCGATTTCAGGACGATAATTGTTGGCGGGGTCTTCGGCGGCGATACGCGCCTCGAGCGACCAGCCAGTGCAGGTGATTTCATCCTGCGTGAACGGCAGGGTCTCTCCCCCGGCGATGCGCAGCTGCCATGCGGCAATATCAATGCCAGTGACCGCTTCGGTTACCGGGTGCTCCACTTGCAGCCGGGTGTTCATTTCCAGAAAGAAATAGTCGCCCGTATCGGCATCCAAAAGGAATTCAACCGTGCCCGCGCTGTCATATCCAATGCCTTGGGTCAGGCGCACGGCGCTGTCCAGAATGCTGGCGCGAACGTCAGCTGACAGTTGTGGCGCGGGGGCCTCTTCGATGACTTTTTGATGGTTACGTTGCAACGAGCAATCGCGCTCAAACAGGTGACGCACATTGCCTTGCTGGTCCGCAAGGATCTGCACCTCGATATGGCGCGCGGTGCCGACATAGCGTTCCAGCAAAACCTGACTATCGCCAAAGGCGGCTTCGGCCTCTGAGCGCGCTGCGGTCAGCTCGGCTACGAAATCGGACAGGTCATGCACCTGGCGCATACCGCGCCCGCCGCCCCCGGCGCTGGCTTTGATCAATAGCGGCACACCGATGATATGCGCCTCGGCCAACAGCCGGTCGTCGGACTGATCATCGCCGTAATAGCCCGGCACCACCGGCACGTTTGCCGCAACCGCAACCGCCTTGGCCGCAATCTTTGATCCCATCAGCGCGATGTTTTCCGGCGACGGACCGACAAAGGCCAGACCGGCATCGGCGCAGGCCTGCGCGAAATCCGCGTTTTCAGCCAAAAACCCATAGCCGGGGTGAATGGCCTGCGCGCCCGCCTGTTTGGCGGCGGCAATGATCCGCTCGCCATCCAGATAGCTCTGAGCGGCCTCGGGCGGGCCGATATGCACCGCCGTGTCGGCGGCAATCACATGTGGTGCGTCCCGGTCGGCGTCTGAATAGACCGCAACCGCACGCAGACCCAAACCCTGACAGGCACGCACAAGCCGCAGTGCAATCTCGCCCCGGTTGGCGATCAGAACTGTTGAAAAGTTCATTTACCTGTCCGCCATGGCGGCAGTTTCTTGTCCAAGAAACAGTTGATTCCGGTGCTGCCTTCGTCGGTTTCCCATGCGTCGGCAAGGCGATCGGCGGTATAAATCATGTTGTCGTCGATACTGTGGCTGGCGACATAGGCAATCAGGCGTTTGGTCTCGCCCACAGCCCCCAGAGCCGCCTCCAGATGATCGTCAATGATGGCGTCAATCCGCGCGTCCAGATCATCAGGTGATACTGTTTCGTTCAGCAACCCGATCTTTTCGGCATTTGCGGCGCTGAACAACGCCCCCGACAGCATCGTCGCACGCGAATTTGCGGCCCCGATACGCGCCACCACATGTGGAGAGATATTGGCGGGGATCAGCCCCAGACGCACCTCGGTCAGGCCAAAGCGTGCGGTATCGACACCCACAGCAATGTCACAAACCGAAATCATCCCGACCCCGCCGCCATAGGCCGGACCCTGGATCCGCCCGATCAGCGGCTTGGGCAACGCATTCAAAGCGTTCAGCATATGCGCCAGCTTGCTGCTTTCGCGGATACGGGTGGCGCGGTCTGCCTCGGCATTCCCTTTGAACCAGTTGAAATCGCCCCCGGCGCAAAAGCTTTTGCCTTCGCCGCTGAGGACAACAACCCGAACGCTGTCGTCCACCGCCAATTGATCTGCGGCCGCTTTAAGGTCGTCAATCAGCTGGCCGTTCAACGCGTTATGTTTATCAGGGCGATTCAGCGTCAAGCGCGCCACGCCGCGGGCGTCCGTTTCAAGGGTAATCGTTTGAAAAGTTTGGCTGGTCATAGTGCGATCCTACATTCGGTAAACCGGGGAATGCCCCGTTGCTTCAGGTGTGCTGGACACGATTGACAGGCAAAGCCCCAGCACATCACGGGTTTGTGCTGGTTCGATGATGCCATCATCCCAAAGCCGTGAAGTGGCATAATACGGGTCGGATTGTTCGCCGTATTGATCACGCACGCGGGCTTCGATCTCGTCCAGTTCCGCCTGGGTGGCGGTGGGCGCTTTGACATTGGTGCGGCGCAATTCCAGCATCACGTTGCTGGCGATATCGGCTGACATCGTGGCCAACACCGCGCTTGGCCATGCAAAAAGGAAGTTTGGCCGAAAGCCGCGCCCACACATGCCGTAGTTGCCAGCACCATAGGAGCCGCCAACAATAACCGACAGTTTGGGCACCCGAGCAACCGCTTGCGCGTACACCATCTTGGCACTGTTTTTAGCGATGCCTTCACGTTCGGCATCGGTTCCGACCATAAATCCGGTGATATTGTGCAGGAATAGCAATGGAATGTTGCGTTGATCACATAGGGTTATGAAATGCGCGGCTTTCAGTGCCGATTGCGACAGTAGCGCACCGTTGTTCCCGATGATCCCCACCGGATGGCCATGGATGCGCGCAGTGCCGCAGATTACGGTATCGCCCCATTCGGGTTTGAATTCACTGAAATCGCTGTCATCTACTGTGCGTGCTATTATCTCGCGCACGTCATAGGGCATTTTGGGATCTGCGCTGATGACACCGCCGAGTTCAGATGCCGGGTATCGCGGCGCCAGTACGGGCGCGACCTTGGCTGGCTTGCGCTCAAAATTTGTCTCACCGACAAGAATACGGGCCAGAGCCAGCCCCTGATCCTCATCCGCCACCAGATGATCGCTGACACCGGACACACGCGTGTGCATCGCAGCACCGCCCAGGGTTTCGCCGTCAACCTCTTCGTTGATCGCGACTTTGACGATAGAGGGGCCACCCAGATGTATGCGTGCGTTCCCGTCAACCATGATCACCTGATCGCTGAGCGCCGGAATATAGGCGCCACCAGCAGTGCAACCGCCAAACACGACCGAGATCTGCGGCAACCCAGCAGCAGACATGCGGCACTGGCGATGAAACGAATTGCCAAAGTGGTCGCGGTCGGGGAATACCCGGTCCTGCTCTGGCAAATAGGCCCCGCCGCAATCCACCAGATACAGGCAGGGCATGCGGTTTTGCTCTGCGATCTCTTGTGCGCGCAGGTGTTTTTTGACCGTTTCGTGGAAAAAACTGCCGCCTTTGACAGTGGCATCATTTGCAATGATGACCACTTGCTTGCCTTTTACCAGGCCGATACCGGTAACGATGCCGGCGGCAGGCACCTGATTGTCATACTGCCCCCAGGCGGCCAGTGGTGACAGCTCCAGAAAGGCCGTGCCGGGGTCAATCAATCGGTCAATCCGATCACGCACCAGATGCTTGCCGCGCTCATGGTGGCGGGCGCGCAGTTTTTCAGCCCCTCCAGCAGTTGCAATGGACATGCGTGTGCGCAGGGTTTCCAACGCCGTTTGCGATTGCGCCCGGTTTTGTTCAAAAGCAGACGATCTAGGATCTACCAGTGATGCTATGCGGCTCATATTTTTTCACCATCTCGGTTCAGAATTCCATTCAAGAACATATCGGCATAATCATCGGCCAGTCCCTCGGCATCGCCCTTTTGCGGGTCGAACCACTCAAGCGTCGCGTTCAGCGCACCAAACAGCATCAGCCGAAACCGGGGCAGATTGATATCGCCCCGGATCGCACCTTGGGTCTGCAAATCCGACAACAGATCATCCAGAAAGTTCTCATAGGCGCGCCGCACCGGCAGGTTGGCATCACGCACCGCAGGCGGCACCTGGCCAAAAATGCGCACATTTGCCGAGGTATAATCGCCATGTTCGAGCAAGGCACCCAGATGTCCGTGTATTACCGCACGCAACACATCGCGCGCAGGCGCATCGGCATCCAGAGCCGCCAGCCTGTCGCGGACCTCGTCATGAACCGCCTGAATTCCGGCGTCCAGAATTTCCGTGATAATCGCGTCTTTTGAGGCGAAGTGATAGTAAATGCTGCCTGCCTTGATCCCGGCGGACTCGGCAATCATGCGCAATGACACCGCGCCATATCCCTGGCGACCAAACAGCTGCGCTGCCGCATCCAGTATGCCCTTACGGCCAACCTCTGCATTTTCTGCAACTTCATTTGAGAGTGCCATTATTTCCCACAATCGCTCACCTACCTAACACCTGTTAGGCGGTGCGCGATGTGCTGTCAACCCTGACCAACAGTCAGGTGAAATTCTTGTAGCCGATTATATAGACAGTGCCCGTGAACGCCGAAATATGGTCCACTTTATCGCTGCTGACCTTCACGTCATAGACCGCGATTTTGCGGGACCGGGAGACTTCGGTTGCTGTTGCGGTCAATATATCACCGACCCTGGCTGCGGCGTTATAGGTCATGTGAACATCAATGCCCGCTGCCAGCTCACCATAGCTGTTTGACGCCACCCCAAAGGCACAATCAGCAAGCGAGAAGATCGCGCCGCCATGGCAGGTTCCGTTGAAATTCAAGTTCTCCGGGCGTACCGGCATCCGAACGGTGGAATGACCGCGGCCCAATTCGACCAATTCGGCACCCAGCGCCTTCATAAAGCCATCGCGCTCGGCAAATTGGGCTTTCAACAGCTCGGGTGACGGTAATTCTTGGGCAAGGTCATCCATTTTTTAGGCTCTCACTTAATTGCACTAGTGTTTTTTCTATCGCTTCGTTCAGACCTATGTCGGCCTGCTGAAGTTGTAAAACAACTTCGTCGATGGACGCGCCTGTATCGTTCAGAATGCTGTGCTCTACATGTTTGGCAACGGATTGCGCCAGCAAGCGCCGGGTGCGCCCGCCCAGGGCCTCTCGTGGGCCCTTCATTTCGCGTGTCGCAGCCCGGTGATCAACCGCGTCGGCCAGATCACCCAGACCGGTCCGATCAACTGCATTTGTTGACAGCACCGGCACTTTCCAATCGCCCGGCGCGCGCAGGGCCAACATCGCGTTCAACTGGCTAACTGTCCGCTTGGCAAGCGGCAAGTCGGATTTGTTGACGACCAGAATGTCGGCAATCTCAAGAATGCCTGCCTTGATGGCCTGAACGTCATCGCCCAGCCCCGGCGCTGAGACAACAATCCTGACATCGGCCATTTCTGCCATCTCAACCTCGGATTGTCCGGCCCCGACGGTTTCCAGAACAATCACATCAAAGCCCGCGGCATCCATAAGGTCAGCCACCCGTGCGGCAGATGCCGACAAGCCGCCCAAATGCCCCCGAGATGCAAGCGAGCGTATGTATACACCCGCATCCATCGTGTGCTCTGCCATGCGAATCCGATCCCCCAGAACAGCACCACCGGTAATCGGGCTGGATGGATCGACAGCAGCCACGGCGACGGTTTTTCCGCGCGAGCGCATTTCACCGATGAACGCATTCACCAGCGTCGATTTTCCTGCGCCCGGCGGGCCAGTAAAGCCAACCACGATCGCACGGCCCAAGTGAGGCTGGATTGACTTCAACAGCTTGCCGACCGTCGGGCCGTCACGCTCGACGATGCTTATCGCGCGGGCAAGTGCGGCCGTTTCCCCGGCCAACAGACGTGCTGCTAGCCCCGGCTTTTCGATGGTTTGCTCCTGCATGGCGATCAGGCGACCACAAGCGGCTGGCCAAAGCCCAATTCATCCCGCAGTACCTTGACGATTTCACCCATCGTGGCCCCCGCACGCACCGCGTCGATCTCGGCGGCAAAGATATTCAGATCTTCGGACTGCGCGGCCTTGCGCAAATCCCCCAACGCCTTGCTCAACACATCAGGATCGCGGGCAGCTTTGATCTCTTTCAGGTTCTCCACTTGTTGAGCCATGTGTTCCTTTGGCGGGCGCTTAAGGATTGGCCGCGCCGAGGCGTCTTCGTCTTCTTGGAATGCGTTGACGCCGACAACGATCTGTTCGCCGCTATCCACCTGGTCTTGAAACTCAAGGGCGCTGGCCCCGATCATCTCTTGCACAAAGCCGCTTTCGACCGCCTTGAACATGCCGCCCTCGGCGTCGATCTGCGCAATGACACTCAGGATTTCCGCTTCCATCGCATCGGTTAGGGATTCAACATAAAAGGATCCGCCCAGAGGGTCGATCACATCGCATAGATGCGCCTCATGTTTCAGGATATTCTGGGTTGAAACCGCGATCTTGGCAGAGTCTTCGGTGGGCGTTGACAGGACTTCATCATAGCCGTCCGTGTGCATGGATTGCAGCCCGCCCAGAATGCCGGCCATGGCCTGCACTGTCACCCGCGCGATGTTGTTCAGCGGCTGTTGCCGGGTCAGATCGCAGCCCGATGTCTGAGCGTGAAACTTGAACCGTTTGGCACGCGGATTGGTGACGCCGAATCGCTCGGTCACAAGATTGTTCCAGATGCGCCGCCCGGCGCGGAACTTGGCCACTTCCTCAAAAAAGCTGATCGAGATGTCAAAGAAGAAGGTGAACCGCTCAAGGAATTTTTCCGGGTCCATCCCGCGCGCCTTGCAGTCCTCGGCGTATTGGATGGCCGTGGACAGGGTCAGCCCCATCGCTTGGGCCGGGGTCGCCCCAGCCTGTTGCATATGTTGTCCGACAATCGAAAACGCATTCCAATTCGGCACATGCTCGGCCAGATAGGTTGCCGTGTCCAGCAACACCCGGCGCGCACCAGTCAGAGACAGGCGATAGAACATGTGATTGGCAACGAAATGCGAAATGTAATCGCTTTGGTTGGATGTTCCGGTGACATCCTTCCAATCGATCCCGCGCTTTTCGGCCACCACCAGCATCTGCGCCAGCATGGTGAACGGACTTGGGTCGTTCAGGCCGATCGAAATCTTGTCAATCGGGATGTCGGCCAGGCTAAGGTCCATGTCCTCTTCGGTATTGAGAATGGTCCCGCAAGTGCCCAGGATTTCTGGCTCGACCTCATCACAGTCGATCCCCCTGTAAACCGAATTACACGGAATCATACTGAGGGCGCTGGCCCCTGAGGCGAGGATTTTCTTGATCCGCGCATTGAAGTCTTCTGGGCGGCCCAGACCGATCAGCTGACGCTGCGACCATGTGCGCCCGCGGTGCATTGTTGGATAAATGCCGCGTGTCATCGGATCGGTGCCGGGAAACCCCAGTTTATCGCCATAGTCACCATCGGGATCGTCTGCGGGCCAATACAGCGGGTCGACCTTGATGCCCGAGCGGTTTTTGACAGGTTTGTCCTCACCGATCATCGCGTCATAATTTTGCTGCCATGCGTCAGAGGCGGCTTGTTGTGCTACTGGCCCCGTTGATTTTGCGGGCTTGTCTATCTTATTCATCACTTTTGCCTTTCTTTACTCTACGGGGCGCTCTTTGTTGGCGGCGATTGCAAGTTTTTCAACTTCGGTCACGATCTCTTCGCGCACAGCGCCGGGGTGAAATACTTTGGAAACGCCTGCGGCCAATAGATCCACTTCATCTTCGTCGGGGACGATACCACCAACAACCACACGCACATGGCCCAACCCGGCGGCATTCAGCGCGACCATCAGCTTTGGAACCAACAGGTGGTCAGTCGCCAAAGAACTGATGCCGATGACGTCCACGTCCTCCTCAAGTGCCAGCGCCACAACCGCGTCAATCGCCTGCCATGGGTTGGTATAGATCACTTCCATCCCCGCATCGCGTAGATAGGCGGCGATGATACGGCTGCCACGATCATGTCCATCCAGACCGATCTTGGTCACCAACACCCGCGCCGGGGCTAACATTACGTCATTCATTCTTATTCTCCTCGAAATTGGTTTGATCTGGTGTATCTGTGCGGGCCGCTGCCCCAACCTCGACATCGGTCAGTTGCATGCGCAGATTATTGATAAATTTGCGGGCCAGACCGGCGGGCGTATCGCGGCCCTCGCGGTACCAGACTGGCGTATGGTTCATGGCCCCAATGAGCATCAGTCGCAGAACGCTTCGGTCAGTTTGTGGCGGCAAGGGCAGAGCGTCGCAAAGCCGCGTGAACCGCATTTCATATTGATGACGCAAGCCAACCAGCGTTTTCTCAGCGTCTCGAATATCTGATGGCAGCGTTCTTATCACGACATGGGCATAGCTGCTTGCCCCCAGCAACATCGCCAGATGCGCCTCGCAAGCCGCCTGCAACCGCACCCAAGGGTCCGATCCCACCGCCGCCAGAGCGGTATCTACACTTTGACTGATTCGCTTCACGCCCTCTTCGAAGACCGCGACAAGCAATTCATCCTTTGATACAAAATGATAATACAGTGACCCGGGAAGCATACCGGTTGCCTTGGCGATATCGCGCGTTGATGTGCTGGCAAAACCGTTCTGAACAAACAGCCCTGCAGAGACGTCAAGAATAAGCTCTCGGCGATTGTTGCTTCTGGCTTTTGCCACCACGGCTGTCATTGCGCGCCCCTTAGATAAGCAAACGATTGCTTGGTTATTGCAGCAGTTGTCGAATTTGTCAACGAACCCCTGCCCTGCCTTGCATCCATCAGATCAGCACCCTCGGGCAATTTTGCCGAAGGTCGTAACCACAGACTGTTTGAAAATACGGGCTTTCCGGCGCAGGGCGAGCGACGGGCGTGCTCGGTCTACTTCGACAAGCCGCCGAGAAGCAATTTTTGCAGAATTTCAATAAGTTCAGCCAAAGAGATGTTTCCCTTTTGACCGGACTTTTCTTGGTCAAACCACTCAACAGTCCAGTTCAATGCGCCCAACATGACCTGCCGCAAAGGGACGATCCTGATATCGGAACGCAAACTGCCAGAGTCCTGCGCATCCTTCAGAATGCGGTCCCAGAGCTGTGCATACTCGTTGCGCACAGGCCTATGGCGCGCGCGTACTTCCTGAGGCAGCTGACCATAGATTCGCAAATTTGCCGAAGCGAACTCGCTGGCCTGAAACAGGCATTCCAGATGCGTGTCAATTGCGGCGGCTATTCTGCTCAGGTCGTCGGGAAAGTTCTCCCGGTCAGACACGGTCTTTTCGACGCCCTCCAACAGATCCCGGATTCCCGAATCCAGCACTTCGTCCAGAATCTCGTCTTTTGATCCAAAATGGTAATATATGCTGCCCGCTTCGACCCCGGCCTCGGCTGAGATGGCGCGCATGGTTGCCGCTTTGTAACCGCGGTCACGAATGACACGCGCAGCTGCGGACAGCACTTGCTTACGGGTCCGGGCCGCTTTGGTGACATCACCCTGTGGTTCCAAAACCTGCCGGTCGTCGCGCCGGGGAGAAACAACCAGAGTGTGATCTTTTTTGGCCATCCCATCCAGCAACAGCCTTGTGGCCCGCTCGGACAGGGGCGCGACGGAAAATCGCTCGGTGTCATACCACTCAACAGTCCAGTTGAGCGCCCCAAGCACAAACTGACGTACCGGCCTGATCGCGATATCATCACGAACACTGCCATTCTGCTGGGCTTTGGTTAAGAAATCGTTCCACAGATCTGAATATGCGCGGCGCAACGGGCGGTGTCTTTGGCGTAAATCATCGGGTAGCGTTGGAAAGTTTCGGATGTTGGCAGACGTAAAATCGCTTTCGGTTAATAGAAATGTAAGATGCGTATCGACCAATTCAGCCAGGACCTGAGCAAACTCCTTGCCCTGCGCCTCAGCGTCTGCCAGAACCCGTGACGCCTCATCATAAAGGCGGCGCAATCCCAGCTCCAGAACCTCGCCCAGAATATCCTCTTTGGACGAAAAGTAGTAGTAAATGCTGCCGGCTTCCATGTTTGCGACCTTGGCGATCTTGCGCATGGTCGCGGCACTGTACCCCTCATTGCAAAAAAACTGTGCTGCCGCCTCGAGGATGGTCTCTCGGGTTTGCTCAGACTTGCTTGGCTGCCCATCATGCTGCTCTGGGTTTTCGGGTTTGGACGTCATGCTTATAGGGAATTACCTCTGGACACACTGATTTCAAGCGGATAAATTCAAACAGTTGTTAGATTTTAGCCCCTGCCATGTAAATCGCAAGGGCCGGAGAGGAGCTTTAAGATGCGTGGACTGCAAGGAAAAAGAGTGATCGTCACAGGTGGCGGCAGTGGAATTGGACGCGAAGTGTGCAAACGTTTCGCCCAAGAAGGGTCTGAGGTTGGGGTGTTTGACCTCAATGCGGATGGTGCTGCCGAAACTGTTTCGCTTATCGAAGCGGATGGCGGAAAGGCCAGCGCCCACACAGTAGATATCGCGGATCGCGCGGCTGTCGATGCTGCCGTCGCGGCCTTTGAGGCGGGCGGGCCTATTGATGTTCTGGTCAATAATGCGGGTTGGGACCTTATCAAACCTTTCCTCGATACGGATATGGATCTGTGGAAAAAAGTGATTGATATCAATCTTTATGGACCACTGAACATGCATCATGCTGTCCTGCCTGGCATGGTCAAAAACGGTGGTGGTCGCGTGGTAAACATCAGTTCAGATGCGGGCCGTGTCGGATCATCAGGTGAGGCGGTATATTCTGCCTGTAAAGGTGGCATCATTTCCTTCACCAAGACTGTCGCCCGCGAGCTGGCGCGCAAGGGAATCCAGTTGAACGCCGTTGCACCCGGACCAACCGACACGCCACTTTTTGCCGAAGTCGCCAAGGGCGAAGCGGGCGAAAAGATCGCCGAAGGCCTAAAGCGGGCCATCCCGATGAAGCGTCTGGCTCAGCCCACCGATTATCCAGGCATCATCTGTTTCCTTTCGTCAGACGACGCCGGGTTCATCACGGGTCAGGTCATTTCCGTATCCGGTGGCCTGTCAATGCATGGCTAAATGCCTTAATATGGCATTGTCGATCCCTGGAAGGTGAATAAACAAAAATTACCTCCCCAACTGGTCGCGCTCCCGCGCGGCCATTTTTCACAAGGTCCGATATGTTTGATCCTGCCGACGATATCCGCGAAAACAGTACTCTCACCAGTTTTCTGAACCATTGCGGCATGGAAACTTATGAAGACCTGCTTGAGCGGTCCAATTCAGACCCCGATTGGTTTTGGTCTCAGATCATTGATCTGTCCGGTATCCAGTTTTCAACACCATATCACACACTGCGTGACATCTCCGACGGCCCTGAGAATATCCGCTGGGCCACGGGGGCGACGCTCAATTTGACGCAAACATGCCTTGATGCGCGCATTGATCTTGGCCTTGGCAGTAAAACCGCGATTGACTCGGTGGCCGAAGACGGGACCACCCGCAGCTGGAGCTACGCCGATCTGGCCGAACACAGCGCCCGCGTCGCCAGTGCTTTGGCCGCTCGGGGCGTCGGCGCGGGTGATGCGGTTGGTATCTATATGCCAATGATCCCTGAAATTGCCGCCGCCTTTCTGGGCGTTGCCCGGCTGGGTGCCATTGTGGTGCCGCTGTTTTCAGGTTTTTCAGCCCCCGCGATCACCGCACGGCTGAACGACAGCAAAGCCCGAGCCGTGCTGACAGTTGATGCCTCACCACGCCGGGGCAAGCCAATGGCGATGGAGCAAACACTGGTCAGCGCGATTGAGGACCTGCCGTTTGTGCAAACGGTCATCAGCCTGCGCCGATTCGGGGGGACATCCGCCGATCCGGCCCGCGATCTGGACTGGCATGACACTATGGCCGCGGCCAATCCGACATTCCCCGCCGCCCCCGTTGACGCCGCCGATCCCTTGATGATTGCCTATACCTCGGGCACGACTGGCCGGCCCAAAGGCGTGGTGCTTACACATCTTGGAGTTCAGGCCAAAGCAACGACTGACTTCCTGTTGTGCCTCGATCTCAAGCGCGATGACCGGCACCTGTGGATGACAGACATGGGTTGGGTCATGGGGCCGCTGACCCTAGTTTCGACACTTCTGGCCGGTGCCACCCTGGTGCTGGCCGAAGGGGCGCCATCAACCCCGGACGATCCGTTTCGTCTGTTGCGCATAGCCGCCGAATCCAAAGTGACTCACATGGGTGTGGCCCCCACACTGGTGCGCCAGTTCATGTCACAGGACCCTACCCCGCTGGCCGGATACGACCTCTCGGCCATGCGCGTTGTCGGATCAACCGGAGAACCATGGACCGACGATGCCTGGCTTTGGCAACTGTCGCATATCTGCCGCCACCGCGCCGCACCGCTGAACATTTGCGGTGGCACCGAACTGTTTGGCGCGATTCTGACCTCAACAGTGTTACATCGACTGTCGCCGGGCGGGTTCTCAACCCAAGCATTGGGGGTGGGCGCCAAGGCCTTGCGCGCGGATGGAACAGAGGCTGATTTGGGCGAGGTCGGCGAATTGGTTGTAACCAACCCACCCTTAGGGCTGACGCCGACCATCTGGCAGGACAAGGCACGATATGTGGAAACTTACTGGTCCACCTTTCCCGGTGTCTGGTGTCACGGCGACTGGGTGCGCCACGATGAGGATGGCACATGGTATGTTCTGGGCCGGTCCGACGACACACTGAACATCGCCGGCAAACGCATCGGCCCACCTGAGATCGAAGGGGCCATGACCCTGACCGGCAAAGTCATCGACGCGGCTGCCATCGCGGCACCAGATGCGTTGAAAGGCGTGGCTGTTGTAGTTGTCTGCGTTGCAGCCCCAGGCGTGACCCCGGATGCGGCATTGATCGACGTTCTGAAAGACGCGGTTGGCACGGCGGTTTCCAAACCGTTCCGTCCGCGCGAAATCTATTTTGTTGAGGCTCTGCCAAAGACCCGGACGATGAAAACCATGCGCCGCGTCGTGCGGGCGGCATTTCTGGGCGAAGATCTGGGCGACTTGTCACCGGTACAAAATCCTGAAACCATTGCCCCGATCCAAGCCTTGCAAGGAACACAGACATGATCGTAATTTTTGGTGCCACAGGCACGATTGGCGCGCCCCTTATCACCACGCTGTTGACCAAAGGCATCGCCTTGCGCGCCGTGACCAGCGATGCCTCACATGTGGCGGCATTAGAGGCGCAAGGCTGCGAGGCCGTTGTGGCGGATTTCGAAGATGCTGGCGCGTTGGCGCAGGCCTGCAAGGGGGCGCAAAAGGCGTTTCTTGTCACCCCCGCGCATCAGGAAATGGGGCGCTGGAAGGCCAATGTGATCCAGGCTGCGGCGGATGCAGGTGTCCAGCATATGGTCATGTCGACCGGGTTGGGGGCCTCACCCAAGGCGAAGCTGACCTTTGGGATCTGGCATTCAGACAGTCAGGAGTTGCTGAAAGAAAGTGGCATGGACTGGACGCTCCTCCAGCCCACCTATTTCACGCAGAACCTGCTATGGCAGGCCAATAACATCGCTAATGAAAACACATATCTCGACGATGTAGGCGGACCCGTTTCCTGGGTAGATGCCCGCGATATTGCTGATATGGCAGCCGAGGCGCTGACCTCTGAGGGGCATCACGGCAAAGCCTATGGGCTGACCGGCGAAGAGGCCTTGAGCGGCGAAGATATCACCGCACTGCTGACACAAACCCTTGAGCGCGACATCACCTGCCGCGGGGTTTCACCCGCTGATGCGCGTGCCAATATGATTGCCTCCGGCATGATCGCTGAGGTGGCAGATGCCATGGTTGAGCTGGGCGGACTTGCCCCCAAAGGATACCTTGCGGGCATCGAAACCACGGTGCAGGACGTTCTGGGCCGCCCGGCGCGCCGGATGGCGGATTTCATCGCCGAAAACAAGGCCACGTTTGGCGGGTGACATCACCCGCCTGGCGGATCAAAACGTCTGCGTCAGTCAAAACGTCTGCGCCAGCCTGACCCCTTCGTCGATGGCGCGCAGCGCATCCAGTTCAGAGGCCTCTTTTGCGCCGCCAATCATTGTGGCGGCGATGCCCTGATCCGTCAGCGCCTGATGAAGCGCGCGCACGGGTTCTTGCCCTGTACACAGGACAATTGTGTCAGCCTCGACAACCGATGGCGCACCATCCAGCGTGATGTGCAGACCGGCATCGTCAATGCCCTCATAGCTGACCCCGGCCAGCATCTGAACGCCGTGTTTGCGCAAGGCATTGCGCAATATCCATCCCGTAGACACCCCCAGGCCCCTGCCCGGTTTGCTGGGTTTGCGTTGCAATACGGTCACCGCACGACTGCAAGGCACCGGGGCCAGCGGATCACCATTCAAAGCGCCGGGCTGGGTGAACCCCTCGTCGACGCCCCATACCCCAAAGAACGCAGAGCTTTGTTCTGTTTCAGCCGGGGCCGCGACCAGATATTCGGCCACGTCAAACCCGATGCCGCCCGCGCCCATCACTGCAACCCGCGCCCCCGCCTGGCGTTCACCTGACAGGATCTGCGCATAGGTTGCCACCTTGGGGTGGTCGATGCCCGGCAGGTCTGGAATACGCGGAGTCACACCAGTGGCGATCACCACATGGTCAAAACCGCTCAAATCCGAGGCAGAGGCAGCTGTGCCCAGTTTCACGGCCACGCCGTTTTTGTGCAGCTTTGATTCGAAATAACGCAATGTTTCGTCAAATTCGTCTTTGCCAGGGGCGGCACGGGCAAGGTTCAACTGCCCGCCCAATGTGTCGGCGGCCTCAAACAAAGTGACGTCATGGCCCAACCGTGCAGCCTCGGCCGCGCTGGCCATGCCAGCCGCCCCGCCGCCAACCACGGCGATCTTTTTGGGCTGGGTTGTTATAGTGTCGTGGAATTCAGTTTCGCGCCCGGCACGCGGGTTCACCAGACACCCCGCCACTCGTTCCGAAAAGATGTAATCAAGGCAGGCCTGATTGCAGGCGATGCAGGTGTTGATCTCATCTGTTCGCCCTTCTCGCGTCTTGCGAACAAAATTCGGGTCAGCAAGCATAGGGCGTGCCATCGAAATCAGATCCGCGTCGCCGTTGGCAACAATGTCTTCGGCCAGCTCAGGCGTGTTGATTCGATTTGAGGCCACAACGGGGATCGACACTGCGCGTTTTATATTCGCCGCCGCCGTGCGCCACGCCCCGCGAGGCACAGGATATGCAATGGTCGGCACACGGGCCTCATGCCAGCCGATCCCAGTGTTCAACATATCTGCGCCTGCGGCCTCGATCTTTTGGGCCAGCAGCGCGATTTCTTCGGCAGGGGCTCCGTTTTCAATCAGGTCAGCCGCAGAAATCCGGTATATAATCATGAAATCCGGCCCGCAGTGATCGCGCACAGCGCGCACAATCGCGACCGGCAAGCGATGGCGATTGTCAACACTGCCACCCCAGTCATCTGTGCGCTTGTTGGTATGGGGTACCGTGAATTCATTCAGCAGATAGCCTTCTGACCCCATCACCTCGACCCCGTCGAACCCAGCGGCCTGTGCATTGGCGGCGGCAGTAACGAAATCACTGATCGTGCGAAGGATGTCCTCATGGGTCATCTCGCGGGGAACAAACTTGTTGATCGGCGCGCGTATAGGGGACGGTGCAACGCAGTTTTCGACCTTAGCGTAGCGCCCTGCATGTAAAAGTTGGGCACAGATCAGCGCGCCTTCGTTGTGCACCGCATCACAGATGGGGCGCAATGACGCGGCTTCGGCAGCATCGTCCATACGCGGACCACCCGGTTCCAACAGCCCCTCATCATTCGGGGAAAACCCGCCGGTAATAACCAATGCCACCTCGCCACGCGCGCGTTCAGCGTAAAACGCGGCCTGCTTGGTGATAGGATCTTCTTGCGATTCCAACCGTGTGTGCATTGAGCCCATGATAACGCGATTGCGCAATTCAAAGGCTCCAACACGCAGCGGCGACAGCAAATTATTGAACGCCTGCGTTCCCTTATGGTTCGGTTTCATAGCGACCTCCCTTTACGGCTTGCCTCACTTTCTAACATTTGTTAGGTTTTTTGCAAAGATAGAATCCGACACTTCGGGAGGAAAGTCAGGAATGCAGTTTCAGCCAACAGAAGATCAGAAAACTTTTCGCGAACTCGCCGCACGCTTTGCGCGTGAAAAATTGGCCCCCAGCTATCAGAAGCGGGCCTCAGGTCATACGTTTGACCGGGATTTAATCCGTGAAATGGGCGCGCTTGGCTTGATTGCCCCCGACATGCCCGAGGAATTTGGTGGGTTAGGTCTGGAGGCCGTCACCGCCGGGCTGATTGTCGAAGAGATCGCTTATGCAGATTTCAACGCCAGCTACATTCAGCTTCTTGGGTCGCTGATGGGCGGCATGGTCGCCCAACATGCCTCAACTGAGATTGCAGCGCATTGGGTGCCAAAAGTCATCTCGGGTGATGCGGTTATCGGGTTGGGCCTGACAGAACCGCGTGGGGGTTCAGATGCCGCCAGCCTGCAACTAAAGGCCGAGAAATCCGGCAACGGTTGGCGCCTGAATGGTGAAAAGACCTCAATGAGCTTTGCCGATCAGGCTGATGCAGCCGTGGTTTTTGCCCGCACCAGCAACCCCGAGGGCGGATCGCGGGGCGTCAGCGCCTTTTTTGTCGATCTGAACGAAAAGGGCATCAGCCGCACCCATTTCGACGACATCGGCACCAAGCCTGTCGGGCGCGGATCGGTGTTTTTTGATGATGTCTATGTGCCCGCCGAAAACTTGATGGCCGAACAGGACCGTGCCTTTGGCTCGATCATGGCCGGGTTTGATTTCAGCCGGGCGCTTATCGGGTTGGAATGCCTGGGCGCGGCACAGGCCTCGGTTGATGAAACCTGGGCATATGTGCAGGAACGCCAGGCATTTGGTGCGCCTCTGGCACAATATCAGGGCGTCAGCTTTCCGCTGGCCGAGGCCGAAACCCAGCTGACCATGATGCGCCAGCTTTGCTATTACACGCTGAACCTGCGCGACCAGAACCTGCCCCACACATCCCAGGCCGCGATGTGCAAATGGTATCTTCCCAAGACCTGCTGCGAGATCATCCACCAATGCCTGATCCTGCACGGACATTATGGCTATACTACCGACCTGCCGCATCACCAGCGCTACAATGATGTGCTTGGCCTGCAAATCGGCGACGGCACTGCGCAGATCCAGAAACTGGTGATCGCGCGTGAAAAAGTCGGCCGGATCGCATTGCAATACGATACCAAACCCAAAGGAGCCGCGAAATGAGCGCCCCTGTCACCACCAGTATCGAAGGCAATGTCGGCATCATCGAGTTGAGCCGCCCGGAAAAGTTTAACTGTCTGTCGTTGGAGGTGCACGAAAGCATCGCTGTCGGCCGCGCCGAATTTGAGGCCAACCGCGACGTGCGTGCCATCCTGATTCGCGCTCAGGGCAAACATTTCTGCACCGGGGCCGATCTGACCGAGGTGAAGAAAAAACTAAATGACCCCGTCGCGCTGGACCATTTTATCGGCTTTGGTATGGATAGCCTGCGCAAGCTGGAACAAAGCCCCCTGCCCGTCATCGTTGCGGTTCAGGGTCTGTGCCTTGCCGGTGGGATCGAGCTGATGCTGGCGGCAGATGTCTGTTTTGCAGCTGAAACCGCCCAGTTTGGCGACCAGCACGCGCAATTCGGGCTGATCCCCGGTTGGGGCGGAAGCCAACGCCTGACCCGGTTGATGGGGCAACGCCGCGCTTTGGATCTGATGTTTTCAGCCCGCTGGCTGAAGGCAGATGAAGCCAAAGACGCAGGTCTGGTCAATTATATTGTGCCGGACAGTGATCTGCACACCGCAGCCCAGGAATATTGCCAGACCATCGCAACCCGATCACGCCCCGGCATTGCCGAAATGAAACGGCTGGCGCGCGAAGGCGCAGACCTGACAATTGATCAACAGATGCGGCTGGAGCGCGACGCAGCGGTACGCGCCTTGCCCAGCGCAGATGTGACTGAAGGTCTGGATGCCTTTGAAAACCGCCGCACACCTGAATTCAAGCAATAAACAGGAGATCTGAACAATGGATTTCAACCTGAACGACGAACAACGCCAGATTTATGAATACGGCAGCCAGCTGGCCCAAAGCTATGACAATACCTATTGGCTGGAACACGCGCGCAGCCATAAGTTCCCCAAAGAGATGTTTCAGCAGATCGCCGATGACGGGTTTCTGGGCATCATGGTACCCGAGGAATACGGCGGTGCCGGACTGGGCATGACCGAAATGACGCTGTTCATGGAAGGCACGGCCAACCAAGGCATCCCGCTGCTGATGATGGTAGTTGGGCCGACAATGTCGATGGCGCACCTGGCAGAACACGGCACCGAATTTCACAAGAAAGAGCTGCTTCCAGCCGCTTGCAAAGGTGACATCCAGTTTTGCTTTGCAATCACTGAACCCGGTGCTGGATCGAACTCAATGAAAACCAAGACGATTGCCAAGCGCAACGGCAACCGGTTTTCGCTGTCTGGCGAAAAGACATTTATCACCGGCGCGGATGTGTCGGACTATTGCCTTGTCGTGGCGCGCACGACGCCCCACGATGAGGTGGCCCGCAAGACAGATGGCTTTACCCTGTTCGCCGTCGATCTAAAGAAAAAGGGCGTCGACATGCAACGGGTGCGCATTTCAATCCCGTTGCCCGAAGAACAATGGACCCTGTTTTTTGACGATGTGGATCTTGGCCCCGAGGATGTGGTTGGCCAAGTCGACGAAGGGTTCAATATTCTGTTTGATTCGCTCAACCCCGAGCGGATCATCTTGGGTGGCCTGTGCTGTGGTGTCGGGCGCTTTGCACTGAACAAAGCTGTGACTTACGCCAATGAGCGCAACGTGTTTGACCAGCCGATTGGCGCGCATCAAGGTGTGCAGCATCCGCTGGCCAAGGCCCATACCAATGTCGAACTGGCAAGCTTGATGACCCGCCGTGCGGCTTGGGAATATGACCACAATCTGCCAGCGGGGGAATCGTCGAACATGGCGAAATACGCCGCCGCAGAGGCTGGGATCGAGGCGGTGGATGCCGCGTTGCAGGCGCATGGTGGCTCGGGTTTCACCGAAGACACCGGCATCTACGAGATGTATCCCCTGATGCGTCTGTTGCGCACCGCCCCTGTGAACAGGGAGTTGTGCCTTAGCTTTATCGGCAACAAAGTCATGGGTTTGCCCCGCTCCTATTGAGCCGGGCAAGAAGCGAATGGAGGGTGATGACATGAATTTCGCAATGCAGTACCGCCGCGCGGATGCGTTTGAAAAGGTAGATGCCAAATGCTGGCATGATATCGAAATGGCCCCCTTGGACGAGGTGCGCCGCGTCCAGGAGGAAAACCTGATCGCGCAGATGGCTTATCTGAAAGAGAACTCTGATTTCTACCAAGACGTTCTGGCCAAAGCCGGCATCGCATTTGACGATATTCGCACCATCGAAGACCTGCAAAAGCTGCCCTATACCTACAAGACCGACATCCGCGAGAGCCTTGCTGCACGCAAACCTTTTGGCAGGCATCTGGCAGCAGACCCAAAAGACATCGTTCAGATGCAGGCGTCCTCCGGCACCACAGGCAGCCCATCCTATGTGGCAATGACCGAACCGGATGTCGAAGTCTGGAACGAAATGTCGGCGCGGTGTTTCTTTGCAAACGGCATCCGCCCCGGTGATCTGGTGCTGCACGGGTTTTCGCTGGCTAAAGGCTTTGTTGGCGGTATTCCGGTGATGCAGGCGCTGCAATACATGGGTGCGGTTGATGTGCCAATTGGCGCAGATGGCGGCGCGGACCGGCTGTTGCGCGCCTGCGCCGACACCCGCCCGCGCTGTATTGTCGGCGCGCCGAACTTTGTGTTGCACCTTGGCGAAAAAGCCGAGGAAATCCTTGGCGTCAAAGCCTCGGAACTGGGCGTCGAACGCATTATCGTCGGGGGCGAGCCAGGCGGCGGCATCCCTGCTATTCGCAATCGCATTGAGGACCTCTGGGGGGCCAAATGTTGCGAAATGCTGGGCGGCACCGATTTGGGTGTCACCTATTGGGCCGAATGCGATGAACAATCCGGTATGCATATGGTCTGCATGGACCACATCATCACCGAACTTCTGGACCCCGACACTGGCGAAATTATCCCCTTTGAAGAGGGCGCAAAAGGCGAAATGATCTATACCGCAATCACCCGTCAGGCCAGCCCTGTGTTGCGCTTTCGCTCGGGGGATTTCATTGAGGTGCTGAGCACCTCCTGTTCGTGCGGCCGGACTGGGCCAAAAATCCGCTGTGTCGGGCGCACTGATGATATGCTGATCGTGCGCGGTGCGAATGTATTTCCATCCGCCATTCACAGCATCATTAACGACATGATGCCCGACACCAACGGGATCATGCGCGTTGTCGCCGATTTTGACGGCCACACCACTCAGGGGGCCCTGAAAGTGATCGTTGAGCGCGGACCGGACAGATCGCCCCAGGACGATCCTGACCTGAAATCAACCATCGAGACCCGACTGCGGGACGCCTTGGTGTTCAAGGCGGATGTCACCATCGCCGCCGCTGACACGTTTGATAAACCGGGCGCCGCCAAGGTTGCGCTCACTCTCAAAGAATTTCCGGAGTTGCCATGACCCAGTTAAAAACAACAGTCAACACAGGGTCGCAAGAGTTTCGCGCCAACGAAGAGCAGTATCGCCTGAAACTGGACGAGCTGCATGAGCTGCGCCGTGCGCAACGAATCGGTGGGCCACAAAAAGCCCGTGATCGCCATGTGGCCAAAGGCAAAATGCTGCCGCGTGAACGAGTAGAGCGACTGATTGATCCGGGCAGCCCGTTTCTGGAACTGGGCGATCTGGCAGGGCTTGGGAAATATGATGATGTGCCACCGGGCGCCAGCATCATCACCGGCATCGGCGTGATCGAAGGCCGCCAGTGCATGATTATCGCCAATGATGCGACTGTCAAAGGCGGCACCTATTTTGGCATGACTTGCAAGAAGCATGTGCGGGCACAGCGCATCGCGTGGCAAAACCGATTGCCCGTGATTACGCTGGTCGACAGCGGCGGGGCGTTCCTGCCTGAAATCGCCAACATCTTTCCCGACGAAGGCCAGTTTGGGTCGATCTTTCACCAGCAGGTTGGCATGTCGGGGGACGGCGTGCCGCAGATTGCTGTGGTCATGGGGCCTTGCACCGCCGGAGGGGCCTATATTCCGGCGCTCTGCGACGAGGTTGTGATCGTGCGCGGTCAGGGCTTCATGTATCTTGGCGGACCCGAGCTGACCTTTGCCGCGACCGGCGAAAAGGTGGATGCCGAAACACTGGGTGGCGGCAAAATGCACAGCTCGGTGTCGGGCGTTACTGACCATCTGGCCGAGGATGACGCCCACGCTCTGGCCATCACCCGTCAGATCGTTTCGCATCTGGGCGAAAAGCCGAGCCCGCGAAAAACACCGGCTGCGGCCATCCCTCCGGCTTATCCGGTTGAGGATATTCACGGCATCGTCAGCCGCGATGCCAAAGTGCCCACCGACAACAGCGAGATCCTGGCCCGCCTTGTGGATGGCAGCGATTTTCACGAATTCAAACCGCTCTATGGCGATACAATGATGACCGGCTGGGCGCGCATTCATGGCCACGAGGTTGGCATCCTTGCCAACACCGGCGTTCTGTTTGTCGAAGCAGCGCTAAAGGCCACGCATTTCATTAACCTGTGTGTTCAGCGCGACATTCCACTGTTGTTTCTGGTGGATGTGAACGGGTTCATGGTTGGCCGCGAGGCCGAACAGGCCGGCATCGCAAAAGCCGGAGCCAAAATGATCACTGCCATGTCCTCGGCTAAGGTGCCTAAATATACGGTGATTACCGGTGGGTCCTATGGTGCGGGCTATCTGGCGATGCTGGGCCGCGCGTTTCAGCCGGACGCGATGTTCATGTGGCCCTCTGGGCGCTCAGCCATCATGGGGCCGGATCAGGCCGCCAGTGTTCTGGCACAGGTCCGCGCGCAAATTCTGGCCCGCGACGGCAAAACATGGACCCCAGAAGAAGAAGAAGCCTTCAAGGCCCCGGTTCGCAAGGAATACGAAGATTTCCAGGGCGCTTATAATTTCGCGTCAAACCTGTGGGCCGACAACGTAATTACACCTTCCGAGACCCGCGATGTGCTGGCGTTGCTGTTGGATGTCGCCTCTCGGCGACCCAAAGTTGAAACCAATTTCGGCGTGTTCCGGTTCTGAGGAGAGTATCATGAAAATCAATACATTACTCATTGCCAACCGTGGCGAGATCGCCTGCCGAATTGCCCGCACCGCGCGCGCACAGGGCATCACCCCGGTGGGCGTTCACTCTGAGGCAGACGCAAATGCCTTGCATGTGCGTGAAATCGGCCGCTCGATCCTGATTGGCGCGGGGCCGGCCAGCGAAAGCTATCTCAAGATCGACGCCGTACTTGACGCCGCGCGTCGGGTGGGTGCCGATGCGATCCATCCCGGTTATGGCTTTCTGGCCGAGAACCCGGATTTCGCCAATGCGGTCGAAGCCGCCGGAATGATCTTTGTCGGCCCAACCGGCGACACCCTGGATCGTTTTGGTGACAAGGCCAGCGCCAAAGACGCAGCAATTGCAGCGGGCGTTCCGGTTGTCTCTGGCGCAAGTGGCGCGAAATCCGACCCCGATGAAATTGCCGCCGAAGTGCGCGAAATGGGCTTTCCGGTACTGCTCAAGGCTGTTGGTGGCGGTGGCGGGCGCGGTCAGCGTCTGGTCGAAAATGAAGCCACGTTGATGCAAGACATCGAAGGGGCTCTGCGCGAGGCGAAGTCCACATTCGGATCCGAGGGAATGTTGCTGGAACGCTTCTTGCCAGCCGCGCGCCACGTTGAGGTGCAAATCGCCGGTGACGGCGCAGGCCATGTGGTGCACCTGTTTGAGCGCGACTGCACCTTGCAACGTCGCCACCAAAAGGTGATCGAGGAAGCCCCGGCATGGGGCCTGCCACGCGCCTTGCTTGATCAGATCGCATCGGATGCGGTGAAACTGGGCGAGAGCCTGAACTATCGCGGGCTGGGCACTGTTGAATTTCTGGTCGCGGGCGACGACTATTATTTCCTTGAGGTCAATCCACGGATTCAGGTTGAACATCCAGTGACCGAAGCCATCACCGGCCTTGATCTGGTGGCGCTGCATCTGCGCATTGCTGAGGGCGCGGGCCTTGGGATCACCCAAGGTGATATCACCTGCACCGGCCATGCCGTCGAGGCGCGGCTCTATGCCGAAGACCCTGCGGCCAATTTTGCGCCTTCGACCGGCAAGATCACCACTCTTTCGTTGCCCAAAGGCATCCGCATCGACAGCGGTGTGGCAACCGGCGATGAGGTCAGCCCGTTTTATGATCCGATGATTGCCAAGCTGATCGTTCACGCCGCCGACCGTGAAACGGCGCTGGCGCGGCTGGCCGAAGCGTTGGATCACACCGTTGTTGCGGGTGTTCAGACCAACCGTGGTTTCCTGACGGCGCTGACGCGCGACCCGGAATTTGGCGAGATGAACGTGCATACCCGCTGGATTGACACCCGCATTGACGCGCTGACCACACCGCCAGAGGACGCAACAGCCAACCTTTGGCGCGCTGTTGCAGCCGTGCTATTTGTCAGCAACGGGCGCACGGATGACACCACCAACCCCTGGGGTAATCGGTCTGACTTTACCGGCTGGCGGCTGAATACAGGCGATGCTTTGGTCGAGGCGGGCCAGCGTGTCACCCTGATGGGTTCCGGAATGGGGGCCAAACACGAAGAGCTTCGTGTCGGACCGATTGGGCCGGGCGGGTGTTTTACCGTTTTTGATGCCAATGATGTGGCGGTGTCTCTGACCTGCGTTGAACAGGAAACAGGGCGCTGGCGCGTGACTCATAACGGCGAATCCCTGATGCTGGAGGCCCGCATCACTGGCGACGCCATCGAGATCACCACGTCTGACGCCCGACGTCTGTTTCACGCCGCCCCACCGCTGGCGTTTGCCGGCAATGAAGGTGCTGCTGAGCGCATGGTGGACTCCCCGCTTACCGGGATGATCGTTGATGTTGTTGTTTCCGAGGGCGATTTGGTCTCTGAGGGTGATTTGATCGCCGTTTTGGAATCCATGAAGATGGAGATTTCGATCAAGGCGGCAGCGGCAGGCATCGCCACCAATATTTCTGTAACCAAAGGCATGATGGTCGACCGCGGTCAGACCATCGCCGAAATTGCACCCAATGAAAGCGAACCGAAATGAGCGATTTCCCTAAATTCGTCGAAATCCGCGAGGAAGGCCCCCGCGAGGGCTTCCAGATCGAGAAGAAAATCTACCCGATTGAGCAGCGCATTGAGCTCATTGACATGTTGTCTGACACGGGTTTGAAACGTATTCAGGTCGGCAGCTTTGTCAGCCCGAGTTATGTGCCCCAAATGGCCGATACCGGAGAGCTGTTTAAACGCATCAAACGTGTGCCCGGCGTCAACTACACAGCGCTTTGGCTGAACGACAAAGGGTTTCGCAAGGCGTTGACCGCGCATGAGGTGGATATCGATCCGCGCTTGCTGTTCTACCCATCCGATAGATTTTCGCGGGAAAACAACAACGCGTCGTCATTGGAAATGCGCGAAAAACAGCGCGAATGGATCAAGCTGTACAAAGCCGAAGGACTGACAATTGACGCCGCTTATGTGGTGACCGCATTTGGCTGCAATTTTGAAGGCGAAATGCCACAGGAACGCGTGCTGGACGATTTCCGTTTCCTCTTGGAGCTATGTGCGGATGAAAACATCCCCGTGCCCATTCTTGTCATCGCGGATACGATGGGTTGGGGCAATCCTGAGGGGGTTAAACGCATGATCGGCGCGCTGCGTGACATGGCCCCTGAGGCCCGCATCGGCATGCATATCCATGACACACGCGGGCTGGGCCTTGCCAATGTCTATGCGGCGCTTAGCATGGGTGTGGATATGTTCGAAAGCTCGGTCGCTGGGCTTGGGGGATGCCCATTTGCCGGTCACGGCCATGCGCGTGCGGCAGGCAATGTCAGCACCGAAGACATGGTATTCCTGTGTCACGAGCTGGGGCTCGAAACCGGTATTGATCTGGACAAAATGATCCTGGCCGCGCAGAAAGCCGAAGAAATCATCGGAGCGCCGTTGATGGGCCGTGTCATGCACACTGGCGGGCTGGATAAATATCGCACAGCGAAATGAGGGAGATGAAGATGACAAAAATTATGGATGGCAAGGTTGTTCTTGTAACCGGCGCAGGCGGTGGCATCGGGCGCGATATCGCGCTTGCCGCCGCTTCAGCAGGTGCAGCTGTCGTGGTCAATGATCTGGGTGCATCTCTGAAAGGGGATGGCCAGACGGAACTGGCTGCGCAAAAAGTTGTTGATGAAATTACCGCCGCCGGTGGGTCCGCTGTGGCCAACGCCGATAGCGTGGCCGACCCGGATGCGGCCCGTGCGATGGTTGATCTGGCCGTCAAGGAATTCGGACGTATTGATGCAGTGGTCAACAATGCCGGCATCCTGCGCGACGGGTTCTTTCACAAGATGACCTATGAAGATTTCGACGCAGTGGTGAAGGTCCATCTTTATGGTGCCTTCAACACCAGCCGCGCTGCCGCCGATCATTTCCGCACGCAAGAAAGCGGTGCGTTGGTGCATATGACATCCACCTCAGGCCTGATCGGTAACTTTGCCCAGGCCAACTATTCTGCGGCAAAACTGGCCATCACGGCGTTTTCCAAGTCTGTTGCTCTGGATATGAAGCGTTGGAATGTACGCTCAAACTGCATTGCACCCTTTGCCTGGAGCCGGATGATTTCGTCCATCAAGGTGGATACCCCCGAGCAAGAAGCACGGATCAATAAACTCAAGCAGATGACCCCTGCCAAAGTCGCGCCGATGGCGGTCTATCTTGCGTCCGACAGGGCCGCAGACGTCACGGGTCAGATTTTTGCCGTGCGCAACAACGAGATATTCCTGGTCAATCAACCCCGACCAATCCGCTCTGTGCATTCCGGCGATGGCTGGACACCCGAGGCAATTGCCGATCATGCGATCCCTGCCCTAAAGGCCGATTTCATGCCGCTTGAAGTGTCAGCCGATGTATTTTCGTGGGATCCGGTCTAATGGGAAAGCGCAAGGATAAACTGACCTCTGCAATTGGCTGGAGCACACCTGACAAAATCTCTGTGCGCGGGCTGGACCTGCCCAATGAGATTTTGGGGCACATGAATCTGGGCGATCTGGCGTTCCTGCAACTGACCGGTCGCAAGGCGACACCAGAGGAATCCGAAGTCTTCAATGCGATCGTGATCACCCTGGTCGAACACGGTATCACCCCCTCGGCGATTGCCGCGCGGATGACGTATATGGGCGCACCAGAATCGTTGCAGGCCGCTGTCGCGGCCGGACTGTGCGGGCTGGGAACGGTGTTTGTCGGCTCGATGGAAGGCGCATCAAAGATGCTCTACGAGGCGCTGCCACAGGACAAGCTGGGAACCGGCGTTGATCTGGATGCTTTGGCGGTTGAAACCGTGGCCAGTTTCCGCGCGCGCAAGGCAATTGTGCCGGGGCTGGGACATCCGGTACACAAGCCCGTTGACCCACGCGCACCACGGCTGTTTGAAATTGCCGCCGAAAACGGGAAATCCGGCGAATACATCGCCCTGATGCAGAAAATCCAGACCGAGGCCGAGGCCAAATCAGGTAAAATGCTGCCAATCAACGCCACCGGCGCAGTTGGCGCGATCTGCTGTGAATTCGGCTTCCCTTGGAAAATCGTGCGTGGCTTTGGTGTGATGGCGCGTGCCATTGGGCTGGTCGGACATATCCTTGAGGAAAGCGAAAACCCGATTTCCTTTGATGTCTGGCAGCGTTTGGAAGAAGAAATTCTGGAAACGAGCGGCCCGGGGGCTGGCTGATGGCCGCCTCACAACAGGAAAACGCCAAGGCAAGACCACTGGATGATATTCTGGTGGTCAGCCTGGAACAGGCAGTTTCCGCCCCCTATTGCACGCGGCTATTGGGGGATCAGGGCGCACGGGTGATCAAGGTTGAACGCCCCGATGGCGGTGATTTTGCCCGCGCCTATGACACCCGCATTCGTGGTGAAAGCAGCTATTTCATCTGGGGCAACCGATCCAAAGAGAGCCTGACGCTTGATCTGAAGTCGCCAGATGCTATTGCCTCGCTAAAGTCAATTCTGGCGCGTGCAGATGTGTTTGTTCAAAACCTTGCGCCTGGCGCTGCCGAACGGCTGGGCCTGGGGGAAGCTGAACTGCGCAAAGAAAACCCGCGCCTGATCACCTGTTCAATCTCGGGCTTCGGGCCGGGCGGGCCCTATGAAGGGCGCAAGGCCTATGATTTGCTTATTCAGGCCGAGGCCGGGCTATTGTCGATCACCGGCACGCCCGACACGCCTGCGAAATCGGGCATTTCTATCGCAGATATCTGCTCTGGCGTTACTGCCTATCATTCCATTCTGGCCGCACTATTGATGCGCGCAAAGACCGGGACCGGCGATCACATCGAAATCTCGATGCTCGAAGCGATGGCCGAATGGATGGGATATCCGATGTATTATGCCTATGATGGCGCTCCGCCGCCGCCACGCACAGGTGCAGGGCACGCCACGATCTATCCCTATGGTCCGTTTGAAACCTCGGATGGCCAGGTGCTGTTCGGGTTGCAAAATGACCGCGAATGGAAGGCGTTCTGCGAACAGGTACTGGAGCGCCTCGACATGGCACAGGACCCCCGGTTTATCGGTAGTTCAGGGCGCACCGAACATCGTGACGTGATCGCCGCGGCGATTGCCGAGGTGTTGCCGCAGCTGACCACGGCCGAGGCCTTGTCACGGCTGGAACGTGCTGGCATCGCCACGGCGCAGGTGCGCGATATGGCTGGGTTATGGGCGCATCCACAATTGGCCGCGCGTGGGCGCTGGCAACAGATCGACACGCCAACTGGCGCGATGCCCGCGTTGACCCCGGTCAGCGGGCAAAGCTGGACGCCACAGATGGCCCCGGTGCCGCGCCTTGGTGAACATACCCAACAAATACTGGAAGAATTCGGAGCGGGCAGTGTGCCAGACGCCACCCCCGATCCGAAAGATGGAGCGAAATAACAGTGAAAACCTCAGCCCCGGATACACATGATGATCTGCGCGACGCACTGCGTGCGCTTTGCGCGGAATTTCCACCCGAATATCACCGCAAGCACGGTGCGGCAGAATCCTATCCTGAGGAATTCGTCGATGCGCTGACCAAAGACGGCTGGCTGGCCGCAATGATCCCCGAAGAATTCGGCGGTTCGGGCCTTGGCCTGACCGAGGCCAGCATCGTCATGGAAGAAATCTGCCGTTCAGGCGGGAACGCCGGGCATTGCCACGGCCAGATGTACAACATGGGCACGCTGCTGCGCCACGGATCAGAGGCGCAAAAACAGAAATACCTGCCGGGCATCGCCTCGGGTGAGTTGCGCCTGCAATCCATGGCCGTGACCGAGCCGACAACCGGCACCGACACCACCCAGCTAAAGACAACTGCCGTGAAAAAAGGCGACCGCTATGTGATCAACGGCCAGAAGGTCTGGATCAGCCGGTTGCAGCATTCTGACCTGATGATCCTGCTGGCGCGCACGACGCCGCTGTCTGAGGTCAAGCGCAAGTCGCATGGTATGTCGATCTTTATCGTCGACCTAAGGGATGCAATTGGCAACGGAATGGAGATCCAGCCAATTGACAATCTGGTGGGCCACGAAACCAATGAGGTGTTTTTCGACAACCTCGAAATCCCTGCCGAAAACCTGATCGGCCAAGAGGGACGCGGGTTTCATCACATCCTTGACGGACTAAATGCCGAACGCACGCTGATTGCCGCAGAATGTATTGGTGATGGGTATTGGTTCGTGGAAAAGTCACGCGATTATGCCTGCGAGCGGGTGGTGTTTGACCGACCCATCGGCCAAAATCAGGGTGTTCAGTTTCCGATCTCAAAATCCTACGTCGCCATTGAGGCCGCCAATCTGATGCGGTTTGAATCCTGCAAGCGCTTTGATGCCGGGCTCGATTGCGGCGCGCAGGCCAATATGGCCAAGCTGCTGGCCGCCGATGCATCATGGGAGGCCGCCAATGCCTGTATCCAGACCCATGGCGGCTTTGGGTTTGCGCGCGAATATGATGTCGAACGCAAGTTCCGCGAAACCCGTCTGTATCAGGTCGCACCGATCTCGACCAATCTGATCCTGTCTTATGTAGGCGAGCACATTCTTGATATGCCGCGGTCATTCTGAGCCAATGACCAAAGATATTGACATATCCCATCTCAAAGAGTGGATCGGAAAGTCAGAAACGGTCAGCGATTATTTGACAAACTCGCTGATCGACAGGTTTTGCGCCACACTTGATCCATTCCTGTGGTCTGAGCACAATGCAGCCCCTCTGGGCATTCAGTGGTGCACAACCCTACCTGCGACCCAAACAAGTGACCTTTCAGAGGACGGTCACGCCAAAAAAGGTGGCTTTCTGCCGCCGGTGCCTCTTCCTGCCCGAATGTGGGCGGGGGGTGAGATCACCCACCATCACAACCTTGAACCAGACGCACCTGTGACGCGGGTTTCAAGGGTTTCGGATGTTGTTGCCAAAACCGGGAAAAGCGGATCTCTGATCTTTGTAACGGTCGAGCAAGAGCTCTCCTCGCGGGATCGTCTGTGCATTACAGAACGCCAGGATTTTGTTTTCAAAGATTTTCCAAAGGCCGATAGCCCCAAACCAACAGCGCAGGTCTATACAGACACGGGCACTCAAATGGCCGAAGTGTCCCCCAATCCGGTTTTGTTGTTTCGCTACTCCGCCCTGACGTTCAATGCTCATCGTATCCATTATGATCAGGATTATGCGCGCAACACTGAGGGTTATCCCGACCTTGTTGTGCATGGCCCATTGCAAGCCACGTTACTGCTGAACCTGGCGGCGAAAATCCTCGGCAAACCGCCTCGTCGCTTCTCCTACCGGGGTCTGGCACCAGTTACGCTGGATAGGTCGTTTTCACTATTTCATGCTGAGGGCAAGAACGGCGGCAAGGTCTGGTGCGAGACGGATAATGGCGTCAGGAGCTTTGTGGCGCACTATAGTGATGATTGAGTAAGAGCGCAGTCATCGCGCCTTTTGTTGCTCACTCACACATCCCGGCAACCAACAATCATTTCGCCATCATCAATGTAAAAGCCCAACGGCAACAAGATGATAGGCCCACGTTTTCTGGAAAATACCGCAGCCTAAGACACTTAGTTGACTGATACGTCTTTGGGAGGACAGCAAGGAACCCGCCAAAAGGCGGGTTCGCTCTTTGGAGCGCTAGCAGCTCCTCTTTTTGTCACCGGCAGACGGGAGAGAACCGCCAGTGACAAAACCTTGAAAGGGTCGAAACCCGCCATGTCAAACCGTGCTTTCATATCCCAAGCGATGTTGGTTGCGTGGAAATAGGCACTGGCGATCTGCACATAGGCAGAGACAGACATGGTGGGGTCCTTTGCTCGGGTTGGCTTAGAGTGGGCAGTCTTTGCGAAACTCTGGCGCACGTTTTTCACGGTGAGACAGAACACCTTCTTTCACGTCATCGCCCATAAAGCCCAACATCTCCAGCGCCGTTGAGGCATCAAAGATCGGCCCAGCCTGACGCAGCCAGTTGTTCAGTGAATACTTGGTCCAGCGCAGAGCGCTTTGTGATCCTGTGGCCATTTCGGTCGCAGTATCAATCGAGATCTGTTCAAGTTCGTCATCCTCGACGCACATGGACACCATGCCAATACGATCGGCCTCTTCACCGGTGATCGGCTTGCAGGTCAACAGATAGTACTTGGCTTTGGCCATACCACACAGCAGGGGCCAGATGATTGCGGCGCAATCGCCGGCAGCAACACCCAACCGCGGGTGGCCATCTACGATTTTGGCACGTTTGCCCGCGATGGAAATATCGGCAAGGATACCTACAACAAGGCCCGCACCGGCCGCTGGGCCGTTGATCGCCGAGATGATGACCTTGTTACAATTGATGATGTTGTAAACCAGATCCTTGGCTTCTTTCCAGGTCTTCATCACTGTGTCGAAATTGCCGGTGATGCCTTCGATCAGGCTGAAATCGCCGCCTGCCGAAAACGCTTTGCCCCGGCCCGTTACGATCACGGCGTTGATGTCCTGATCGCGGTCGATGTCGATCCAGATATCAGTCATTTGGGTGTGGGTTTCAGCATCAACCGAATTATAGGTCTCAGGCCGGTCAAACGTGATGCGCAGAACGCGATCTGCCGGATAGTCAAAAGACAGCTTTGGGTACTTCGTTGCATAGTCAAACATATTTTCTTCCTCTGTTTGCAAATTGGTTGTCAAAGACCCAGAACAGCCTTGGACAAGATATTTCGTTGGATTTCGTTTGAGCCGCCGTAGATCGTTGTCGGCCGGGCTTTGTAAAAACTGGCCAGTACATCGACACCGACATTACCCACCTGCAACGGTCCGATACTGCCGCCATCGGGGCCTGCGACCTCGATCATCAGTTCCGATATCCGCTGATAGGTCTCGGTCACCCAGATTTTCAACATCGAGACATCAGCCCCCAATGTTTCTCCGCGCTTAAGCTGGTCAGCGAACCGGCTGTAGAGGGCTGCGTGATCTTCAACGTCCAGCGCCACTTCGGCATAGCGATCCCGGAACACAGGATCGTCAAAGGCCCCGCGACCACGGGCAAGAGTTTCAAGCTGGCCCAGCGCATTCTGCGCCAGACTGGGCGAGCCAATGAATATCCGCTCAAAGCTGAGCAGCGCCTTGGCCATGCTCCAGCCCTTGTTGATTTCGCCCACGAGGTTGGCGCGCGGGGTCCGGGCATTGTCAAAAAATACTTCGCAAAACTCGGTCTCGCCGGCCAGTGTGGTGATTGTGCGCACATCAACGCCCGGCTGATCCATGCTGGCCAGAACAAAGCTGATGCCCTGCTGCTTTTTCGGCGCATCGGAATCGGTGCGCACAAGCATAAAGATATGGGTGGCGTCATGCGCCATCGTGGTCCAGATCTTTTGACCGTTGATGACAAAATCATCGCCGTCAATCACAGCACTGGTGCGCAGATTGGCCAGGTCCGATCCTGCGCCGGGTTCGGAATAGCCCTGACACCAGATGTCTTCACAGCTCAGGATGCGCGGCAGCCAATAGTCCTTTTGCGCCTGAGTGCCGAACTTGATGATCAGCGGGCCAACCATCTGGATGCCCATATCACGGCCCCGGTTGACGCCGAAACGCTGTTGTTCTTCGTAAAAGATCAGCAGCTTTGCCGCCGCCAGACCCATACCGCCATATTCGGTGGGCCAGGCAGGGGCGACCCAGCCTTTGGCGTGTAACTTCACATGCCAGTGCTCGATCTCGGCGAACTTTGGCCGGTGCGGCAGGTGACGCAGTTCTTCGGGGTATTCAGCCTCAAAAAAGGCTCTGGCTTCGCGGCGAAATTCTTCGTCGCTCATTGCATTCCAATCGGTCATTGCGCGGCCACCTCTGTTTCTTTTGCATTCAGCCAGCAGCGGCGGTGATACGCAGCATCCCCCAGCCACGCCGACAGGACGAGCGCCCGATTCAGCAACAATCCAACATCAAATTCATCCGTATATCCGACCGCGCCATGCAGCTGGATCGCCTCTCGGGTGATTTTTTGCGCAGCGCTACAGGCGCGCGCCTTGGCGCGGCTTGCTTGCTGGGCGCGTTCCGGTGCAGATCCCGTTTGATCCATCGCCGCTAACGCCTCGCGCACGGCGGCCTCAGCGACTTCCTGCATCACATGCATGTCAACGGCACGGTGCTGTATCGCCTGAAACGAGCCGATCGGCTTGTCAAATTGTTCGCGAGTTTTGATATATTCCAGCGTCAGTGCCAGTGCTGCGCCACTTAGGCCGATCAGTTCAGACGCTGCCAATGCGGTTGTATCCGCAACGGCGTCCGCCAGAGCATCAGATACCTGCGCACCTTCGGCCAGAACCTCTGCCGGCGTGCTGGCAAAGCTCAGCCCCCAAAGCGAGCTGCCATCCGATTGCTTGCGGGCTTGCGTCGTAATACCCGAAGCATCCGCTGCGACACGCACCAAAGCGGGCCCTTGCGCGCCCTCGGCAATGACCAGAATCTGATCCGCGCCATTGGCACCAATCACCCAATCCTTACTGCCGTTCAGTGTGGCTCCGTCAAACCGGCATTCGATAGCATCCGACAGGCCTGTGGCGCTGCGTTCTTGCCAGGCCACTGCCAAAACAACGTCGCCTGCGATGGCACCGTCCAACATATCGTCTTGCGGGCAAAGCCGATGCATCAGCCCGATTGCCAATCCAAGTGTCGCCACCACTGGTTCTGGTGCGATCACACGGCCAAGCTCTTGGGCAACAACGCCTGCCGCCTCCAAACCCATGCCAAGGCCTCCGGCCTCTTCAGGGGCTGCAACCCCCAGGACACCAGCAGCCGCAAGCTCTTGCCAGATACTCGCGTCCCAAGGCTCATCGCTGTCACGCAAGCTCCGTGCCCGCCCAAGGCCACCCGCGCGATCCAACAGCGTTCCAACGCTGTCGCGCAAAAGCCGCAGATCCTCATCTTGTACAATGGTCATTTCAGGTCTTCCTTTCGTCGCTGGATCATCACCGGCGTCTCAACGCTCAGAATCAATTCATCAGCGGGATTTCGTGCTTCAAGTGTGTAGGTCAAAATACCCCGGTCAGGTTTGCTGCGAGATGGGGTCACGGACTGGATCTCGACCCGGATATTTAGGGGTTCATCGGGGCGCATAGGGCGCACCCAGCGCAATTGGTTAAATCCGATACCGCCAATATTGGCGACATCAACCATCAGGTCCCGCATGATCGGTTTAAAGGCGATCAGAAGGGTCTGAAATCCTGAGGCGATTAGCCCGCCGTGGACACCTTCGGCGTGGGCTTCATCGGTGTGAATAAGCTGGGGATCCCATTCCTGCGCAAACTCCTTGATCTTCTGTTTGCTCAAGGGTTCAGTCTGAAACTCGAACACCTGGTCGACGCTAAAATCTTCCAAATACTTCATTTCTCAGAGGCCTCTTCAGGGCCAGTAAAGTCCGGATTAACGGTCTCGCCGGCCATCCTGCGCCGGTTGAATTCTTCCATCTTTGGATAGGTCACAGCAAATGCGTCCAGGAATTCTTGCATCGGTGCGTCCACAAACAAGCCCCGATCATTCACGTATTCCATATGGCGACGATTGGCGTCGTCAAACTCATGAAACAGCGCGTCGTGCTCACCGTCAAACTCCAGCGGCTTAACGCCAAAGCGTTGGCACAGCTCCATGTTAAAGGCCGGGGTCACCTTGAAGGATTCCTCTCCCAGCCAAAGCTGGACGTAGCCGTGATAAATGAACAGATCAGTGCCCATCAGCTCTGTCAGTTTGGGCGTATTCAGATGGTTACGGACATCCGCAAATCCAAGCGCCGCCGGAATGCCAACGGCCCGTAAGCACGCGGCCAGAAGGATGGCCTTGGGCACACAAAAAGCCGAATCCATGTCCGCGATAACACTTGCTTTATAATCCTCACCGTTCAGAGAAAACGAAAACGGGTCATATCGAATACCGTCGCGCACCGCCTCAAACAGGCACACCGCTTTATCCTTTTGAGTTGCTTGTGGCGCCATATGGCGCAGCGCCCGCACCACAAAGGCCTGCACTTCCATGCTATCGCTATCAACAAAGTGCGAAGGAGAAACATATCGCTCCGCTTCCGCAGAAACTTCCGGCGTCGACTCTGGCATAGTGACTCCTCCCAAAGGGCAATCCCAGTATTTCTAACACTTGTTAGATTATTTCAAACAGTTTCAGACGTCAACCTATTCCCACGCCCGGCTGCCATTATTTATACTCCAAATTCGGGGTTTTTCTCACCCAACTCGGACGCGGCGCGGTGCTTGACCTCTACGCTGCTAGATTCAGGCGCATTGCTTTTCTTGCCCCGGTTAAGGATCGCATAACCCTGACTGCGATCCTCGATCATCACCTTTGTGAGGCGCATGTCCTCACCAGCGTCGGGGCGCTCTGGTCTGATGACACCGACGCCGGCCTCTGCCAGCATCAGCGTGGCCATTCGACCGGCAAGCAAAGTGGCAAAATCCAGCGCCAGTATATCGTCAGACGGTTGCGTCAATTGCCCCTCTCCTCAGGCCAGACGGGCCGCGCCGTTGTTCAGCACCACAACATCGCGCCCTGGAACCGATGCGCGGAATCGCACCTCTTTGCCATCCTGCCAGATTTCAAACCGCACCGTTTCACCGGGGTAAACCGGCGCAGAAAATCGCACGTCCAGCCCGGTCAGGCGGCTTGCATCATAGTCACAGATCGTCTTCAGAATTGCCCGACACCCCAACCCATAGGTTGCCAGCCCATGAAGGATCGGACGGTCAAACCCGGCCGTTTTCGCAACCGCCGGGTCGGCATGAAGCGGATTGTAGTCACCGCTCAAGCGGTAAATCAGCGCTTGGCGCGGCAGCGTTGTCAGATCACAAGTATGGTCAGCTGCCCGATCGGGCAGCACAGCCGGGGTTGGACCGGCCAGCTTTTCGCCGCCAAAACCGCCATCACCGCGCGCAAATGTCGACATTGTAACCCGCGCCAGCGTCTCATTGCTGGCCGCATCAATAATATCGCGGCTGACATACAGCACCGCGCCCTTGCCTTCACCCTTGTCAGAAATCTGTTCAATCCGGGTGCGCCCGATCACTGTTCCTTCGACTGGCAGCGGCTTGAACACATCCAACCATTGCTCGCCGTGCAGGACTTTTTTCCAATCGACACCTGTGCGCGGATCGCTCAACCAGAAACCGGGGTACCCCAGAATAACGGCCATGCTTGGCGCAGCCAAAAGGCCATCTTCATAGACATAGGCCAGTTCTTTTTCATCGCAAGGATCTTCACCGAACCCCAGACCAAGCGCATAGAGCATCGTATCCCGCTTGGTATAGCTGTGGGTCAGCTCTTCGAATTCCCAAGCGTTCAAAGCATCAATATCCAATGGCATTTTGTCCCTCTTTCTTAATAATCAAACGGTGCTGGCTGCACCCAGAATGGCCGTGACCTCACTGGATAACACTCCGCCGTTGCCATGCGCTAGTGCCAGCTCCACATTGTCTTGTTGCAACCCCGGCGCATCGCCTCTGATCTGGCGCGCGCCCTCGATCACGGTAAAGACACCGTACATTCCGGGATGCACACATGACAGCCCGCCACCATTGGTGTTGACAGGCAAGGCGCCGCCCGGCGCGATCCGGCCATCTGCAACAAATGCGCCGCCTTCACCCTTGGCACAAAACCCGAGATCTTCGAGAAACAAGATGGTGTTGATGGTAAACGCGTCATACAGCTCAACCACATCAATATCGCCGGGCGTTACCCCGGCCATCTCAAAGGCACGTTCACCGGACTCGCGCGCCGCAGTCACTGTGAAATCGTGCATTTGCGAAATCTGACGGTGACTGCTGGCCGCCGCAGAGCCTAGGACATAGACTGGTGCCTTGGGGAAATCCTTTGCCCGATCAGCCCGCACCATCACGATGGCACCACCGCCATCGGTGACCAAGCAACAATCGAGCGTGGTCAGCGGATCACTCACCATACGCGCGCCCAGAACATCCTCTCGGGTCAGCGCGCCGCGTTCAAAGGCTTCGGGATTGTGCTGCGCCCAGGCCCGCGCGGCAACGGCCACGTCGGCCAGTTGTTCGCGTGTGGTGCCGTATTCATGCATGTGCCGCGCCGCGACCAACGCGTAGGCCGAGATCGGATAGCGCGGTTTATACGGCGCCTCATAGGGCGGCAGCCGGGAAGCCGTCACAAGCCGCCCCGAAGCCGTGCGTTGGTTGGAGCCATAACAAATCAGCGCCACATCACAAAGCCCAGCCTGCAATGCCAGTGCTGCCGACGTCAGATAGTTCACGAACGAAGAGCCACCTGTCATCGTGCCATCAATATAACGCGGCTGGATTCCCAGATATTCAGCCGCCATAAGGACCGGCATTGAATCTTCCATCATGGTGCAAAACAGACCATCGACATCGCTTAACTTAAGCCCGGCGTCATCCAGCGCCGCAAGAGCAGATTGTGCCATGACATCATAGGCCGAAAACCCAGGTGCCTCGCCAAAACCGGCATGTCCTACGCCGACAATCGCAGTTTTTCCACGCATTTGATCAACCATGATTCAGCCCTTCGCCGGTTTACACAAAACGGCCGGAACGCCGTCAATTTCGCCAACAAAGGCCGTGACCGGCTGCCCGATCTTCACGTTGTCAGGAGAGATGTCATCAACCCTGCTCATCATTCGAACCCCCTCTGCCAGCTCTACCATGCAGATGTTATAGTCACCGCCGCGCTCGGGTTTTCGCCGCACTGTGGTTGTGGTGTAAACCGTGCCGTCGCCCGATGCCGCCCGCCATGTCAGGGACTGCCCCTTACAATGTGGGCACAAGACGCGCGGGAAAAAGATGAACCTTTCACAATCATCGCATTGCTGAATGTGAATTTGCCCCTTTGCCAATCCATCCCGGAAAGTCTTATCCGGTCCTTGCATTTCCGGCATTTCGCCCGCTCCTTTGGTAGATCGAATCTAAGTTGATCTCAATTCTAACATCTGTTAGATTTATTGCAACTCTCCACCTCTACAAAAGCAGGTTCTAACCATGAGCATCAACAAAGGCGGCATGCTTGAAGGCGTCAGGATCATCGACATGACGTCGGTTGTATTTGGCCCACTTGCCACGCAAATGCTTGGAGATCTTGGCGCCGATGTGATCAAGGTCGAAAGCCCCGAAGGCGACATGTTGCGGCAGGTGCAACCTGCCCGCACCCCCGGAATGAGTGCCACGTTTCTGGGCACAAATCGCAACAAGCGCAGCATTACCCTTGATCTAAAAGACCCAAAAGACCGCGATGCACTGCTTGAGCTGCTGGACGATGCAGATGTGTTTGCGTCCAGTGTGCGTCCCGCCGCACTGGCGCGACTGTCCCTTTCCCCCGAAACCCTGCGAGAACGCAATCCCAAGCTGATCACCGTGGCGGCTGTCGGCTTCGGCTCGGATGGGCCCTATCGTGACAAACCCGCCTATGATGACAGCGTCCAGTCTGTATCGGGAATGGCCGGACTGGCCACAATGTGCAACCCGGACAACCCACCGTCCTATGCCCCCACGATCATCGCGGACAAAGTTGGCGGCGTCACCGCAGCCTATGCGATCATGGCCGCGCTTTTTCACCGGGAACGAACCGGGCAGGCCCAACACGTCGAAATTCCGATGTTCGAAACACTGGCCTCGTTCCTGTTGGTTGAACACATGGCAGAAGCCACATTTGAATCCGAGCCGCAAAGCTTCGGATACCGGCGCATGCTGGTCCCGCACCGCCGCCCGGTAAAAACCGCAGATGGCTATATCACCATCCTGCCTTACTCTAACGCGCAATGGGCGCGGTTCTTCAAAGCGGTGGGGCGTGACGACATGCTTGATCATCCGTGGGTTACGAATATGGACGAACGCACCCGGAATATCGGTGGAATCTACGACATGGTGGCGCAGCTTGCGCCGACACGCACCACCGCCCAGTGGCTTGAGCTGAGTGAACAAGCCGACATTCCGGCTATGCCCGTGCGGATGCTGTCAGATCTGCCGCAAGACCCCCATTTGGCCGCGACGGGGTTCTTCCAAACAATCGACCACCCCACTGAAGGGCCCCTCTGGACCACCAAACCGCCCATCAAGTTTTCGGCCACACCTGCGCGCCACGACATCTCGCCACAGCCGACACTGGGTGAACACAACCCCGACATCCTGCAACGATGCAAACCCAAGTGATCAGCCGCCCCAAACCGTAAAAAGGCCCACCTATTTGGCGGGCCTTTTACTATTCAGATGCGATTGGTGCACC
>JARGOC010000041.1 GCA_029212365.1 Roseovarius sp.
TCGCGACCAACAGCGGACGTTGGAGCAAGCCATAGCGAATTCACAAATTGAGCCCGACCCAGTCATTGTGATTTTGTGCTGCGCGCGCACGCAGCACGAAGAATGCGGCACGAGCGAAAGAACCTTCGCTGCGGCGCAGCGAGACAAGCGGTCATTTATGCAGAGCGCGGCATAGATTGGAGCGCGGATTTACAGGTTGCGGACTTTTTTGCCATTGGTTTCTTAATTTTGAATGACCGCTTGTCTTGATCTCATGCTCCGAACCAAACCAATAGAGCATAGGTAGCAACGCCAATACACATCGTCCAAATTACGTGGTTTGTGAGGTAAGCGACAAATAATGCCACAGCGGCAGCTACCCACGTTCCGATGGATTGTCCTGCTAGCGAGGACGCGACAAGAGAAACGACGATAAGCCCCGGCAAATCACCGAGTAACCAAGAATGCCGTGAAGACCTGATCGCATCGCCCGCAACCAATCCGAGTACCCTGATCGAAAAGGCGGCGACCGCAAGAACGGCTATCAGCATCCAAAACGGGAAGGTCATGCGATTTGCTTTCTTCTATTTCTAATGACGTAGATTGTGGCAACCCCACAGAATGTGCCCACCACAATCGCGTATGCCTTTGGCGTTCCCAGAAGAACAAATCCGATTGTGACGGCAAAACTAACGCCCCATGGAAGCAAGTTCGCGGGGCCGCGCCATAAGCCTCTTGCCATAGCGATAAATGCTGCGGTGAACGCAAAACCAAGTCCGAATTTCTCAAGATTTGGCAGCGCTGACCCGACCACTGCCCCAAGCGTTGTAGAAATTGTCCATACACTGATCATAACAAGCCCTGAGCCAATCAAAAAGGGCGCTCCGATAGCAGGATTTTTAGCCCGTTCTGCCATCGTCAAAGCCCAGTTTTCATCGCCCGTGATGTGAATTGTGAGCAGTTTCATCCGTAAAGATAGACCGCTCAGCACGTCAGAAAGGGAGGCCACAATACCGATGTAACGAAGGTTCAAAGCTGCACCAGCTAGTGCAGCTCCAAGCACGGCAGAACTTCCCGCAAACTGTTCGACCGCAACGATTTGCGAGGAACCCGCGTGAACAAAACTACTCATAAGAGCAACGCCCCACCACGCAAAACCGACTTGGGCAGCCAGTAACCCGAAGGCAAATCCGTATAGAGCAGCGCCAGCAGCAAGGGGAAGAATTGCGATCATACCATGTTTCATATACGCCAACGTAGGTCGGCAATTTGATCGAGGATACCATTGATATTTATCCCTTATGACTGCACTCTATCAAATAATGACCATAACTGAGGTGTATTGATCATGGATTCCAATGACCGCAAATTACTCGCCGTTCTGCAACAAAACGCCAAGACGTCTATACATGACATGGCAGAACACATTGGCTCATCTACAGCGTCCGTGCAGCGACGTTTGAAAGCCCTACGAGAGAGCCGCGTTATACAAAAAGAGGTCGCAGTTCTGGACCAAAAGAAACTCGGGTTTGGTATAACAGCGGTTGTGGCGGTGGAGTTGGAACGCGACCGGCTAGACCAGATTGATGCGTTCAAGAGAAAGGCGCGGCAGGATCGGCAAGTTACGAATTTCTACTGTATCGCAGGGGATGCAGATTTTGTGATGGTGGTCGTCGCAAAGGACATAGCGGACTATGAAGAGTTCACACACCGTTTTTTCTTTGCCGATAAGAACGTCCGAAAGTTTCGCACGTCGATTGTTATATCAACAGAAAAAGCGACCTTGGAATTACCACTATAAGCTCCGCAAAGCTGACACTCGTTCGCAGCGCAGCATCGGTTACTTCGGGCTCCTTGCGGCCCGATGCGTTCGCAGAAACACCGCTTGGCAGCGACTTCGGGCACCAGCCGTTCAATAGGATGCTATGCTATTGTCGTCTGCGCTGTGCTGATGTCTGGGTTTGGAGGGAGGATTGGAGGGCATATTATGCCAAGAGTGCAACTTCCTGCAGTTACCCCAAAACACAAAGCCTGGAACAAGGGTCGGATCATCGGCCAAAAACGTCCCCTTCTTCCCAAACAAGTGTGGGCCATCCGGGCGCGGCTTGAACTTTCGGGTTATCTTCGTGACCTTGCGCTGTTCAACGTTGCGATTGATAGCAAGCTGCGCGGCTGTGATCTGGTAAAACTCGCCGTGGCCGATTTGGTCAAAGATGACCGCGTTCGCGAACGCGTTTCAATAGTCCAGAGTAAAACCAAGAAACCCGTTCAGTTCGAAATCACTGAAAACACAAGAGATACCGTCATTGCGTGGGTGCGATCTCCTGAGATGATCGGGTGCCGGTTCATGTTTCCGAGCCGTTTCCACGACCGCCCGCATATCTCAACACGTCAATATGGTCGACTTGTTCGTGACTGGGTTACAGCGATTGGCCTGGAACCCAGCGGATACGGAACACACTCGATGCGCCGAACCAAAGCTGCGGAGATTTACCGCAAGACGGGGAACCTCCGCGCCGTACAACTTTTGTTAGGCCATACGAAGGTCGATAGCACAGTGCGTTATCTGGGCGTTGAGCTGGAAGATGCGCTAAGCATTGCTGAACGGATCGACATCTGAACGAAGTTGGCGTGCGGCTATTGCCGTTCGCCAATCAAGACCAGGCCTTCATGGTTCCCGCAGCGGTCGGCAGGACTGAGCCCATTACGACCGATGCTGCAACATGCATAAAGGTCAGCTTTGTATGTAGCCGACCAAAGCAAGTATCGTTCATGAGAGTGGGTAGGATTTCAGCAAGTCCTTGTCCCACCAAGGGTCGGGCGCAAATTTATCGGCCAAGAAGTCAATCAGGGTTCGCACCCGTCGAGGCAACGCACGGCTGTCTGGGAAGACGATATAGGCTGCATTGTCTGACCAAGTATGATCGGCAAACAGAGGCTCCAACTTGCCGCGTTTAATTGCCTGCGAGCAAATGAACGTAGGTTCCAAGGCGATACCCACTCCTCTTTCAGCGGCGGAGCAGAGAATGTCGCCATTGTTGCAAGTCATAACACTTTGGACTTCGACGCTCCCTTTGCTGCCATCCGGGCGGATGAAATCCCACGTTGTTCGAGGGCTGCGAGAACGATAGGTCAAAGCTGGGAAGCGCATAAGGTCTTCTGGGGTCTCTGGCCGCCCAAAACGATCAAGTAATGCTGGGGCCGCCGTCGGGACATGTCGGATTCTGGTCAAGCGCTTCGCGATCATCGAGCTGTCTGTAAGGCGACCAACCCGTATGGCCAGATCAAAACCTTCCTCTATCAGATCAACACGCCTGTCACTCAATTCCAGCTCAACATGTACTTCGGGATTTAAAGCCATAAAGTCGAGCAGGATTGGAGACAGATGTTGCATGGAAAACGTGAGCGGTGCGGCAACCCTTATCCGCCCTGTAATCTGTCCACGGCTGTCCTTTAGATTAGTTTCTGCTTCTTGGAGATCGGATAGAATTTGCTTACAGCGTCTATAGAAATCCTGTCCCTCGTCGGTCAGTGCTAGCGTGCGCGTGGTGCGGTGGATGAGGGAAGTGCCCATACGTGCTTCTAAGTCTTTTAGTCTGCGGCTGACCGCCGAGAGGGCGATGCCGTCACGTTGCGCGGCCTCAGTCAACGTTCCAGCATCGACAATGCAGACAAAGGTTTCAATCTCATCCAATCGAGACATTAGTTCTCCAAAACGCAATAATCTATTCTTCGTATTGCCGATACTACATTTTTGAGCAAGTGTTATCTCTCCTCCAACGCCACAGATTGGAGAGACCCAAATGAACATCCTTCGCATTGATGCAAGTGCCCGCAGAGATGGTGCGCACACCCGAAAGCTAATGGATGCTTTCCTCGCTGAATTGGCGAGAAACGCTTCCGTTCAAACCCGAGATCTACTTGATCCAATCCCACATTTGGATGAGACATGGCTCAATGCGAACGTCACACCAGAGGACGACCGCAGCGCAGTACAATGCCAGGCCCTTGCAGTATCTGACACATTGATTGCGGAGGTCAAAGCCGCAGATACTCTAGTGATCGGGCTCCCTGTCTACAATTTTGGTGTCCCGTCTGCGTTGAAAGCTTGGATCGATCAAGTATGCCGCGCAGGCCTTACCTTTACCTATTCAGAAAATGGTCCTGTCGGATTGTTGAAAGACAAGCGCGCCATCGTTTTCTACGTTTCCGGTGGCACAATGATGGGGTCAGACATCGACTTTGCCAGCGGTTATCTCCGCCACATTCTCGGATTTATCGGCATCACCGACGTACAAATGGTCACCGCTGATCAACATATGATGGATCCCGATTCCCTTGATCGCGCACAAACTGAGACCTTAACCTTGGCAAGGTCCCTCCTTAGGACCACGGCATAAGCGGAAATTCGAACAATGGGACAGTTGATTGCGGGGCAATGGCTGACAGATCAGGACCGCGTTGGTCCGGCGTCCGCCGGGGGAGGATTACAAACATTGAGAGCACCTATCACCGCTCAGCAGAATGAGTGAAGAGCAAGGCGGCATGGGATGCAATCTAAGAAAAGCAGCCATAGGGAATACCAAAGCGAACGGCAGAAAAGTCCGCCCTCTGTCAATTCGTGCAAGATGCGGCGAAGGGTCGGTCTGAAATCCACTGACGTCGGCATCAATGAATGGCTGCTTCCGCGACTTGGGCTGCATCGCAGCATGAAATCTGCTGCAACTGCGAGGAAATGCTGCGTTAGCAATAGCCGCGCGTGCATAAGGCCGCTTAGTCCCGCACAGCAGACGGTCAAGCGTTTACATCGCAAGGTCGGCTTTCGGAAAAAGCCGGTCCTCTGGCCACTCTATGGCAAAGGTCTGCTGCGCGGGACAAAGCCGCCGCTCCCAGAACCAAGACGATTGTCAGCTAAGTGCTTTTGTCGGATCGCTTGCCGCGTTCAATTTCTGTTGCCAGTGCACCCATTTTGGAAGTCCAGAAGTGGCGAAGCTGATCCAACCATGCGTCCACACCGTCAAATCCTGCAGGATCGATTTCGTAACAGCGTTTTGCACCATCTCTGCGCACTTTTGCGAAGCCGGTGTCGCGCAGGATGCGAAGATGCTGTGAGACAGCGGATTGAGTAATGCCGAACTCCGCTTCAACGACTTTGACGATTTCACCTGACGCATGTTCCTTTTGTGAAATCAGCTCCAGGGTGCGTCGGCGCACGGGGTCGGACAGCACATCAAAGGCGTTCATTTTTCTTCGCCAGTGTAGAACGCAGCGGTGCGTTCTGCGGTTTCCACAGCGATCTGCGAGTCCGCACCGGCCTTGGCATGGGCATCGCCCCATGCTTCGGCCCATTCGCGCAGTGTTGCCTTGCCCGTCGCGCTCCCGGCCCAAGCTTGTCCGGCCTCAATGATCGATGCGCCGTCGCTAGCTACATGCATGTCCAAGCCCAGCATAGCCAGTTCCCACCCGACGCCGGTCGCGCCGGGGCCGTACTGATCCCAATGCGCCTGGCTTTCGTCGTCTGTCGGATGCTCATGTTCGAGCGTCAAAAGTGCGCCTTCGTCTGACTTTTCGATTGTGACGTTGACCCAGCTCGTTTTGCCGCCGAACTCCCAAGTTAGAGCCAACAGTCTGGGCGGTTCGCAGGTGACGATATCACCGTCTGCATTCCCTTCGATTGAGAACCGCCCGCCTTGTTTAAGGTCGCCTGTGACGTTCGCGAACCAGCGCCGGACGCGCTCGTTGTCCGTCAAAGCACTCCACAGATCGGTCGTAGTTGTTGGGTAGATGCGACTTGCGCGCACGATGTGCGTCGGGCGACCATCACGTTCACCGCTACCAACCTCCCGAAAGGACGCGCCTAGTGCTTCGTCAAAATTCATCTCTTTGCCTCCAATAATATTAGGCCACGCTAATATGACCTTTCACTAATATCAAGGTAAAGGTCCCAGAAGGGTCATTCGCGGCGGCGCGCAATGATGGAGAAATGGGCTCTTTTTTCTCTTTCGCTGCACCATCAATCAATGTCCTCTGTGCAGTAAGGTCAGGATTCCTTGACGTCTGGTTCAAGATTGCATGACGCGGCTTACTGATTTGAGTCAGAAAAAATTTGGTATCGAGTCAAAGGCGCGCGACGTTCGACACTCTTGTTGTCGAACATCAGATGACTTTGACCTTTGCGTCATATTTTGACCTGATTGCTTCATTTTTCGGTCCCGTGGTTGTTGCGATTGATCTGACTTTTTCTGTGAAAATCAGTGCTGATTTGTAGGTCAGACGGCAAAGCCGCCTGCTCCTGCAAATCTGCCACGTGGCGAACGCGGATGGGGGCGAGGCAATGCTATTCGGCAGGGGGTGGTGCGGCCCGCAGCGCAGCGAGGACCCGGCCCTGTCTAATGGGATTGCCCGAGGGGGAAGGCTGCGCCTTCACCCTGACGTGACGCAGTGGCGTATCGCGCTTGCGCGAACCCCAAGGAACTAGAATATTTGATGTGGCAGGGCACTGGCCTGCCTCGATTCAAACCAGACCTTTGTTCAAAATGCAGCGAATGGGTCCAAAGAGCCCAGAGTTACCGATGCTGCGGAGCGCACGTAAGGCAGCTAAATCGCTGCTCTTTCAATTTCAAAACCAGGAGCATGAAGGCCCTTCGTCGATCCAGTGAATATTTCGCATCCGTCTGTGGTCACACCTACCGAATGCTCAAACTGAGCTGACAAGGACTTGTCGCGGGTCACCGCCGTCCAGTCATCCGCAAGCATCTTCACGTCTCCGCGCCCCAGATTGATCATTGGCTCCACTGTGAAAATCATACCTTCGCGCAGTTCCAAACCCTCTCCAGCTCTGCCGAAATTCAGGATATTGGGAGAGTCGTGGAAAACCTGCCCAATGCCATGACCGCAAAAGTCGCGGACGACTGAACAGCGTTCCGACTTCGCATAGGACTGGATGGCATGGCCGATATCGCCAAGCCGCGCACCTGGGCGAACGGCCTCGATCCCGCGCGTCATGGCTTCATGGGTGATCTGGACAAGCCGCTCTGCCGCCCGCTTCGGCGTGCCAACTGCGTACATCCTGCTTGAATCGCCATACCAGCCGTCAAGGATCAGCGTCACATCAACGTTGACGATATCCCCGTCGCGCAGCTTTTTCTCATTGGGAAAGCCGTGACATACAACGTGATTAACCGATGTGCAGCAGGCAAATTTGTAGCCCTTATAGCCGAGGGTCGCAGGTATCGCATTATGCGATGCCGCGAAGTCCAGCACATAGGTATTGATGTCTGACAACGGAATGCCGTGGCGGATCAGATCGGCGACGCCGTCCAGACAGGCAGCGGTCAGCGCACCCGCGCGGCGCATTCCCTTGAACGCGTCTGGCCCATAGAGCTTGATGCTTTCAGTCCGGCGCGCATCCTTAGCGGCGGGGGCCACCGGTAAATCGATATAGCTGTCCATCTGGCGTTCTTTCCCTATACTGGCGGCAAATCACCCGCTATACAATTCGTATATGTTTCGTATATACATCATGAGGAGACGCTTCAATGGGCATCGTAAAAATCGGCGACGGGCTACATGAGGATCTCCGCAAAGCCAGCACGGTCATGTGCCGGTCCATCAATGCGCAGGCGGAGTTCTGGATAAAGGTAGGTATGCTTGCCGAAACAAACCCAAGTATGACTTTCAATGAGATTGTCGCCCAAAAACTCAAGGAAGCCGATGTAACGCTACCAGAAATTAAAGCTGCATAAGCTGACCTTGGCGCAGGCGCAGCGAAGGGCAACAAAGTCCCGCGTTGCGGTCATCTGACATCCTGGAATGCTGCAATCCCGACCAAGGTCCGCTATGCGGGTTGCACTCGCAGCATGACGGTGGACGGGTCAATGTCCGGAATGGGCCGCTCTGACATCGGCTGCACGATCCAACACGTGAACATGCTGCAATCGATCTAACGGCAGCAGCGAGCCCATTTTGCTTGATGCTGCACCCCGCACGAACGGCGGCTTTTGCAATCCGATTGAAATACAAATGTCCAGTAAGGTCTACTCAGATATCCGTGACCATCCTCAACAATACGCCGAGCGAATTTGTAACATCCGCAGTGCCCTTAGATGCCAGATCGTCCAAGCCAATGAATGCCCCGTAGACCAAATGAACGAGCGCTGGATCACTCTTCCCGATGTCTGCGAGTAACTTCGCAACTAACGAAAGCCTGATCTCATCGACTTCATTTACAACAGCAAGGGCTGATGGTTCGGTTAATGCCCATGAACGCATCGCGGGCTCTGTCCGCCGCCCTCCAAATTCGTCGGGGGCGGCTTTTGCGGCATGAATCGCCAATAGGTTAAGGCGTTTGAACTTGTCTGGTTCCGCCAAAATATGACTTTCGATTTCTTGAATTACGCCCTCGCGCCAAAGACCTAGCATCGCACGCTTAAAGGACGGAAGATCGGCAAAATTCCAATAAAATGACCCTTTGGATGCCCCAAGGCTTCGCGCGAGGGCTTCGGCTCTGATAGCAGTTGGCCCATCTGTTGTGAGGGCGCGAAAACCTGCGGCTAACCACGCTTCCTCCGAGAATTTGATCTTGTTCATTTAGTCCATATACGCCACCGTATTTACAATTGAAATAGGCTGAAATATACGGCTGCGTATATTATGCGTTTCAAAAAGGAACCTAACTTGAGATATCCGTCTAAGATCAGATTTGTACGCTTATCCGATGTCCCACTCACCGATATCATTTCACATATGAATGATCCGCGTGTCGCCGAACATATGCCACTCTTAAAGTTTGAGTGGACGCTTGAAGAGGTCAAAAAGTTCGTGACCGCAAAGGAAAGTACCTGGCAACGCGATGGGTTGGGGCATTGGGCGATCTTGAGTGATGAGGTGTATGTCGGGTGGGGTGGATTTCAAAGAGAAGGTGAGGATTGGGATTTCGGGCTTGTTCTCAAGCCAGATAATTTCGGCCTAGGAATGCGAATTTCACGAAAGGCGATTGAGTTCGCAAAGTCTGATCCACGCATTGAAACGATCACTTTTCTTCTACCGCTTTCCCGCAAAAACCTAGGAGCCCTTGCGCGCGGCGGCGCAAAATACGTTGAAAACATTGAGTACGACGGTGAAACCTTCAAGAAATATAGGCTTGAAACGGGGTAGCTTCGTTGTCAGTCAATTTTACCGAAAGTCACTCTTTGTAAACCGAATTCCCAAAGCTGCCATTGGCGCAATCGCAGCGAATGCTAATTTCGTCCCGCATCTTACCAGTTTGTGCACCGCGCAGCGAATGGCCGCAATCGTCGCGCATTATTGAGTCTAGTTGGGCAAATAAAACTCAGCGATTCCGCGTCTGCCATCTACCCGCACCAATTGGACGATGACATCGATCGACTTCTGAATGTACTGCCGCACCTCAGCGAAGTTCAACGGCGTGCCCGCTTGCAAGACCATTATTGCTAAACGATCTATTGCGAGCTCAGCTGTTTCCGCATGGATGGTTGAGACTGACCCGCCGTGTCCGGTGTTGATCGCTTCAAGATAGGTCAAGGCTTCGTCCCCGCGCAGTTCCCCAACGATAATTCGGTCAGGGCGCATCCGCAAAGAAGCTTGCAAAAGCGCGTTCGAACTTCTCTGTGTGCCAGTGCCGCGACTTGCCAGCAGGGCTACGGTGTTGGGTTGGCTAGGGAACAGTTCAAACGCATCTTCAATCGTGATTAGCCGTTCGCCATCATCGACATGAGTAAGGAGATGTCGGGCAAAGGTGGTCTTGCCTGTCGACGTGCCACCACTGATCAAGACATTGAGCCTTTGATGTACTAGGGCCTCCAACGCTGCTTCAAGGTTCTCTTCAGCTTGGTTGGCAATGCCCTTCATCTTTTCAGCTCTCAACTGGTCGAGCGAAACAGCTTTGCCAAAAAGATAGGATGGTGTGTACCCCGTGACGCCCGCAGTTGCGAACAAACGGATTGTGATCGAAGCGCCCTGTTCAATGGCAGGTGGAACCGCGACCTGAACGCGCAGCGGGCGGCCTCCGTATTCAACTTTTCCGGATACCAGTGGGTTTTTCTCTGACACGCGGGCATTGGCATCACCGACGATTGTCTGTGCCAAATTGAATGCCGTGGCGCGGTCTACGATTTGACCTTCATGACGCATTGCCGCGTCACCTGCGGCTTCGATCCAGACTTTGCCATCAGGATTGATTGCAATCTCGACGATGTCGTCGCGCAGTAGCAGCTCCCGAAACGGTTCAAGATATCGCTCCAAGTATGACGCAGGCAGGGGCGATTGGCTCAATAGATCACCACATCGCGGTCGACGAGGACGGTCACGGATGCACCTTGATCAATATAGATAGTGGGTGAGATCGAGACTTGCTCAGCGATCACAGATCCCACGGCATCTTCGAGGTCACCAGAAACCCCCTCAAGTACTTCGCTGGCTATTTCATTGTCGGTACTGTTTGCGGCGACAGCAGGTGCTGCGCCAATGAGCGAGATCAGAGCCGCGCCACCAAAGCGTTCAGCGAACTTTGTGTCGACGATCCCAGTTAACCCAGAGCGTCCAAGCTGGTCGCCGCCAACGGAGGCGATTTCTATCGACGTCCCATCGGGGGTCAGAACGCGTGTCCAAAGGATCAGGATGCGTTTTTGGTTCAACTCAATTCCGGAACGGTATTGGCCAAAAAGGCGGGAGCCGCGCGGGATCAGGATCTGATCGCCAGAAAACGCAGGCACCGGTTCAGACACAACCGCCACAACAGAGCCCGGCAGGTCACTGTTGATTGCTGTTTGCAAAGCGGCTTGGATGACGGATCCTTGTGAAAGCGTTCGTTCTGGGAAAGGCATCTGGGACGCTTCTTGGACTTCTAGCGGCCGCGCACCTTGTCGCAAGTATTGCTCGTTTTCAGACAAGGTTGGTCCATCTGCTCCTGCCACCGCAGCATTTGGACTTGTTCCGCCAGCGGATGCGGAACGCGGGCCGTCTGCATAAACGACAGAAGGCGAAACGATCTGTGCTGTAAGCAATTCTTGCGCGACACGTTCCGCTTCACGCTGACGTTGTTCGTCTTCTTGACGCTGGCGTTCTTCGAGCAACCGTTGATCTGCAATCAATCCATCGCGCGCCATTTCGGCTTCAAGCCCTTCGCGTTGTGCGCGTTCCGCGTCCAACATCGCTTGCAGGCCAGACAACCGTGCATCGTTTTGCCGCTGTGCGTTTTGCAACTCGGTGTCTTTGGCGGCGATGGAGGCTTCAAGCGCGTCGGTCTGAACCTGAAACGCTTCTCGCAAATCAGAGACCGCTTCTTGGATTTCGGCGTTGCGGGCTGACTGGCTCGCAGCAAGCGCTTCCCTCAGCTTTGCGATTTCTTCAAGGACTGCGGCACTCGGTTCTGCTGCTGGGGCAGGGGCTGGCACATCGAGTGCCTCTTCAACCGCGATCAGCGCGTCGTTGACCCGTTGTTCAGCTTCATCCGGTGGGAATTCCAACCGCCCACCATTTCCAGTGCGTTGGTCCTGAAAGGTCTCAACGTCAGACGTTTCTAAGCCTTCGGTGCCGTCTTGCAGATTTGTTGCCAGAAAGTAGGCAGCACCACCGCCGCCAAGCGCAAGCGCGATCGCCAATGCCCCGACACCGATATTACCGCCACGGCGTTTGGCTTTGCCCTTCTGGCTGAACGTGCTGAGTCGGTCCTGTAAGTCGGGTGTGTTCTCGTCTGCCATGTTCAGTTGCTCACATAAATTGCGCTGTCATCGCGCAAAGCGCAGATTGCCTCGTCACCAATCCGCACGGTCCAGAATTCGTTCACACCAAGCACCCGCACCGTGTTGCCTTGTTGGGTCCAGTTCACGGTGCGCTCGCGGCCTTGGTCGTCTGCCTTAAAGACTGCGGGTTGGCGTCCGTTCTCGGGGAAAGTGAAGTATGTATATCGCCCATCGTCATAGATATGGGTCGGGCGGAAGTCGCCTTCGCCAGCGACGCGGTAGCTGTAGTTGCGTGGGGCCTCAAAACCCTTGGGTTGGGTATTGGCCGCTGCCGCGCGACGCTCGTCTTCGGGATAGCGAAACCGCACTTCGAAAAACATGCCTGAGCGACCCGGAATGGCCCCTTCGCGCAGATGGAAGGAATAGGTCCTGCGGTTGGTGATCACTGTCATGTTGGTCGAGGCACCTTGCACATGCGGCTTGATGGTCAGCACGTTTCCGAGCTCGGGGATCGGATCGACTTGGAAACTCTCGGTGTCGCCAACGATGACGGCGTCAAACCGTTCGCCTTGTCCAAAGTGGATGGTCGTTGAATGGCGCAGGTCAGTCTCAATCACAAAGACTTGGTTCTCAACATAAGTCGCGGTGCGCACGCGGTTGTCGAGCGACCCGCTTCGCGGGACGGCTTCGGACAAGGCAGGGGTGGCCGACAACAATGCGGCAGCACAAATCAAACGGGCAGCGGTGTTCAAGGGATCAATTCTCCAAAGTCTCGGCGTCGACGCGGTATGAGGTGACCACGAAGCCCAAAGGGTTGGCCCAGACGTCTTGCAGGCGCTGGCGGGTTTCAGGTTCAAAGGCATAGCCAACAGTGGCCACGTAGCTGCGGGTCACCGAGCGGGTGTCGCGCGCGCGGCGCAGAGTGCGGGTAAAACGCACTTGCGCCACGCCGGGCTCGATCTGGTTCACAGACTTGATCACCACTTCGATCACGGCATCGCGGCCATAAACGGCAATCGGGTAGTCTTCGTTGGACGAGGTCCAAAGATCGCGCAAGGTGCGTGCGGCATCCCCGTCTGATCGTTCGAGGACAGAGTTGATCCGTTGCTCACCGTCGGTCAAGTCATAGGTCTCTCGATCATCCACATAGGTGACAAGATTGGCCTGAATAATGGCATCACTCTCGGACAACGACAGCGCCTGAACAGCTGCAACGCGATCCATTTGGCCGGTTTCTTTGTCGACAACGACGACAAAGGTCTCAATCGATTTGAGTGGGAACAAGCTTGCACCAGCGACCATTCCTGCCAGCCCGACCAGAACGCCAGCTGCCGCGACAAAATAGGCAAAGCGCTCGCGCCTGCGTGGGCCGTAGATGAAATCCACAGCAAAGGCGTCGCTTTGATCTTGGCTCGATTGGCTCTTCATTTTTGGTGTTGGTCTTTCGTTATGGGGCGCGGAAGGATTTGACTGTGTTCAGGGCTGTTGCCGGTGTTCGTCGGATTGCTTCGCCGGTTTTGACAACGCCGCTGTTCACCGCTTGCTGGAGTTCTTGTGGTGATTTGCCCGTTGCGAAGCGCGTGGCACTGCCTGTCCCATAATCGCTCGTGTTGACGATGCCGCGACGCGCCAGCCCCGTCAGCCCAACAGCGTTGGAGGCAATTCCCATCACGCCGGTGAGGTTGGACGCGATGTAAGGGACGGATGCCATGATCCCGGCGCTGAGCAGTAGAATGACCAAGAATGGCAAGATGAGGCTCACCGTTTCGACATCGACTGGATCGGCGGAGGCATCGCCGATGGCTTCTGCGATCGCAACGATGATGCCAGCAGCACCCGCAGCGGCGACGGGCATCAAGGCGTAGCCGATGGTCGCACGGCTCCAGGCCTCAAAAAGGGATTGGGTTGGCTTGAACAGCGATGTGATGATCATGAAAGGGGCAATTACGATCATCAGCGCAAAGACGATTTTGGCGAAGGCGATGATCCCAGCGGTAACGGCTGCGAAGAGTGCGGAGAGCACAAAGAAGATCGCGCCAAGCACGGCTCCAAAGACCCAGCCTGCTTGATCACCGATGGTGTCGCCGTAGGCTGTGATGCGAGCCACCATGTTGTCGAGGCTCTCATAGACGCCAGCCTCGTCGCCAGATCCCGTGAGGGCGAGAATGGATGCGCCGACCGAGTCTGGCACTTGTGTTGCGATACCGTAAATGACGCTGAAATTATCCCAGCTCTGAGCAAAGATGGCGACCAGCGAAATCTTGATCCCAAAGGCGAATGCGCTGCCAAAGGTCATTGGCCTGAGTTGCATCACGACATTGATGCCCAGCAAGATCAGCAACAGGATGGCCCCTGCGGTGATAACATCGCCAACAGCAGCGGCAGATGAGATGAACCCATCTTGCGCCACACTGTCGACGGCCGCGTCGACCTGATCGAGGATATCGCGAATAATTCCCATCTATTCGGAACAGGCCTTGGCGTGCTCGGCCTCAAGCGCATCGGCCATGGCATAAAGGTCGAGGACTTTGAACGGCAGGCGCGGGTTATCTGATGTCTGAAATCGCGGCAGTTCTGCGAGAGCCATGTCCCATGTGAACTCGCCTAGGAGGCAGTCACAGGTCTCGGCTATAAGGTGCCGCTCGGCGACAAGGATGCGAAGAATAGCCCGATAGCCGTTACGCAGATAAGCCGTCTCCGCAAGATCCGCAGGAGGACGCGGAACCCTACAGACCTCATTAGCATCAGGGGTAATAGCAATCGAACTGAATGGCTTTGGCCCACCGGATGTTGAACTCGGTGTTTCAGCAAGAGCAAACATTGGCAGCACAATGGCTAGCGTAGCAAAGGCCGAACGGAGTGCATTTGGAGCTTTCATCATCATGGGTCTACCGCCATTGATCTGAACCGGCGCTCATCGGCCAGTGTCGCTGCATCAACAACACCAAGCTGTCCCGCACTGACGCCTTGCGCGGCTTCCAATCGCCAGATTTGCGTAAGGATGATACCTAGCTCCGCTGTGACCCGCGTGTTGAGATCTACGGCCGCTTTCAAACCATCTTGGTCGTCGATCAAGCCAACCATTGTCTCTAACCGTTCCAGACTTTGCCCTGCTTCTGCATGGCTTTCTTGAGCCGCAACGGACAACATCGCGCTGGCCCCTGCTGAGGTCGCGATGCGGTTGTCGGCAGGCTCAGGCGAGGAAGATAGGGTGCTCAGTGTTTCCGAGGTGAACCCGCTGCCGGATAGTACTCGTTCGACCGAGGCTTCGAGTTCAGCGCCGGGATTGAAACCACTCAGGAAATCTCCATCAGCCAAAGCCCGTGCCGTGTTCAGCGGGGCGACGAGCTTTCCCCGCAAGGCTTGGAATTCTTCGATGGATGCGAAGAGCCCGCTGAGCCCGCTGCCTTCGATCAGTGATGTAAGCTGGGCTTCCAAGTTCAGCAGTTGAGACAGTTGCGTCTCAAGTTCCAACCGCATCGTAGCCAGCTGTTGCAGCTGTACATTCAGGTCTTCCGCCATGTGTTCAAGCTGCGCGACCAGTTGCCCTAGCTGTGAGCCATCAAACGTCGGCACGCCTTGTGCGCGGGCGGGGGTGGATAGGCCGAGGGCGGTTATCGCCGTGACCGAAAGAAGAAGCTGTTTCAATTTGGCACTCCCATTTGCATGAATTCACGCTCGGATAAGCGGTCTGCGACCAGATGCTGGGCATAGGCTGCCTCTCGCTGTTGATTGGCTGCCATAAGCCTGACGCGCAGATTTAGTATGCGGGCGATCTCAGCCTTGGCGTAGGTGTTGAGCTCCCACGCAGCTTTCGCATTGGGTTGGGCATCGATCTGCAGAATAATTGCGCGCAGACGGTTGATAACCTGCATCGTCGTGGCATGGCTGCTGGCTGCATAGTAGACACCTGCATCCGAGATGTTGGCATATTCTGCGAGGGCAAAGTCCGAGGACGACAATGTGCCGAGCGCGTCCGCGCCGCCGACGACAGCGAGGTATTCGTTGTAGAATTTGGAGATATTGCGCACGTAGCCTTGGGTTTCGGTAAAAGGCGGTACGCCGCCATACTCAATCACGCGGCCGGGGCCTGCGTTGTAGGCCGCGAGCGCATGCGGGATATTGCCAAACCGGTTCAGCTGAGTCGTGATGTAGCGCGCGCCGCCGCGCAGATTATCCATCGGATCGTAGCGATTGACGCCCATGTCTGATGCTGTGCCGGGCATCAGCTGGGTTAACCCGTAGGCCCCAACATGGCTCTCAGCGGTGATGTTAAACCGGCTTTCTTGCTTGATCAGCGCTTGAAACAAGCAGCGCCATTGCGTGGCGGAAAGACCAGCCCGCGCCACGCCCGGCGCACCGGCATATTCGCCTGCCACACGCACAATCATCATCTCGACGGTTTCGCGCCCCTCGCCAAAGAGGCGGCTGTTCATCGGGCTTGTATCGGTGTTGGGGTAGACTGCGGCGACACCAAAATCTGCATTGCCCTCAAGGGCGCTGATATCAAAGCCCGGACCCGTCATGGCCGCGGAAATAGCTTCAAGCGTGCGCAGCTGATCTGCCTGAACGTCAGCGAGAGAGGAGCGCTCGACCTCTTTCTCACCTTGGGTTCCCAAGTCCTTACCCAACGCGGTCACGCGCGCAATGGTTTGCCCGATCGCGGCATTGTCTTGCGTCGGTACACCTTGCGCGAAGCCCATATTGACAGGTGCGCATATGAAAAGCGCTGCAGATATGATTGCGGCGCGTCTCATTCTGGCTGCGGCAGGGCTTCGAATGTGCAGTCTTTGCCAATTGTGGTTGAGACAGGTGCTGTCGCGGCAAATGATATTGCTGCGCGTGTTACCGCAGGCTGGCCATTCTGACCGAAGCAGGGCGATGTTTTCTCGGTGTATTGCGCGCAAGCCGATAGCAGCGGCACCGAGGCTACCATAAAAAGAACTGGGAAAAATTTCATTGGGGTCTCCAAAAATCTGGGTTTGATCGCCAGTCGGCCTGCACACGGGCCTCGCCTGTGGCTCCGCCGCCCAGAATTGGCAGCAAGTCGCCAAGGGCGGAGAGATCGGCATCGACAAAAACGCTGTCGCCTGCGGAGCGCATAAGCGCGATGCGCTGGCCAATGGTTGGTTGAACGAGCAAAGCGGCTTCCTTGGCGTTCACGCGTAGAAAGTCGTAATCGGCAACCGTGGCACGGTCGTTCGGGAACAGGATCTGTGTGGGGACGGTTTCAACGATGGTTTTGCCAACGCGGCTGTCGCGCAACTGGCTGGGATATTGCGTCATCATGATCACGACGCAGTTCATTTTGCGCAGGGTGACGAGCCAGTTTTCCAAGCGTGCGCCGAAGTAAGGATCATCAAGCAGTTTCCAAGCTTCATCCAAGACGATGATGGTGGGGCGGCGATCCTCGACTACGCGTTCAATCTGGCGAAAAATGTAGGAGAGTACCGCCATGCGCTCGGTTGTCATGTCGAGGATCTCTGTCATATCAAACCCGACGATGTCGCCTGAGAGATCGAGACTTTGCCCAAGGTCCGGTTCATCAAAGACCCAGCCAAATCGCCCGCCTGGCGCCCATTCTGCGACGCGAGACTGCAGCTCGCCTTCATCATCTAAGGACTGGAACAAGGTTTCAAAGCTGGCAAAGCGCTGTAGAGCCGAGCCCGCATCGGCATTTTGTGTGACTGCGCTCTGAATATGGCGTGACTGTTCTCCCGATAAGGCACCACTGCGCGTCAGCAAGGTCGCTAACCAATCAGACAACCAAGCGCGCCCACGTTCATCGGTTTCAGAGGCGAGTGGGTTGAGGCCAGTGGGTACGCCCGCACGGATTTCATTGTAACGGCCACCCAAAGCTCGGACTGCCATTTCCAAGCCGCGAT
>JARGOC010000010.1 GCA_029212365.1 Roseovarius sp.
GGGGAAGGCCAAAGCGTGATGGTGGGATAGTTTGCACTTTATTCCCCTCGCACGTCTGGAAAACCCCTGTTAGGGTTGCGCTTATGCGGGCCTTACTCATCTTATCCTTGTTGTTGATTGTCTCCTGTGGGCGGCCTCTGACTGAGTCTGAGCTGGCCTTTGCCTCGCAAATTCAAGGAGATACGCTGGACACCGATAGGGTGCGATTTGTGAAGGGCGCGTTGGTGGGATCGGTGACCTACAAGCGCCAAAAACGGCCACGTCTGGCCTGCCGCGAGCGGATTTTTCCCGAACCGAGTTCTGACGTGGTTACTGTTGGTCCTGCTGCCGTTGCACTGCATAATAAGGTGTTTTTCACCCGGCCCTATTATCTGCCCGATTACATGCAAAACTATCCCAAAGAGATGGATCTATATGCGGCGATGATCTTTGCGCATGAGATCACACATATCTGGCAATGGCAGAACCGCGCCATAACGGGCTATAGCCCGCTGCGCGCCGGAAATGAGCATGTGAACAGCCAAGACCCGTATCTGTTTGATATCAAAACCAATGCCAATCTGTTGGACTATGGATATGAGCAACAGGCTGGTATTGTTGAGGAATATGTCTGTTGCTCGACGCTGGATCCAGAAGCTCCGCGCACCAAGCGGTTGGAGGCCATGTTGCGAGGAGCCTTTCCAATGGGCAAGTTACCCACCCCCGACAAGGTGATTTTGCCGTGGGATGGGGTGCAGACAAAAGGCATTTGCAGTCAGTAGATGCGGGGGCTAGTCTGCGCCTTCTCGATCTAACACATTAGGCGGGCCACATGCTGTCACCGCACTGGTGCTGAGCATGATGATTAAAGCGATTTTGATGAAATTCATGTAACGTCCTCCAGTTCCATATGTGGCAGATTATCACAAAATGCGGTGATCTGAAACGTAGCGCCTTTCACCCGTGGCAGGCAAATGGCAAAGCCCAGCACGTCGCAAGGCCCTCCACGACATAGGGACAATCTATCTTTGAGTTATGAGGCGCTGATTGCCCAGGTCAGCAAGTTGACGGCAAAATGGGGGTTCTCGCAGCAACACCGTTGGTGTTCTGCTGATTCAGATCATTGGCATTTGACTGGACAGATTTGCGGCCCCATTTTGGCTGCGGAAGTTTATTTTAGATGGTCGTGCCAGCGAGGCCGCTTTCGCTACTCCTGAATGCTTTCCATATAGGCCAGCAATGCTGCCAAAGGCCGAGGCGTGGGGGTTAAAACACCGTCACCTACATCCACCGGAATGGTATCACCTTCCAGAAGGTCCCCAAATTCAGGCATGCCTTTGCCGGGCAGGCCGGTGCGATCATAGCCGTCGATTATGGATAAAACCCGCGCACGGGAAAACACACCGTTGACAGATAGTTGTGTTAAATCAGAGGGCTGAGGGGTCATTAGGTTTGCCCAAGGGCCGTCACCTTTGCCCGATATACCGTGGCACTGAACACAGTTTTCAGCAAATAGTTTTTGGCCTTCTGGGGCTTCAGGCATGGAAATTTGCGTGCAGGCCGCAACTCCCAAGACCAGGGCAACCACTGTTGTTCGATACACTTTAAGCCTCCTGTTTTCGTTCATGCTAGCAACTGTTTCGGGCTTTGTCTTGATCTCTATCAGATCAAAGCAACGCGCGGAGTTGCCAGTTGTATTCTTGTGGTATTTGGGGAGCAGACCCCAAACACAGGTTCAATTGGGGGCCAGCCCCCAAACACGCGATCAATTGGGGGCCAGCCCCCAAACCCCCGGGATACTTCCGGCAAGAAGATGGGGCAGGGGGCGTTAACCTAGCTTTCCGGCCAGTGCCTTGTCGATCAGCTCGACGGTTTCCTGAACCCCGTAGAGAGCAATGAAACCACCAAAGCGCGGGCCTTGGCTGGCTCCGAGCAGAACTTCGTACAGTGCTTTGAACCAATCGCGCAGTGGGTCGAACCTGTCGCGGCCCACGCTGTAAACGATGGATTGCAGGGCTTCGTCATCCAAAGCGCCATCATAGGCGGCCAGCTCACTGCGCAAGACAGTGAGCGCCTCGCGCTCAACATCGTTTGGTGTTCGGTATTGGCGCGTTGGTGCCACGAAATCCTGATAGTATTTCACCGCATATCCGGCAGCGGCATCCATGTCGGGGTTGGTCTCGGGCGAGGCATCGGGCGCATAGCGCTGAATGAAACCCCACAGTTGATCCTTGTTATCAGCCGAAGCAACAGACGCCAGATTGAGCAGCATCGAGAAGGGCACAACCATATGGCTTTGCGGAACGTCGCCGCCATGGATATGCCAGACGGGGTTGTTCAGCTGCGCCTTGATGTCTTGTCCGGGGTATGCGCGCAATTGCTGGTGGTATTCATCCACTGCTTTGGGGATCACGTCAAAATGCATCCGCTTGGCGGTTTTGGGCTTTTGATACATGAAATAGCTGAGCGATTCAGTCGCCGCATAGGTCAGCCATTCGTCAATGCTAATGCCATTGCCCGAGGTTTTGGAAATCTTCTGGCCGTTTTCATCAAGGAACAGTTCGTAGGTGAAATGCTCGGGCGGGCGCTGCCCCAGCACCCGGCAGATACCGTCATAGATTGGCGTGTTGGTGGAGTGGTCTTTGCCGTACATCTCAAAATCTACGCCAAGGGCGGCCCAACGCGCGCCGAAATCGGGCTTCCATTGCAGTTTCACGTTGCCCCCGGTGACAGGCAGCGTCCATTCTTTGCCATCGTCGTCGTCAAAGGTGATGGTGCCATCCTTGGCGTTCACCTCTTTCATCGGGACATACAGTACCCGGCCGGTTTCAGGATGAAGGGGCAGGAAAATGGAATAGGTTTGACGGCGTTCTTCGCGCAGTGACTTCAGCATGATTTTCATGATGTCGTCATAGCGATCTACGGCGCGCAGCAGGATTTCATCAAACTGGCCCGACGCATAAAACTGGGTGGCCGAGATGAATTCATATTCAAAGCCAAAGGTATCCAGAAACCGCCGCAGCATGGCGTTGTTATGATCGCCAAAGCTGTCATGGGTGCCAAACGGATCGGGCACCGATGTCAGCGGCATTTGCAAGTAAGCCTCAAGCTGCTCAGGATCAGGCACATTGCCGGGCACTTTGCGCATCCCATCCAGATCGTCGGAGAAACAGATCAGTTTGGTCGGGATGTCGGACATAAGTTGAAAGGCGCGCATGACCATCGAGGTGCGCGCCACTTCGCCGAAGGTACCGATATGGGGCAGGCCCGAGGGGCCATAGCCGGTTTCAAACAGCACATAGCCCTTGTCGGGGGGCGATTTCTCGTACCGTTTGAGGATGCGGCGCGCCTCTTCAAAGGGCCAGGCTTTCGAGGCGAGGGCGGCATCGCGGATATCGGACATATGAGGCTTCTCCGGTTCAGGCCTGCGGCATTTGACACAAGGCACCCCGCTTCCTATTGCCGAGGGCAGGCACAGTCAATATTCTGCACTGCAACAACTTGCCGCAAAAGGACACACCATGAATGATCAACTGCCCCATCCGCTGACTCCGCAGGACTGCCTTGTGGCGGTGATGATTGCCGTGTCGGCCTCAGATGAAAACATCCGCACAGCGGAGTTGGTCAAAATCGAAACCGCAGTGAACAATCTGCCGGTGTTTGCGAATTATGATCTGGATCGCATGAATGTCATGGCGCAAACTGTGTTTGATCTGTTCAGTGTTGAAGAGGGGCTTGATGCGCTTTTTGGTCTTGTGCGCGACAACCTGCCTGAACGCTTGTTTGAGACGGCTTATGCATTGGCCTGTGATGTGGCAGCTGCGGATGGAACGTTGCAAGAAAGCGAGCTGCGTTTGCTGGAAGAAATTCGCTATGAGCTGAACATTGACCGGCTGCACGCCGCTGCGATTGAGCGCGGATCCCGCGCGCGACATATCACAGGTTGATAGCATAAAGCGCGATTGTAGGGTTTAATTCCGGATCAAAACCCGGTCTTAATGGGCCCATCCAAGCGAGAGGAAATCTGATGCGCTGCGTTTTCGTGAATATCCGCTGCAAACCCGGCACCTCCTATAAGGTGGCCGAGGAGATTGCCCTGCGCGAAATTCATTCCGAGTTGTACTCGGTCTCAGGCCCGGTTGATTTATTGCTCAAGCTCTACATCCCCGAAGGCGAGGACGTGGGCCATTTCATCAATGAGAATGTGGCCGTGATCGAGGGCATTGAGCGCACGGAGACAACGCTGACTTTTAAGGCGTTCTGAGATCTAACCCACCTCTACCGCTTCGATCAGATGAGCAGGGGGCAGACCTAATTCAGCGGCTCAAACGGCGCCATAACTAACCTGATCCGATCAGCACACCCGCCGCCAGGACCAATGCACCGCCCAGCACCACCTGTAAGGCAGCCCGAAAGAACGGGGTTTCCATATACCTGTTCTGAATCCAGGCGATCGCCCACAGTTCAACGAAGACCACGATGATGGCGATTATTGTTGCCGTCCAGAAATCCGTGATCAGGTACGGCAGGGCGTGGCCCAGCCCCCCGACCGTCGTCATGATGCCAGACGCTAGCCCGCGTTTCATCGGGCTGCCCCGGCCTGATAGCTGCCCGTCATCACTGGCCGCTTCGGTGAATCCCATGGAAATGCCGGCCCCCACCGAGGCAGCCAGCCCCACCAGAAACGTGGTCCAGGTATCATGCGTGGCAAAGGCCACCGCAAAGATCGGCGCCAATGTGCTGACCGATCCATCCATCAACCCCGCCAGGCCCGGCTGCACCCAGGTCAGCAGGAACTGCCGTTTGGCTGTGCGCTCCTCAGCTGCCAGTGCATCATCGTCCAGATGCTCGTCTTCCAGTTCTGTGGCACGGTGTTGATGCCCGGCCTCTGCCACCGCCAGATCACCCAGCAATTTGCGTGTGTCTGCATCTTGCGTCGTTGCTGCGGCCTTTAGATAAAAGCTCTCTGCATCATGCTCCATGGCTTCGGCTTCGGCCCGGATGCGCTCCAGCCCAAGGTTTTCAATCAACCACACTGGGCGGCGCGCATAAAACCCGGCGACATGCTCGCGTCTGATCAGCGGGATCACCTCGCCAAACCGCTTTTGATGCAATTCGATGAGCACCGCACGATGCGTATCCTCTTCGACGGCCATGCCATCAAATACCTTTGCTGTATCTGGGAAATCTGCGCGCAGCCTTTCTGCGTAGCTGCGATAAATCCGCGCGTCATCTTCCTCGGATGAAATGGCCAGTGCCAGAACCTCCTGTTCAGTCAGATCAGAAAATCGGCGGCGCGAAGAAACTCCGGGGATCATGTCATGCTCCAGTTTAGAATGGTTCTAATTTAGCACCTGCACTTGCATCTGCAATACTTCTTTCACGACGGTAGCTGATTTCAAAAATAGTTGCCATAACCTGCAATCCATGGTCCCTTTCAGGCCGTAGATTGTTCACTCTGATCGCTGTCTTCGCATCCCCGGCCAAATAGCCTTGCATGAAAATTAGGCACTTAGCGAAGTGATGCTTATGGGGTGGGCGCGAATATTACATGGTTACAGTTACCGCGTCCAACTCACTGTGGAAAACGATGGCTAACCTGCTAAGCTCCAGCAATAAACAACCAAAAAATGATTCTGGGAGGATCACCATGAATACCATGATGCGCGGCGCAACTGTTGCCGCACTTTCGCTGGCCTTTGCGTCACAGGCTGTCGCCACAGAGTGGAATGTTTCAGTTTGGGGCAAACGTCGGGCCTTTACCGAACATGTGGAAAAGCTGGCTGAACTGGTGTCGGCCAAAACCAACGGAGAGTTCACCATGAACATCTCTTATGGTGGCCTGTCCAAGAACAAAGAAAACCTTGATGGTATCTCTATCGGTGCGTTTGAAATGGCGCAGTTCTGTGCCGGGTATCACCGCGACAAAAACCGCACCATCACGGTGCTGGAACTGCCGTTCCTGGGTGTCGAAAACCTTGATCAGGAGGTGGCCGTCAGCCACGCCGTTTATGGCCACCCTGCCGTGATTGAGGAAATGGCCCAGTGGAACGCCAAGCTGCTGATGACCTCGCCTATGCCGCAATACAACATCGTGGGCACTGGTGAAGTGCGTGATAAGCTGGCTGATTTTGAAGGCATGCGCGTGCGCGCGACAGGTGGTCTTGGCAAAGCGTTCGAAGCTGTCGGCGCGGTGCCCACATCTGTGACCGCAACCGAAGCCTACCAATCCATGGAATCCGGCGTTGTTGATACCGTCGCCTTCGCCCAGCATGCCCACCTCAGCTTTGGCACGATCAATCAGGCCGCATGGTGGACAGCAAACCTGAACCCCGGAACGGTAAACTGCCCGATTGTGGTGAACATCGACGCCTATGAATCGCTGTCAGATTCCGAGCGCGACGCCCTTGACAGTTCGGTTGATGAGGCCATTGCGCATTATCTGGCCAACTACGGTGAATTGCTGGCCAAATGGGACAGCATTCTGGATGAAAAAGGCGTGACCAGGGTTATGTTTTCAGAGGCCGAGCTGGAGGCGTTCCGCGCCAAGGCTGCCGATCCAATCCGCGAAGCCTGGATTGCTGATATGGAAGGCCAGGGCCTGCCGGGTCAGGAGTTGTATGACCTTGTGGCAAAAACCCTTGCAGACAAAAAGGCGATGTCCAACTAAGCGGACGTTCCGAACGCCCTTTGGTGTGAATTTGGAGGGCTATTAGCATGGCTGGATCATCGACAGTCCTGGAAGATCAAGGGCTGCTTAGCACCCTTGATCGTTACCTGCACAACCTGGAGCGCTTCATGGCGCTCCTGTCGGGGTTGGCGGTGTTTTCTCTCATGTTTCTGGCGGCTTACTCGGTGGCGGGGCGCAAATTCTTTGCCTCGCCTCTGCCGGGCTATGTGGACTGGATCGAAATCCTGATGCCGCTGATGGCCATTATGGGCATCGCTTATGTACAGCGTGACGGCGGACATATTCGTATGGATATTCTGATCGGCCAGTTGAAGAGCCGCGCGCTATGGGCGGCTGAACTTCTGTCTGTCTTGCTGATCTTTGGGCTGGTTCTGATGTTGCTCTGGGGGAGCTGGGCGCATTTTGATCGCAGCTTTGATATGTCGCGCCCAATGTGGAGCCGCGACAGCACCATCGACATCGGCCTGCCCATCTGGCCGTCCAAACTGGTCGTGCCGGTCGCGTTTTTTGTGCTTTGCCTTCGCTTGCTTTTGCAAATCTGGGGGTATGGCCGGGCTTTGGTTCTGGGGCTGGACGCGCCTGTCGCCGTGCCGCTGTCTATGACAGTACAAGAACAAGCCCGCGCTGAAGCGGCCCAGCTGGAAGGTCACGACTAATGGAACCAATCACCATTGGCCTTTGGGTTTCGGCTGGAATGCTGGTTATGGTCGTGCTGGGTATGCGCGTGGCCTTTGCTGCCGGGCTGGCGGGCTTTGTTGGCCTCGTCTGGCTGCGCTGGAACGGGTTTGACTATGACCCTGCACGATTTGGCAAGGCGCTGGAAATCAGCGTCAAACTGGCAGGTTCGGTGCCCCATTCCAAAGTGTCGTCCCATGCGCTCAGCCTGATCCCGACGTTCATCCTGATCGGGTATCTGGCCTATTACGCCGGCCTGACCCGTGCACTGTTTGAGGCGGCCAAACGCTGGATCGCCTGGTTGCCTGGTGGCTTGGCTGTCTCAACCGTGTTTGCCACGGCGGGATTTGCCGCTGTTTCCGGCGCCTCCGTGGCCACGGCGGCGGTGTTTGCGCGTATCGCCATCCCTGAGATGTTGAAAGTGGGCTATAACAAACAATTCGCCGCAGGGGTCGTGGCTGCTGGTGGCACGCTTGCATCGCTTATTCCGCCCTCGGCCATTTTGGTGATTTATGCCATCATCGTAGAGCAGGACGTGGGTAAACTGCTGCTGGCGGGGTTCATCCCCGGTGCGTTTTCAGCAGTGGTCTATGCCCTGTTGATCATCGGCATCGCTGTGGTGTTCAAATCTGTCGGCCCGCCCGTCACCGGATTCACCTGGCGCGAGCGGTTTGAATCTTTGCCGCCAGCCCTGCCTATTGTGGCGGTGGTCGTGATCATCATCTTCTTTGTCTACAACCCCTTTGGCGATGCCTGGGGCACCCCGACCGAAGGCGGAGCTGTGGGCGCGTTTATCGTGTTCCTGATGGCGCTGTGGCGCGGTATGCGCTGGGGTGAGCTGAAATCAGCCCTGTTGGAAACCGCCAAGCTGACGGTGATGATCTTTACCATCATTTGGGGCGTGCTGATCTATGTGCGCTTTTTGGGCTTTGCCGAATTGCCGCAGGCGTTTTCCGACTGGATCACTGCGCTGACGGTATCGCCGATGCTGATCCTTGTGTGCATTCTGCTGGCCTATGCGGTGCTGGGCATGTTCATGGATGCTATCGGGATGTTGTTGCTTACCCTGCCGGTGGTCTATCCGGCGGTCATGGCGCTGAACGGTGGCGAAGGCGTTGCGGCCGCTGACAGCTCCTTTGGTATGTCGGGCGAAATGTGTGCCATCTGGTTTGGGATATTGGTGGTGAAAATGGCCGAGTTCTGTTTGATCACGCCGCCCATTGGCCTCAATTGTTTTGTTGTGGCCGGGGTGCGTGATGACCTGACCGTACAGGATGTGTTCAAAGGCGTGACCCCGTTTTTCATTGCCGATGCGGTCACTATTGCGCTTCTTGTAGCATTTCCTGCCATTGTCCTGTGGCTTCCCAGCTTGGCGTAATCTAAATTTGATGTGCGGCTACATTGCTTTTGCATCTGTGCCCTAGGGCGATGCAGGCATCAACACATCGCAGTTCCCTCTATGGAATGCACCCCTCCTGCAGCCCGGATCCGCTTGGCACTGGGGCGCGGGCCGATTAAACTGAGCCAGCGCAATGGGGGCTCATAGATGACGGCAGTGGCCGCAGACATCAAGAAAGGTCGCAAATTCGACCAGGTGCTGGAAGGCGCCCGGCAAATTTTTATGCGCGACGGATTTGAAGGCGCCAGTGTCGATGAAATCGCCCGCGCGGCTCAGGTGTCAAAGGCGACGCTGTACAGCTATTTCCCCGACAAGCGTGTGTTGTTCTCAGAAGTGGCGCGCATGGAATGCAACCGCCAGGCCTCAATCGCGCTGAAGGTGATTAATGACAACGCATCCATAGAAACGGTGCTGCGTGAAACGGCAGACCGGGTGGCCCGCATCTTTCTGTCAGATTTCGGCCTGCAGGTGTTTCGTATTTGTGTGTCTGAATCGCACCGCTTCCCCGAATTGGGCGCGCGCTTTTACGAGTCCGGCCCGGCGCTGATGCATCAACGTCTGGGGGCAATCTTGCAGCGCCACGTGGAGTGTGGGGACTTGAAAATTGATGACATGGATCTGGCCACCGCACAATTTGGCGAGCTGTGCAAAAGTGATCTCTTTGTGCGCTGCCTGTGCGGCGTGCCATGCAGTCGCACCGAGGCCGATATAGAACGTATCGTCACCGGTGTGGTCGATATGTTCCTCGCCCGCTACAAGGCTTAGGCACTCGCCCGCAAGGCCGGAGCCTCCGGCGGGGATATTTAGAGCAAGAAGATGGGGGTCACCCCCCTGTTTCAACAATCGCTTTGGCAAGGATCGGCACGGTTTCGCCGTTCAACCCAGCCACATTGATACGACTGTCACCCACCATGTAGATGCCGTGATCGACGCGCAGTGTCTCAACCACCTGAGGGCTGAGCCCAAGGCGCGAGAACATGCCGCGATGTTGGGCAATAAAGCCGAAACGATCAGACCCGGTGAGGCGTTGCAATTCGCCCGCCAGCTGTTCACGCAGGCTGAGCATTCCTTTGCGCACGTCCTCAAGTTCGGCCTGCCAATCGGTCCGCAAACTGGCATCGTTCAACACCATGCTGACCAGCCGCGCGCCGTGATCGGGCGGAAACGAGTAGGTCTGCCGGTTGAGATGCGACAGGTTGCTTTGGGTCAGCGCCTTTTGCGCCTCGTCCTGGCACACCACCATCGTGATACCGGTGCGTTCTCGGTAAATGCCAAAGTTCTTTGAGCAACTGGCAGCAATCAGAACCTGATCACAAGACTTGGCCACCAGACGGGTGCCCGCGGCGTCTTCCTCAAGCCCATCTCCAAAGCCCTGATAGGCGATGTCGACCATCGGGATGGCACCTTTGGCGTTCATCACCTCGATCACCGCTTGCCATTCCGGCAATGTCAGGTTGGCACCGGTCGGATTGTGGCAGCAGCCGTGCAACAGCACCACATCGCCGGGGCGCAGTGCATCAAGATCCGCCAACATACCGTTGAAATTCACAGCACCTGTTTCAGTATCAAAATACCGATACGCGATGGTTTCAATCCCCAGATGTTTGAGGATGCTCAGATGGTTTGGCCAGGTCGGGTCCGAGACGAAAACCCGCGCCGATGGGTTGGCAAGCAACACCAGATCAAACGCCTGCCTCACGGCCCCGGTCCCACCCGGTGTGGCGCAGGTGGCCACTGTATTGCGCGGCACGCAATCATCCAACACAAGGGTTACCATGGCATCGCAAAATGCCGGATCACCCGTCAGTGCCACATAGCTTTTGGAGGTTTCTTCCTCCCACAGCTGTTTTTCTGCCGCTTTGACGGCGCGCATAACAGGCGTATGCCCTGAGGCATCTTTATAGACGCCAACACCAAGGTCGATTTTCGACGTGCGCGCATCAGCACGGTACATCCGCATCAGATCAAGGATCTTATCTGTGGGTTGTTCGGGCAATTGGCTGAGCATCAATTCTCTCCGGTGTCGACAGGCAGGGTGGCGAACGCCCCCCATTCGGTCCAAGATCCATCATAAAGCGCGTGGTCGGTTTTGCCGATCCTCTCAAGGGCGAGGTTGATCACCGCCGCGGTCACACCTGATCCACACGAGGTGATGACAGGTTTGCCCATGTCCACCCCTGCGGCCTCAAATACGGCGCGCAAGTCATCGGGGGATTTCATCGTGGCATCGCCATTCAACAGATCCGTGAACGGTACATTTTTTGACCCCGGAATATGGCCACCGCGCAGCCCTTTGCGTGGTTCTGCGTCAGTGCCTGCAAATCGGCCAGCCGAACGGGCATCAAGAATTTCATAATCCTGCAATTTAGAGGCCGCTGAAACCTGTGTCACATCCTTGACCATATGGTTCTGGCGGCGCACCGTCATATGGCGATCACGGATAATCGGGGGCATATCCTCAATGGCGCGGCCCTCGGCCTGCCACTTTGGAAAACCGCCGTCCAAAACGGCGATATTGTCTTGGCCCATCAACCGGAACAGCCACCAAACGCGCGCGGCTGAAAACAGGCCCATGGCGTCATAGACAACCACCTGATGGCCATCCCCGACGCCCAGCTTGCGCAGCCGGGACATAAATTTTTCGGTGGGTGGGGCCATATGGGGCAACTCAGACCGGTGATCCGAGATGTCATCAATGTCAAAGAACCGCGCGCCGGGAATATGTGCTGCGTCATATTCTGCACGCCCATCACGCCCTGTCGAAGGCATAAAGCTGCTTCCATCCAGAATGCGCAAATCAGGGTCTTTGAGATGGTTGGCTAACCAATCTGTTGAAATCAGTGTTTTCGGATCATCTTGTGTCATTTGACACCCCCCGTTTCAATCGCGTCATGCCTACATCCAGCGCTCAGGAAGGGCAAGGGTGGCTTTCGCGGGTCATGCCGACCCAAGCGCAAATTTGATGGCGAATTGCCAAAGTCAGCTTCCAGAGAACGGCCATACATTCTCATATCGCTATTTGGATCCATAAGCGCTGACGTCAGACAACGATCATGCCCATATCGCCGATGATGTTGGTGACTTCGGTTACCTAGACAGGCAGGGCCAAGGCGCGCGCGAAACAGTCTCCTCAGTCTTTTTCGACTTTTCAGGTCCGATGCGGAAAGGCGGGACGCAACCTTTGCCGAGGCTCTTTGGCTCTCGACAATCCTGAGTCTCTGGGCATTACTGCGCAGATGAGCAGCGAGGTAACATTACGGCCCGGATGGGGTGTCTTTTGGATGGCGGTTACAGGTCTGCAGTTTATTGGCGTGACCGCATTGGTAAAGATGATGGGCACGCGCATCCCGGCAGCCGAGGCGGCGTTTTTGCGCTATGTGCTGGGGCTGCTGTTCCTGTTGCCCTTTCTTGCAAACATTTTGAAAATGCGCATGGCACGCAATACCTTAATGCTGTTTGGTGCGCGCGGCGTGGCCCACACCATAGGCGTGACCCTGTGGTTTTATAGCATGGCGCGCCTCCCGATCGCAGATGTGACTGCGATGAACTATCTTTCTCCGATCTATGTCACATTGGGGGCAGCGCTTTTCCTAGGCGAGACCTTGGCACGGCGGCGGGTTATGGCGGTGTTGGTCGCTCTTGTCGGGGCCTTGATCATCCTGCGCCCCGGATTTCGAGACATCGGCCCCGGACATTTGGCTATGCTGGGCGCGGCATTTGTGTTTGGCGCGTCCTATCTGCTGGCCAAGTTGCTGACGGATCGCACCAGCCCCGGAGTGGTGGTGACCATGTTGTCATTGAGCGTGACCATAGGGTTGGCTCCATTGGCGGCGATGAACTGGGTGACGCCGACGGGGAGCGAGCTGGTGATCCTGATGGGCGTGGCCACATTGGCAACGGCAGGGCATTACACCATGATGCTGGCGTTCCGGGCCGCCCCTTTGGCGGTGACCCAGCCGGTGACGTTTCTTCAGCTGGTCTGGGCTGTGCTGTTGGGGGCTGTGTTCTTTAACGAGCCGGTTGACATATGGGTGGTGGCGGGGGGCACGTTGATCGTGGCCGCCATCAGTTTTATCAGTTTCCGCGAGGCACAGCTGAAGCGGCGGGCTGTCACCCCTGCAGTGGCCGCAACCAAGGTCTAGAGGTGCCCATTAGGGTGTCTTTTCCGCAAAACATGGGTTTGTTATTCGATGGGGATGAATTTGTGCTGCCAAGCGCAGTGTCAGCCCGCCTGACGTTATGGGGCGACGCCTTTGGTGTGGCGGTGCGAGTGCCCCAACAGAAAAAGGGGCCGGATGACCCGGCCCCTTGCAGTTCTGACTGATGGTGTAACCCTTACGCGAAGGACCAGCGCTCGGCCCAGCGTTCGCCGTCCAGATCCCAGTTTGTGCCCATGGTTTCGGGCAGTGCGATCTTCTTGTTCACGGCAAAGACGTAATCGTTGAACATCGGAATGACCGAGCTTCCTTGATTGGAGCAGAGATCCTGCATTTCCCAATACATCGCACGGCGCTTGTCTTCATCCAGTTCAGCGCGGGCTTGAACCATGAGGTCGTCAAAGCGGTCATTGCACCAGAAGCTCTCGTTCCAGGAGGCGTCACATTTATAGGCGGTGGCAAACATCTGATCTTCGACTGGGCGGCCGCTCCAGTAAGAGAAGACCATGTTTTTCTTCATCCAAACATCTGACCAATAGCCATCGTTGGGTTCACGGATGACGTTGATCTCAATGCCGCCAGCAGCCGCTGACGCCTGATAGAGAACGGCTGCGTCAACAGCGCCACCAAAGGCCGCATCGGCCGAACTGAGTTCAATTGACAGGCTGTCCAGGCCGGCCTCTTTGAGGTACCACTTTGATTTGTCCGGATCATAGGTTTTCTGCTCTAGCTCAGAATTGTAGTACCGCTGACCGGCGCCGATGGGGTGGTCATTGCCAACCGAGCCATAGCCAAACAGGATCTTCTCAACCAGTTCTTCACGGTTGATGCCGTATTTCAGAGCCTGACGCACGTTGTTGTCATTAAACGGTCCAACGCCCGAATTCATCGGAATGGTGTAATGGGCGGTGCCGGATACAGATTGGATATTGACGTTCTTGTCGCGGCCCAGCAGGCCAACTGTCTTGAGGTCAAGGCGGTCAATGACGTCAACATCGCCCGACACAAGTGCCGTGGTGCGTGCGTTCAGATCAACAAGGGCAAGCAATTCTATGCTGTCAAAGAAGCCAACAGTGTCACGCCAATGGTTCGGATTGCGTTCCATCATGGTGGATACACCCGGCGAGAAGTTTTTAAGAATATAGGAGCCGCAACCATCGCCGGATTGCCAGTCAATGCTGTCATCTTTGGCAGGGTGAATGGTCAGGTGATAATCTGTCAGGATAAACGGGAAGTCGGCATTGCCGCCATCAAGTTTGAACAGGATCGTGTCGTCGCCCTGAATGACGATTTCCGTGATCGGGGCCACAATTGGACCCGCCGCCGAGGTGGATCCTTCGCCGCGGTGGAAATTGATCGAGGCAACGACATCCTCAACGGTCACGCTCTTGCCAGAGTGGAATGTCACGCCTTGGCGCAGTTTGACCGTCCATTCGGAGGCATCTGCCGAGGCTTCCCAGCTCTCTGCCAGTTCGGGGACAACACTGCCATCGGCCGCAACTTCGGTCAGGCGGCCGTGAATGGCAAAAGATGCACCAATGGTGTTGCCGTTTTCCCATGTGCCGGGGTTTAGCGTGTCGGTTGTTTGGCCGTGGCCTTTCCCGATGCGCAGATGACCGCCGCGTTTTGGGGCCGCCATAGCGCCGCCCATAGGCAGTGAAGCGGCCATTGCAGTGGCGGCAGTTGTTTTCAGAAATCCGCGGCGATCAAGCAGTCCGCCTTTGATAAGTGACATGAGGTATCTCCCTGGTTTTTAGTTGGTCTTGTTGATTGACGTAGGATCACAATGTTTGAGTCCGGGGTATTTGGGTGCAGCGGGTTGCTGACACAAATTGGCGGCGCGGTGTGGTATTGAAAGGTGAGGATCAATCATACGCGCGCAGTTTCCCCTAACGCTGTGTGTGAACGTTGGCGGCAGCTTATGCCGCAAGGCAATGAAGGCGCAAGCATTCTTGTCACGACTGCCGTGTGCCCTGATATTGTTGGAATATTTTATTTTGATTGACGAGTCAATTAAACATCCATAATTCTGGCTCGCAGGGTTAGAATAAACAGCAGGGGATGCAGTGACATCATGCCAAAACTTGGGATGGAACCCATAAGGCGCAACGCCCTGGTTGAGGCCACAATCCACGAGATCGGTGCGCATGGCACCTTGGATGTCACTGTCAGTCAAATTGCCAAACGGGCCGGCATGTCGAGCGCTTTGGCGCATCATTACTTTGGGTCCAAAGAGCAGATGTTTGCCGCTGCCATGCGCCATATTATGACCCTCTATGGGGCCGAGGTGCGCGGTGCGATGATCATGGCCAAAACCCCGCGTGAGCGGATCGAGGCGATCATTCGTACCAGTTTCTCGCCCCGTCAATTTCGCGATGAAAGTGTGGCCGCCTGGCTGAATTTCTATGTGCAGGCGCAGAAATCGGATGATGCGTTTCGGCTTTTGAATGTTTACCAGAAACGGCTGCGTTCAAACCTTATGCATGATTTCAAGCTATTGGCGGCACCAGATGCCCGCACTTTAACGCGCGGTTTGGCGGCGATGATAGACGGGCTTTATATCCGTCAGGCTCTGCGCCGCGATCCGATGGCTCCGCAGGCGGCCGTTGAGGTGCTGATGCACTATCTGGATACCTCTTTGGCAAAGGCTGCGCCCCAATGAGCAAGCCCAACATATTGATTTTTATGGTCGACCAGCTGAATGGCACATTGTTCCCGGATGGCCCGGCAGAGTGGTTGCACGCGCCCAACCTGAAGAAACTGGCAGCGCGCTCTACCCGGTTTGCCAATGCCTATACCGCCAGCCCGCTGTGTGCGCCGGGGCGGGCCAGCTTCATGTCCGGTCTGTTGCCCTCGCGCAGCCGGGTCTATGATAATGCCGCTGAATTTGCCGCCGATATTCCGACCTATGCGCATCACTTGCGCCGGGCGGGGTATCAGACCTGCCTGTCGGGCAAGATGCATTTCGTTGGTCCCGATCAGATGCACGGTTTCGAAGAACGCCTGACCACCGATATTTACCCGGCTGATTTTGGCTGGACGCCTGATTACCGCAAGCCGGGCGAGAGGATCGACTGGTGGTATCACAATATGGGCAGTGTCACGGGGGCGGGCGTGGCTGAGATTTCCAACCAGATGGAATATGACGACGAGGTCGCTTATAACGCCACCCGCATGGTCTATGATCTGGCGCGGGGCAAGGATGATCGCCCCTGGTGCCTGACTGTCAGCTTTACCCATCCGCATGATCCTTATGTGGCCCGCAAGAAATACTGGGATCTGTACGAGGATTGCGCCCATCTGGCCCCCGAGGTTCCAGCCATGGCGTATGAAGATCACGATCCTCATTCCCAGCGTATCTTTGATGCCAATGACTGGCGCAAATTTGATATTTCAGATGAGGATATCCGCCGCTCACGCCGCGCGTATTTTGCCAATATTTCGTATCTCGACGATAAAATCGGTGACGTGATGGAGGCGTTGCAGGCGACACGCCAGGAGGCGATTATCCTCTTTGTCTCTGATCACGGTGATATGTTGGGTGAACGTGGTTTGTGGTTCAAAATGAACTTCTTTGAAGGCTCTGCGCGCGTGCCGCTGATGGTCTGTGCCCCCGATATGACACCCGGCCTGGTTGAGGCACCTGTCAGCAATATAGATGTGTGCCCGACGCTGTGTGATCTGGCCGGTGTCAGTATGGCGCAGGTGGCCCCCTGGACCACGGGCGAAAGCCTTGTGCATCTGGGGCAGGGAGGCGAGCGCACCAGCCCGGTGGCCATGGAATATGCCGCAGAAGCCAGCTATGCGCCGCTGGTGTCTTTGCGCTATGGCAAGTGGAAGTTTAACCGCTGCGTATTAGACCCCGACCAGCTGTTTGACCTTGAGGCTGACCCCCATGAGCTGAGCAATCTGGCCAATGTGCCCGAGCACGTCGGCACGCTGGCGCAGTTGCAGGCCAAAGCCGAGGCCCGCTGGGATCTGGAGGCGTTTGACGCCGCAGTGCGTGAAAGTCAGGCGCGGCGTTGGGTCGTGTATGAGGCGCTCAAGCAGGGAGGGTATTATCCGTGGGATTACCAGCCGCTGATGAAAGCCTCAGAGCGGTATATGCGCAACCACATGGATCTGAACGTGGTCGAAGAAAACGCCCGTTTTCCAAGGGGTGAGTGATGCTGTGTTGTGCCAGGGAGCTATGTGAATGACTGACAGCCCAATTCCAAAAGCAGGTCTTCAGACCGTAGATATCGTCAAATGGATTGCAACTGTCATTCAGTTGATTGGCTACGGGTTGACCGGGATGAACGTGGTGCCTTGGAACGTTTTTGCCTTTTTCATCGGGATTTTCCTTTGGTTTGCCGTGGGCGTGATGTGGAAAGACCGGGCCATCATGGTCGTGCATGTGGGGGCGTTCATTTCGCTTCTGGCCGGATACCTGAATTCGTGAGGGTGTAATGGAAGCCGATTATGTGATCGTGGGGGCCGGCAGCGCGGGGTGTGCCATGGCCTATCGCCTCAGCGAAGCCGGGCAATCGGTGCTGGTGATTGAACATGGCGGCACGGATGCGGGGCCGTTCATCCAGATGCCCGGCGCGCTGAGCTATCCGATGAATATGAAGATGTATGATTGGGGCTACACCAGCGAGCCTGAGCCACATCTGAACAACCGCTCTTTGGCCTGTCCGCGCGGCAAGGTGATCGGCGGGTCATCGTCGATCAACGGCATGGTCTATGTCCGTGGTCACGCCCATGATTTTGATCACTGGCGCGATCAGGGCGCGGATGGCTGGGGGTACAGCGATGTGCTACCCTATTATAAACGCATGGAAAACTGGGATGATGCAGGCCATGGCGGTGATCCCACCTGGCGCGGCAACTCAGGCCCGCTGCATGTGACCCGTGGCAGCATGGACAACCCGCTGACCCGCGCCTTTGTTGAGGCAGGCGGGCAGGCGGGATATCACGTCACACCGGATTATAATGGCGAGCAACAAGAGGGCTTTGGCCCGTTTGACATGACAGTGCACAAGGGGCGGCGCTGGTCGGCGGCCAATGCATATCTGCGGCCGGCGCTGAAACGCGAAAACTGCGATCTGCTGCGCGGTCATGTGCAGCGCATCGTGATCAAAGAGGGGCGCGCCACTGGCGTTGAGGCCATCATCAAAGGCCAGTCACAGGTGGTGCATGCCCGGCGCGAGGTGATCATTGCCGCCTCGTCGATCAATTCGCCCAAGTTGTTGATGCTTTCCGGCGTTGGCCCGGCACAGCATTTGGTGGATCATGGTATTGACGTGATCGCCGACCGCCCCGGAGTGGGGGCAAACCTGCAAGACCATCTGGAGCTATATTTGCAAATGGCGGCCAGCCAGCCGGTCAGCCTGTATAGATACTGGAACCTTCTGGGCAAGGCCTATGTGGGCGCGCGGTGGTTGTTCACCGGCACCGGGCCGGGGGCTTCAAACCAGTTTGAAAGCTGTGGGTTTATCCGCTCGCAGGCGGGTATTGCCTATCCTGACATTCAGTTCCATTTCCTGCCCATTGCTGTGCGCTATGACGGGCGGGCTGCTGCTGAAGGCCACGGGTTTCAGGCCCATGTCGGCCCGATGCGCAGCACCTCTCGTGGGGCGATCACCTTGCGCAGCGCCAATCCGGCGGATGATCCGATGATCCGATTTAACTATATGTCGCAGGACCGCGACTGGCAGGAGTTCCGCACCTGCATCCGCCTGACCCGCGAGGTTTTTGCTCAGGATGCGTTCAAGCCATTCTCAAGGCATGAAATTCAACCCGGTATAGATGTGCAAAGCGATGACGATCTGGATGAGTTTATCCGTGAACACGCTGAAAGCGCCTTTCATCCTTGTGGCACCTGTCGGATGGGGCGCGTGAATGACAAACATGCGGTTGTTGATCCGCACGCCCGCGTGATCGGCGTGGATGGTTTGCGAGTGGCCGACAGCAGTATTTTTCCGCGCATCACCAATGGAAACCTGAACGCGCCGTCGATCATGGTGGGTGAGAAAACCAGTGACCACATTTTGGGGCGCGCGCCGCTGCCACCTGACAATGCAAAGCCGTGGGTGCATCCTGATTGGGCCGCACAACAGCGCTGATAATGTAAAGAAGTTGACCGAGGTCAAAGCAGACGCCGTAGCGTGGGGGTAGTCTTTTTCGAGACTTGAACAATAAGGAGACCTCGCCCATGTCGCACACCCCTCACGAACTGCAAGATGATTTCCCGGAATTGGCTGACAAAATTACGGAAATGAAACAGTCAGATGCCCATTTCGCCCGTCTGGCAGAAGAGTATCACGAGATTAACCGCGCCGTTCACCGCGCTGAAACTAATGTTGAACCGACTGATGAATTGGCCGAACAGGACATGCGCAAGAAGCGCGCGGCCTTGAAGGACACACTCTATGGGATGCTGAATGCGTGAAGCCCGTCAATAAAGCGCCATAGCTGGGGTTCGGTCTGATCAGTCCATGTGGCGAGATGATCGGCTCCTTCAACGCTGACAAAGTGCTTTGTCGCGCTGGTGGCGGTCGCAAACACCTGTTGGCCCTGGCTGTATGGCACCAGAGTATCCGCGGTGCCATGCAAGACCAGCAGCGGTGCTGTCAGGGATTTGACGTGCGCGGCATTGTTCCAGATGTTTGTCATCTTTGCGATCAGCCTGGCGTGGTCCGGGGCCAGATGGCGCGCCACATCCGGGTAGGAGGTGAAGGGTGAATCCAGCACCACACCAGCGGGCTGCGTCACACCGGGTTGCGCCAGAAGTTTGAGCGCCACGCCCCCGCCGAGGCTTTCGCCGTAGATCACCATGTGATTGGGGGAAAGGCCCGGCACAAATGCGTCCAGACTGGACCAAACGCGCAGGGCATCGCGTGTCAGGCGGTCTTCGTTGGGCTTGCCAGTGCTGCCGGATGATCCGCGATATGCCGGCGCGATCAGCCCATAGCCACGATCCGTGAAAAGCCGAAAGCGATGGGCGCGATTGGCCAGATTGCCGCCATTGCCCTGAAAATAGAGCACAGTGGGCTTGCCCTCATCGGCGGGCGCGACCCAGATCACCAGAGTGGCGATGCCGCTTTTTAGGCGGTGCTCGCTTACCTGCGGCAGGCCCACGTCAGCCGGGGCAATGCGGGTTGAATCCAGTGGATAGGCGTATTTGCGTTCGATGCCCGTGAGGCTGAGGAAAAACCCATCAAACAGCACGGCCAGAACTATCAGGGTGTTCAGCATCAACTAACCTTATACGGGAGCACGCCGCGCTCATCGGGGGTAATGGACAGGTGCCGCTCCAGCGGTGGCACCGAGCGTTGATGGCAATCAGTGCGTTCGCAAATGCGGCAGGAAATGCCGATGGGTTCAAAGGCAGGCGCATTGGCGATGTCCAGATCATCGGCATAGACCAAGGCATCGGCATGTTTCACCTCGCATCCCAGCGCAATGGCAAAGCGGCGCACAGGCGCGCCAAAACTGCCGCCGGTTTTTGACACATCGCGGGCAAGGCTGATGTAGCGCACGCCGTCGGGTGTTTCGGCCAGCTGGCGCAAGAACCGGCCCGGCGTTTCAAAGGCGCGGTGCACATTCCACAAGGGGCAGGCCCCGCCGAAGCGGGCAAATTGCAGCCGGGTGGCGGAATGGCGTTTGGTGATCGTGCCCGCCTGATCGACACGTACAAAAAAGAACGGAATGCCCTTGGCTCCGGGGCGTTGCAGGGTCGAGAGACGATGACAGACTTGCTCAATCGAGGCGCCAAAACGGTTGGCCAGCAGTTCCAGATCGTGGCGCATGTCCTGGGCTGCGCCCTGAAAGGCGGTATAGGGCATCATCGCAGCCCCGGCAAAATAATTGGCCAGACCGATCTTGGCGATGGCCCGCGCGGCATCGGATTGGAATCTGGCAAAATCAAGTGTTGCCTCCAGCAACGCATCCTGGGTCAACAGGGCCAGTTGCAACAACATCTGAAAGGCGCGGGTTTCCGGCTCGGCGCGAGATGACAAATAGAGAATGCGGCTATCCCGATCAAAACGGCGGATCGGGCCGCTGTCGGATTTGGCAATGGTGATACCCATTTCGCTGAGGCGAATTTCGGCGGCGTTGGGGCCACCTGCACGGCTAAAATGCTCTGCTGCACGGTCCACGGCATCAATGTAGTTGTCACAATAATGAAAGAAGTCGCGCACTTCATCCCAGGGGCTGGGGCGCGCGCGCGCACCTTCACGGCCCAAAGCCTCGTCCAGGGATGCAAGGCGTTCATGGGTTTGGCGATAAGCCGTATGCAACGCCAGAAAGGCCCGCGCCAAAGCAGGGGCGTTAGAGGCTGTCAGTCGCAAATCGGCCAGAGGTGGCATATCGTCGGTAAAAACCGGATCTGCCAGGGCTTCGCGCATGTCCGAGACCATGCGTTCTGCGTCACCTGTGCTCAGCTCGGTCACGTCAAAGCCGAACTCTTGTGCCAATGCCAGTACAACGGTTGTGCTGACGGGCCTGTTGTTGTTCTCCATCTGGTTCAGATAGGGCAGGGACACGCCCAGTTTGGTGGCAAAGTCCTTTTGTGTCAGTGCCAGCCTTTGTCGCGTTTCACGCAGCTTTGCCCCGGCATAGAGTTTCTGGGTGGCCATGGAGGATCCTCAGGTGGGTTTGCAGATTAGCTTGTGGCCAAGGCTATGTTTGCAAACCCACCAAGGCAAGCCTTTTCCCATTGAAGAATGGGAGTGCGTGCTCAGTGCTCAGAACCCCAAAAGGCGGCGTTCGCGGCGCATTGTCAGTAGAATGGCCACAATTGCCAGCAGGGCTGTGATCAGCATGATCCATAGCAATGGGAAAGCACCGGATTTTTCGGTGAGCAAGGCGCCTGCGATGGCCGAAAGGGCCGCGCCACCGCCAATCATCAGCGCCCCAGACAATCCTGAGGCCGTGCCAGCCAGATGTGGGCGCACAGACAAGGCGCCAGCTGTGGCGTTGGGGATGGTCATACCGTTGCCCAGCCCCATGAAACACATGAAGCCAAAAAAGCTGAAGACGCTGCCAAGCCCCGCGTAAAACAAAGTCAGATTTAAGGCGATGCCGATTGCATTTACCAGCGTACCCCAGAAAACCATGCGATTGACACCAAAGCGGATCGAAAATCGGCCAGAGATGAAATTGCCTATGAAATAACCGACAGCTGGTGCGCCGAAATAGACACCCAACTGTGAAGGATTGAGGCCAAACACCTTGTCTCCCACAAAGGGCGCGCCACCCAGATAGGCAAAGAAGGCGCCAGACGACAGTGCCGAGGCCAGCGCATAGCCCCAGAACCGCGGTGAGGTCAGCAATTCGGGGTATTCACGGAACTGCTGGGTGAGCGAACGTGAAGTGGTGGGGGCTGTCTCGCCGAGATCGGCCCAGGTCAACCAAAAGACGCCCATCCCCAAAACAATCACGGCCCAAAAATTGGCCTGCCAGCCGAACAGTTGATCAAGCATACCGCCAAATGCAGGCCCCATCATCGGCACCACGGCCACGCCCATAGTGACATAGCCCATCATGGATGCGGCCTGCGCGTCAGGCACGACATCACGCACGATCGCGCGTGACAGGACCATAGCCACCACCACCGCTGCCTGCATCATGCGAAACGCGAGAAACACCCAGATGTTGCCTGCCAGCGCGCAGCCCAGAGTGGCCAGCAAAAACACCGCCATACCGGCCAGGATCACCGGGCGGCGCCCCAGTTTGTCAGACAGAGGCCCGACAATCAGCTGAAGCAGAGCATTGATACAAAGATACAAAGCCACTGACAGTTGCATCAGGCGGTAATCGGTCTCAAAATATGTGGTCATGCCGGGCAGGCTTGGCAGGAAAATGTTCATCGCCAAAGCCGCGATCCCGGCCAGCAGGATCAACGTGAAAATATGCGGGGGTGTCCGACGGTCCAGAAAACGGACCTTAGGGAAATCACTCATGATCCAAGGGTTATGGGGGTGGGGCGAGGAAGTCCACTCACCTTAGGGTATATTGCGAAATATTAGCAAATTTGCAGTTATGCAGGATTTTCTGTCGACATATTTGCAAATTTGCGGCATTTTGCTTTGTTCCCTGTGCGACTTTGCCTATTGTGGCCCAAATTCTAAAGGGGGACCCCATGGACGATATCCTTCAGGTATTGCAGGACCGGCGTGCTGAGGCGCGCAAAGGTGGCGGTGAACGCCGGATTGCAGCGCAGCACAGTAAGGGCAAGCTGACGGCCCGCGAGCGGGTGGATTTATTGCTGGACGAAGGTAGCTTTGAAGAGTTCGATACGTTCAAGGCCCACCGATGCACTGATTTCGGCATGGAAAAAGACCGCCCCGCCGGCGACGGTGTGATCACCGGCTGGGGGACAATCAATGGCCGGATGGTGTATGTGTTCAGCCAGGACTTTACGGTATTTGGCGGATCTTTGTCCGAAACCCATGCCGAAAAGATATGTAAAATCATGGACATGGCGATGCAAAACGGCGCGCCGGTGATTGGGATCAATGATTCCGGCGGCGCGCGCATTCAGGAAGGTGTCGCAAGCCTTGCGGGCTATGCTGAAGTGTTCCAGCGCAACATCATGGCCAGCGGTGTGGTGCCGCAGATTTCAGTGATCATGGGGCCATGTGCGGGGGGCGCTGTTTATAGCCCTGCGATGACCGACTTCATCTTCATGGTCAAAGACAGCTCGTATATGTTTGTGACCGGCCCTGATGTGGTGAAAACCGTGACCAACGAACAGGTCACAGCCGAAGAATTGGGCGGGGCATCAACCCACACGCGTAAATCCAGTGTCGCTGATGGCGCGTTTGAGAACGATGTGGAGGCCTTGGCCGAAGTGCGTCGGCTGGTGGATTTCCTGCCGCTCAGCAATCGTGAAAAGCCCCCGGTACGCCCGTTCTTTGATGAGCCGGGCCGGGTGGAGCAGAGCCTGGATACGCTGATCCCGGACAATGCCAACTCTCCTTATGACATGAAAGAGTTGATCCTGAAATTGGCCGATGAGGGCGATTTTTACGAAATTCAGGAAGACTTTGCCAAGAATATCATCACCGGGTTTGTGCGCCTGGAGGGGCAGACCGTGGGGGTTGTGGCGAACCAGCCAATGGTGCTGGCGGGATGTCTGGATATTGACAGCTCGCGCAAGGCCGCACGGTTTGTAAGATTCTGTGATTGCTTTGAGATTCCGATTTTGACACTTGTGGATGTGCCAGGCTTTTTGCCGGGAACGTCGCAGGAATACGGTGGGGTGATCAAGCACGGCGCGAAACTGCTGTTTGCGTATGGCGAAGCAACAGTGCCCAAGGTGACGGTGATCACCCGCAAGGCATATGGCGGCGCCTATGATGTGATGGCCTCGAAGCATTTGCGCGGCGATTTCAATTATGCCTGGCCCACAGCCGAGATCGCGGTGATGGGCGCCAAGGGGGCGACCGAGATCATCCACCGTGCCGATTTGGGTGACGCTGACAAGATTGCGGCCCATACCAAGGATTATGAGGACCGCTTTGCCAACCCGTTTGTGGCCGCTGAGCGTGGCTTCATCGACGAGGTGATCATGCCGCGGAACACGCGGATGCGGGTCAGCCGGGCGTTTGCCAGCTTGAGGAACAAGAAGCTGACCAACCCATGGAAAAAGCACGATAATATTCCGCTTTGAGGAGAAGGGCGGGGGGCCAGCCCCCGCACCCCCGGGATATGTACAGCAAGAAGATGAGGAGAATGGGCCATATTATGGCGCGAAAGCACTGGCATATCCTGCATGAAAACGGCGCGCTGACGATGGCGCGGCGGGTGCCGGTGCGGTTTGATCTGGGGGTGGTGACATGGCTTGAGGGTGGTTGCAAACATCGGATTGCGCGCCAAGTCAGGCAGGATGTCTGGCGGGCGTTGCGCGACGTGAGAGGGTTTGCGCCAGCGGTCAAGGTTGAGGACTGTGACGGCGGGCTGAAAGTAACGGCAGGTGGTCAGGTGGACGGCGTGTTTCCCAAGCGAGCAGCTGAGGCACAGATCACGGATGTGTTGGAGAGCACGGCCAACAAGGCACGCTGGGCCAGGTGGGCGTCATGAGGCGCTTTTTGTGGCTCGCCGTTGGCCCGCTTTTGGTTGTTGGTGTGGGTGTTTGGTTGATGGTGGTCTTGCCGGAAGAGAGCAAACCCACCAAGCGCATGGGCGCGTCTGGCGTGGTTCTGCCCTCGGGGCTGGAGGCGGAACTGCAGGAAATGATCTGGGATCAGCCGGGGCAAGGATTGGTGTACCGGTTCCGCTTTGTGGCTCCGGCATTTGAGAGGGCGGATGACATGGATATTGTGATGGCGGATCTGGAGTATCTGTGTACCAACTATGCCTTGCCCAAACTGGCAAATACAGGCCCCATGCCCAATCAGGTGGTGGTGTCTCTGGCGGATAAGCCATCGGAGTTTGGCCGGATCGATACAAGTGTAACCCAGGTTTTTGAGGCATATAGCGTGAAAAACGGCACCTGCATCTGGGAGATGTTTTGATGAAACCACAATATGTTGCGGGGGCTTCTTCATCCAACCTGCGGTTTGCGGCTTTGGAGTCACAGCCACTGTGGATAAGTTTCAAAACATACAATTCTGCGCCACCCTGGGATATGATAGCGTCTGGTTGCGCTTTTGCAGCCGGAGCTGTGCATGGCGGTAAAAGCGGGGCACCAACCCCGCGCCCGATTGCGCAAAAAGACAGGAGCAGAACATGTCGAACAGCATCAAGATCCTGGCCGCATTTGGCCTGGTTGTCCTCGTGGCAGCCTGTGGCGGTGGCGCCCAGGAAGAAGAATTTGTGGTTGTCCAACCCGAGCCCATCTCGGTTGAGCCAACGTACACGGGCAAATACAAATAAGCCTGTCACAGGCCGCAAGGTCCGGGGTGTAAACTTCGGTCCTTGCCCCGCACGCACCCTGTTTGGGGGGGGCGTATTATGATTAAGCATCGCGGGTTTCCGGGGCGTTTGCCCGGAACTGATTTTCAATTCACAATTCGCCGTGCCAACCCCAAGGGTGTGACGCCGATCACTGAACGCGAGCGGTTCCATGACCGCAGGCCCGCTGATCGGCGTGCCGACACAGGGTTTGTGCGCGCATTGTGGGAGTGCTTTGGCGAAGAACCGTTTGAGCGCGGAAACCTGGATGCAGGCCGGTTGAGCTGGCTGTTTGGCCGCGAAGTCTTGGCTGCCGAGGATCCGTTTGATCCTGAAAGTTATGACGCCTTGTTACAGTTGGATGTGCGTGCGGCGCGTGCGGCTTTTCCAAAGGCGTTTGAAGATGACGGCGAGGACGGGTGATGCGAAGATCGTTAGCTCATCCCTTGGCGGCGGCCCAAAATGGCGTCTTCTTGCCGAAGATGCGTAGAGGTACGCGAAAATTGGCCGAAAATTCGCCATATGCGTGTGCTGCGATGGACAGTGCGGTTCAGAAATGCAGCATGGTAGATGTAGTAACCGCCCTTCCCCTAAGGGCACTGTTTGCAAGTCAATTGCTTTACCCTTCTCCTATTGGACGGCCCGATTTCACCCCAAGTCGGCCGTCCACTTTTCGTTTCAAATCAAACCTTTGCGCCGCTCGGCGGCAGGTCGCCCATGGTCAAAATGATGCGGCAGATTGCTTTGACACCGCGCCAGGTCAGGCTATTGATAGCCGCACGCGCTTGGGGGACACAAAGCAAGGTGAAACGACATGTATACAAAATTCAAAACCCTACTTGTGCTTATCAGCTTTAGCGGGCTGGCGGCCTGTGGGGATACGGCGCTGGAACAGGCCGTTATCGGTGCTGGCGCTGGCGCTGGCACCGCTGCGGTGCTGGATGGAAATCTGCTCACCGGGGCCGCTGTCGGGGCTGCGGGCAATCTCATCTATTGCCAGACCAAAAAAGGTAAAAACTGCTGACGCAAACCGGGCATGGGTTGACGTTGGGGCAATCTCGCCACAGTGGGGAAGGGCAACTGCTTATTCCCATTGGCTTTTGTCAGTGACAGGCGTATATAGCACTCAATGGGGGGCGTCCAATCAACGAGGCGCTCAATATGGGCTATATCAAAGCAGTACTTCTACTGGTTGTCTTAGGGGCGTGTGCCGCGCCCGAGCTGTCGAGCCGCATGGCGTTCGACCCTTATCTTATGACACCGATCACAAACTGATCGGGCACATTGGTGCGTTTTGCGCTGATTTGGCCGATCCGATTAATCTGACAAAGCGCATGTCTCGGGAAACCGGGGCGTGCGCTTTGTCGTGTTCAGCCTACACTTGAGGGGACAGATATGTTCAAGAAAATTCTGATTGCCAACCGTGGTGAAATCGCTTGTCGGGTCATCAAGACCGCTCGCAAGATGGGCATTGCCACTGTCGCCATCTATTCGGATGCAGATCGCAATGCGTTGCATGTGAAAATGGCGGATGAAGCGGTGCATATTGGCCCACCCCCCGCAAACGAGAGTTATATCGTTATCGACAAGGTGATGGATGCCATTCGCCAGACTGGCGCTGAGGCGGTTCATCCTGGGTATGGTTTTCTGTCGGAAAACCCCAAGTTCGCCCAAGCGCTCGAGGCCGAGGGCGTGGCCTTTATCGGGCCACCCGTTGGTGCGATTGAAAAGATGGGCGACAAGATCACCTCAAAGAAAATCGCGATGGAGGCCGATGTTTCGACCGTTCCGGGGGTGATGGGGCTGATTGATGACGCAGAGCATGCGGTGACGATCTCAAACCAAATCGGCTATCCGGTGATGATCAAGGCATCCGCCGGGGGCGGGGGCAAGGGGATGCGCATCGCCTGGAATGATGACGAGGCGCGCGAGGGCTTTCAAAGCTCCAAGAACGAAGCGGCGAATTCCTTTGGTGATGACCGGATTTTCATTGAGAAATTTGTGACCCAACCACGCCATATCGAAATTCAGGTGCTGTGCGACACGCATGGCAATGGGGTGTATCTGGGTGAACGAGAGTGCTCGATCCAGCGTCGCCAGCAAAAAGTGATCGAAGAGGCGCCAAGCCCGTTTCTGGACGAAGCCACGCGTAAAGCAATGGGCGAACAGGCGGTTGCTCTGGCCCATGCGGTGGATTACGCCAGCGCCGGTACGGTGGAATTCATCGTCGATGGAGAGCGCAATTTCTACTTCCTTGAGATGAACACGCGCTTGCAGGTGGAACACCCTGTGACCGAGCTGATCACTGGCGTTGATCTGGTCGAGCAAATGATCCGTGTGGCCGCAGGCGAGGAGCTGAGTTTTGCCCAAAAGGATGTGACCTTGACGGGCTGGGCGATGGAAAGTCGGCTGTATGCTGAGGATCCTTACCGCGGTTTCTTGCCGTCGACCGGGCGGTTGTCACGCTACATTCCCCCTGTTGAAGTGGCCGCAGGGCCGTTGCAGGACAACGGCAAATGGCAGGATGATGCCCAGATCGGAGACACGGCTGTGCGCAATGACACAGGTGTTTTTGATGGGGGCGAAATCTCGATGTATTATGACCCGATGATCGCCAAGCTGTGCACCTGGGCGCCTGATCGGGCCGGGTCGATTGAGGCGATGCGCACTGCGCTCGACGGGTTTGAGATTGAAGGGATCGGCCACAACCTGCCGTTTTTGTCTGCGGTTATGGACCATCCCAAATTCGTGTTGGGAGACATGACAACAGCCTTTATCGAAGAAGAATATCCCGATGGTTTCCAAGGGGTTGAGTTGGATGAAGCGGCTTTGCGCCGGATTGCGGCCACTGCGGCGGCGATGCACCGGGTGGCAGAAATTCGGCGCACTCGGGTTTCGGGACGGATGGACAATCACGAACGCCATGTGGGCGATGATTGGGTCGTTTCACTGCAAGGACACAGCTATCCGGTGACGATTTCTGCGGACCGCGATGGCTCGAGCGTGGCGTTTGAAGATGGCACCAGCCACCGTGTCACCAGCGCCTGGACGCCGGGTGATCAACTGGCCAAGCTGAATGTGGATGACAACCCGCTGGTGTTGAAGGTTGGCAAGATTTCGGGGGGCTTTCGCCTGCGCACGCGCGGCGCAGACCTCAAGGTGCATGTGCGTTCGCCGCGTCAGGCCGAACTTGCCATGTTAATGCCTGAGAAACTGCCACCTGATACATCAAAGTTACTGCTGTGCCCGATGCCCGGTCTGATCGTGAAGGTTGATGTGGCCGTGGGGGACGAAGTTCAGGAAGGCCAGACATTGTGCACTGTCGAGGCGATGAAGATGGAGAATATTCTGCGTGCTGAAAGGAAAGCGACAGTCACCAAGATTAATGCCGCCGCTGGCGATAGCTTGGCGGTGGATGAAGTGATCATGGAGTTTGAATAGGATGCGCATCTGGCAGGTCGCCGCGATTTATACACTCGCTTTCATGGCTGGGCTTGTCACGCTTTGGGCGTTTCTGGCGCTGGGGGTAATGCAGGTGTTGGAAAGCCGACTCGATAGTGTGTTTGTGATGCTGTTGGTGCCTGTCATGTCTGCAATGTGCGTGTTTTCTGTGATCTATGGTCTGGCCTCGGGCAGGGCGTTGAAATGGCAGTATTGGCTGTTCACAACATTGGCCATGTCAGCGCTGATCTGGGGCGCGCCGCGTGTGGTTATGGCAGGTTACATCGCTGTGGCTGAGATGTTTGTGCTCTGCGTTTTGTTGGTGTTTGCTTGCGGATTTTTAGCATGTCTGCGGCGTGACGCTGTGACGGCCCCCGCAATATTGGACACCTAAGGAAAGGCCTGCATCATTTTCCAAGCTGCCAACATATCGCTCAGGCCGCGCGCCCTTGTGGGGCTGGCGTTGATGTGTGCCACGCTTGGCGGATGTGTGCGTATAGACGAGGCCGCTTTGCGCGCACATATGGCGCAATGGTTTGCGCTGGGGCCGACCATGGGATTTGGCGCTAAACAGGATTGTGCGGCGGCGGCGTTTCGACTGGTGGATACTGAAGTGGGGTCCGCGTTGGCAGTTGTCAATTCAGTGCAAAAGGCGGTGAATGTGCTGCAAATGCGGGGCACGGTTGCGTTGGATCAGCCAGACGTGGCACCTGATCAAGGCTTGGTCGCGCTGATCAACACCGATCGCGCCTTGGGATATCAGATGCGCCGTGCGGCCCTTGAGGGGCGTGTGTGCATGGATGAGATCACAGCCAGCGCCTTTGGCTATGCCTTGACCAACCCAAAAGCTGTTTTGGCTTTTGATGCCAGCCTTGGGGCGCTGATGTTGCTGGATCCGGGCACCAATGTATTGATCGTGACGATGGGGGAGGGCTGATGCAAATATGGTCCCAAACTCAGATTTCCGCCCCGGCGCGCCGGTCACGGACTTCTTGTTGGCGCATCGGTAATTTGTCGATTGAGCGGGTGATTTCACGCACATTCCAAGGGAAGGGTTTGCGCAGGTATATCGTGCCGTCTTTGCCAATCAGCACCAGCATGAAGCCACGCGGGTGCAGTTTTTCTCGCAGGGCAGATTTTGCTGCCGGGTCAGTGTCGCTCAATACCACCACATCACGCTCGGCCAAAGCATCAAGTCGCGCTTCAAGATTTGCCATCTGCTGGATGAAGCGTGGATCGTTTGGGCTGTCTGCAAACACCACAAGGGGCCGGTTTTTCCAGATAAATTGCTGCAAATCATCGGTATCTGGGCGCATAACACCCGCTTCAACTGGTGTTTCAGGGGGCTCATTGGCCTCCTGCGCCATGGCGGTGCTTGACATAAGTGCCAGTAATACAAGGGTGATTAGGGGCTTCATGGTCTCTCCTGTGCTATTGGATATAGGGCTTGTTAAGGACAAAGCGAAGGGGTTTGCCGCCACGGGCCAAGATAATTTTAACTCCAATCGGGTTATGAATAGTGAGGGCGCAGAAAGAACGCCTCGATCTCTCATATGCCGCGACTTGCGGCCAGGCGCCGAAAGGGTGGCACACCGATGGACATAGTTATGCATCTTGGGGCGCATCGCACCGCCTCAACCTGTTTTCAACACTACTTGCAAGAGAATAGCGCGAAGCTGGGCGCGCAGGGCATTGCCGTCTGGGGGCCATGGCGTACGCGCGACGGGCTGTTGACCGGGGTGATGCCAGTGGGCGGAGTAATGCGCTCTGCCAAAGTGCAATTGCAACGCGCGCGCGGCCGTATTGCCCTGGCACAACATCGCGCGCAAAATAATGGCATGCGCCAGTTGATCGTATCAGATGAAAACATGATTGGTGCACCGCGGCGCAATCTGCGCGACAGCAAGCTTTATGCGGGCGCGGGCGAACGAATGGCCAGGTATAGTGAGGCGTTTGACAACAAGGTCAGCAGAGTGGTCCTGTCAATCCGATCCCAAGACAGCTATTGGTCATCGGTTCTGGCCTTTTCGGTGGGGCGGGGGCATAGATTGCCCGATACAGATGCGCTCGACCGGTTGGTCACGTCTAACCGTCACTGGCGTGATGTCATTCGTGATCTGTATTGTGCGCTTCCCAATGCGGAAATCCTGGTAATGCCGTATGAACAATTCGGCGGTCGCCCCGAAGAAAAACTAAGCTGTCTGGCGGGGCTTGCTTCTCCGCCGATGACATCGGCGCGCGAATGGATCAACCGTTCGCCCAGCGTATCGCAATTGCGCCAAATACTGCACGACAGAGGTGAAGATCCGGCAGCATTGCCGAAAGAAGATGGGCGCTGGCATCCGTTTGACCACGCGCAAACCATGGCATTGAAGGAAAGCTATGCGGATGATCTGTTCTGGCTACGCGCCGGGGCTGATGGCATGGCGACCCTGATCGAGGAAACCGGAGCTGACAAGATGGGGATCACCCCACAACAGCCCCAGACCATAAGAGGACAAAACCCAAATGGAATCGAAAACCGACGAATGGCGTGAACTGGCCGAAAAAGAACTGCGTGGCAAACCGCTGAGCGACCTGAACTGGCGGACCCTGGAGGACATCGAGGTCAAGCCGCTGTATACCCAGGCCGATCTGGAGGGGTTGAGCCACCTGGATAGCACCCCCGGTGCCGAGCCATTTACGCGCGGCGTAAAGGCCACGATGTATGCAGGCCGCCCTTGGACGATCCGCCAATATGCGGGGTTTTCCACCGCCGAGGCATCCAACGCGTTTTACCGACGCAACCTGGCCGCTGGTCAGCAAGGGGTTTCTGTGGCCTTTGATCTGGCCACCCACCGTGGATACGATAGTGACCACCCGCGCGTTGAAGGCGACGTGGGCAAGGCCGGTGTGGCGATCGATTCGGTTGAGGATATGAAAATCCTGTTCGATCAAATCCCGTTGGATCAAGTCAGTGTCTCAATGACTATGAACGGCGCGGTGATCCCCATCCTGGCCAGTTTTATCGTTGCGGGCGAAGAGCAGGGCCATGACCGGGCGCTGCTTTCGGGCACCATTCAGAACGATATTCTGAAGGAATTTATGGTGCGCAACACCTATGTGTATCCGCCAGAACCGTCGATGCGGATTGTCGCTGATATCATTGAATACACGTCAAATGAGATGCCGAAGTTCAACTCGATCTCAATCTCGGGTTATCACATGCAAGAGGCTGGGGCGAACCTGGTGCAGGAACTGGCCTTTACCCTGGCCGATGGGCGCGAGTATGTGAAAACAGCCATCGAGCGCGGAATGGATGTGGACAAATTCGCCGGGCGACTGAGCTTTTTCTTCGCCATTGGGATGAATTTCTTTATGGAGGCGGCCAAATTGCGTGCCGCACGTCTGTTGTGGAGCCGGATCATGACTGATCTGGGGGCGCAGAATCCGCGCTCGAAAATGCTGCGAACCCATTGCCAGACATCTGGTGTGAGCCTGCAAGAACAAGATCCCTATAACAACGTTATCCGCACCGCCTACGAAGCCATGAGCGCCGTGCTGGGGGGGACGCAAAGCCTGCACACCAATGCGCTGGACGAGGCGATTGCCCTTCCCACAGATTTCAGCGCGCGAATTGCACGCAATACCCAGTTGATTTTGCAGGAAGAAACCGGCGTGACCAATGTGGTCGACCCGCTGGCAGGCAGTTACTATGTCGAAAGCCTGACCAACGAATTGGCCGACGCTGCCTGGAAGATCATCGAAGAAGTCGAAGAAATGGGTGGCATGACCAAGGCCGTGGCCACCGGCATGCCTAAGCTGCGGATCGAAGAAAGTGCCGCGCGACGCCAAGCGATGATTGACCGCGGGCAAGATGTGGTCGTGGGGGTGAATAAATACCGCAAGGACCACGAAGACCCGATCGACATTCTTCAGATTGACAATGATGAGGTGCGCGAGGCGCAGATTGCTAAACTGAAACGCATCCGCGAAAGCCGCGATGAGGCGGCGTGCCAGGCTGCTTTGGCTGAACTAGAACGATGCGCGAACGAAGGTGGGAACCTTTTGGAAGCGGCCGTCGCAGCTGCGCGCGCGCGCGCCACAGTGGGAGAGATCAGTATGAGCATGGAGAATGTATTTGGCAGGCACCGGGCAGAAGTGAAAACCCTGGCAGGCGTGTACGGCGCTGCTTATGAGGGCGACGAAGGCTTCGCCGCCATTCAGAAATCAGTGGAAGATTTCGCCGAAACCGAGGGCCGCCGTCCACGCATGTTGGTGGTTAAGATGGGCCAGGACGGGCATGACCGGGGTGCCAAAGTGATTGCTACGGCCTTTGCTGACATCGGTTTTGATGTGGATGTGGGGCCGTTGTTCCAAACCCCACAAGAGGCGGCACAGGATGCTGTGGACAATGATGTCCATGTGATTGGCGTCAGCTCTCAGGCTGCGGGGCACAAAACACTGGCCCCAAAACTTATTCAGGCGCTCAAGGATAAGGATGCGGGCGATATTCTGGTCATTTGCGGCGGGGTTATTCCGCAACAGGATTACGAGTTCCTGCAAAAGGCCGGAGTGAAAGCGATCTTTGGTCCGGGCACAAATATTCCCGAGGCAGCCCAGGATATCTTGCGATTGATCCGCGAGGCCCGCGGCTGATTTCCCTGTAAAAACAATGGCCTCGGGTGAATGTCCGGGGTCATTTCGACCGGGTGGTTTGGGAGGTTAAATGGTGGCGTGGGGGAGACTCGAACTCCCGACCTAACGATTATGAGTCGTTCGCTCTAACCAACTGAGCTACCGCGCCATGGGCGCGTGATCTAAGCCAGCCACGCCCCCCCGTCAAGGCTGAAATGGCCTAAATCCAGATGCTGTCGTGTGGCGTGATCGCCGTTGCCATCTGCGCCGAAAAATCAGACAGTTTGCCAAGCACCAAAATGGTGCGATATGGGGCATCAATGGGCACACGACAAAGAATAGCAATTGGTATGGCATTGGGCGCATTGTGGTCGGTTGCTCTGTTGTGGGCGGCGGCACGTTTTGTGCAATTGCCGGTGTTTGCGCTGATACCCACAATCATGACCGCCTATCTGGCTCCCGGCCTGGTGATGGCGTTGATGGTGGGGCGGTTGGCGCAACGTCGGTTCTTTGATGACACGATCATCGACGGGCAAGCCTTGACCAATGCCGCCGAGATCGACCAGCGCGTATTGCGCAATACCGGCGAACAGCTGGTGTTGGCCTTATGTGTCTGGCCTGCGGCGGCGGTGATGTTGTCGGGATTGGGTCCGGGGGTGATTTTGTGTCTCGGGCTTGGGCTTGCGGTGGCGCGTTTGGCGTTTTGGATCGGGTATCATGTTTCGCCGCCATTGCGTGCTTTTGGGTTTGCTGCCAGCTTCTACCCCACGGTGTTGGTGGGGGTATGGGCGATAGGGCGGCTGGTGATTGTCGGGTATGGATGACACGGCCAGTACGAGCCAATTGTTGGGCACTCAAACAAGGATAGGCGCATGAAGCTGGAGCTGGATCATATCGCAATCGCGGCGGCAACTCTGGCGCAAGGAAAGGCGATGGTTGAGGCCGCTTTAGGCGTGCGCTTGCAACCGGGCGGACAACACGCGCATTTTGGCACGCATAATATGCTGCTTGGGCTGGAAGATGGGCTGTATCTGGAAGTGATCGCCATTGATCCGGACGCGCCCGCGCTGGAATATCCGAGGTGGTTTGATCTGGATCGTTTTCATGGGTCCCCAAAGTTGACCAATTGGATATGTCGCACGGATGATCTGGCCGGCGCGGTGAGGGCGCTGCCTGGGGCAGGTCGACCAGTGGCGTTGACGCGGGGTGATCTGCGTTGGCAGATGGCCGTGCCGGAAACGGGGATATTGCCCTATGATAACGCGTTTCCGGCGCTGATCGAATGGCAAAGCAGCCCCCATCCGGCAACGCGGCTTGACGCGACGGGGTGCCGGTTGCATCGGCTGGTTATTTCCCATCCTGAGGCCGAGGCAATGCAGGCAAATTTATCGGGCATGTTGAGCGATGCACGGGTGCGTTACGACACAGGCCCAACCGGATTTCGCGCGGAATTTGACACACCAAACGGGCGGCGGGTGCTGGAATGATTGTTCGTGCGGTGGCCACGGCTGATATCCCGGCGATTGCTGATATCTGGAATCATAACATCCGGCACACGGTGAACACGTTTACCACCGCCGAGAAAACCCCGGATGGGCTGGCGCGCGATATTGAAACCCGCACAGCTGAGGGCAAAGGGTTTTGGGTGGCCGAGGATGCAGGGCGCATTCTTGGTTTTGCCACGTATTTTCAGTTTCGTGGCGGACCGGGATATGCCCATACTGCTGAGCATTCGGTGATGCTGGCCGAGGCGGCAATGGGGCGCGGGGTTGGGCGCACATTGATGGCCGCGCTGGAGGGGCATGCCCGAGGCGCCGGTATGCGCTCGTTGATCGCGGGGGTGGCGGGGGAAAACACTGCTGGCGTGGCATTTCACACCGCAATTGGGTATAAAACCATCGCAGTTTTACCCGAAGTCGGTCGCAAGTTTGAGCGTTGGATGGATTTGATATTGATGCAAAAACTTCTTTGAGAGAACGCCCTGACATCCCCCTCTAAACCCGGTAGTCTGGTCATCATGTCCATCTGGAGCCGCATATCCGAGGCCATAGCCGCACTCACCTCAGGAGAGGGGCTGAGCGCTGTTTTTGATCGGTTGCGCAGCCCGCCTGAACGCTCTGTTGGCTTTACCATTGCTGTGATCGCCCTAAGCGCCAAAATGGCCAAAGCCGACGGTCTGGTGACGCGCGACGAGGTAACGGCCTTTCGTGAAGTGTTCCAGATCGCACAGGCCGATGAAGCAGGGGCCGCCAAGGTGTTTAATCTGGCGCGCCAGGACGTGGCCGGATTTGAGGATTATGCCACGAGAATTGCTGGTATGTTTGCCGATGATATCAGCGCGCTGGGCGATTTGATGGAAGGGTTGTTCCATATTGCCATGGCTGACGGTGTTTATCACCCAAATGAAGACGCGTTTTTGGAACGTGTCGCAGAGATATTTGGCCTGCCTGACGCGGATTTCAAATCGCTGCGCAACCGTTTTGTGCCAGATGCCGCCCCCGATCCTTATACAGTATTGGGTGTGGCGGCGGACACGCCGATGCACGAGATCCGCCAGGTCTGGCGGCAGATGGTGCGCGACACGCACCCTGACCGGATGATGGCCCGCGGTGTGCCCGAAGAGGCGATTAAACTGGCCGAAAAACGCATGGTTGATATCAATCGCGCCTGGGAAGAGATCAACGGAGGCGCGTGATATGCGCATTGCCACGTACAATATTGAATGGTTCAACTCCTTGTTTGATGACGAGGGGATGCTGCTGGATGATGAGCAATGGTCGAGCCGTTATGACGTGACCCGAGCAGATCAACTGGCGGCGCTGGGCATTGTGTTCACTGCGATGGATGCGGATGCGGTGATGATCATCGAGGCACCCGATACCAATGGCAAACGCTCGACCATCAAGGCGCTGGAAAACTTTGCGCGCACAATGGGCCTGCGCACAAGCAAGGCGTTGATCGGGTTTGCCAATGAAACCCAGCAAGAGATTGCATTGCTTTATGACCCTGATGTTCTCAGTGCGCGGCATGATCCGCGCGGGATAGAGACGGGCAAAAAGGGATCACCCGATGCGCCGCGCTTTGACGGGGTGTTTCGGATTGATCTGGATATTGATGCCTCCGAGGATATGGTCGTCTTCTCCAAGCCACCGCTTGAGGTGGAGCTGACCCCTAAGACTGGCCCACAGGCGGGCAAGGTGGTGCGCCTGATTGGGGCACATCTGAAATCCAAAGCGCCGCATGGGGCCACCAACCGCGATGAGGTCATGCAGATGGCCATTTCCAACCGGCGCAAGCAGCAGGCGCAGGCCGTGTGGCTGCGCCGTCGGATTGAGATGCATCTGGCGGCAGGGGAATCGTTGATCGTGATGGGCGATCTCAACGATGGTCCGGGCCTGGATGAATATGAGGGCCTCTTTGGCCGCTCAGTTGTTGAGATCATTCTGGGGGAGGGCGCACGCGGGGAAACACAGCTTTATGATCCACATGCGCGGCGGGCTTTGGTGCGCAAAATCGGGGCCATTAACACCACCGCGCGGTTTTATCTGAGCCATGAAAAGCGGTACATGCAGGCCTTGCTGGATTACATTATGGTTTCGCCGGATTTGCGGCGACTGGCGCCGAAATGGCGCATTCTGCATCCATTTGATGACCCTGATTGCTGGAGCTTGCCTGAGCTATGCACGGCGCTGATTGCCGCCTCGGATCACTTCCCTGTGGTGCTCGATCTGGATCTGTGACTTCAAATTGTCATTGGGCCACCCTATATTGCGAGCATGAAGAGATTTGTCATCACCACCGGCGCGTTGCTTTTGTCCACTTTGCCGCTTCAGGCGCAAGAGGAGGACGAGGGGTTTTCCCTGATGGAACGCGGGGCGCAGCTGTTCTTTGAGGGCATCAGGCGCGAAATGGAACCTGCGCTGGATGACCTGATGGCGCTGGCGGATGATATGGAACCGGTGTTGCGCGATTTCGTGAGCGAAATGGGGCCGGCCTTCGTGGAGTTGCTTAGCCAGATCGAAGATTTGAGCGCGTATCACCCCCCTGAGATTTTGCCCAATGGCGATATCATCCTGCGCAAGAAGACCCCGGAAGAGATGCCGGATGAGCCGATTGAGGGCGAGATTGATATCTAGAGCGTATCGCCTTGTTGCTCAGGCAGTCAAATGGCGAGAAACGCTTTAGGTCGCGCGGGTCTGGTTTGCACCTCGGGCAAACCCCCTACTTCGTTTTGACCACAACCGCGGCCTCCAGCGTGTCGGCCAAGGACTGAAACCGCGCTTTGGCGACTTCACCAAAAAGAGGCGCGGCAACCTTGGTCAGGCGCAGTTCCAGCACGCGTTTTTTGGGATACCAACTCAGATGACCGGGGGCCGCGTTTTTGTCCAGCCACAGCATTGCGCCAAACCGCATGGCCTTGCCCAGGACCTCGGCCTGGTGCTGGTCTTTCTCAGAGATAAGCTGACCCACAGTAGCGAACCGCGTGCCGTCACGCCGATTGGTATAGCGATGTTGCAGGGCCAACCCCAGAAACACCCGTTCAGAGTGCTTTAGCCCCCCCAGATTGGCGCGGGTGGCGTTGTCAAAGCAAACCTCGGCCCGATAATCGGGATGCGCGCGCCAGCTGACATCGTGCAAAAGGCAGGCGGCTTTGACCATGCGCCGTCGCTCGGGGTTGACGGATTTGAACAGTGGCTGGATGAAATCATACAGCACTTTGCCAAACCCCGGAACACGGGCGTCCTTAACCTCGGCAAAGCGGCAGCTTTCTATCAGCGGGTCACGATCACGTAGGCGTTGGGGCATTTGTTCGTACAGCATGCCTTCGCGGATGCCATAGCTGGACACGGCAATATCATGGGGTTTGAACGCCTTTACCACCTCGCGCAGCACCTCGGCGGCGTGGGGTACAAGGATGATGCGTGCTGCCGATATGCCCGTGAGCGAGCGCAGCGTTTCAAGATCATTTTCAACGATGAATTTGGCCGTGTCGCGCACGGCGGCTGCTGTCATGCGGTACTCGTGCAGCACGTTCAGCGGGTAGGCGCGGCGCACCATATCAATCTTGGCGATTGCGCGCCAAGACCCGCCCACCAGAAAAAGACGGTTCTTCTGTAGGCCCATTTCATCTTTGACGCCATCCAATGTATCGCGGATGAGCGCCTTGCGCGCTTTGCGTCCACCTTTCAGGTCACGCAGTTTCAGCGGACCCAGATCGGTACTGACGCGGCGGCCCACTTTGCCGTCGTCTATTTCGGCCAGCTCCATGGAAGAGCCGCCTATATCACAGACCAGCCCATAAGAGCCGGGCCAGCCCAGCAACACGCCCTGAGCCGAGAGGCGGGCCTCTTCGCGCCCCTCAATGACCGAGATGTGAAGGCCGGTTAGCTCTTCGACTTCGCGGCAGAATTCCGGGCCGTCTTCGGCCTCACGCACAGCGGCGGTGGCGACAGCTGTCAGCGGGCCAGTGCCCATGCCTTCAGCCAGCAGTTGAAAGCGCTTGATAGCCGTCAGGGCGCGGGCGCGACCTTCGGGGTTTAGCCGCCCGGTCTGGGCCATGCCGGCCCCCAGGGCACACATGATTTTTTCGTTGTAGAAATAGGCGGGGCTGCGCGCAGCACCGTCAAATACCACCATCCGAACTGAGTTGGAGCCGACATCAACCACACCAACGCGGCTGAGGGCGCGGGCGGATGGATCATCAAAAATGGGGCGTCCGAATGGCCCCCAATCGTTGTGTTCCGGGTCGTTTGAGCCGTCCATTGCGCCACCTCAGGATCATGTTTGGTGATTTATGCGCCAGCCCGCAGTAAGGGTCAATCGGGCGTTTTGTAACAGTGCGATATGCGTTGCGCCATCTTTGCGGGGCCGACGTGCAGCGGCAGTTTATGCGTGGCCGATGTGTGCCGCACAGTGGCCAGGCTCAGTCCTCGGTATGGGTCAGTTTTGGAACATCCGCCGCCCCGGCAGAACCGCGACCTGATAGCGAAGGGTTTTCCATAAAGAACCTATGGCAATTGAACGCAAATTCGCCCTCTGGCACCTGCATGCGAGAAAAGCTGCCATCCGGCGCCATGATCCAGCTTTGGGCAACATCGGCCATGTTGGCTGCCATAATCTGACTGACGATCTGGGCTTTGACGGTGGTGTTTTCGATCTCAACCAGTGTTTCTATCCGCCGGTTCAGGTTGCGACCCATCCAATCGGCCGAGCTGATGAATACCCGCGCCTTTTTTGATGGGATCTCGCGCCCGTTGCCGAAACATACAATGCGCGAATGCTCCAGAAACCGCCCGACGATGGATTTAACACGAATATTATCGGACAGGCCTTTGATGCCGGGGCGCAATCCGCAAATTCCACGCACCACGAGGCTGATTTTTACGCCCGCCTGAGAGGCCGCATAAAGGGCGTCGATGATATCGGGTTCAATCAGTGAGTTCATCTTGGCCCAGATCATTGCGGGCGTGCCCTGTTTGGCGTTTTGGGCCTCTTGATTGATCATTTCGATCAGGCGTTCTTTCATGTGGTGTGGCGAAATGGTGAGGTTTTCCAGCTTTTCAGGCATGGCGTAGCCGGACAAATAGTTGAACACTTTGGTGGCATCGCGCCCCAGGGCGGCGTTGCAGGTGAAAAAGCTGAGGTCGGTGTACACTTTGGCCGTGATCGGATGGTAATTGCCGGTGCCATAGTGGGTGTATGTCACCAGGTTGACCCCCTCGCGGCGCACCACGGTCGAGATTTTGGCGTGAGTTTTCCAATCCATGAAGCCATAAACCACATGGGCGCCAGCGCGCTCCAACCGGCGGGACTGGCGAATATTCGCGGCTTCGTCAAAGCGGGCTTTCAATTCAACCAGGGCAGTGACGGATTTGCCTTCTTCTGCGGCTTCGCACAGGGCGTCCACAATCGGAGAGTTGTATGAGGTCCGATAGAGGGTTTGTTTGATGGCCACCACATCGGGATCACGCGCCGCCTGGTTAAGGAAGCGCACAACCATATCAAAGGTTTCATATGGGTGGTGCAGCAACATGTCTTTCTGGCGTATGGCGGCCAACATATCGCCGTCATGGTCCTGCACGCGTTCGGGTACGCGTGAGGTGAAACTGGGCCAAAGCAGGTCCGGGCGATCGTCAATCACCAGTTCATTCAGGTCGGCAAGGCCCAGAATGCCCTCGACCTCGACCACCTCATCGGGGGTGACGTGCAATTCGTCCATGATCACCCGGCGCAGGCCCTTGGGCGCATCACTTGAGATTTTCAGGCGCACCACTTCGCCCCGGCGGCGGCGTTTCAGGGCGACTTCAAATTCACGCACCAGATCTTCGGCTTCTTCTTCGACTTCCAGATCACTGTCGCGCAGCACACGAAAGGTGCAATGACCTTTGTATTTGTAACCGGGAAACAGGCTGTCGAGATGCAACAGCAGCAGTTCTTCCAGTGGCAAAAAGCGATGTGTGCCATCGGGGGCGGGCAAAGTGACAAAGCGGTCGATCATCGGCGGAATTGGCAACAAGGCCTGTAGCGGGCGTCTGTCTGTCTTACGCTCCAGTTGCAATGCCAACGAATAGCCAAGATTGGGGATAAAGGGAAATGGGTGCGCCGGATCAATGGCCAGAGGGGATAGTACCGCAAAGACGCGGTTCATGAACACATCTTCGAGATAGGTTTTATCCTCGTCACTCAGATGATCCAGATCGAGAATCGACAGCTTCTCGGCCTCCATTTCATGGCGCAGGGCCTGATATGTGGCTTGTTGAGAGGACAGCAGCTTGCGGGCGTCTTCGTTGATCAAGACGAGTTGTTCGGCAGGGGTCAGCCCGTCAGCTGCGGGGGTGGTGTTGCCGGCATGGGCCAATTCACGCAGACCCGCGACGCGAACGTTGTAAAACTCATCCAGGTTGTTGGCCGAGATTGACAGGAATCGCAGCCGCTCCAGCAACGGCACACGGGGGTTCTGAGCTTCCTCCAAGACACGCCAGTTGAAGCCCAGCCAGCTGAGTTCACGGTTGAAGAAACGGCCCGGGCCAGTGATGTCCAGATCAGGCATGGCGACGGGGGCCGCCAGATCGGTTGCTAAAAAATCAGTGGTGTTCATGCGGTGAGTTGTAGCGCAGTTTTATGACAGGACCAAGACGCGTGGCTCATCCTTCCAGCAATTCGGCGGCAAGGGCGCGTGTGATGGGGGCACCGCGTTCCAGTGCTTCGGCATCCAGGCGTTGCACGATCTCTTGGGCGGCAACAAAAGACCGGTCCACCCGGCGCACCAGATAGGGGATCAGATTGGGGGAGGGGCTAAGTTGGCGATCGGCCATCAGTTTCATCAGGACCGCCCCAAGCAGGGCATCATCTGGTGCATCCAGATCAACCAGCGAGGTGCCTTGCATCCGGCTGGCCAGATCGGGAAGCTCCAGCCCCCAGCGCACAGGTGGTATGCGTGAGGTGATCAGCAAGGAATGTCCCTCTGCCAGCACGAGGTTATGCAAGTGAAACAGGGCTTGTTCTGTGGCGGGGTTGCCCGCGATGCTTTGCGCGTTTTCCACCGCAACAGGGGTGCGCGCAAGTGTGGGGATATCGGCCTTTGCCAAAGACGCCGCTTGAACCACGCTGCCACCTGAAAGCCCGGCCCAGACATGTGCGAGATGGGATTTTCCCGCCCCTTTTGGCCCGGTCAGCATCAGCTTGCGTGAGGGCCAATCGGGCCAGGATTCGATCATTGCAACAGCGGCTGCATTGGCGGGAGAGACAAAGAAATCTTCACGCCCCAGCGCCTGACGGGCGGGTAAATCAAAGCTAAGCTGGCGGGGCATCAGCTGTCGTCTTGGCCTTTGAGGCCGGTATAGAGGCGGCTTGATTTGTAGCGCGCAATGACAAAGCGTGCCAGTACCCCCAAGGCCGCAGCCACAGGAACGGCGACCAGCATTCCGACAAAGCCAAAGAGCATGCCAAAGACCGACAGCGCAAAGATCAGCCAGACCGGGTGCAGCCCAACGGATTTGCCGACAAGTTTCGGGGTCAGCACATTGCCTTCCAGCACTTGCCCCAGAACAAATACCCCGGCGACCAGCCCGATACTGAGCCAATCCCCCCAGAACTGGAACAGGGCCAGCCCGATGGCCAATGCGCCACCCAGAAGGGCCCCAACATAAGGAATGAAAGTGATAAGGCCGGCAAAAGCCCCCACAACCAGCCCGAACTGTAGCCCCACCAGCATCAAGGCAACGGCATAATACGTTCCAAGGACCAGGCAAACTGTGCCCATACCACGAATGAAACTGGCCAGCGTTGTGTCAATCTGCCGGGCAAGATCACGCACGACCGGGGCATGATCGCGTGGCAGCAGATCGTCGATGCTGGCGACCATACGATCCCAGTCATACAGCAGGTAGAAGGCCACCACCGGCACGATGACGAACAACAATGCGATATTGATGATCGAGGCAGCAGAGGTGAGCAGTGAATTCAGCAACTCTCCACCGTGTTCCTGCACCTTATCGCCCACGGCCAACAGGGAATTGTGCAAGGTGGAGCCCGGTTCAACCAGTTGCGGAAAGCGTTCGGTCAGGAAGGTCTGCAGATCATGGGCCAACTGCGGTGCCGTGTTAAACAGCGCGATGGCCTGTTCGATCAAAGTGGGCAGCACCAGCAGGGCCATGATGACAAAAATCATCACTGCAATCAGGGTGATAATGGTGACTGAAATGGCGCGTGTGCAGCCCATTGTCTCTAACCGGTCTGCCACTGGATCAAGGAAATAGGCAATGGCACCGCCCAAAACAAAGGGCAGGATCACATCGCCCAAAAACCACAGGGCCAAAAACAGGACCACCGCAGCGATCCCCCAATATCTGAGCTGTGTGTTCACGGGTAGGGCCATGGGTGCCTCGGGACTTGGGGTCAGTTCCCTTACAATCGCCCTTGGTGCGCAGTGTTGCAAGGGACGGCGTGTAAAAAGAGCACCCGGCGTGGCATTGTTTCAGCAAACAAGGGCAGGCGCAATTTTCGATGCTCTCTTGGCTTGTTTCACAGGGTGCAAAGCCTTAAACCGCCCAGAGCCGAGTCATCAGCCCGAGGAAACCTCATGCGCCTGTCCCGTTATTTTCTGCCCGTCCTGAAGGAAAACCCCTCTGAGGCGCAGATTGTCAGCCACAGATTGATGCTGCGGGCGGGGATGATCAAACAATCCAGCGCCGGGATTTATTCATGGTTGCCGATGGGGTTTAAGGTGCTGCGCAAGCTGGAAAACATCGTGCACGAAGAGCAGGTGCGCGCAGGTCATATTCCGATGCTGATGCCCACGATCCAGCCCGCCGATCTGTGGCGTGAGAGCGGGCGCTATGATGCATATGGCGATGAGCTGCTGCGCATCCGCGACCGGCATGACCGCGATATGCTGTATGGGCCGACCAATGAGGAAATGGTCACCGACATTTTCCGCAGCCATGTGGGCAGCTATAAGGATTTGCCGCTGACGCTCTATCATATCCAGTGGAAATTCCGCGATGAGCGCCGCCCGCGCTTTGGCGTGATGCGTGGCCGCGAGTTTTTCATGAAGGACGGGTATAATTTTGACCTGACCAAGGAAGACGCGCTGCACGCCTATAATCGCCATTTGGTCAGCTATCTGCGCACCTATGAACGCATGGGCCTGCAGGCCATTCCGATGCGCGCTGATGGCGGCCCGATTGGGGGGGATTACACGCATGAGTTTCTGGTGTTGGCGGAAACCGGTGAATCCGAGGTGTTCTATGACAGCGCCGTGACTGATCTGAACTTTGGCGATCGTGAGATTGACTATGATGATGTCGCGCAATGTCAGGCCATTCTGGAGGAGTTCACCACAAAATACGCCCGCACCGACGAAACCCATGATGAGGCCAAATTCAACGACGTCCCAGAAGAGCGCCGCCGCACCGCACGCGGGATCGAAGTGGGGCAGATCTTTTACTTTGGCACCAAATATTCTGAGGCGATGGGGGCCACAGTGCAAGGCCCTGACGGCAAGCCAACGCCAGTGCATATGGGCAGCCACGGGATTGGTGTCAGCCGTCTGGTGGGCGCGATCATCGAGGCCAGCCATGACGACAAGGGCATCATCTGGCCCGAAGGTGTGACTCCCTATCATTGCGGGATTGTGAACCTCAAGCAGGGCGACGATGAGGCCGATGCGGCCTGTGATGCGCTTTATGCCAGCCTGACAGCACTTGGGCTTGAGCCGCTATATGATGACCGCAAGGAGCGGGCAGGCGGCAAGTTTGCCACCATGGATCTGATTGGCCTGCCCTGGCGCATCACCGTGGGGCCACGCGGCCTGAAAAACGGTGTGGTTGAACTGACCAGCCGCCGCACCGGCGAGAGCGAAGAACTGCCACCCCAACAGGCTGTGGAACGCATTGCACAGATATATGCCGCCCTTGGCTGATGAACTATGGTCAGCGACGAGTGACAAGGGGTGTGCGACGCGCTTTGATGCGGTGACATTGGCCCTCGCAACGCTGAGCGATTTCAAACCGGCATTGCGGCTGAATTTTGAAGGGCTTGTCTTGCGATAGCCGGTTTTAGGTGGGGCTTGGATTGCTTTGGGGCATTTGTCTGCTGGCGTCGTGGCGTTTGACTTGACCTCAGGAGGTGCAACACGCACTGTCCGCCAAAACAAGAACCGAGGTACCACATTGGCAGGCACACCCGCACCATTTGCCCCATTTGAATGGATGATCGCCTGGCGGTATCTGCGCGCCAAGCGTGCCGATGGTGGCGTCAGTGTCATGACCTGGATCAGCCTGATTGGTATCACTCTGGCGGTGTTCGCATTGATAGCCACTTTGGCTGTGCGGTCTGGTTTTCGGGCCGAATTTGTGGATACTATTCTGGGCTCAAACGCGCATGTGACGGTGTATTCCATCGGTCAGGTCGACGAGGTGACGGGACGCATTGACCGAACGCTGACTGATTATGACGCGCTGGCCGACAAGGTGCGCGGAGTTGAGGGTGTCACCCGTGTGGCCCCTTTGGTGAAGGGGCAGGTCATGGCCAATGCCCGCAGCCGGAATTCTGGTGTGCAAGTGTTTGGTATCACGCAGGAAAACCTAAAAACCATTCCTCGAATTGCCAACCCGGAAACGGGTGTCGGCAGTATTGAGGACTTTGCGCAAGGGGTCGCTATTGGCTCCGGCGTGGCGCGGGAATTGGGTGTTGGCGTCGGTGATCGGATCAAACTGATTTCACCCAACGGGGTGAAAACGGCCTTTGGCACCAGCCCGCGGATCAAGGCCTATGATGTGGTCTATATCTTCACCGCCGGGCGCTATGATATTGATCGCACACGGATTTATATGCCGTTCGCCGAGGCGCAGAGCTATTTCAACCGCGAGGGCGTGGCGGATGAACTGGAAGTCATGGTTACCGCGCCGGAACGCATTGATGATATGTCGCTGGCCTTGTTGCTTGCAGCCGGTGAGCGCAGCCAGGTCTGGACGTGGAAGGACCAGTCGGGCAGTTTTCTGCGCGCGCTTGAGGTCGAAGACAACGTGATGTTTGTGATCCTGTCCATCCTCGTGCTGATCGCCGCGATGAACATCACCAGTGGCTTGATTATGCTGGTGAAAAACAAGGGCCGCGATATTGGCATTCTGCGCACCATGGGGCTGACGGAAGGGTCTATCCTGCGGGTGTTTTTCATTTGCGGCGCGTTTACCGGGATCATTGGCACGGCCATGGGTGTCATTCTGGGCTGCCTCTTTGCGATCTACATCGACCCGCTTTTCAGCCTGGTGAATTACCTGATGGGGGGGCAGGTGTGGGATCCGTCCATTCGCGATATTTACCATTTGCCGGCCAAGCTGCAATTTGGTGATGTGATGTCGGCAGTGGGGCTGTCGCTGGGATTGTCCTTTGTGGTGACAATCTTTCCCGCGCGCCGTGCGGCACGGATGAACCCGGTCGAGGCGCTGCGTTATGAGTGATGTGATGCTGCGGCTGACGGATATCAGCAAAGCCTATAACTCGGGATCATCGCATGAGGTGAGCGTTCTGTCCGGCGTCGGGCTGGAGTTGCATGCGGGTGAAATGGTGGCGCTGGTGGCGCCCTCGGGGGCAGGCAAGTCCACGCTGTTGCACATCGCCGGTCTGTTGGACACGCCAGACAGCGGGACGGTGGAAATTGCGGGCACGGATATGACTGGCCTTTCTGATCGCCGACGCACGATTGCACGGCGGCGCGACGTTGGGTTTATCTATCAGTTCCATCATTTGCTGCCAGAATTCACCGCGCGCGAAAACATCGTATTGCCGCAGCTGGCCAATGGCGTGACACGGGCCAAAGCCGAAGCGCGCGCCGATGATTTGTTGGCGCGTGTGGGCGTGGGGCACCGGGCCGGGCATCGGCCGTCGGCCATGTCAGGGGGCGAGCAACAGCGCGTGGCCTTCTGCCGGGCGCTGGCCAATGGCCCACGTCTGTTGTTGGCGGATGAGCCGACAGGTAATCTGGACCCAGCCACATCCGATCAGGTGTTTCAGGCGCTTGTTGATCTGGTGCGTGACACCGGATTGGCCGCGTTGATTGCCACGCACAACCTTGATCTGGCGGCGCGTATGGACCGTGTCGTGCGGCTGGATCAGGGACGGATCAAAGCGCAAGAGATACCGTGACAGCGTTGCTGGCGGTCATCAGTACGAAGGACAATAGCCAATGCCGATGATTGCACTGGATGAGATCGAAGCCACAACCAAAACCGCCCTTGAACGCCACGGAGCTGCGCCTTGGGTGGCTGATGAGGTGGCCCATGCGGTGCGCAAAGCCGAAGCAGTGGGCAATAAAATCTGTGGGCTGTATTATCTGGAAAGCTACTGCACCCAGCTGGCATCGGGGCGGGTAAAGGGTGATGTCGAGCCGGTTGTGAGCCGCCCCAAACCCGCCACTGTGATGGTGGATGCCAAGTTTGGCTTTGCTCAGGCGGCATTTGCACGCGCCTTGCCCGAGGCGCTGGCAGCGGTGCGCGACAACGGCACGGCCAGTCTGGCGGTGGGGCATGCGCATACCTGCACATCCCTGGGCTTTTTCACCGAACAGATTGCACGCGCAGGCTTTGTGGCGTTGGGCTTGACCAATGCATCGCCCATAGTTGCCCCACCGGGGGGCAAAACGCGGGTGATTGGTACCAATCCGATAGCGTTTTCCGTGCCGGATGGCAAAGGCGGCATAGCCATGCAGTTTGATCAATCCACCACCACTGTGGCACTGGGCAAGATCACCATGGCCAAAGCGGCGGGCCAGAGCATCCCTGAGGGCTGGGCCGTGGATGCAGATGGCAAGCCCACGACGGATCCGGCCGCAGCACTGGGCGGCTCTTTGGTGTCCATGGGCGGCTATAAGGGCTGGGGCTTTGGCCTGATGGCCGAGCTGCTGGCCGCAGGCATGACGGGCGGCGTGGCCAGCCAGGATGTGAAACCTCTGAAAGCCCCCGAAGGCCCGCCACATGATCTGGGGCAATATTATTTGCTGATGGACCCGGATACCTCGGGCATGTTTTTTGATCGCCTGGAGCAGGTCGCGCAAGCGGTTGCACTGGACGAAGCTGCGCGGATACCGGGGCAGGGCAAGCGTGGCACTGATCCGGTCGAAATTGAGGATAAAACCTGGGCGCAGGTGCTGGAACTGGCAGGGCGCACGTGAGGTGTTCTGCGTGTTTTGGCCGTGGCTTATTCAGCGAAGGTGCGGGCGCATATGAGCCCCTCCAGTTGCCCGCAAAGATGTGCCCCCCAATCCACAGAATGTGGCAAGTCGGCGATGTTGTTTGATCAAATTGTCAGACCAGTTGGGCCACAAAAATGCCTGCCGCCATTAGGCCAAAGCCCGCTGCACGCGTAAGGGACAAGGGCGAAACTTGCGCGCCAAACATGCCGAAATGATCAATCACGGCGGCACTGATCAACTGACCAAGCAGAACAAGGAACACTGCATTTCCGACGCCCAAATGTGGCGCCACAAAGGTGATCGACAGCACATAGAATGCCACAAGTATGCCCGCCAAAAAGAGATGTTTAGGCGCGCTTACTGCCTGGGAAATGGCAGAGGTCTGACCAATCGCGATGAGCACAATCAATGCGGTCACAAAGGCCACAACAAAAAGGATCGCCCCTGCCGCGACAGGTGAATTTATCCGGGCGCCTAGGGCTGCGTTCATTGCGGCCAGCACCGGTATACCGATCCCAGCCAAAAGCATAAGGGTGACATATTGGGTTGTGACGGGCATTGGTGTCTCCTGCGAGTGATGTTTGGCGCAACATGGCACGTCAGGTGGCGCTGATCCAGATCAATGCGAAGGCAATGCTACTGGAGGATAATGAATAAAAGATCGCAAAGGGCAGGCATATGATGAAATTGGCATGGTTGGGTGTTTTGGCGCTGGCGGGGTGCACGCAAGTGCCCGAAACGCCAGACCCGGGTCGCGAAATTTATATGGGGTATTGCGTGAGCTGTCATGGGGCTGACGCGCGAGGCGACGGGCCGTTGGCGGGCGATCTTCCTGTACATCCGTCGGATTTGACCGGGTTGTCAGCACGTAACGGCGGGGTCTTTCCCAGCGTGCAGGTGATGGCGCAGATCTATGGCTATCCGGGGCGGTATCAAACTCATGTGATGCCCGAATTCGGGCCTGAACTGGAAGGCCGCAACGTGCAATGGAGCGATGAGACCGGCGCAGTGGTGGATACACCCCAAGCATTGCTGGACCTTAAAAACTATCTTGAAACCATTCAGGAGTAATCCTGCAAGCCCAATCAAAGGAGCCCCAACAATGAGTTTGAAACACATATGGATGTTACTGAGCCTTGCTTTTTTTGCAGGCGGTGCCATGGCCGAAGACGGCGATGCGATGAACGGCAAAGTGGTGTTTGAGCGCCATTGCGCGGCTTGCCACGGATTAGAGGCCACGGGGCATGGCCCAATGGTCACGGTGCTGACGTTGCCGCCTGCGGATCTGACTAAGCTAAGCGCAAAGGATGGCGGGGCGTTCCCGCTTGTTCGGGTTGTCAAACGGATTGATGGGCGTGATCCGCTGGTGTCTCACGGCAGTCCGATGCCGGTCTATGGTGACTTCTTTGAAGGGCAAGATGTGATGAGCAAAAGCCAGAGCGGTCAGCCCATTGCCACAAGCCAGCCCGTGGCTGATCTGGTGGCCTATCTTCAGAGCCTTCAGATGGAACAGGAGTGATTAGACACCGTTTCGCGCTGGTCTTTTTGTCATGGCAGGCGCAGAAAAAATGGATTTTCAGCCTGATGAAAGGCGAGGACGGCTGGAAAAACAATGCGGTGAAACATCAGGACATTCCTGACGATTTTGCCTGAAATTTTGCACTCAATGTGCCAGAGCACCGCGCGGTGCTGTTAAACACGGTTAATCCCTTGTTGCTAAATCCCTCAGCCACCGGGCGCGCCCCGGCCAGGCGAAACATATGACATCGCCTCGGCAAGCCTAAGAAACAGGCGAGGGCCGGGAGATGCAGAAAGGGATTTGAATGAACAAGGCAGTCACCGATGGCATCGTTTTCATGCCACCCAGCTTTGCCGATGGGCTTGATGTGTGGTCCAGCGGCGATGGTACTCCGGGCTCGGATACATACGAGAACGATGCCAATGCGGCCTATGTTCCGGCGGATCAGGACTTTGGCGCAGCGCTGGAGTTGTTGAAAACGGATGCAACCCAGAAAATCCGCTTTATGGGCGACACGCCGATCCTGCCGGGGTGCTACATCCAGATCAAGGCGCGGGTGAAAGCCATCAGCGGCGCGTTGCCATCAGTGCGCATTGCCGGTTGGGCCGGGCGCGCGGGAGGCGCCCATTTGGGCGGCGTGACCGAAGTCGGGCCAGCGACCCCTTTGACCAGCTATGGAGAGGTGGTTGAGGTGACTGGGATTGTCGGTGTGGGTCTGCGCGGCGGGGTGGACATGCCTTGGGGGCCACAAGCCATTTTCGGGCATTTTGGCCTGGATCTGACCGGTGCATCGGGTGGCATCATTCGGGTGGACGATATTGAGATCACCGACGCCACAGAGTATTTCCTGCGTGATCTGATGGATTGGGTTGATGTGCGTGATTACGGCGCGCTGGGCAATGGCAGCACGGATGATCATGCGGCGTTTGAGGCCGCAGATGCCGCTGCGAATGGCCGCGAAGTGCTGGTGCCTGCGGGGACGTACCGCCTGAATGACAGTGTTACCTTTCAGAACCGCGTGCGGTTTCAGGGCAAGGTGACGATGCCGGATGACAAAATACTGGCCCTCACCAAAAACTATGACCTCCCGGCCTATATTGACGCCTTTGACGACGAAGAACTGGCGTTCAAAAAGGCGTATCAGGCATTGCTGAACAACTCAGGGCACGAGTCTCTGGACCTTGGTGGGCGACTGATTGCAGTGCGTGCGCCCATAGATATGCATGCGGCTGTGGCCAACAAGAGCACGTTCAAACAGCGCAGATATATCCGCAATGGTCAGTTTTCGATCGTGCCCGGCGCGAATTGGGATACGGAGGTTTTTACCTCCTCGGGAACATATTCACCCTCGAACTCAAAAACCCTTACGGGGGTGAGCAATGTGGCGAATATCCCTGTTGGCGCGCTGATCGAGGGCAATGGTGTGGGACGTGAAGTCTATGTGAGATCCAAAAATGTTGGCTCGCAGAGCATCACATTGAGTGCGCCATTGTATGATGCGGCGGGCACGCAGATTTTTACCTTCCGCCGGTTCAAGTACATTCTGGATTTCTCTGGCTTTGATCAGATTTCCAAGTTTTCGATGTCCAATGTGGATCTGCAATGCTCGGGGGATTGCAGTGCAATCTTATTGCCGCCCTCGGGTACCGGGTTTCAACTGCGCGACTGCTTTATCACCTCGCCCAAAGATCGTGGCATTTCCAGTCATGGCGAGGGCGATCAGGGGATGATGATTGACCGTTGCCAGTTCCTGTCGGCCGAGAGCCCGCTGTTGGTGAACAATCGGGTGTCTATTGGGCTGAACGCCAACGGAAATGATGTGAAAATCCGCAACAACCGAGTGGTGCATTTCAAGCATTTTGCGATCTTGGGCGGGTCCAGTTCTATCATCCTGGGCAATCACATTTTCCAAGGGGATTCAGGCCCTGTGGGACCACGAGATGCGGGAATTGTGCTGACGCGCACCAACAACCGCGCGACCATCACGGGCAATTATATTTGCGATTGTTCGGTGGTCTGGGCCAATGAACATGACGAAGCGCCTTGGTTCTCAAGCGAGTTTTCGTTCAGTGGACTCAGCATCACAGGCAATGTGTTTTTGTCGCAGAGCACGGCACCCTGGTTCAACTTTATCACTGTGCAACCCCATGGCGGGGGGCACTTTATCAACGGCCTGGCCGTGACCGGCAATACGTTCCGGTTGATTGACGGCAGTATTGACAGGGTTGAGGGGATCGACACCAGCTTTGCCAATATGGATTTCAACCGGTTCCAGAACATCACATTCGCCAACAATACCTACAACAACGTAAATGAAGGCGTGGCGAATCCGCTGGTGATTGATCACAATGAGGCCAGCGAGCAGAGTGTCTGGGATGTGCAATTGGCGCCTAAATTGCCGTTCAAAGCATGGGTGCAAAGCGTGGAATCGGTGATGATTTCCGGGCCTGCCCGTGACACGTCGGGGGCGGTTTACTACGGGGTGCCGTTTTACCAGGCCAAGCAAGGACCAAACAAAGACCGGGTTCGCCTGAATTGGGAAAAACCGGTCAAAGGGACGGTGACGATGCGGGTGCGGATTGACGATCCTATCTGATTTCAGCGCTAGAATTTGTGCCAAAGCCCCAGCTTGAAGGCGGCACTACCTGTGTCTTTTAGCCCGGTCTTTACCCCCAATTCGAGGTGAAGGCCGGGCGCCTTTTTGACCACCACCGAGGTGGCAAGGTCCAGATAATCAGGGTTCATTGGTTGATTGCCGTTTTGCAATTGCACCAGCAGCTTTAGGTCTTTGCGCAGGTTCACCCCCAAGGTGAGATCGGTGCTGACGTTCACATCGTCTTGGTCCACCTCGTAATAGGCCAATGCCTCAATCGAGAGCCAGCCAGAGAGTTTGCCCAGCTCCAGGCCGCGCCCCAGCATCAGGCCCGGACGCAACACCGCTTCGTCCTCAGCCACACCCATCCCCATTTCTAGGGAAACCTGCCAATCCGTATCTGGTGCGGATAGCGGATAGCGGCCAAAGGCCACGGCCTTGTACAGCGTGTCATCCGCAAACCCAAGATCGACACCAGACGTGATGCGAGGGGTGATGCCATACTCAATGAAAAGTGAGGTGAATGTGGATTTAACCTCGGGGTTATATTCGACATTGAAGCTGAGGAAGCCTTCGCCTTTGGAGCGCATCCACGCACCGGCATGAGCCTGAGCACCAAGCATAACCAAAAAGACCATCACCAAGACGCGCATCAAACCCTCCGCGTTTCAGAATGGTTAAACAAGGTAAAAGATGGGTTAACGCAGGCCGGGGGATTTGACCTGGCCATGAGGGATGTTAGGCTGACAGCATAGGAGAACGCCCATGCTCACAATCGCCGAATCCGACACCCACCAAACCGTAATCACCACCTTTGAAATGACCCCCGGCACCTGCCAGGATCTGCTGGATGCGCTGACAGATGCCTATGACAGCTTCATCTCCAAACAGCCGGGGTTCATTGCTGCCGGGTTGCATGTGAATGACGCACAGACCCGAATAGCCAGTTACTCGCAATGGCAACGGCGCGAGGATTTTCAGGCGATGCTGCGGTCGGATGAAATGCGCGCTCGCAACCGGCACATCAATGATCTGTGCAAAAGTTTTGAGCCAGTGATGTATGATGTCTCTGCCACATTCGGGTAGGCGGGATGTCTGAGCAAAATCAAGTGACTGAGGCCGAGATTTCAGCCACCAGTGAATTGCAGGCCGTGCGCAAAGAGCTGGAATTGTTGAACAGCCATCGGTTTATCCGCATGCATAATTCGGTGTTGCGCCTTATCGGATTCAATCTGGTGCGCGGGCTGGCCTTTGGGTTGGGGACTGTGTTGGGGGCCTCTGTCTTATTGTCGCTGTTCGTCTGGTCGGTCAGCCAGATCGAGTTTCTGCCGATCATCGGTGAATGGGCCTCTGAGATTTTGCGTCAAATCGAAGCCGGGCCATGAAGACACATCTGCCCGCAATGCGCAGGAAACGGGTCGTTCTGCGGGGCGTTTTCGTGACACTCCGGTAGGCATGGCTACATCTCCCGTTCTCACTCCGATTTCTGCCCTGATGTTACTGGCACTTGCCATTGTCTGGGGCGGATCGTTCTTTTTTGCCGAAGTGGCGTTATCGGAATTGCCTCCCATGACCGTGACCTTGTTCCGGGTTGCTTTGGCGGTGCCTGTATTGCTGGTGGTGGTCTGGCGGAAGGGGTTGCACCTGCCGCGCAGTCCCCGGCTCTGGGGGGCGTATCTGGTGATGGGGGCGTTGAACAATGCCATTCCTTTTACATTGATCTTCTGGGGTCAGACGCAGATCGAAAGCGGGCTGGCCTCAATCCTCAATGGCACCACGGCGGTGCTGGGTGCGGTTGTGGCCGGGCTTCTTTTGAAAGACGAACCGCTCACTCCGCGTAAGCTTGTTGGTGCGGGCTTTGGCCTGGCTGGGGTGGCGGCCATCATGGGGTTGGATTTGCTGAGCGGGCTGGACCTGCGCAACCTGGCCCAACTGGCGATTGTTGGCGCGGCGCTGTCATATGCCTTTGCCAGTGTCTGGGGCAAGGTGCAATTGGCCGGGCAGCCGCCACAGATGAATGCGCTGGGCATGTTGATCGGCTCAACCGTGTTGATGGTGCCGCTGGCCCTCTGGGTAGATGGTGCGCCGCGGCTGGATTTGTCCTTACACGTCTGGGCGGCTCTTATCGGCGTGGCGACGTTGTCGACTGCGCTGGCCTATCTGCTGTATTTTGCCATTCTTGTACGGGCAGGGGCGGCCAATTTGATGTTGGTCACTTTGTTGATCCCGCCCTTTGCCATCGCACTTGGTGCGGCATTTCTGGATGAAGTGCTGACATCTTCGGCCTACTTGGGATTCACGCTGATTGGGCTGGGGCTGCTGATCACCGATGGGCGGATATTGGCGGTTTTCCGCGCAAATTCAGACCGTTCCAAAGGCTAAAACACGGGGAAACGTGGCAAATATGCGCGCATATGTGAGGTGCGACTTAACGTGTTATTTGGTTATGAGCCATTTTAGTCTACATTCCCCTTTCGGCGGAAAGGTTTTGCGACAGAATAAAGCCAGTACGCCGTATAAGAGAGCAGAGTGCCGATCTAAGGAGGCAGATCAATTATGAAAACTTTGATAGTACCGCTTGTGGCAAGTGCCGTTGCCATCACGTTGTTTACCGCCCCTGTTTTTGCCGAAGGCACCGGACAGGACCGTCTGGGCACATCCCAGTCCTGGCAGCAGGAGGTCAAATCCCGTAAGGCCCAACGCCGTGCAAACCGCAAAGCCAACCGGCAAGGTAGAATGAAACAAACCCGTGCCAATCGCAAAGCACGCCGTAATGGCGGGGCTGTGGCCAGCGCTGGTCGCCCTGGTGGCTATGGTTCAGGCTCGATCAATGATACGCTGGGCGGGTACGACCTGCCTGACTATGTCGGCGGTTACAACCAGCCGCCCAACAATGGCGGTGGCTCGATCACCCAAATGCTGAATGAATACAACCTGCCCGAATATGTCGGCGGGTATAACCAGCCCATGCACGATGGATCCGGGTCCATTCTGGATGCGATTGGCGGCGTGGACCTGGCGAAGTAACGTTCAGGCCAGCGAGGTTTTAATGGGGCGGGCGAGAGGCTCGCCCTTTTTCATTGCCCACAAGGCTGGCAAGAAAGTCTAACCTGCGAATGCGCGCTGTTCCTGCCTTGATGGCAGTCCGATGACTGTGCCTATCGCCCCCGGCGTTTCACATTTCCACCGCGTTGTCCCGGACGCCCTGCCGTTGAGCGCCCGCGGGATTTTGTCGCAGCTTCGCCTGCGGCCTCGATCGCGGATTGGCGTGCCAGAGGATCGTCGGCTATGGCCAGATCGACAGCTTCCAGGCGCTTGACCTCGTCGCGCAATCGCGCGGCTTCCTCAAACTCCAGGTTTTCGGCGGCCTTGCGCATGTCTGTGCGCAGCCCATCCAGATGCGCTTGAAGGTTGGCCCCAGCCAGCGGCTTGTCCACTGTTGCCGTGACGCGGGCCATATCCACATCCCCCTTGTAAAGCCCGGCCAGAATATCATCGACGTTCTTTTTGACCGTGGCGGGGGTGATCCCGTGTTCTTTGTTATAGGCAATTTGCTTGGCGCGGCGGCGGTTGGTTTCGCCCAAGGCGCGCTCCATGGATCCGGTAATGCGGTCCGCATACATGATGACACGCCCCTCGGCGTTGCGCGCAGCACGTCCGATGGTCTGAACCAGCGATGTCTCAGAGCGCAAGAAGCCTTCTTTGTCGGCGTCCAGAATGGCCACCAGACCACATTCCGGAATATCGAGCCCCTCACGCAGCAGGTTGATGCCGATCAAAACATCGAATGCACCAAGCCGCAAATCTCGTAAAATCTCAATTCTTTCAAGGGTATCAATGTCAGAGTGCATGTAACGCACGCGGATGCCTTGCTCGTGCAGATATTCGGTCAGGTCTTCGGCCATGCGTTTGGTCAGGGTGGTCACCAGAATGCGGAACCCATCGGCGGCAACACGCCGTATTTCATCGAGCAGATCATCAACCTGCATCTCGACCGGACGGATTTCGACCTTGGGATCCAGCAGGCCGGTGGGCCGGATCACCTGTTCTGCAAAAACACCACCGGTCTGTTCAATTTCCCACTTGGCGGGGGTGGCGGACACGAACACCGATTGCGGGCGCATGGCGTCCCATTCCTCAAATTTCAGAGGCCGGTTATCCATGCAAGATGGTAGTCTAAACCCATGTTCTGACAGCGTAAACTTGCGCCGGTAGTCGCCTTTGTACATGCCGCCGATCTGGGGCACAGACACATGAGATTCATCCGCAAAGACGATGGCATTGTCGGGAATAAACTCAAACAATGTGGGGGGCGGCTCGCCCGGTGCGCGGCCCGTCAGATAACGGGAATAGTTTTCGATCCCGTTGCAGATGCCGGTGGCTTCCAGCATTTCCAGATCAAAGTTTGTGCGCTGCTCCAGGCGCTGCGCTTCCAGCAGTTTGCCGTCGCCAACCAGTTGATCGAGCCGGGTACGCAGCTCATTTTTGATTTGGATGATGGCTTGGGTCATGGTTGGTTTGGGCGTGACATAATGCGAATTGGCATAGACGCGAATTTGCTCCAACGTGGCGGCTTTCTCGCCGGTTAATGGATCAAATTCCGTAATAGTTTCAAGCTCCTCCCCGAAGAAGCTCAACTTCCAGGCGCGGTCTTCAAGGTGGGCGGGCCATATTTCAAGACTGTCACCACGCACCCGGAATGATCCGCGCGAAAAACCGGCATCATTGCGTTTATAGGCCTGCGCCACCAGTTCGGCCATCACCTGGCGTTGATCATAGGTGTCGCCAACTTTCAGGTCTTGGGTCATTGCGCCGTAGGTTTCCACCGATCCGATACCGTAGATACACGAAACCGATGCCACGATGATCACATCATCGCGTTCCAACAAGGCCCGCGTGGCCGAATGGCGCATGCGGTCGATCTGCTCGTTGATTTGGGATTCTTTCTCGATGTAGGTGTCCGAGCGCGCCACATAGGCCTCGGGCTGGTAATAGTCGTAGAAAGATACGAAATATTCCACGGCGTTATGGGGAAAAAACCCTTTGAATTCCCCGTAAAGCTGTGCCGCCAGTGTTTTGTTGGGGGCAAGGATGATCGCCGGGCGTTGCGTTTGGGCAATCACTTTGGCCATCGTATAGGTTTTGCCGGTGCCGGTGGCCCCCAGCAGAACCTGATTCCGCTCACCATCGGCAAGACCGCTTGTCAGTTCGGCAATGGCGGTGGGTTGATCACCGGCCGGTTCAAATTCTGACACCAGATCGAATGCCACGCCGCCTTCCAGCTTGGTGTGGTCCTTCACAGCGGGGGCCGGGCTGACCTGCGCGGTGCCAGATTTGTCGGAGTGGGCATAGGGCATTGGGCAGCGTCCTTGGGGTTTCACACAGAGTTGATGGGTTTGCAGGGCACTTCAAGCCCCATGCGCAAGGCGGCGTGATAAAACTTGCAATTGGCCCATGTCAGGGGGATGCTGCTGACATCTAATGTCACCAAGTTCCATTTTGAAGTCATCATGATTGTTCAATTGATCCACAAGGTTCAAACTGCGCTGCTGGTCGCCTCCTTCTTTGGGGCGGGGGCGGCATCTGCCTGTGATGCGGTGAATTTTCGCACAATGACCATTCCGGAGGATGATCCGGCGCCGGTGCGTGCCTTATTGGCGGCCTATCGGGGGCTGTCTTATGCGAATGATGCGGTGGTCATGCCGGATGGCACGGCGTTGCCGATGGGCGTGATCCGCAATGTGTTGCCGGCTGAGCGGCTGACCTCGGCCACAATATCTGAACAGTTCTATTACACCTATCCATTGGCGTTTGATCTGACCCAGCGGCGCAAAGCCTGGGAAGATCCGGGCCGATTGCGCAATGACGCGTTTTTTCGCGCGCTCTATTTTGCTGACAAGGCGGCGGCCAGGAAAACCCTGAGCAAAGTCAGCTGGAGCAAGGGGGCTTCAGCCAGTTTCTATATGACGGGCAAATATCAGGTGGCCTGTCAATTGGCGGCGGTGTTTGCCGCGCTTGAGGCTGAGGGCACCGATTTCGCGCCGTTTTTCCGCAAATCCGGGGGGAGTTTCAACTGGCGAGTGATCAGTGGCACGGACCGGCTGAGCGCGCATAGTTTTGGTATTGCCATTGATCTGAATACTGAGTTGGGCGGATATTGGAAATGGTCAGGTGCCAAACCGGGCCACGCCACCGAGTACAACAATAAGGTCCCCCAAACATTGGTCCAGGCATTTGAAACATACGGATTTATCTGGGGTGGAAAATGGCATCACTTTGATGGAATGCATTTTGAATACCGCCCCGAGATGATATTATACGCACGGCTAATAGACGAATGAAGATCCGGGTGTATGGTATTGAATTAAAGGAGTAATGACATGAAGAAAACAATTTTGAGCATCATCGCCATGTTTGGGATATCGGCAGGCGCTGCCAGCGCCGGGCAAGACCTGATGGAAAGCTATGTGGCGGTGATCGGGTTGGATGATATCTATAACTCCAAGGGCGCACGGCTGCATGAGCCTTGGCAAATTTTGCGTCAGGACCGTGCCAATTTTCACCGGTTCGGCATTCGCCAACAGGGCGATCAGGGGGATCGGTTTTTTGCCCGCAAAGACCACCGCGCCATCATGGAGCGCATGGTGATGAACGGCTATATTGACCCGCAGGCGGCGCGCAACATTCAATCGGGCAATGCATGGGTTTTGGTCGAGATTTATGGATCAGGCGGAATTGCAGATTATGTGAACGTGACTGTGCATCGCTAGGGTGATCTGCATCACCTGTTTGCCCCACCAATCTGCGCCAATGCGATTATCGGCAAAGTGACGTATTTCGCACCTTGCCGCGCGCGCATGATTTTGGGATAACGGGCCTATCCAAGGAGTACTGTCATGCCTGCACGCATTTACCAGCCGGCCCGCAATGCCATGCAATCAGGCGTTGGCAAAACCAAATATTGGTTGCTTGAGCATGTCTCGGACAGCGCGCGGTCGGTTGATCCGCTGATGGGCTGGACCTCAAACAGTGATACCCAGGCCCAGGTGCGCATTCGGTTTGACAGTAAAGAAGCAGCTTTGGCCTATGCCGAGGCCCATGGCATTGACGCTGTTGTGCAGGACCCCAAACGCCGCAAGCCCAATATTCGCGCTGGTGGGTATGGCGAGAACTTTGCCACAAATCGCCGGGGCGCCTGGACGCATTAAGTGGGCCTAGCTGCTATTGGCCGATCACCGCGATCATGCCTTCATTTGATGCCGATCAAAGCGCGGTTTGCGCGATCGTGGTAAGCGTCCTTTCAAATATTATTGAAAGGAATATTAATGGCCAATCGTTCACCTGCACAAAAAGCGACAGTAGCAAAACCATCCGCAAAACCCCCAGTTGCCCAGCCTGAAAATGAGGCAGATGTGGCGAGGGCTGTTGAAGCGCCCAGCCAGATTGAAGCGTTTGAAAGCGGTAAATATCCGTATCAAACAAAATTGGGGCGGCGTGACTATGAGGATCAAAAATCCAAATTGCAGGCTGAGTTGCTTAAGGTTCAGCATTGGGCGCAAGAAACCGGCCAGAAGTTTGTATTGCTGTTTGAGGGGCGTGATGCAGCCGGGAAGGGCGGCACGATCAAACGGTTTACCGAGCATATGAATCCGCGGACAGCACGGGTTGTGGCGTTGAACAAGCCCACCGACGAAGAACGTGGCCAATGGTTTTTTCAGCGCTATATCAATCATTTGCCAACCAAAGGTGAGATGGTTTTATATGATCGCTCGTGGTACAATCGCGCCGGTGTTGAACGGGTCATGGGGTTTTGTGAACCTGCTGAGTATCTGGAATTCATGCGCCAAACGCCTGATCTGGAACAGATGCTGGTGCGCTCTGGTATCCGGTTGTTCAAGTTTTGGTTTTCCGTCACCCAGGAAGAGCAACGCGCGCGGTTTGCCTCGCGTGAAACGGACCCGTTGAAACAATGGAAACTCAGCCCGATTGACAAGGCCTCTTTGGACAAATGGGATGACTACACCGAGGCAAAAGAGGCGATGTTTTTCTATACCGACACCGCCGATGCGCCTTGGACAGTGATCAAATCCAACGACAAAAAGCGCGCGCGAATAAACTGCATGCGCCATTTCCTGGCCACTCTGGATTATCCGGGCAAGGATTTGGACGTGGTGCAAGGCCCCGATCCGTTGATTGTGGGGTCTGCCCATAATGTGATCCACGACAGTCAGCATATTCTGGGCGTGGCACTGCACCCTGACCAACGCAAATCGCGCTAATCACGTTGAACAAACCCGAACCAAGCGCCTAAACCCCACCTGCTGTGGCGCTTGGGCGGGCTTTGCCATTGTGGCGGTTTTGCCAAAGGTGATGTGACGGTATTCATCTGGGTTGTTTGGGCAAGGGTGATACGCTTTGGGCGACCAGCACGGGCCAGCGGACTTGCCCTTAAAGAGGTGCCCGCGTAATGCTGATTAATGACCCGTCATTCGCTCAGTTATCACATGCGCGCGCATTTGCGCCTTGGGGTGCCCCTGATCGGCAGCCACATTGCGCAATTGTCGATCACCTTGACGGATACGTTGATGATCGGCTGGTATGATGTCGAGGCTCTGGCCGCATTGGCGCTGGCCGCTGAGCTGTTCTTTGTCTTGTTCATCTTTGGCTCGGGTATTGCTTTGGCTGTGATGCCGATGGTGGCGTCGGCGCAGGCGATGGGTGACGAAGTGCAGGTGCGCCGCATCACCCGGATGGGGGCTTGGGCCTCCATCCTGTTTGGACTGGGTATATTGCCGATCCTGATGTCCGGGCGCGCTATGTTTCTGGCATTGGGCCAAGATCAGATGATTGCCGATCTGGGCGGGCAGTATTTGCGCATCGCAGGCTGGGGCATCTTGCCAGCATTGTTGGTGATGGTGTTCAAGTCGTTCCTGTCAGCCCTGGAGCGCACACAAGTGGTGTTGTGGATCACCCTTGCGGCGGTCGGGCTGAATGCGGTTTTGAATTACGCGCTGATCTTTGGCAATTGGGGGATGCCTGAGTTGGGCATACAAGGGGCGGCCATTGCCTCGGTTTTGGTGAATATCGCCTCCTTCCTGGGCCTTGCAATGTATTCAAAACATGCGGTGTCAGACCACGAGTTGTTCGCCCGGCTTTGGCGCCCCGATTGGGAGGCGCTGAGGCAGGTGTTTCGCCTTGGGCTGCCTATTGGCATCACCATGTTGGCGGAAAGCGCCTTGTTCATTGCCTCGTCAATCATGATGGGCTGGATTGGGACGTTGCAATTGGCGGCGCATGGCATTGCGCTGTCGATCGCCTCGATCACTTTCATGCTGTATCTGGGGCTGGCCAATGCCGCCACGGTGCGGGCCGGTCAGGCCTATGGGCGGCGTGACATAACCAGTTTGCGCGATGGCGCAAAGGCGGTGATCATATTGTGCGGCTTGGTGGCTATCGCGACGATCACGGTGTTCATCTTGTTCCCCGAAGTGCTAATCAGCGCATTCATGAGCCCGGATGAGCCGAACCGCACGGCGGTCCTTGCGGTGGGGGTGGGGCTGATGGCCGCTGCGGCATTGTTTCAGTTTATGGATGCAGCACAGGTCCTGGCGCTGGGGTTGTTGCGCGGCGTGCAGGATACCACCGTTCCGATGTGGATAGCTGCGTTCAGCTATTGGATCGTGGGGGTGCCGGTCAGCTATGTGCTGGGCTTTAGTGTCGGGCTAGGCGGCGTTGGCATCTGGCTGGGGCTTGCCATTGGATTGGCGCTTTGCTCGGTCTTGTTGATGGCGCGGTTCTGGCTAGGCTCAGGGCGCGGAACAGGTGCGGCGTGGGCTGCGTGAGGCGTGATACTGTCGCAAGCGATGCAGGGCTGACAAGCTGATGGGCACTGATCGCTACGCGTCATCCTCATCATCGCCATCGCGCCCGGCCAGCAGCCGATCTGCCTTTTTGCGCACCAGAACCGAACGCAGGTCATGCATGGCCAAAAGCAGTGCATCGGTCACATTTTCCAGATCCTCATCCGAGGCTTTGGACTGCACCCAATGGGTTGTTGTGTTCAGGTAATCCACCGCGCGGTGAATATCGTCGATGTCACGGCGCGCCAGCAGGGCCATGCGCTCGCTCATCCAGTCTTCGATGACCTGCATGTCACCCGGAGATAGCTCACGCTCGCCGTGGGGTTTGACCTGACCATTGCGGATGTTAATCACCGCGATCTGGTCCATATCAATGCGTCGCTGACGGTTTTCAGTGTCCACACGAAACACGAAAGCGCCGTTCTCTCGCACGCGGAAATAATACTCGGGCAGGTCGGACATGATGTGGTTTGTGCTCGCAGTTAGGGCCTTGTTTAGACAATGCAGCGCTGCGTTGGGTTTTTCAACTCCCGGTGTGAAGCGATCTGCGGGTTATGCTGTCAAACTGACAGAATGTTGCCCTTTAGACAGCGCTAAGGCAAGCCCGGCCCAAGTGACCAACCTCACTGTGAAGGCGGCACTCTAATCGTCGTCGCGGTTGTGGGAATAATGTCTAAGGTCTGCAAAAGGTGGCAGCCAGCCCTCGCGGCGGATGGTCCAGCTTTCGTAGCTGGGCACAAGCTGGTCAGGAGCGTCCAGCGCGCCCAGGTGCAGCTCGATTTCTGCGCCAGTGCACGCAAACACAGACGACCCGCAGTCAGGGCAAAAGTGGCGTCCCTTATAGGCGTTTGTCTTGCCTGTGATCGTCACGGCGGTGTCGGGGAAAATCGCAGCAGCATAAAACAGCGCGCCATGGTGTTTGCGGCACTCAAGACAATGGCAGATGCCAACACGGTCAGGGTGCCCCGTGGCCACAACCGAGACTTTGCCACAAAGGCAGCCGCCGGTGTACTGCGTCATGTCAGGCCTCCTTGCAACTCACGTCACTCAGAAGTCTGCACCACTGTGACGTCGGCGTCCATTGCCGCTGCGCGGGCCGTCTAAGGCTGGCTAGGCTGTCCCATCTCCAGCACCCGCCAGAGTGATCCATCTGGATCACCTATGGTAAACATACGCGGCGCGTCTCCACCCAGTTCCATAGGCGCACCAATATTTGGAAAGCCTCCGGGCGTATGGCCCCAATCCAAGGCCGACCATTTGGCATAAAGAGCATCGATCTCGGGCGCTCGGATACAGGCGGAAAACCAGCTGTCTTTGGGATCTAGATCGGGGTGTGGGAAAAACTCCACCCAGTGCCCTTGCCAGCTTAGGATCATCTAATTGTCACCACGGTAAACCGTCTCAAAACCCCAGCCGGGCATAGAACGCCTGCGTGGCGTCGAAATTACGGGCGGGTAGATTGGCGGTGATATGTGTGGTCACGAAAGGCCAGCACAGAATTTTTGAATGCGGGTGCAGGCCTCTTTCAGGTTTTCGTCTGATGTCGCATAGCTGACCCTGAAGTTGGGGCTGAGGCCAAAGGCCGCGCCGAACACCACCGCCACGCCGGTTTCTTCCAACAACGCAGTGGCGAACACCTCGTCATTTTTGATCACGGTGCCGGCGGGCGTGGTTTTGCCGATCAGACCGGCAATGGAAGGATAGACATAGAACGCGCCATTGGGGGTGGGGCATTGAATGCCCTCGGCGGCATTCAGCATCTCAACCACGAGATTGCGGCGGCGCACGAATATCTCATTGTGTACGGGGATGAAATCCTGTGACCCATTTAGTGCCTCAACCGCGGCCCATTGGCTGATCGAGCAGGGGTTTGACGTGCTTTGCGACTGAATTTTGCGCATCGCCTTGATCAGTTCAACCGGCCCGGCCGCATAGCCAATGCGCCAGCCAGTCATGGCATAGGCCTTGGATACACCATTGCAGGTCAGCGTGCGCTCATACAGGCGCGGCTCGACTTCTGCGGGTGTGCAAAACTTGAAATCATCATAGGCCAGATGCTCGTACATATCATCGCTCATCACCCAGACATGCGGGTGGCGCATCAATACATCTGTCAGCTCCTTCAGTTCGTCCCATGTATATCCAGCCCCGGTGGGGTTGGAGGGCGAATTGAAGATCAACCATTTGGTTTTGGGCGTGATCGCCGCCTCCAACTGATCGGCGGTCAGTTTGAACCCGGTCTGCAGCGAGGCTTCGGCAATGACCGGCGTGCCGCCCGCCAGCAGGACCATGTCTGGATAGCTGACCCAATAGGGTGCCGGGATCACAACCTCGTCGCCCTCATTCATGGTGGCCATCAGCGCATTATACAGGATCTGCTTGCCGCCGGTGCCAACGCTGACCTGATCGGTGGTGTACTCCAGATTGTTGTCGCGTTTGAGTTTGTCACAAATCGCCTGCTTCAACTCTATAATGCCGTCAGGGGCGGTGTATCTGGTTTTGCCTTCCTGAATGGCCTGAATGCCGGCCCGCGCAATATTGGCAGGGGTGTCAAAGTCAGGTTCGCCAGCGCCAAGACCGATCACATCCTGACCGGCCGCTTTCATTTCTGCCGCTTTGGTTGACACAGCGATGGTCGGGGACGGTTTGACGCGTGATAGTGTCGCGGAAAGGAAGGTCATGGCGGGCTCCGGTTTGCATGATGGCTATGCACGTCATATGAACAGGCGCGAAGCGGATCAAGCATGATCGCCAGAAAGGACCAAAAGATGAGCCCTGAAACCGAAGAAGGTTGGTATGACCCGGAGGCCACCACCTTTGGGGATCGGCTCTCGGGGGCGCGCGAAGAGGCGGATATGACCCAAGAGCAACTGGCCAAGCGGATTGGTGTGAAGATCAAGACGATGAAGGCCTGGGAGAATGACCTCTCGGAGCCGCGTGCGAACCGGCTGTCACATCTGGCGGGCATGTTGAATGTGACGTTGCGTTGGCTGTTGACGGGCGAGGGCACCGGGCCGGGCAACCCTGACGTCGGGGATTTGTCACCAGATGTGAACGAGTTGCTAGAGGAGTTTCGTGACGTGCAAAATCAACTGACTCTGTCGAGTGAACGTCTGGGGCGTCTGGAGCGCCAACTGCGCGCCACACTAAAGGTCGAAGCCGTTGACTGAGGCGCATGAGGTGCGCCTGAAACGGCTGCAAATGCGCTCGATGCGGCGCGGGATCAAAGAAATGGACATCATTCTGAGCCGCTTTGCCCAAGCGCGGCTGACGGGGATGTCGGGTGCTGATCTGGACCTGTATGAGGCGCTGCTGAATGAGAATGATCATGATTTGTATCAATGGGTGACCGGGCAGCTGCCTGCGCCTGATGCGCTGACCCTGATGATTGACGACATTGCGGCACTGGTGCATGCGCGCGGATAGAAATTGACCTGTGGCGGTCGCGCCAAAAATCAAATGGATTGCATTTTAGGCGTTTATCGCTCGATTTAACTGAATATTACGCAATTTGCCTCACGTTCCTGTTTGAGCAGTATGGAACGGAGACGGAAATGAGTTTGCACACGGACCTCAGCCCGCCGGTTGATCAGAAAAATTTCATGGCGGGTTATTTGGATGCACTGGCATTGGTAGAACGGCTGCATCGTTTGTTGCTGGATGTCATCAAGGATGAGTTTGAGCGGGTGAATATGCTGGAGATTAACGCTGTTCAGGCGCTCTTGTTGTTCAACATCGGCGAAAACGAAGTGACCGCAGGTGAGTTGAAGACACGCGGTTACTATCAGGGATCAAACGTCAGCTATAACCTGAAGAAACTGGTGGAAATGGGCTATATGCATCACCAGCGCTGTGAGATGGATCGCCGCTCGGTCCGGGTCCGGCTAACGGAAAAAGGCCGCGGCGTGCGTGATGTGGTGGCTCAATTGTTTGCGCGCCACGCCTCGGGCTTGCAAGACAAAGGCGTGCTGGGCACGGATGGAATTGACCAGATCACCGGGTCACTTCGCCGGGTTGAGCGGTACTGGACCGATCAAATCCGCTATATCTATTGATACAGAGCTTTCCTGGCTTGGCGATGCTGGCCGGGGCCTGACTATAGGCGGGATATGCGTGCACGCCATGGGCCTTAAGTGCCAGCAGCACGGCAGCCAGCAGATTTCACCCCTTTTGGTCCGAAGGGGGGGCTGGTGCGAGGTGCTCTAGCCGACCAAACATGATATCATTGACCTCGCGGAAGAGCTTGCGTGTCATCGCCGTTTGAAAGTCTTCAAACCCGTTGGCAGCGATGACAAATGCGTTGGGCCCGCGCACAATCTGACTTTGGTAATAGTGCAGTACATCAACGTTCTGAGTAAGAATGGCGAGACCGTTTACCGTGACATCATCAAACGGAAAATGAGCGTATGCCGAGGCAGGCCCGAAGCCATAATTGTTGGTCCCGTCGCCTGAAATATCCAGAACCTTACGGGTGCAATCGGGCGCGCGCTCCAGCAAAGTAGCACCATATCCCAGGGCCTGACCGACAGCGGTGGGAAAGTCATCGTGGCTACGCTCCATCGTTGCCAAGATCCGCACCGCTTCGTCAATGTCATCATCCGAAGCAAGCAACATCCAATCCAGGTGCAGCTTTTGTTGATTGAAACCGCTCCATTCATAGACCGCCAATGTCACATTGCCCTGCGCACCGCTGAGGATGGCGTGACGCACATCGGGGGCATTCAACGCTCCGGCCAATCCAACCCTTTGCAGATCATACTCCAACGCATCCACAGATGAGGACACATCCAACGCCAATGCCAAGGCTAAACGACAGTGCTGAGCCTGCGTCGGGGCCCCCGCCAGCAGAGAAATGGCCAGAAATATTGCGATGCGTATGATCCTCAATGCTGTCATTGCGACAGTTTTTGCAGCCGGGCGCGGGCTGATTCGTCCAGCCGGGCGTGCAGGATCATGGTGTGATCAAACAGGATATCTTCGGTACGGGTGCCCCAGCCGATGTTGTGGGTCACCAACGGGCGCGTGTTATCGGCGTTCCGCCGGTTGGATATAATGCCAATATGGGGCAGATTAGATCCCATCAACCGCCAGCTGACGATATCACCTGCTCTAAAATCATCCGGATTGCTGCTGGGGGGGCGGGCTGCCCCCATGCGGCGCAACAAGGTTTCCTGATTGGGCACACGTCGGTGATCGATATTGCGATCGGTGCTGCTCAGCCCCCAGGTTTTGGGATATTGGCCAAAGGCCGCTTTCATGTCGCGGTTGATTGCCAGTTGCAAATCAATCCCCCAGGCATCTCGCAGCGCTCGCACTACCACATCACTGCAGACACCGCGTTCACGCGGGACATCCCCACCAGGAAACTCCAATCCTTGATAGGACGGGTCATAGATCACCGTGACACCAACCTGCGATTGCGCAGCCTCAGCCATCGCCAGATCCTGTGCTGCGGCTGGATATGCCAGCCCCAAAATCAGACAGATGGCGGGCCATTTTACCATTGGCCCACATTTTCCATACTGGCCCATGGCTCGGCGGGAGGCAGGTGATCACCCTGCTGCAACAGCTCGATCGAGATGTTGTCGGGGCTGCGCACAAAGGCCATATACCCATCGCGCGGCGGGCGGTTAATGGTGATGCCATTGTCCATAAGATGCTGACATGTCTCATAAATATTATCCACCTGGTAGGCCAGATGGCCAAAGTGGCGGCTGTCATCGGGCAAGCTATCATCGCCATCCCAGTTATAGGTCAGCTCTACCGGGCATTCTTCTTGTCCTGGGGGGGCCATGAATACCAGTGTGAACCGCCCGGCTTCATTGTCCCAGCGGCGGGTTTCTTTCAGGCCCAGCAGCGCATAAAAATTCATAGATGCCTCAAGATCCTTCACCCGAACCATCGTGTGCAGATATGTCAAACCCATATGTTTCTCCTTTGATTGCGAATGATCCTAAGCCCTTTGCGGGCATCGTCCAGCCCTTGGGTTTTGCAACGGCGGGATTTTGCACTGGCGATTGCTTGGCCTCCTGTCCTATTCTGCCAACAACACAGACAAGTCCCCGGGGGAACCAATCTTGCAACAATACCTCGATGCTCTACGCACCGTGCTCGACCAGGGTGAGCATTCATCGGACCGGACAGGCACCGGCACCACCTCGTATTTCGGGTTGCAATGCCGCTATCCGCTCAGCGATGGGTTTCCATTGGTCACGACAAAGAAACTGCACCTGAAATCCATTGTGCATGAGCTGCTCTGGTTTTTGTCAGGTGACACCAATATCCGATATTTGCAGGAAAACGGCGTGTCGATCTGGAATGAATGGGCCGATGAAAATGGCGATCTTGGGCCAGTGTACGGCCATCAATGGCGTCATTTTCCATCCGTTAATCAAGGCATTATCGGCGAAGTGGATCAGATCAGCAAGCTGGTCGAGGCGATCCGCGCAACCCCCGACAGCCGGCGCCTGATCGTATCTGCTTGGAACCCCGGCGAGGTGGATCAAATGGCGCTGCCGCCCTGCCACACTCTTTGGCAGGTGCGCATCAATGGCGGCAAATTGCACCTTCAGCTGTATCAACGCTCGGCCGATATGTTTCTGGGGGTGCCGTTCAACATTGCATCATATGCGTTGTTGCAGGCGATGTTGGCGCATGTGACCGGATATGAGCCGGGCGATTTCGTGCATTCCATTGGTGATGCACATATCTACTCCAATCATATGGATCAGGTGGCCGAGCAGTTAAGCCGCTCACCGGGGCCATTGCCGTCACTGAAGATTAACCGCGATGTCAGCTCGATCTTTGATTTCCGCTATGAGGATTTCACCTTTGAGGATTACGCGCCACAAGCCGCGATCAAAGCGCCGGTGGCCGTATGATCACGCTGGTTGTTGCGCGCGCCAATAACGGGGCAATTGGGCGCGATGGCGATATCCCATGGCACGCCCCCGAAGACCTGAAGATGTTTCAGGCCGAAACCATGGGTGGCGCGTTGATCATGGGGCGCAATACATGGGATAGTCTGCCGTTCAAACCCCTGAAGGGCCGGATGAATTGCGTTGTGTCGCGAGATAAGTCCCTGACGGAACATGTATTTTCTGATGTTACGTCGGCAATCGAGGCCAGTTATGCCGCCGGCTATACCCGTGTGTATGGGATTGGTGGGCAGTCGATTTATTCCGAAATGTTGCCTTTGGCACACCGGCTGTTGCTGACTGAGGTCGATCTGGATGTCCCGGATGCAGATGCGTATTTCCCTCAGATAGTGGAAGCCAACTGGTCTGAAACGCGCCGCAAACTGCTGCGCTCAGACGCGCCGCGTTGCACCCTGCGCGATCTGATCCGCCGTCCGTAGGGTGGGGTTTCACCCCACCGCCCGTCTAATGCAACCGCGCCGCCGTCTGCGATGGCAACTCACCAAACTCAGACTTGTAGGATTGCGAGAACCGGCCAAGATGCTGAATGCCGCAGGCCAACGCCACATCGGTTACGCTTTGCACCCTGCCGCCGTGCAGCGCACGATAGGCGTTGCGCAGCCGCGTGCGCCGCAGATAGGCCATGGGCGACAGCCCGGTATGGGCGCGAAAATGCTGGTTTAACGTCCGTCCCGGAACACCAGCAATTTCAACCAGTTGCGCCAAGGATACCGGTGTATTGGCGAAGCTGTGGATGTAATCCAGCACCCGTTTCACATCGCGTGGGGCGGGGGCAGGTGTCGCCCTGCGCATATGCTCCGAATAGGTGTGTGGGCAATAAAACAGCATGGTGCTGGTGATAGCATCCAGAAAGCTGGTGATCCGGGACTCGCTGGTCATGGCGGTTTCATCCTGCGCATCATCTTCGATCAACATCAGAATGATCTGCCCTACTGCACGGTGCGAGGCGTGTATGAGGTCAAACCCACGTTGAAACGAAAACGGAGCGGTGATGTCATCGCCGAGATAGGCCGTGAGATAGCGATCTAGGGTGTGTTGTTTCAGGCAAAAACTCAGGGATTTTGTGCGTGCGCGCAGCCTGAGCGGATCGGGGCAGCTTTGCGAGTACAACTGCCCATCTCTGTTGTGCAATCCAGGGCGGCTTTTCGGCCGGTTTATGATCGGAAGCGCCAGCCAATGATGCGCGTTTTCATTGCCGATTCTCACGGTCACATCCTCGGAATAGCTGAAATAGAACAGGCTGAAGGCATCACTGTCAAACCCATTGGCTTTGGTGTGGATCTTGGCGTGTCGCGCACGTTTGGGCGCTGGTTCAAGCGCTACACCCAGCATCTGGTGAACGCCGCGGGTCATTTCAAAATCAGTCGTGTCCAGGAATGCGTATCTGTCGAGCATGGTAACCTCGATAAAAAAGTAGTTTTAATGAGGTTGATCATATCCGATACACGCCCGGCTGGGAAATTTTTTGCGCTGCCAGGGCAGTTTCTTGCCAAAACTGGATAATGCGCGAGAAATTCCAGGCGACACGGTGAGGCACGCCCTTTTAGGCTGAAACAACAAATTTCAGCGAAGAGGTATTCATATGAAACAGATTTTATTGATAGCGTTGATCGGATTGGCGGCATGCACTCCGGCCAGCATCTCAACTCAACTGGGTGTTACAGTGGGGGGCGTAAAATATGATGTCCGCAGTGTTGATGGCGATTTTCTCGCTGTTCACGAAGGTACAATTATCTCTGATGAGCACAAAGAGGTGAAAGTGGACGGGAAATGGTACGATTGTCATATCAGTTGCGCTGCAACGGTCCAGGCTGTTTTGACCAGCAAAGCGGCACTCGCTGCTGAGCGGGAGTCGACTCAGGCCGCGGCAGTAACTGAGGAAGAAGCCGACCGCAGTGGTGGCAGTGGTGGTGGTGGCGGGTATTAATCCCGGGTGTATTTTGTACAAAACGAACGTACGAAACGTACGTTTCTAAACACTCCGTTTCCCCCATTAAAAATTGACATCGCCCTGTGCATCCGTACCATGGTGGCAAGTTGAGACACACAACAAGTAGGTGAGGGCCACATGAGTATCACAAAATCTATTGTCGCTGGCGTGACTATTGCGCTGATCGGCACTGCGGCTATGGCCGAAGGGCCGAAGGTTTACCCCTATGCCAGCAAAGACAATTATTGCCCCAACGGCCTTCAGCCGATCACCATTTCTGGTGTTATCTGCTGTGGAACGCCAACAACCAAGCAATCCTATCAGTCAACCATGGCCCATCCCACTTCGAAGAAACACTACAAAAAGAAGTATGTGCACAAAGCGCGTTCGGTGGACACCTGCGCTGAAGGAACAAAGGGCTGTTACTAAGTCTTTGATATAAAGCGAAAAAGTTAATAAGGGGCGCGCCTGTGGCTGCGCCCTTCTTTGTGTCGATTGACCGATGGCAGGGGGCAAAATGTATTGGCTGCCCCATCGCTGGGGCAGGACCTAATCCCGAGAAAGCCGTCGCAATTTCAGGGGTTAGAGCAGTTTCAGATCGGACGCCATCTGGCGCCCATCCCGGCCATCTTCCAGCTCAAAGCTGACTTTCTGATCGTCTGCCAACCCCGTCAGCCCCGATCGTTCGACAGCCGAGATATGAACAAACACATCCTTGCCGCCATCTTCGGGTTCGATAAAGCCGAACCCTTTTGTTGTATTGAACCACTTCACGGTGCCATTTGGCATGCCGCTTCTCCTTCTTGACGTGTCTTTTCCGGTCAGACCGGATTGCGTGACATAGGGTCACACCCCAGATCATTACATTGCTGAAGCAAAAATCAAGGAAAACTCCGTGACCCGCCTCAAATTGCCGGGTATTCACCCCCTAACAAAAGGGAATACAGCATGATACTATATGGCCTGAAAACCTGTGATACTTGCCGTAAAGCGATGAAATCACTGCCAGAAGCTGAGTTTCGAGATGTCCGTTTGGATGGAATTTCGCCGACGGTGTTAGAATCTGCTTACGCAGCAGTTGGCGCTGCACTTTTGAACACACGCTCCACCACCTGGCGTGGGCTAAGCGAGGCAGACCGCGCCAAAGATCCTTTGGAATTGCTGGCCGCCCACCCCAGTTTGATGAAACGCCCATTGATCGAGGTGAAGGGCAAGTTTCATCTGGGTTGGAGTAAACAAACCCAGGATGTGCTGCTTGGATAGAGGGCCAGCAGGCCCCGTGTCACTGGGGGGGGAGCCGTCACACGGTGGGGGTCATCGTTGGCGTTTTGGCCTTGGCGGCGGGGAAACCGGATGATGTTAAGGTGTATTTTTTGACAATAGGCGGTCCAAGGATAGCGGCCCGGCACCTTTGACGACAATCACCAGCAACAGGAATATCCACAAAGCGCGCTGATCCATGATCAGGGAGTCGGGGATTTTGTCGAACCACGCACCAAGTGTTGCAGGTTCATCAATGGCACGGTGGCCAAAAAGATCGGTCAGGGTTTGCATCACGACAAACCCGATCATGCCAAGGGCCGACAGCCGCGTCAGCAGGCCGATGACGATCAGCAATGGCAACAGAAATTCAGCCCAGGTGCCCGCCATGACCACCAATGTGTGAAACAGGGACAACTGGCTGATGTCATATCCCGCGGCCTCCATCGCGCGTGGGAAAATCTGCGCATAGGCCCCGACAGAGGGCGACAGAAAGCCAAAAACACCATCTCCCAGTTTGGTCAGTCCTGAGACCCAGAAATAGAGCAGAAATATCGCTGCAAAAAGAACACGCGCCAGAGTGGGCAACAGCCAATCGGCCCGCTCTATTCGCTCAAGAACAGTGTTATGCAGGGATATCAGGGCGTTCATGCAGTATCTCCGGACTTTAGTTGGGTGATTGCCCCATGCGCCAGCAGCAGGCCGAGCAAGGTGGCGAGGTCAAATTCAGGGTCGTCGTTCAGGGCCGCATCATTGGCGTTTGACAGGGTTTCGCCTGCCATAAGGGCCAGCATGCAGATGGCTGCGGGTTCTGACAACAGGTGTAGATCAGGGTCAAATTCGGGCCGCAGCACCAGCACAGATTGGGCGGTGGCGGGTGGTTTGGGCGCGCCGTCCTGCATGTTGAATGTCCAAATACCGTGGATCGGCCAGGGCGAGCGGACAAGCAGGGCGGATGGCGCAAACGTGAACCGTGCCGTGGCCATGTCCTCGGGGGTCAATGCTTGCAGGTCATGGGCATCAATCGGGGCGGCGTCAGCGGCGTGATAGGACACCCGCATTGCCTGCTCCAGACGGGCGGTATCGGCCAGATACTTTATATGTTCCAATGGTTTGAACCCGGCCAGAAACGCGGGCATGTCATCACCATATTGCGATAGCATGGGCACCTTGGGCGGGTGTTGGCGCAGGAAAAGCCCTGAGATGGCTTTGAAGTTTTCAGCGCCAATCAGCTTGGCAATCACTGGAAAGCTGATCTCCAACGCCTCGGTCAGGGAGGAGGCCACATTGTTGCGATAGACCGCAAAACGGCTGCCTGCCGGTTGGCCTTGCCCATCGGACAGGCCCAAGGGTACGGGCTGGTCAGGGTCAAGCAGTGCTGTATGGAATTTGGTTTGTGTCACGCTCATGCCGCAACCTTTTGCAGGGCATTGGCGGCGCGCGTGGCCTCATCGGCCAGCACCGGCCAGTCGGGCACATTGGCATCCCATTCGACCAGCAGGGGCCGGGGACCTGAGCGCTCCAATGTGTAATCCAGCAATGCCCAGACCGGGTCAGCCACCTCGCGGCCATGGCTGTCAATCAACAGCGGGGCACCGTGGTCGTCCTCGTCTTCGTCATGGCCGCCAAGGTGGATTTCACCCACACGGTGCAACGCGAAGGCATCAACATAGTCGTGCGGATCAAGTTTCAGGTTGGTCGCGGACACAAAGATATTGTTCACATCCAAAAGCAGGCCACACCCGGTGCGTTTGGCAACCTCATCCAAAAAATCGGTTTCAGCGTAAGTGCTTTCATCAAAGGCCAGATAGCTGGAGGGGTTTTCCAACAGCATTTGGCGGCCCAGCACGTCTTGCACCTGATCGATGTGATCGGCGACACGGGTGAGTGTGGCGTCCGTATAGGGCAGGGGCAGCAGGTCATTCAGGAAATGTGCGTCATGGGTGGACCAGGCCAGATGCTCGGAAAAGCTGGCGGGTTGCAACCAGTCGCACAGGTGTTTCAGGCGGGCAAGGTGAGCGCGATCAAGTGGCAACTCACCACCGATGCTCAGGCCAACGCCGTGCACGGAAAAAGCAAAGTTTTCAGCAAGGTGGCGCAGTTGTGCCAAGGGCCGGCCACCATTCCCCATATAGTTTTCCGCATGGATCTCCAGCCACTCAACGGGGCGCGCATCAGTTGTGATGTCGCCAAAATGCTGCGGCTTATAGCCAACGCCGGGCGCGGCAGGAAGGTGGGGAAACTTGGGGGGGGTATCCAGCATGGCGGTGATGCTTTCAAATAAAAGGCACTTAATAAGAGGGGATGCGCGAGAGCCCCGCGCACCCCCCAAATTCTTAGCCCGGCAGGTCGCGGTCCAGTTCTTCGAGTGAACCCATGCGGTCGTCAGGCAGATCCATGGCGGCGCAGGTGCCTTCGTCAACCAATTTCCAGGCGTTGCCTTGGTAATCAACAGTGGAAGAACCGGCGCATGTGGTGCCTGCACCCGCTTTGCAATCGTTTTCGCCAGCCAGTGCAACGCCATAGCATTTTACTTGGCCTGCGGCAGAGGCAGTGCTGGTTTGTGCAGCCAGAGCGGCGGTGACAGCGCCAGCGATGGCAACGGTTTTCATCAAGTTCGACATTCGGATAGCTCCCTTTAGGTTACAAATTACATCGCGGTTTTGATCATGGGACAGACCGGGTCACCCTGATCTGCACCACACCTATCGTGTTGCGATGCCTAAAATATAGCCGCTTTTTGAAGCAACGCACTTCACGAGCCCGTTAGACACGAACGCGTTAGCGGATGTGAGCCGATTGATTGTCGTAAGAGTTTGAATATAAACGGTATTAGATAGGTGGCGACGGAATCCCAGTGCTTTGTTACAGGGGATTCCGCCGCCATTTCCGTAATTGTTACAAAAGATCAGGAGGCGTTGCTTCGCGTCCCAGATCAGATGTTACAGTTTCCAGGGGCACTACAGTGGTCTGTTTTTCACCCAACCGGCGCAGGGTGACAGTGCGGTCCTCAACCTCTTTGTTGCCACAGGCCAGAATGACCGGCACCTTGCCGACAGAATGTTCGCGGACCTTATAGTTGATCTTTTCGTTGCGAATGTCGGCCTCGGCACGGATACCCGCGGCCTGCAGCGCTTGGACCACCTCAAGCACATACTCATTGGCATCCGAGATGATCGAGGCCACAACCACCTGGCGCGGAGCCAGCCAGAAGGGCAGGCGCCCGGCGTGTTCTTCGATCAGGATGCCGATGAAGCGTTCAAAGCTGCCCAAAGTGGCGCGGTGCAACATGACGGGCGTGTGTTTTTCGCCGTCGGTGCCCACATAAGTGGCGCCCAGCCGTTCGGGGATGATGAAATCCACCTGCAAGGTGCCACATTGCCAATCACGGCCAATGGCATCGGTCAGCACGAATTCCAGCTTGGGGCCATAAAACGCGCCTTCACCGGGGTTTAGATCATAGGCACAGCCCGCCGCATCGCAGGCCTCTTGCAACAGGCGGTCGGCCTTGTCCCATTGTTCATCCGATCCGGCGCGCACCTCGGGGCGATCCGAGAATTTGACTTTGAAGTTCTCAAATCCAAGGTCGGCATAGACGTTCGAGAGGAAATCAAGGAAGCGTTTGGTTTCGGCCTCGATCTGATCTTCGGTGCAAAAGATATGCGCATCATCCTGAGTAAACCCGCGCACGCGCATAATACCATGCAGCGCGCCTGAGGGTTCATAACGGTTGCACGAGCCAAATTCGGCCATGCGCAGGGGCAGGTCACGATAGGATTTCAGGCCTTGCTTGAAAATCTCAACATGGCAGGGGCAATTCATGGGTTTCAGGGCGTTCACCGCTTTTTCGCGGGCGTGCTCTTCGTCGACTTCGACAATGAACATGTTTTCCTGATATTTATCCCAATGGCCTGAGGCCTCCCACAATTTGCGGTCGACCACCTGAGGCGTGTTCACCTCGACATAGCCACCACGGGTTTGCTGACGGCGCATGTAATCCTGTAGCAGGGTATAGATTTTCCAGCCGTTTGGATGCCAAAAGATTTGCCCCGGCGCTTCGGGTTGCAGGTGAAACAGGTCCATTTCACGGCCCAAACGGCGGTGATCACGCTTTTCTGCTTCTTCAAGAAAGTTCATATATTTCTTGAGCTTATCGCGGTTTTCAAAGGCAACACCGTAGATGCGTTGCAGCATCTGTCGGTTGCTGTCGCCGCGCCAGTAGGCGCCTGCGATGCTCATTAGTTTGAAGCCGTCGGCGGGCAATTGTCCGGTGTGTTGCAAATGCGGACCACGGCACAGATCCTGCCAGTCGCCATGCCAATACATGCGCAAAGGTTCATCGCCGGGGATGGCGTCGATCAGCTCGACTTTGAAGGGCTCGTTTGCGTCTTCGTAATGTTTGATGGCGCGGGCACGGTCCCAGACTTCGGTGCGAACTTTGTCGCGGAGGTTGATGATTTCTTTCATCTTTTTCTCAATCGCGCCCAGGTCTTCAGGCGTGAAAGACTCAGCGCGGTCAAAGTCATAATACCAGCCATTGTCGATCACCGGGCCGATGGTGACTTTTACATCGGGCCATAGCTCCTGCACAGCGCGGGCCATGATGTGGGCAAAGTCATGCCGGATCAGCTCAAGCGCCGCGGCGTCGTCTTTCATGGTGTTGATGGCGATGCTGGCATCGGTTTCGATGGGCCATTGCAAATCCCAGTGCTGGTCATTCAAGGTGGCCGATATGGCCTTTTTGCCCAGCGAATTGGAAATACTGGCGGCAACTTCGGCTGCCGTGATGCCTGCCTCATAATCGCGGGCGTTGCCATCGGGGAATGTCAGGGAAATCTGCGCCATGGGCGTCAAGCTCCTCGTCGGTTTGGCGCCTACAAAGCGCCCGGTTGCGGGTATGTTGGTCGTATATGCGGTGTTTGGCGCGCGCCTTAGCATAAGTCAAGCGCGCGAGGTGTCTGATTGCCAATTGGGACTGCGACACTGTGTACTGACGTACGCCGGATCGCCGGTACCATAGTGGCACAGGGCGATGACCATGACCAATACTGACCACATCCAACCCACGCCTAGCCCTGAGAATAGGCAGGCTGACCTCCAACATGTCACCCATCTGAAAGACAGCCCACCAGTGCGCCAATGGGCGCTTCGCCGTCTTGATACGTCACTTGGCACGATCGCGTGACGTAGCGCGCCACCTGACGAGACACCTTGCCAAAGCGGCGGCTTTGCGGTGAAGTTCCGCGCTCAGATACCCCGAGCCGTTAAGGAAAGCACATGAGCCAAAGCAGCACGTTGATCACGCCACAAGGGCGCGAGATTGCCTATCACCTGAGCGCGGGACGTGGCCCTTGCGTGGTGTTTCTGGGCGGCCTGAAATCCGACATGCAAGGCACCAAGGCGGTGCATCTTGAGGCTTGGGCGCGGGCGCAGGGGCGTGCATTTCTGCGGTTTGATTATTCCGGCCATGGCGAAAGCTCGGGCACGTTTGAGCAAGGTTGCATTGGTGATTGGGCCGAGGATGCGCAAGCCGCAATCAGCGCGCTGAGCGATGGCCCACTGATCTTGGTCGGCTCTTCCATGGGCGGTTGGGTGTCGTTGTTGATGACGCAGCGCTTGGGCGAGCGGATATCCGGGCTTGTCACCATCGCCGCCGCCCCTGATTTTACGCAAGACGGCATGTGGGCCAGTTTTAGCGATGCCCAACGTGATGAAATGGCCACGAGCGGGCAGGTTGCCTTGCCCAGTGAATATGGCGCGCCTTACATCATCACCCGGCGAATGATCGAAGATGGGCGCAATCACTTGGTGTTGCGCAGCCCGTTGAACTTGCCATTTCCCACACGGTTTTTGCAAGGCACGGCGGATGATGATGTGGATATGGCGCTGGCGTTGCGGTTGCTGGATCACGCTTCCGGCCCTGATATGCGGCTGACGTTGGTGGATGGGGCCGATCACCGGTTTTCTGATACGGCCTGTCTGGATCTGATCGAATCAACGGTTGCTGAGGTGCTTGATCTATCAGGTGAACTCTGACGCATAAGGTGCGGAAATGGTGATGTTTTTGGATTTTTTCGCGTTTCTCACCTGTGGCTCCTATGAGCCTACGGAGACAACGGCCAGCTTTGACCCTGCCAAAATTGGCCTAAGGGGGCAGGCCTATCTGACACGCGTCGATACTGACAGAAACTGACGGCAGTTTCGCGCATGTTGTAACAGGCGATATCATGTCGCCGGGCAACACGGGGGCGGCAACAGGTGCTATCCTCGACTGGATCAAAGGAGTGGATTTATGGATCAACGGGTTTCTCTTATCACGCTGGCGGTAAGCGATGTTGCGCGTGCGCGTGCGTTTTACCAGGCCCTCGGTTGGACACAGGTAGAAAGCCCGGATGGCATCGTGGTGTTTGACCTGCTGGGGCAAAGCCTGGGTTTGTATCCGCGTGCCGATCTGGCGCGTGATATGGGGTTGAGCGAAGACGAATTGGGCACAGGGGCTGCCACGCTGGCCTGTAACGTGAGCGACAAGGATGATGTTGCCAGCGTACTGAAACAGGCCAAAACCGCTGGAGCACGCATTCTCAAGGAGCCCCATGACGTGTTCTGGGGTGGGCATATCGGCTATTTCGCTGATCTGGATGGCCATATCTGGGAAGTGTCGCACAATCCGTTTTCCCCCCTGCGCGCAGATGGCGCATTTTGCTGGAATGGCTACGAATGAGAGCACCGCGCACAATGTGGAGCCTGGAAACGCTTGGTCGTGTGCGTCTTGGTCGACATTTTTATATGCGTGATTTTCTTTATTCCGAGATTGGCAATATTCACCGCATTCCAAACATCCCCGAAAACCCGGACCTTGCCATCGCCAATGGCCATCGCCTGTGCGAAGAGCTGCTGGACCCGCTGACCGAGACCTTTGGTCGAATTGCCATTCGGTCGGGCTATCGCAGCCCGGTGCTGAACCGGTATGGCAATGAAAACAAACTGAATTGTGCGCGCAATGATGCCAATTATGGCCATCATATCTGGGACCGTCAGGGCGCAGATGGGGCTGGTGCGGGCACATCCCTGGCGATCCCCTGGTTCACTGATCGCTTTGAGGCGGGCCGTGACTGGCGTGATTTGGCGTGGTGGATCCACGATCATCTGCCCTATTCGGACCTGTGGTTTTTCCCCCGGCTTTGCGCGATGAACCTCAGTTGGCGCGCGCATCCCCGCCGCACCATTTCAAGTTATATTGCACCAAAGGGCATGCTGTTGCGATCTGGCGCGGCCCCGAGCGAAGAACTTGCGGCACGTCGAACACGCTATGCCGATTTTCCGCCGTTCAGAGGAATATCTCTGCCCTAAATCATTGACCCGCCTTGCGTCTGTGGCATGGTAGCGCCAAAAGACCACCCAAGACAGGCAAGAGGATCAAAACGTTAGATGGATGAACCGCTGGTATTCTTACCGGGCATGATGTGCGATGCACGTTTGTTCGGGCCTCAACTGGCTGCCCTCAGCCCACATTACACCCTGACCGTGGCCCCCATCACCAAAGGGGATCGGATTGAGGAAATCGCGTCCAACCTGCTGGACAGCCTGCCGCGCAAATTTGCCCTGGCCGGGCTATCGATGGGCGGGATCGTGGCGATGGAAATCATGCGCCGCGCACCTGATCGGCTGACGCGCATTGCGCTGATGGATACCAATGCTTTGGCCGAAACGCCGCAATCGGCTGCCAACTATGAACCGATGATCATCAAAGCCCGCTCTGGCCGTCTGGCCGAGGCCGTGCCCGAATTTATGCCCGCCGAGGTCCTCGCCGCCGGGCCATACCGCAACGATGTCATGGAGCTGGTGGCTGATATGGCCGAAAATCTGGGCGCTGAAGTGATCATCCGACAGGCCCGTGCCCTGCAACGCCGCCGCGATCAGCAAGCGACGCTTCGGCGTTGTAAAGTCCCGGCTTTGGTCCTGTGCGGGGCCGAGGATGGCCTGACCCCAGTCAAACGCCATTCCTTCATGGCTGAGCTGATCCCCTACGCTGACCTGCGAATAATAGAAGGCGCGGGCCATCTGCCCACGCTGGAACAACCCGAGGCGACAACTGCTGCAATTCTTGAATGGCTCAAACAGCCCTTCGTTTTGCAAAGCCCAGTCGCACAGGGCTGAGCCTTCCTATCTTCTTGCTGAAAATATCCTGAGGGGTTTGGGGGGCCACGCCCCCCATTCCAAATCTATGGATCGTGCCGTGAGGCACCCATTTTAACAGGGTTTATGCCGCGTTTTTGTTCGCGGGCTTAGCAGATTTTTTCTTCGCCTTACGCGGAGCGGTGCGATTGCGTGGGGCAGGGGCCTCGGAATTGGCATCAATGAAATCCAGCACCAAAGGACGAATGTTATTGCGCCAGCTGCTTCCGGCAAAGATGCCATAATGCCCGGCTTCGGGTTCCAGATAGCTGGCCTTTTTGGAGTCGGGCAGACCCGTCAGCAGGTCAAGCGCCGCAACACATTGGCCGGGGGCAGAAATGTCATCCTTGCCACCCTCAACTGTTTTGACGGCCACAGCATCAATCTTGCCAATGTCCACCTTGCGCCCGTTTACGGTGAATTCATTGCGGGCAATTTCCAGACCCTTAAAAATCCGCTCGACGGTGGACAGGTAAAACTCGGCCGACATGTCCATGACGGCCAGATATTCGTCGTAAAACTTGTTATGGGGGTCGTGGTCGCTGGCTTCGCCTTGTGCCACGCGTTTGATCTGATCAGTAAACGCTTGAGAATGGCGATCGCTGTTCATTGACATGAACGAGGCCAGTTGCAACAGGCCGGGGTACACCAGACGTCCGACCCCTTTGTGTTTGAAGCCAACGCGCTGGATCATGGTCTCTTCCAGTTGGCCCATGGTGACGCGGCGGCCAAAGTCGGTCACATCCGTGGGAGTGGCATCGGGGTCAATCGGCCCACCAATCAAGGTCAGTGAGCGGGGCTGTGCGGTGGGCTCTTCTTCGGCCAGATAGGCGGTGGCAGCCAGGGCCAGCGGGGCTGGTTGGCACACCGCAATCACATGCAGATCAGACCCCAGCTCGCGCATGAACTCGGCCAGATACAAAGTATAATCTTCGACATCGAACTTGCCTGCAGATACCGGGATGTCACGCGCATTGTGCCAATCGGTTATATAGACTTCGCAATCGGGCAAGAGCGAGCGCACAGTGGAGCGCAGCAATGTGGCGTAGTGGCCTGACATCGGCGCAACCAGCAGCACCCGGCGGTCCATGTCTTCGCGGCCTTGCACATCAAAATGAATCAGATCGCCAAAATCACGTTTGACCACTGTTTCGATGTTGATCAGGTGGTCGCGCCCGTCTTCACCGGTGATCGAATCGATCCCCCAGTCGGGCTTTGTGATCATGCGTTGAAATGTACGTTCTGTCACTTCACCCCAGGCGGACATCCATTCGAACATGGGGTTTGGCGTCATGCTGAAAATTGGGTAAGATGCGATGGACAGGGCAGTTGCGCCCATCCATTGGTTGGTATTGCGGAGGGATTCCATTAGATCGTAAGTGGCCATATAACGCATACTTCGCTCTCCTATATTGCCCTATTGAGGCTCGCGGCAGGTTCGTCGCATGGCCCCTCCCGACCACAGATTAAATGCTGCATTGCAGAAACCATAAGGGGATAACTCTAAAATGTCTACGCAAGAGGAAGCCAGACCGGAAGATTTTCAGAAAATAAATGAAAATATGGTTAAGGTTGAGGAGCTTTCCCAGCGACTGATACAGGCTTTAACTGCGCGCAATCCCGCGAAACAATCACTGGGTGGACCTTCACAGGATTTGTTTGCGAAGGCGTCGGCGTCCTATTGGTCCGAGTTTCTGGAAAATCCCGGTCGCCTGTATGAGCATCAGGTGGAATATTGGGGAAAATCAGTGCGCTCTTTCATGGATGCCCAGCAGGCTATGCTGCAGGGCGGCGAGATTGAAGCCGAATCTGACGACGCATTTGCCGGTGACAAACGCTTTGCCAATCCGATGTGGCAGACCAACCCTTATTTCCATTGGATCAAGCAGCAGTATCACCTGAATTCCAAGGCCATCGCGCAGGCGGTGGATGATATTGATGATCTGGACGCTAAGGAAAAGCAACGCCTGACGTATTTCTCACGCCAGATCATCGACATGATGGCGCCGACGAATTTTCTGGGCACAAATCCCGACGCGCTGGAACGTGCGATTGAGACCGAGGGCGAAAGTCTGGTTAAGGGGTTGGAAAACCTGGTGGCTGATCTTGAGGCCAATAACGGCGAGATGGTCGTGCGTCTGGCCGATGAAAGCGCATTTGAGTTGGGGGTGAATGTGGCCACCACTCCGGGTGAGGTGGTTTATCGCAACCGTGTCATGGAGTTGATCCAATATTATCCCACAACGGAAAAAGTGCATGCCACGCCTTTGGTGATTTTTCCGCCCTGGATCAACAAGTTCTATATTCTGGATCTCAAGGAACAAAACAGTCTGATCAAATGGGTGCTGGATCAGGGGTATAGTTTGTTTGTGGTGTCTTGGGTCAATCCGGATCGTAGCCATGCAGATATCAGCATGGCGGATTATGTTGAGCAGGGGTTTTTGACTGCGATCGACAAGGCCAAGGAAATCACCAAACAAAAACAGGTGAATGCAGTTGGATATTGCATCGCGGGCACCACGTTGCACCTGACGCTGGCCTTACTGAACAAACGCGGCGATAAATCAATCAAATCGGCCACCTTCTTTACTGCACTGACAGATTTTTCCGAGCACGGTGAATTTCTGCCCTTCCTGCAAAGTGATTTCCTCGATGGCATCGAAGAGGAAGTGAGCAAACAGGGCGTGCTGCGTTCGTTTATTCTGGGGCGCACGATGTCGTTCCTTCGGTCCAATGATCTGATCTATAATCCGGCGATCAAGAGCTACATGATGGGTGAAGCACCCCCGGCATTTGATCTGCTGTATTGGAATGGGGATGGCGCCAATCTGCCCGCAACGATGACCAAGGATTATCTGCGGGGCCTTTGCCAAAAGAACCAGTTTGCCGATGGCGGATTTGAGCTGTGTGGCGAGACGGTGCATGTCTCGGATGTCAAAGTGCCGATCATGGCCATCACCTGCGAGACAGATCACATCGCCGCATGGAAAGATTGTTATCGCGGATTTCAGCAGACCAAATCAAAGGACAAGACCTTTATTGTCTCAGGGAGTGGCCACATCGCGGGTATCGTCAATCCACCCAATAAGAAGAAATATGGCTATTATACCAATGACGACCTGAGTGGTGATGCCGATGCCTGGCGGGCAGGGGCAACCCAGCACAAGGGGTCGTGGTGGGCGCATTGGGAAAGCTGGCTGAAACCCCGCTCAGGAAAGCTGGTTTTGGCCCGTGAACCGGGTGATTCCAACAACAAACCCATAGCCCCAGCCCCCGGAACCTATGTTAAAAAGAAGGCAACTCTCTGATTTTGGGAGCATTTTCAGCGTAGGCGAAAAATTGCTGCAGTGCAGAATAAATGCTTGAAATGCTGCACTGCGGCATGTATATTCATTTGCAGATACAAACACAGCGGGTTGAATTGATCCGCACCTTAAATGCAAAAGGATGAATACAATGGCTAAAGCACAAGACATGAACGCCGTCATGAAAGACATCATGGGCGCATTCCCCGTTGACACCAAAGCAATGGAAGACGCGTTTCAGAACCAAGCGGCTCTGAATGAAAAGCTGTCGGGCGTTGCTCTGGGCGCAGCTGAGAAATCCGCTGAGATTTCCAGCAAATGGACCAAAGATACTTTGGCCAAACTGAACGACATGACCAAAGTCAAAGCCGAGCCTACAGACTATGCCAAAGCGGTAACAGATTTCGCATCTGCCTCTGCCGAAGCTGCTGCTGAAAACATGGCCGCCTTCGCTGAAGTTGCCAAAAAAGTGCAAATGGACACCGTAGAGCTGCTGATGGCCGCTGGTAAAGACATCCAAGCGGATGCTTCGAAAGCTGTCAAAAAAGCCACTGACGATGTGACGGCTGCTGCCAAGAAAGCAACAGCAGCAACCAAATAATAAAGGTTTTAGGATCTGGGTCCTCCCTCCTGGATTCAACCTTGAAGGGCGAGCCATCTGGCTCGCCCTTTTCTTTTGCTCCGCACCGCACTAAGCTGCAGTGCAGCACAGTGTTCAGGGGAGGACCATGCCGTGGCGGATAGCACCAAACCATTGCTTATCAAACGATATGCCAGCCGCCGATTGTATAATACCGAAACCTCAGATTATGTGACGCTGGATGATATTGCCGAGTTCATCCGCGAAGGCCGCGAGGTGCAGATCATTGATCTGAAATCAGGCGATGACCTGACCCGCCAATACCTTTTGCAAATCATTGCCGAGCATGAAAGCCGGGGTGAAAATGTGTTGCCGATCAACGTGTTGACCGATCTGGTGCGCAGCTATTCCTCAACGGCCACGTCAATGGTGCCGGATTTTCTGGCCGCCAGTTTTGAGATGTTGCAACAGGGCCAATCTAAGATGATGGAGAATATGACCAAAGCGAACCCTTTGGTCAGCATGCCGGGTATGGATGCAATGCGCGCCCAGCAAGAGGCGTTTTTAAAGGCAATGACAGGGGGGATGGCCCCCGACATTACGGCCCCCGATAACACGACACCTGACGACACGGCCCCTGACAGCGCAGCGACCGCGCCTGACACAGCCGAAGATGGCCTGAGTGACATCAAAAAGCAGCTTGCCGACTTGCAGGATAAGCTTTCTAAACTGGGCAATTAGCCCCAGATGGTCGACAGCCCTGGCCGCATAACCCTTTGGGGTATTGAGGTTTTTTTGGCTGCTGCGGATGAGCGCTCAATCTCGGCGGCGGCCAAAAGACTGGGCGCCAGCCCATCAGCTGTCAGTCAGCAATTGACCAATCTTGAAGGGGCAGTGGGCGCGACCTTGCTGCAACGCAACGCGCGCCCCATTCGTCTGACCCCGGCGGGCGAGATCATGCATCGTCGTGCCCAGACCATTTTGAATGAGGCCACCCAAGCCCGTGCCGAACTGGCGATGGCTGATCTGTCCTCGCTGACGCGGTTTCGCCTTGGGATGATCGAAGACCTTGAGGCCGATGTCACCCCCCAATTGCTGACCCATATGGCCGGGGAATTGAAGGCCTGCCAGTTTTTGCTGGAAACCGGGGCCAGCCATGCGCTGTATGATCAGTTGGATGCGCGGGCGCTGGATGTGATCGTGGCCGCCGAACTGGGCGCCGAGAGCGATTGGGCCGAAGTGCACCCGCTGATGCGCGAGGGCTTTGTTGTGGCCGCACCCAAGGGGGTGATTCACCGTGATGGTGATATTTTGCGGCAGCTAAAGCGTATGCCGGTGGTGCAATATACCCAACGCCATTACATGGGCCGGTTGATCAATTCCCATCTGGCGCGCCAGAAAATAGCCTTGACGCATCGGTTTGAAATTGACAGCTATCACGCCATTCTGGCGTTGGTGGCGCAGGGCACGGGCTGGTCGATCCTGACGCCTTTGGCGTTGATGCGCGCACGCCGGTTTGCGCATTTGATTGATGTGATGGAACTGCCTTTTGAGCCGTTGACCCGCACCATTTCCTTGACCGCGCGCAAGGATATTCTGCAAGATATGCCTGCGCGCGTGGCGCAAACCCTGCGCCCGATCCTGAAAACCACGATCGTAGAGCCTGCGATCGCCGAATATCCGTTTCTGGCGGATAGCCTGACGGTGATTTGAGGCAGATATACTATCAACTCAGCAAGATCTCGGGCGGTACATATCCCGTGTCTTCCATCAGCGCCCTACGTCCTGCCCATAGCCCTTTGAGGGCCCGCGCATCGCTTTGCGTTACGTGCCGTATGCGCGGGTTTGTGTGCCCATCACCTCATCCGCGGCCTCCAGTATGGCCTGAGCGATAACATCCTGTTCGGCGCGTTTCAGGCGGGCGGGCAGGCGGGTGTCACAGGCGCGCATCAACATGGCACGGGTTTGGGGCAATTCGGGGATGCCTTCGGGCAGGAAGTTCCAGTTCCAGAAGGCCCGCGCGTTGTCAGCACTTTGGCCAAACACCTGTACCTTGATCCCGCGCTTGGCGGCGGCGGCCACAAAGGCGGCGGTGTCATCATCGCTGAGACCAGTAAGATTGAACTGGATTGAATCTGGTGCGCGTTCTTCTTGTGGCAGGGCAGGTGGTACATGCAGCCAAAGCGAGGAATTCAGCTGCTCGGCCACATGATCATGGCCAGAGCGTCCATCCCGCACCCGGCGGGAAACATCATCCAATTGTGGGCGGATGATAGCAGCAGACAGGTTTGACAGGCGCAGATTATAAAGTGGCAACTGGTTTTGCCAGCGCGCAAAAGATGATTCAAGTTCGGCGTCTACACCGTTGAAATGTTTGGCCCAATTGTGCTCATAGGCGCCTGACATGATGACAGCGCGGGCCACCAGATCGGCGTCATCTGTGATTAGAATACCGCCTTCACCGGCATTCACCAGCTTGTAGGACTGAAAGCTGAAACACCCGATTTTACCGATGGTGCCAATGTTGCGCCCTGACCATGTGGTGCCCAGGCTGTGGGCGGCATCTTCGATCACGGGGATGTCACGCGCATCGCACAGCGCCATGATGGCATCCATATCCGAGGTGTGACCACGCATATGGCTGATAATCACGGCACTAATGGTTGAATCAAGTTTGGCGTCGAAGTCTTTGAGATCAATGCGGTAATTATCACCTACTTCGCACAGAACCGGCACACAATCGGCGTGAACCACGGATGAAGGTACAGCGGCAAAAGTGAAGCCGGGGATCAGCACGCGTGCATCGCGGGGCAGGTTCAGGGCTTTGAGTGACAAGAACAAAGCCGCCGAACACGAAGAGACCGCCAGAGCATATTTGCTGCCCATGAGGGCGGCAAATTCCTGCTCCAGCAGGGTAACAGGTGCATTTTCAGGTGCGGTGTAACGGAAAAGGTCGCCGGATTTCAGCATTTTATCAATCTCAGCACGCGCAGCATCTGGGATGGGTTCAGCGTCGTAAACATTGGGGGGAAGGGTCATCTTCGGGTTTCCTGAAACTATACTTCGGAATAACGGAATACATAGCTGAAGTTGGTCAATCCACCAAGTGAAATTTTTGTGAAAATCGGGGGAGGCAATTGCCTGCTCATCCGCCCTGATGGGCGCTCTCGCGGGTTTTGCACGGGAGTTTTAGACGCCCAGACGGTCGCGCATGGCATACCAGGTCATCGCCAGCGCCAGCAGGGGCGTGCGCATCATGCCCCCCCCCGGAAACGGCGCTGTGGGAATGCGCGCCATTGTATCAAACCCATCAGCCTGACCGGCAATCGCCTGTGCCATCAGCTTGCCTGCATGAATGGCATTGCCCACGCCATGCCCGGAGTATCCGGAGGCTGACAGCATATTGGGTGCCACCCGCGCCAGATAGGGCAGGCGTTTCATGGTGATGGCCAAAGTGCCGCCCCAGCTGTAGTCAATTTTGACATCTTTCAGGTGCGGGTAAATTTCCAGCATCGGTTTGCGCACGGTGGCGGCGATATCGGCCGGAAAGCGGTAGCCATAGCTTTCACCACCGCCAAACAGCAGGCGACCATCGTGGCTGAGGCGGTAATAGTTCACCACGAATTTGGTATCAGCAACAGCCACATCACGGGTCAGGATCTTGGCGGTATCTTCGCCCAGGGGTTCGGTGGCGATGATGAAATTATTGATCGGCATGACACGGGCGGCAACCTTGCGATCCAGCCCCCCCAAATAGCCATTGCAGGCCAGGATCACATGATCGGCCAGTACACGGCCCTGGCCGGTTTGCACCACGGCCTGCGCGCTGCGTTGGATATGGTGCACCTCGGAGCGTTCATAAATCTGCACACCGGCCGCTGCCGCTGCGCGCGCCAGACCCAGTGCAAACGCCAGAGGGTGCAGATGCGCCGCCCCCATATCAAGCGTGCCACCGTGATACGCAGGCGAGGGGCAAAGCGCGTGAAACGCCGCGCTGTCCAGACATTCGATCTGATCATAGCCATACCGGGTGTGCAGATGCTCGGCGCCTTGGTGTTCTTGCGCCATTTCACGCGCTGAAAAGGCCGCATGTGCGACGCCGGGTTTCAGGTGGCATTCAATTTTGTGTTTCGCGACCAGTGATTTGACCAGGTCTTTGGCCTCTTGCGCCTGTTGCCACAGTTTTAGGGCATCATCGTTTCCCACCAGCTTTTCCAGTGCTTCTTGCTCAAGGCGCTGGCCTGATCCCAGTTGCCCACCATTGCGCCCGGATGCGCCAAAGCCGACGCGGTGTGCCTCCAGCAGTGCTACGGTGTAGCCTGCCTCTGTCAGGTGCAACGCTGCTGACAGCCCGGTAAAACCACCGCCAACGATGCAGACATCAACGCGGACCTCGCCCTGCAACGGGGCAAACGGGGGCAAAGGCGCAACCGTCGCAGAGTACCAGCTGTCGGGGTATTGGCCGGGGCGATCATTGGAATGCAAAAGGTTCATTGCTCAAGGATCCGGGAATAGGAAAGGTGGCGGTTGATGCCCTTGTGTTTGGCCGGGATACCATCAGTCACATCTTTGAATGCCGAGCTGTCAGCTATGTTGGGTTTACCTTTGTTGCCCAACCCCATTGTCTTTAGCCTAGGTGCGACCACAGCTATGGCCGCTAAAATCAAAACAATCTTATACATTTAGCAACAGATGCTCACGTTCCCAGGGGCTGATGACATTGAGAAATTCCTCATACTCCGTGCGCTTCACGATGGAGTAGACGCGGGCGAATTCAGGATGCAGGATATCGTGCAATTCGCTGGCGTCATCAAACAAATCAAGCGCCTCACCCAGCACACGCGGAATGGCGGTTTCACCGGCATAGGCATCCCCCTTGAACTGCTTGTCAGGGCGGATTTCGTTTTTGAGTCCCAAAAGGCCACAGGCCAGAGAGGCGGCAATGCCCAGATAAGGGTTGCAATCCATGCCCGCCAAACGGTTTTCGACCCGGCGTGCATTGGGGCCCGACAGCGGCACACGAATGCCAGTGGTGCGGTTGTCACGCGCCCAAGCCAGGTTGATGGGGGCGGCGTTGTCTTTCACATAGCGCCGGTAGGAGTTCACATAGGGCGCCATGATGGCGATGGCCGCTGGCATATGTTCCTGCAAGCCGCCGATGAAATGATAAAACGCATCTGTTTCGCCACCCTGAGGGCCGGAAAAGATGTTGGCGCCGGATTCTATATCCATAATGGAGTGATGGATGTGCATAGAGCTGCCCGGCTCTTCCTGAATGGGTTTGGCCATGAAGGTGGCAAAGCAGTCGTGGCGCAGGGCGGCCTCGCGGATCAGGCGTTTGAAATAGAACACCTCATCGGCCAGTTTGATCGGGTCGCCGTGCAACAGGTTGATTTCCAGCTGACCGGCGCCGCCTTCCTGGGTGATACCGTCAATTTCAAATCCCTGAGCTTCGGCGAAATCATAGATGTCGTCGATGACGGGGCCAAATTCATCGACGGCTGTCATGGAATAGGCCTGACGAGCGGCAGCGGGGCGCCCTGAGCGGCCCATCATCGGCTTGATCGTCTGGGCGGGGTCCAGATTGCGGGCCACCAGATAGAATTCCATTTCCGGGGCCACGATAGGTTCCAGACCCAGTTTGCGATACATCGCCACAACACGTTTCAACACATTGCGCGGGCTGAATGGGATCGGCTTGTGATCACGATCCTGAGCGTCATGGATCACCTGCAAGGTCCAATCACCAGTCCAGGGTGCGGCGGTTGCGGTGCTCATATCGGGGACAAGGATCATGTCACGCTCAATAAAGCCCTCGTTTTCATCGGCGGCTTCGCCCCAATCGCCTGTGATGGTCTGAAAAAAGATCGAATCCGGCAGGTGGAAACAATCCTGCTTGGAGAACTTTTTGGCCGGGACTGCCTTACCGCGCGCGATGCCGGGCAGATCCGAGATGATGCACTCTACCTCATCGAGGCGCTTGCCATCCAGATAGGCCTGCGCGGCTTCGGGTAGTTTTTTCATCATGTCGGCCATATCAGGCACCTCTTTTCAGGACATCGGCCATACGTTGGGCAATGGCAGAGCTTTGGGTCGGTTCGTTCAGCTGTGTGGCGGCGCCAGACAAAATGTCATCGGGCACCACGCCGGGACCGCGATATGTGATCAGAAAATCCATCATTTCAGACGTGAATTCCGGGTGTGGTTGAATTGTATACACTTTGTCGCCATAGACCAGCGCGGCATTGGCACAGAACTCTGATGATCCAATCACTTGTGCATCTTTTGGCAGTTGCGTCACCTGATCCTGGTGCCAGGCGTTCAGGCTGCGCGGCGCGCCTTCTATCTGATAGGTGGTGTGGCCAATGGACCAGCCGCCGTCAAACTTTTCAACCTTGCCGCCCAGGGCCTGCGCGATGATCTGATGGCCAAAACACACCCCAACCAGCGGGGTTCCCGCGGCGTAGACCTTGCGAATGAAATCCTCCAGGGGCGGGATCCATGGGTGATCCTCGTATGCGCCATGTTTAGAGCCCGTGATCAGCCAGCCGTGGCATTCATCCGGGCGCGCGGGGATCACACCGCCCTCGCAATCATAGGCGACAAACTCAAACCCGTGGCCCTCCAGCAGCCGCGCGAACATGGCATCGTAGTCACCAAGTGATTTCATCACCTCAGGCACCGCATGGCCTGTCATCAATATGCCGATTTTCATCGTCACTCCGTAATTTGATCAAATTAGTGCTAACGCAAGCTACGCAGTCAGGCAAGCCTTGGTCAGACGGTGTCGAGATAGGTTTTCCAATGATCCGCCTCGGGTATGTCCCCCATGAGGCGCAGCTCTTGGCGTTTGGTCAAGACCAGATTGCGGATCAGCATGTTGGGGAAGATGCCGGCAATCATCGGATCAGTTTCAAAAAGGTCAATCGCAGTCGCCCAGTCCGGGGCCAGTTGCGGCACGTCATATTCATAGGCGTTGCCGGTGAGAGGGGCAGGCGGGACCAGCCCCTGTTCAATGCCCGCAATGGCAGCCCCCATGATGGCGGCGAAGGTCAGATAGGGGTTGATGTCACCGCCCGCGACGCGGTGCTCAATCCGGCGCGCCACGGGGGCTCCACCGGGAATGCGCACCGCTGCGGTGCGGTTTTCATAGGCCCAACAGACCGCTGTGGGGGCATGGGCCCCCGGCACCAGCCGCTGATAGCTGTTGGCGTGCGGGGCAAAAAGCAAGGTCGAGGCGGGCATTGCGGCAAGACACCCCGCGACGGCCTGTTTCAGCAGCTCAGTGCCGTCCTCGCCGCCGTTGTCAAAGATGTTTTTCCCATCTGCGTCGAGCACCGAAAAATGCAGGTGCATGCCGTTTCCGGCATCCTCGGCAAAGGGCTTGGCCATGAAAGTGGCGGCAAACCCAAATTTGCGTGCCAGTCCTTTGATCAAGGCCTTGAAAATCCAGGTGTCATCCGCCGCTTTCAGGGCCTTCTGGTGGTTCAAGGTGACTTCAAACTGACCTATACCACTCTCGGATGTGGTGGTTTGCGCGGGAATATTCATTTGTGCGCAGGCGTCATAAAGCGCCGAGAAGAAGGGATCAAACGCGTCCAGTTGTGCCAGTGACAGAACCTCCGCAGATTGCAGGTGGCGGCCAGTTTGAGGGTTGATCACATGATCAAGGTTTTCGCCGCTATCATCGACCAGGGTGAACTCCAACTCGGATGCGGCCATCACAGACCAGCCGCGCGCGCTGTAGCGCTCTAACACAGACGTCAGCGCATGGCGGGGATCACCTGCAAAGGGGGTGCCATCCTCATGGTACATCTCCATCGGCACCAGTGGTTGTGGAGTGTCCAGCCAGGGCACAGGCACGGGCGCGCGCCCGGATGGTTTGAGAAGACCATCCGCATCGCCGGTTTCAAACACCAGGGGTGAATCGTCGATATCAAGGCCGAAGATATCCACATTCAGCGCCGAAAGGGGCATGCGCACAGCGCCCTTGGAAAGTTTCGCGGCATAATCGCCGGGCACACGTTTGCCACGCATTTGGCCGTTCAGATCACAGGCCGCAACGCGCAGGGTATCATAAGTTGAGAGGTCCATGACAGGCATCCTGACTTTGGTTTGCGCCAGGATAAACGCAACTGCGGGGTGGGGCCAGTGATAATTTGATCAAAAGTATGGGCGCATGTTGGCGCGCTCCATTCCGGTCATCAGGCACGGGCTGCCGACTTGTCGCGAATGTGACAGTCAGTCGTCCTGAGGCGCGTCTGGGTCTGCTTGGCCGATACCCCGGAATATAAACTTGAAAGGCATCATCCAGACAAAGCCCAAAACCACATAAATCAAAAGTTCGGCCCAAAGGGGCGGGCGTTCCAATGCGTTCACCACGCTCACAGCCACCACGATATAGACCGGCAGGCCAATCAACAGGATGATCAAGGCCCAGCGGCGGCGGGATTTGTAGCTGAGTGCCATCGCCTTAGTCCGAGAAAGGATCTGTGACGAGGATCGTGTCATCGCGCTCTGGCGAGGTAGACAGCAATGCCACAGGGCATTGGATCAACTCTTCGACCCGGCGCACATATTTGATCGCGCCTGCGGGCAAATCGGCCCAGCTGCGTGCGCCTTCAGTGCTTTCGGACCAGCCGGGCATTTCCTCATAGATCGGTTTGCAGCGGGCTTGTCGGTCAGAGGCGGTGGGCAGGTAATCCAGCCGTTCGCCATCCAATTCGTAGCCGACACAGATTTTCAGGGTTTCAAACCCGTCCAGCACATCCAGTTTGGTGAATGAAATACCAGTGACGCCTGAGGTGGCGCAGGTCTGGCGCACCAGGGCCGCATCAAACCATCCACAACGGCGTTTGCGCCCGGTGACCGTGCCAAATTCATGCCCGCGTGTGCCCAGGCGGTGGCCATCCTCATCGTCCAGCTCGGTCGGAAAGGGGCCTTCGCCGACGCGCGTGGTATAGGCCTTTACGATGCCCAAAACATAGTCAATCGCGCCGGGGCCAACCCCCACGCCTGTGGCCGCTTGCCCGGCAATCACATTCGATGATGTGACAAACGGATAGGTGCCAAAATCAATGTCCAGCAAAGCGCCTTGCGCGCCTTCAAACAGGATGCGTTTGCCGGCTTTGCGTTTCTCGTTCAGAACTTTCCAAACTGGGGCTGCATAGCTGAGGATTTCCGGTGCGATGTCTTTTAGTTGTGCCACCAGGGCATCACGGTCGATCGGGGCAATGCCCAGACCTTTGCGCAAGGGATCATGATGTTGCAGGGCGCGGTCAACGCGGGCCTCCAGCGTGGTGACATCTGCCAGATCGGCAACCCGCACAGAGCGGCGACCGACTTTGTCTTCATAGGCGGGGCCAATGCCGCGGCCTGTGGTGCCGATCTTGGTGCCTTTTGAGGCGGCCTCTTCGCGGGCGCGGTCCAGCTCGCCGTGAATGGGCAGGATCAGCGGTGTATTCTCGGCAATCATCAGTGTCTCGGGCGTGATCTCAACACCCTGGTCACGGATCGAGGCGATCTCATTGAGCAGATGCCAGGGGTCAAGCACCACACCATTGCCGATGACGCTGAGCTTGCCGCCGCGCACCACGCCCGAAGGCAGAGCGTTCAGCTTGTAGACCTTGCCATCAATCACCAGAGTATGACCGGCATTATGCCCGCCCTGAAACCGCGCAATCACATCCGCGCGCTCAGACAGCCAATCGACAATCTTGCCTTTTCCTTCGTCGCCCCATTGGGCGCCCACGACAACCACATTGGCCATGCTGGACCTCTTTGTTGGAACCAAAACCCGCGCCGGTATACCGGGTCAAGCGCGTGGGCGAAACCGCTAATTCATCTGAAAGGGGATATTCGTAATCTGTGCGTTTGGGCCGGGAACTATTGGCTGGCGAAAACCGCAGCCTGCGCGCGCGCAGGCCGGACCCACAACGCATGGATAAGGCAAAAGCAATACGCTAATGCGTTGTCGGGTTGCGGCGCGCGCGTGAATTGCATAGATAGCCTCTGATAGATGAAACCAGCCGGGCATCCTTGCATGGAAAACGTAGTCCTTACCATCCACCTTCTTTTGGCCATCTCCTTGATTGGTGTTGTGCTTTTGCAGCGCTCTGAAGGGGGCGGCCTGGGTATGGGCGGCGGCGGTGGTGGCGTATCCAGCCGTGCCGCAGCCACAGCGATGGGCAAGGTGACATGGATTCTGGCGATTGCATTTATCTGCACGTCGATTGCCCTGACCATCATTTCCGCCAGAAATTCGGCGGGCAGTTCGGTTTTGGACCGGATCGTTGATGCGCCCGCGGTTGAGCAGATCGACCCTGCGTTGCCCGATACCAATGACAGCCTGTTGCCGCCATCCAGCGACGACACCGAGCCGTTGTTGCCGACTGCGGACTGATCTTAACCTGATCTGAACAATCCTATCTAACGGGGCCATCACAGGCCCGGTTTGGTATGGTTAGCTGATCCTTCTTTTCACCAATGCTTGGGGTTATGAAAATTGACGTAACATCATGTTGCGGCTTGCTTGCGCAATGTCATCGAATCCTTTATGTCTTAAATCCCGTGGTACTGCGGTAGAATCGCATCAGATTCGCGCTATCCAGGGCCTCAACAGAGCCAAGAAATCACGGGAGATCGCCAGCGTATGGCACGATATATTTTCATCACAGGCGGCGTTGTTTCATCCCTTGGCAAGGGGCTTGCTTCGGCAGCTCTGGGGGCACTTTTGCAAGCGCGGGGCTTTTCAGTTCGGCTGCGCAAACTTGATCCTTACCTGAATGTTGATCCGGGCACGATGAGTCCGTTTGAGCATGGCGAAGTGTTTGTCACCGATGATGGTGCCGAAACCGATCTGGACCTTGGCCACTACGAACGTTTCACCGGTGTGCCCGCCCGCATGACTGATTCTGTCAGTTCGGGGCGGATTTATTCCAACGTGCTCGAAAAAGAGCGTCGTGGCGACTATCTGGGCAAAACCATTCAGGTGGTTCCGCATGTTACCAATGAAATCAAAGACTTTCTGCATGTTGGCAAAGAAGAAGTGGATTTCATGCTGTGCGAGATTGGCGGCACAGTGGGCGATATTGAAGGCCTGCCGTTTTTTGAGGCCATCCGCCAGTTCAGCCATGATCAGCCACGCGGCCAGTGCATTTTTATGCATCTGACGTTGCTGCCCTGGTTGGCGGCCAGCGGGGAATTGAAAACCAAACCTACACAACACTCGGTCAAGGAATTGCAGTCGATCGGAATTGCGCCCGATATTCTGGTGTGCCGATCCGAGCAACCTATCCCCGACAAGGAACGCGAAAAGATCGCCCTGTTTTGCAATGTGCGCAAAGATTCGGTTGTAGCGGCCTATGACCTTAAATCCATCTATGAGGCGCCGCTTGCCTATCACCACGAGGGTCTGGATCAGGCGGTTTTGGACGCGTTTGAAATCTCGCCCGCACCCAAGCCCGATTTGCGGGTGTGGAAGGATGTGAATGACCGCGTGCACACGGCCGATGGCCAGGTCAACGTGGCGATTGTTGGCAAATACACCCAGCTTGAGGATGCTTACAAATCTATCAAAGAGGCGTTGACCCATGGTGGCATGGCCAACCGGGTGAAGGTCAATGTTGAATGGGTCGATGCCGAAATATTTGACTCCGAGGATGCTGCACCTCACCTGGAAGGCTTCCATGCCATTCTCGTGCCCGGCGGCTTTGGAGAGCGCGGCACCGAGGGCAAGATCAAGGCGGCGCAATTCGCCCGCGAGCGCAAAATTCCCTATCTGGGCATTTGTCTGGGCATGCAGATGGCGGTGATTGAGGCGGCGCGCAACATGGCCGGGATGAGCGATGCAGGGTCAGAAGAATTTGACCATGAAGCCGGGAAAAAGCGTTTTACCCCCGTGGTTTACCACCTCAAGGAATGGGTGCAGGGCAACGAAAAAGTGCAGCGCAAGGTGTCGGATGACAAGGGCGGCACCATGCGATTGGGGGCCTATGATGCCGTGCTGAAAGAGGGCTCAAAGGTGGCTAGAGTTTACGGCACGACTGCGATCGACGAGCGTCATCGCCACCGTTATGAGGTGGATACCAAATACCGCGAGAAGTTGGAAAAATGTGGGCTGATTTTTTCAGGCATGAGCCCCGACGGAAGGCTGCCCGAGATTGTGGAATGGTCGGATCATCCGTGGTTTATCGGGGTGCAGTTCCATCCGGAGCTGAAATCAAAACCGTTTGAGCCGCACCCACTGTTTGCTGATTTCGTACGCGCAGCGGTCGAAACATCACGGTTGGTGTGATGCGAAACAGCTGAGGCAAGCTCCCGAGCCTGCGTTACACATCATATTCCGCGGGCAGGTATTTCAAGTGGTCGCGTGACACGCCAAGGTCCTTCAGGGGGCTGAGGACGTCATGCAGAAGCGAGTTTTTGGGGTTCTCGGGAATCGCCACCGTATCGGGGAGTTCCAGTTTTTCGGTCAGGCCCGCGATAATACCTTCATCCAAAATCCAGCGCCCGCGCCGCCCCTCCGAGCGGTCCACGTCCTGATATTTCAACCAGCGCGCCAGACGGCGTTCGTTGTCAACAGATGTGCCAGGGTTGGACAGGTAAAAACCACTGTTTACCCGCAGGCAGATGTTGTCCAGCACGCGCGCAGCGGCATGGTATTGATCAGGGACATCGCGTTTGGGCATGTAGTTGAAACGCTCAGGTTCGCCATTCATAAAGGCCGACAGAGCGCTGCTCAGATCCATACATTTTTGGGCCATGACCCATCCAAGCGCCTCCTCGGGGTGCAAACGCCAATCATATATCCGGGCGACATGGCGTAACTGCTTTGGGGATAGGCTGCGCATCTTCTCCTGATGATCACCAGAGGTGCCAACTGACCAGTCGTATCCGCCAAAATCATCCATTCATAAGCTCCGCAAACATCCCGCCCCAGATCGTAAAGCTGTTTTAGACAGGCATTGAGCGCGCAATGGGGTTCAAATGTGGCCGGGCTTGGGCATTGGGGCTTTATTGTTTCCAGTGCGAGAACTCAGTGGTGACCAAATCAAGGAGATGGACATGTATACAGGACCCTCGGGGGGCATGACGAACTTGGGCAGCCCGGCCAATTGTGGCACCAGATAGAGCGCCCAAGCGGCTGTGAGAGCTGTTATCGCGCGGAAATATAGTGCTGTGGAACCAGAGAGGGATGCATAAATCTCTTTACGCAGCACCCGGCAACATGGTTAACCTTTGCCTATGTTAAGCCGTATCCTGCATGCGTTTTCCGCGCCCGAGCCACAGCCCTTGCCCGAACCTGATGCCAAGTTGGCACTGGGGGCCTTGATGGTGCGAGTGGCCAAATCGGACATGGATTATCAGCTGTCCGAGATCAGCCGGATTGATCAACTGCTGGCCCGGCTGAATGGGCTAAAACCTATTGAGGCCGCCAAAATGCGCGCCACCTGTGAGAAGCTGGACAAAGCGGCACCAGACACGCAGGAATTCGGCCGTCTGATCCGCGAAACCGTCAGTATGGACAGCCGCGTGAATGCGCTTGAGGCCTTGTGGGAGGTTGTTCTGGCCGATGGGGTGCGCCGCGAGGCCGAGTTGAAGATCATTGAAACTGTATGTGAGGCGCTTGGGCTGTCTGCTGCTGACAATGAAAGTGCGCGCAAAATGGCCGAAGCTGGTGGTGCACCTTCAGACCAGGGGCCACTGTCAGTTTAGGGATTGGCGCGGCTTGCACCGCTGCCTATATCTTGGGGTATGATATCAGATTTCCTCAAACGGCTGTTGCAGCCCGAGCCCGCCCCGCTGGATACAATGGATGCCCAATTGGCGCTGACGGCTTTGTTGGTACGATTGGCACGCGCGGATGGCTATTATGCCGCCGCTGAAATTATCCGCATTGAAAAGATAGCCCAGACCCGCTTTGGCCTGAGCCATGATGACGCCGCTGATTTGCGCACCCGCGCCGAAGGGATCGAAGCCGAGGCACCTGATACTGTGCGCTTTACCCGCGCCATCAAAGACGCCGTGCCCTATGAAGACCGCGTTGGCGTGGTCGAGGCATTGTGGCAAGTGGCCCTGTCAGATGGCGAGCGTGATCAGCATGAAGATGCGCTGGTGCGGCTGGTCTCATCTTTGTTGGGGATCAGTGATCGTGACAGCGCTACGGCGCGTCAGCGCGTGAAGGTCAGCATGTGATTGCCAGCCTGCCAATGTATGACCGGCCTGAGACAGCCGCGGCGCATGACCGATATTGGCAGGCCATCCGTATACATCTGGGCGAGGGGCCAGATGCGCTCACTCGGGGGGGGGATTTGTGGCAACACTGGCAATCGCGTGACCTGATTTTCAGCCAAACCTGCGGCTATCCGTATCGTGCGCATTTGCATGGTCATGTGACGTTGATTGGAACGCCGGATTATGGGCTGCCGGGATGCCCGCCGGGGCATTACAACTCGGTGTTGGTGGCCCGTGCAGATGATCCGCGCGCCAAACTTGCTGAGTTTGAAACAGCGCGGTTCGCCTATAACGAAGCGCTATCGCAAAGTGGCTGGGCAGCGCCGCAGACCCATGCGCAGGCCAAGGGCATCACGTTTCGCAATCTGGTACAGACCGGAGGGCATCGCCTGTCTGCTATGGCCGTGGCCGAGGGGCGTGCGGATATCGCCGCCATCGACGCGCTGACTTGGGAGCTGTTGATGCGCTATGATCTGTTTGCAGCCTCTCTCAGGGAAATCGAGCGCACCAAACCCACCCCGGTGTTGCCTTACATCACCGCCAAGGGCCGGGATCCTGCCTGGCATTTTGAGGCCGTGAGCGCCGCCATCGCTGATCTGTCGGCTCAGGATTTGGACGTGCTGCACCTCAAAGGTCTTGTCGCCATCCCAGCCGAGACCTATCTGGCGGTGCCCAACCCGGCTGCGCCAAATCCATTGTGACAGTGCACAAATTGTGCAAGTTGCCTCCCAAATGGACGGATTCCCTGTGCATCTAGGCATTTCCCTTCTATCGCGCGCATATTGCAAGTTGCATTCATGCGGTTTTTCAGCCCTATTAACCTTCTGAATACTGTCAAATGCTCGGATGCTGCCTTGTCTGACGAAACACCAGTCATCGAAATTCGCAACTTGCACAAAGCTTACGGGGCTTTGGAGGTGATCAAAGGCGTAGACTTGGTGGCCCGGAAGGGCGAAGTAATTTCGCTGATCGGGTCGTCGGGGTCTGGCAAATCCACCATCCTGCGCTGTGCCAATCTGTTGGAGGACAGCCAGCGAGGTGACATCCTGTTCAAGGGGGAGCCGGTGATCTGGCGGGGCAGCGGGCTGAACCGGCATCCGGGGGATGCCAAACAGGTGCTGCGCATCCGTACCAACCTGAGCATGATTTTCCAGCAGTTCAATCTCTGGGCGCATTTGACCATTCTGGAGAATGTGATGGAAGCGCCCGTAACCGTGTTGGGCCGTGACAAGGGCGAGGCCGAAGCATCGGCGCGCAATTATCTGGATAAGGTAGGTATTGGCGATAAATGTGATGTGTTTCCCGCACAATTATCGGGTGGGCAACAACAACGCGCGGCGATTGCACGCGGTTTGTGCATGGAGCCCGAAGCGCTGCTGTTTGACGAACCAACCTCGGCGCTGGATCCCGAATTGGAACAAGAAGTTGTCAAGGTTATCAAGGATTTGGCCGCGGAAGGCCGCACCATGCTGATTGTGACCCATGACATGAAAATGGCCGCTGATGTATCGGATCACACTGTGTTTCTGCATCAGGGGCTGATTGAGGAAGAAGGTGCGCCGGATACACTCTTTGGTGCACCAAAATCTGAACGGCTGAAGCAGTTCCTCAGCTCGACCATGGCCGTTTAACGTGTACTCACGAGAACAAACTAGGGAGAAACCAAAATGAAAAAACTTGTTCTTGCTACCTGTGCATTGGCGCTGAGCGCCGGCATGACCATGGCGATGGATGTTGTGCGTATGGGCACTGAGGGCGCATACCCTCCGTGGAACTTCATCAATGACAGCGGCGAAGTTGACGGCTTTGAGCGCGAGCTGGGTGATGAGCTGTGCAAACGTGCTGAGCTGACCTGTGAATGGGTTACCAACGAGTGGGACAGCATCATTCCGAACCTGGTTTCGGGCAACTATGATGTCATCATCGCGGGCATGTCGATCACCGATGAACGCGACGAAGTGATTGATTTTACTCAAAACTACTCGGTACCTGATCCCACTTTATATGTGGCATTGTCGGGGGATGTCGATGTTGACAAAGGCGTAATTGCCACTCAAACCGGCACAATCCAGGCGGCTTACATCGCGGACAGCGACGCCACGTTGGTTGAATTTGCAACGCCCGAAGAAACCCTTGCAGCTGTGCGCAATGGCGAAGCGGATGCGGTGTTTGCCGATGCATCCTTCCTTGAGGCCGTTGCCGCAGAGGACGACAGCTTGGTGGTACTTGAAAAGCAGGTTCTGCTGGGTGGTGGCGTAGGCATGGGCGTGCGCGAAAGCGACGCTGAATTGAAAGCCACATTCAACACGGCGATCGATTCCATGAAAGCCGATGGGTCACTCAATGCGCTGATCACCAAATGGGAGATCGGCTCTACGTTCGAGTAAACCCACTCATAAAAGGGCGGGGTCCTGAACAGGGCCTCGCTAGCCTCATATGTTTTCCTACTGCACCGATCCCAGCACCCTTGAAGGCCTGACGTGGCTGTCGTGTTACCTGACCACAGGCAAACACGCGGGGTTTTATATATCGTTTGGCACGGTGTTGTTGCTTCTGGCGATCACCGCCCCCACGGCTCTGGCCTTTGGGTTTGCGGGGGCCACGGCAGCGCGTTCACGGCTCTGGCCGATCAAATGGATTGGCAAAACCTATATCGCTATCGTGCGCGGTGTGCCTGATATTGCCTTTTTTCTGTTCTTTGTCATCGCGTTAGACCAAATGTTTGAATGGGCGCGGCATAAGATAAAGTGCCCTGACTGGGATCAGCCCATTCGCCAGGGCAATGATTTTGTCGTCTGTCAGGCGGCCAAGCTGCCACTCGGAGAAGCCCCGCAATGGGTGCATGAAACCTATGGTTTTTTCCTGGCCGTTCTGACCTTTGCCATCGTTTTTGGCGCCTTTGCGGCCAATGTTCTATTTGGGGCGATGCGCGCTGTGCCGCAGGGGCAATTGGAAACCGCCGAGGCCTATGGCATGTCGCGCCGCCAGACGTTTTGGCGTATTCTGGTGCCACAAATGTGGGTCTATGCGCTGCCGGGGCTGAGCAACCTGTGGTTGGTGCTGATCAAGGCGACTCCATTGTTGTTTCTGCTGGGCGTTGAGGACATCGTGTATTGGGCGCGCGAGTTGGGGGGCACCAAACTGTCGCGCTTTACCGAGTACCCCCACGGCGATTGGCGGATGTGGTACTTCTTGGTGCTGCTGGTGTTTTACCTGTGCTTCACCAAGGTCTCAGAGCTGTTCATCGAACGCCTGATGGTTAAGCTGACCCATGGGCAAGCGACCACGGGTGGCGAAACCCAGAGAAAGGCGCCCGTGTAATGAGCTGCTGGCAGACCATTCAGGATTACGCTTTTCGCAGTTTGGGCCATGGTGCACGCCTGCTGCCCAAGGATGATTTCACCCTGTGCGAGCAGATAACATTGATCGGCTCGGGCATGATCTGGAATGTGTATTTCGGGTTCTTTGCTCTGATCACCGGGTTCTTTTTGGCCACGGCGGTGGCGTTGGGCAAGGCTTCAACAACCACATGGGTGCGCAAGCTATCTGAATGGTTCGTCCTGTTGTTTCGCGGCTCGCCTTTGTTCATCCAGTTCTTCTTTGCCTATTTCGGATTTCTCGCGCTGAAATCGGTGAGCCCAATTTTCAATCCGTTCACGGCCGCCTGGCTGGGGGCGTTAATCGTGTTGTTTTTGAACACTGCCGCCTATACCGGCGAGATTTTCTATGGCGCGTTACGGTCCATCCCCAAGGGCGATGTGGAGGCGGCGGATGCTTATGGGTTTTCCGGTATACCCCGGTTTCGGCGTATCATCTGGCCCACCATGTTAAGGCTGGCTTGGCCTGCCTACACGAACGAGGCGATCTTTCTGTTTCATGCCACAGCGCTGGTATTCTTTTCGGGCTTTCCGGCGTGGCAGCAGCGCGGTGATGCGCTGTATTATGCCAATTATTTTGCCGATAAGACGTTCAACCCATTTATCCCCTATCCCATTCTGGCGGGGTATTTCATCCTGCTGACGCTGGTGATTGTCGGGATATTCGGCCTGATCAACCGGCATTTGAACAGGCATTTGCCGCAGGACGCACGCCGGATGAAACGGCCCCGGATGACGCTTATTCGTTAAAACGTTGAAGGCGCTTTTGCCCGGAATCAAGGCAAAGCCGCCGGGCCATCGTCAGCCCCCCGATTGGGCTGGCGATATGGTGTACGAGGCGCTTTACTCATTCTGCCCGCAGGCTTGCAGGAATAAAGTGCTTTTGAATATGCGTATGGGTCGCCACTCCGGGGGCTGACGATGGCCCGGCTTAACCGCCGCAAATCCCCTGTAGCCGCAGCCAATCGGCATCTGACAAAACCGCAGGCGGGCTGTCCGTGGCAAAGGGATCGGCCTCAATCAAGCCAAAGGTTGTCTCGCCCGAGATGTCGCGGGCATAGGCATAGGGAGTCGAGCGGATCTTCCAGACGTTAAATCCAGCCAAAAGGGCGGCGTCACTGAGCGGCTTGCTTTGGGCTGTCAGCATAGCATTGGCATAGGATTTCAACACCTTATCCTGCATCTTTCCGGTGGCAAGCAGGCGGATGCTGGCGCTCAGCCCGCCATGGATCAGCACGTCAGACAAAGGGTCATGCAGCTCCGCGCGCAGGCGTTCGGCGATGACATAGCCTGCGACCACATCGGCGTCTTCGTGATCCTCAACCAGCGATTGGTTCAGCAGGATGGTGCCCCCCGGAAGATGTGCCGCTTCGGCCACGCCAGAGCGCACCACCAGCAAGGCGCCGGGGCCATGTGGGGCAGGTACGCGCCGTGCCAGTCGTGCCAGTGCGGCACTGCCGGCGGGGTCTTGACAGGGGGGGCCAGTGACAGCCTGAATATGGTTCAGCAGGGCTGCGCCAATTTCAGCGCGCTTGACCTGAGGCACCACCGAGACCGCATGATTGCGCGCCGCATCAGGCAGCCAGAACACCCCAAGGGCCGCGACGCAAGCAAAAGACGCCAATAGCATGACCAGCCTCAGCCGACCGGGATGTGGCCGACTGCGTTCAATTGCACCGCGCAGTTTTTCAATCGCGGCGATCATCTCTTTTTCGGTTTCAGCCAGTTCCAGTGTCTCGCCGGGGTCGCCATCGGGGTGATAGATGGCGGGGTGGGTGCCGGGGTTGGCACGCTCAACGGCGGCCAGTGACCAATGCGCCAACGCGCGGTCGCGGGTGTCAGAGATGGTCAGAGTGGCATCGCCAATCGAGACGATCACATCGCTGCGCTGCGCGTCCGGGGACGGGCGCCAAAGCCCAGCCGCCTCAAGCCGTTGGTATTGATTGAGTGCCGTCATATCGTTTTGTGGGCCTGCTCTGCCTCTTGTGTGATCACGTTAGCATGGGGCAGGGGGCCGGGCAATCTTGATGGTGAATTGAGATTGAACTTCGCGTTTAAGCCCCGCCCGGCACACATGCAAACGCCCGAGGCGGTACGGCCCCGGGCGTTGAACACCAATTTTTGTGGTGTCAGACTTTCAGGTTCGGAATGATCTGTTTTTTGCGGCTCATGATGCCGGGCAGGACCACGGCATCGCCGGAAACCGTGGCGCCAAAGCTTTTCTCGGCCACGGATTTGGTCAGATCATTGGGGATGAGCATCGTGGCTTCTTCGTTCAGGATATCCACAACAAACAACAGCACCTGATCGACGCCGTCTTCGCGCGCTACGGCTGTCATCGCATCCATTATGCTGGTTTTGCGGTCCAGCACAGTGGCGGGCGCCGTGGTTTCCAGAACCGAAACACGAAATTTGGTGCCGTCAACGCCGTATTCCTTGCTGTCCATGCGCAGCAATTCGGCGTCCGAGAAGGCCGAAACATCGGATTTGGCAGCAAACATATCAGCGGCATACTCAGGGATCGAAAGACCCAGATCAGCGGCCAGTGCTTCGGCCACGTTTTGGTCATGGTCAGTGGTGGTGGGCGAGCGGAATTCAAGCGTGTCAGACAGGATGCACGTCAGCGCAATGCCTTTGGCCCAGTCGGGCATCCGGGCCGCATCATCGCCCATCAGATCAATGATCAATGTGGCGGCACAGGCCAGAGGACGCACGGTGATTTCAATCGGGCCTTTGGTTTCCAGCCCGCCAACCAGTTTGTGGTGGTCGATGATCGCCTGAACATCGGCGTTGTTGATGTTTGCGGGCAGTTCAGCGGGGTTGTTGGTGTCAACAATCACACAAGGCTGATCTGTGTCCACATCTGAAATGATACGGGGTTTCGCCTGCTCCCAACGGGTCAGCATAAAGGCAGCTTCGGTGTTGGGCTCGCCCAGCAGCACGGCTTCGGCATCGTTGCCCTTCACCTCGTTCATATACCAGGCCCAGAGAATGGCAGAGCCGGTGGAATCGGTGTCGGGGGATTTATGGCCAAAAACAAGCGTGGTCATGTTGGTATGATCCTTGAGGTCAAATGGGATGATTTGCGCGCCTTATAGGCTTGGTTGTGGGGCTTGTCACCCATCCCATATGCGGCCAAATTGCACGGGATGAAAAAAACCGCCGAGACCGATTTATACGCCCCTGTGAAATCCTGGCTGGAGGGGCAGGGATATGAGGTAAAATCCGAAGTGGGGGCGGCCGATGTGGTGGCCCTGCGCGAAGGTGGTGCGCCGCTGGTGGTTGAGCTGAAGACCGGATTTTCGCTGACGTTGTTGCAACAGGGCGTGGCGCGTCAGGCGGTGAGTGATCAGGTTTATGTGGCTGTGCCGCGCTGGAAAGGCAAGGCGGGCTGGCGGGCATTCAAGGGCAATATCGGGCTGTGCAAACGGCTGGGTTTGGGCGTGCTGAGCGTGCGGCTGAAGGATGATACGGTGCAGGTGCATTGTGATCCGGCAGAATTCAGGCCGCGCAAATCCAAGGTGCGCCAGGCCGCGTTGATGAAGGAATTCAAGGCGCGTGAGGGGGATCCGAATGCCGGCGGCACTCGCGGGCAGGTGATGACCTCGTACAAGCAGGATGCGCTGCGCTGTGTTGGCTATCTGGCAGGGCATGGGCCGTCGTCGGGGGCGGCGATTGCCAGCGCCACCGGGGTGACGCGGGCAACAAGGATCATGGCGGATAACCACTCGGGCTGGTTTTTCCGGGTGGCGCGCGGGATGTATACACTCAGTGATGCGGGGGCTGCGGCGGCTCAAGATGAGTAGGGTGGGATTTCATCCCACCGCGCTGTGAGAGGTGGGGTGAAACCCCACCCTACGGATTGAAATCCAGCGCAGTTATGTCAAACCCCTCCTGCGTCAGCAGGTTCAGAACGCCATCATCGCCGGGCAGGTGGGCGGCACCAACTGCCACGAAGACCTGTTTGCCTGTCGCTTCGTTCAATAGCAGCTCAACCCAGCCCTTGTTGCGGTCAATCAGCAGTTGTTGTTCCATCAGAGCAAAATCTTGTTCGGCGTTTGGTCCGCCAAACTTCAAGGACACATGGCGCGAATACTCCCAGATGATCCCGATGTCCTGGGCCAGGTAGCGTTGGCGCAGCGTATAGGCCATGTCATCGGCGCTGCCAGACCAGGCAAAAAACAGGCGGATCATGTCCAGTTGATCCTCTTGTGGGAAGCTGTCGAGCATGGTCAGCAAGGTGCGATAGTCCTCCAGGCTTCGGCTGGGATTGCCGATGGCGGCGGCATGTTCGCCAATCTGCATGTCGATGCCGTGGGCCTCCATCGCGCCGGCGCGGACCTCGCAGGGGCCAATCCCCAGCATCATCGCGGCCCAGACCGGTTTGAACTTGGCCGCCATGAAGCCGGGAATGGCGCGTTCGGCCATGGCGGCTTTGTAGGTTGCCCAGTCTTTCTCGCCCAGCAGGTCGGGCAGGGTGGGGCCGGTGGTGATGAACATTATCGAAGGGTCGCGGCTCATCTCGGATTGCAGTTTGGCCTGATCATCGTTTGACACTTCAAGATAGATCCGATCCGCCGCTTCGATCCGGGGTTTGAGCGCGCTCAGGTGGGCCGCGGTTTGGGCATGTGGAAAATGGTAGGTGCCAAAAAACACGATCTGCGTGTCGCCGCGTGTGGCCTGCCACAACAGACCCTTGGGATTGGGCGTCGCTTCGGCACTTTCTTGCAATGTGTCGCGTTCAGTTGCGGGCATGGTGGCGATCAGATCCGTGCCCTCGCACATGGCCTGCAGCATTGTCGCCTGCATGATCACTACTAGTGCTGAAAAAAGAAGCCGCATAAGACCAACCTGTTATTTGCCAAAGTTAAGACAACCTAGTCGTGCCCCCGACCAGAGGCAAATGTGGATTACAAATATTTGAGCGGATATATTGACACCCCCCCTAGCAGTCCTTAGCTATGCGCCGTTAGCACTCGAATGCACTGAGTGCTAGCGGCCCCAGCGAGGGGCCATTTGGGAGAAACTTTGAGCCAAGGAGCCAGAGAACATGGCATTTACACCGCTCCACGACCGAGTGACTGTACGTCGCGTAGAAAGTGACGAAAAGACTGCTGGCGGGTTGATCATCCCCGAAAGCGCAAAAGAAAAACCCAGCGAAGGTGAAATTGTCGCCGTAGGTGCAGGCACCCGCGATGATGATGGCAACCGCGTTGAGCTGGACGTGAAAGCAGGCGATCGCGTGTTGTTCGGCAAATGGTCCGGCACCGAGATCACGCTGGACGGCGAAGAACTGCTGATCATGAAAGAAGCAGATATTCTGGGCGTTATGTCCTAATCCGCTTTCCCACCTTAAATTATTAGATAGTCAGGAGAGACACATATGTCTGCCAAGGACGTCAAGTTTGACACCGATGCCCGCAACAAAATGCTGCGCGGCGTAAATATTCTGGCCGATGCCGTCAAGGTAACGCTGGGCCCAAAAGGGCGTAACGTGATCCTAGACAAGTCGTTCGGCGCACCACGTATCACCAAAGATGGTGTATCCGTTGCCAAGGAAATCGAACTGGAAGACAAGTTCGAAAACATGGGCGCGCAGATGGTCAAAGAAGTGGCCAGCCGCACCAATGATGAGGCCGGCGACGGCACCACCACAGCCACCGTTCTGGCCCAAGCCATCGTTCGCGAAGGCCTGAAAGCCGTTGCCGCTGGCATGAACCCGATGGACCTGAAGCGCGGGATCGACCTGGCCACCTCAAAAGTGGTTGAAGCGATCAAAGGTGCTGCACGCGAAGTCAAAGACAGTGCCGAAGTGGCACAGGTCGGCACAATCTCGGCCAACGGCGAAGACGCCATCGGCAACCAGATTGCTGACGCGATGCAAAAAGTCGGCAACGAAGGTGTGATCACCGTCGAAGAAAACAAAGGTCTGGAAACCGAGACCGATGTTGTCGAAGGCATGTTGTTTGATCGCGGCTACCTGAGCCCCTATTTTGTCACCAACGCCGACAAAATGACCGCCGAGCTGGAAGACTGCCTGGTTCTGTTGCACGAGAAGAAACTTTCGTCGCTGCAGCCCATGGTTCCGCTGCTGGAGCAAGTTATCCAGTCGCAAAAACCCCTGCTGATCATTGCCGAAGATGTTGAGGGCGAAGCCCTGGCCACTCTGGTTGTGAACAAGCTGCGTGGTGGTCTGAAAATTGCCGCCGTCAAAGCCCCTGGCTTCGGCGATCGTCGCAAAGCCATGTTGCAAGACCTTGCCATTCTGACCGGTGGTCAGGTGATCTCAGAAGATCTGGGCATGAAACTGGAATCCGTCACAATGGATATGCTGGGTTCGGCCAAGAAGATTGACATCACCAAAGACGAAACCACTGTTGTGGACGGCGCTGGTGAAAAAGCTGAGATCCAGGCGCGCGTAACACAAATCCGCGCTCAGATCGAAGAAACCACATCTGACTACGACCGTGAAAAACTGCAAGAGCGTGTGGCCAAACTGGCTGGCGGTGTTGCTGTTATCCGCGTTGGTGGCATGACCGAAGTGGAAGTCAAAGAGCGTAAAGACCGTGTTGATGACGCGCTGAACGCAACCCGCGCTGCCGTTCAAGAAGGCATCGTGGTTGGCGGTGGTGTTGCCCTGGTGCAAGCCGCGAAAACACTCGAAGGCCTGTCAGGTGCGAACTCGGATCAGGACAATGGTGTGATGATCGTGCGTCGTGCACTTGAAGCGCCTCTGCGTCAAATCGCCGAGAACGCTGGTGTCGACGGTGCTGTTGTGGCCGGCAAAATCCGCGAGTCGGATGATGCGAAATTTGGCTTCAACGCTCAGACCGAAGAATATGGTGACATGTTCGCTTACGGTGTGATCGACCCTGCCAAAGTGGTTCGTACTGCTCTGGAAGACGCCGCTTCGATTGCTGGTCTGCTGATCACAACCGAAGCCATGGTTGCCGACAAGCCCGCCAAAGAAGGCGCAGGCGGCGGTATGCCAGGTGGCGGCATGCCCGACATGGGCGGCATGGGCGGCATGATGTAAGCACTCGCACTTTGCGAGGCTTATGCCGACAACACTAAATGAGGGCTGCCTTCGGGCGGCCCTTTTCTGTTAGATGGCTGTCGATCTGAACAGGTTTCAACCAAGCGCGCCCCATCAGAAGGCATGTCGCCGCCCGTAGGTGGAAAAACTTCCGGTGTGACGGTGGTCAATTCTCTCGCCCTATACTCTTGCCCTTGCTGGCGCGGCCCCCTAACACCATTCCCATGAAAATATTGTTTCTCGGAGATGTGGTGGGCCGCGCCGGGCGGCGGGCGATCACGGAAAACCTCGCCCGGTTGCGCAGCGATTGGCGGTTGGATTTTGTTGTGGTCAACGGCGAAAACGCCACCGGCGGCATGGGGCTTAGCGGCTCTCATGCCAAAGTGCTGCTTGAGGCGGGGGCGGATTGCCTGACCTTGGGCGATCATGCCTTTGACCAAAAGGACATGCTGCAATTTATCCAGAATGAGCCTCGGATCATCCGGCCGCTGAACTTTGCCAAGGATGCGCCGGGGCGCGGGTTTGGCGTGTTTGCCGATAAACGCGGGCGCAAAATACTGGTGACGCAGGTCTTGGGCCAGGTGTTCATGAAACGTGCGTTTGATGATCCGTTCTCGGCGATTGATGCGGTGTTGCGCAAACATCCCCTTGGGGGGGCGGTGCAGGCCAGCCTTGTGGATATCCATTGCGAGGCCACGTCTGAGAAGATGGGCGTGGGGCATTATTGTGATGGCAAAGCCAGCCTGGTTGTGGGCACCCATACCCATATCCCCACGGGAGACGCACAGATCCTGCCCGGTGGCACCGGGTTTCAAGGCGATGCGGGCATGTGTGGCGACTATCTCAGCGTGATTGGCATGGACAAGGCAGAGCCTATGCGCCGCTTTGTCACCGGCATGGGACGTGAGAGATTTACGCCAGCAATGGGGGAGGCGACGCTGTCGGGCGTTTATGTGGAAACCGATGACAAGACCGGCAAAGCCACGGTGATCCGCATGGTGCGCCAAGGTGGCCGATTAGAGCAATCTGGCCCCTAAGTGCAGGGGTTTTCCCGACAGTTGGTTTTGTCGATGAGGACACCGGCATGCCGGAGCAATCCTTGCGTCGCAATATTGCTTAACTGGTCACTGGGGGTGCTATATTGTCATCAATCACCCCGCTGAACCAGAGTTGCCCCGGATATATCTGACTGGCAATCGCGATTGTGCTGGCAGGGATGATCCATGCGCCGCCTCACAAAGGGATCGCGCTTGCTCCCAAGGCGGGCATGGGCGAAACTGAACATGAATAACAAAGGGTAATGCGCTGTGATTCACCTTCTTGATGTATCGCCAACGGTTCACGCGTTTCTGGCCTTGGGCGTGGTCGCGGGCATGTTTACGCTTTTCATCCGCGAGGTGTATCCAACCGAAGTCACCGCCATTGGCGGCGCGGCGATGCTGCTGGCGCTGGGGCTGCTGCCTTACAAAGACGCGCTGCATGTGCTGTCCAATCCGGCGCCCTGGACCATTGCGGCGATGTTTATCGTCATGGGGGCCTTGGTGCGCACCGGCGCATTGGATGCCTTCACGGCGATGGCCGAAAGACAAGCCAGGGTAAACCCCCGCATTGCGATTGCCATGCTTTTGGGGTTTGTGGTGATTGCCTCGGCATTTATGAACAACACACCAGTTGTGGTGGTGATGATCCCGGTCTTTGTGCAACTGTCAAAAACCTTGAGCGTTCAGGCCTCTAAGATGCTGATCCCGCTGAGTTATGCGGCAATCCTGGGGGGCACTCTCACGCTGATTGGCACTTCGACGAACTTGCTTGTGGACGGTGTGGCACGGGCATCGGGCATGGAGGCGTTCACGATCTTTGAGATCACCCCGCTGGCCATCGTGCTGGTGATCTGGGGGATGATCTATTTGCGCTTTATCGCCCCGCATTTGCTGCCTGCGCGTGACAGTATGGCCGATATTTTGTCGGACAAAAGCAAGATGAAGTTCTTTACCGAGGCCGTCGTCCCCCCCGAGAGCAACCTGATCGGGCGCGAAGTGACAGGGGTGCAATTGTTCAAACGTGAAGGTGTGCGGCTGATTGATGTGATCCGAGGTGATTTATCTTTGCGGCGCAACCTCAAGGGCGTGACCTTGCAATTGGGGGATCGGATCGTTTTGCGCACCCGGATGACGGAATTGCTGAGTTTGCAAAGCAATAAAGAGCTCAAGCGGGTGGATCAGGTCTCGGCGGTGGAAACCTCAACGGTGGAAGTTCTTATTACACCGGGGTGCAAAATGGTGGGGCGCAGCCTGGGCGCGATGCGGCTCAGACGGCGCTATGGCGTTTATCCGCTGGCCGTGCACCGCCGAAACCAGAACATCGGACGCCAGTTGGATGATCTGGTGGTTCGGGTGGGGGATACGTTGCTGCTTGAGGGCGCACCTGAGGACATTCAGCGCTTGGCGCGCGAGATGGATATGGTTGACGTCTCGCACCCTTCGGCGCGGGCCTATCGGCGCTCACATGCCCCGATTGCCCTGGCCGCTTTGGCCGGGATCGTGGCGCTGGCGGCCTTTGGTGTGGCACCCATTTTGCTGTTGGCCGTCTTGGCGATGGCCGTTGTCTTTTTGACCCGCTGCATCGATTCAGATGAGGCATTTTCCTTTGTGGATGGGCGTCTGTTGGCGCTGATCTTTGCCATGCTTGCCGTGGCCACATCGCTGGAAACATCCGGCGCGGTTGATTTGATTGTGGGCGCGCTCACGCCGTTTATTGCTGGGTTCTCGCCCTTCTTTATTGTCTGGTCGATCTATCTGCTGACTTCGGCCTTGTCTGAGTTGATCAACCATGCGGTGGCGGTGGTGCTGACGCCTGTGGCCATCGGCTTGGCAATCAGCCTTGGAATTGATCCACGCCCGTTGGTGGTGACGGTGATGTTTGCCGCCAGTGCAACATTCGCTACGCCGATCAGCTATCAGACCAACATGATGGTCTATGGCCCCGGCGGGTATAAGTTCACCGACTTCTTGAAGGTCGGTATCCCGCTTAACCTGAGCGTTGGCTTGCTGGCCTCGGCACTGATACCCTTTATCTGGCCATTATGATCTGCGGTTGATGTGGGGGAGAAAATTCGTGCGAATTTTCTTGGCCCGCCCGACAGTGGACGTCTTACAATGGCCAGAACACCAGAATGGCCGGGATCGACACGGCCACCACCAGTATTTCCAGTGGTAGCCCTATGCGCCAGTAATCGCCGAATTTGTACCCACCAGGGCCAAGGATCAGCGTGTTGTTCTTGTGTCCGATGGGTGTGAGAAAGGCCGAGGATGCGGCAATCGCCACCGCCATCAGGAACGGATCGGGCGACACTCCCAGAGACTGCGCCATCTGGATGCCCACAGGGGCGGCGACAATGGTTGTGGCGGTGTTGTTCAACACGTCCGAGAGGCTCATCGTGACGATCATCAATACGGTCAGAATGGCCCAGGCGGGCATGCCTTGGGTCAGGTTCACCAACGTACCGGCAATCAGTTCGGTGCCTCCCACGTCTTGCAACGCGGCGCCCAACGGGATCATCGAGCCGAGCAATACCACCACGGGCCATTCAATATGGTCATATAGTTCTTTCAGCGGAACAATCTGCGCCAGCACATAGGCCACGACCACAAGGCCCAGGGCAACAGGCAGGTATAACAGGCCCAAGCTGGCGGCGGCCACTGCGGCGCCGAACAGGCCAATCGCCAGCCATGTTTTGGAGTTTTGCGTCACCGCCAGCCCCCGATCCGCCAGAGGCAGGCAGCCCAGCCAATCAGTAACATCCGTGCCTTTGTCCTGAGGGACCAACAACAACAAGATATCGCCGGCCTGAATGGCCGTTTTGCGCACCTGGTTGGTGATCTTACGGCCATTGCGTGAAATCCCCATTAGAACCGAGCGTTGACGCCAATGTAGCCCGATGCCTTGCGCTGTTTTGCCATGCAGGCGGCTTTCTGTGGTGGCAACCACCTCAATCAGATCAAGGCCAGCACCATCGGCCTTGAGCAATTCTTCACGTTGATCATCCGAGAAATTGAGCGACAAGGCCGAGCGGAACTCATCCAGTGCATCGGGGCTGGCTTCCAGCACCAGCACATCTGCGGGGCGCAATACTGCATTGATCGCCGAGCCGTAGAGGCGCTTTCCGTCGCGGATCAGGCCGATGATTGCAACATCGGCCTTGTTGGCGGCCTCCTCCAGCTCAATCAGGCGTTTGCCGATATGTGCTGAGTCTTCGGGCACGGTAAGTTCCGCAATATATTGTCCTATTTCAGCGCCTTGCAGGGTTGCGTCCTCGCGTTGGGGGATCAGCCGCCACCCAATGAGGGCTACAAACAACAGTCCGGCGATGGCGGTAATGCCGCCCACGGGCGCAAAATCAAACATCTTGAATGGCGCGCCCAATGCATCTTCGCGGATGGAGGCGATGATGATATTGGGAGGTGTGCCGATCAAAGTGGCCATACCGCCCAGAATGGTGGCAAAGCTAAGAGGCATCAGGCTAATGCCGGGGGATCGTTTGGCTTTGCGGGCGGTTTGCACGTCTACTGGCATCAGCAGGGCCAGGGCGGCGACGTTGTTCATGAATGCCGACAAAATACCACCAATCCCCCCCATGATGGCGATATGTGTGCCCAAAGAGCGGCTGGCATCTACCAGTGTGCGGGTGATCAGGAACACAGCACCGGATCGCACCAACCCGGCTGAAACAACCAAGACCAGCGCCACCACCAGAGTGGCCGGATGGCCAAAGCCCGAGAAGGCCTCCTTGGTGGGCACGACACCCAGAACGACGCCCAGCATGAGGGCAGAAAAGGCAACAAGATCATAGCGGTAGCGCCCCCACAGTAACATGCCAAAGACGGCCCCAAACAGGCTGAAGAGGATGATCTGGTCTGTGGTCATGTGAGGCGCTCTCTTTTTGACCAACCAAACCCATTCGGGGCCCAAACGCAACCGGCTTGCGAGCGCCCCCATGGCTGGCCTATAGAGGCTGAAACATCAGGTTTCACTCGGAGGCACCCAACATGGCCGGCCACTCAAAATGGGCAAATATTCAGCACCGCAAGGGGCGTCAGGATAAAATCCGCGCCAAGGTTTTTTCCAAATTTTCCAAGGAAATAACCATCGCCGCCAAGATGGGCGACCCGGATCCCGACAAAAACCCACGTCTGCGGCTGGCGGTCAAGGAAGCCAAATCGCAATCCATGCCCAAGGACAATATTGATCGGGCCATCAAAAAGGCGATCGGGGGCGATGCCGAGGATTACGAAGAAATCCGTTATGAGGGCTATGGCCCCAATGGCGTGGCTGTGATCGTCGAAACCATGACCGACAATCGCAACCGGACGGCCAGCACCGTGCGTTCAACCTTTAGCAAGAATGGCGGCAACCTGGGTGAAACCGGCAGCGTTGGGTTCATGTTTGAGCGCAAGGGTGAGGTGACATACCCGGCCGATACCGGTGATGCCGATACCCTGATGATGGCTGCAATCGAAGCGGGTGCTGAGGATGTGGAAAGCTCTGAGGATGGTCATGTTATCTGGTGTGCCGACACCGATCTGAACGATGTCAGCACTGCTCTGGAAGCCGAGTTGGGCGAAAGTGAAGCCACCCGCCTGACGTGGCGGCCAACCACGACAACGGAGTTAGATCTGGACAGCATGCAGACGCTGATGCGGCTGGTGGATGCACTGGAAGATGATGACGACGTGCAGCGCGTGACCACCAATTTTGAAGCCTCTGACGAGGTGATGGCACAGCTGGCTGAGGAATAGGTCTTTACTCCGAGCAAGACGGGGCGTGCCGGCCTATTCAATAGGCAAATTCGGATGGGCACGTTTGTGCACAGGGTCTGTGCGGTTTCTGGCGATGTTAGCGGGGTTAAGACGTCTTATTGTTAGGCCTGCATTCGTAATGGAGGCCAACATGAGCTGGAACCCGACACTGGATCCGATCTGCCCTGACGCCGGCAATCTGGATGATATTGAAACAATTATTGTGCCACGCGCCCGCGATCTGGGCGGGTTTGAAGTGCGGCGCGCTTTGCCTGCTCCCAAGCGGCAAATGGTGGGCCCTTTCATCTTTTTTGATCAAGTCGGCCCAGCGGAATTTTTAACCGGGCAGGGGATAGATGTGCGCCCACATCCCCATATCGGGCTGGGCACGGTGACCTATCTTTATGAGGGTGAGTTTCACCACCGCGACAGCCTGGGCAGTGATCAGATGATTACACCGGGCGAAGTGAACTGGATGGTGGCAGGCCACGGCGTGACCCACTCAGAGCGCACCAGCGCGGCCACCCGTGCAGGCACCAGCCGTCTGTTTGGCGTGCAAACCTGGGTGGCGCTGCCCGAAGATAAGGAAGAGAACCCGGCGAGTTTTGAGCATCACGGTGCGGGCGCGCTGCCTGTATTGCAAGGCGAGGGCAAGGAACTGCGCCTGATCATGGGGCGCGGCTGGGGAGAACGCGCCCCGGTCAGCACGTTCAGCGATATGTTTTATGCCGATGTTGTACTGGAGGCGGGGGCCAAGCTTCCTTTGCCGGACGATCATGAAGATCGCGGCGTTTATGTGACCCAAGGGGACATCGAGGTGGCAGGCCAGAGCTTTGAAGCAGGTCGCATGATGGTGTTTCGCCCCGGTGATGCCATCACCTTGACTGCGGGCGCAAGGGGCGCACGGATCATGGCGTTGGGGGGTGAGACATTGAACGGCCCGCGCCATATCTGGTGGAACTTCGTCGCCTCGAGCCGCGACAAGATTGATGCCGCAAAACAAGCCTGGGCCGCAGGTGATTGGGAGCATGGCCGGTTTCAATTGCCGCCGGGCGATGAGGGTGAGTTCATTCCCTTGCCCTGAGCGCGGCGTGACCTAATTGAGCTTACGCGTTTATTTGTCTCGTCATCGTCTTTCAGCCGCCTCCTCGGGGTGCAGTTGAGAGGCGACGCTTGATACTAAGGTTGGTGCGCATTTGAGGTGTGTGATACCAGCGTAAGACGTCGCGGGCGAACGTAGGGCCGCACAAGTAGCTGAGCAAAAACAGGGGATGGTGTCGGGTGATCAATCAAGTGGAATTTTGCCGCACCATGAAGCGCGGCGAAGAAGCCGCCGTTGCGGAGCTGTTGCATCTGGCATTCGGCGGTCAGGGTGAGGCCAAATTGGTGGACGCGCTGCGCAAGAGTGGCCAGATGGCCGGCGAGATGGTGATGCCTGCACGGGATGGCGGTCTTGTGGGATATTACGCCTTATCGGTGATGCGCCAGCCCAAGAGCTGGTTATGTCTTGCTCCGGTTGCAGTGCATCCTAAGTGGCAAGGCAAGGGCCATGGGCGGCGCATGATCGGGCAGTTAAGCGCTTGGGCTGTGGCCACAAGGCAGTATGTGGTTGTGTTGGGGCAGACGGAATTTTATGCACGCGCCGGGTTTGATCAGGCCCGCGCGGCAAAATTGCAAAGCCCCTATCCAATTGAGCATACATTGCTCGCCGGACCGGGGCAGGGGCAGCCAGAAGAGGCATTGATTTATCCCGCGGCATTTGAGGCCGTATGATGCGAATATTCATGCTGACGGTGTTGGTCATGCTGACCTTTGCCGGCAACCCCTTGTTGACCCGCGCCGGATTAACCGACGGCGGGTTGGGCGCAGTTGAATTTGCCGTTGTCCGGCTGGGATCAGGCGCTGTGATGCTGGCTATCTTGTGCTTGGTGCTGCGCGGCAGATTAAAACTGGGCGGGCAGGGGCGGTGGATTGGTGTCGCATCGTTGTTGCTGTATCTCTTTGGATTTTCAGCGGCGTATACAGACCTGCAATCGGGCATCGGTGCGCTTGTGCTTTTTGGCATGGTGCAGATCACCATGTTTGCCGGGGCGTTGTTGGTGCATGAGGACATGCCGCTGAACCGTTGGCTGGGGGCTGGGCTGGCGTTTGTTGGGCTGGCTTGGCTTTTGTGGCCTGTTGGCGTGGGGGCGATCAGCCCGGTGCATGGTCTGATGATGGCCGCGGCCGGGATAGGGTGGGGGATATATTCTCTGGCCGGGCGCAAGGAACCGGATGCCTTGCAGGCGACCACGGCGAATTTCATTATCGCCACTGTGGTGGCTCTGACGATTGGGCTGGCCTCCACCGGCGGCAGTCTGGTGATGGATATCACCCATAACGCCCATGCACTGGGCCTGTGGCTGGCCGTGGCATCGGGGGCGATCACCTCGGGGTTGGGCTATGCATTGTGGTATGCGGTGTTGCCACGGCTTGCCGGATCAGTGGCGGCGGTGGCGCAGTTGACAGTGCCTGTGATCACTATGCTGGGCGGCATTTTGTGGCTGGACGAGAGCCTGACCACAAGGTTTGTTCTGGCCAGTGTTTTGGTGCTGGGGGGCGTGGTGATGTCCGTCAGGACCGGACATCAGCGCCGCAAAACCTAGCCCATCTCTGTGTTGGTGAGACGCGCGAGGATTCGCACCAAGGCTGTTGGCTGCCAGAAGGTGAAAACCTCTCAGTCAGGGGGTCTTGATACCCCAAGCGTGCCAAGGGCCGTTGGGCTGGCCAGTGTCATTTACAGATTTCCGCGACGTCATGCCCTCTTTCTTATCGGGTCGAATGGGCCTATCTCAATTGCTATGAGATGGTTTGTATTGGCCTTGTTATTGATGTTGCCTGCTGGGGCGCGGGCAGACTGTGTTGTTTTGCTGCATGGGCTGGCGCGCAGTGACACATCGTTTCTGGTGATGGAGGAAGTGCTGCACAAGCAAGGCTATACGGTGATCAGTCCAAAATACGCATCCACCGAGGCCGATATTGCCCATTTGGCCGATGAAACCCTGCCGCGAGCGGTGCTGGATTGCGGTGCCCAAAAAATTCACTTTGTAACGCATTCCATGGGGGGGATCCTGCTGCGCCATTGGCTGGGTGAGCATAGCCCCAAGGATCTGGGGCGTGTGGTGATGCTGGCTCCGCCCAATCACGGATCAGAGATCGTGGACGAACTGGGGGGGTTGGAGTTGTTTGCCTGGATCAATGGCCCCGCAGGGCTGCAGCTCGAAACCGGCAAGAATGGCCTGCCGGCACATTTGCCTGAGGTTGATTATGAACTGGGCGTGATCGCGGGCACGCGCACGCTCAACCCCTATTTTTCTTCGCTGATTGAAGGGGTAGATGACGGCAAAGTGTCCGTTGCCTCAACCAAGGTTGAAGGCATGAGCGATCATATTGAGCTGCCCGTGACCCACACATTCATGACCATTAACCCTCTGGCCATAGCGCAGGTGCAGGCCTTTTTGGCAAATGGGAAGTTTGACCAGAATTTGACCATCGATGCGTTGATCTGGGGATCAAGCGAGTGAATGCTCTGGCATTGCGTCTGAGCGGGGCACAAGTGCTGAGGCCCGCCGGATTGAGTGATGCGCCACTGGCGTTTGCCGATGGTTTGCTGGTCGAAGACACGGCCACATTGCGCGAGATTGATTTGACGGGGTATATGGTATTGCCCGGTATTGTGGATGCCCACGGCGACGGGTTTGAGCGCCATTTGGCCCCGCGCCGAGGGGCGATGAAAGATATTGACCAAGGTCTTATCACTGCCGAAGCCGAGATTGCCGCCAATGGCATAACCACTGCCGTTTTGGCGCAGTTTTACAGTTGGGAAGGCGGGATGCGCGGGCCTGAGTTTGGCGAACGCGTGTTTGAAGGGCTGGCCAAAATAAGCCCGCAGGTGACGACCGATCTGCTTACCCAACTGCGCTTTGAAACGCCGATGGTTGATGATTACGACGCGGTTGGCGATATGATTGCGCGGCACTCAATTGGCTATGTCGTGTTTAACGATCATTTGCCGCATGATGTGCTGGCCTCTGGCAAGCGCCCGCAACGCCTGACCGGTCAGGCGCTGCGGATCGGGCGCAATCCGGAAAAACACCTGGCCTATATGCAGGAATTGCACGGGCGCCAGGGCGAGGTGCCCGCCGCTTTGGATGCTCTGACGCAAGCCCTTGCCGCCAGGGGTGTGCGCATGGGCAGCCATGATGATCGCACTCAAACAGAGCGCACAACATGGCGGGCTCGCGGCGTGCAGATCGCTGAATTCCCTGAAACCACAGCCGCGGTTGAGGCGGCACATGCCGCGGGTGATCCGGTGATTATGGGCGCGCCCAATGTGGTGCGAGGCGGGTCACACAATGGCAATGTTTCGGCGGCTGAAATGGCAATGATGGGCTATGTTGATGCCCTTGCATCGGATTACCATTATCCCTCGCTACGCCGTGCGGCGTTCTTTCTTGAGGCTGGTGGCGTTTGTGATCTGGCCACCGCCTGGGGGCTGATCTCATCCGGGCCTGCGCGTGTGCTTGGGTTGGCTGATCGGGGGTCTCTGACCCTTGGGCAACGGGCCGATATGGTAATTGTAGATGCCAAAACCCGTGCAGTTTGCGCCACGCTGTGTGCCGGGCGCGTCTCCTACATGAGTGGCGAAGTCGCCGCCCGGTTTATCAAATAGCCGGAGCCAGCGTCGGGCAAGTCACTGGCAACAAGTAACGGCAGAGGCAGCCCTTACCCTTTTGAGGTGATGCGGTTGACATGGCCCATTTTGCGGCCTTCTTTCACATCCGCCTTGCCATAGAGATGCAGGCTGGCGCGTGGTTCACGGGCAATTTCGCCCACACGCTCCATGTCACTGCCAATCAGGTTTTCCATCACCACATCTGCATATCGTGTGCCATCGCCCAAGGGCCAGCCGGCCACGGCGCGGATGTGTTGCTCAAACTGGTCAACTGCGCAGCCCTGTTGGGTCCAGTGGCCAGAATTATGCACACGCGGGGCGATTTCATTGATGATCAGCCCTTGGGGCGTCACGAACAGTTCCACCCCCATGACGCCGACATACTCCAGCTTGTTCAGAATTTGCGCGCTCAGCAGCACCGCATCCGAGCGTTGCGCCGGGCTGAGGCGCGCGGGCAGGGTGGTGGTGCGCAAAATTCCATCGCGATGCACGTTCTCGCCGGGATCAAAGCATGCAACGTCGCCAGTCAGCCCACGCGCGCCGATGATTGAAACCTCATGACTGAAATCAATGAAACCCTCATAAATCGCCGGGGCACCCTTCATATCCTCCAGCGCCTGTTGGGCATCCTCGGGCGTCATGATCCGGGCCTGACCTTTGCCATCATAGCCAAAGCGGCGGGTTTTCAGAATGCCGGGCGCGCCGATTTCTGTCATGGCTTCGGCCAAATCATCGGCGTCATCCACAGCCGCAAAAGGCGCTGTCATCAGGCCCATTTCACTCAGGAATGCCTTTTCCACCAGGCGGTCCTGACTGACACGCAAGGCATCACGGCCGGGGCGCACAGGTTTGAGCGCGTCCAGAATGTCGAGAGCCGAGGTGGGGATGTTTTCAAACTCGTAAGTGATCACATCCACAGCTTGTGCGAATTGGCGCAGGGCGTTGGCATCGTCGTAGGGGGCCTGAATATGGCTGTGGGCCACATGGCTGGCAGGGCAATCGGCGCCGGGTTCAAAAATGCAGGTTTTAAAGCCCAGACGCGAGGCCGCAACACTGAGCATCCGCCCCAGCTGACCGCCCCCCAAAATGCCGATCGTGGCCCCGGTGGGCAATATCTCAGTCATCTGTGGGCGCTTCAGGGATTGAGGCCGAAAGAGCCGCGCGCCACGCATCAAGCCGTGCCGCCAGATCGGGGTTACCATTGGCAAGGATCGCGGCGGCCATCAGGCCCGCGTTGGCGGCACCCGCAGCACCAATGGCCATGGTTGCCACAGGAAAGCCGCGCGGCATTTGCACGATGGAATAAAGGCTATCAACCCCCGAGAGCGCCTTGGTCTGCACCGGCACGCCAATCACAGGCACGCGGGTTTTTGAGGCCATCATGCCGGGCAGATGTGCCGCCCCGCCAGCCCCGGCGATGATCACCTGCAATCCGCGCTCTGCGGCGGTTTTGCCATAGTCCCACAGGCGGTCCGGTGTGCGGTGCGCCGAGACGATGCGCGTCTCATAAGCCACGCCCAGTTGATCAAGTATATCTGCGGCTTCACGCATGGTGGGCCAGTCGGACTGGCTGCCCATGATGATCCCAACCTGTACGTCACTCATCGCGTTTTCCACTTCGTTTGGAGTGCGGCACTATAGCGATGCGCGCCTTTGTGGCAAGCGTGTATCAGGTGAACTGAGGGCGCGCGGGCGCTGCTCTGGTTTCAGTGCGTTCCGAGCGTCCATGGCCGTGGAATTTGGCGGTTTGGCCTCAGGCAATAATGTCCGGGTATAGCCGGTCCTCGATCATCGCAATGATGTCTTTCAGCCGCAATTTCTGCTGTTTCAGCCGTTTGATCGTCAGAGGATCACGCGCGCCTTTTTCCTCTAAGGCAATGATCGCTTCGTCCAGATCACGGTGTTGACGGCGGAACTCTTCCAGTTCGACCTGCAACACCTCGTCCGATTTCATCGACAGATCACGGTAGGCGTTCATGCGTGGTGATTCCCGTTGGAAGAGTGAAGGTCCAGCATAGCCATTTACAGTGATTCCTCAAAGCCCTTGCGCAGACATGGTGAAGCCCCCATATTTTAGACATCGGGTTGCCGAATTCCGGGACCATACGATGAAAATGGACTGTCGCTTAAGCCAAGGACGTGTCGATGACAAAACTTACCTTAGGGTCGCATCCCTATATTGTCGGGTTTGAACAACTCGAACGCTTGCTGGAACGCTCGGCCAAATCGGGCAATGAAGGCTACCCGCCGTTCAATATTGAACAGACCTCGGTCAGCTCCTATCGCATCACATTGGCTGTCGCCGGATTTGGCGAAGGTGATCTGAACATCACGGTTGAGGATCGCCAGTTGGTGATCCGGGGCCGACAACGTGACGACGAAGAGGGGCGTATGTTCCTGCATCGCGGCATTGCGGCGCGCCAGTTTCAGCGGTCTTTCATTCTGGCTGACGGGGTCGAGGTGGGCGAGGCATTGATGGAAAATGGCCTGCTGCATGTCGACCTGACCCAAGCCGCGCCCGAGACCGTTGTACAGACCATTCAGATAAATAAGGGGTAAGAGAGCATGGATACCAAGTTTGACTTTAAAGAGATCGAAGCGCAGGACATCGTTTATGTGCGGCCAGTGAATGTGGATGAGTTGCCCAAGGAGGTGCAGGTGCACGCCGAGGGTCTGAAAACCATCTATGCGGTGCATTCGGTTGAAGGCGAGCGGCTGGCATTGGTCAAGGACCGCGAGCTGGCCTATGTGCTGGCGCGCCAGAACAACATGCAGCCCGTGGCGGTGCATTGATCAAAGTCGATGAATGTCCGCCAGGTGCCCAAAGCTGACCTTACATTTGGAACACCCAGCCGGTTAACAGCCGCTTTAGCGGCCCGGCCATCGTCAGCCCCTCCCTTGGGCTGGCGATAT
>JARGOC010000011.1 GCA_029212365.1 Roseovarius sp.
AGACATGGCTGCGTAACTAAGACAAATCAGCCTCCGGCAAACCCGGCGCGGTTCACGCCGCATAATCAAACCAACAAGATGAGCCAAACGCTCTCTTAGCTTAGGCAACCATTGGTGCTAAAAATCCTGACGACGGACAGGGTTTAGGCAACTTTGCTCCCTTGGCTCCAAACCCCACGCAACAGCGGTGTTCGACCAGTCTTGCGCACCCTCAGGACATCGCCGCGCAAGCCAACTTTAAGTGCGCCACGGTCATTCAGATGTGCCGCTTTGGCGGGGTTGTTCGTCACTGTGGCAATCGCGCGCGGCAGATCATTCCAGACGTCCGCGAGATGGAACGCGGACAACAGGAGCGCTGAGGGGACATAATCGGACGAAACGATATCTAACATGTCAGACCGTGCCAGCTCTTCGGCGGCGACGTTGCCCGAATGCGAAGCGCCTCGGATCAGGTTTGGCGCGCCCATCATGACGGCTATGCCGTGGGCACGACAGGCCTGCGCAGCCTCAATGGTTGTTGGGAACTCGGCAAAGCCGACACCGTTTTGTGCGGACGTCGCAACATGCGCTGAGGTCGTGTCATCGTGGCTGGCAAGAACCGCGCCCAACCGTCCCGCCTCAGTCACGGCACCGGTTTCGTGTCTGGCTCCATAGCGTTTTTGCAGCGTCAAGAGGTTCTCCACATGCGTTGCAAATTCTGAATCAGTCATGCCGCGCTTTTTGGCGATGTAGGTCTTTAGAGCGGCAATGTCGCGAAACTGACGTTGGCCCGGTGTATGATCCATCAGGCTGACGATACCCACCCGGTCATCCGGGCCAAACGCGGCCAGCTCATCCAAAAGCGTTTCTGAACAGATTTCTGCCCGAAGGTGCAGGAAATGGCTGATCTTGAACAGCCCTTTATCACGGGCCGACAACAATTCGTTGGCCAATGTGCGCGCATAGTCGATGTTGCGCCCTTTGCCGCTATGGATGGACCCCACGCGCATCGCGTCAAATACTGTCGTGATACCGGTCGAGGCCAGTTCCGCGTCATGTGCAATAAGCGCAGGTACATGCGGCCAATCGACTTCTGGACGGGGTTCAATATGCCGTTCGACGTTATCGGTGTGCAGTTCCACCAGACCGGGCAGGACAAAATCGCCAGCACAGTCAATGGCACCATCTGCAACATGGTCCCCCTCTTCAATCCCTGCGATTACGCCTTTTTCGATAATCACGGAGCCAGCCAGCACCTGATCGGACAATACAATTTGCGCATTTGCCAGACAAAGGTCATTTGACATATCGCTGTCACAAGCCTTTGCCAAAGAGGAAGCAGGGAAAATAGAATTCATGTCATACTCTCGATTTGCAATTTACTATGTTCCGCCCATGGGCGCGTTGGCCGAGGCGGGTGCCGCCTGGCTCGGCTGGGATGTTGCCGCTGGTTGCGCAGTACCCCAGCCTGATCTGCCCGGTTTGCGTAACATCACGATGACACCTCAGAAATATGGATTTCACGCAACGCTGAAGCCGCCGTTCCGGCTCAACGATGGGACAATGATCGAGGATCTGGAAAACGCCACATCGGCGTTGGCGGCAACGCTTGCTCCTGCCACGTTTGAGGGCTTGGAGGTGACGGTCTTGGGTCATTTTCTGGCGCTGACGCCGCGCGGCGATCTTGGGGCTGTGCACCGGATTGCCAGTGGCTGTGTTCGCGACCTTGACCGGTTTCGCGCACCTGCCAGTGAGCCCGAATTGGCGCGGCGTCGCAAGGCTGGACTGACCCCACGGCAAGAGACATTGCTGACGCAATGGGGGTATCCCTATGTGATGGAGGCGTTCAATTTTCACCTGACCCTCACAGGGCGATTGCCCGACGAAACGATCCCTATATGGAGGGAGAGGGTAAACAACCACCTGCCCGAATTGCCCGCACCTTTTGTTCTTGATCAGATCGCCTTGTGCGGTGAGCGGACAGATGGCCGGTTTGAGATATTGCATCGCTATACCCTCACCGGCTGAAGCAGGTCTGCACCACGCGCGACTGTTTCGCTCAGAGGGCCATCATTCGAAAGGTGAAGGACATCAAGACCTGCCGGTAAGGGTTTGTCGGCCTGCGCAAGACGTTTGCCGATTTCCTCATTTGTCTCGCGGGCTCTTCCGGCCAGACGCAAGGCGAGTGTCTCAGGGCTTGCGGTGACATTCAAAACGATAAAGCGTGGGAAAATCCCCGCTGCCTCGGCCAAGGCGCTACGGGAAAAGTTCACAAGACAATCAGTTCCCTTTTTTAGCCGATCTTTTACTGAAACCGGGATCCCATAGCACAGACCATGGGCCTGCCAATGCACTGCAAAGGCGCTTTCACCTACCAAAGTTGCAAACTGCTCTGGTGTTGCCGCGTCGTAGTCTTCTCCGCCAAGGCCCGGCGCACGGGTGATCACCCGGCGAACCAGATGCATCTGGGGCAAAGCATCTGTAAGGCCCGCCATGACGCTGTCCTTGCCAACGCCAGAGGGGCCAACGACCGCGATGAGGCGTCCGCCAGACTTTGAGGCGAGCGTCATGCCGCAACACCGGGAGTAAAACGGCTAACGTCGATCTCGCTGTCGCAGACGCGGGCACGGGCTGCCTCGTCATGGAAAATACCGATGATTGCCGCGCCCCGCGCCTTGGCGTCTTCGATCAGCGACAGCACAACTTCGCGGTTTGCGGCATCAAGGCTGGCAGTGGGTTCATCCAACAACATTGCAGGGTAAGGGTGAGCAAAGCCGCGGGCAATGTTCACCCGCTGTTGTTCGCCTCCAGAAAAAGTGGTGGGAGAAAGTGACCATAGACGCTGGGGAATGTTCAACTGTGTCAGCAACACCTTGGCACGCGCCTGCGCGTCCTGCTCAGTGCCCCCAACTGCCCGCAAAGGCTCAGCCACCACGTCCAGGGTTGGCACACGCGGAACAACCCGCAGGAACTGACTGACATATCCTAAAACCTCACGGCGCAAGGCAATCACTTCGCGCGGAGCTGCCTGCACCAGATCCACATCGCCAATTCGTATTTCTCCGGCTTGCGTCAGGTAATTGCCGTAAATCATCCGCATCAGCGTGGACTTTCCGGCACCCGAAGCGCCAGTAAGCGAAACACATTCACCGGGTGCGACTGCGAATGATACATCGTTGATCACTTCGATCACGGCGCTGCCCTGATTGTGCAGTGTGAAAGTCTTTGAAACGTTACGAAGATCAATCATGGCTCATACCTGCAAAACGGAACTGACAAGAAGCTGGCTATAGGCGTGCTGCGGATCATCGAGCACCTGATCGGTCAGCCCGGCCTCGACCACGCGGCCTGATTTCATGACCATCAAACGGTCTGCCAGCAGGCGCACCACGGCAAGGTCATGGGTCACGATGATCGCCGACAGCCCCATGTCGCGCACCAGACCACGCAGTAGATCCAGCAGGCGCGCCTGCACAGATACATCAAGTCCGCCGGTGGGCTCATCCATGAACACCAACCGTGGTCCGGTCACGAGGTTGCGCGCAATCTGAAGGCGTTGCTGCATCCCGCCCGAAAACGTTGTGGGTCGGTCGTCCACACGGGACGCGTCAATCTCGACCCGACCCAGCCAATCCGTGGCCTTGTCGCGGATATCGCCGTAGTGGCGTTCGCCCACGGCCATCAACCGCTCACCGACATTGCCGCCTGCACTCACGCCCATGCGCAGACCATCGCGCGCATGTTGGTGCACAAAGGCCCAGTCGGTTCGACCCAGCATCCGGCGTTCTGGTTCAGACATGGTCAGGGTATCGCGCGGCCCGTCGGTGCGGGTGTCAAAGATCACCTGCCCCCCATCGGGGGTCAGATGCCCTGCCATGCAATTAAGCAAGGTAGATTTACCCGACCCGCTTTCGCCCACGATCCCCATCACCTCGCCGGGATACAGATCGAATGACACATCCGTGCAACCGATATGGGTGCCGTAGCGTTTGGAGATGCCTTGAACGGATAGCAAAGGTGTCATGCTGCGTCCTTTCCGCCATTGTCTTTACCCATGTGACCCGCCGCTTGGCGCGCCTCGCAATAATCGGTGTCCGAACAGACAAACATCCGCCCGCCCGCATCGTCGATGATCAGCTCATCGAGATAACTGTCGATCGCACCGCACATGCCGCAGGGGTGACCTGCCTTTGACGCCTCAAAGGGGTGGTCATCGAAGTCGAGGCTGACCACTTGGGTATAGGGCGGCAACGCGTAAATGCGCTGCTCTCGCCCTGCCCCAAAGAGCTGCACCGCAGCCATATCGCCCAGCTTCGGATTGTCGAATTTGGGGATGGGCGATGGATCCATCACATAGCGCCCTTCAACCTTGACCGGATAGGCGTAAGAGGTCGCGATATGCCCATGATGACTGATGTCTTCGTAAAGCTTCACATGCATCAACCCGTATTCCTCAAGGCTGTGCATCTTGCGCGTTTCACTCTCGCGTGGCTCCAGAAAGCGCAGTGGTTCGGGGATTGGCACCTGATAAACGAGGATCTGACCTGCGCTCAACGGCTCTTCGGGGATGCGGTGACGCGTCTGGATGACCGACGCATCACTGGTTGTGGTCGTTGTGTTAACGCCTGCTGTGCGCTCAAAGAATGTGCGGATGGAGACAGCGTTGGTCGTATCATCGGCCCCCTGATCAATGACTTTGAATGTATCTTCCGGGGTCAAAACGGCAGCGGACACCTGCACACCACCTGTTCCCCAGCCATAGGGCATCGGCATCTCGCGGCTGGCGAAAGGCACCTGATATCCGGGGATCGCAAGGCCTTTGAGTATCGCACGGCGGATCATCCGCTTGGTTTGTTCGTCCAAATAGGCAAAGTTATACTCGGTCATTCCGCCGCCTCCTGCACCTGTTGCGCACCCGCTTCGCGACGGAGCTTGCGCACCAGCTCCAGTTCGGACTGAAAATCGACGTAATGTGGCAGTTTGATATGTTCGAGGAATCCCGTCGCCTGAATATTATCCGCGTGATACAGCACAAACTCAGCGTCTTGAGCGGGCGCACCGACGTTGTCTTCGCCCAATTCCTCCCACCGTAAGGCGCGGTCGACCAGCGCCATGGAAATCGCCTTGCGCTCAGTCTGACCAAAGACCAGCCCATAGCCGCGGGTGAATTGCGGCGGCTCGGTTTTGGACCCCTTGAACTGGTTGACGGTTTCACATTCGGTCAAGGTCACCTCGCCGATTTCAACGGCAAAGCCCAGTTCCGGGATATCCATTTCAACCGGGACCGCCCCAATGCGCAGCTCGCCCACAAAAGCGTGATTGCGCGCGTATCCGCGTTGGGTGGAATAGGCGAGACCAAGGGTGAACCCTTCGTCTGCGCGGGTCAGCGCTTGCAGTCGCAAGGCGCGCTCCGCAGGCATTTCCAACGGCTCGCGCGTCAGGTCAGGGGGCGGCGCATCATCATACGGGGCCTCTTCGATCAGACCCTCCCGATTTAGAAAACCCGTCACATGTGGCACACAATCGGCGGCGGTTTCACGGGAAGGTGCTTCGGGCACGTCCCCATCGGCCGCCAGTTTGAAATCCAACAGGCGGTGTGTGTAGTCAAAGGTTGGCCCCAGTACCTGCCCGCCAGGCAAATCTTTGAACGTGGCCGAGATGCGTCGGTCGCAGGCCATTGCACCGGTATCGACAGGCTCGGACGCGCCAAAGCGGGGCAAAGTAGTGCGATATGCACGGATAAGAAAGATCGCCTCGATCAGATCACCACGCGCTTGCTTGATCGCCAGCGCCGCAAGATCGGGATCGTAAAGCGACCCTTCGGCCATCACGCGGTTCACCGCAAGGCTGAGTTGTTCCCGAATTTGCGCGATGCTGAGCTCTGCGATGTCTGTGTCACCCCGGCGCTCTTCGGCAAGCCATGCATGGGCATTCTCGATTGCCCGCTCTCCGCCCTTGACCGCTACATACATGATGTCACCTCCGTCGATCTGGGAAGCGCCGCGAGGCGATCACCACTGGTAAAGATAAAATCGAGCCCCAAGGGGAAGAGCGCATGGTTCGATTGAAAGGCTGCGACGTCCGGCAGCGATAATGCCGCCTTATCCTGGATGCCGGGGCCAGTCAGAACTGCGCCTATGTCGATAAGCTCAGGGCACTCAACGATCAGCGTAGCGGACCGGTCGGGATACTCGGATGTACCGATTGGATAAGCCGATAAAGGCGCAGTGGCGTGCCAAGTGCCGACCGCGAACTGGCAATGGGACGGGCCAACAAGGGGTGCGCCTGTGTGAAACGCGAGCCAGGAGCGTACCGCGTCGCAATTCGCGTCACCGGCCAGATACACCGGTGTTTCGGTGTCGCACAGTGTCAGCAAAACCGCACCTGCGGCGGGGGACAGAGGCGCAGGCGGCTTGGCACCACTGATGTCATGCAAGGTGCCCGGACGCGCCATCGCTTCCATCACGCAGCGAAAGGCGTGGGCCGATTGGGTGGCCGGATCGGCAAATCCACCGGAAAGCGTTTGTGCCTGCATCAGTCTTCTCCTCGGGCCATGGTGAAGAAGTCGACCTTTGTCGCGGCCGCTTTGGCGGCGCGCGTGGACTTGGCGTGTTTCACCTCTGTCTCTAACGGAGCCAGAACTGCGGTGCGTAGCCTAGCCGCCAGCGTCGTCTGCATCATGGCATCCATCAGGGCGGCGGCCTCGGCATCTACTTTGCGGCGACCTTGGATATAGGCATGGCCAACCTCGCCAGTGCTCAGGGTCAACGCACAGCGAGTGACTGTCATTTCTCCGAGATTGAAAGGCGCGCCCGTCGCACCTGCACGACCACGGACCATGGTGCTTCCGATCTCGGGCGCACGCAGCCATGTGAACGCTGGGCGCTCTTGTGCGGCGTCGAGCAAAGTGGCGACGCGGCCTTCCGGCGCCACCGCCAAAAGGCTCATCCAAGCTTGGCGAGGATTATTTTCGATCAAAGTGTCTTTCATCTCGACAACTTTTCCAATTACTATACAACTATACATATATTAGCATATTTGCGTCCCCGAGACAGAGGAGTTTTGTGAATTTTGCGTGACAGTTCTGGCAAAACCCCAATCTGGCGCGCTATCGCTGACGCCCTGCGCAGCGATTTGGCCGAGGGGCGCTATCGCGCCGGAGATAAGCTCCCGACCGAAGCCGCTTTGGCCGACCGCTTTGGCGTAAATCGTCATACGGTGCGCCATGGTATTTCCGCGCTGGTCGAAGAAGGGCTGGTCCGTACGCGGCGTGGCGCAGGTGCATTTGTCGCGGCGACGCCGACAGATTATCCCATCGGACAGCGCGTCCGGTTCCACGAAAACCTGATCGCGGCAGGACGCAGGCCAGAAAAGCGCGTGTTTGCGCTTGATACGCGTTCAGCGACAGACGGCGAGGCAGCCGCATTGCAGATCGCGGCAGGTGACATGGTTTGCGTATACCACGGGCTGTCATTGTCTGACCACCAGCCCATTGCCGTGGTTGAAAGCCTTTTTCCATTGGCGCGCCTACCAGGTATGATGGCGGCGCTACATGAAAACAGTAGTGTGACCGATGCGCTGAAGGTTGCAGGCGTCGCGGATTACACCCGCGCCTCGACCCGGCTGACGGCTGTGCGTGCAACGGCCACCCATGCGCTGCACTTGCAGATCACTGAGGGAGATCCCCTATTGCGATCAACCAGCGTTAATATTGATGACCGTGGGCGGCCAGTTGAGTACGGGCGCACATGGTTTGCAGGAGATCGGGTGACGTTGACGCTGGAGACCTGAGTTAGTCTTTGGGGGGGCACGCCAGATCATGGGTGCCCTGTCGGCGATCATGGTCAGGTTCTTATGATCCGAAAAACTAACCGCCGTAGCGCTCCAGAAACGCTTCGGCTTTCAGGGACCTGAAATCCGCCAATGCCGCGCGTAATACACCATGCGGCCAGTCCCACCAGGCAAGTGCGACGAGACGGTCAGCAATCTCGCGGGGTTGGCGTAAGCGAAGCGGTTTGGCGGGTGTGCCCGCGACAATTGTATAGGGATCGACATCCTTTGTGACCACCGCTCCAGCCGCCACAACAGCGCCATGGCCAAGCGTCACGTCTGGCTTGATCATCGCGCTTGCCCCAATCCATGTATCATGCCCGATGGTTGCGATGCGGGATTTTCGATGTGCAAAGAACGCTTCGTCGCGCGGTGCGTCATCCCAATAGTCGTCGGACCGATAGAGAAAATGGTGACAAGCAGCCGTGTGTAGCGGGTGGTCGGTTGCCCCGATCCGGGAAAAGGCCGCGATGTTGGAAAACTTGCCGATCCGCGCGTTTGAGATATCGGCGTAGCGGTCACAGTAGCTGTAGTCGTCCAGACTGGAATGCGCGACACGACTGCCCTTGCCGATTTCGACATAGGCTCCGAACCTGCTGTCGATGATATCGCATTCCGGGTGAATGAAGGGGCTGTTTGCAGACAGGCGCGCCATCAGTTTTTGCGCCCGATCAGCTTGCCACGCAGCCAGCCCGAAAACCAGTCCATGAACATCACCATGGCGATGATCAGAATGATGTAGTAAGCGACCTCTTCCCAGTCTTTCTGGGTCTGAATGGCTTGGGTCAGCATCAGGCCGATGCCACCGCCGGTAATGGCACCAATGATGGTGGCAGAGCGGGTATTGGATTCAAGAAAGTAGAGGATCTGTGCCAGCAGGACAGGCACAATCTGCGGAATAACACCAAAGCGGTAGCGTTGCAGCGGTTTGGCTCCGGTCGAGGCGACGCCTTCGATCTGCTTTTGATCTACGTTTTCCAAAGCCTCGGAGAAGATTTTTCCGAATGTGCCCGTGTCCGTGACCAGGATCGCCAGCGCGCCAGTCAACGGACCAGGACCAAAGGCGCGGGCAAGGACGACTGTCCAAATCAGCGCATCTACGCCGCGCACGAAATCAAACAGACGGCGGGCGGCGGCACGCACGAGCATGAACGGTGAGAACCGTTTGGCTGCCAGAAAGCCCAACGGCAGGGCGATGATGGCTGCCCCCATCGTACCAAGGAAGGCCATCAGGATCGTCTCGCCAATCGCCCAGGCCACGTCCTTGTGGCGCCACATGGCATTGTTCCACCAGTCCGATATCGCGCCTGAGACATTTGAACGGTTGGGATCCAGTTGATCGCCAAACAGGATCGTACCGATGCCCTGCCCATAATACGGGCTGTCCAGCGTGAACCAGAACAGCTCCCATCCGGGGAAATAGTTGAAGACCTCTGTGCGCGCGCCGGTCATCGTGATCCGGCCTTCCGGCGTTGTAATACTCACACGACGATCAGACGCTGAAATCCATTCGGGCAGGTCTTCGGGCAAGTTGGTGGTGAGGCTGCGCCCTTCAGCATGCACTTTGATCAGCGAAAATCCTGGAATTTCGATCTCGGTCCGGTTGTCTGGCAGATATCGCACAATATGCTCGCGCCCCAGATCAATGATGATAGCATCATCGCCGGTCACCCAATCGGGTCTTTGGCCTTCTGGGTAACGGCCCTTGCGTTCGCCTTCCACTGAGTAGCTGATCTCTCCTGATCGATTGTCGCGGGTCACATGCACCTTGTGGGACCAGCTGTCAGACGCCAGCGTCACGGCGTTTTCCATATTGGCGCGTCCGGCAAGACCAACCAGGTCAAACGCGAAGAAGATATAGACGAAATAAACTGCGATGACCGCAGGGATGCCAAAGCCAATCAAGCGTTTGCGCTGAAAGAGCTTTTCGGCCTCAAACTTGGTCGCGTCCAGATCAATTGTTGTCATTGGCCTTGTCCCTCAGTCAAACGATTGCGGTAGCGGTTGGACACTTGATCGAAGAACATGATCGTGCTGAACAGGAGGATGAAAATCGCGGCGGCTTCATCAAAGCGGCCCGGTCCCCAAGCCATGGAATTGCGCAGCTCATATCCCAGCCCGCCTGCGCCAACAAAGCCTAGTATTGCGGACGCACGAATGTTGATCTCGAACCGAAGCAAAGCGTAGCTCACGTAGTTTGGCGCGACCTGCGGCAGCACACCCAGAAGCATCCGCTGCAACCATGTGGCACCCGTGGAGGCAAGCCCTTCGACAGGTTTCAAATCGGTATTTTCGGAAACTTCGGAAAACATCTTGGCCAGTGCGCCGGCCGTGTGGATGGCAATTGCGATCATTGCGGGAACGGGCCCTCCCCCCAGCACAAAGATCAAAACCAGTGCAATGACGATTTCAGGCACCGCGCGCATGATATCCGAGATGCGGCGGAATATGGGGATCAGACGCGGCCATTTCGCCAAGCCGCGGGTGCCGAGCAGCGACAGAAACAAGCCGCCAATTGCCCCGATCAGGGTCGAGACAGCGGCAATGTTGATGGTTTCGACCAAGGCGGGAAAATACTTGGCGATCAGGGCGGGCAGATCGGCGCGTTTCTCCCACGCCTCTGACAGAACATCCGCTGGGTAATCGCCGATCTGATGCAGCCCATCCCAGAAACCGCCAGCGTTACGATCATCTGCGACATTGAACCCGGAAACCATCAGGACAACAAAAATCAGCAGCGTCATCCCGCCATAGAGCCTGCGGCGCTGTACCTGCGCCATGTAGCTGGCCTGAATGCCGTCTACGTGGTGTGGCGTGCCACTAAGTGATATATCTGCCATCCTGCCCCCCGGACAAAGAAATACCGGCAGCCCCAAGGGGCTACCGGATGCCTCATACAAATTGTTTTAGTTTCCAATTACGGACTGACGTGCCGCTACAATGCTCTCGTACATCGCGTGGGTGACTGGCTGGAAACCCAGCGTTTCGCCCGCAGCGACCCCGTAAGCACATTCGGGGTCTGCTTCGTAAAGGCCATCAACCAGCGCAACCATTTTAACTTTGACATCATCCGGCAGGGCTTGACGCAGAACAACGGGGCCTTCGGGGATCACGTTGGATTTCCAGATCTGAACCATGTCGTTCATGTCGACGAGACCTGCATCAACCGCTTTGCGCAGCGCGCCGGAATTGTAGCCGTCTTCCCAGTTGCCCTGAGCATCGGCCCAAGTCACACCGCCGTCGATATCGCCGTTGTTCACTGCGACGATGGTCTGCTCATGACCGCCTGTGAATTTGACTTCGCCGAAGTATTCGCCGGATTCCATGGTGATGCCGTCCTTGTACTGCGGGATCTCGATGGAAGGGATAAGGTAGCCGGAAGTGGAATTTGGATCACCGAAACCAAACACCTTGCCCTCCATGTCATCCAGCGATGTGACGCCGCTATCGACGCGGGCAAAGCCGATAGAATGGTAGCCGACTGAGCCATCAAGGTTGACCTTGATCAAAACAGGCTCAACCGCGTCCGCGTCCTGCAGGAATGTTGCAGCATAGGACGATGCACCCAACCATGCCATGTCGATGGTGCCACCCAGAAGGCCCTGAATGACGCCATTATAGTCGGCAGGGGCGAAAAGCTTGGTTTCGACGCCGAGCGCTTCGGTCGTGTAATCCGCCAGACACTGGTAGCTGTTCATGCGGTCCTGGGCGTTTTCACCGCCAAGGATACCGATGCGAAATTCGGTGATCTCTTCTGCAAAAGCAGCAGTACTAAGGGCAGTTGTGGCGGCAAGCGCCAGTGCGAGGGTCTTTTTCATTGTTCTCTCCGTGTTGGGTTTGATGAAGGTGGCCCGCACTGAACGCGCGGGATGGCAGGGATCAAGCATGGACTTCTGCGTTTCGGGCTTCAGACCTGTCCAGTGTTTCGATTTCGGTTGATGTGGCAGCTTCGGAAAAATCCGCGCCAGCCCCGTATATGTCGCGAGCGACCCCAGTGGTGAGCTGTGCGGGAGTGCCGTCAAAGACGATCCGGCCATCGCGCATACCAATGACCCGATCACAATAGCGCCGCGCTGTGTCCAGAGTGTGCAGGTTGGCGATCACCATGCGCCCATCTTCTTCGTGAATGGCGCGTAACGATTTCATCACGACTTGCGCATTCATTGGGTCCAGGGATGCGATAGGCTCATCTGCGAGAATGATCTTGGGGTCTTGCATCAGCGCGCGGGCGATGGCCACACGCTGCTGTTGACCACCTGACAGGGCTTCGGCGCGCTTTGGGGCCTGTTCCGCAATGCCCAGCCGATCCAGGATCTCAATCGCTTTGTGGATGTCTGATTGAGGGTAGAGGTTGAAAAGCGTGGAGAAAGTAGAGCGCTTGTTCAAGGTTCCATGCAGCACGTTTGATACAACATCCATGCGCGGTACCAAATTGAACTGTTGGAAAATCATCGCGCAGCACGACTGCCAATCTCGCTTGGCGGCACCACGAAGAGCAGTGATCTCTTTGCCTTCAAAAGTGATGCACCCGGTCGTTGCATCGCTCAGCCGGTTGAGCATCCGTAGCAGTGTGGATTTTCCAGCGCCAGACCGCCCGATGATCCCAATCATCGTCGGCTTGTCGACGGAGATACTGGCTGCATCCACAGCCGTTTTGTCTCCGAAGCGCTTGGTCAGCATATCGATTTGCAGCATATCGCCCCCATGTTTGAAGGCGGAATAATGGGCTTGCACGACAGTCTCGTGACGGATTTAATGCAAATTGTTTACAGCTGTGCGAAAGAAATGTGACAGCTGCCGGCTGTGCTGCAGATCGCCGGTGTGGTGCCCTTGCACCCCTTGCCAGATTTATCCACAGGACGTCATAAAATTGTTACGTTAGGATTTTTTTGCGTCTAGCCTTGGCTTATGGTGAAATTTGTTACTTTTACTCTGCTTCTTGGCCTTTCCGTTCCGGCTTCGCTGCATGCCAAATTGGCTGACGTCAGCTGTGACGACAGTGTCCGCCTGACGCAGACGTTGACACAAGAGATGGGCGCGGAACGGCAAGGCATGGGGCTGCGCGACCCTGAAACCATGTTAGAGGTATGGGTCACGCGCAGAAACGGCGATTGGATGATCGTTCAGAATTACGCGAATGGAACATCCTGCATTGTCGCCATGGGCGACCATTGGGAAACTGTCTCGGTCAAACCAGATCCAGCCTAAGCTGCCGCCTCTTCCAACCTGTCCGTCGCTGGTGCTGGACGCGGCGAAAGCGCTTCGATCCGAGCGTAAAGTTCATCTGATAATGTCACGTCCTGCGCCGCCAAGGGTGGTGTCAACTGTTCAACGCTTCGCGCGCATAAAATCGGTGCCAAAACTGCCGGATATCGCCCGGCCATAGCGACCGCGAGCGTTGCGGGGGTCATTTCCATCTCTGCCGCGAGCTTTGACAAGCCTTTCACTGTCTCAAGCATCCAACCTTGTCCGTAGCGCGCAGCATAGCGTTTGCCCTGCGAAAGCCCCCTACCCCTCCGGCGGCGAGTTTTGCGATAAGCAAGCCACTGCCAAGGGGAATATCCGCCACACGACTTGCTTCGAACATCACCTGACTTGCTGCCACATCTGCTGTGCCACCAAATTGCATTCATCCAAACCACAAAGATGAGATGCTCGCGCCATCTTGAGCTTTGAAAACCGACATTTTCTTTGATCCGGATGCGTTATGACAGCAACGCTGACGTAGACCGCTTATATGATCGTTTGTGACAAAAGCTCATTCAGCAGCGACGTCCTTTGCCCAGTCCTCCCATCCGGTGCCTGTGGTGAAAACGGGACCGTCCCACGTGAATGGAATGTCGTGGATGATGGTGCCCGCCCCGCCAGTAAGGATCACTGCGTAGGAAGGGGCCATCGGCGCACCCTGTAAAAAGTGTTGTTCTTTGAGGTCCGGCAGAGATTGATTTCCAGTGGAGCGGACAGACGCAAATGGAATGCCGCAATAAGTACCGTGGACAGGGGCGTGAACGTGTCCAAAGTGGATATAATCGATCCGATCCCGGTGTTGGCTCAGCAGTTCTGCAAGGGCTGCACGGTCTTCTGCAACCAATGCGATCTTGTCTTCGGCAGGCAAACCGATGGGCATTATGTTGTGATGCATAAACAGGCGCGCGCGATCGTGCGATTGCAGCTCTGCCATCAGCCAATCGCGCCGCGCTTCGCAAAAATGTCCGACATGGGTACGCGGGGCAGTTGTATCCATATAGATCAAGCGGGTCCCTTCCACAGTCTCGGCGTAGTTGATGGACCCATCCGGGTCTCTTGGATGGTCCGGAAAAGCGGTGAGAAATGACTTGGGATCATCATGGTTGCCAATCAATAGCCGCACCGGACAGGGTAAGTCGGTCAAGGCCTCGCGCAGCGCTATGTAGGCTGCAGGTTCACCCCAATGGGTCAGATCGCCCGTGATGATGATCCGCGCGGCATCGCAGTGGTGGGCGCGGACATCTTCCAACGCCTGCGCAAAGCGCCGGTGAGGGTCGAGCCCGCCCATCCGTTCGCCGGGAATTGTCAGATGGATGTCTGAGATATGGACGAGTTTCATAAATGGTCCTTCATCGTCAAGGGCCTGCCGCCTCTTATGCGGGGCGGCAGGCTATGGCATCAGCCGTTCGGGAGAAGGTCGGCGACTTCTTCGACCATCTCTTGCTGCAGCTCTTTCATGTCAGTGGCATCGCCAGTGACGATGCGTTCGATGCTGTCATAGATCACTTGCGTGATGGCCAAGCCGTTGTCGCCGGGATAGGCAAGCCAGTCCCGCAGCAAAGGAAGCTGGTCAACTGCGGTTTGCTTGTTGGGGTTCTGCTCGTAGAAATCCGCAAGAATGATCTCGTTTGCGGCCTTGTTTGGCGGCATGTACCCGGTCGTTTTGGCCACTTCGGCCGCGCCATCGCCGGATGTGATGTACTTGAGCCATGTCCAGGCGGCTTCGCGCACTTTCGGATCATCAGACGTGGAGGTCAGCATCGCCGCATTTCCCCCCGCAGGCAGCCCCTTAGGCTTGCCATCCAGACCCGGGAAAGGGCCAGTCACGAGTTCAAAATCACCCTGGCTACGTTCAACGGAACCCAATGCGGAAGTGGACCAGAACATCATGCCAATATCGCCGGCGGAAAACGATGACAGCGCCGATTTCCATTCCAGGTTTTGCATCTCGCATTCGGTAAATATCTCTTGCATTTGCTCAAGGGCGACCAGCGTTTCGGCGCTGTCCAGCGTCACGCGGCCACCATCCACAATTGCACTGTCCTGAGACCACAGCAGCGCCTGAACAAACCAGTTGCCGGTGACGTTCCAACCCCAGAAAATCGGATTGTCGATGCCGTTGGCCTTCATGGTTTTGCAGGCCGAGATCACTTCGTCCCATGTTTTGGGCAGCTCTTTTATGCCGCCTGCGCGCAGGATATCCATGTTGTAGTAGCCGACAGGCAACGAGATAGAGAACGGCAGGCCATACACCGTGTCATCGAAGGTTGAAAGCGACAGCATGGCCTCGTGGTAGCCGTCTTTCTCAAAGTCCGCCTCAGCGGCGATGAAAGGATCAAGCGATTGCGCGATGCCCTTGTCGATCAGTGGCGCCTGACGGTTCAGGCCTTGCATGGTCACATCCGGCAGGTTGCCCGCAACGGCTTCACGCAGAACGGTGTTTGTAGCGTCCTCATAGGATTCATACGTTGCGCGGAACTTCACTTCGATGTTGGGATGCGCCTCTTTGAAGGCAGGCATCATCGCTTCATAAGTGACGTCAAAAAGGTGGCTGTATGGATAGGCGAACTCAATCGTTACCGTGTCCTCGGCCCAAACGGCGCTGGCAGAAAGCACCAGGACCATTGCAGATGTGCTCAGTTTCATTCAGTTTACTCCTGTTGTCGGGGCTGACGGTTTGGCGATTGGCGGACCCCGATGATTTTCCCCTGTCGGGGCTATGGGTAGGGCGGGACACATCCCGCCTTACTTCATTCCAGACAACGTGATCCCTTCGATAAAGCGGCGCTGCGCAATCAAAAAAGCGACAATCAATGGTGTGACAATGACGGTGGCAGTGGCCATCATCGGACCAAAGAAAGATCCGTCGCCGTCCCCCTTGAATTCACGCAGGCCCAACGGCGGCGTAAAGAGGTCTCGGTTCCCGGTCACGACGATGCGCGGCCAGAAGTAGTCGTTCCAATGCGCTACGATGCTGAAAATGGCGAAGGCCAGCAGCGCAGGGATGGCAGTCGGCAGCATGACACGCCAAACGACGGCAAACTCGCTCATCCCGTCCATCCTTGCGGCGTCGATCAGATCGTCGGGCACGGTCATGAAGAACTGGCGCATCAGAAAGATACCAAAGACCGAAATCGTCCAGGGCACGACCAATGCAGCATAGGTGTTTGTAAGGCCTAACTTGGCCAGCAAAATATAGAGTGGCAGTGCGATGGCGTGGACCGGAATCAGCAGGCAGAACAGGACCAGCCCGAATACAGCCTCGCGCCCCCAAAACTTGAGTTTGGCCAGCGCATAAGCGGCTGGTAACGCGACCACGACCTGGATCAAAAAGATCGAGACGGTCACGATCACGCCGTTCAGCAGATAGCGCATCAAAGGCGCTTCAGTGAACGCCTTGGTGTAGTTAAAGACGACCGGGCGCATGGAACAGGCCGCCTCGGTCTCTGCCTGGAGTTCGGCCTGAACACCCGCATCATCTTGTCCGGGAAACCGCGACCTTGCTGCTTCGATATCCGCGCGATCCGGTTGTCGCAGCGCGACACAGCGCGGATCGATCATTATGTCCTGCCTGCCGAAAAAGCCACCCTCGCCCCGGTCAATCTCACCGGGGCTTTTGAAGGAATAGCTGAGCATCATGTAAAACGGGGCCAGCACGATGAGCGCGCCCAGGATCAACACCAGATGTTTCCACCATTCCCGCGTCATCCGTAGTGCACCTTGCGTTCTACCAGCCAGCGTTGGATCAGGGTCAGGAACATCACGAAGATCAGGAACAGCACGGTGATCGCCGACCCCATCCCAATCAGGTTTTGCTGCACGCCTTTCTCAAAGATCGCGAACATCATCACGTAAACGGATTTGTTCGGGCCACCGCCCTGCGGCCAGAACGCCTCGATCGTGTCAAAGACCTGAAACGCGCGGATGCATGAGATCGTGACGACGAACACGGTCGTTGGCCCAAGCGCCGGCCATGTGACCAGCCAAAACCTGTCCCATCCAGATCTTGCCCCGTCCATTTCAGCAGCGTGATAAAGTTCGCGATGCACTGACGTCAGTCCTGAGAGGAACAGGACCATGTTAAAACCAAAGCCCTGCCAGACCCCGATAAAGCACACGACCCAGATGGCGTAGTCACGATCACCCAGCCAAAGGGGGAAGCCGTCATTACAGCCATTTGCGAAAAAGGGGATCACATCGAACCATGAGCCGCAGGCCATCGCCAGCGTACGGTTCACCATCCCAATGGTGGGATGCAACATGAACTCCCACGCAATGGCCATCGCCAAAAGCGTCGCCATGACAGGTAAAAAGTAAATGGTCTTGTAGATGTCGCTGATCCGCCCCAACGAGTGCACCAAAAGCGCGGCACCCAATCCCAGACCAACCGAGATGGGCACGACCGTGACGACATAGATGAATGTCGCAATGAACATCTTTTCATAGGTGGAGCGCGTGAAGAGCCGTTCGTAGTTCTGGGTGCCGACCCAATCGAACCCGCTATTGCCGAGCGAATAATTGGTAAAGGACAGCACCCCGGCGATGATCACGGGCACCAGGAGAATGAGGAACATCAGAGCCAGTGCAGGAGCGGCAAGCCCCCAGGCAGTACGTGCTTCATGGTTGATCGGTTTGGGGTGCGCGGCCACGCCCATGTCAAGCACAGCCATCTCAGGCAACCTCCGGCGTCAAGCCAGCTATGATTTCAATCTTTCGCATCCGCTTTCCGTCTGCATCAAAGATGAGCGCGGCAGCGGCATCAAAGCCGAGGCCAACTTCGGCACCAAGCTCGATCAGCGGGCGTTCGGCGGGACTGGCACGCAGCGTGACGCGCAGCCCCTCATCATTCAAAGCGATCTGGGCAAAAATCTCCGCACCAAGGTTTTCAATATGTGCCACCCGACCTTTGAAGTGCGGAGCGGATTGCGTCAAACGTAGCGCCTCAGGACGCAAGCCCATTTGCATGGCTCGCGTACTTTCGCCGATCTCGCGCCACTTCAGGGGCCTTCCAAACAGAGAAAGTTCTGCACCGGACTGCTCAATTGGCAGAATATTGATTTTGGGAGATCCGATAAACTCAGCAACGCGAATGTCGTCGGGATCTTCATAAATGATCTCAGGTGTTGCACATTGCAGGATTTCACCGTCCATCATCACGGCGATCCGATCAGACATTGTCATTGCCTCGACCTGATCATGTGTGACGTAGACGAACGTCGCGCCCAATTTGCGGTGCAGTTCAGCGATCTCTGTACGCGTCTGCACACGCAGTTTCGCGTCAAGGTTCGACAAGGGCTCGTCCAGCAAAAACGCCGCCGGGTCACGTACCAAAGCACGCCCCAAGGCAACACGCTGGCGCTGCCCGCCCGACAATTGTCCGGGTTTGCGACCCAACAACGGGCCAATCTCAAGCATGTCTGCTGCGCGCGCAACGGATTGCGCTATGCTGTGCTTTTGACGGCGCGCACCGGGCATAACGCCACCAATCACCGGCACTCGTTGCAAACTGGTCATTTCGCGCATCCGCAGCGGAACGGCGATGTTCTGTGCGACGGTCAAATGGGGATAAAGCGCATAGGACTGGAACACCATCGACAGGTTCCGGTCCGCCGCCCGCGTGTTGGTCACCTCAGCCTTGCCGATGGTGACGGTGCCGCTGTTTGCTGTCTCTAAGCCCGCAATGATCCGCAACAGCGTAGATTTCCCGCAGCCTGATGGCCCAACAAGCGAGACAAACTCACCATCCGCAATGCCGAGCGTTACACCCTTTAGCACGCGTGTCTCACCAAATTGTTTGGTCAGCGATGTGACCTCAAGACCAGCCATGTGATTCCCCCGGTGTTTGAGGCAAAGCTAAATCCGATACGCTTAACTTTTGTGACGTCATATTAGTGAAACCGATGGGTCGTATAGGTCATGTGAAAGGACCAAAATGCGCCCAAATCACCATCAGTTCGAAGCGTTCGCGTATATCGTGCGAGAGGGTAGTTTTTCTGCGGCGGCCGCGCGTCTGGGGGTCACGCAATCAACGATCACCCAGCACATCACCAAATTGGAAAAGAGAGTTGGGACACTACTGCTGGTGCGGGGCAGAGATGGTGTCGAGCTGACATCTGCCGGACAGGATTTTTACGACTTGGCCGATCGCATGGTCGCCCTGGATGCCGAAGTGTCCGAGCGCCTCGAAGGCTTCAACGCGATGAAGCAAGGTCGGCTTAAGGTCATCGGCAACGCGCCTCAGCCCGCACTTCGAATTATCGCGCGATTCAGAGAGCAGTTTCCTGAAATCAGTATCGATTTTGGCCTGCATGATTGGACAACGGCAACATCTATGATTGCAAACCGTCTTTCTGACGTAGGCTTGATTACCGATGCGCCAGAGAATGTTGCCTGGGAACGGATTCATATCGAAAGCCTTCCCTACGTTGTCTATTGTCAGGCGGAGCATCCGATCTCGCAATCCGCGAGGATATCCCTAAGGGATCTGGCCGATGAAACCGTCATCTTACCCGAAAAAGGGTCTCTGACGCGCCGCCTTGTCACGCAAACCTGCCGCAAACACGACATTACGCTCAACCGGGTTGTTACCATGACCTCCTTTCCTCTTATGTGTGAAGCCGTCCTTCAAGGCATTGGCGTGGCTGTCTTTATTAAGAACAGCAGTCTGATCAAAGAGAACCTGTGTGAGATCGAGCTGAGTGAAATGCTTGAACCGAGAAGTACCAGTCTAATTGCAACGAAAGACCGAGCACGATTGAGACTCGTCGAGGCTTTCATCAACGCAGCGATATCATGATCAAAAAAAGGGCAAACACTGCGTGGTGTACGCATCAGCACTATGAAATCTTGAGGCTGACAACGGCCGTTGGGTTCTTTGCGGCCCGATACACCCATAGAAAGGCCGAGGACCGGTGCCTTTGAGCAGCGGTGATCTCATTCAATGATATGCTCTAGCTGTCGGCGCGGCGCTGATGTTTGGGCATGGAGAGAGGATTGGAGGGCATAGTATGCCAAGGGTCCAACTTCCCGCAATCACCCAGAAACATCGAGCCTGGATCTAAGGTCTCATCATCGGTCAGAAACGGCCCCTGCTTCCCAAACAGGTCGGGGCCATTCGCGCGCGCTTCGAACTTGCGGACCATCTTCGCGGACTTGCACTGTTCAATGCTGCGATTGATTGCAAATTGCGAGGCTGTGATTTGGTCAAATTGGCGGTCAGTGACTTGTCTGAGGTGTTTTGCGTGTCACGACCGGCCATCTATCGGACCCTAAAGCGGAACCAGAGCTGACTTTCGCTGCGCCGAACATGAATTGGTAAGATGCGGACAAAATCGACATACTCTTGGCTGAAAATGTATCCCGTCACGACCTTTGAGACAGAGCAGCAGTTTTGCTGAGCGAGAGTTTTCGGTCCAAGAAGGGGAAGAAGAGCGGAAAGCGTGAATTTGCTGCAGGCGCGAGCCAATCATGCCGGGACGGATGAAGCCGACTTTCAGCCTGCTGAGAAACAGGAACTATTGCCGCCCCGCCGCAAGTCGGCTCAGGGCCCAAACCTGCGAAATGCTGCCAACGGAATGAATGTCAGCTTACTCCGCCTTGTGGTTTGTTACTTTATAAAATAACAATTTTCTAGATCGTTGGAGGATGGACATGCGCAAACAGGCAGCGGTGAGGCAAGCGGACATTCTGAAAGTGCTGAGGTCGTCTGAGGGCCCTTTGACGGCCTATCAGATTTTGGATCAGCTGCGTACAGATGAACCTGACATTGCCGCCCCGACGGTTTATCGAGCCCTGTCCGCGCTGACGGATCAAAGCAGAGCGCATAAACTTGAATCCTTAAAGGCCTTTGTTCCGTGCCGATGCAAACACGACAAAAGCCTGCCGGTGCTGACCATCTGCGATGATTGCGGGTTGGTCGAAGAACATGACGGCAAAACTCTGATGCACAAGCTTTCCTCATTGATCGCGCCCAGCAATTTCACGCCTGCGCGGCATATCGTTGAACTTCACGGTCAATGCAGCTCCTGTGCTGCCTGATCCATAATTCCCACACTCGAAAGGCCCAACATGAAACACGCAATTCCCATAATCCTGACGATGCTCGCCCAGCCTGTGATCGCAGGAGAAACGCGCGAGCTTGATGCGCACGAACACGGCGTGGGTGAGCTGAACATCGCAGTCGAGGGAGACACAATAGCGATGGAACTGCATGCCCCGGGTGCCGACATCGTAGGATTCGAATACGCGGCGAAAAGTGCTGAGGACCGGGCGGCCATCGATGGGGCCGTTGCAGCCCTTGCAAAACCGCTGGAGCTGTTTGTCTTTCCCGCATCGGCGCAATGCAGTGTGACGCAAGCCAGCGCAGAACTCGAAAGCGACGACCATGAACACGAGGATCATGCGGACGAAGGAGCACACGAAGAGCACGACGACCATGACGACCATGATGACGGGGAACATGCTGACGCCGACGTGCATGACGACCACGAAGAGCATGCGGAAGGCGCAAGCCACACAGAGTTTCATGCCGAATACACACTGACTTGTGGCAACCTGGATGACGTGTCGAAAATCGAATTCGCTTATTTTGATGTGTTCTCCAACGCGCGCGAGCTTGAGGTGCAGATCCTTACTTCATCGGGCGCACAGGCGTATGACGTTGAGCGTGGTGATCCGACACTTGATCTGCGTGGCATGTTCTGAACGTGGCTACGGCTGACCCTATCCTTGGGCTGAAGGACGTCCAATTCCGCTGGCCGGGTCGGTCGTCTTTCGCTGTGTCAGTTCCTGAGTTTTCTGTAGCATCCGGAGAAACTGTTCTTTTGCTCGGCGAAAGTGGTTCGGGGAAATCGACACTGCTGTCATTGATCTGTGGCACTGTTCTTGCTGATGAAGGCCAGATATCGGTGTCGGGCACCAATCTGTCGACTCTGCGCAGTGGCCAGCGGGATCAATTTCGGGCCGAGCACATAGGAATGATCTTTCAGCAGTTTAATCTGCTACCGTTTGGGTCCGTTCTGGACAATATCCTTTTGCCATTGCGCTTTGCCCCGACGCGGCGGACACGCACAAAAGAGCCCCGTCACGAAGCATGTGCTCTCTGCGCAGCCTTGGGGCTACCGGCTGATATCACGTCCGCCAAGGCCTCTGATCTCAGCGTTGGCCAACAACAGCGCGTGGCCGTGGCGCGTGCGCTCATAGGCCGCCCGCCGATTATCATCGCGGACGAACCGACATCAGCGCTGGACGCTGACAGCCAGTCTGCCTTTCTTGATATTCTCTTTGGTCAGGTCAAAGCCTACGGCACCACCCTCCTGATGGTCAGCCATGATCAGCGCCTTGCCGGCCATTTTGACCGCGTGGTTCGGATGCAGGACATCGCCCATATCGAACGGCGTGCGGCATGATCGTGCGGCTGGCCATTGGATCGCTCTTTGCACGGCTGCTGACGGTCAGCATGACGGTGCTGGCGATTGGCTTGTCCGTGGCGTTGTTTCTTGGTGTTGAAAAGGTACGCACCGGTGCCAAGGCCAGCTTTGCCGATACGATTTCAGGCACAGATCTGATTGTAGGTGCGCGCTCGGGCTCAGTTCAGCTTTTGCTGTATTCCGTGTTCCGGATCGGGAACGCCACCAACAACGTCACCTGGAAAAGCTATCAGGACATTGCGGCGCGCCCCGATGTAGAATGGATTGTACCTATCTCGTTGGGCGACAGCCACCGTCAGTTCAGGGTGATGGGCACAAGCACCGCGTTCTTTGAGCATTACAAATACAGGCAGGGCCGCGATCTTGCTGTTTCGGATGGTGCGATTATGGCAGATTTGTTTGACGCTGTGATTGGCTCGGATGTGGCAAAGGCGCTGGGATATAAAGTTGATGATCCAATTGTGGTGGCCCATGGGCTGGCGTCCTTCACGGAACACAAAGATCAACCATTTCGTGTGTCCGGCATTCTGGAAAAAACCGGCACACCAGTAGACCGGACGGTCATTGTCAGCATGGAAGCGATCGAGGCGGTCCATGTAGATTGGAAGAACGGCGCGCAGAGGCCGGGACAAGCCACACCCGTGGACGCAATAAGGCAGATGGATCTGACCCCGAAGGCCGTGACCGCGGCATTAGTGGGCGTTAAAAGTCCGCTTAAAACCTTCGCGTTGCAGCGCGCGATCAATGAGTATTCCGAAGAGCCACTGTTGGCAGTTCTACCCGGCGTCGCCCTGCAAGAGCTGTGGGCTATCGTCGGTGTGGCCGAAATTGCACTGCTTGGGGTGTCGGCAATGGTGGTGGTGACGGCCTTGATCGGCATGATGGCCACGATCTTCTCCAGCCTGAACGAGCGACGCCGCGAGATGGCAATTTTCCGCGCGATGGGCGCACGCCCCACCACGATCTTTGGCTTGCTGATCCTAGAGGCCGTTCTGACCGCAACCATCGGCGCGTTGCTCGGCTTGTGCTTGTTGTATTTGGGGTTGTTCATCGCCCAACCCCTCCTCGACAGTGCATTCGGGCTTTGGCTGCCGATTGATGCGCCATCTCTGCACGAGCTATGGGTGTTGTGCAGTGTGGTGGCCGCTAGCGCAATTGTGAGCTTGGTTCCGGCACTTCGGGCCTACCGACTTTCATTGGCAGATGGTATGATGGTGAGAACATGACACATTCAACACGCAGGCACTTTATCGCAGCAGTAGCAGCAGCGGCTGCTGGTGCCGCATTGCCCAGCCGACTGCGGGCCCGCACCGCACGTGAAATCACTTGGGACGATCTTATCCCGCCCGGCGTTCCCTACTCTGAAATTATCGGCGAGGGAGACATGGATGAAGCCAGTGACACCTGGAACCCGATCTTTGACGCCAATGCGACCAAGCTGAACGCAGCGTTGGATGGGATGTTTATCCGCATGCCTGGATATATTCTGCCTCTTGAACAGAGCTCCGAAGGGGTGACGGAATTCGTATTGGTGCCCTATGTCGGTGCCTGCCTTCACGTGCCACCTCCGCCACCAAACCAGCTTGTTCTGGTCCAAACCCCCAAGCCTTGGCCGAACAACAAACTGTGGGAAGCCATCTGGGTCACTGGTACGATGCGTGCGATTTTGCAATCTACTGAGGTGGCCGAGACGGGCTACACTTTGTCAGCCGAAAGCCTGGAGACTTACGTATGGGAATAGATCGTTTGTCACGTCGGCAGGCACTCGGTCTTTTAGCGGCGTGTTTGTTGATACCCAGATCAGCCTTGGCCAAAACCATTATTGATTTGGGCTGGAATGATCTGCTCCCCAAGGATGAGCCCTTTGTCCCAAACGCTGTGCGCGGTTTGATTGATCATGATGGTCCCGACCTGTCACGTCAGCAGCCTGCATCATATGGCATAAGAACAGATTGGAATGAGAAAACCGTCCGCTTACCGGGGTTTGTAGTCCCCATCGACCAACGCGGCACAGGTGTGGAAACCTTTATCTTGGTGCCTTATGTGGGCGCTTGCATCCACGTCCCGCCTCCACCTGCAAATCAGTTGGTGTTTGTGACCACCGAAGATCCCTTTGAAAGCAGCGGCATGTTCGAGTCAGTTACCGTAACAGGGATCATTAGAACCTCGTCCATTTCGACCGACCTGGCTCAAGTTGGGTATTCTTTGATTGCAGAAAAAATTGTGCCCTATCAGGACTGAAACATGCGCTTCGGGTTAGTTTTGTCGCCGGTTTTTGAGTTTTACTGGACTAGTCGCGTCGATAGCTGACATTCGAGCAATTCAACTGAATGTCAGCTTTGTCGGCGTTGTGTGCATTCGGTCGTCGCAGAATTATGCTGGCGCAGCGAATGGCAGGTTTGACGGGTCGCACCGCAGCGTTGGTGGGCGAAGAGCAATGGCTGCAAAGGGCCGTTTGAACAACTTAACCGCCCAGATGCTCTGGCAGCAACATCGTCTGCTGGCGGTCCCAACCTTCGATAAATTGCGTCATCAACAACCACCGTATTGATTACAGAAATCATACCATCATCTGGGCAAAGAGGGTGAGTTTTCACACACCCTTTGGACGAACCGGACTGGTGCACTTGCCGCTTTTTCTGACGCAGAAAACGTTTGTATTTGCAGCGCCCCTCGGCTGGCAGTGCAGCATACGTCACCGAACCAGTCGTTCAATCTGCCCGCTCTCACTCGATCTCAGACTAACCTTTTACTGCATCATGTCAGATTTCGCACCTGGCGGGTTTCACTGCGGCTCGAGCAACGGATTTGCATGTCTGCGACCAACCCAAACCTGCACTCGATGATCAATATCGCGGCTTCACTTCGCCTTTAGAAACGCTTCGGCCTTTTCGCGGTTGGTGACAACGGTTGCGCGATTGCGCCATTTGGTGTCCAGCGTGTTGGCGGCGGCGACTTTGGCAGCGTTACGGGTGTTCTAGCCGTCTTCGGCGAGACGCACCTTTTAAATTGCGGTCTCACGGGTGAAAGGCGGCAATTGGAGCCGGTTTCCCATGGCAAGGTTTCCTTTCTGGTTCAGGTTTCAGAATTTCTGTTCAAGCCGTGCCGGTTGTACAGCAGGCATGTATCAGAGGACCGGGTGACACTTTCAGATCAGGCACATGGGCCACTTTGGCCCAAGAAACACTGACGATAAGTGCATAGAATTTCCCGATCACAGCCATGTTTTGACCCTCGCAGTCAAACACGCGCTTTTCGGGTGTAAGATTGGTTGATCATACAGCAGACTTCATGCGCTTGCTGACACTGTCATGCCGGTGCGCAATCATCTTGGCCACATAGGCCGCATCTTCTGCCACTCTGAGGAAACGACCCGACCCCCATGTGTTGAGCCAGCCCAGGCCCAAGAAATAGACGCCATCCTCATCACAAACGCCGCGCGTGTGCACAGGACGGCCCCGCCGATCAAGACAATCGACCTGCAGCCAGTCATAATTCGGGCGAAAGCCGATGCACCATAGCACAGAGGTGATCCCTTCAGCGGCGGCATCAATTTGCGTGATTTCAGTGTCTGGATGCCAGACTTTTTCGAATGGCGGCTCAGGCGGTGCATCAATCCCTTCGCGCTCGATGTAATCATCAATCATTGTGCGGATACCAACATAGCTTTTGTCCGCATCATCAAGGTTTTGCCCCAAGTCTTGCAGGAATCGGATTGTCGTCCCATCCATGTCCGAGACAGAACCGTAAAGCTGCAACCCATCCAGCGCAAAACGGCGTAAATCGATCTCGTGGCCCCCATCGCGGCCTGACATGTAGTGGTTGGTCTTTGCCTCGGTCGCTTGCGGGTCTGGTTGCTGTGCAATTGTAATGTCATAATACCCCATTTGATGCAGCCAGTCCGTTGCATCCTTGCCGCGATACCACCGCGGACTGCGCGGAGCAGGACCAACAGCAAGCTGCACTTCACGTCCGGCGATGTGCAGGTCCTCCATCAGCTGCACGCCCGATTGACCCGTACCAACGACAAGACAAATGCCCTCAGGTATGTCCGACGGGCGACGATATGATTTGGAATGTATCTGTGTAATTGTCGGGTCCAGCTTGCTGGCGAAGGACGGTGTGACGGGCCGGTCATATCCGCCGGAGGCAATGATCACATGATCAGCAGACCACAGTCCCTGATCGGTATCGACTTCAAAAATCCCGTCAATTTTCTCAATACGGGTTACTGTCACACCTTCGCGCAGCGGGGCATCGAAACTGTCACAAAAGGCTTCGACGTAATCGATGATTTCGTCTTTCACCATAAAGCCCGTTGGGTCTTCGCCGCGATACGGGAAATCCGGCAATTTGCACTGCCAGTTTGGCGTCACCAGACAAAAGCTGTCCCAACGATCCTCTTTCCATGCGTGAAAGCGTTGGTGGCGTTCCAGTACGACATGATCGATATCTGCCTGGCACAAATAATAGGATGCAGACATCCCAGCTTGACCAGCACCAACGATAACCGTTGTGACATGGGTGCGCGGCGCGAGCGTTACTGGATTGACAGACATATGACAGTTTCCTCAGGTTTGTAGCGGGCGATTGCGCTGGCAAGCTTTGCGGCCTGTGCGTCGGCAGAGCTACAGCGAAACCCGTATTTTGCCTCAACACGTTGGGCGGCAAGCTCAAGTGCAGTGCGACTGCGCGTGCCGAAATCATCTACGCGATACGTCGCACCCGCCGTCAGGTGGTCGTGGATCACGGTCGATGGAGAATAGCACTCTTCTTCAACCCCATCGGGCCAGAGGATGCGAAACATGGTTTCAGGCATGGGACAACTCCTTGATCGAGCCAAGTCCAAGGTAGGGGGCGGCCGCATGATCCCAGATCATGTGTTGGGCCGCACCATCCATGAGGCTCAGCGTGCTGCCGACACCAACGTTACCAATGACGGCCGCGTGAATATCACGCTTTTGAAACCGTGATAGAATGGTGGCTGCGTTTTCGGGTTTCGCTGTCAATAGAAAGCCATAACTCGGAAAGGCCGTCATCCAGCGGGTCAGGTCGCCATCCGGCGGTGAAATGCGGTCAGGTTCAATCGTGATGCTGACACCAGAGCATTCCGCGAGCATCAGCGCTGTTCCGGCAATTCCGCCCTGACTGATATCCTTGCCCGCCGTCACAAGGCCGTCTTCGGCCAGTGCGGGCAGGATTTCCATGTCGCCGCGCAGCCGCGCTTTGGGGGCATCAAGGAAAGCGGGAAAGTTGCTGCTGTCACCTGCATAGGCGCCGCGCATGTCCGCGCATGCAATCAATAAATCACCCGGTTGCGCGTCAAAGCTGGTGATCAAAACCTTGGCGTGCCCCCAGATCGCCGCCGCGAGTTGCGGCTGTGCGGTGCGCAGGTTCGTATGCCCCCCGACAATCGGGATACCATAGGTCTCTGACGCCTCTTTCATCCCGCGCAAAATCTCCTGTGCGGTGGCTGCATCGGGTGCCCAGAGCGCATTGGTTACGGCGGTCGGTCTACCACCCATGGCAAGGATATCGCTCATGTTGACCATGACTGCACACCAGCCCGCAAACCACGGCGCGGAAGCCACAAAATCGTTCATGAAACCTTCTGTTGCCATCAGTTGCCAGCCATCACCGTCAGAGATCGCGGCTGCGTCATCGCCAGGACGCCCGCAGCTGTTCTGCGTCAAGTCAAGGGCTGCGCAGGCCACGTCGATGTCACGCTTTCCGGTCACATGCGGATGCGCGAGCAAATGCGCAACAAGGTCGGCTATGTGTGTCACGCAGCGCTCCGGGTCAGTGCCATCCAGCCGCGTACAGGATCAACCACAGGCGGATAAGCCGACAGATCGGCCTGCATCAGCATATGGGGGTGGCCGTGCAGGTTTTGCTCACCCTGCGGCTGCCAGTTCAATTTCTCAAAAAGGGGGACATTCTGCATTTGGACATGGGCAAGGAATGTCATGCAGCCGCGCGCATGTGCTGTGCCCACGGCAAGGCGGATCAGCTCTGCCCCCAGCCTGCCAACACGACGATAATCGGGTGTGACGGCCAGACGCGATCCCCACCAAACGCCGGGGGTGTCTTCGTGAATACGCACAGTGCCCACGACCTCATCAGCTTCCGACGCAATCGTCGAGACCGCCACCAACGGCAAGGCCTTGCGATCAATCGCATCGCGGTCGTGATTGGCAAAGATTGCCTGTTCCATAACGAAGGTGCGGTGCCGCAAAGAGGCAGCGCCACCAATTTCCCAGTTTTCTGTGGCAAGGCGGATCAGAAATTCCGGTGTCACGAAGGCGGATGGGCGTTCGATGATCATGAAACGGTTTCCATCTTGGGGCGTTTGTACTTTTCAAACGCGGAGAGGGCCGAACAGGCACCACAGCGGCCACAACCTGCCTTTATGTCTTCGGCCCGCATCCCTTGATCGACGATCATCTGCGACAAAGGACCAAGCACATTGTGCATAAAGGCTGACGATGGCGCGGGGTGGCTTTCTAGCGGGGTGCCAGCAACGGGTACAAAAGGCACCACAAAAGGATATACGCCAATTGCGGTAAGGCGCGCGCACATCGCCAAGATCGTCTCTTCGGTGTCACCTAAACCCGCAAGGATGTAGGTCGAGACTTGACCCCGACCAAAGACCTCGACTGCTGCTGCAAAGCTGTCGAAGTATTTTTCCAGCGACACTTGCGCTTTGCCGGGCATGATTTGCTGGCGCAACTCAGGTGTCACGACTTCAAGGTGCATGCCAAGACTATCAATACCTGCGTCTTTCATCCGGCGGTGCCAGGCGTCGTCCTCGGGGGGTTCGCACTGGGCCTGCAGGGGCAGATCAACGGCCGCACGGATCGCTTCGGCGCTTTCGGCCAGAACTCTGGCCCCGCGATCTTTGCCCGCAGGGGTGCCGGTTGTCATCACCATATGTTTGACCCCGTCAAGCATGACCGCGGCGCGCGCGACTTCGGCAAGTTGTGCAGGTGTTTTGTGGGCAATCGTACGACCGGCGGCAAGGCTTTGACCGATAGCGCAGAACTTGCAGGTTTTCTTCCGGCTTTCGTACCGGATACAGGTCTGCAATACCGTTGTCGCCAAGACATCTTTGGCATGCAGCTGTGCGATGTGGCTGTAGGGCACACCCTCGGCTGTGGACAGATCAAGAAACTTTGCACGCGGCGGGAATTGCACATCTGTAAAGAACGCGCCGTCTTTGAGGACACGCGCATTGCCCGCCTCATCGGGTGCTTCGACGAGATAGGGCGAGTCAAATGCTGTGGCCGTGTGGACCGGGATCATCACGGTCATGCCGCCAATCGTGACGGCTTTATGATCGGTTGGCCCCGCCCCGCCCCGCCTGCTGTCGGCCCCCGCGTTGGGATCGACAAGTCGCATGCCACGGGTTTGCAGGTCGTTGATCAGATCGCCGGTTGCTACTTGCATATCAATCCTCCAATGGGATCGGCTGAAATTGCGGGCCAGATGCCGTCACGTGCCGTGTGAGGGTCGTATCGGTGTTATGATGCAGAGAAAGGAGCTCGGGGCGGGCATAGTGGCCCACTGAATCCATCATCCGTTTGCGCTTGGTCACAAGCGCCATGTCCAGATCGCCATACAGAATGCCTTCGCCGCTGGTCAAAGGCGGCACGACATGGCGGCCTTCGGGCGTGATGATGCATGTCATGCATCCGTCGCGCAGGGCCTTTTGCAAGGTGCTGTCGGCTGTGATGCTCTCTATCTGTTCATCGGTCAACCAACCCGTCGCGTTCACGACAAAACAGCCCGCTTCAAGGGCATGGTGGCGCATTGTGACTTCGATTTGTTCCCCAAAGATTGGCCCGACAAGCGACCCCGGAAACTGCGCAACATGGATTTCTTCGTGTTGCGCCATGAGCGCATAGCGCGCGAGCGGGTTGTAATGCTCCCAGCAGGCCAAAGCGCCGACGCGCCCGATCCGGGTGTCAACAACCTGCAGGCCAGCACCATCGCCTTGGCCCCAGACCATCCGTTCGTGATAGGTCGGGGTGATCTTGCGCCTTTTCAGCAAGAGCGTTCCGTTGGCGTCGAATATCAGCTGGGCATTATATAACGAACCGTGATCACGCTCATTCACGCCAAGCACGACGACAACACCCTGGTGGGCGCAGCGCTCAGCCACACGCCGTGTTTCATCGGACGGAACTGTGACGGCCTCTTCATACAAATGAAGGTGTGGCTTGCCTTGCTGACACGGCGGGAGAACAAACGAAAAATACGGATAAAAAGGGACAAAGGTCTCAGGGAAAACGATCAAGTCTGCGCCGTTGCCAGCCGCTTCGTCTATGGCATCAAGAACGCGGACCAGCGTTTTTTCGCGGCTCGTAAGATCCGGTGCAATCTGGACGGCTGCCGCCTTGACGATCCGTGACATGTTGTCTCTCCGAAAAGGTAGGCCGGGACGTCAGGCGCCCCGGCAACTCGATTATTAAAGCGTCCAGGTGTCGACGATCACTGCATTGTCGCGCACATGTAGCAGCTTGAGGTCCAAAACATCTTGTGGCGCAATCGGAATGATGCCGGGCAGCAGCGACGCTTCGCCGTGACCATAAAGCGCCTGCAAGGCGAAACGGCAGGCATAGATTTTACTGCCTTCCGCCATGAATTTATTCAAATTATCGGCAAAGTTCTGGTGTCCAGGAAATGCCGCATCGCCCAAAGTGGGAAAACCGCGCTGCAGACCAAGCGTCACACCGGGCCCATAAAGCAGGATGGACGTTTCGTAGCCCTTTCGGGCTAAGCGGATGGCGTTCAGCATGTTTACCAGACCAATAGACCCTTCGAAGGCAACGGTGTGGAATGTAACCAAGGCTTTTTGGCCCGGTTCTGCCTTTACGTCTTCAAATACCTTGTCTTCGTAGTCGACGAAAAAGTCGCCATCTTTGTGTTTTTCTTGTGTGACTGCGGGCATAACAGCTTCCCCTAAAATTGATCGACCTTGACTGGTCATGTTGCTTTTCCAGTCTGCCTTGCAGCTTGAAATCCGATCAATTTATGAGTCAATTATGCATACAATATTACGAACCGTACCGGGTTTATTGCTTGATAATTGGGATAATTGATCACTGCTTATGCTTCCAAAAAAATAATTGCGGGCGGTTTTTTGAAAAATCCATACAAGTTGCTTCAATTTCGCAGAGCAACGATATACCGTTAGGGGATGACAGATTGGACACCGATTCTGCGGCGTGACGGGCCCGCCCGTTATTTGCAACTTGCCGAAGCCATCTCTGATGGGATCGCGGACGGGACCTTGCGGGACGGTATGCGCCTCCCGCCTCAGCGCAGGCTTGCTGATAGGCTGGGCATCGATTTTACCACAGTGTCCCGCGGCTATGTGGAAGCGCGTGAACGCGGCTTGGTAAAGAGCCACGTCGGGCGGGGCACTTTCGTGATCGGCACAAAGCACCCCGAACCTCAACGCGAGCAACGCAGACACGCTGACGTCGATCTCACCATGAACCTGCCTCCTGAACCGGACGATGCAAAGCTGCTCGCAATGATGGAAGGAGGTGTGCAGACCGTCACGGCCAATCTGGTTGATTTGCTGCGATACCAATCGTCGACTGGCGGCGAAATCGATAAAGAGGCCGCATCCACATGGCTGTCCCTGCGTGGATTGGTGCCATCGCTTGACCGGATTGCAGTCACACCGGGTGCGCATCCGACAATTCTTGCTATCCTCATGAGCCTGACCAAACCCGGGGACGTCGTTTTGTCAGAGGATGTCACCTATTCTGGTATTCGCAACATCTGCGCCCGACTGAACCTGCGCCTTGTGGGGATTCCGGGCGACGCAGAGGGGATTGACCCCGCAGCACTTGAGGCGGCTATCAGCGAATATCGCCCCCGCGTGCTTTATCTGAACCCCACACTCAACAACCCGACGACGCGGACGATCTCTCTTGCACGGCGTCAGTCCATTGCAGATGTGATTATTGCTCATGGCCTCCCTTTGATCGAGGATGACGCCTACGGCTTTATACCGCCCAACCCGCCCGCGCCGCTTGCCAGCTTTGCGCCAGACCTGGTCTGGCATATTGGTGGGCTTGCCAAATGTATCGGTGCAGGGTTGCGCCTTGCATATACCGTCGCCCCCGATAGCCATGCCGCCCGCGAGTTGGCACATCAGATCAAGACTATTTCTGTGATGCCTTCGCCTTTGATGATGGCGCTTGCAACGCGTTGGATCATCGACGGCACTGCAGATAGTATCCGGCGCTTTGTGCGCGAGGAAACATTTGCGCGACAGGCCATCGCATCCCAAGCTTTGGCAGGTTTCAACTTTGAATCTGCTCCAAATGCCCTCAATATCTGGCTACACCTTCCCGAAGGGATATCGCGGGCGGAAATCATCGGACGCATGACCGGCACGGGCGTCGGCATTATGCCTTCGGATGCCTTTATCGTATCGGGAGATCCCACCGAATCGATCCGGGTATGCTTGGGGGGGCAGGTTCAGCAATCCCAATTGCGCGATGCGATCGGCCTTCTTGCCTATATCATGTCAAGTACGACCTAGGGCTTTTGCAGTGTCGGCTCAGATCAAAAGGCGATGGACGCACTGTCGTGCACTCGGGTGGTAATCCCCCCTAAAATTATTGGTGTTCAACAGTAGAATTTTCTCGGCAAGATACCTGAGGAGATTTGCGATGAAGAACAGACGTTTTAGCGATGCGCAGATCATGGCCGTGCTGAAGAAGGTGGAGGGTGGTGCATTGAAGTGGACTTCTCGCTGCCCGCAGAACAGGTTGTACGAGTTTAAACCAGATCATTGAATGGCGCAGTCAACCGCAGACGATACCTGTCGATATCGGCCCCGAATAAATCAGCAGAAAGCTGATGGAATGGGCCAAAAAGCATGGCGTTCACCTCGAACATATCCAGCCCCTCCCTCATACATGCGTGCATCTGTTGCCGTGCAACGGGACAAGCCACAACAGTGTATCCCGTCACGACCTTTGAGACAGAGCAGCAGTTTTGCTTAGCGAGAGTTTTCGGTTCATCGTAATCCTTGAAGGGATACGAGATGAGAGCGAAGACAGGGCCGAATGGATCAGCAGACAAACATGTTAAAGAGATCAAGCGTAAGACGCGGCGACAATTCTCTGCAGAAGTGAAGATCCGGATCGTTTTAGTTGGCCTGCGAGGGGAGCAGTTCAATTTGCAAAAAGCTCTTTGATTTCACAATGATCACCATTGTTTCTTAATTCCCCACAATCGCCTTAATCAAGACACCTTTCACGGCGAAGTTGTAAAAAGAAAGCAAATATCTTGCCTCCTATTATGGGGTATTTGCAAAGAAACAACCGCTTCGAAAGGGCGAGGAAATGCATTTACTGGCAGTCGATGACGACCCGATCATCCTAGAACTTCTTGTGGAGTTTGTGCAGTATCTTGGGAATCATACAATAGAGACTGCAACATGCGTGACAGATGCTCTGGAACTCGTAGCGCGAGAAAATGGCGAGAAATTCGATTGCTTCTTGCTCGATATTCAGATGCCCGGCACCGATGGAATAGAGCTGTGCAAAATTCTACGCGGCCGTCCGGATCATAAATCCACTCCGATTTTGATGCTCACGGCGATGTCCGATAAAGCATATATCGACCGGGCCTTTGGCGCCGGAGCAAATGACTATGTTACCAAACCATTTGAGATCGACGAACTGCGAGGTCGTATTGGTCTGGTAGATAGTCTCATCACGCAACAATTGAAAGAAGCCGGAGAAAATCAGCAGTCGTTCGGAGACGCCGAACTGAATTCTGAAGATACCGCAAATGAGATCAAGCACCCGCTTTATGAACCCTTCAAGATCCACGATGTAGACGGTGTGATTGAGCATAATGCGCTTGAAAATTACGTTTCCCTCTTGTCTCAAAAACAGCTCTTTGGGTCGACCGTATTTGCATTCTGCATTCGCGGAATTGCAGATCTTTATAAGGAAACCAGTGGTTTCGAGTACCAATGTCTCATCACCGACGTTTCCGAAGCAATCGCCAGCAGCCTTGAGAAAAACCAGTTTCTTGTCTCCTATGCGGGCAGCGGCGTTTTTGTATGTGTTGTTGAGCGAGGCTGGCAACCAGATCCTTGCTCCATCACTGACCGTGTTAACTTGACCCTTCATCACATGGGGTTGTGTTTCAACGACGGCAAGCCAATGAAAGCCTCGGTTTCTACTGGAGAAATGGTACGTCTGGTTTGGAAATCGGGTGACAAAGCGATTGACGCGCTGGCCACAGCTTTTGAAAGCGCCGAACGCGAAAGTAGCCGGTTTGCCCAAAACCTCGAAGATTTCTGGTATGCAAGGCAATCCGCATGACCTCAGCAATAGTATCAATGCCAGGCATCGAGCGAATTCAAAATCGGTTTCTTCAAAAACTTGATCAACGCGAAGTGCGCCTCTCCAATGCGATTCATGTGTCGTGTGAAAACGATTCAGAGCGAGAACGGAAAGAGGCGTTACGTGAGTGCCAACAAATCCTGCATAAATTGGCCGGTTCGTCCGGCACAGTGGGGTTTAAGGATCTAGGTGAAGGAGCACGCTATTGCGAAGAATTGATCGAAGCCTATTTGGCGGGGCAAACATCTGGCAAAGACCAGATGTACGAGATGCTTACCTGCTTCCTAAAGGGCGTTGAAGCAATGCCTGAACGCAAAGGTCATCGCACGGCCGTATGACCACCGCGCAAGCGGCATGTGCCGGTCTCATCAAGACGAACTAGAATTGATGTATCATAGGGTTCGATCTGGTCTCAGATTTTGCCCCCCCTGAGTGGGGGTGCGTTGCGATCAAACCGAATAATCGTGTGCGTGCAGAATCTCTACGATCGTGTCTGACAACTCAACCGCTTCGAAGGGTTTGATGATCACATCCAGAACCCCGAACTGTTTGTATTTCTCGATTTCGTTGGGCTGCACACGTGCTGTCATGAAAATCGCGGGCACGTGTTCCAGCCCTGCGATTTCCCGCAGTTTACGAAGCGTCGTCTCGCCACTCATCTCTGGCATCATGATGTCCAGCAGGAAAACCTGCGGATCATAGCCCGAGGCAACGCCAATCGCCTCTTGTCCGGAAGAGCATTGGCGGACTTCGAACTTCCCACTCATTTCCAGCGACATCAACGCTACTTCTAGGATATCTTCGTCGTCGTCTACATGTAGAAGGCGGTACACAGCAATCTTAACCTCTGGCTACAGAATTCATTTCACCATCCTTAACAGCAGTTGTCGGCAAATGGAAAAAGAACGTAGAGCCTTCAAATTCTTTGCTGGTGAAACCAACAGTGCCACCTTGTTTTTCAACGATAGTTTTAACAATACTTAATCCCAGCCCAGTCCCGCGCATTCGGGGCGCAGATTCCGACGCTAACTGGCTGAACCGTTCAAATATTGCACTTTGTTTTTCTTCGGGAATACCTTTGCCCTGATCACTGACTTCCACGCGCAAGCCTGTTTCGGTCGGGCATAGTTCGACCACCACCTTGCCGCCGGTAGGAGAGACCTTTACCGCATTTGAAAGCAGGTTCGTCATCACTTGCATCATGCGATTGTGATCAAAGTAGGCCATAACCGGCGCGTCCAGTCCCTGCGTGATGACATTGACATCAAATCGATTTGAGAAAGGGCCGATCGCTTCGACAGCTTCGCGCAACATCTCCGACATATCCTCGATTTGGTTGTCAAAGACCATTGCGTTAGCATCTAGCTTTTCCAGGTCGAGGATATCATTGATTATCAGTATAAGCCTGTCCGCGTTTCGGTGGGCAATTTCCAGAAGATCACGGGTTTTGTCAGTCACCTTACCTGCCGCACCTGAAAGTACCAGACCCATTGCCCCTTTAATGGAGGTCATGGGCGAGCGCAGTTCGTGACTGACAGTGGATACAAATTCCGACTTGATCCTCTCGCTTTCCAGCCGTGCAGAAGCATCGCGCATGACACAGACGAATTGATCAGCAACATCTTCATTGCGGATGAGCTGAAGGTCGGCGTCATAGGGCCTCCCATTGAAAACGAATGTGCGGTTAACTTGAACCGCCTCGTTCATCAGTAAAGGCTGAGCGATAACGCGAAATTTTTCTTCATCAAAACCCCGTGTAAGGTCACTCATGCTTTTTTCGGATATTTTGTCGATGGACCAACCAACGCTCTTAAGCGCTGCATCATTCAGATAACTGAACCGAAGAGTTTCAGCATTGAAAATATAGACCTCGTCCCTCAAACGCTTGAGGATTGAAACCAAATTACGCTCGCTTTCCAGAACATCCGTACTGGAAATGGCATTCACATTTTCTACTTCTCTGCTCATATCGCCCTACCTTTGGGTCAGAAAACTGGAACACAACCCAACGTTTGATCGCTGTTTTTATAACTCAATTGTTTACAGTCTATCTATTGAAAGAGGCAAGATTAGGACGATGAGGTGGTCTCGTGTGGTCACAAATAATCACGCCGATTGTGCATATTGATTTATCGTCTCTACAATTCTCTTAAGATCCTTCTCTGATTTGACTAGCTCTTGGCACACCCGCTTGTCAGGTTCTCGCGCATTGCCCGCAGACAATCCTAGGACTGCTGCCTGAGGCTGATAACGTTCGAAATCATCAAGCAATTCAGATCGATTGCCATCTGGCAAGCTCCAATCCGCCACGATCACATCGTAACGGTTTGATTTTAAGCAACCTCGCGCCTCATTTAGGTTTTTTGCAAGTGTCGCATCAACCCGGCCATCAAATCCTGACATTATGACGTTTGCGAAATACGGATCGTCTTGAATGTGAAGCACTTTGATGAGATTCGATTCTTGAACATCAGCAATAGGTAGACGTGGTGCAATGGCCGTTCTTGGGCTGGTGGGAATACAAAACCAAAACACCGTTAGCCCTGTTCCTGGGCTTTCAAACCCAATTGATCCCCCCATCCGTTCGACGAGTTCTCGAGTGATGCTGAGCCCCAGACCAGTGCCGCCTTTCATCCGTGTGTCAGACCCATCCACCTGCGAGAAAGGTTGGAAGATGTCAGACCGGAACGACGTTGGTATTCCATCGCCATTGTCCATGACATAAACAACCGCTTTGCCATCTAGAAGCTCCGCCTTCAGTTGCACGATCCCTTCATCGGCAGAAAACTTGCAAGCGTTTGACAACAAATTAGCCAGCACTTGTGCCAGCCGAACCGGATCAGCTTCAATATAGATAGGCGCGTCTGGGAGATCGAGATTGATTTTGGCGCCGTGAGTTTCGGCCAGAGGTGCGATCAGTTGAACGGCTTCTCGGATGGCGGCTTGGAGATCACACTCCGTCTGGCTGAATTCCAAATTGCCCGCCATCAATTGCTCAAAGTCCAGGATATCATTCACCAGTTCAATCAAGCGGTCCGTGTTTTTGTAGGCGATGTTGATTAGGCGGTCGCGTGTTTTGGTGTTTTCGGACTCTAAATTGGCTTGCACCAAACCAAGTGCGCCTTTGATTGAGGTTAACGGCGTTCTGAGTTCATGGCTGATAGTAGCAATAAACGAATTTTTGAGCTGCTCGACTGTCTTTTTCTCAGTGATATCCTGAATTTGGGCTATGTAAATGTCGCGTTCTACAATTGGGTCATGCCCCCATGAAATAGATAGCAATCCCCACTTTTCGGTACCGTCCTTGTGACGGATAAGGTGCTCATCCTGATAGGTTTGAGATCTGGTTGCTGATTTACCACCAATGGCCTTGATGATCCTAATTCTGTCCTCATAGGAAACGAGTTCCCCAAAGTTGTAAGTATTCTGAAGCTCGGCCTGAGAAAAACCCACAAAATCGCTCAATGCGCTATTCGTTCCGACAATGAGTCCGCCCTCGTTAAGAATGGCCATACCCACTGGAGCATTCTCCAACTGCAGGCGAAATCGTTTGTGACTCGCCTCCAGCGCTGCTCGAGCTCTGCGAATATCAGTGATATCGGTTTGGGCTCCGATCATCCGCAAGGCGTCTCCACCTTCATCGCGTTCGACGACAACCGCGTCAGACCTCATCCAAGACCAATCGCCATCGTCAATCTTGATCCGGAATTCCGTGACTGAACGATCGGTATCGCCCCGAATACATGCGGCGTCGTTGGCCTGCAGTTTGGGCAGGTCTTCGGGATGCACGCGCGATAAGAAATACTCCTGCGTGTCGCCAATATAGTCCTTTGACAGGTGCAGCAAATTCCGCCAGGTTTGCGATACGACCGATGTTTGAGAGCGCAGATTAACATCGAACACTCCAATCTTAGCCCCCCTGAGTGCTAGATCCCATCGTTGTTCAGTTTCTGCCACACGTTGAGCCGCCTCACGTTCCTCCGTCACATTTTGAACGATCATCGTCGTGCGACCATCACCGTTCGGAGCCGTCCACCTGTTTCGTTGCACCTCAAGCAATAGATAGTCGTCATCCAATACAACCGCTGCAAGGCCACTGGCCGAGGTAGAGCTATCGATTTCAACACGTCGCGACAGACAGTTGGCGATCTCTTTGTATCTTGCCGATCCAGGTGGCCCCATAAGATGCCGTGCCGCGGGATTATCGTTGATCACCTGGCCCTCGTCATTCAGAACAAGGATAGGTACGACTGCATTCTCCCAAATTGCGCGTGTTTCATCCTGAAGTGATTTAAGCGCGTGTGTCTTAAGCGCCACACGGTCAGATATCACACGCTCGCGCCGCAAGGATATCTTGATGAACCCAAACATAAGCGATGTCAGGACAAAGCCCGAAAACAGAATGAGGAAGGGCCCGATATTACTTCGCGCGGATTCAAATTCGGGCGTGCTCTCCCACTTGATCGACCACGGTTGGCCGAACACATCCACATTTTCAGTATGCGTAAACTGTGGATCGTGAGAAACGGGCGCTTCGCTCTGGTAAATCAAGTTTTCCTGCGTGGGTACATCCCCCTCATAAGCGGCAATTGTGAAGTTTATGTCTTGGTTGATCGTCAAACTTTCTAATGTCTTTGCCCCGATAAAAGGCATGTAGACCCAGCCAAGGTGGGCGTTGCGACGTTCTTGCACTGTCCGCAGCAAGGCATCCTTCCGATAATGAGGGCGAAGCAACAGAAATCCAGGCTTGCGAGTGTCGTCCTGCACAAGTTCAATGCGCTGAGTCAGCCGCAGTGTCCCGGTATCACGTGACAGGTTGGCTGCGTTGCGTCGACCTTGCTCAAACGCAATATTCAGCCCGACAGCTTGGCGGTTATCAGCCAAAGGTTCTATGTATTTAATAACATAAAGCGGGCCTTCGGTCTCTTTTGGGTGAATGTTCAGGTGCTGTACACCGTCGCGTGTGACCTCGGCCAGAAAACTGTCGGTAGCGTCGCGATCAACCGGAACGATGTAGCCCAGACCAAGCATGCCGGGCACTGACAATTCCACATGAAGGGTCTCGGTAAAAGTGGCCCAGTCCTGTAGTTTCACTTCGTCCATAGCAGCAAAGAGTGCCGCACCACTGTCCAGCACATCACTATACCGCGCCATCTTCGCTTCCAGGGCACCAAAAGCGTCTCTGGCCAGAAAGCGAAATGCTTCTTCCCCCTTACTCTGTTCCAACTTAAAGGAATAGGCAGACGCCATCACAGAGAGCAAAAGGCACGATGCGCTCACAAACACCCGAATGGATGTGTAGTGGGAGCCGCCTAATGAGAAGACTTTCATGAAGCTTGATACATTTCACATGCCCGCGTTTAGCTTCACCCTTTTTGGGTGAATTGTTTTTTTCTAGGTTACCTTATGCGTGCGGAAAATCAAATAGGATACGTAAAATATTTAGTTTACTGTCCATCCTCGACATTTCAGTCTGAACTGCTCCGTCGCCGTGGGTGCGACGCGCCCCCGTCGTGCTGTCATTCGCCCTTTCCGCAATCGGCCTAGCCCTGCTCAACACCATGCCCAACGCCGCACCTGCAGGGCAAATCGCCATGGTCCCGCATGCCAGAGCGCCAAAGCACGCCGCAACACCCACCTTGGCTGGGTCTACATGCCTTTTATCGGGGCAACGACATTAGAAATGTTTGACGGTCAACTCTCCCTACATTGCAATGTGGACCGGATTCGCGTCTGGGTTGGAGAGACAATAGATTTGGAGGCGCTAATGCGTATTGCAGAGTGCGTGCAGTATCACACAAAACCAAATGCGCATGTGGGATCAAATGTCGGGCCAGTCAAATCAACCACAACACCAATCATTTATGATCAGCTATTTTGAGCTGTATATAGCGCAAGTGAGAGGGCGAACTTAGAACCAAACCAGCCTCAAGTAGCCGAAGGCGGTAGGCAAAACAAAAATGGTGCGGTCGAGAAGACTCGAACTTCCACGGGTGTTACCCCACAGCGACCTCAACGCTGCGCGTCTACCATTCCGCCACGACCGCACGTGATCAGGTAGTCGTGCGCGATATAGACGAGGGGCTATCAGATGTGAAGGGGCAAATTGGCCTTGCCACACGGGTTTTCATCCTCGTGCGACGGGGCTATCACCAGCGCTATGGTGGAATGGATCACAACCCCGGGCCTGACCGATTATCGTGCGGCCGAAGACTTCATGGAAACCCGCGCAGCTGAAATCGCGGCGGGCACGGCCCAAGAATGTATCTGGCTGGTTGAACACCCCCCCCTTTATACCGCCGGCACCAGCGCCAAACCCGCTGATCTGACTGATCCGGACCGCTTTGACGTGTATGAGACCAAACGCGGTGGCCAATATACCTATCATGGCCCCGGACAGCGGGTGGTCTATGTCATGCTGGATGTGGGGGCACGCGGGCGCGATGTGCGAGCCTTTGTGCAACAGCTTGAGGAGTGGGTGATCGCCACGCTGGAGCGGTTCAATGTCACCGGTGCCATCCGTGAAGGTCGTGTGGGTGTCTGGGTCACGCGCGACGACAAGCCCCTGACCGCCACCGGGTCACCCGCCGAAGACAAGATTGCTGCCATCGGCATACGCCTGCGCAAATGGATCAGCTTTCACGGCATTTCGATCAATGTCGAACCTGATCTGAGCCACTTTAGCGGCATCATACCCTGCGGCATCACCGAGCACGGCGTGACGTCTCTGGTTGATCTGGGCCTGCCGGTCACGATGGACGATGTGGATGTGGCCCTGAAACAGACTTTTGGGCTGACGTTTCATACCGCCTGAGCCTGCCATAGCTCAAATGCCCGGCACAAATGCGCCAACTGCGACATTCTGCATACCTTTGTATCCTTGTTTGTTAGGAAATGAAGCCTATTCTCGCCCCCAACTATCCCCGTTTAATGACTTGGAGATCATAATGAAAACCCTTCTGTATACATCCGCTTTGATCTTGTCCTTCACGGCCCCTGCATTTGCAGAAGGTGATGTTGGTGCTGGCGAAAAGGCGTTCAAGAAATGTAAATCCTGCCACATGATTGCACCGGCTGAGGGCGACCCCATCGTCAAAGGTGGCAAAACCGGCCCCAACTTGTACGGCGTGATTGGCCGGGCCGCGGGAGCTCAGGAAGGGTTTAAATACGGCAAGTCGCTGGCCGCCGCAGGCGAAGCCGGGCTTGTCTGGAGCGAAGAAACCCTTGCCGAATACGCCAAAGATCCAAAAGCGTTCTTGAAGGCTGAGCTGGATGATTCCAAAGCAAAATCGAAAATGACCTTCAAGCTAAAGAAAGGCGGCGAGGATGTAGCCGCCTATTTGGCGAGTCTGGCCCCTACCCCAGAAGCAGAAGACACTGATTCCTAATACTTATTCTTCGATTGTGGCCCCGTGCACCCTGCCGGGGCCACTTTCAAGAGGGTGCGACAAATTATATTGATCCAAATCAAACTCTGACATTGCCCCTGTGCCCCAAGCATTCTAAAAACGGAATGGAACGAGAGTGCCCGTGCAACGCGGGCTTGCGCCAATAAACTTACCAGCAGGAGGCAACACATGGCAGACGCAGCCATCCACGGCCAAGACCATCACGACGAGCGCGGTTTCTTCACCCGCTGGTTCATGTCCACCAACCACAAAGATATCGGGATCCTGTATCTGGTGGTGTCGGCCTTTGTCGGCCTGATCTCTGTTCTCTTTACCGTCTACATGCGGTTGGAGCTGATGGAACCAGGTGTTCAATACATGTGCCTGGAAGGCGCGCGCTTTATTGCGGATGCAGCCAGCGAATGTACACCAAACGGACACCTGTGGAACGTGATGATCACCTATCACGGCGTCCTGATGATGTTCTTTGTGGTTATTCCGGCACTCTTCGGCGGATTTGGCAACTTCTTCATGCCGCTGCAAATTGGCGCGCCTGATATGGCGTTCCCGCGGATGAACAACCTGTCGTTCTGGCTTTATATTGCAGGTACATCTCTGGGTGTGGCCTCGCTGCTTGCCCCCGGTGGCAATGGTCAGCTGGGGTCCGGTGTGGGCTGGGTTCTCTATCCACCGCTGTCCACTTCCGAGGCCGGTATGTCCATGGACCTTGCGATCTTTGCGGTGCACGTCTCTGGTGCCAGCTCGATCTTGGGTGCGATCAACATGATCACCACCTTCCTGAACATGCGCGCCCCTGGCATGACCCTGTTCAAGGTGCCGCTGTTCAGCTGGTCGATCTTTGTCACCGCCTGGTTGATCCTGCTGTCGCTGCCTGTTCTGGCTGGCGCGATCACCATGCTGCTGACAGACCGCAACTTTGGTACAACCTTCTTCCAGCCCTCTGGCGGCGGTGATCCTATCTTGTATCAACACATCCTGTGGTTCTTTGGCCACCCAGAAGTGTACATCATCATCCTGCCCGGCTTTGGCATCATTTCCCATGTTATCGCCACGTTCTCGCGCAAACCGGTCTTTGGCTACCTGCCAATGGTCTGGGCGCTGATCGCCATTGGTGCACTTGGCTTTGTTGTCTGGGCACACCACATGTACACGGTTGGTATGTCGCTGACCCAGCAAAGCTACTTCATGCTGGCCACGATGGTTATCGCGGTGCCAACAGGGGTGAAAGTGTTCAGCTGGATCGCCACCATGTGGGGCGGCTCGATCGAGTTCAAAACACCCATGCTTTGGGCGTTCGGGTTCCTGTTCCTCTTTACTGTGGGCGGCGTCACCGGCATCGTTCTGTCACAGGCGGGCATCGACCGGGCGTATCATGACACCTACTATGTTGTGGCGCACTTCCATTATGTGATGAGCCTTGGTGCCATCTTCGCCATCTTTGCGGGCATTTACTTCTACTTCCCAAAGATGACTGGCCGCATGTACCCTGAATGGGCAGGTAAACTGCACTTCTGGGCGATGTTCATTGGTGCAAACCTCACCTTCTTCCCACAGCACTTCCTGGGCCGTCAGGGCATGCCACGCCGCTATATCGACTACCCCGAGGCCTTCGCGCCTTGGAACTACTGGTCGTCGATTGGTGCGTTCATCTCCTTCGCCAGCTTCGTGTTCTTCTTCGGGATTGTGATCTACTCTCTGACACGCGGCGCACGCGTGACGGAAAACAACCCATGGAACGAGTATGCAGACACACTTGAGTGGACCCTGCCCTCGCCTCCCCCAGAACACACGTTCGAAACCCTGCCAAAGCAGGAAGACTGGGACAAACAACCCTCGCATTAAGCCAGTGGTTGACATGAATTGAATTTGGCCTCGGATCACTCCGGGGCCTTTTTCATATCTGCGCAGGTCTGCGTTTCACTCAAACAAGGGCCAATCCCCTCCAAAGCGAGACCGGCACGCAAGAGCCGGACGAGCAGAACCTTGCCGCTCATGGGGCCCTGCCCGTCGCATTCTCCCTTTCACCCATGGCGCGCCACATGCTATCCCCGCCTGAGCATTCCTTTCCGCAGGCCCCATCCTATGCCCAGTGAAATCCGCCTCGCCTTTGAGCATCCCAGCGCGCGCGCCGACGCCACAGCCCCCAATGGCCCATTGGACCGCATCTCACTACGGGATCATATCGTTGAGGTCGAAATCGGTGCCTTTCAGGCCGAACGTGGCACAACGCAACGCATCTGCTTTAACGTCGTGGTTGAGGTCCGCCCTCTGAAAGACCCAATCGACGATGATGTTGATCGCATACTGTCTTATGACCGCGTCACCGAAGCCATCTCCGCAGAGCTGGCCGACGAACGCCTGAACCTGCTGGAGACCCTGGCCGAACGCATTGCCGAACGTATCCTGCTAGAGCCCCAAGCCGTGCGCGCATTCATCCGTATTGAGAAACTGGATCGCGGCCCCGGTGCCTTGGGGGTCGAGGTCGTGCGCTCGATCAATGACTTTAAAACCATGCCAGCATCCACACATTCTGACATCACGCCCCACCCGCATCTGGTGTATCTCACCAATGCCGCCATCCGCTCGTCAAACCTCATGCAATGGATTGATCAGCTGCAGGCGCGGGCCGAGCCAGTGATCCTGTGCGTTGGCCAATCCGCCACCGTCAGCCCCAAAACCGGCCACAAGATGACCCAGCGCCGGGTGGATCTTCTGGCGATTGAACAAAATGCCTGGGTGCTGGCGGGACGTGATGACCGATGCGTTGTCGTGAACACCCGCACAGAGCTGGACTGGGCCATGAAAAATGGCCAGATCAGCGTCTGGGCACCCTCCAAAATCGTGCTCGATGCAGTTGACGGGCCCTCCGTTGGCCCCAATGATCCTGTGGCCCTCGCCGCTTGGTTTGCTGGCCATATTGAGGCCTCCGATCTGTTGTTGATCGGTGAAACGCCTCCGGATAATTCTCCGGTGCCTGTCCTGATCCAGGACATTGCGCACGCCGGACTCTGAGCCGTGTCGCCCATGACATACTATCGGCCCATCCCCCGGACGGATCACGCGCGCCCCGCCGCAGGCTTGCCCTTGGCCGGGGGGTGGTGCTGGTTCGATACGGTTGAGGTCATTCAGCGCAATGCCCCGCCGCAGCTGATCCCGGCGGCTGATCTCCCCACAGCGATGCACGAGCGCCTGACATCTGCGCGCGCCTCCATCTGCGACATCACTTTTGATGCCCCCTCGCTCATGGGTATTCTCAACGTCACGCCTGACAGTTTTTCCGATGGTGGCCTGCATTTTGATGCAGATCACGCCTTGGCCCATGCCCGCGCCATGCAAACGGCAGGGGCGCAGATCATCGACATAGGAGGGGAATCCACCCGCCCCGGCGCTCTCGAGGTCTCGGTTGAGGAGGAAATACAGCGCACAGCACCGGTGATTGCCGCTTTGCGGTCTGAAACTGCGCTGCCCATCTCGATCGACACCCGCAAAGCCGCCGTCGCGCGCGCAGCCGTTCAGGCGGGCGCCGCGCTTGTAAACGATGTGGCCGGGTTCAGCTATGACCCTGCCCTCGCCCCGTTTTGCGCCGAGGCCCAAGTGCCGGTCTGTGTCATGCATGCACAAGGCACGCCAGAAATCATGCAAATTGATCCGCGCTACGACAACGTATCGCTCGATATTTTTGATTACCTGTCAGACCGGGTGGAGGCGCTGATTACCACCGGCATCGCGCGCGAACAGATCATTGTTGATCCCGGCATCGGCTTTGGCAAAACTATGCAACATAACCTAACGCTACTGCGAAACCTGTCACTGTTTCATGGGTTGGGTTGCCCCATCCTGCTGGGTGCCTCGCGCAAACGCTTCATCGGCACTCTCAGTGGCCAAGATCAGGCAAGCAAGCGTGTACCTGGCTCCATTGCAGTGGCTTTGGCCGGGGTCGCGCAGGGCGTTCAGATGTTGCGCATTCACGACGTGGCAGACACCGCCCAAGCTTTGGCGCTATGGCGCGCCGCCACGATCACTTAACGCCGGAACAAGCGCCGTAGCGCGCCAAGTTGGCTCAACATGACTCCCCCCAGGATCAATGCCATGGCTGTTATCAGGCTGGGTGGCAGCGGCTCGGCCAGAAGCAGCACACCAAAAACCACAGACCAGATTGGCACCTGATAATTCACCAGACTCATGAACACAGGCCCCGCATCCCGGATCACCTGAACCAATAGTATCTGTGCCACACCCGTGGGCAGGATACCCAAATAGAGCAGCGCAATCAGGCTCAACCCGCTGACATCGCCGGGCAGCACCTCATTCAACAGTGCATAAGGGGTAAAGATCACCGCCGCCAACAACAGCGTTGCCGCCGCCAGCCCCAGACGATCCACATCGGGGCAAAGCCGGGTGCAAATCGACCCCACAGCATAACAGCCCGCGGCCCCGACACAGGCCAGCCGCGCAAACATTTCCAGTGAGTTACCCGTCGAGGCAAACGCCTGCGGGCCAATCAGCACCGCAACCCCGATAGTGCCGATCACAAAACCCACCAATCGGCGCAGGCTCATCCTGTCGCCCGGCACTGCAAAATGTGCCAGTGGCAACACCAATAGCGGCACCACAGACATGCACACCCCCGCAAAGCCCGAAGCCACGAATTGCTGCCCCCAAGTCAATAACGCAAACGGCACCGCATTGGAAAACACGCCCATCGCCAAGGCGAAGGCCCAAATGATGCGCCCGTTGCGGCCTTTGATTGGCGGCAGCCCATTGCCGATGCTGTAGGCCAGCCCCAACAAAAACACAGCCCCCAGCGAGATCCGTGCCGCCACGATCATCAGCGGCCCCACCGTTTGCAACGCGACGGAAACAAACATGAAGGAGGCGCCCCAGATCACACCCAAAATCGCAAGTTTGGCCCAGTTCTTTGCGGCAATACTACTTGGCACAGCGTGTATCCTTACAGTTTGAGGGGGCAAAGACGCGGGCACATATGTCTTGGCACGCCCCTCTGCCAAAGCACCTTAGCTGCGCATCTTGTGATGTAACAGGGTTGGCACAACCAACTTGCGACTTCGTGTTTTTTCAGCAGGCCCGCCAGCGAGCAGAATTTGATCTGCGCCCATTGCGATTGGGATCAACTGGGCGAGCCTCGCGGGGTCGGGCCTTGCAGTGCGGACAATCCCGAATGAGGGTCTGCATCTCACGAGGCAGACCCCTCTTTTTCTTTGCCAAGTTGGGACAAACCCCGGCAAATGGGGCGTGGCTTAGCTGTCTAAAGCACGCCCCAACCGCATGGATCAGTTCTTGGCTTTGTCGACCATTTTGCCCGCCGAAATCCAAGGCATCATGCCGCGCAACTTGGCACCGATTTCTTCGATCTGATGCTCGTCATTCAAACGACGGGTGGCCTTGAACGAAGGCTGACCAGCTTGATTTTCCAGCATGAAGTCACGCACAAACTTACCGGTTTGAATGTCACTCAGAACTGCCTTCATCTTCGCTTTGGTCTCGTCATAGGGCAGAATGCGCGGACCGCTGACATACTCGCCATACTCAGCCGTGTTCGAGATCGAGTAGTTCATGTTGGCAATACCGCCCTCATAAATCAGATCCACAATCAGTTTCACTTCGTGCAGGCACTCAAAATACGCCATTTCAGGTGCGTATCCGGCTTCCACCAGGGTTTCAAAACCCATGCGGATCAGCTCGACCAGGCCGCCACACAGAACCGCCTGCTCACCGAACAGATCGGTTTCGCACTCTTCGCGGAAGTTGGTTTCGATGATACCTGAACGCCCGCCACCGATGGCCGAGCAATACGACAGGCCGATTTCCAGCGCTTTGCCCGAGGCATCATTGTCAACCGCCACAAGGCACGGCACGCCGCCGCCTTTGGTGTATTCGCCGCGCACAGTGTGGCCGGGACCTTTGGGGGCCATCATGATGACATCCACACCGGGTTTCGGCTCAATCAGGCCAAAGTGCACGTTCAAACCATGGGCAAACGCAATGGCTGCGCCGTCTTTCAGGTTGTCATGCACATATTTCTTGTAGGTTTCAGCCTGCAATTCATCGGGCATGGTGAACATGATCAGATCACACCAGGCCGCCGCTTCGGCAATGCCCATAACCTTCAGGCCTTCGCCTTCGGCTTTCTTGGCCGAGGGTGAGCCCTCGCGCAGTGCCACAACCACATTCTTGGCGCCGCTGTCACGCAGGTTCAGCGCATGGGCGTGGCCCTGGCTGCCATAGCCCAGAATGGCCACGTTCATATCTTTGATCATGTTGATGTCGCAATCGCGATCGTAATAAACACGCATTGGTTTGGTCCTTTGGTTTGCTATCTCTGTGGCAGAGAATACGGATATAGCGCAGAGGTTCGAGTGTATATTTTGCTCTATTTTCACATTATTTGGTGTATTCATTCTGCAATTATTAGATATATGATAGAATCATGCTTGACGATATAGACCGGCGCATTCTGCGCTACTATCAATACGACCCTACGCTGAACCCGGCAGAACTGGCGGAGCGGGCAAACGTGACGTCGCCCACCTGCGCGCGGCGCATCGAGAGGATGCGCAGCGCGGGTATCATCCGTGCCAACCGTGCAATTATTGATTGGCGTGCGTTGGGGTATGAGGTTGAGGTGTCTTTGCGCATCACGCTGGACAAAACCAACCCGCGCGCATTTGAAGAATTCAACGCCGCCGCGCGCGATGTTCAAGAAGTTGTCGAAATCCAAAGCTTCCTGGGGCGTGTCGATGTGCGCCTTTCGGTCATTGCGCGCGATATGGCGCATTATCAACAGATCTATCGCAGCGCCATTCTGACCTTGCCGCATATCGCGGATATTGAGGCCCTGATGCATGTTGCGCGGATCAAATCTGACGAAGGCTTGCCGCTTTGATTGATCTGGATGCAACCGACCGGATGATCCTGCGCGCCCTGAGCGAGGATGCGACCCAACCCGCCAGCACCATTGGCCGCACCCTGGGCCTATCGCAACCCGCCACATGGCGACGCATCAAACGATTGCAAGACAGTGGCGTGATCCAGGGCCGGCGGCTCGATCTGGATCACGAACAGTTAGGCTTTGGTGTCACGGTCTTTCTGGGGGTTAAACTGGCCACCAAGGGCCGCGTTAGCCTTGACGATTTTGAGCGGGCCGTCTGTGCCATCCCCGAAGTGCAGACCGTGGAACACATCCTTGGGCTTTATGATTACCGCCTGCGTGTGGTGGCCCGCGATATTGCCGATTTTGAACGGGTATTGCGCCGCCGGGTCATGATGCTGCCCGGTGTCGGCGATGTAGAGGCGAATGTGCTGCTCAGCGAAGAGCGCCGCCCCGGCCCTATAGGATAGCCCCGACACAAAACTAGGCTTTGCGTTGCCCATCTCTTCGCGCTAGCAAAGACGCAACGCCATCAGGAGAACCCAGTTATGCCCGCCCTTTTGCCCGATATCGATCCCGAGGGATTGCAGGAATTCTCGGTCGTGTTCACCGACCGCTCCCTGAACCACATGAGCGCGTCATTTCAAAAGGTGATGAACGACATCTCAGGCATGTTGAAAGATGTATACAATGCGGATGCAGTGGCCCTGGTGCCCGGCGGCGGCAGCTATGGGATGGAATCCGTTGCACGCCAGTTTGGCCGCGATGCCCATGCCCTGATTGTGCGCAATGGCTGGTTCTCCTACCGCTGGACCCAGATATTTGATGCAGGCCAGTTCACCTCTGACACCACCGTATGTATGGCGCGTCAAACCGGAAATGGCGTGCAGGCCCCTTTCGCCCCTGCCCCGATCGAAGAAGTCACCGCCAAAATCCGCGCGGCAAAACCCGATGTGGTCTTTGCTCCGCATGTGGAAACCTCGGCCGGGATCATTCTGCCCGATGATTATGTCACCGCGATGGCGGCTGCCGCGCACGACGTCGGCGCGCTGATGGTACTCGATTGTATTGCTTCGGGGTGTGCTTGGGTGGATATGAAGGCCACCGGTGTTGATGTGCTGATCTCGGCCCCACAAAAGGGCTGGTCAGCCTCTCCGTCTGCCGGGCTTGTGATGATGTCCTCCCGCGCGGTTGAGCGGATGCAATCCACCACATCCGACAGTTTTGCTCTGGATCTGAAAAAATGGCATTCGATCATGCAGGCCTATGAAAATGGGGGGCATGCCTATCATGCCACCATGCCCACAGATGCCCTGCGCGCGTTTCGTGATACAATGCTGGAAACCCGTGACTATGGCTTTGAAAAACTGCGCGATGCGCAATGGGAGCTGGGCAATTCAGTGCGCGATATGCTGGCCGCCAAAGGCATCACCTCGGTCGCGGCAGATGGCTTTGGCGCGCCGGGTGTTGTGGTGAGCTATACCACCGATGCGGATGTGCAAAACGGCAAGAAGTTTGCAGCACTTGGCATGCAAATTGCAGCCGGAGTACCACTTGCCTGTGAAGAGCCCGAGGGTTTCATGACCTTCCGGCTGGGGCTGTTTGGCCTTGATAAGCTGTATGATGTGCCCGGCACGATGGCACGGCTGCACGCGGTGATAGACGAGGTTCTCTGAGGGCGGCAGGAAAACACGTGTTTTCCGGGCCGTTTTCCATATGGAAAACGTCTACCCGCGCATCCCAAGCCCCATCTGCATCAGTGTTTTGCGCACAGGCGCCAGTGCATAAATCGCATTCAGCCCCATAGCGCGCGCATCGCGCAGGGGCTGGCTGTGCAATTGTGATGCACGGTTGAGCATATCAATTCCGGCCACGCGCGTCTTGATCTCCAAATGCCGCTTGCGGTGATAGGCCTCCAACATTTGCCGATCACCCAGCCGCTCAGGGGCCTCCAGCGCCAAATCCAAAAGCGCCTGCATATCGCCCAGCGACATATTCAACCCCTGCGCACCGATGGGCGGCACCACATGCGCCGCTTCCGCCACCAGCGCCACACGCTCTGCCATCATACGCTCGGCCACCTGCGAGATAATCGGCCAGACCGTCCGGCGCGAGGCCAGCGTCAATGGCCCAAACAAGTGGCACGACCGCGCAGTCATCTCCGCCTCAAACTCCGCCACCTCAAGCCCGGCCAAACGCAGCGCTTCGGGGCCATCCTCCATCCAGACCACGGCAGAGGATGGACGCCCCTGATACTCAGGCAGAGGCACAAGAGTGAATGGCCCGCCTGAGCGGTGGATCTCGGTCGATACATTGCCATGTGGAATGGGATGCGTCACCGCAAAGGCCAGCGCCTTTTGCCCATACCGTGTTGTGTTCACGTCAATCCCTGCTGCTTGTCGGATCATTGATCCACGCCCATCAGCAGCAATCACCAGACGGCAACGCACTTGGGTGCCATCGCTTAGCGTCACGCGTGCCTCGGCCTGGCGCGTGAACAGCGATGTGGTTTCAACACCCGCCCGAAACGTCACGCCCTCCAGCCCTGCAATATGCGCCAGCATTTCACGTCTGAGCAGCCAGTTGGGCAGGTTCCAGCCAAACGGTTGGTCTGAAATATCAGCGGCGTCAAACTCCCTCACCACCCTTGGTTCTGCCACTTCGCCCCCGGCATCAACAATGCGCATGATTTGCAAATCCGAGGCGTGTTCTGCCAGACGCTCCCACAGTCCCGCATACGTCAGCAATGCCTGCGCGGGCTGCAAAAAGGCCGTGCTGCGCAAATCAGCACCCGCGCTGTCGCGCTCGGTCACGGGCGGGGTGGGATCCACGCATAAAACCGAGAACCCAGCCTGCCCAAACACAGCCGCCGCCGTCAGCCCGGCCACACCACCACCGGAAATTACAATGTCATATCGGGAATGGGTCATCGGGCCTCCTGCCCTATGAGATAAGGCAATTTTCAACCATGTCCAAGCGACAGCCTGTCACAGCAGCCGCGCCAGAAAACCAGACAGGTCATCGGTGTGATGGTGGATGTGGCGCGCTATATGCGCCTCTGGGGCCACATGCACGGTGCGCATGCCCATGTCATGCGGCGCAGACAGGTTGCGCGCGTCATCCTCAAACATAGCGGCACGTTTGGGCTCTATCCCGTCCAGTGCAAACACCGCCTCAAACGCACCTTGCTCGGGTTTGGGCAAAAACCCTGCATGTTCAACGCCGTACACCGCATCAAACACACCAGACAGACCACGCGCCGCCAACACCCGTTCTGCATAAGGCGCACAGCCATTGGTATAGACAATCTTGCGACCGGGCAGCGCGCGGATATTGCAGGCCAACACTGGATCTGGCTCCAGATGATCCAGTGAAATCTCGTGCACGTCGCTCAGATAGGGACCGGGATCAACATCATGTTCGCGCATTAACCCCGCAAGGGTGGTGCCGTGGGTGTGCCAATACTGCGTGCGCAATCTGTCGGCCTCGGCACGTTCCACCCCAAGGGCCTCCATGACAAAATCCGTCATCTTCACCTCAATCTGATCAAACAGGCGCGCAGCAGGCGGGTATAGCGTATTGTCGAGGTCAAACACCCATTGCTGTATGTGATGAAAATGGTCCTTCGGCATGGGGTGAACTTAGGTCGGCTTTACACCGGGTGCAACGCTCAGGGTTGAAACCGTGGCGGTTCCGCGTCTAGGGTCGCGCAAGACTTATGCCAGAGGGACCTGACGCGCATGAAATCGCAACCAACCGATGCTTACACGCTGATCCTCGATGCCATTGACAGCGGCGTTTACAAACCCGGTGACCGGCTGGTTGAAAGCGATCTGGCAGATCGGCTGGGTGTGTCGCGCACCCCCATTCGTGAGGCGTTGCAACGTCTGGAAACCCAATCATTGCTCACCCGGGACGGGCGTTCTTTGATTGTCTCATCGCTGGATCACAATCAATTGGCCGAGCTTTATGTGGTGCGGGCTGAACTTGAGGCGCTGGCCGCAAATCTGGCCGCGCGCCATGCAACTGACGAAGAAATACAAGTGTTGCGCGATATGGTCGAAGAAGACCGCTCGTTGATGGGCAATCCCGATGCGATGTCACGCGCCAACCGGCGGTTCCACAAGCAGATACATCTGGCCTCGCACAACCGGTTTCTCGTGCAGCAGCTGGATCTCGTGCACCGCTCAATGGCGTTGCTGGCAACCACATCACTTGCTGCCGTAGGCCGTGATGAAGCCGCGATTGCCGAACATGACGCCATCGTTTCAGCGATTGAAGCGCGTGATAGCTCCCGTGCCGCTGAGGCGCTGAAGGCACATATATCCAAGGCGTTTGTCACGCGGTTGAAACTGGATTCAGGGGAAGTCGACAGCACTGTCTGAAGGCTTTGCCCCAACCACCGCGAGCGACAGCCCATGCGTGGTTTTATCCCAGTAAAACGGTTTAAAAACAAGCTCATACAGCGCCTTATACGCAGCAATAGCACCCAGCGGAGAGTAGAAATGCATGGTCGGAGACCATAGCATCAAAAACCTGTGCTTGGCCCCTGAGACTGCCGTAGTGTGGATGGCGATATTCAAAACCTCAATCAATAAGAAGAGGCTGCCAATCACAGCCAGAGCCGAGCGTGACACCAAAGGATCAAGCGGATGTGGCAAGCCAAACAAGACGAGCCAGAATGACCACAAGACCGGCGCCAGGATAAACTGCGACAACGCTGTCAGAAAATGCGCCTGAAACCCCAAAAATTTCCATGCGCCCAGCTGGTGAAACAACTGCACTGGATTGCGCATATGCACCAGATAGGTGGTCATGTAGCCCTTGAGCCAGCGTGAGCGTTGCTTGATCCACGGCCAGAAGCGGCAGTTCGCCTCCTCTTCGGTGATGGTATGCACCATTTCCGTACGATACCCGTGACGCGCCAGACGAAAGCCCAGATCCGCGTCTTCGGTCACATTATGGGCATCCCACCCGCCAAGCGCTTCAAGAACATTCCGCTTGAAATAGAGCGTCGTACCGCCCAGTGGAATGGCAAATCCAAGCCGCGCCATGCCGGGTAACATCACCCGGAACCATGTGGCGTATTCAATGGTGAAACACCGTGCCAGCCAGTTTTGGCTCGGGTTATAATAGTCCAAAATACCCTGCAAACAGGCCACGTCGTCCGGGGCGTGTTGAAACCGGCGCGCGACTTTCGTGATCTGGTCCGGGTCGGGTGCGTCTTCGGCATCGAAAATGCCCACAATATCCCCTTCGCAAAAATCCAGCGCATAATTCATTGCGCGCGGTTTTGTACGAGGCTGGCCATCAGGGCAAATCACAGCGCGAATCCACGGGGGCAAATCAATTTCGGCCAAAGTGGCTTGGGTCAGCTTGTCTTCTTCCTCAAGCACAAGGATCACATCCAGCAAACACTTAGGGTATGTTAGAGTTGAAAGCCGTGCCACAAGTGCATGTAAAACCTCTGTTTCTCGGAAAAGCGGCACAAGAATTGATACTTTGGGCAAAGGCTTGTGTTGCAATGATTCCGGTGCGGGGGGCGCATCAGGTTCTGCGGTGATAGCAGATACAAACGCGGCCGTTTTCATGCCCGCCGTGACCACCAGGGTGAAGGCAGCCCAGATCGCAAAGATCGAAAAGATCACCGTGGGGAAGGCCAGGATCACAACAGCCAACACAAGCAGACATGTGAGGATGGCGGCCACCCGGCGATGCGCCCGATCGCCCCAATGGCGGCAACTTTCAGCTTCCTGCACACGCGTTTCGGCATAAAAGGACAAATCGGTGCGAAAATCATCAACAATTCGGTTTTGGATGTCCTGCCGCCCTGCCAACACGCGCGGGGCGCCTGCAATATGCAGTGGCAAATCAGAGGCATACTCCCGAAACTGATCAGGATGTGCAGTGACCACAACAGGCCGACCACGAGCATCAGACAGCGGGGCAAACCCGTGCTTGATCATGTCACGAGGATCAATCCCATCTGCCAGCAGTTGAGACGCTTTCAGATCATCCGCCGATAACGTCAGCGTGTTTAAACGGTTCGCATGAGCGTCCAGCAATTGCCGTTCGCTGGCCAGACCCTCAGCGCTAAAAATACGCTCAATAGAAGTGTCACAGCGCCCTTTTACCAGTTGCGCCAACAGTGCATCTGATTTTGAAATTGTGCCCGTTTTGACCAGCTCATCCCCCAATGTGCTGGTCTCACCGGCATATTTCAGCGCCTGCGTCCCCAGTTGGCGCAGTTCCGAAATCCCCATTTTGCAGTCCTCACTTACCCTTCAGCAATTGAGTGTGCCTGCTATAGGTTAATGGAAAGTAAATACTTCCTTAACAATACGTTAATGACGGGACGTAAGGTATTAAGATCAGGAGTTTTTCAGCCCGCTCAGCGCAGGTGACGGGCTGACTGACATCAAGCCGACATCGACGCTGCAAACCGTTCAAACAGATAAAAGCTGTCTTGAGGTCCGGGGCTGGCTTCGGGATGGTGCTGCACCGAAAACACCGGGCGGTCCTTCACCCGGATTCCGCAGTTAGAACCGTCAAACAACGACACATGAGTTTCCACCAGCTTGGCTGGCAAGGTTTGACTATCCACCGCAAACCCATGATTCATTGAGGTAATTTCAACTTTACCTGTTTCCAAATCCTTCACCGGATGGTTGGCCCCATGATGACCGTGATTCATTTTGACGGTCTGTGCCCCAAGCGCAAGCGCCAGCATCTGGTGACCCAGACAAATGCCAAAGATTGGTAAATTCGCGGCCAAAATCCCCTGAATCATGGGCACCGCATACACGCCCGTCGCCGCCGGATCACCGGGGCCGTTGGACAAAAACACACCATCAGGTTCATGCGCCAGTATTTCATCCGCTGTGGCGGTTGCGGGCATCACTGTCACCTCACACCCGGCCGAGGCCAGACAGCGCAGGATGTTTCGCTTGGCACCAAAATCAATGGCGACAACCTTGTGTATCGGCGCGGTCTGGGGGGCATAGCCCTCGGGCCAGGCCCAGCGCATCTCATCCCAGCGATAGGATTGTGCACAGGTCACATCCTTAGCCAGATCAAGCCCCTCAAGCCCGCCAAAGGCCCGCGCCCGGGCCACCAAAGCGGCCACATCAAAATTACCATCCGGGTCATGCGCCAGTGCTACATGAGGCGCGCCTTGTTGGCGGATGGCGCGGGTCAGGCGACGGGTATCAATGCCGCCAATGGCAATACGTCCACGCCGGGCCAGCCAATCGGCCAGATGTTCACTTGCGCGCCAATTGCTGGGCAGGGTCGGATCCCATTTCACCACCATGCCTGCGGCCACCGGATCAGCGGCCTCATCATCCTCGGGGTTCACGCCGACATTCCCGATATGCGGGAAGGTAAACGTGACCACCTGCCCTGCATAAGAGGGATCAGTCATGATTTCCTGATACCCGGTCATGGCAGTGTTGAAACACAACTCTGCCGTGGTTTCGCCGACAGCGCCAAAGCCCTTGCCATAAAACAACGTTCCATCCGCGAGGGCCAAGCAGGCGGTTGGGTGAGACTGAGGCGCATCGGCCATGATCGGGATTCTCCGGGGGGTGCAAATTGTCGGGAAACTACGGAGGCCCACGGCGCGGGTCAAGTGCCAAGATGCACCCAAAGCCGGACGTTTGGTAACGCTGCAAATCCACATTCGCGCGCTTGCCTCCATCTGCAACTTTGGCTAGGGTCGTCAACTTGTGACCAACCACTCGGGATGAATGAAATGAATTTGCGCGAGCAGGTCAATACGGCCGTTAAACAGGCTATGAAAGACAAAGCAGCTGATCGGCTGACAACATTGCGCCTGATCAACGCCGCGATCAAAGATCAAGACATCGCAGCGCGGGGCAATGGCAACGAAACCGGCGTGAGTGATGCGGACATCTTGCAAATCCTTGGCAAAATGACCAAGCAACGCCATGAAAGCGTGCGCGCCTACGAAGAAGGCGGACGCATTGATCTGGCCGAACGCGAGCGTGCTGAAATCACGGTGATCGAAGAATTCCTGCCGCGTCAGTTGAATGGCGACGAAGTGAGCAGCGCCATCGACAAAGCCGTCAGTGACACAGGCGCCAGTTCCATCCGTGATATGGGCAAAGTCATGGGCGCATTGAAAGAGCTATACACCGGCCAGATGGATTTTGGCACGGTTGGCCCCCTGGTGAAAGACAAGCTCTGCGCGGGGTAAGCCCTGTAGACGGTGTTGTTGACGCCCGCATTCAAGCCAAAAGCCTTGCCGTTTACTCTCGGCGGATCGCCTTCACCCGGCGCAGCGTATCTGACAGCTCTCCATATAGTGCCTTGCGTTCATCCTCGGACAGGAATGCGCCGATCTCAACCTCGCGGCCTTTGCCTGACAGTGTGACATAGTTTTCCACTGGCCCGCCCTTGGCATGGAGCGCCACTTGCACCCAATAGCTGTTGCATTCCCATTCCTGCACCTCCCCCGAGGGATTGGTGCGCACAAGATGTGTCATCTCAGGATCAAGGGTCAAAACCTCTTGTACCCTGGCGGTTTTGTAGGAATGTTCCAATCCCCACCAAAGCCCCGCGACCGTCAGCATCAAAAACGGCAACAGACCCCAGACCAGTGCCGTGCCCAACAAGCCATAAAGCGGAATGGTGATCAGCGTGAAAGTCCCAAGAATAAAGGCCGCGAACCCTTTGCGCGGCAAGGAGCGATGAGGCCAAAGCTCAAGTGTATTGGGATCAGACGTGTCAGAGGTGGCGGACCAAACATAAGGCATACTGAGCAGATTACCTCCTAATTTCAGCAAGGAACATGGCCGAATACCGATGTGCAAACCCTAACAAAACCCAAGGCGCCCTGCCCTCAGGGCCGCACTTGGCTAGAGCGTTTTCTCCATCACATAGTTATGGATGCGAACGCCATTGCGCTCAAACTCCTGACGCCGCACTGTGCCAAACCCCTGAGCGGTGAAAAAGCGGTGCGCAGCTTCGCTTGCCTCAACAAACAACCGGACCTTCTGACGCGTTGTCGCCACGCCTTCTAAATGTTGATAGAGAGCCGCCCCAACGCCCGTTCCCACCCGATCAGGACGACAATAGAAACAGTCGATATGGCCGCTCGCTTCAAGCTCGATAAAGCCGATGGCCGCATTTTCATCACTCAGCGCGACAAACACATCGCGCCCGTCACCAACCCGTTGGGCAAATGAATTTGCGTCTATGGGCCTAGGGCTCCAGGCGGCCAATTGGGCATGCGAATAGTCCTGTGCACCGACCGCGTGCACCGAATCGTGCAGAAGCTGCGCCAAAATCGGTGCATCCTGTGGCTGGAAAAGACGAATGCGCGTCACATCAAACCTAGTTCGATGAAACCCGCGTGGGTTGCTTGTAAAAGTGGTGCACCCCGATCGTGGTCGTGCGCGGAAACGTGCGTGACCATTTTGGGCTGACCGCGCGCGTGTGATAATGCGTGGCCCCCTTGGTCAGCGGCCGTGAAGCCCCCTGAACCATCAGATTGGCCACCCGGCCCACCTGTTTGAACGCCGACGGCTCAGAGATCACCTCCTTGTGCCCATCACATGTATAGGTGAACTGGCAGCCATATTTGCGCCCGGTCCCCTGATGGATCACACCACACACCGAATTGGGATAGCGCGCGTGGTCCACACGGTTCATGATCACTTCGGCCACCGCAAACTGACCTTTCACGCTTTCGCCGCGCGCTTCAAAATACAAGGCCTCGGCCAGACAACGCCACTCTGGGCCACCCTCAGCCACACTGTTATTGGCCAGCCATTCGCGCGAATAGCTGACATCGGTGTCCGCATGTTTGAACAACGCCTCGCGCTTGCCCGCCGACAGGGCCTGAAGAACGCGCTGTTCCTGCGCCACAAGTTTTTTCACAGGGGTATCCGCAAAGGCGGTCCCGGACCAGATCAGGCCCAAGATCATAGCAATTCGCAACATGAATGTCTCTCCGTCCCACCCAGGGAATTTAGGAAAACTTTGCCGCGATTTATCGGAAATGAGGCATTGCGTCCACCCCAGGGGCCTGCCAGCGACGAATCGACGCGACGGCACGGCCCTGCACTTGGCCCATGTTGTGGGATAAAGCGGCCTGCCCTACCCGATCTTGTCACGCACCGCTAATTGGGCTGCGGCCAATCGCGCCACCGGAACCCGGAACGGCGAGCATGAAACATAGTCAAATCCCGCATCCCTGCAAAATGCAATTGATTCGGGATTGCCGCCATGCTCACCACAAATCGACATCACAATATCAGGGTTGCTTGCTCTGCCGCGCTCAATCCCCATAAGTAACAATTCCCCCACACCGTCGACATCCAACGAATGAAACGGGTCTTCGGGATAGACGCCTTGCCGCACATATTCGGACATGAATTTGCCCGCGTCATCGCGCGACAACCCATAAGCCATCTGCGTCAAATCATTGGTGCCAAAGCTAAGGAACGAGACCAGAGGCGCAATATCACCTGCCCGCAAAGCCGCCCGCGGTGTTTCCACCATCACGCCCAGCCGGTAAGTGAACGTCCGCCCGGTTTCCAGGCTCACGGCGGCGGCCACGGCATCCACCTTGGCCTTGACCAATTCAACTTCGCGCTTGGCGCTGACCAACGGGATCATGATCTCGGGCACCACAGGTGCGCCTTCACGGCTGGCTTCGACTGTGGCCTCAAAGATGGCACGCGCCTGCATTTCGTAAATTTCAGGAATGGCGATGCCCAGACGCACACCACGCATACCCAACATAGGGTTATATTCGCTCAGCGCCTCAACCCGTCGGGTCACATCCGACATTGGCAAATCCAGCGCCTCGGCCAGTTGCAATTCGCCCGCGCGGTCCGTGGGCAGGAATTCATGCAAAGGCGGATCAAGTAGACGGATGCAGACCGGCAAGCCCGACATGATGCGGAACAGATCAATGAAATCCGCGCGTTGCATCGGCAACAGCCGCTCCAGCGCCTCGGCGCGGTCCGTAGAGGTGTCGGCAAAGATCATCTCGCGCATCACGGTCAGGCGGTCGGCCTCAAAGAACATATGTTCCGTGCGGCACAGCCCGATACCATGTGCCTTGAACCCGCGCGCCACTTCTGCATCGGCGGGTGTGTCGGCATTGGCGCGCACTTCGATATCACGGATGTCATCGGCCCAACTCATCAGTGTCTTGAGCGCCGTCTCACGTGCCGCCTCCAGCATTGGGGCTTCGCCCAGCAAAACCTCGCCAGTGGTGCCGTCAATCGTGATGACATCGCCTTCCTTGAAGATGCGCCCGCGTGGGCCCTTCAACTGCTTGCGACGCTGTTGGAACTCAATGTCTGAGGCCCCCACAACACACGGCAGGCCCAGACCGCGGCCAATCACAGCTGCGTGGCTGGTCATGCCGCCTTTTTCAGTCAGCACCCCGGCGGCGGCATGCATACCACGGATATCTTCCGAACTGGTTTCGCGCCGCACCAGAATGCAGGCCTCTCCCCGCGCAGCACTGGCTTGCGCTTCGGTGGCTGTAAACACGATGTGCCCGCTTGCAGCACCGGGGCTGGCGGCAACACCGGTGGCGATGATGTCGCGCTCGGCTTCGGGGTCAACCTGGCGGTGCAGCAGCTCATTCAATGCGCGGGGTTCAACGCGCATCAGCGCCTCTTCGCGCGGGATAATCTGATCCTCGGCCAAAGCCACGGCGATACTGACAGCCGCGCGGGCATTGCGTGCCACACGCACCCCGTCCAGCAGGTAAACCTTGCCGTTCTCAATGGTGAACTCTGCCTGCATTTCCTCGCGCAGCTTCACGCGCATCAGGGCAGTGTGGGCCTTTAACTCGGCAAACGCCTCAGGGGCCTGTTCTTCCAAAGAGGCCCCGCGTGCATCCTTCTCCAGATACAATGACCCCGCCGATTGCCCCAACGCGTCACGTCCTTGGGATTGCGACAAATACCGCCCGGTGATCTGGCGCATGCCGGTTTCACTGTTCACCAGCTGGATAACACCCGAGCCGCTCTCTGCGTCGCCCTGGCCTAATCCCAGCACCAATGCCTGCACCACAAGGCCAAGCCCGGCATCCGCCGGCGCCCCTTTGGCCTGGCGCAACAGCCGGGCCGAGGTGCCTTCCCACGCCCGCGCCATCGAGCGCAAAACCTCAGTCAATTGCACTGCCGGCTCTTGCGGGAACACCTCATCGGTCTCCACCTCATAGGCTTGCAGCGCTTCAGGCAGGCCCACTGTTGGGTCACTGGGCATGTCGTCAAACAGATCAGGATCAAGCCGGGCCACGTCAATCGCGTAGGATTGAACAAACCGCAGATAAAGAGCAGCGGCGGCGGCTTTTCCGATCTGATTTGACAGCTCGGAAAAGCGGTCATCATTCATCCCAATATTCAGGATCGCCCCCGGCCCGCCCCAATCTGGATCTTCCGACGAGGGGCGCACGCACAACATTGGCTTATCCCCAAAAGGGGATAAAATATGTTGCATATCAAGGGCTTCACCAGCTGCCAATTTGTGCACCGCTGCGAATGACAACGCAATGGTGGTGGGCACAGGCAAATCAAGCCGCGCCAACCGCTGCAAACATTTCGCCCGCCCGCCATGGGTTTCGGCCGCCATCGGGGCATCGGGCGTAATCAGTGTGATATGTTCGTCATTATTCTGCACTGCAGCACCCTTATGTATCGGCGCAGCATACGCGGGATAACATGCAAAGCAAGGGCAGCTTTAGGATCGGCTGGCCATTCCGGCCGAGCTGTACACAAGCCGGACCATCGCCATCCTATGGCGTGGCGAACCGGCATATGTTCAACGGCACTTTACCCACGAGTATCCTCGGATAGGATTAATGACGCGCTGAGACACACCTGTCGCCAGCCAAAGGGAGGGGCTGGCGTTGGACCGCCGGCTTTGCCCTGATTCCGGGCAGACGTTCTGCTGAATTATCCCTCGATCCGGGCCAAATCTGCCGCTTGCCCGCAAATCTGGCGGATGCGTGACAGCAGGTTTAACCGGTTGCGCCGGATCACCTCATAGTCCGTGTTGATCTGTACGGCTTCAAAAAACGCATCAATCGGGGTGCGCAATGTGGCCATCGCCGCCATGGCAGCGGCAAAATCCTCGGCCTCTATGGCTGTGGTGATCTGCCCCTCTACCGCATCAAGCGCTGCAAACAACGCGCGCTCCTCGTCGGTTTCGGAAAACTTCACATCCGCGCCATAAGAATACTCGACCCCGTCCTTTTCCTCGGCCTGAGTCAGAATATTGTTGGCCCGTTTGAACCCCTGCACAAGGTTTTCACCATCATCGGTTTTCAACGCATCACTCAGGGCAGTGGCCCGGGCCACAATCAAACTCAGATCATCCCCCCGACCCAGTGTCAGACAGGCGTCAATCACATCGTGGCGCACACCCCGGTCACGTAGATACACCTTCAAGCGATCATGAAAGAACGCCAGCAAGTCGGTGGATAGATCCGGCAGCGCGTCACCAACAGTGCGCAACACACTGCCCTCAGAGGTATCCGGGGCCGCTTCTGCTTTGGTGCGCCTGTCAATCACCGTATGCAACGCCGCTCCAAACACGCCATGATCGGCAATTTCATCCAGAACCTCTTCGAGCGTATCAATGTCGCCGCTGCTGGCTTTGGCGCGGTGCAGCGCAATCTTGTGTTTCAACAACTGACTGTCCAGAAAACGGTCCAACGGCAAACGCAAACCGTTCTCCAACACCAACCGAATAACCCCCAGCGCCGCCCGGCGCAGGGCAAACGGATCCTTCGATCCGGTCGGCTTCTCATCAATCGCCCAAAATCCGGTCAACAGATCCAGCTTATCCGCCAAGGCCACCGTGACCGACACGAGCCGTGTTGGCACCTCATCAGAGGGGCCCAGCGGAGAGTAATGCTCTTCACAGGCCATCGCCACGTCTTCGGGCAGGCCGGCCTCGGCCGCATAATAGCGCCCCATCAACCCCTGCAATTCGGGGAATTCATAAACCATCTCAGAGCTCAGATCAGCCTTGCAGACCTTCGCCGCCTGCTCGGCCACATCGGGGTCAGTGCCAACCGCCGGGGCCAGCTCCTTAGCCAAGGCAGCAATCCGGCTGATCCGCTCGGCCTGTGATCCAAGTCGGCGCTCAAACGTCACGTTTTCCAGCTTGGCCATCCACTCGCCCATGCCTGCCTTGGCAATGCGCAGATCGTTCTCCCAAAAGAACACCGCATCCGCCAGTCGCGCAGACAGCACCCGTGAATTGCCCGCCAGAATGGTTGCCCCCTGATCGGCCGTTTCAACATTGGCAACGGTGATAAAACGCTCAATCCGCTGGGTCTTGGGATTGCGCACCGAAAAGAACTTTTGGTGTTCACGCATCGAGGTTTTCAACACTTCGGACGGCAGGTTCAAAAACGCCTCGTCAATCGTGCCCATCAGCACCACAGGCCATTCCACCAGCCCGGCCACTTCGGCCAGCAGGCCCTTGTCTTCAACCACGTCCAGCCCGTTGGCGAAGGCCTGATTGGTGGCGTCCTGCCAGATATGTGCCGCGCGCTCCTTAGCGTCCAGCACCACCTTGTTGCGCTTCAACTTGGCGGCGTAATCTTCAAATGAGGTGACGGCAAAGCGCCCTTCCCCCATGAACCGATGCCCCTCAGTGGTGTCGCCCGCCTTAAGGCCATCAACGTCCAGATCGACAATCGAAACCTCGCCCGCGTCATCCGTCAGAATGCACAGGATCGAGTGCAAAGGCCGCACCCACCGCAAAGAGCCATTGCCCCAGCGCATGGATTTTGGCCACGGAAAGTTGCGGATCACATCGTCCAGCACGTCGGCGATTATCGCCGCCGCCGGGCGGCCCGGCTTGGTGATCGAGGCGTAATAGACCTGGCCCTTTTTCTCGTCCCGCACCTCAAGATCGCCGCGTGATACCCCCGCACCGCGCAAGAAGCCTTCGATGGCTTTTTCGGGTGCATCCACGCGTGGGCCTTTGCGCTCTTCTTTTACTGTGGGGCTTTGGCCCAACACATCTTGCACCGCCAGCGCCAAACGGCGCGGAGTAGAAAACGCAGCAGCGCCGCCATAGGTCAGACCAGCGTCAACCAGCCCGTTGGTAAGACGTTCCTTGAGGTCCGCCGCCGCACGGGCCTGCATGCGGGCCGGGATTTCCTCGGAAAACAGTTCAATCAGCAGATCAGGCATGGCTTAATATCCTTGCGGAGGTACGGGGCAATCATCGGGCGCGCGGTTGCCGTCAAAGACAATCTCGCCGCAGCGGTTGATCTGGTTCCAGACATACCCCTTGCCGTCTTCGGTGATGGCGACAATGCGGTCGACCCCATACTGGATGTCTTTGGTGCCCAGAAACGCCAGCGCGCGGCCCTCTTCCAATGCCAGGCCAATGGCGCCGGCATCAAAGCAGTCAAACCATTTCGGGGCGACCAGCGGCTCGGCGGTGTCATAGATTTCATAGGTTTCCGACAGCATGGCGTGGCTCATCGTGGTGGTGAAACACGCGCGATACCGGATGGGCGAGGATGTGGCGTCAATCGCTTCAAAGCCATCGTATAAAACCGGCTCGGGCTGGCCAGACACAAGGCTGACCAACTGCACATCATCGGTGCCATTGGCGCTCACCTCTTCGTAGAAGTGATAGACCTGCAAGTAATACATCGCCAATCCGGCGGCCAATGCTGACATCAGGATCATCCCTGCTAAAAATTTACCCATTACGCGCCGTATCCCCCGGCTTCGGTCTGCACATAGGCATCGGCACAGGCTTTGGCTAAGGTGCGCACCCGCCCGATATATGCCTGCCGCTCGGTGACCGAGATCACGCCGCGCGCATCCAGCAAATTGAAGATATGACTGGCCTTGATGCATTGGTCATAGGCCGGCAGTGCCATAACGATGCGGCGGCCAGTTTTGGGGTCATCTGCGGGCTGCTCAAGGATCCGGCCACACTCGGCCTCGGCATCCAGGAAATGCTGAAACAGCGTGTCGGTGTCGGCCACATCAAAATTCCAGCGGGCGTATTGCGCCTCGGCATCGCGGAAGACATCGCCATAGGTCAACGGTATTGTGGCATCCGGGTCATTGAACGGCATGTCATTGCCATCATCAAAGCCCAGCACATACATCGCAAGGCGCTCCAACCCATAGGTCAGCTCTCCGCTGACAGGTTTGCAATCATGTCCGCCAACCTGTTGGAAATAGGTGAACTGGCTGACTTCCATGCCGTCACACCAGACTTCCCAGCCAAGACCCCAAGCCCCCAGCGTTGGGCTTTCCCAGTCATCCTCGACAAAGCGGATGTCGTGCAGGTCCATATCAATGCCGATGGCCTTGAGCGAGCCAAGATAGATCGCCTGCAAATCCGGCGGGCTGGGTTTGATGATCACCTGATACTGATAATAATGCTGCCACCGGTTGGGGCTGTCGCCATAGCGCCCATCAGTGGGGCGGCGCGACGGCTGCACATAGGCCGCAGCCCAATGTTTTGACCCCAGCGAGCGCAGCGTGGTGGCCGGGTGAAAGGTGCCTGCCCCGACCTCCATGTCATAGGGCTGCATCACAGCACAGCCCTGCGCCGCCCAATAGTCTTGCAGGCGCAGAATGATTTCCTGAAAACTGCGTGGTTTATTTGGATTATCCGCCATACCATCCTCATAAGCCGAAAGGAGCGTTTCGCGCCCTACCTACGGCGCAGGCAAAGCGGGGTCAATCAGCCCCATACGCATATTTTGGATGCGCCGCGCCGTAGATTTGATAAAAGGCAATGAATCCATTTTTTGGACCACATCGGTAAGGGCAGACAAATTTCATGACGCGACTGTTAATTTCATTAGTTTTTTCGATTTTGATGTTTGGGACATCGGCAAGCGCACAACAAACATCCTGGGTGCAGGTCGAAGCACAGCCCAGCCTGAATCGGGCGCAACAATCCATCCGCCAATATGCGGCTAACCTGCAGGATGTGAACGGATTTTCCATTGGGGCCGGATGGTATGCCATCGCCATCGGGCCATTTTCCTCAGAAGAAGCCCAGCAAGTTTTGCAAGTGTACCGGGCCGAACGGCTTATTCCACGCGACAGTTATATCGCCCTGAGTTCTGATTATCAGCAACAATTCTGGCCCGTTGGGGCAAACCTGCTTGCGAATCCCGCCCAGAGCACTGGCCAGAGCATTGGCCAGGAAGAGACTGCACAGCCTGATGTGGCCGAGGCCAATGTCCCTGAACCCCAAGTCCAGCCAGTGGTTGAACCAGACCCCGAGCCCGCCGACGAAACCCCGCGAGAAGCACGCGCCAGCGAACGTGACCTGACCCGCGATCAACGCGCTGAGTTGCAAATCGCCCTGAAATGGGCCGGCTTTTATGACGGCGCAATTGACGCCTCTTATGGCCGTGGCACGCGCGCCTCGATGGGCGCATGGCAAGAGGCAAACCTGTTTGAACCCAGCGGTATCCTAACCACAAAGCAACGCGCAGTGCTATTGCAGCAATATAATTCGGTGCTGGATGGTATGGGCTTGCAGCTGGTCCAGGACACCGGCGCGGGCATTGAAATAAAACTGCCAATGGGCGTCGTGAAGTTTGAGCGCTACAATCCCCCCTTCGCCCATTACACCGCAACCGGTGATGTGGACGGGCGTGTTTTGTTGATCAGTCAGGCCGGTGACGCCAACACTTTGGGTGGGCTTTATGATATTATGCAAACGCTTGATATCGTGCCGGAAACCGGGCCACGCACGCTCAAGAACAACGCCTTCACTTTGATAGGGGAAAGTGCGCTGACGATCTCGCACACCCAAGCCTGGCTGAAAGACGGCGAAATCAAAGGCTTCACCCTGATCTGGCCTGCGGGCGACGAAGAACGCCGCACCCGCCTTTTGGGGGAAATGCAGGAGAGCTTTCAACGCATCGCAGGGGTGTTGGACCCGGCAGCGGGCTCTGATGCACTCCAAAGCATTGATCTGGTCTCGGGCCTTGAAATTCGCAAACCCAAGATGACGCGCTCGGGCTTTTTTGTAGATCGCTCAGGCATCGTGGTGACAACCACTGATGTGGTGCAATCGTGCTCGCGTATCACCTTGGAAGACAACTACGAAGCCGAGGTTGCCGCCAGCGATGCAGCCCTTGGCATTGCGGTACTGCGCCCGACGGGCCGGCTGTCCCCCATGGCTGTGGCGGCCTTTCAGAACGGCGTGCCGCGCCTGCAATCTGACATTGCCGTGGCGGGCTATTCCTATGGTGGTGTGCTGGGTGCCCCCACATTAACCTTTGGTCGGTTGGCCGATGTCAAAGGCCTGAATGGCGAGGCCGATATGAAACGCCTGGCATTGTCTGTTCTGGACGGCGATGTGGGCGGCCCGGTGGTGGATGCGGCAGGCAATGTTCTGGGCATGCTTTTGCCCAGCATACAAAATGGCCGTGCCCTGCCCGAAGGGGTCAGCTTTGCCGCCGATGCCGCAGCCGTTCAAAAAGTGTTGGAACAGGCCGGGGTCAGCACGTCAGACTCGGCGGACAGCACCCATATGGCGGCCGAGGCCCTGACCCGCAAAGTCACAAAGATGACCGTCTTGGTCAGCTGTTGGGAATAATCCCCAACAGCTTGGGGTGCCTTGATGTTTATGGCGCTCTGCCTGTGACCTGAGGTAGGCAAATCGCGATGCGCGCCGCGACATGTAAACCTTGTGGGCGCGGTTTTGCACTATTGCTGATCTGCGTCAGCTCACGTCTGGTGTCACATAAATCAGCGTGGGCTTGTCGGCCTTGAACGCCGCCAACACCGCGTCCTGAAACCCCTTGATGTCTGACGGTGCTTCGGCATTGGCCCCATAGGCCCGCGCCAGAGCACAGAAATCAGGGTTGTGGGCAATCACCGCATTCGGCGCAATCTGCGCGCGCACCATACTGTCCTCGATCTCTTTCAGTTTGCCATTGTCCCACAGGATAATAGGCAATGGCACGCCCAGTTCAACGGCCGCCCCCAACTCCTGCAATGTGTACTGAAATCCATAATCCCCGGCGATGGCCAAAGTTGGCTTGCCTTTGCGCGCCATGCACCCGCCGATGGCCGCAGGCATCGCATACCCCAAGGTGCCAAAGCCATAAGGATGATGCCAGTGACCGGGGCGTGGCATGGTCCAGACCTCCTTGGAGACATAGGCAAACTGCGTCATATCCGAAAAGATCATCGTGTCGTCTGGCAGCACCTCTTCCAACGCATGCGCCAGTGGCACCACGCCAGGTCGCTCTGCATCTACCTCCGCCTCCCAGCGGGCACGCGCGGCAGTGACCTCAGCCGCGGACCAGCCAGACGCAGCATTCAGATCGCGCGCCAGCACTGCTTTGGCCAAAGCGGCGGCATCACAGATCACACCTTCGCTGGTGGCGGGCATGGAATTCAGCTGCTCGGGATCAATATCCACCCGGATCAACCGGCCCTGGTGGCCCAGATCAACCCGCCAGATGTCATTAACGGACAGCTCCGTGCCCACTGCCAAAACCAGATCGGCCTGGGCAATGATACCTGCACTGTCGGGCCGCGCCAGATAGCTGCCAAAGGCCAGCGGATCATCCGCCCCGATCACACCTGAGCCGGCATAGGTTGTAAAACTGGCGGCCCCTGTGCGACGGGCCAGTTCCTGCCAGGCACTTGCCCCCGCCACACAGCCACCGCCCAGCACCAGCAGGGGTTTTTCAGCACGGTTCAACGCCTCAGCCACAAGTGAGACAGCCGCGTCAGGCACCGCCCGATCATATTCAGACGCAGGCGCAGGCGGGGCAGTCACTGCCTCACCTTCTAGGGCATGAATGGGCACCTGAATGTGCTTGCTGCGCGGGCGCTGCGTGGCAAACTCGACCAAAGCACGATCAATCAACTGATAGGCCACCCCCGCATCTCGCGCCTCATGGGACCAATCACAAACCGTACGCGCAGCCCCCTGCTGATCCAGCATCTGGTGCAATTGGCCACGGCGCGCGGCGGTTTCATCCAGACAGGATGAAATCACCAACACCGGCACAGAATCCGAATAGGCCTGCCCCATCGGTGTCATCACATTGCACAGGCCCGGCCCGGTGATCACATACGCCACCCCCGGCTTGCCCGACGCCCGCGCATAGCCATCGGCCATAAAGCCGGCCCCCTGTTCGTGACGCGCCAATACATGCGTAATGCCGGCCTCTTCGATGCCGCGATACATCTCCTGATTGTGCACACCAGGAATACCAAAAATCACATCAACACCACGGGATTTCAACATGTGGCTTATCTGCGCGCCTAAAGGTCGAGTGGCCATTATGCCCTCCAGAATGTGAGCGTGAAGATTGCGTAGACCGCCAGCAGTTCCAGCCGGCCGATCAACATGCTGGCCGACAACACCCATTTGGCTGTGTCGTTCAATGTTGAAAAGTTGCCAGCCGGGCCGATCACCTCACCCAGGCCCGGCCCGATATTGGCCAAAGCAGCGGATGCGCCCGATATCGAGGTGACAAAATCAAGCCCCGTCAGGCCCAATATCACCGCGACAATCCCCAACGTAACAGTGAAAAAGACAAAGAAGGACATGACCGAATTCAACACGTCATCGTCAATTGCCCGGCCCTGATAGCGCGGAGTGAACACACCACGAGGCGAGAAAATCCGTAACGTCTGTGCACGAATCGAAGCAAACAACAGCTGATACCGGAAGATTTTGATCGAGCAGGAGGTCGAGCCCGCACAGCCCCCGATAAGACCCACGAAAAACAGCAGCGCAATTGGAAAGCTGCCCCATTGCATATAATCCGCGCTGGCATATCCGGTGCCGGTCAGGATCGACACGGTGTTAAACACCACCTTGCGAAACCCCGGCTCACTGATCCCGTTTTGGAACGACATCTGCCAAAGCGTCAGCACCAGAACGAGCACAATCGCAGTCATGAAAAACCCGCGCACCTGCGGATCTCTCAGCAAGGGTTTGGCCGTGCCAGCCGTGATCTGCACAAAGCGCACAAACGGCAATGCCGCCAGCATCATGAAGGCCACTGCGACATACTCAGTGGCCCCGCCAAACGCCGCAAACGAGGCATCGTAATTGGCAAATCCACCGGTGGCCACTGTGGTCATGGCATGAACCGTGGCATCAAACGCGTTCATGCCCGAGAGCAAATAACAAGAGACACAGCCCAACGTGAGCGCCAGATAAATCACCGAAATGCGCGAGGCGATTTCTGTGGCGCGTGGCAGGATTTTACCAAAGGTATCAAACCCTTCGGTGCGGAATATCTGCATGCCACCCACGCGCAACTCGGGCAGGAACACCATGGCGACAACGATGATACCCACGCCCCCCAGCCATTGCAGCACACCACGCCACAACAACAGGCCTTTGGGCAATTCCTCCAACCCCGACAACACGGTTGATCCAGTTGTTGTCAGCCCCGACATGGCCTCAAAAAACGCATCGACAAATCGTGCGTCCGTTTCGCCCAACACGAAAGGCAAGGCGCCAAACACCGGCAGGATAACCCAGACACCGGTGGTCAACAGGAAGGTTTGCTGAATGGTCAGCCCTTCGCGCACACCGTTTTTGCACGCCAGCGCCACCAGTCCACCGATCAGCACCGTCAGGATTGCACTTTCCGCAAAGACCGGCCAATGGCCGCGCTCTTCTGCGATGTCCACCAGCAATGGCAACAACATGGCCAGGCCCAGAGCCATGACCATAAGTCCAATCACATATCCAACGGGCCGCATATCCAACATAAAGGCAGCGTTGGCTGTCGTATCGCCCGGTGTCAAGTAGGGTCGCTGGCCGCGTTTGCGCCCAATGACCCTATCTTTGGCTCAGGCGTAATACAGATCGTGAAAAACGTGATGAGCAATCAGATCGCGTCGAATGCCCAATTCGGCCAGTTCCGCATCCGTTTTTGCCTCCAGCTCTTCAATTTGCTCGCGCCGGGACAGGTTTAGATTAGAGATAACAAAGGCCGCAATCATCCAATCGAAAAACCGATGAAACAGGTTCGGTTGGCTGATATGGGTCTGTTGTGTGTGTGTCAAAGTCGTCATTTGGAAACCTCGTTATGAACGTTGGTTGCCTCCCGCTGTCAAAATGGGGCAGATGAGGGTCACCTTCAACATCCCATTGCGAATAGCCGCTTTGCGCGCGGCGCAATACCCGCCGGGCAAATCTGTGCCAGAGTGTGGGCTGCGAAAGCGCGCGTTTTATCCGACGTGAAACAGCGTGGTAAAAAGCTTCGGGTCCAAGCTTTCGGCCCCGAATAAGTCGCCGTGCGTCAACACGCTGACCGCGTCATGGCTGTGCAGGCTTTCCTGATGGCTGGCGACAATACGGAAATCACCAATGCGCGGGTCTTTCAGCAATTGCTCACAAAACAGCCGTGCGGCATCCTCTACAAAGATTGGATTGGCGGCGTTGAGTTCTGCAAAAGCCTGTTCATCTTCACGCTTGACCATCACTTGGGTCTCGGTGGGCACCGCATCGCGCATCAAGTCGATCAGATCCTCAAACCACAGGCAGTCCCCTTCCAGCACTTCGACCGACACCCTCGCAACAGAGCGTTGTGAATGGGGCGTGGCCAGTTGGCCGCGTGATTGGCGGGCGTGCTCACTCAACTCAAGCGAGCAGGGACAGGTTGAGGAATAAACATAATCCAGATGTATGAACTTGCGCCGCACACCGGATTTTTCCACCAGTTCCAGCGCGAAGTCGTAATATTGATACCCCTCAAGCCCTGAGCGCAGGGATTGCACACGCACAGGATAGGAAAACCGCATTTGAATGCGCGCATCAAAACTGTCGAGATCTCTGATGTAATCCTCAAGCGCCGCCTCAATGACTTCAAAACTAAAGGTTTTCTGGGCATGCTTATAAAAACTGCGCATGATCCGGGACATGTTGATGCCCTTCTTGCCAGCGTCCAGGCTAACGGTGCCAGTCACCGAGGTTTCCACCGTCAGGTCTGCGCCGTCACGGGTGTGATAGCCAATGGGCAGGCGAAAATTGGAGATGCCCACATGCTGCAAATCCTGCTTTGTGCCCTTGATCAGTGAACTGGGCCCATTCTGCAGATCCGGTAACGTGGCACGATATGCCTCATCCACGGTAAACTCTTCGGGATAAGCCCTTGCCAGTGCCGGATAATTTGACACCTCAAAGCCGGGGATCAGCCGGGCAACGGCCGGGTCCAGATTTGCCACTTCCTCGGGCGAGGCAGATTTGGCCCAGCTGCGCAGCACGCGCAGCGCCTCTTTGGCATCTGATCGATCGGGGCTTTGAGTAACGTCCGACGATTGAATGTTCATTGCCTATACCACCTAAGCTGGACCATCTGGCCACTACATAAGTGATATGGGGTGAAATTGCTATTCCCGCCAGTAAAGTGCTGAAAACGGCGCGACAGGCCCAAACAGGCGAAAGGCGCGCATTTGCAGCACGCCTTCAGCCCAGATGTCTTATACCGCAGCAAGCGCCTGTTTGAGGTCTGCAATCAGGTCATCGGTATCCTCAATCCCAACACTCAGGCGCAACAGGCCCGGTGTGATGCCCAGCGTGGCCCTCTGATCCTCGCTCAGACGCTGGTGCGTCGTGGTCGCAGGATGGGTGATGATGGATTTTGCATCGCCCAGATTGTTGGAAATCAACACGATCTTCAGCGCATTCATAAACCGGAACGCGGCCGCTTGCCCGCCCTCCAACTCGAGCGCGACCACCGTGCCGCCCTGGCCCATCTGCCGTTGCACCAAGGCATTCTGCGGATGTTTGGCGTGGCCTGGGAAAATCACTTTGCTCAGCTTGCTCGCCCCGTACAAAGCCTCGGAAATGGCCAGTGCCGAGGCCGCCTGCGCACGCACACGCAAATCAATCGTCTCAAGCCCTTTCAGCATCACCCACGCAGTAAAAGGCGACATCGACCCACCTGTGTGCTTCATGTATGGCTCAAGCGTTTTGCGGATAAATTCACGGCTGCCCAAGATCACGCCGCCCAAGGCGCGCCCCTGCCCATCAATGTGTTTGGTGGCCGAATACACCACCACATCAGCCCCCTGCTGAATGGCGCGTGAAAACACTGGCGTGGCAAAAACATTGTCCACAACCACCGTGGCACCGACACCATGCGCCAGTTTGCACACGGCCTCCAGATCGACCACATCCAGCGTGGGATTGGCGATGGCTTCAAAGAACACCGCCTTGGTGTCGGGGCGCAATGCGGCCTCCCACTCGGCCAGATTTGTGCCGTCAACGAAACTGACCTCCACGCCAAAGCGCGGCAACAGGTCTTCGAGAATATAAAGGCAAGAGCCAAACAAGGCCCGCGCGGCCACCACATGATCGCCCGCCTTCAGCAGCGAGATCAGCGCGCCGTTGACCGCCGCCATGCCCGACGCCGTGGCAAATGCATCCTCAGCCCCTTCTAGGGCTGCAATGCGTTCTTCAAACATCGCCACCGTGGGATTGCCGTAGCGCGCATAGATAAATTCATCCGGGCCAGCCTCGACAAACCGGGCTTCGGCGGCCTCGGCACTGTCATAGACAAACCCTTGGGTCAGAAAGATCGCCTCGCTCACCTCATTGTACTGGCTGCGGCGCGTGCCTGAATGCACCAGCTTGGTACGTGTATTCCAATCGTTTGACATAGTATCCTCCGGGCGTCCTGCCCAATGAAAAACCCCCGTTCGCAAGTCAAGCGAAAGGGGGCTTTCATCCTGACCTTTTAGCGGATGTGTTTATCGTGGCCCGCAATCTGGTAACAAATCGCCACGTCGTTTTGACTACCCCCCGAAGCTGTGCCAAGTCAACACCACTTCGCAGGTAGAAAGTAATTTCCTAAGCTGGCTCGCCCTTATTGGCAGGCAAGGTCATCAGAACTGCCGTCCAGTAGACCCCGTGCAATACCAGCATGAAAACCGGCATGACCGTGATCCAGACCGCCGGGCTTTCGTAAAATATCAACCATTCGTTCATGGCGATGATCAGCGCGGCCATCATGGCATTGACCCGCAACAGGCTGACGGGGGGCGTATAGCCCGCTTCTAGCGGCATGGCAGGGCTGAGGCGATCCATCACATCCCGTTCGTGCAGGATGCCAAGAACCATGATCACAAGGAAGAACACGCATAAAACAGTCAGCACGCGCTGGGTAAACAACGGGCTGCTCAGCCACAATTGCAACAGCGCAACGGCAAAGGTGACACCCACCAAGGTAAGAAGCATCCGGCTTTTTTGTCCACCAACTTTGTTCAGATTGGCCGCAGCCATCGGCAGATTGCGCCAGACCAGATAGGCCTGTGCAGTCACGACCGAAACAACGAAGGCGGCATCTTCGGCCACGGCCTGACTGCGCAGAATCACCCAAAGACCCAGCATGATCAGCACCGGCAACAGGTTTTGCGGTTTGATCGGGGGGATTGAGGTGCAAACCTCAAACAGGCGGTTTGACGTGTGTTTCATAGGTATCCCTTTCCACTTGGCTTGTGGAATAGGCACCAATTGAGGCCAAAGACGGGCAGGTCTGTGGGATTTACAGGGAGTTATCAGAGCTTGGCAGACAGGGCTGGCAGGTTATGTCTCAGGGTCTTCTTCGGTGCTATGGGCCTCAAACACGCGGCCCTGGGACATGAAAAACACGAAAGTCGCAGCGATCAGGCCAAAGGTTTTGAAATAGACCCATATCTGCTCACTCTGGGTGCGCCAAATCAGCTCATTCAGCACAGCTAACCCTATGAAGAAGAAGGTTAAACGCCGGGTCAGGATCATCCAGCCCTCATGTGTCAGCGGCATAACATTATCCATCACCAATTGCATATAGGACTGACCGCGCATCAGACCAAACCCCAAAATCCCGGCAAACAGCAGATACAGCAACGTCGGCTTCATCTTAAAAAACCGCTCGTCATTGAACCAGATGCTAAGCCCGCCAAAGACCACGATCAAAACCGCCGTCATGATCTGCATCTTTGACAGATGCCCCGTCAGTTTCCACAACAGGGCCATCGACAGTAAAAACACCGGGATAAAACCAGCAGTAACCACGATGAAACCGCGATAATCCGTTCCGCCAAATGTGAACACGTCGTTCTTAAGCCACAGGTAAGCGGCAAAGAACCCCAGGATTGGACCGAATTCTAGCGCTGGCTTCAGCCATGCAGGCGTGTTGGTTTCGGACATTTGGTTTCCTATTGGTTACGCGTTTGTTTCGTACGGGATGTCAGAGAGATCCGCACAAGGCCATATGTGGCCCCTCACCCGCCCATTTCAACGATTACCGCGCCGAGGGCAATCAAGATCATCAGAACGATGCGCCGAGGCCCCACCGTATCCCGCAGGAACAGCACGCCGATGAGTGCGGCAAACACCACCGAGGTTTCACGCATCACAGCCGCCTCGCCCACTTTGCCCAGCCGCGTGGCAAGCATGATTGCCCCAAAGGATGACACCGCCAAAACCGCCCCGATACAGCCACGCGCCATCAATGGGCCAAGAGTTGGCCGCTCAGACATGCGCCTCCAATGGACAAAAGCGATGATCGGCATCATCATGCCCTCAAACATGAAAAACCACGCCAGAAAGGTAAACGGATCAGCCGTGGCGCGGATCGCATAGGCATCAAACGTGGTGTAAAGCGCCACCACCAGCCCTGTCGCCACCGCGAAGGCAAGTGCTGCGGGCAATGTTTCGCGATCCACAGTCAGGAAAATCAGGTTGTATATCGCCAACCCAAAAATGCCGCTCAGCAGAACGGCAACCCCCAGCCACTGGGTGATGTTAAAGCTCTCGCCAAAGATCAGATAGGCCCCGATCACCGCAAAAAGCGGCCCAGCACCGCGCACAACCGGATAGACCACCGTATACGCGCCCTTGGTATAGGCCTGAGCTTGCAGCAATTTATAGATCATATGGATCAGCACAGCGGTTGCAAAAAGCGGCCACATATATGGCTCGGGGAATGGCACAAGAAAAAGCGCGCAGGGGGCCGCCAGAATCGCCAGCCATGTGTCAATGGCACCTCGGGTGAGCCAAGGATCATGCCGGCCCTTTTGCAGGGCACCAAAGACCGCATGCAGGAAGGCCGCACATAGAGCCAAGGCAAGCGCCAGGTCTTGCCCCGCGGGCGTACCTTCAAGGGATATGAGCCAACTGCTCATGATTGAGATGCGGGCTGGGGGGACAGGCAGGCGCGCGGCCTATGGCAATATCTGTGAAATGACAAAATTCTAACCACCCAAAGACCAACTGGCAGACAGGGTGACGCCACTCAGCCTGATGTCCAGCACACTGGCAATAGCATTTAAAGGCGATGCCTGCATGCCAGAACCCTCAAGCTGCTTTACGCGCCCCAAGATTTGCAAGTCCCGGCGGCCTATATCAATGAAATGATCGGATTGAACGGCACGCATTTTGACGCTTTGCTTGGTCATGACGTTAACGCCTTGCCAACCGTATTGGCAGGTATTGCGCATCATGGGTCTAACCCGGTCAATGCGGCGGCAAATTCCTGTGGGTCAAACGGCGCCAGATCATCAATCTGCTCGCCCACGCCAATGGCATGGATCGGCAGGCCAAACTTATCCGCCAGCGCCACCAGCACGCCGCCCTTGGCGGTGCCATCAAGCTTGGTCATGACCAATCCCGACACATCGGCCAGCTTCTGGAAGGTTTCGACCTGGCTCAGCGCATTTTGACCGGTCGTGGCATCCAGCACCAACAGGGTGTTATGCGGCGCTGAGGGGTCTTTCTTGCGGATCACGCGCACGATTTTGGCCAGTTCCTCCATCAGGTCCTGACGGTTTTGCAGACGCCCTGCTGTGTCGATCATCAACAGGTCCGCACCATCGGCCTCGGCCTTGTCCATCGCATCAAAGGCAAGGCTGGCCGGGTCCGAGCCTTCGGGGGCGGTCAGAACCGGCACACCGGCGCGATCGCCCCAGACCTGAAGTTGCTCCACCGCTGCCGCACGAAAGGTATCACCTGCGGCAATCACCACTTTTTTACCCGCAGCACGAAACTGACTAGCCAGTTTGCCGATGGTCGTGGTTTTGCCCGATCCATTGACCCCAACCACCAACACCACCTGCGGGGTTTTGGGATAGAGCGGCATCGGACGCGCAACCGGCTCCATGATACGGGCGATCTCGTCACTCAGCAGCTGTTTGATCTCTTGCGTTGAGAGCTTTTTGCCCATGCGCCCCTGGGCCATGTTGGCAGCCACCCGCAGGGCCGTGTCCACCCCCATATCGGCAGTGATCAACACCTCTTCGAGTTGCTCAACCATATCATCATCCAGCGCCCGGCGGGTGACGGTTTTAGTTTCACCACGGCCAAAAAGGCGGCCCAGGATGCCAGATTTTGCAGCAGGCGCCTCGGGTTCAGGGGCCGCCACGGGTGTGGAGGCTTGTACCGGTTGAGGTTGAGGTTGAGGTTGAGGTTGAGGTTGAGGAGGCTGTTTTTCCTGCGGCAAGAGCTCAATTTCTTTTTCAATGCCATCCTCAGGCTCAACCCGTGACTGCAACGACTCATCGGTGACATCAGCCTCAGCCTCAGACACAGCGACATCATCACCAGACAGCTCTGCCTCTATCAGAGTTTCATCCTGAATCTCCTGCCGGTCTTCGCCGTCAGCTAAGCTGATACCTTGCTCTGCCCCTCTCAGAGTTTCATTCTGAAACTCCTGCCGGTCTTCGGCATCAGCTGAGCTGATACCTTGCTCTGGCTTTGGCTCTGGAAGGGCCTCGGTCTGCGGTGCAACAGCGTCAATCACCTCGTCAGTTGGCTCGATACCCTCTTCTTCGCCGCCATCTTCGACAATGGCATCCAACCCCTCCTCCAACCTGGAAGAAGATTTGAAAAGCTTGCTCTTGAGCTTGTTGAAAAACGACATGCCTGCCCTCGCCTTGGATACCCTGCCCAGTTAATACGCCTCAGCGCTATTGAAAAGCCGCATTGACTACGTGGCGCGCAATGCGAGGATGCCCCGGCGATGAAATGGTTGGCCTTTGTTCTGATATTGCTGGCCCCTGTGCCCAGCCATGCCCGCCCGCCGGATGGGCAATGCTCTACTGCGAAGTGGGGCGTGCCGATGTGTATCCGCGCCGCCGAATTTGTGGATGATGCCTGCTATGCCATCGAGGTGTTTGCCACTCGCCATGGGCTGAACCCGCATTTCTTTGCCCGGCTGATCTGGCAAGAAAGCCGGTTTGACCCGCACGCGCGCAGCCCGGTTGGTGCCGAAGGCATTGCCCAGTTCATGCCCCACACCGCCAAACGGCGCGGGCTGTATGACAGCTATAACCCGGCTGATGCATTGGACCACTCTGCACAATACCTGGCTGAAATGGTTGGTAAATTTGGCAACCTGGGCATGGCAGCCGTGGGGTATAATGGTGGCGAGGGCCGCGCGACAGGGCTGCTGGAGGGCGCGGGCGGATTGGCACAGGAAACGGTGGATTACGTCGCCATCATCACCGGCGTGCCACATCACAACTGGCTGGAAGAGCCTTTGCCCAAACCTGATTTGCGTCTGTCCAAGACCCTGCCCTTTGGGGCGGCCTGTCGTGATCTGGCCAAGAACAGGCGCATGACCAAGTTGAAACCGGTGACACCGCAGGTCAAGCCCTGGGGCATTCAGATGGCCTTTGGTCTGTCAAAATCCGCTGCTCGCAAAAAATTTGCCGCCAAGACGCGCGCCTGTTCAGGGCTGATCAAAGGCCAAATACCTGATCTGGTGTTTGAGAAAAGCCGCGCCAGCCCAAAAGGCGGGTATTTCATGGCCCGCTTAGGCCGCAACAGCCGCGACAAAGCCTGGCGGGACTGCGCAAAGATGAAGAAACGCGGGTGCATCTGTGCGGTGTATCGAAACAAGTGACCTTGTTTCAGGGGGCTGACGGCCCGTACAGCGGGCAGACGCGGCTTAGACGTCAGAGAACGCCAGCAAAAACCCAAACTGCGCCAGCCAATAAAAGCTCCACACCACATAGGGTGTTGCCCGGCGCAAAGGGTGATCATCTCTCAACAAAAACAGCTCGCCAGCCAATACACTGTCTGAAATCATGAACAACAGCGCCGATGGCACCACCAGCCTCAGCATCCCGCTTGTGGGCACACACAGCGCCGCAACGCCCATCGCCAGAATGACCGGCACATACCCGATGACCGCGTACCTTAGCGCGCCAGCCTTGCGAAAAAGCTGGCGCATCATGATCGCTCCGTAAACCACTAACGCCGCAATGATCATTACGTTGCCCGAGGTCATCAGCACATCAATCCGTGCCATGGGCGTGGTCAAAAACAGCGCGATATAAGCGATGTGACCTGCCGCGAAAGACCCGACACCGGCCAGAAACGCCCTCTCATTATCGCGCGACAGCAGATAATCCCCGGCGCCACAGAACCCGAGTGCTGCAATCAACAACACTGGCCCGTTGGTCAGGATAACGAACATCAACAAGGCCGCGATTGACCCGGTTTTCACCGCGGTTTTGGCCCAACTGGCGGGGGAATGGCAAAACTTCAGCAGATAAATCAATGCACAAAGTGCCGCGACCAACAGTAATGACATCATTCCCTTACCTCAAACTCTTCAAGCCCTAAAGCATTGCGCGCAAACCCTATCTCAGAGATTTCGCCCGAGATACCCCCGCATCATGGCGGACAGTTTTGGCACCAGATTGTCAGGGGCGCGAGTCCTTACACCTCATCCGGGAAATGCTTCATCGTCATGCGAATGGGGTTTGGCGCCGCCTGCCCCAACCCGCAGATCGAAGCATCCCCCATCGCGGTGCACAGCTCTTCCAGCAGCGGTTGATCCCATGTGTCGGCCTGCATCAGCTTGACCGCCTTTTCACAGCCCACCCGGCAAGGCGTGCATTGGCCACAGCTTTCGTCCTCAAAGAACCGCAGCATGTTCAAAGCCGCATCGCGGGCGCTGTCGTGATCGGACAAAACAACAATCGCAGCCGAGCCGATAAAGGTGCCATATTCTTGTAATACGTCAAAATCCATCGGGATGTCAGCCATGGACGCAGGCAGCAGACCCGCCGATGGGCCGCCGGGCTGATAGGCCTTGAAATTGTGACCATCAAGCATGCCACCGCAGGCCTCAATAATATCGTGCATGGTTGATCCCGCAGGCAGCAGGTGCACGCCCGGAGTATTCACCCGACCCGAGACCGAAAATGAGCGCAGCCCCTTGCGGCCATTCTTTTCAACACCCGAGAGAATTTCGCCTCCCTCGCGCAGGATCTTGGTCACCCAATACAGGGTCTCGACATTGTTCACCAAAGTGGGGCGGCCAAAAATGCCAACATTGGCCACGAAAGGCGGGCGATGGCGCGGCAGGCCACGTTTGCCTTCGATCGATTCGATCATCGCGCTTTCTTCACCACAGATATAGGCGCCAGCCCCACGGCGCAGATCAATATAGCCAGGCTCAACAAGACCGGCCTGTTCCAGTGCGGCGATTTCCTGGGCCAGAATATGCAACACGGCGGGATATTCATCGCGCATGTAGATATAGCAGGTTTCGGCCTCAACCGCCCAGGCTGCAATCAGCATTCCTTCAAGGAAAACATGCGGTTCTCGCTCGAGGTAAAAGCGATCTTTGAAGGTACCCGGCTCGCCCTCGTCGCCATTGACGGCCAGATATCGCGGGCCTTCACCAGCACGCACAAACCCCCATTTGCGCCCCGATGGAAATCCGGCACCGCCAAGGCCGCGCAGGCCGGACGTCAACAGTGTTTCTTGAATATCCTCAAACACGCCAGTGTCACGCACGTTTGTGAGCGTACTGTAACCACCGGATAAAGTATAAGCCTCAAAGCCTTGATAATCCGGGATATATACGTGAATGTCCTGCGCTGCAATCGCAGCTTGCACCTTCTCAGGTGTGGCGTGGTCAATGTGATTGTGGCCAATCTCCAGCACCGGAGCTGTATCACAACGGCCCATGCAAGGCGCGCGCAACACACGCACTTCGCTGGCATCCAGCCCGTCCTCAAGCGCCTTTTGGAGGGCCTGCGCCCCTGCCAGTTCGCATGACAGGCTATCACAGACGCGGATGGTCAATGCCGGTGGTGGCACCTCATCTTCTTTGACCACATCAAAGTGGGCATAAAAGCTGGCGACCTCGTAAATCTCGGCCATGGAGAGGCGCATTTCTTCGGCCAAGGCACGCAAATGCGCTGCCGACAGATGGCCAAACTTGTCCTGAATGAGATGCAAAAACTCGATCAGCAAATCGCGGTCGCGGCGGCTCTCGCCCAACAGATCCTGCACCTCAGCCCAAGGCTGATCCTCAAGCTGGCGGCCCTTGGGCGTATGACGCCCCTTGCCCTTGCCCGATTTCCACACACCTTTGCGCGCATCCAGTGCCATGTGATCATTCCTGTTCAAACCTTCGACAAGGTTTATCGACATGCCAGCCCATTGGCGCAACCAAAAGCGACACATGCCCATTCGGAACCGTTGGCGGCGGCGCTATTTTGCGCCTATCTTGCGGCTAGGTTATCAATTTGTGCCGGCCCTGGCCTGCACCCACCCAAGGATCAACAGAATGCGTTTGTTTACAATCGCCACGCTTTGCCCGTTCATGTTGCTGATGATGGCGGTTTTTGCTGGAGCCCCCTGGGGCTGGCTGACCGTCGGATATGTCACCCTGTTGATATTTGTTTTGGATCGCTGGATCACCATGCAGCTGCAAAACGCCGATCCGCAGGCCGAATTTCCCGGCTCTGATACCTTGCTGATTGTGCTGGGTTTGGCGCATTTCACCGCACTGATGCTCGCCCTGTGGGGCATTGCCGGAAACAGTGGTTTGGGGATGGTTGAACGTGGCCTGATTGCTGTGGCTGCGGCATTGATCTTTGGCCAGATCTCGCATCCTGTCGCTCATGAGCTGATCCACAGACCAAACCGGCGCCTGCGGCTGATGGGGCGGTTGATCTATACGTCGATCCTGTTTGGCCACCATGCAAGCGCACATCTGCGGGTGCATCATGTGCATGTCGGCTCAAAGGCTGATCCCAATTCCGCGCGTTGGGGTGAAGGGATTTACCGCTTTCTGATACGCGCCTGGCCGGGTGGATTTCGCGCCGGTTTACAGGCGGAAAACAAGTTGAGGAAAGCCCGTCAAAGCTTTGATTTCAAACACCCATATCTGTTGTACTGCGGTGGATCCGCCGTATTGATGGCGCTGAGCTTTGCCCTGGGCGGCGGCGCTGGTCTGGGCGCGCTGATCTTCATCTCACTCTATGCTCAGCTGCAAATCCTACTGTCGGATTATGTACAACATTATGGCCTGCGACGCGCCACCCGCCCCGATGGCACGCCAGAGCCGGTCGGCCCGCAGCATTCCTGGAATGCGCCACATTGGGCCTCCTCCGCCATGACGTTGAACGCGCCGCGCCATTCGGATCATCATGTGACCCCACAGCGCGATTACCCCGGCCTGCAACTGACATCCGAAACGATGCCAACTTTGCCCTATTCCCTGCCTGTCATGGCGGTGCTGGCGCTGGTCCCGCCCTTATGGCGACGCATCATGGATCCGCAGTGCAAAGCCTGGGCCACGCGCGGGAATTCGCCGGAGGTTTAATCTGGCTGGCCATGGACCGTGGGATTTGTCAAACTCAGCTGCATGAGATCACTTTTGACCCTATTGATGTTCTGCATCAGCCCAGCCGCCTTTGCTGATACAATGAACGCGGAAGAATTTGACCAGTTCACCCTTGGCAAAACCTTTTACTATGGTGTGAACGGGCGTGATTACGGGGCTGAAGAGTACCTTCCAAACCACCGGGTTATATGGACATTTCTGGATGGTCGATGCCAGAATGGCACATGGTATCAGGACGGCGAAATGATCTGCTTTGAATATGAGGCGCTGGAAGAAATCCAATGCTGGACCTTCCGAGAATCGCCCACTGGAGGGTTGGTTGCGCGGTTCAAAGACGACCCGCAAGCGCTTGAGCTGTTCGAAGTTCAACGCAGCCACCAACCGTTGCAGTGCTTAGGTCCTGACGTCGGGGTCTAAAACAAATCGCCTTGTTGCGGCGGTGTTTGTTTGGGCTTGGCCGCTTTCTTAGCAGGTGGTGCCCCGGTGGTGCTGACACGCACACGCCCATCAGCAAACTGCACTTCCAGGGTATCGGCCGCTTTCGCGGCAGGCACGTTTGAGATGACAGCATCACCATCGCGCACCACAGCAAATCCGCGCTTTAGCGTCGCCTCATAACCAACTGTTTTCATAAGGCGATCAAGAGTTTGCACTTGATCTTTCAGGGCTTTAACCTGCCGCACTCCGGCATCTGACAATCGCTGCGCGCGTCGGTCAAACTCCTGACGTTGCCGCCCCATGTCTGCCTGTAATGCCCGCAGATTCAGCCGGGCAGATGTGTTTGCCAACCGCCGCTGATCGCCCTCCAATGCACGCTGCAAAAGACCGGGGCGCAGCGCGCCTGAGCTTTCAGACAGAGCCACGCGGCGGGTCTGCACCGACCGGATCAATGCCGCGGGCAGCCGATCTGACAGGGCATCCAAACGCTGGCGCGGTATGTCCATCAACGCCTCTTTGCGTGGCAAAGCGCGCGACACATCCTGAAGCCGTTGTTTGCGCGCGCTGATTCCCGACGTCAGCGCCTGCGTCAGCCGTGCCTCCTGACCATCGAGCCAGGCCAGAAGCTCCAGCCGCACGGGCACCGCCAATTCTGCCGCCGCCGTCGGCGTGGGCGCGCGTTTGTCGGACGCATAATCAATCAGGGTTGTGTCGGTTTCGTGCCCCACAGCAGATATCAGCGCAATGTCCGAGGCCGCCGCCGCGCGCACGACTGATTCTTCGTTGAAGCCCCAAAGATCTTCGATCGAGCCACCGCCACGCGCGACAATAATCAGATCGGGGCGCGGCAAGGCACCGCCCGAGGTCATCGCGTTGAACCCCTCAATGGCGCGGGTCACTTCGGGCGCACATTTGTCGCCCTGCACAGCCACCGGCCAAATCAGCACTTTGCGCGGGAATCGGTCACGCAGGCGATGCAGAATATCACGGATCACAGCGCCAGAAGGTGAGGTCACAACACCAATCACCTCAGGCAGATAGGGAAGTGCCTTTTTGCGCTCTGGCGCAAACAACCCTTCTGCCGACAGCTGGGTTTTGCGCTTTTCCAGCATCGCCATCAGCGCACCAACACCCGCTGGTTTGATGTCTTCGATCACGATCTGATAGCGCGACTGACCAGGGAACGTGGTGAGCCGCCCGATGGCGACCACTTCCATGCCTTCCTCGGGCTGAACGGCCAGGCGGGTTGCAACCCCCTTCCAGATCACACCGGCCAGCACGGCGCGATCGTCCTTCAGATCAAGGTACAGATGCCCTGAACGCGGGCGTGACACACGGCCCACCTCGCCCTTCACACGCACATGAGAAAACTCGCCCTCAATCATGCGCTTAATCGCCCCCGAAAGGTCAGAGACCGAAAATTCGGGGGCGTTTTCGCCCGTTGATGGGTCGTCGATCAGATCAGACATATGGCCTCGGATGCGTGGCGATCAGGGCGGCGTCATCCGTCGCACATAAACGTTTTAGTAATAGGCTTTGTAACGGCCAGTCAGAATGCCACGGTAGTAATCAATCACACCGTCACGGGTGGACAGGCTGATACCGGCAGCATTGTTGGAGCGGCGCATCAGGTAAACAGCCCCCCTGAGAAGCCCGCCTTCTGTGCCGGGGCCATAAACACCATCAATGCCCAGCGAGTAAACGCCCGCGCGAGTGAGAATTTCCTGAATGCGGGTGCGTTGCTTGTAGGTCATCGCCTTGTATACATTCTCCATTGCCCGGCGGTTGGCCTGTTGGGCCTGTGCCAAACCAGGAACACATAAAAGCGAAAGTCCGAGGGTAAAACTGCGGCGTGTAATCATTTGTTGGGTCTCCTTAAAACGCTAAGTTTGGAACGATATGGCGCGCAATGCAACCCTCTGGTGGTGCACAAATTGTAGTGGTTCATGGCATATCCACCGGGTGTGTGTGCTTGCGTCAAACTCAGGAGCGGCCTATGCAGCGGGCGACATCACCAAAGGGAGCCTTTGAGCCATGAATATCCTTATCCTCGGCGGCGGCGGACGCGAACATGCATTGGCCTGGGCAGTGATGCAAAACCCCAAGTGCGACAAGTTGATCGTGGCACCTGGCAATGCCGGAATTGCACAGATTGCCGAATGTGCCGCGCTCGATATCGAGAATGGTGGAGCCGTGGCCGAGTTTTGTGATGCCAACGCGGTGGATTTTGTCATCGTCGGACCGGAGGCACCTTTGGCCAAGGGCGTGGCGGACCGGTTGCGCGATGCGGGCCTGCTGGTGTTTGGCCCCAGCGAAGGGGCGGCCCGGCTGGAGGCCTCAAAAAGCTTTACCAAAGAGATATGTGATGCCGCGAATGCGCCAACAGCGGCCTATGGGCATTTCACCGATCTGGCAGAGGCGCGCGCCTATGTTGAGGCGCAAGGCGCCCCAATCGTGATCAAGGCCGATGGGCTGGCAGCGGGCAAGGGCGTGATCGTGGCCATGACAATGGACGAAGCGCTTGGCGCGCTTGATGACATGTTCGGCGGGGCCTTTGGCGGCGCGGGGGCCGAAGTGGTGATTGAGGAATTCATGGAGGGCGAAGAAGCCTCGTTCTTTGTGCTGTGTGATGGTGAGGTTGCGTTGCCTTTTGGCACCGCCCAGGACCACAAGCGCGTGGGCGAAGGCGACACCGGGCCAAATACCGGCGGCATGGGGGCGTATTCTCCGGCACCTGTGTTGACGGATGTGATTGCGCAAAAAGCGCTGGATGAAATCGTCACGCCAACACTGCAGGAGATGACCAAACGCGGCACACCCTATCAGGGCGTGCTCTATGTCGGTTTGATGATCAAGGACGGCCAGCCACGGTTGGTGGAATATAACGTGCGCTTTGGTGATCCGGAATGTCAGGTGCTGATGATGCGATTGGGTGCGCAGGCCATGGACCTGCTGCAAGCCGCCGCTGAGGGTCGTCTTGCGGGGTGCGATGTGAATTGGGCGGATGACCATGCCGTTACGGTGGTGATGGCCGCGAACGGGTATCCGGGAAGCTATGCCAAAGGCAGCGTTATCAAGGGGGTGGGTGATTGCCCTGAGGATAGCTCGCATATGGTGTTTCACGCCGGAACCGCGACTGTGGATGGGCAGATCACCGCATCTGGGGGGCGGGTTTTGAATGTCACCGCGCGCGGTGCCAGCCTGCAAGAGGCGCGCGACCGGGCCTATGGAATGGTAGACCAAATCGACTGGGCGGGTGGGTTTTACCGGTCAGATATTGGCTGGCGGGCGCTGTGAGCGATCTGGTTTCGCATCGCGAAAGCGATCCGACCAAAGCGGGGGCCAGCCCCCGCACCCCCGGGATATTTACAGCAAGAAGATGGGGTTACCTGCACTGTGTTGCAAGGTTGAGGTGCTTGGGGCCTGTGTAGGGGCCAATGTCACGGGTGTGGATGGATGTGCCATCAAACGTGCTGGCAATGATGCGTGACCAATCGGCATTGGCGGTGATGATCTTAGGGGCCAAGCCACAATTACGGATGCCGCCGGGGATGTGATCCCAACCAATTTTGTGGTTGGTCAGGCCGGGCTGGCTGGCAATTTCGGTGAGTTTACCATCCTGGTAGCGCCAGATACGCAGGGTTCTGGCCAGATGTGGGCGGTCGATATAGGCGATTTCGATATGGCCATCGCCGTCCAGGTCGCCCGCACCTATTGGAGCAAGCCAGCGGTGCGTTTGGCCAATATGCGGGGTAGACGCGATTTTTGAAAGAGTGCCATCACGCAGGCCATAGATGGAAAGCTGAGCACCTTGGGGCGGGTCTGTTTCGATCACCACGACCTCGGGTGTGCCATCGCCCGTAACATCCCAAAGGCGTGGCGCGAGGTCTTCGAACACACGGGTATTGTAAGCAAACCCAATCAAGAATGGCCCGCTGACGGATAGATCCACCATCATGCCGGAATACTCGATGGTATCGCCCAATATCCCATGGGCGTAATGCTGCGTTGGGCCAACAAAGCGCGCGCTGGTGATTGTCTCGCCACCAGCGGCATTTGCGATCAGTGCCAGAACGATGGCACCGATCACACGCATCAGATTTGTTTTTCAGGCATCTGCACGATCAACCCATCCAGCGCGTCTGTCACTTTGACCTGACAGGTCAGGCGCGAGCGGGAAGTGTCAGGCTCAAACGCAAAGTCCAGCATGTCGTCTTCCATGTCGTCCTTGGCGGGCAGTTTTTCTACCCAGTCCGGATGCACATAAACATGACAGGTAGAGCAGGCACAGGCCCCGCCGCAATCGGCTTCGATGCCCGGAATGTTATTGTCACGCGCGCCTTCCATCACAGTCAGGCCGTTGGCCACGTCAACGACATGTTCGGTGCCGTTGTGCTCGATATAGGTAATCTTTGCCATTGGTGCGGGTTCCCCCTCGTAATTTCGCAAGTCACTGGTTCCTAGCCAAGCGAGGTAGAACACACCAGTCCCAATCGCCATAAGAGGGGCACGAATTGCCTATTTTCTGTTCAATTCCGGCACATAAGCGTGGCAAATTGGCCCAGACCAGAGCGTGTTTGGTGCAGCCTGTGCTTTCACGGCCCAGCAATACCCGCTAAGGTGCTGGGAAAATGGTCCATAGAGGCCGCAAAAGAGACCATCGAGCATGTATCACTTTCTTCGAGTTTGCCCTGTCGTGGCCCTGATCGTTTTGGTGGCATGTGAAAGCACCCGCCCCGACACGATGAGTGAGACACCCCAGACCGGCCAGTTGATGACTGCCGCACCACCCGGCGCGCCAATAGGCAGTTGCTGGGCCAAGGATGCCAGCCCTGCTGTGGTGGAAACCGTGACGGAACAGATCCTCGTACAGCCAGCGGTTCTGGGGGATGAGGGCAACATTCTGATCCATGCAGTTTACCGCACCGAAACCCGTCAAGCGATTGTCAAACCACGAGAAGATACGGTGTTTGAAATCCCCTGCGCCGCCGAGGTGACGCCCGAATTTGTTGCATCGCTGCAGCGCGCGCTTTTGGCCCGCAACCTGTATCGCGGGGCAATTACCGGAGTGATGGACGGGCGCACTCGTGCAGGAATTCGCCGCTATCAAAAACCACAGGGGTTGGATTCGGGGATATTATCACTGACTGCGGCCCGCAGCTTGGGGCTGGTGGCACAGGAACGCACCTCAAATGGAGACTGAAGTAATGACAAGGCGTATTGCCCAAACCATAGACGAGCTGCCCAGCATGGACGAAACCATGTCGCGCACGGGACTGGAATTTATGCGTGACGTGGTCAACGGCACATTGGCGGGGCCACCTATTGGGCACACGCTGGGATTTTGGCCGATTGAAGCTGACAAGGGCCGGGTGGTGTTTGAAGGTACGCCAACTATTGAAACGACCAACCCGATGCGCACCACGCATGGTGGCTGGTACGGGGCGATCCTGGACAGCTGCATGGCCTGTGCAGTGATGACAGAACTACCTGAGGGATCGCGCTATACCACGTTGGAATTCAAGGTAAATATCACCCGCAACCTGCCCTTGGGAACACAAGTGCACGCGGTCGGAACCGTATTACACGCCGGGCGATCCACCGGAGTGGCCACCGGTGAAGTAAGGGGGGTTGAGGACGGGCGCCTTTATGCGACGGGATCAACCACCTGCATCATCATGGGGACCTGAGCATCACCGCAGCGTGCCCCGGTGCCAGCTGCTTGGTCTAGGGGCGCGTCGCAGCTTTGCAGATGGCGATACTCAAGGATCAATCCCACCCTATTGCGCAGCTGCGTCAAATGACTGCAACGGTGCGCGTTCCTGCACAGTTTCATGTATGCGTTCTGAGGCATCCCCCCCAGGTTTGCGCGCTGATCGCAACAGGAACATCTTGCCCCAGCCGCGCCAAGTGCCCACAGAAGGTGCTGCGGCATCCCGCTTAAACTGCGCTTGCCAGCCCTCGGGCAGCTCCAACCCACATTGTGCCGCATTCTCAAGCATCCAGACGAACGGGATGTTGGACAATGGGCGTGCCGCCTCGTATCCGCCCAACTGCCCCCCCACATCCCCATGGCTGCCGCGGAACCAAACCTGCTCCACATGGCCTGCGAAATCATCCGATGTTTGCCACATCTCAGGGGCGTAGACCGCGCGCGTCTCATCCAGAGCCAGGGCATGGTATCCATGGCGCACCGATGCACCCAATTGGTGATTGTGAAAGGCGTGGGTTTGTTCGCTCCAACGCCATACTATCGGCAGGCGCAGTCCCAGCGCCTTTACTGTGTCCCAGACACCAACCATTTCTATCGGGGTTTCCGGGTGACAATACGCGGATGTGAATGCTGCGGTTGCGGTGCTGGAGCGATCACGCCGATAATGGCGATAGGCGGTGACAATATTTCGTTCGGTGGCATGATCCGAGGTCAACAGGCCAATCCTGTCAATCACCCCCGCCAGCGAGCGCACGGCAAATGCCCCGCGCGAATACCCCAGCAAATAGATCCGATCGCCCGCACGGTAGTGGCTGGCAAGATAGCCATAAGCCCGCCTGATTTGCCGGTTCAGGCCCCGGCCCAGCACAACATCTCCCGTGGCGCGCCAATCCTGCCATTGCAGGCCTGCCTCATAGAACAGGGACACATTGCGCGCATTGGCCGAGGCCAGCAATTTATACGCCAGCCCTGCGTTGCTTTCGCACCCCTGCGCAAGTGTGGACATGGTGCCATCAAGGATAATCACATGGGTCATCTGCCCACGTCGGTGGGCAAACCCTACCCTGCCCTGCCGCTTGCCGGGTTTGAGCAGTGACAACAAAGAGCGGGCCCATTTACGCAGTGACATGACGATCGCCTGACATTGGAATGATCACATAAACACACATTGTGCTATCTTGCGCGCAGGTGCCTTTACAGTCCATGAAAATTGGCGCGGTTCAGTGAGGCGGCGCAGCGGATCAAACAGGAATCAGGGTTGTGCCACTGTCACCGGCGCACTCAGGCCATAGCCGTTAAACCCAGTGTTGATCGCCTGTGAATACGCCCCCATGCCGGCAAAAAGCACATAATCCCCTTCCTGCACATCACCTGCCAGTGACACAGGTTCGGGCAGTCTGTCGATGCTGTCACAAGTGGGCCCAAACAGCACCCGCGGCAGAGGTGTGCCCTGGCGCAGATCGCCCAGAGGTGAGATGACCTTGATCCGGTCCACCACATACATATCGCGCGCCTCGGCCAGCCCCCCATAAATACCATCATTCAGAAAGAGCGACCCATCGGCGCGCAGCGCTTTGACACGCGTGGCAAGCGTAAAGGCATCCGCCACCATGGCGCGTCCCGGCTCGCACACCAGATCAGGGGCGTCAGCGCCAAAAGCCTGCTGGGTTGCGGTCTTGATACGCGCAAATATCGCCTCAAGATCAGGAGACTGGCCAGTCCGATGTGCCGCAAACCCACCGCCAACATTCAGCCGTGACAGGCGTACACCGGCAGCTTTGGCCACTTTGGCGGCGACCTCAATATAGGCCGCCCAAGCCTCTGGGTCAGCGCATTGGGTGCCAGGGTGAAAGGTCAGTGATGGGGTGAAGCCAGCACCCACCACCTGTTGCAACAGCTTGGCGGCACCCTCAGGCCCGACCCCGAATTTCGCACCAAAATCATAAGCCGCACCAGACACAGGCAAGGCCAGCCGCACTGATACTTCGGCCCCCTGAGGAACAGCGTGCAACTTGGCCAATTCATTGGCACAATCCACCGAATAGGAGGCCACATTCATCGCAATTGCGGTGGCGATCTCATCGGCGGATCGCACCGGGTTGTTATAGTGCAAAACCGCCTGACCGTGGGCGGCGCGCACCGCGTACATCTCTTGTGGGCTGGCCACATCAAACGCCTGAATGCCCGCCGCCACCAGATTGGCCAGCACCTCGTCCGAGGCATTGGCCTTGACTGCATAGGTTACCAAGCCGTCAAACCCGGCCTGAAACCTTGCGGCAGTTGCCTGCAACGTGGCCGGGCCAAAATAGAGTTGCACCGTATCGGGGGAATGACGGGTCAAATGCGCCACCGGGGTGGGCCAGATGGGGGATGCTCTCATAGTGGTGCCTCATGGTTTTTTCCAGAATGCATGATAATTTCGTCGATTTCATTTGGCACCTCGTACATAATGCCGCAAATGAGTGACAATATGACGAGATTGTAATGCAAATAGACGAAACAGATCGCGCCTTGCTGACCCTGCTTGAGGAAAACGCCCGCCTACCCGTTTCGGCCCTGGCGCGGCGCATGGGGCTGGCGCGCACCACGGTGCAAGCCCGGCTTGAGCGGCTGGAAAGCACAGGCGCGATCCAGGGCTATTCGGTGCGACTGAATGAGCGGCTTCGACTGCCATTGCGCGCGACAGTGCTGGTCAGCATCGAGCCGCGCAGCGGGCCTGCGGTGCTGGCGCGGCTGAAAACGCTGGCTGAGGTGCGCCGGGTGCATACAACCTCGGGCCGGTTTGATCTGATTGTGATCGTCGAGGCCGCCTCGACCGAAGCACTTGATCAGGTGCTGGACCGGATAGGTGATGCCAAAGGTGTGAAAAGCTCGGAAAGCCTGATTCACCTGTCAACCAAGCTGCAGCGCGGGACATAGCCGGACGAAAGCGTATCGCCTTTGAGCTGAGATAGGAAAAGAGCCAACCCAAGCGCGACATATGAACCTGGCGGGCGGTTTGGGCAAAACCTCTGATGCGGATTTTAGACGAACCGCTTTAGCGATCCCGCTCGCCCACATCCCCAATCCACCAACTTTGCTTAACACCTTGATAAATATCAATCATGTCACCCGCATTGAGACCAGACAGTTCAATATCCATGTGCAACAGGCTGGCCCCCTCGCGCCCAGCGCTATCCTCCCAGTTCAGGCGATAACGGGGTTTCTTGTTGATCTTAAATCTGGTGCGGTGAATGCGTGTTACTTTCACCTTTTCGCGCGTGCCGTAGCGCCGGGCGCGCACCGCCGCCACAGCCCAGCCGCCAATTTTCCACAGGCTCACCAGCCAGATCACCCCAAACACCAGCGCCACACTCTGCGCCACCTTGGATGAGCTGCGATTGCTGCCGGGGTTTGTTTCCACCCGGTGCGGATCGGATGCAAGGTACAGCAGGTCAAAACTGCCCCCCGGCTGGACACGCCGATAAAGCGAGGTGCCAACAGTTTGCGTCAGCGTAATTTCCTGCTTGTCTGAGGTAACATAAGTGAAGGTCAGCCAATAGCTGGTGCTTTGATCACCGTCTGCATCGGTCTTGATGGTGGTGTATCTCTCGCTGACTTGTGCGCTGGCGGCCTGCCCCTCGGCTTCGAATCTTTGCGCTGTTTTCAGGGCCAGTTGGCTGAACACCGTAAAGATCAGCAATAACACCCCAGTGATCAGCACCAGCCAGCCTCCCATCCGGTTGAACAGGCGCCAAAGCGAAACAGGAGGGATCATATCATATGTCATTCCGCCAGATTGTGCCGGATTGGGCGCGCTGGCAAGTCTTGGCGCTTTCCCTTGGCGGCCGGATTGGATAAACCGGGCACGATCAATCAGACATGAACGGGATGCACACCATGGCGATGGAAAAAACCTTTGACGCAGCCGCAGCCGAGACCCGCCTTTACGAGGCATGGGAGGCATCGGGCTGCTTCAGTGCGGGGGCCAATGCACAGCGCAGCGAGACCTTTTCCATCATGATTCCACCGCCCAATGTGACGGGCAGCCTGCACATGGGGCATGCGTTCAACAACACTTTGCAGGATATTCTGGTGCGCTGGCACCGGATGCGCGGATTTGACACGCTTTGGCAGCCCGGCACCGATCATGCCGGCATTGCCACCCAAATGGTAACCGAGCGCGACATGGCCGAGCATAACGAACCCACCCGGGTTGAGATGGGCCGCGAGGCGTTTGAAAAACGTGTTTGGCAGCAAAAGATCAAATCACGCGGCACGATTATCGGCCAGTTGAAACGGCTGGGCGCATCCTGTGACTGGTCACGCGAGGCGTTTACCATGTCCGGCGCGCCCTCCGCCCCTGAGGGCGAAGAGGGCAATTTCCACGACGCGGTGATCAAGGTCTTTGTGGATATGTACAACAAGGGCCTGATCTATCGCGGCAAGCGGCTGGTGAACTGGGACCCGCATTTTGAAACCGCGATTTCCGATCTTGAGGTCGAAAATATCGAAGTTGCGGGCCATATGTGGCATTTCAAATACCCGCTCGCGGGGGGGGCGACATATAAGTATTTAGAGAAAGATGAAGACGGGAATGTCGTTCTTGAAGAGGAACGAGATTACATTTCCATTGCGACCACGCGGCCCGAAACCATGCTGGGTGACGGCGCGGTCGCGGTTCATCCATCAGATGAGCGCTATGCGTCAATCATCGGAAAACTCTGTGAAATTCCGGTAGGCCCGAAAGAGCACCGCCGGTTGATCCCAATCATAACGGATGAATACCCCGATCCTGATTTCGGCTCGGGCGCGGTGAAGATCACCGGCGCGCATGACTTTAACGACTATGACGTTGCCAAGCGCGGCGGCATCCCGATGTACCGCCTGATGGACACCAAGGGGCGGATGCGCAGCGACGGCGCGCCATATGCCGCCATGGCCGCGCGCGCCCAGGAGATTGCTGAGGGCGCGGAGTTTAGCGGCGCCGAAGTCGACACGCTCAACCTGATCCCGGATGAGCTGCGCGGTCTGGATCGGTTTGAGGCACGCAAGCTGGTGGTGGAGCAGATCACCAGCGAAGGGTTGGCGGTGATGACCACCCAGACCCAAAAGGATGAGGACGGCGAAGAGATCACTGTCACCGTGCCGATGGTCGAAAACAAACCGATCATGCAGCCGTTTGGCGACCGCTCTAAGGTCGTGATCGAGCCGATGCTGACCGATCAGTGGTTCGTGGATACCGACAAGATTGTTGGCCCCGCCATTGACGCCGTCAAATCGGGCGAGGTCACGATCATGCCCGAGGCGGACCGCAAGGTCTATTTCCACTGGCTGGAGAATATCGAGCCGTGGTGTATCTCGCGCCAATTGTGGTGGGGGCATCAGATACCGGTTTGGTATGGTTTTGATCTCAGCTCGCCTCAGTTTCACGACGACGAAGGCGACGGAGCGCTTGACCTTGTGGAAATGCTGCGCGGCCTGAACGAGGGGCATGTCAGCCACTTGATGGAATGTGGGACAGATTTCAGCGCGATCTCAGAGGCCTATCATGACCAGTTGGCCAATCTGCCGGTGCCGCTTCAGGCGATGCAGCTTGTCGAGGCGCAAAGCCGCGAGGATGCATTGCACAAGCTTGCGTCGTCTTTGGCCGAGTACACCGCCACGCAGGATCCGACCAAATTGGTGTACCCGGTCTGGCGTGACCCTGATGTTCTGGACACTTGGTTTTCGTCGGGCTTGTGGCCCATTGGCACGCTGGGCTGGCCTGAACAGACCGATGAGCTAAAGAAATATTTCCCCACTTCGGTGCTGATCACCGGGTTTGACATCATCTTTTTCTGGGTCGCCCGGATGATGATGATGCAATATGCCGTGGTCGATCAAAAACCGTTTGATCATGTCTATGTGCACGCGCTTGTGCGTGATGAAACCGGCAAGAAGATGTCCAAATCCTTGGGCAATGTTCTCGATCCGCTCGAGCTGATTGACGAATACGGCTGTGATGCGGTGCGCTTTACGCTCACGGCGATGGCCGCTATGGGGCGTGACCTGAAGCTTTCCACGCAACGTATTGCAGGCTATCGCAATTTCAGCACCAAACTGTGGAATGCCGCGCGTTTTGCCGAGATGAACGAAGCGGTGGGCAGCGATGGGAAAATCCCCGACGCCAAGGCCACTGTGAACCGCTGGATCATTGGTGAAACCGCCAAGGTGCGCGAGGCGGTAGATGACGCACTTGGCCAATACCGGTTTAATGATGCGGCCAACGCGTTGTATGTCTTTGTCTGGGGCAAGGTCTGCGACTGGTATGTGGAGTTCTCCAAACCGCTGTTGATGGACGGCGACGCCGCCACCAAGGCGGAAACCCAGGCGACCATGGCTTGGGTGATTGACCAATGTCTGATCCTGTTACACCCGATCATGCCGTTTATCACCGAAGAGCTGTGGGGCACGCTGGGCGAGCGTCAGAAGCTGCTGATCCATGGCGATTGGCCCGAATATGGCGCGGAATTGGTTGATGCCGAGGCTGACCGGGAAATGAACTGGGTGATTGATCTGATCGACGCCATCCGCTCAGCGCGCCAGCAGGTACATGTGCCTGCCGGGTTGAAAGTGCCCCTGTTGGTGAGCGAGCTGGACGAGGCCGGGCGCGGGGCATGGGCTCGCAACGAAGTGATGATCAAACGCATCGCACGCGTTGAAAGCCTGAGCGATGTCGATAGCTTCCCCAAGGGCTGCATCACCGTGGCCGTTGAGGGCGGCAGCTTTGGCCTGCCCTTGGCCGATGTGATTGATGTCGCAGAAGAAAAAGCGCGCCTGGAGAAGGCGATGGGCAAGCTGGAGAAAGAGCTAGGCGGGCTGCGTGGACGGCTGAACAACCCGAAATTCGTGGCCTCAGCCCCCGAGGATGTGGTGGCCGAAGCGCGAGACAACCTAGCACTGCGCGAAGAAGAAGCCGGCAAATTGCAGGCGGCTTTGGCACGTCTGGCGGAATTGGGGTGAGGGAACAGCCTCGCGCGTTTCGCAGGCAAGTGTTCTTTGCACCACTTGCCGCTTAACAAGGTTTAACGCTGCAAGCCGGTTAACAGCCGCGCAGCGGCCCGGCCATCGTCAGCCCCTCCCTTGGGGTAACGATATTGCCGATGCCAGCACATTGCTCATTCTGCTCGCGGTGGTGCAGGGATAAAGTGCTCTAGAGTGGAGTGCTGGCTCGCCTCCCCAGGGGCTGACAATGGCCTAGTGTAGCACCCCAAAGGTGGCGTTACTCCACCGGCCCCATCCTGCCAAACATATCAATGTCGCGCACAGTGATGGCTTCAGTCAGGATGATCGTCGCCACCACGGCCCAGATCACAAAGGCCACGCCGGTCACGATCCACGCCTTCTTTTTCAGGTGGTGCTGTTCAGGTGATCCGGCATGGGTGCCCGCCACTGTGGTGCCTGCCTCGCCTTGCGTCGTGATGCGGATCGGCAACGCCACAAGGAAGGTCATGAACCAAATCACCAGATAGAGCACAAGCCCCGAGACCGGCCCCATCAGACCTGCTCCAGCTCAACAAGACAGCCGTTGAAGTCTTTGGGGTGCAAAAACAGAACAGGCTTGCCATGAGCACCGATCTTGGGCTCTCCGCTGCCCAGCACCCGCGCACCAGTGGTTTGCAAATGATCGCGCGCGGCCAGAATATCATCCACCTCGTAACACACATGGTGAATGCCACCCGATGGGTTTTTCTCCAAAAACCCGTTGATCGGGCTGTCCTCGCCCAAGGGATAGAGCAGCTCAATCTTGGTATTGGGCAATTCGATGAAAATCACCGTCACCCCGTGATCCGGCTCGTCCTGAGGTTCGCCGACTTTGGCCCCCAGCGCATTGCGATACTGATCTGCTGCGGCCTGAAGGTCTGGCACAGCAATAGCGACATGGTTGAGGCGTCCGATCATGGCATTTCCTTTGGGCAAACTGTTTGGCCACGTTATGGCCTCCGCGCCCGGCTCAGACAAGCGCTCACATGTCGCATTCTGGGATTTATACATTTCGTAAGCGGCCTGAAGCATTCAAATGCCGCGCTGAAATCTAAATTTTGCTGACCACAGACTAAAGTTGAAACGCTTTAACGAAGCATTAGGCATAGAGGTTCATGGTGCTTGAAACGCTATTTTAAGAAGAGGCCCAGAATGGACGACCCTGACCCCCTTGCACCGCTTTTCACACCAACTGCCAAACGGCCCTTGTTGGGCATGACCGTGCTGGTGGTCGAAGACAGCCGATTTGCCAGTGAGGCGCTCAGACTGATGTGTTTGCGCAGCGGTGCGCGGATCAGGCGGGCAGATTGCCTGCGCTCCGCCCGGCGGCATTTACAGGTCTATCGCCCCTCGGTGGTGGTGATTGATCTGGGCCTGCCAGATGGGTCCGGGTTGGAGCTGATCGACGAGTTGAACCGTGCAACCCCTCGCGTCGGGGCGATCATAGCCATCAGCGGCGCGGATTATGTTCGCTCTGCTGCGGATGCGGCTGGTGCCGATAATTTTCTCGCCAAACCGATTGAAAGCATTGGGATTTTCCAAAATGCAATTCTGTCCTCCTTGCCTCAGGAACAGATCAACATCGGCCCCTGTGCGATCAACAATGATACAGTAAGCCCCGATCCGCTCGCTTACCGCGAAGACATGTCACTTATCGCTACCCTGCTGGATGACCATCACGCAGACGCAAAACTGGAGTATGTCTCGCAGTTTCTGAGCAGCGTGGCCCGCACTGCCGAAGACAATGCACTGGAACACGCCGCCGCCGAACTTTCCGAGGCACGCGCCAACGGCGGCATCAGTCAGGCAAAACTGGCGCGGCTGGCTGGTCTGGTACAAGAGCGGCTGAATGAGAAAATGGCGATCTGAACACCAGAAAACCCTAAGTCCGTCCCAGACTTGGATCAGACGCCACCCGCACAAGGGTGGTCAGATCACTGAGCCGTTCATTCTGCTGGCCATCCGCCGCAAAATTTGACGGCGACAACCAGAAATCAAACGCCTCGCGCAGGGCGGGCCATTCTGTATCAATCATTGCAAACCAGGCGGTATCGCGGTTGTGACCTTTGACCACGGTGGCCTGACGGAAAACGCCTTCATAGCTGAATCCCAGCCGTTGCGCGGCCCGCCGTGAAGGTGCGTTTAGCGCATCACATTTCCATTCGTACCGGCGATACCCGGCCTCAAACGCCCATTGCATCATCAGGAACATCGCCTCACTTGCCGCCTTGGTGCGTTGCAAACGTGGTGCCATGGCGATGTAGCCGACCTCAATCGAACCAGATCCGGGTTTCATGCGCAAATACGAAGCAAACCCGCCAAACTCGCCCGTTTCCTCGTCAAAGATAGCATAGAACAGGATAGCATCCTTGGCCGTGGCCTCTCGCATCCAGCGATGAAACTGCGCCGATGATGCATAGGGCCCCGACGGCATGTAATCCCAAACCCAGTCATGGCCATCAAACGCCTTGAACAAAAGGGCGGCATGGGTATCAGCGTCCAGTCGCTCCAACCGGGCATACCGCCCCTGCAATGTCTCGCCCTGAGGCAATGGCGGCACTTGCCAATCGCCCACGCTGGGCCCGATTGGGCGATCATCACGCATCATTTCACACAACTCCCCTGCTCTGCGCGCCACGATAGGGCGGGCAATGCGCTAAGAACAGCCCGCGATCTATTCCTGTGGAATCACACGCAGGCCCAACTCCATCAGTTGATCGCTGGAGGGATCAGACGGTGCGTTCATCATCAGGTCTTCGGCACGTTGGTTCATCGGGAACATGATAACCTCGCGGATGTTGGCGGTATCGGCCAGCAGCATGACGATCCGGTCGATGCCCGCCGCGCAGCCACCATGGGGCGGCGCGCCGTATTGGAAGGCATTGACCATCCCGCCAAAACGCTTGCGCACTTCCGCTTCGTCATATCCTGCCAGCTCAAACGCCTTGATCATGATGTCCAACTGGTGGTTCCGAATCGCACCAGACACCAGCTCGTAGCCGTTACAGCTGAGGTCATATTGATAGCCCAGCGCCTGCAAAGGATCACCATTCAGCGCCTCAAGCCCCCCCTGGGGCATGGAAAACGGGTTGTGCGAGAAATCAATCTTGCCGGTTTCTTCGTCCGCTTCATACATCGGAAAATCGACAATCCACCCAAAGGCAAAGCGGTCCAGATCCGTCAGCTTCAACTCATCCCCGATCACAGTGCGGGCGCGCCCGGCGACGGCCTCAAACGCCGAAGGTTTGCCCCCCAGGAAAAAGGCGGCATCCCCCACTTTAAGGCCAAGCTGCTGGCGAATGGCCTCAGTCCGCTCAGGCCCGATGTTCTTGGCCAATGGGCCTGCGGCCTCTTCGCCCAAGGTGATTTCACCGGCTTTGATCTTGGCGTTGACCTCCTTGACAGAAATCCCCTGTTCCTGCGCAATCGAATCCGCGGATTGTTTGCGCCAAAAGATATACCCCATCCCCGGCAGGCCCTCTTTTTGGGCATAGGCATTCATGCGATCACAGAACTTGCGGCTGCCGCCGGTGGGCGCGGGAATGGCGCGGATTTCAGTGCCGTCTTGCTCCAGCAATTTGGCAAAGATGGCAAAGCCTGAACCACGAAAATGCTCGGACACGTCCTGCATTTTGATCGGGTTGCGCAGGTCGGGTTTGTCGGTGCCATACCACAGCGCAGCGTCACGGTAGGAAATATGCTCCCACTCCTGATCCACTTTGCGATTGCCGCCAAATTCCTCAAAAATCCCGCCGATCACTGGCTGGATAGTGTCAAACACGTCTTGTTGTTCAACAAAGCTCATCTCAAGGTCAAGCTGATAGAAATCGGTGGGCGAGCGGTCAGCACGCGGGTCTTCATCCCGAAAACACGGTGCAATCTGAAAATACTTGTCAAAGCCCGACACCATAATCAGCTGTTTGAATTGCTGAGGGGCTTGCGGCAAAGCATAGAATTTGCCGGGGTGCTGGCGCGAAGGCACCAGAAAATCACGCGCGCCTTCGGGGCTTGAGGCAGTGATAATCGGCGTTTGATACTCACGGAACCCCTTGTCCCACATGCGTTTGCGCACCGAGGCCACCACATCCGAGCGCAGGGTCATATTGTCCTGCATCGCCTCGCGGCGCAGATCAAGATAGCGATAGCGCAGGCGGGTTTCTTCGGGGTACTCCTGATCGCCAAATACGATCAGGGGCAATTCGCCATTCACGCCGCCCAGCACTTCCATATCACGGATGAACACCTCAATCTCGCCAGTGGGCAGTTTTGAGTTGATCAGACTTTCGTCGCGCGCCTTCACCTCGCCGTCAATGCGCACGCAGTATTCGCTGCGCAGTTTTTCAACGTCAGAAAACACCGGGCTGTCGGGATCACACAACACCTGCGTCACGCCGTAGTGGTCGCGCAGGTCGATAAACAGGATGCCGCCGTGGTCACGGATGCGATGCACCCAGCCCGACAGGCGAACCTTTTCCCCAACATTAGAAGCGTTAAGCTGAACACAGGTATGGCTGCGATAAACGTGCATGATGATCCTCTCAGAGCGCCGTGACAAAAATGTGTGGTGCAGGGCGCATGGTTCGGGTGGGTACACCAATGCCACGCTCAGAAGTCAAGGGGCTGAGATGGGCAGAACCCCGCGCATTTCGTTAAAAGCATGGACAGGCGGGCAAATTTGCGGAAAAATCGGGTCATTCGAGCAGATAACCGGGGGATTGTCCGGAACAAGGCAGGTTTCACATCACTTGAAATGAAGCGCCGCGGTGGGGCGCTGATTAAGGGGGAAACATGTGGAACATGGCATTAGATCGCATGCTGCGGCATTTGATACGACTGGGCGAGCTGACTGTGGTTTACCCGGATGGCGAAACACGCCGATATGGGGATGCCTCGACGGGCGCCTGTGTCGCGCTTGCGCTGCATGATCCCGCCTTGCCGCGATTGCTTGTTTTGTCGCCCGATATGGCCGTGGGAGAGGGCTATATGGATGGCCGGTTGACCATTGAGGGCGACGATTTGCACGGGTTCTTGGGGCTGGCGATCAGCAATATAGCGGCTCAGGGCCACCATATCGCACAGCGGCCAATATCGGCGCTGCGTCATGCGCTAAAGCGGGTGCAGCAGTTCAACCCGATGCGCAGGGCGCGTGCCAATGTTGAACACCACTATGATCTTTCCGGCGCGCTGTATGATTTGTTTCTTGATGAAGATCGGCAATATTCCTGCGCTTATTTTACCGATCCGGGCATGACGCTGGAGGCGGCCCAAAACGCCAAGACGCACCATATCGCGCGCAAGCTGTTGCTTGAGCCGGGCATGCGGGTATTGGATATCGGCTGCGGATGGGGAGGCATGGCACTGGCCCTGGCGCGCGATTACGGCGCGCGGGTTGTCGGCGTGACCCTGTCGGTGGAACAACATAAAATGGCTGTGGACCGCGCCAAGGCCGCCGGACTGGCAGACCGTGTAACCTTTGAGTTGATGGATTATCGGCAGGTGGCCGGCCAGTTTGACCGCATAGTCTCGGTTGGTATGTTCGAACATGTGGGCGCGCCGCACTATCAGGCCTATTTTGATACGGTGAAAAACAGGCTGACACCGGATGGCGTGGCATTGATCCACACGATCGGGCGCTCGACGCCGCCGGGTACCACCAGCCCATGGGTGACCAAATACATTTTTCCGGGGGGCTATGCGCCATCGTTGTCTGAAACCGCTGCCGCCTATGAGCATTCAGGTCTGGTGGCCACCGATATCGAGGTCTGGCGGCTGCATTATGCACAAACCCTGCGCCATTGGTATGATCGCTTTATGAGCAACATTGATGCAGCACATGCGCTGTATGACGCGCGGTTCTGCCGGATGTGGCGGTACTATCTGGTGGCCAGTGAGCTGACATTCCGGTTGAACAGTCAGGTGGTGTTTCAGATGCAATTGTCGCGCCAGCAGGATGCCGTGCCATTAACGCGGGACTATCTGTATTGCGAGGACGAGGAATTGAGACATGCAGCAGAGTAAGCCCCGGATCATTGGCCGCTGACATGTGCAGATACGTGGCAGTACTGACAAGCTGAGCCCATGATAGGACTTGCCGCGCCGCCAGCCCCCAAATCAGGCAACGGGCACGGCGCGCCTTAGCCGGACGTCAGGGCCAATTGCTCCGCAAAGCGGGCTTTCCAAAGCGCTTCCTCATATTCGCCGGTTGCGGTGCTGTCATAAACCACCCCGCCACCAACATTCAGCCGGGCGTGGCCATCCTCGATCATCAGCGTGCGGATCGCCACGTTGAATTCAGCGCGCCCATCTGGCGCGGCCCAGCCAATGGTGCCGCAATAGGCATCGCGTGCGGCGCCCTCCAGATCTGCCAACACCTGCATCGCACGCACCTTTGGCGCGCCGGTGATCGACCCACAAGGAAACAGCGCACGCAATATATCGCCCAACCCCGAGCCCGCCACCATCAACCCGGTGATATGCGAGGTCATTTGATGTACTGTTTCATAGCTCTCAACTGTAAACAGTTCGGGCACCTGCACCGTCCCCGCGCGGCAAATACGCGACAGATCATTGCGCAGCAAATCAACAATCATCAGGTTTTCGGCGCGGTTCTTTTCATCGGTTTGCAGAAAAAACCGGCGGCGGGCATCCTCGGCCGGATCCTCGGAACGAGGTTGCGTGCCTTTCATTGGCCGGGTCTCAATCTGGCCTTGGGTATTGGTGCGAAAAAACAGCTCGGGCGAGCGTGACAACAGGCTTGGCAGCCCGTCCTGGCGCACCAACGCCCCATAGCGCACCGGCTGAACCTGCGACAGCGCCTGATAGAGCGCCTCGGGCGTGCCGGACGTGGCCATCGAAATTGGGAAGGTCAGATTGGCCTGATAAAAATCACCCGCACAAATATAGTCATGCACCTGTTTGAATGCGCTCTCGTAGCGTTGCTCGTCCCAATGAGGCGCAAAATCCGACAGGCTTGCATCACCGGGCCTGAGCGGTTGGGCAATATTGGGCCGATCATACACACCAAAGTGCAACAATGGCAGGCGACGGGCCTTGGGCAGCAACTCCTCCAAGGCGGGTTCCAGCACATACCCTAACTCGTAACTGGCATATCCAGCCAGCCATTTGCCCTGCGCGCGGGCACTGTCCATGGCGGCCAATGCCTCGGGCACCTCATCGGGTATGGTGGCCGAAATCAGCCCCCTGGCCTGCCCAAAAAGACAGGCCGCGCCGTCAGGTCCATGATCAAAGCGAATCTGCACCGCTTGCGTCCTTTGTCCGATCTGGGCTGTGATAGCCCCCCACCCCCCAAATATCACTCAAAAAAGCGGCATAACCACCAAGTTTTGCGATCCCCCTTGCACCAGCGCCCATCATGGATATAACGCCAACAATTTGCGCAACCGGCCTTATGCCGATGCCCGCGTCTGCCCAAAGCGTTTCGACCCTCAGACCCAAAGATATGGGGGGACAACGCGGCGGGAAAAATCAACGTTGCACGCGTTTCGCCCTCAGGTGCGCACACGGTGCAAAGGCGAAATATTTTTGGGGGACCCATGCCAAAAAGATCCGATATCTCATCCATCATGATCATTGGCGCAGGGCCCATCATCATTGGACAGGCCTGCGAATTTGACTATTCCGGCGCTCAGGCATGCAAAGCGCTGCGTGAGGAAGGCTACCGGGTCATTCTGGTCAACTCCAACCCGGCCACGATCATGACCGATCCCGAATTGGCCGATGCCACCTACATCGAGCCGATCACCCCCGAGATCGTCGCCAAGATCATCGAAAAAGAACGCCCCGACGCATTGCTGCCCACGATGGGCGGGCAAACCGGGTTGAACACCGCGCTGGCCGTGGCAGACATGGGCGTGTTGGAGAAATTCGGCGTCGAATTGATCGGCGCCAACCGCGACGCCATTGAAATGGCCGAAGACCGCAAGCTGTTCCGCGAGGCGATGGACCGGCTGGGGATCGAAAACCCCAAGGCCATAATCGCCAACACCTTTGAAGAATGTATGGATGCGATTGATTATGTCGGCCTGCCCGCCATTATCCGCCCTGCATTTACCCTTGGTGGCACGGGCGGCGGCGTGGCCTATAACCGCGATGATTACGAACATTTCTGCAAAACCGGCCTTGATGCCAGCCCGGTCAATCAAATCCTGATTGACGAGAGCCTGCTGGGTTGGAAAGAGTTTGAAATGGAAGTGGTCCGCGACAAGGCGGACAATGCCATTATCGTGTGTGCCATTGAAAACGTAGATCCGATGGGCGTGCACACCGGCGATAGCATCACCGTGGCCCCTGCCCTGACACTGACCGATAAGGAATACCAGATCATGCGCAACGGCTCGATTGCCGTTCTGCGCGAGATCGGTGTGGAAACCGGCGGATCAAACGTGCAATGGGCGATCAACCCCGATGATGGCCGCATGGTTGTGATTGAGATGAACCCTCGGGTGTCGCGCTCCTCGGCGCTGGCGTCCAAGGCCACGGGCTTTCCGATTGCCAAGATCGCAGCGAAGCTGGCCGTGGGCTATACGCTGGATGAGCTGGACAATGACATCACCAAGGTGACGCCTGCCAGCTTTGAGCCGACGATTGACTATGTCGTCACCAAAATCCCGCGCTTTGCCTTTGAAAAATTCGCAGGCTCCGCGCCGCATTTGACCACCGCGATGAAATCCGTGGGCGAGGCGATGGCGATTGGCCGCACCATCCACGAAAGCCTGCAAAAGGCGCTGGCCAGCATGGAAACCGGCCTGAGCGGGTTTGACGAGGTCGAAATCGAAGGCGCGCCAGAAAAATCTGCCGTGATCAAGGCAATCAGCCAGCAGACCCCCGACCGGATGCGCACCATTGCCCAGGCTATGCGTCATGGGCTGAGCGACGATGAAATCTTTGACGTCACCAAGTTTGACCCATGGTTTCTGGCCCGTATCCGCGAGATCGTGGAGGCCGAGGAGCGCGTGCGCGACAGCGGCTTGCCCAGTGATGAAGCCGGGTTGCGCCATCTGAAAATGATGGGCTTTAGCGATGCACGGCTGGCCTATCTGACCGACAAAACCGAGGCGGGGGTGCGCCGCGCGCGTCTGGACCTAGGCGTGAACGCCGTGTTCAAGCGGATCGACACCTGTGCCGCCGAGTTCGAGGCGCAAACGCCCTACATGTATTCCACCTATGAGCAGCCGATGATGGGCGACGTGGAATGTGAGGCCCGCCCCTCTGATCGCAAGAAGGTGGTTATTCTGGGCGGCGGTCCAAACCGGATCGGTCAGGGAATCGAGTTTGATTACTGCTGCTGTCACGCCTGCTATGCGCTGACCGATGCGGGGTATGAGACGATCATGATCAACTGCAACCCCGAGACCGTCAGTACGGATTATGACACCTCGGACCGCTTGTATTTTGAGCCTCTGACCTTTGAACATGTGATGGAAATCCTGCGGGTAGAGCAGGAAAACGGCACGTTGCACGGTGTCATTGTGCAGTTTGGCGGCCAGACCCCGCTGAAACTAGCCAACGCGCTGGAGCAGGAAGGCATTCCAATCCTTGGCACCACACCGGATGCGATTGATCTGGCCGAAGACCGCGAGCGGTTCCAGGCGTTGGTCAATGATCTGGGGTTGAAACAACCTCATAACGGCATTGCCAGCACTGATGCACAGGCACTTGAAATTGCTGACGAAATTGGCTTTCCGCTGGTCATTCGCCCCTCGTATGTTTTGGGCGGGCGCGCAATGGAAATTGTGCGCGACATGGCCCAGCTCGAACGCTATATCGCCGAGGCCGTCGTGGTGTCAGGTGACAGCCCCGTGCTGCTGGACAGCTATCTGGCGGGGGCGATTGAATGTGATGTGGATGCCTTGTGTGACGGCACAAACGTACATGTGGCAGGCATCTTGCAACATATCGAAGAGGCCGGCGTGCATTCGGGCGACAGTGCCTGCTCACTGCCACCCTATACGCTGAGCAAGGCGATTATCAGCGAGATTGAGGCCCAGACCAAAGCGCTTGCTCTGGCACTCAATGTGCGCGGCCTGATGAACATTCAGTTCGCCGTTCAGGGCGATGACATCTTCCTGATTGAGGTGAACCCCCGCGCCAGCCGCACAGTGCCATTCGTGGCCAAGGCCACGGATTCAGCGATTGCCTCCATCGCCGCACGATTGATGGCAGGCGAGAGCCTGACTGATTTCCCACATCGCGGACCCTATCCAACAGATGCAAAACCCGGCACCTTGCCCATGGCCGACCAGATGACACTGGCCGATCCGGCGATGCCGTGGTTCTCGGTCAAAGAGGCGGTCATGCCGTTTGCGCGCTTCCCCGGTGTTGACACCATTCTGGGCCCAGAAATGCGCTCGACGGGTGAGGTGATGGGCTGGGATGTGTCCTTCCCACGCGCCTTCCTGAAGGCCCAGATGGGGGCCGGAACAGAGTTTCCGACTGAAGGCAAAGTGTTCTTTTCCATCAAAGATTCCGACAAAACACAAACCTTGGTGGAAACGGCGCAGACGCTTGTGGATCTGGGGTTCACCATCGTGGCAACGGGGGGAACGGCGGCATTCCTTGAAGAGCACGCCATCAAATGCGACGTGGTCAAGAAGGTCTATGAAGGCCGGCCCAACATAGTAGACATGCTAAAGGACGGGGAAATCCATCTGTTGATGAACACCACCGAAGGCTCTGCAGCAGTTGAGGACAGCCGTGAAATCCGCTCGGTCGCCCTTTATGACAAGATCCCCTATTACACCACTGCGGCCGGCAGCCACGCCGCCGCCATGGCAATCAAGGCCCGCCAAGAGGGAGATTTAAAGGTGATGCCGTTGCAGGGTTAAACAGCGACACCGAACCAATCTGCAAGCGTTTTCAGATAGTCTTGTCCGCTAAAGTAAAGGGAAATGGTGAGGGCCGCAAACATCATCAGTCGATTTCTAGTGCGGTTATCAACTTCTGAATTCAATCGGTCTTTGACCACATCTATGGCGTCACCAAATCCATTTCGCACAGGAACAAACACTTTAGAGCCTGTTCCTTGTTTTGATTTCGCGCGAAGAAACATGTTCAGTACGATATCGTCCAATATATTTGCAAATCGCAGGTGACCAATAAGATTTGTATACACCCTGATAACATTTTTTCGGCGTGTTTTGACGTCAAGCGTGTAGATGGTGAACACCAAAAAAGGAAGGTAAAATGAGCTGTTTCGCGCAATCGTAGTAATGAAACCTGACTCAGATGAAACTTCAACGAACGATATTGCCGATAAAGCCGAGAGCATGCTTTTGTAGTATTGGCTTTGTTCAACTGGCCCCAGTAGCTTCAGTATGGAAAGAACATGAGGAACTTCACTGATTGGGAATACCACGAAACCCGTTAGCGCGATAAACAAAAACACATCCACCTTTGTGCATTTTTGCTGAAGGCTTCTCTTAACGCGCCTCAACCACTGTTGGTGTGTTCCATCCAACTCCCCAACAATAGATTTTGCAACAGGTAGTATCAGGTTGCAGTAACCGACTGCGAGAAACTTGAAAATCAGTTCCGCGAAGACAATTGCCGCGATTGATGCCACCAAACCAGACAAAACAATCCAGAATTTCGATGGTACGTTGGAGTTAGCGTCAAATCCCAACTGAAGTGTCGTAACACCAATCATCAACACCAGAAACACTGCAGCAAAATAATAGGTTCTAGAGAACAAAGGAATGCCAAATGTTTTCTTGTATTTAGTTTCACGGCACCACTTCATCGAACGATCGAATAGAGCCGCATATTTGTTTCTTAGCCTTAAAATTGCTGGATCACTGTCGTCAGGCGATTGTGTTTCCCCATATTCGCTTGACGATGCAAGCTGAATTAGTTTGGTTTCGTCTGAAATCACACTATGCAGATAATCTTGTATGTTGTCTCCAAAATTAGTATGATCAACCTTCACCGGAAATTTATTAAGCGGTCCTCCTCTGCCAAATCCACTCGGCGTGAGTGATGTCCTATCGTAGAAGTGATCATGTTTGCGGCTAGTTTTTATGTAGCTAGATGCTACGCAAACAAGGCTAGATCGCTCTTTGGGCGATGTCTGTTCACTAAAATCTATGCCGAACAAAAACAGCCCATCTGAACGATAGGCGTAAATCAGATTATCAACACAGCTTAGAACCCACTTCTCAGGAAAACCTAGTTTATGTGCATGCTTAACAAATGAAGCTAATTCGCCCGATTTTTCCTTGGGTTGAAATGTTCGCACCGAATACGACGTTACCGCGCACGGGCGCCAATCAAGGAAGAACTCGAATGACACTAAATACTCAAATCGAATGAATGATCAGGGCGTAGAAGCCAACAAGCGAGGCAACAATTTGAAGCAAGTCGAATGTCTTTAAAGACATATCTTCAGTTTTCTCTTGGTATGGAAACTCTTCCGAATTGCTATCGCTCATAAAATGTCATCTCGTCTAAATGTTCCCTCAAGAAAAGTACACACCACTTTTCCTGCATTTTCAATGCCTCATTTGCTCAAATACCTCATAATAAATTAAGTAGTTCGATCTGAGGGTTGAGATTCACCATCTTCATTATCCCAAGCACAAATCGCGCTGAGAATCAGAGCCCTTCCTGCATGAGATAATTCTGCATTTTGTCGAAACAATTATTCCTATGTGAAACACACTGCCTAGTTTAGCCGTTATGAAGCCACGCGGCAGCAGGGTTGCAAATGATGCATAGATTTTGAGGTATTTTGTCATTGCGTTGCCATAATTTTCCACTATTTGGGATTATAGAGACAAGCACATCTCTGGTTTTAGACCTACGAAAAAGGAGGCCAACATGACCCGCGACGAACTGAACCGCGAATTGCGTATGCACTCTGCGACATGGCAGGCTGTGGCGCTTGTGTATGGCGTGATCGTAGGTACGTTGGTGCTGTCCGCTATGGCCGTAATATCCTAAGGCACACCGCCTAAGCAACTTGCTGAAAATGCGGCACATTTGCCCTAGATTCTGAAACAACCGCCGGGTGGCCATGGGCCATGACGGCGTTAATTGCCCGTCCCCTGAATAAAAATCGGGCGGCCCGTTTTGGGACGCCCGATCTGTTGGATATGTCCGGCCCCACAAGGGGGCGGTCAAAACCTATTTTGACATGTTGGCCGCGGCCGCATCACCCAGATTTTCGATGCCACGCTCTTCGAGCAATGTGGTCAGCCAATCAGGGTCCATTTCAGGCACCGAGCTGAGCAAGAGATCGGTATATGGATGGTGCGGCGGCGTGAACATATCGTCCTTTGGCCCCTGCTCCACCACTTTGCCTTGCTGCATCACGACAACCTCATCCGCGATCGAGCGCACAGTGGCCAGATCGTGAGTGATGAACATATACGCCAGATTCAGCTCATTCTGCAGCCGATCCAGAAGCCGCAGAATGCCTTCGGCCACCAGTTGATCCAGCGCGGAGGTGACCTCATCACAGATGATAAAGGCCGGTTCAGCCGCCAGCGCACGGGCAATACCGATGCGCTGTTTCTGACCACCAGACAGCTCGGACGGATACCGGTTGTAAAATTGCGATGGCTCCAGCTCGATCAGATCGAGCAATTCATCCACCCGTGCCTTAAGCGCCGTGCCCTTCAGACCCGAATAGAATTGCGCCGGGCGGCCAATGATCTCTGAGATTCTGACCTTGGGATTCAGCGATGTATCAGCAGACTGATAAATCATCTGGCATTGGCGCAATTCGTCCTTGGAGCGATTGCGATAATCATGCGTGAACGGCGTGCCCCGGAACAAAACTTCGCCTTTGGACGGAGGCAGCAAGCCGGTGATCACCCGCGCTGCTGTGGATTTGCCAGAGCCGGATTCACCCACGACGGCCACGGTCATCCCCTCGTAGATGTCAAACGACACATCATCGAGGATTTTGGGGCCAGAGGAGTAAGACGCATCCACATGTTGAAGCGAAATCAACGGTGTGGCGTCTTTGGGGCGATGCCGTTGTGGGCTTTCAAAGCTGCGAACCGCCCAGAGGGATTTGGTGTAATCCTCTTTCGGGTTGTCCAGCATTTCCTTGGTCGAGGCTTCTTCAACCTCTTCGCCCTTCAGCAACACTTTGATCGTGTCGGCCATCTGCGCCACAACCGCAAGGTCATGGGTGATATAGAGAGCCGCGGTGTTGAACTGCTCCACGATGTCACGGATGGCGGCCAACACCTCAATCTGAGTGGTCACATCCAAAGCTGTGGTCGGTTCATCAAAGATGATGAGATCCGGGCGGCATGACATGGCCATGGCTGTCATCGCGCGCTGGAGCTGACCACCCGACACCTGGTGAGGATAGCGAAACCCAATCTCGGTCGGGTTGGGCAGACGCAGACGCTTATAGAGGTCCATCGCGTCTTCCTGCGCTTCCATCCGCTTTTGCAGACGGTATTGCAGAGGCGCTTCGGTGTGCTGATCAATGATCTTATGCGCCGGGTTGAACGAGGCCGCAGCCGACTGCGCCACATAAGCAATCCGAGAGCCGCGAAGTGCGCGTTTTTCGCTCTCGGTTGCGGTGGTCAGCTCCATCCCGTCAAACTCGATCGACGAGCCTTCGCTGATCCGCGTGCCATCGCGGGCATAGCCCATGGCCCCCGCACCGATGGTTGATTTACCGGCTCCGGATTCACCGATCAGGCCCATCACTTCGCCCCGATGCAGGGTCAGATCGACACCTTTGATGATGTCGACCCATTTTTCATCCGAGTATCCCTCGATCCTCAGATTCTTGATTTCCAGCAGAACGCTTTTGTCATGGCTCATGATTATTGCTCCTTCAGACCGGAGGACCGGAACAACATCCAGTCAACCACGAAGTTGACCGCCACCGTCAGCAGCGCAATGGCTGCCGCCGGAATAAGCGGGGTTATGTCGCCAAATGAGATCAGCGTTGCGTTCTCACGCACCATTGATCCCCAATCTGCCGTCGGAGGCTGGATACCCAACCCCAGGAACGACAGGCCCGCGACCAGCAGGAAAACAAAGCAGAATTCCAGGCCAAACTCGGCCACCAGAGGCGCCATGGAGTTGGGCAGGATTTCGCGGCGGATCAGGTATCCTGTGCCTTCACCGCGCAATTTGGCCGCTTCGATATAATCCATGACCACCACGTTGCCCGCAACCGCCCGTGTCAGGCGGAAGACGCGTGGCGCATAGATGATCGCCACCGCAACAATGATGACCGGCATGGACGAACCAAAGATTGACAGCATCAGCAGCGCAAAGATCAGCGACGGGATCGACATGATCACATCGGCGAACCGGCCCATGAACTGGTCAAACCAGCCGCCCTTGGTGGCCGCCAGCATCCCTGCCCCTGCCCCGAGGACAAACGCCAGAACAGTGGCTGTCAGCGCCAACCCAACCGAGTTGCGCGTGCCATAAACCAACCGGCTGAACATATCACGGCCCAGTTGATCGGCCCCCAGCAGCATGTCTGCATTGGCAGGTTCAAAGGCGTTGCTGATGACCTCTGCTTCGCCATAAGGCGCAATCCACGGCGCAAAAATGCCGGTGATGGCGTAGGTAAAAATCACAAACATCCCAAAGGCCGCAGTCAAAGGGGCTGTGCGCAGCTCTTTGGCCAGTTCGGGCCCTGCCATCATGATCAGGGCCTCGCGGAAGCTGTAGGACACCATGCCCGCCAGCGCCAGCAAGCCGGCAAAGGTGGCCACCATAACCAAAGCTCCCGATCCACCGATAATGCCCAAAACGAAGGACACCATAGTGAGCGAGAACAGCAGGATAAAGATGGACCGCTTGTTGAAATACGCTGCGAGGGAAGACCCAATCAGAAGCAGCGAGTAATAGGCAATTACGAATACACTCATTTTTCTACCTCCTTATTTCGGGTGCCGCAGACGCGGATTGGTAAGAATAGCACCGACATCCGCTGCAAGATTGAGCAGGATGAAAGTGGCCGCGAAGATCAGGCAGCAGGCCTGAACCACAGGGAAGTCACGTTTGGACACCGCATCGACCAAAACTTGGCCAATTCCGGGATACACAAACACCACCTCCACCAGCACCACACCAGTGATGAGATACGCAAGGTTCAGCGCGACCACGTTGATGATCGGTGCCCAGGCGTTTGGCAGCGCATGTCGCACGATGACCTTGAGCGGTGGAACCCCCTTAAGCCGCGCCATTTCGATATAGGGCGAGGCCAGAAGGTTGATGATTGCGGCGCGAGTCATCCGCATCATATGCGCCACTACCACCAGAACCAGCGTTAAAGCCGGCAGGAAGGTGCGGTTCAACAGCTCTCCGAAACTCATATCTTTACTCAGACTTGCGATCGCCGGGAACATGTTCCACTTCACCGCAAAATAGAGGATCAGGATGTAACCCAGGAAGAACTCAGGAGACGAGATCGAGGTCAATGTCAGCACGTTGGCCACCCGATCAAAGATCGAGTTACGCAACAACGCCACCAGAATGCCAAGGGAAATCGCCACAGGAACCGAGATCACGGCAGCATAGGCCGCAAGGAACAAAGTGTTCATAAATCGCTGGCCAATGACTGACGACACTTGCTCTCCGGTGACAATAGAATTGCCAAAATCCAGGAACACAGCACCGCTAAGCCATTGCAAATATCTGACCGGTGCAGGCTTATCGAGCCCCATTTCCTTGCGCAAAGCTGTAAGGTTTTCTTCCGTGGCCCCCTGCCCCAATACCGCTTGTGCGATATCGCCTGGCAACAGTTCGACCATGAAGAAGATGATGATTGAGATAACGAGCAGAATTACCAACCCGAGACCGAGCCGTTGACCAACAAGCTTCAGTATGTCTCCCATGTGTCCCTCCTTGATTATTTTTTTATTTGCGAGTCAGCCTTTAGAAAAAAACAACTCCGGTCAATCCGCTTGGTCTGCTAAGTCGAATGAACCATTTTTTTCTGGCAGTCTTGGGGCTGTCGTGTTCAGCCCGCTTCATAAAGGTTCCGATCTGGTTCGCCCTCATGAAAAACCCGGCGCCGATGGGGCGCCGGGTTCTGTTGGGTTACTTAGCCTTCAAACCACCAGCGGCTTGCATGGCGATAGCCATCCATTTGCCAAGCTGGCGACAACTGGCCACTGTGCTTCACATTTGCACGACGACCGTAGACAAAGTTCGGGAAATACGGAATGACCGTGGCCCCTTCATCACGCGAGATCATACCCATTTCATGGTACATCTCGGCACGTTTAACATCGTCCAGTTCGGCCTTGGCTTGCAGCAGCACTTCGTTAAATCGCTCATTTTGGAAGTGCGATTCATTCCAGGCCGCATCGTCTTTATAGGCCAGCGTGTACATCACATCGGGTGTCGGACGCGCGCCCCAGGTGACCATGCACCAAGGCTTGACCAGCCATACATCTGACCAATAGCCATCGTTCGGCTCTCGCACGACCTTGATGTTGATACCCGCAGGTTTAGCGTGCTCAGCATAAAGGATGGCTGCATCCACCGCCCCTGTGGTGATCGATTCAGCGGTCGAGAAGCTGACATCAAGACTGTCCAAGCCCGCCTGTTTCAGGTGGAACTTAGCCTTGTCCGGATCATACGCACGTTGCTCAATTTCTGCGGGGAAATACGGCATCGCAGGTGAGTGATGGAAGTCATTCCCGATGGTGGCCGCGCCAAAGGTGATCTTTTCGATCAGCTCTTCACGGTTGATCGAATATTTCAGCGCCAAACGCACATCATTGTTGTCAAACGGGGCGACATCCATATGCATCGGCATGGTGATGCACTGCGCCGACGATACGTTGTCAACTTCGACATTAGGGTTACGTGCAAGAAGGCCAAGTGTTTTGTTTTCCAGCAGCGAACACGCGTCCACATCACCAGTCACAAGTGCCGTCTGGCGCGCGTTGGGATCGTTGATGACCAGATACTCGACTTCATCAAACCAAGCGCCTTCGCCGTGCCATTCGTCGTGACGTACGAATGTCGCCCCCACGCCGAACTCCAGGTCAACAACCTTGTACGGCCCACAGCCCTCGCCTGACTGCCAGTTGGCGGTGCCATCTTCATTTGCTGGTACAATGGCCAGATGATAATCGGGCATGATCCAGGGCAAGTCAGCGGCTGGGGCCGACAGCTTAAAGGTAACGGAGCCGTCACCATTGTCGACAAGGTCTTCAACGCTGGCCAGCAGCGCTTTGGCTGCCGAGGTGGACCCTTCGCCGCGGTGATGGTTCATCGACGCCAGAATATCCTTGGCTGTGACCTTCGCACCAGAGTGGAAAGTCGCCGCCGGGTTCAGTTTGAATGTCCATTCCTTGGCATCTGGTGTGGCGGACCATTCCGATGCAACGTCCGGGCCAAGTGTGCCATCAGCGTTGATCATTGTCAGATAGGCGCGCACCGTGTGGCCATATGAAATTTCGAAGTTCGACTGGTATTTGCCGGGATCATGCTGATCCGAGGTGTTCCCATCATGCTGGGCAACACGGAATTTACCACCGCGTTTGGGTTCGGCCTTGGCCGAGGTGCCCCAAAGGCCAGTTGCAGCCGAGGCCGTCACGCCTGCAGCCATTGAATAGTTCATGAACGACCGACGCGAAACGCTGCCCTCTTTGGCAGCCGCAGTCAGGCGATCAAGCATCGTTTGATCTTTGACCATGTTTTTGGTTTCTCCCTGTAGATTTGATTGGTTTGTCTCAATCGAAAAGCAACGGTGGTCGTGAATCTTCCCCAAGCTATTCGACACCCCTATAGATAGTTCAATTGCGACATACCTGAACAAAACACGAAACTTTATCAAACTCCACCAAATCGTTCTAAACTTCAGTATTTCTTAAGTTGGGATCAGGTTAATCGGGTTTTGCACACATCTCTACAAGGTCGCGCACCGCTCTTAGCTTGAAAGCAACATCATGAGGTCCATAAGCGACATCGCAAAATGGGTGCTATGTACGCTTGGCGCGTAATTTGACGAAATAATCCAAGCGCTTTTTCAACTCGCGCTCAAATCCACGCTCGACCGGTTGATACAAAACCGGACGTTTGACGGCCTCGGGAAAATAGTTCTGACCTGAGAACCCATCCTCGGCATCATGATCATAGGCATAGCCATCGCCGTATCCCTGATCTTTCATCAATGAAGTGGGCGCGTTCAGGATATGCTTGGGCGGTGGCTCACTGCCCGAAGATTTGGCTACTTTGCGCGCTGCTTTATAGGCCACATAGGCCGCATTTGATTTTGGTGCCAACGCCAGATAGGTCACCGCCTGTGCCAGGGCCAATTCACCTTCGGGGCTGCCCAGCCGTTCGTAGGTTTCCCATGACTGCAAACACACCGCCTGCGCCTGCGGATCTGCCAGGCCAATATCCTCAACCGCCATCCGGGTGATGCGCCGCGCCAGATACCGCGGATCTTCGCCCCCCTCCAGCATCCGTGCAAACCAATAGAGCGACGCATCCGGATCAGACCCGCGCACTGACTTATGCAAAGCGGAAATAAGGTTGTAATGTTCATCCCCGCCTTTGTCGTATTTGGCGGCGCGCTTCATCAGCCGTTTGGTCAACGCGTCAATGCCCAGTTTGCCGTCAACGTTCCACGCCGCTACCTGCTCGACCAGATTGAGCAATGCACGCCCGTCACCATCGGCCATTTCCAGCAACGCCTCGCGCGCAGGACCATCCAGCGGCAACGCTCGGTTCAGCTCTTTCTCAGCCCGCTGCGCAAGCCGCTCCAGATCAAACAGCGCAAGGCGTTCCAGCACCAACACCTGCGATCGGCTCAGCAATGCCGCGTTCAACTCAAAACTGGGGTTCTCGGTGGTGGCCCCCACCAGCAGGATGGTGCCATCCTCCATATGCGGCAGAAACCCGTCTTGCTGGGCTTTGTTGAAGCGGTGAATCTCATCGACAAACAGCAGCGTCCCCTGCCCATTTGCGCGCCGGTGCTTGGCCGCCTCAAACACTTTGCGCAGTTCCGGCACACCGGTGAAAATTGCGCTGATCTGCACAAAATGCATGTCCGTTTCATCGGCCAGCAGGCGCGCAATGGTGGTCTTGCCCACGCCCGGCGGTCCCCAGAACACCAGCGATCCCAAACTGCCCGAGGCCAGCATCACCCCCAGCGGGGCATCCGGCCCCAACACCTGGTCCTGTCCGATCACATCGGACAGGGTCTTTGGCCTCAGCCGATCCGCCAGCGGACGGGGTGCATCCGCGGGGGGCGTGGTGGGGGTGCTGTCAAATAGATCTGCCATCGTCTAGATCCTGAACCGCAGGGTGACGCGCCGTTGTCCGCGCTGCACGGTCAATGCAAGACGACCCTTGGCCTGCTGTAGCAGAGTATCCGCCTCGGCCGGGGTGCTGAGCGGGATCCGGTTGATCCCCAACAAGATATCGCCCTGGCGCAACCCGGCACGCGCCCCGGTGGCGCCGGGATCAGACACCACGACACCGGTTGCCATATTGGGCAAGCCCAGTTCGGCCGCAACGGCGGGGTTGATCTGCTCCAGCGTGATGCCCGGTAGAACGGTCGTGGTCACATAACTGGCGCGCGGCGGCACATCAGGCGGCGCAATCAGGGTGATGGTCACATCCTCAGACTGGCCATCACGGACACGGGTCAGCTGCGCCTCGGCCCCAAGGCCCGCCACGGTCATGCGATAGATCATTTCAGCCGGGGTGTTCACTGACGCGCCATCGACAGCCGTGACCACATCACCTGATATGAGCCCGGCGGCCTTCAGCGGGCTGGCCGCATGGAAATCAGACAAGATGACGCCGCCCGGGCGATCCAGGCCCAGCACATCGGTCAGATCCGCATCCACCGGCTGCCCAGTTACACCGGCCCAGGGGCGTTCAAACCGAGTGTTGCCCGCCTGCGCCTGCGCCACGAATTGCGCCACCAGTGCCGAAGGAATGGCAAATCCGATACCGTTGGACCCGCCCGATCGCGACAGGATCGACGTGTTGATGCCGATCAACCGCCCCGTGACGTCAATCAGCGCGCCCCCGGAATTGCCCGGATTGATCGGTGCGTCGGTCTGGATGAAATACCCCCGTGCGTTGCCCATCGCTGTGCCCGACCGCGCCAGCCCCGACACGATGCCGCTGCTGACGGTCTGTCCCACGCCAAACGGGTTGCCGATGGCCAGCACCAGTTCACCCACCTCGACGGTATCGCTGTCACGCAACGCCAACGCGGGCATATTCTCGGCGTCATCCAATTGAAGGATCGCCAGGTCGCTTTCCTGATCCGACAACAGAACCCGGCCTTTGAATTCGCGCCGGTCGTTCAGAACCACGCGGATATCCGTCGCCTCGCCCACCACATGATAATTGCTGACGACGATCCCATTCGCAGACAGGATCACGCCCGACCCCAGTGAGTTTTGCACACGCTGGCGTGGCCCGCCAAAATCGCGAAACAGGTTATCAAAAAACGGATCACCGGCAAACGGGCTGGCACGCACATTGACGATGCGTTTGGCATAGATATTGACCACGGCGGGGGCCGCCTGTTTGACAAGCGGCGCAAAGCTGAGACTGATTTCAGCTTGATTTGATGGCAAACGGGTTTCCGCCATCAACTGAAGCGGCATGATAAAGACAAACGCCAACGCGAGTAAAAACCGGCACATCTGTCTTATTCTCCTTTTTGACCCACAACAGATGATGGGCACATGGTTAACACATTCAGTGTTACGATGGGTTCGCGCGTACAATCGCGGTGCGCAGTTGTTTGCTGACGCGCAACATCTTAGTGCGCACACTGGGCTTATCTGCCAACCGCCATGTATGGAACACGATCAATTTGCCCCTTGCCCGAACAAGCGATACGTCTTCAACCAGAGGAAATGTCACCACACCGGGCATTTCAAATGCCCCGTCAAACACATAGCTTTTCTTGGACGGTGTATCTTCGACGATTGAGACATTCCCCACACCGCCACGGCCCAGAAATGACATGATATCACTATACGCTTCCTTGGCCACGGCTGAACTTGATGGTGTGAATGCCTCGCCCTTCGACTTTGCAAGCAAGCCTTTTCCGATTGCTATGAACATCGCGTCAAACCGCTGTTGCTGTACCGTGTCATCAGTGCTGGCGTAGGGCCAGCCAATGACCAGCATACCATCTGAAAACTCACCCGCCTTCTCCCATTGCTCAACCACACGGGTTTCCAAAAGCAATGTGTATTCCGGCATATTTCTTTCTTCGGACACATTCTTGAACGACCCCGGCAAAGGCACGTTCAGACTATCACCATGGATTTTCAGGATTGCGGTCTCTGCCATGGCTGGAAGCGACAGAAATGTGACTGAGAAAAGAATGAGGATCAGAGTGGACAAATTGCGCATAGCTGTCTCCATATTGCGCAACCACCATTCCATAGCCGCCCCAAACCGTCCAGAGCAGGCCAAAGAAAAACCCTCGCCGGTCAGGCAAGGGTTTCAATTGCTTCGCCAAGGTGGGCGTAATTATTCTTCCGATGCATCCTCGGCGGCCACGCGAGCTTTGTCGCCGGCACCTTTGGCATCTACATCACGATCAACAAATTCGATGATCGCCATGGGCGCCATGTCACCATAACGGAAACCTGCTTTGATAATGCGGATGTAACCACCCTTACGCTCGGCATAGCGTGGTCCCAGCACATCAAACAGCTTGGCCACATATTGGTCTTGCTTAAGCTGCGAAGCGGCTTGGCGGCGCGCATGCAGATCACCACGTTTGCCAAGAGTGACGAGCTTTTCGATCACACGGCGCAGTTCTTTCGCCTTGGGCAAGGTGGTTTTGATTTGTTCATGTTCAATCAGCGACCCGGCCATATTGGCAAAGAGCGCCTTGCGGTGCTCATGGGTGCGGTTCAGGCGGCGGTAGCCTCGTGCGTGACGCATGTTTCTATTCCTTATTTAACGTTTTTGCTTTGTCCGGCGGTCTGATGCGTGTCAGCCGCTCTCCTTGGGGCGGGTGCCCGGGGCGGTGGGTTGAAAACCCACCCTACATCTGATGCGTAGGGTGGGGCTTTGCCCCATCTTGATTAAAACTGGTCCTCGAACTTCTTGGCCAGGTCTTCGATGTTGTCGGGTGGCCAGTCTTCAACGTCCATACCCAGATGCAGCCCCATACCTGACAGCACTTCTTTGATCTCGTTCAAAGATTTGCGGCCAAAGTTCGGCGTGCGCAGCATTTCGGCTTCGGTCTTCTGGATCAGATCGCCAATATACACGATATTGTCGTTCTTCAGGCAGTTGGCCGAGCGCACGGACAGTTCCAGCTCGTCCACTTTCTTCAGCAGAAGCGGATTGAACTCCAGACCATCGTCTTCGTCCTGACGGCCGGCACTTTCGGGCTCTTCGAAATTCACGAAGATGCTCAGTTGATCCTGAAGGATACGCGCAGCAAAGGCCACGGCATCATCCGGCGTGATCGAGCCGTCGGTTTCAACCTTCATGGTCAGCTTGTCATAGTCCAGCACCTGGCCTTCACGGGTGGG
>JARGOC010000042.1 GCA_029212365.1 Roseovarius sp.
ATCGTGATCAAATCAGCTTATGATACGATTCCGCCCCCAGCCGGAATCGACCCCTAAAATAGCGAACGTCATCATCATCCAGATCGTCAAGCTGGGTAAGCAAGACCATTTCTCTGAGACTGGCCGGTTGGCTTTCTCGACCACTGGTCATGCCGGTTGGGCTGCAATTTGCTGCCGCTGCTGTTTGGAGGACAGCAGCACGTAGAGGCTAGGGACCACAATGAGAGCGAGGATTGTTGCCAAGGCCAGACCGAGAATGATGGCCATGCAAAGCGGATACCAGGCAGGCGAACTCAGCGCCAACGGCGTCAAACCGACAATCGTTGTGATCGAGGTAGTCAGGATCGGGCGCAATCGGTCCGACGCGCCATGCGCCGCTGCATGATAGGCGTCCATCCCGTCCTCAAGCCGATGATTTATTACTTCGACCATCACAATGGAGTCATTAACGATGATGCCGACCAGAGCGATGATGCCAATCATCGCTGCGAAGGACATTGGAATAGACAGAAGCCAGAAGCCAGTGAAGACGCCCGTCATGGCCAGAGGTGCCATTGCCATGATGATAATCGGTTGCTTGAACGAGCTGAAAAGCATTGCAAGAATGGCGAACACCAGCAGCAGCGCGATTGCAAATGCCTTACCTGCGCTCGAATAGGTTTGGGCGGAACTCTCGACCTCTCCCCTAAAGCGATAGCTGGTCCCCAGTGGCCAATCTTTTGACACCTCTTCTAGGATTGGAGCCAACCGTGCGACCACATCAGCAGACGTGATTTCGCCTTCAAGGTGGGCCTTTACTGTGACAGCCCTGTCGCCTTCAGCATGGACAATTGCCAGCGGCACAGAATCCAATTCAACGTCCACAAGTGAGACAAAGGGTACACGCTCACCGCGCTCTGTGATCAGGCTGAGAGACTCCAGTTCATGTATGGCAGTCGGACCTCCTAGATCGCCGTTACGGCTTGGGAATGAGACACCAAGTATGATGTCCAGATCAGGGAGCGAACCGTGCTGGGAGAATGTGCCAATTTTGTCGGCGGTCAGTGACGCACGAATTTGGGACAGTAAATCGGCCTCGCTCAGTTCATAGAAACTGAGAGCTTCGGACAAAGCCGTAAACCGAGCTTGCGACTTGAAGGCACCAAGCGTGTCCCGAATGTCGGTAACGCCTTCTATCTGCGCCAACTCTACGCGAATGTCTCTTGCGACGTCACGGAGTGTACCAATTTCCTCGGCTGTGATTTCTATCTGGATCGGCTCAACACTGCTTGACCCGCCGAGGTCTGGCGTGAGGCGTAACACGGCTCCGGGGATATCCGCCAAGGCCTCTTGTGCCACGGCCCTGATCTCCGGCAAGTACTCAAAGGCGAGCTTCTCACGTTCCGATTTTGGCAAAAACTGTACAGAAAACCCCACAAATGAAAACTCTTCGAGAGGTTGCAGATACTCCGCGATAGAGTTCAGTGACAAGGGGCTTCTCTCGCCCGAATGCGTAACAACACTAGAAAAGTAGGGCAACTCTCGGAGCGCTTCACCAACCTTAGACGCAACGGCTTCGGCTTCGCTGAACGTCGCATCCGGGCGCAACTCAACAGAAATCCCAAGTGACCTGCGATCTTCCTTTGGATAAACGATTTGCTCAAGTTCAGTTGCCAGAAAAATTGAACCCGCAAAGGCACCCAATGCAAGCGAAACTGCCAACCCAGACCGCCAGCGGGTCTTCAGTGGACCTTTGATCAGGAAGGTGTTCAGTTTGTCGCTGGCGTACTCGGTGATCTTGTCGACGGTTGTTTTTTGAACATTCTCCCCGCGACCCAAGAAAAAGCGCGACATGGGAATACACACCAGAAACGCAATCGCGAGACTGGCGACAAGACAGGCAATCGCTGTGAACGGGATGATGCGTATGAACTTGCCTTCGACCCCAGCGATTGTCATCAATGGCACCATGGCCAGAATCGTTGTCGCCTGCCCTGAGATTGCGGGCATCAGGAAGTTACGCACGGTGGCTTTCGCGGCCTCGGCAAATTTTTCGCCGCGCACGTAAATGCCTTCATGCATACCCTCCATCACAAGAATGAAGACATCCACCAAGATACCCAGGGCGATCACCATACCAAGGAACGCCAGTGTGTTGAGTGTATAGCCAAAGTAGTCGAGGATCATCAGTGCCGCCAAGAGCGTCACCGGCAGCGCCATTGCAGCCACCATCGCCTCGCGCCAGGTCAGCGCGATCAAAAGCACCAAAAACACAGCCGCAACACCTTGTATGAGGTTCGACTGAACTTCCCAGAAGCTCGCTTCAATGATCTCGCTTTCACTGGAAAGCTCTTCGACTGTTATCGCTTGGGGCCAACTCGCGCCCACAGTGAACTCATCGACAAAGGTGCGGATGCTCTCGATTGTTTGAAGCGTGTCCCCTCCGGGGCGTTTCAAAACCGACATCGAAATGACGTTTGCAAAGGGCGTGCCGTCAATGCTGGCCTGTGTCGCTGTATATTTTTCGCGCAGCCCGATATAAACCTCGCCTAAATCGTTGAGGCGCACGACACGACCGGTATCGTCCCGATAAACAGGGATGTCGCGGATGTCTTGCAGGTCCTGAAACCGACCTTGCAGATAGAGCGGCAGCACACCTTCCGTACTTTCGAGAAACCCCCAGGACAGGTCTTGGTTGCTCGCTTCAATTCTTTCCTGAACAATTGTCGAGGTCAGGCCATGAGAACGCAACAGCGCCGGATCAAGTCTGACGTGAACAGCGCGCGCACGATCTCCCTGAAGGTTTGCCCTTCGAACACCTTCGACGCGTTGTAACTCCCTCTGCAAACGCCCCGCTGCTTGGTTTAAAGAGAAGTCGTCAACGTCACCTCTGATCACATAGGTCATGATCGGGCTGTCGTTGACGGAAATCTGTTCAACCTGCGGACTTCGTGCCGCCTTTGGAAAACTTGTTTGTGCCTCCGCCACCTTGGTCCGCAATGCCTGCATAGCGGATGGAATATCGACATCCGCCTTAAACTGAACAGCGACAATTGCCGCTGAGTTGAAGGCACTCGATGAGAAGCTCTTAAGACCCGGCAAACCACGGATCGCAACCTCAATTGGTTTGACCAATTCTTCTTCGACCTGATCTGGAGACGCACCGATCCAAATCACCGAGATCGTAGCTTGTGGGATCGCGAGATCAGGGTTGTTTTCCCTAACCATCGACGTGTAGGACAGCAAACCACCAATGAGGCAGGTGAGCATCAGAACGATAGCAAATGTCGGATCGAGAATGAAAAACCGAAGGGCACCTTTCTCCTGCATGTCTCAGTTCCCTTCACTGACAAGACGAACGGGGCTGCCATTTGCAAGAAGGTGTTGACCGCGAGTTACCACGCGATCACCGGCAACAAGACCTTCAGTTGCTTCCATGAAGGTTAGCCCTTCAAGTCCGCGAGGTATCTCGCGCATTTCTACAGATGTCCCATCCTCAGACAGCACAAACGTGAATAACTTGCGGTCTTGGTCGATGAGGGCCGTGTAAGGGACGCGCAATGCGTTCTCTCGCTCATTGACCGCGATCCACGCACTTACAAAATCGCCGTCAGACAAAAAGGGTGTTTCTGTATTGGTGCGAACTTTCACTTCAACAGCGCGATTTTGCAGGCTGACGGATGGGCTCACAGACCAAACATCAGCTTCTACTACCAACGGATCGGAGCCAGTCTTCGCATAGTTCGATATGGCCGCACCACTCAAACCTACCAAGACCCGCTGCCCTTCTTGCACACCAATCGCCTGATACGGAGGAACAAAAAGCGTCACCTCAAAACTTGTGTCATCTATGAGAACTACGGCTGCGGAGGCTTCGCGTTCACGCGGCGACGTTTCACCGGGGCTTTGACCAACGAAATCACCCACACGGACGTTCATGAGAGAGACAACACCGTCGAAAGGTGCGCGCAACAACGTGTAGGATTGCGCCAACTCTGCCGATCTTACTTGGGCTTCAGACGCCAGAACCGCAGCGCGCGCTTCTGATAGCTGTGCCTCTGCACTTGTGAAGGCAGCCTGGGCTTCTTCAAGAGCCGCGCGAGTGGAGGTCCCCCGCTCACTCAGGCGTTCTTGACGCGCCAAAGCCAAACGAGCTTGTTCCAGCACTGCTTCAGCAGCACGGACACGTTCCCGCGCGGCCGCAACAGCAGCGCGCGCTTCTTCCAACTGATTTAAAGTCTCCCGGTCGTCAATGCGCGCGAGAAACGGAATGTCACCAGAAGCTCTGGCGCCTGCACGAAGGGCCTCGCCGTCGTCCCCGTTTGCGATCTCGATGATCCGTCCCGGCCTTTCGAAATAGAGGTACTCTTTCCGGGCCGCTTCTGCGATGCCCTCAAGGAAAATCCACTGCGTGACCGGCCCAGTTTCGATGGTTTCAACTGCAACAGAGATTCCGGGTGTATCTTGCGCATGTGTAAGTGTCGCAAGTCCGGAAACCACCGTGACCACAAATGCATTGAGAAGACTTGTCCTTTTGATCATCCCGCACACTCCTCTTCAATTCTATTGACCTGACTCCAACGTAACGATGCGAAACCGACGCTGACGGTGGCGCTTCCGCCCTGATCTTGGAAGGTCGCGGCGTAGTCTTTGCCACTTTCTGGGTCGAGCAAGCGACCACTACTGTACTCTCCGGGGTCCCCGGTCGGTATCATGTCCCAAATGATCGGCAAGCCGCACAACTCTGCTCTCGCATTTGCGATCTGTGGGTCTGTCCTTGCGCCGGGCACCCCGACAATAATTCCGCACAGCGCATCCGAACCTTGTCCGCAGCTTCCAGTGGCGATCACAACGGCATCATCATCGCTTAACCAAAGTTTTTCGGCTGGCTCGGCCACAGCGGCAGCACTGGAAAGCAACAAAGCAACCAGTGATTCCCGAGTGAAGGCCCAGTTAAAATTCTTGTATTTGCACAGCCCCATGATCAGTCCTCGGAGTTTATTCTGTCAGTGATTTCGCTCAGCCTGGACCACGCCTGTAGGGCCATCGGCAGCGCGAGCGCGGCTTCGACATACTCCCAAGAATATGTCGCGATGGAAAAGATCTTCCCTGCTGTAATGTCGGACAACTGCGCGCCAAGGTTCAGGTTGTAGATGATGAAAGCAATCTGAAACATAAAAATGCCACCATAAACGATGGCTTCAGTGTCAGAGATCGACACCTCATGACGCCTCAACAGGCTTAAGTGACCAAAGATTCCGCGTCGCTTTCCGGTATCCAGGATCGCAACCTGTTTTTCCTTCTGTGCGTTCAATGCGGCGTTGAACCTGAAGAAGCTGCGGTGGAAACACGAGTAGACCAGAACCATACCTACGACGACGGCGATAGACGCAATGCCCAGCCGAATATCGAATATGATCAGCACAACAAAAGAGACGATGATCTGGATCGTTGCTGTGATCAGCTCCGGCACTTCGTTTTCAAGGAAGTCAACCAGCTCACGGGCCATGTCCAGGCGCGCGCTGCGCTTTGAGACTTCCATTGATTGACGCTCGGTTGTGAGCTGCGAACCAAGCCTAACACGGATCATGCCGTAGACTCGTGTGTCATAAATGCGCCTACTGACCGCAACCACTCCAAGGATCACGAGAACACCGGCCAGAAGCCACAGTTCCTCCTTCTGACCGTTCAAGAGGCCGTCAATTGACAGGCCGATCAGTAGCGGTATCAGAGCAATCAGAAAGTTCTCGACCAGAACTATCAGCCATGTCACCGCGATCCTTCCGCGAAAGTCGCGAATGATCGAAAACAACGTGATCGGCCTCGTCAGATTTGGCATTGCGGTGTAGGTTTCTATCTAGAGTAGCAGCATAATGAACGAACGTACGTTCGTCGATATGAAATCTCTTGTCGAGTTGCAAGAGACAAACTACCTACGCCTTATGTCGACTGTCGGAAAACGCGCCCTGGCCACCGAGGCCCGACGCCTCCATATTTTGGAGGCCGCTGCGGCGTGCTTCGTTGAAAAAGGTTTCCATCAGACAAGCATGCGTGACATCGCCTCTGCTGCCGGTGTGAGTTTGGGCAATCTGTACAACCACTTTGAGAGCAAAGCTGAATTGATTGGTGAATTTGCAAAGTCCGAGGAAGGTGACTTGCATGACCTGATCAGTAAATTCTCGGGCTTTTCCGATCCCCTTAAGGCGATCTCGAAATTCTCGGATAGCTACTTGACGATGTGCTTAAGGCCAGGTGCCCTTGAATTAACAATTGATGTCATCTCTGAGGGGCTTCGGAACCCCAGAGTAGCGGAACTTTTTGACCAAAATCGAAAACAACTTGTGGCGGCTTTGATCGACGTTATTCGAATGCTACCGAATGCCAATGGTAGTCATAACGCATTGAATCATAAAGCCGAAACTATGCTCGACATCGTTGAGGGCATGGCAATTCGCGCATCGTTCACTCGGCGGAACCTATCGTCTTCGGATAAGAAGCGATTAGCATCAAGCCTGATTTCAGTCGCCACACAATCGGACTGAAAACGTACTGACGTCTCAGCATGTCGATTTCCCCAAAACCGGACGTTCGGCTGCTCCGCAGCATCAGTCGATTTGGGCTCTTCTGTAGCATTCGCTGCGCTATTTACGAACGGCTGCTTTCGCTTACCGTAAAGGCCAAATACCTATCGAAACGACCCCTGACTAAGCTAGCAATTGCCCTCGCGACCCTTCAAATTGATCAGTCAGAGTATCATGATCCGAACTCAAGCCTTCGATACAGTACGGATTCAGGAATTGTCGCCCGCCAAACAGGGCTTTGTCTGTTGCGCTGAGGTCTGCGAGCTCACAGACCGCGTCCCATTTACGGGCAATCGTGATAATCTGTTGCGTGATGACCTCGATTGCGTCGTCGTCGGTGAGTAGGAAATCTGGTGCGGCGGTTAGACAACTGGCCAAAGTGCTCATCCGATTGTCGCCCTTGATTAGCATCGCCTGCGTCGCTTCATTCCCGGTGCGACCTTGAGGGCAGATGTCATAAGCGGGGGAGAGCGTAAGCATTTCGCCGTCCCAAAAGGCTGCATGATTGCGGGCGTGATCGTCCGTATTGCCACACAGCACGTTAAAGCAGATTCGGCCAAACAGCTCTCGCAGCGTCTCCTTGGGCTTGGCGAAGCGGTGACGAATGATCTCGGCCAGATCCTCGTAGGAGGCATAGCGCGCCATCATCTCATCCAGCCCAAGGATTGTAAGTGCAGACACCATCGCTTTGCGATGCCAGTCCTCACCTGCGCGGGTCCGGTCAAAGCGCTCGATCAAGAGCACGTCTTTGCCGCCAGCTTCAATCATCGAGACGGGCGCGACGTCTAGGCCGCAGGCAGCCGCGAGCTTCATCGCGATGAATTCCGCTTTGACGACGCTATAGAGGTCGCCGCTTGCCGAGAATTTGGCGATCAACTTGCGATCTCCGCGATCGATCAGCGCCTTGGGCCGCGCGCCACCGATTGATGTACCGTGATTGAGCGCCTGATCTAGGCCAAGCGTCAGGGGAGCGCCTTTTTCAATGAGACTGGCTGCCTCGATGAGTTCCTCATATGTGGCTTCGGATTTCCGGCGCGGCACATACTGCGTCGCCGACGCTTGGAAATCGAGGGCACCGATGCGGTCAGAACCGGATGCAAGCAGGTAGGATATTTCTGTGATGTTGCCGACTTCGGCTGTACTCGCCTTTGCGCCCACCAAACGATTGATGATGACACGCCGCCCCCATGCATCCGGAGAGCCGTCGCGAATGCAGCTGGCCATCGAAAGACCGGCCTGAGGTTCGATGATGCCTCGACGCAGCGGGAGTTCGGGTGCGTATATCGGTATTGCATCGGTGCGCTCGAGGTAGCTTGCACCGTAATTGAATACGAACCGGTCCGCATCTTGCGTGATGCGCCCTGCAACGACAGGGGCGGTGCTTTCGGGCAGCCAAATCCAGACAAAGGCCTCCGAGGCTTGGGCAAAATTAGAAGTCATCGTCGACCTCTTGCTTGGATGCCCGGACGCTCTTTGGCAAGAGTGTTAGTTTTTCATCAAGGCGGGCATTGTGCATTGCCAGCGTACTGTCATCGGCATCAAACAGACGCACGCCAACAAGCGCTGCGACCTCGAAGACCGTGCCGATCTCAGGGCCGGGTGCACCTTTTTCGATGTTATACAGTGTCGTGCGGCTAATGTTTGCACGGTCCGCAAGGTCTTGCGCTGTCATGCCGCGTTCCGTGCGCGCGACGCGGATCAGCTTGCCGAAGATAGACAAAGCTTGCTTCGTAACCCGTGAGTAACTTCTTTTGCGTTTCATGTGCGCTGCCATTGTCTGATTAGATGAACGTGAGATATCTTACGTCCAGTATATTGGACAAGTATTATCAATCTGGCGTCGAGTCAAGATGTTGTCCAGTATTCTGAACGTAATGAAGCGAATGTTCAGGTAAGTGAACGAAACTGGTCTTTGGTGCATCCATTCCAGCAAACCGGCCCCACCAGAGCTTGGGGGGAGATGGAAGAGAGCGAGATGTGTCGTTCCCAGGTCTGACGGAGGCAGGGTCTTTTGATCGGCGCGTTGTCAGTCAAACAGGAAGTGAAGATGCCTTCTCGCAGTTTCTTTTGTCAGTGTTCACTATCAGCGACGTGGCCATAGGCTTTCTCCTGGTGTGTTGAGTTGCTCGATAATGCTGGTCGCAGCTGTCGCCCCGTCCACAAAGGTTGCCCCCGATCTTTTTCCCCTGTCCCTGCGGGCCATTCCTCGCGACACAAAAAGATCCGCGCCTGCCCCTCTCCGCTGACGCTTCGCCTTCGGTGTGTCCGGGCCTTGGCCAGCTGCAAGGTGACCATCATTGCAACGCAAACAAGGAGAAAAGCAATGACCACGAACTGCATCAAATTCACCAGCGACGATATCGAAACCGCAAAAGGTATCGGCTCGATTTCAACCCTGACCTTCGACCTCGACATCACGGTTGAACCAGTTGCCAGCAGCAACCCCATGGCACCAACGCATCGCGTCCTCGGCCGCTCCCCTCGCGGCAAACTGGTCGAATGCGGTGGCATCTGGAAGAAGCAGAACAAAGACACTGGTTCTGACTACTTCACCCTGACGGTCCGCGATCACGCCTTCAATGCCAACCTCGGCAAAGCCGCGAGCCAGGATGACATGTCCCTGCAGGCCATCATCCCTTGGGGTCCGAAAGACGCCGCTTAACAGTCAAGCCAGACCGCTTCGGCGGTCTGGCTACTTTTCCCGCACGGCAGTGAGCACTGCCCATGTGGAATAAACGGCCGATATGCGCAGTACATTATTAGCAAAGTGCGCAGAGGTCGAATGGTCGAAGAGATGTTTGATTATTTTTCCCAATCACATTAACTAGGCAAAAAGCAGGAAAATGTCGGCGACCCGTAATGCTGTGTGCAGTGCGAGCGCTGCGGTGACCCAAGCCCCCAAAGGCAAGGTTGCAAGCCGCATTTACAAGCCTATCTCGGAGCCGCTCTTTTTTACTGAGTTAACTGTATGACTGAGTGTGCTGCGGTACGAACCAATTTTACCAGTTGTGACGGCATCAAACCGATTTGGATGATCTGGTTGCCAATTTGAACGCCATCGTCGTTTAAGGCGGTACATCAGCTTGAACTCGCTTCTGTCCGAATTTTGCGGTATATTTCGGACATGGTCGGATCTGCACAATTGAAAACTTTGCCAGACCGCCTACGCGCTCGTGTAGATGACGCGCCGCGACAAGTGTGGACGCCAGCTGATTTTGCCGACATCGGGGGTCGCGCAGCTGCCGATAAGGCACTGCAGCGCAAGGTCACGTCCGGTCAGCTGAGACGCATTGCGCGGGGGCTTTACGACAAGCCGTCCCAGAATGCGCTGACAGGCAAATCTACCGTACCAGACTACCGCACCGTCATCGATGCAATCGCGCGTCGCGATCAGGTTCGCTGGTTGATCGATGGTATGACGGCTGCCAACACGCTCGGCCTCACCAACGCGGTGCCGGCCAAAATCGAAGTACTTGTTGATGCGCGGTTAAAGCCTGTCACTCTAGACAATCAAAAGATCGTCTTCAAACAAGCGGCCCCAAGTCGGCTGTATTGGGCGGGGCGCCCTGGCATGTATCTGGTGCAGGCGTTGCATTGGCTTCATGACGTTATGTCGAACGACGCAGAGAGAGAGCCTGTTCGCAAAACGGTGCGCCGCATGCTTGCTGATAAAGAAGCGGGTCCGGCACTGTTGGATGATCTGAAGGGCGGCTTGTCAGCCATGCCAATCTGGATGCAGGACATCTTGCGAGGACCTCTGTCTGATGCGACTGTGGGTGGCTGGGGATGAGTATGGAAGGTTTGAACGCCCCGCTCGCTCCACATGATGACTTGGGTGCGCGGCAGGGCGGCGATGACAAAAACACTGAAGCGATGATCTTCGGTGAAGCCCCGCCCTTCGATGCAATCTTGGCGTCGATTGAAGCTCTCGAAGACCTATTGAACCGACCATGAACCTGCGACTTTGAAGCCGCTGTTGCGGCTTGGTTGACGTAAGATTTGCAGCAACTGCGCATTTGAGCGCGTGACACAGTTCTCTGTCGCATGCAGAAAAACTGGTTGGTCCGCTCGAACTATCACCCCGTTGTGCCCCTTCCCATTGATCTGTTGGCCCATCAGATCGTTAGCCCGGAGGCGAGCGGCCAGCAACGCTTGGGCGAGGTTTCTGGACGGCTGGCGCCTTGCGCTTTGCGCACAACAAACCTCGCCCGTCGCGTGCTCCATTTCATTGCGCCCCCAAGTTGGGTGCAGCCCGCTCTGATGCCTCCGGTCTTTTTCACGATCCGTCCAACGACGATCAATGGAAAGGATCACAACATGACATACGAACAATCCCTCGACCTCGCAGAACTGCAAGCCGACATGGCCTTTGAAACCTACCTCTCAGCCTTTGAAGAGGGCGACCATCCTGAAGTCATAGATAGCCTCGCAACCGAGGCTCTAATTGCCCAAGATCGCTGTGCCGATCTGCGCACTCAGGATCTGACCCATTGAGTCAGATACCCCTGCGGATTGAGTGATCCGCAGGAGAGGGTGACCTCCTCTCGAAGGCCCCAGACAGGCAGATGTAGAAGCTGATGCCGACGCGGTCGGGCGTCAGCTTTCGTGCTGTTTTCATGTTGATCACTTGATGCGCTTTGGGGGCGCAAATCCTTGCGTGATGTTTTGTAGGTGAAGGCCCGCGCTCGCTTTGTGCGAGCAGCCAACAAGCTCTGCCTGAATGGGTCTGATACTCTGTGTGGCTTTTGGCAGGCGGCGTGAAGTGCATAGAAATTGAACTCGTGCAAAAAGATAAATTGCGCAATATGTATTATTGATATATGAAGGAAGGAGAAAAGAAGGACGTTGGCAGGATATGCCACTTGTCTGCGACATTTGTCCGAGGGGTCTGAGAGCGTGCCACGCAACAGTGAATCCGCCTGCACTTTGAGGCGCACTTGCAAGCGAGCGCTGCCTCGCACGCGCCGTCGGATATTTGATTTTGGATGTAGCGAGGTACGCTTATGATGAAGACAAGAAGACCAAAACGCCTCAAGCTGGAGCAGCGCATTGAGCTGGCGCGGCGTTACAAAGCCGGTGAAACCCCAAAGGTATTGGCTGAAGCTTACGGCGTCTCTCGCAGACATGTGACGCGACTTGCCAAGGAAGAGCAGGGCGAAGGACTGGCCGTGCGCGATCCCTCTGAGCGGGTCAGTTTCCGCGCCTCAGCATCCGAGCTCGCAGCCTTTGATGCAGAGTGGCAGACACGTGGTTTTGCCAACCGCTCTCAAGCCCTCAATGCAGTGCTGCGCGGACGGTGTGGGTTCCTTGACGTACCCCGCGATTTGGTCGCTGAATTCTGCGCCACTTGGCGACAAGCCAAGGACGTCAGTGATGCAGGTTTGGCGCTCGCAAAGGCTGTGCATCGCGGCAAGTTGTCGGTGTCATCCGAGGATCGTGCTTTGCTCATTGAGTTGCTGGATTTGGCGCAGCGCATGAGCCGTGAGCTTGGCCAGATGAAGGATGCAGCGCAGGTCCGGCGCAAGCAGGATTGGCCGTTAAAGGAAGAAGGGGATGCTGCCCTGCGGGCGCATCCAGATGGGCCTGCGCGCGCGGCATCGGGGCTGCGTTTGGTGGCAGGGGAGGGCGGTCGCGAAGGGGCGCGGTCGTCGGCGGTTTTGGCTCCGGCTGGAGGAGTTGCGTCGAAGGCGGGCGATGCCGTTGTTGATCGGAACATCTCCAATGGCTGATCCGCTCGCTCTTTACAGTTCTGTTATGGGGAAGCTCTGGGAGGATGAGCGGATCCGGGGCAAAGCGGCGGCGCGGATTGATGCGCGTATCGCGGGCCGGCGGCAGGGGCGCAACTTTGCGCGCGTGGGATCCATGTCGGCGCGCAACGTCGCCAAGGCTGCCAGTGGCCAGAGCCGTGCGGCCGTGTTCAAGCGGATCAGGGCAGGGGGCTGCAAGACACAAACCTCTCTTGGCAACCAGCTTACCTATATCAATGACAAGGCGGTCTACACCTATTCGACCATGACCAATGGGCTGACTGATGCCGCGGTGCTGTCAGAAGATCAGAAGGCCGACCTCATTGAGGCTTGGTCCGAGACCTGGCGAGGCTCGACCAAGCTCGGGTTCACATCGCACATGCTGCTGTCGTTCCCGACCGACGTCACCGTCGATCAGGTCCGCGACATCGCGATGGATTGGACCGAGCATTTCTTCGAGAGCGGTGAATACGGCGATCAGTGGGATTACGTTCTCGCCGTACATGATGACCGCGCCCACAAACATGCCCACATCATTCTGAACAATCGTGGCCTTGATCAGGGCACATGGTTTTCTTGTTGGGCCGAAGGCGTGATGTCGCCGCAGCTGATGCGCGAAAAGCAGGCCGAGATCGCAGAAGGCTACGGCGTCATGCTGGATGCCACTACGCGGCTTGAACGGGGCATCTTTGAGAAACCCGCAGGCCTCGCTGAAATCTACCGCGCCAAAGAAGAAGCGCGCCTGCCCAGAGAGATCATCATGACGACTGAGGAGTCCGCCGTTGCACAAGCCCAGGTCGTGGGCTTTGCCAAAGACTACACAGCGTTCGCCGACCTGTTGGACCGCATGGATCAGCGCCATCTGGCGCGCGCCGTGCGCGGCATGGCTGCCAACCTTGGCACAGGCACCCCGTGGAAATTCACCGAAGGAGAGATCGATATGAAAGACATCAAAACCGTCGGTGATGCCATCGACTATTCCGAGCGCACGATTGAGGCGTTGCGGTTGAAAGCCGAAGAGCTTGATGTACGCGAACGTGCCGCGTTTGAAGCAAAGGCGGCTCCCGTCATCGCCGACCTGTCGCAGATGGTGCCAGACCCAGAATTGCGGGCGCGGTTTGGCAAGCAACTTGAAGAACCCTATCCGCCCGGTGCCGGAAGCGAGGTGCTGATCGCAGCGCTGCAATCGGGCAATGACGACGCACTGAAAGAGGTCCTCGCGCAGGCTGATGAAGCGGGCATGGACAGTAATGAGCTGGTGGCGCGCATCACCGCAGGAGGCACCAAGAACTACGGCATGGCGCAAGACTGGGTTGAGCGGGACATGAATGCTGTCCTGAGCAAAGACGGGCTGACGGTCGAGAGTGCCAGCGATGAGCAGCTTGATGGGGCGTTGGAGCGCGTCGACGGCGTTATGGAGGCGCTGACCGAGCGGGCCAAAGAACTTGGCGTCGTAATTGGGTTGAGCCTTGCGGAAGAGGAAGCGGCAGACCTGCCGTTGATCGATGAGGATGATCGCAGCCCAAATACCTATTTGCAGGATTTGGCGGATATGCTGCGGGATGGTCAGCTGTCGGAAGCCCAAGAAGAAACCGTTGAGCGGACACTGCAGGCTGAGCTGTTCAAGGAACTGGGCGAAGAAGGCCTCGGCGAGCTGCGACGCGGCAATTATGAAGTCCTTAATGACGTGCTGCCGGGCAAGATCGACCAGATCACCGTCACGCAAGAGTTCCTGGAAATGACCTTTGAAGAAACCGGCGACCAAGTGTTCACCGATCGTGCATCCAGTCTGCAGCAGGACAAAGCCACGGAGGTGGCGCAGCTCAAAGGGCAGCAAGAGGCGAAGGCCTTGGGCAAGGATCTCGGGCGTGATCGAGGTCTCGACGACGAGATGGAATTCTAGAGAGGGGATGAACAGATGAACAAAGCATTTCCTCTTTGGGCCGCGCTGCCCTTTGGCGCAATCTGCGGTGCTATCCTTGGAACCATCGTGGCCAGCTTCTATCTGACACTGGCGCTGCGCACGGGGTTTGGCAATTTCGACATGCTGGCGGTTTGGAATGCCAGTGCCGGATTGCGCGCGGCACACCCTGAAGCCTTCAAAGTCGCCTATGGCGCGGTTGGTTTTGGCTCCCTTGGTCTTGGTGGGTTGGGGCTTGCTTGGACCTGGAAAAAAGAACGAGATGACTATGGCTCGGCCCATTGGCAGACCAAACCCGAGCTGATGAAAAATGATATGCTGCACAAGCCGGGGGAGGGATTTGTTTGCGGCAAGCTCGGGCTGCCAAAGTCAAAGGGTGAGTTCATTTCTTCTGCGGCAATCCCGCATGTGATGATGGTGGCGCCAACGCGCGCCGGTAAAGGTGTGGGCTTCGTCATCCCAAACCTGATGGCCTTCGCGGGCTCAGTCGTGGTGCTCGATGTCAAAGGCGAGAACTTTGAGAAAACCTCTCGTTTGCGCGCACTCAATGGCGATGAGGTCTATCGGTTCAGCCCGTTTGATTGGTCCAATGCGACGCATCGCTACAATCCTCTGTCGCGGATTGCCAAAGCGCCGACCTTTGCGCAGCGATTTACGGAAGTCAGCATCCTGGCCGATCTGTTCCTCGACAAGGACAACAAGACGCTGGATACGTTTTCTGAAGCAGGCAAGTCGATCTTTGTCGCGGCCTGTCTACTGGCGATCCAACGCGGCACGGCAAATCTTGGCGAAGTGAACAAGATCGTCGCCGGTGGTGAATACAAGAATGCCCAATATAAAACCTATGCCGATGAGGCTGAGGAAGCCATTCTGCGCGAACTCTGGACCAATGCGGCCAGCGCGTCATCGCGGCTCCTGACCTCGAATATTCAGGCGCTGATGACAGCGGGTCTGAAGCAGTGGGACAATCCTGCGGTGCGCTCAGCCACCCAAGACAGCGATTTTGATTTTGCAACCTTCCGCAAGACGCCCCAATCGCTCTACATCGCGGTGTCCGAGGATCACATTGCGACGTTGGCGCCGCTTTTACGCCTGATGTTTGCAGATTTGATCGCATCGATCAGATTGAAGGAGCCAGGACCGGATGAGCCGTGGCCCATCATGATGATGATAGATGAATTCCAGCAGATGGGCGCGATGCCATATCTGGAGCGCGCGATCCATTCGTTGGCGAGCTACGGTGGCAGGGTGGCGATGATCGCGCAGTCCCTGGCGTCGCTGGATCGGATTTATGGATCTGAAGGTCGCGAGAGCTTGGAGAACGGGGCAGGGCTGAAGCTTTACATCACGCCGCGGGATCAGCGGACGGTGAAGGAGGTGTCGGCTGCCGTGGGGAGCACGACGCGGGAAGCGGTGACGCGGATGTATGGGCGGAACAAGGGGATATTGGGTGCGACCTCGACATCGGCGCGATTGGAAGAGCGGCCGTTGTTGTCAGAAACTGAGGCGCGTCTGATGGATCCTGATGAGGTGATCATTCTCGCTTCACCGCAGCATCCGATCAAAGCGCAAAGGGTGAAGTATTTCGATGATCCGGTGTTTAAGGCGATGGACGCCAAACAGAAGGACAAGCCGTTTCCTTATCCGCCAAGTGTGGAAGGTGTTGGGCCATGGGGTGTCGGAAGTGACGAAGACAGAGCGCAGGGGGCGAATGATACCGCGGGCCATCCGCCGGCGCGAGAACGTGCGGAACGGCGCGAGGCGCGGGGGATGCGGGTCATGGCCGAAGGGGTTGAGATGGAGCAGCAGCCTACGCCGGAGACGTTGGAGCGCGAGGCGGATGTACCGAAGGCTTGGGAGCGAACGCTAGATATGCGGGAAGAGATGATTGAGGAGATGTTAGGGGAATAGAACCTGCCGTCGCGACCAACAGCGGACGTTGGAGCAAGCCATAGCGAATTCACAAATTGAGCCC
>JARGOC010000012.1 GCA_029212365.1 Roseovarius sp.
AAATCTCCTCAGATATCTTGCCGAGAAAATTCTACTTTTGAACACCACTATTTTTAGGGGGGATTACCCACTGCCTATCCGCGTCTTGGTTACACCTCTTCAACCGGTGCAGAAAACCCCAAAATTTCGAAGACCCTTTTTGGGTTTTGTCGCAGAGTTTTGGTTGTTAGAAGAACGCCTTTGGCAGGACACACTTATTCTGTGAGGGCAGCAAATTGCTTGAAGGGCGATATCCCTGTTTGACCGAGTTGACTGCTCTGCCTCCTGAAAACTGGACTATTTTAAGATTGAACCTCCCCGGTATTACCGGAGACTGTTTTGTTCTTCTTAAGCGACTTTATCGAGTATGTTAGTGCAACAGTCCTCTTTCCCTCGGTTCAGGCTTGCGGTGCCTGCGAGGTGGCATAACTGTCGTGGCCTTCTTCAGTCAAAATCCCGCTCAGAACGCTGTTGAGGCTGTGGCCGATGTATTCGTCGAGCGTCAAACGCGACTTGAAGAACCAGCTCTTCAAAGCCCATCCATGCGCAACAAGAACCAGCTGATAGGTCAGAACGTCGATGTTCATCCTTCGCACCAGACCCTTGTCGATACATTCGCCAACCAATTCCGCAATGATCAAATTCGTTACGGTCTCGCGCTCTTGGATAAGCAGGCGTCGCTCCGGCGACAACGACTTGGTCGAGCGGTAGGCGAGAACGGTCGCGGAGCGGTGCCGGTCAACCACCCGGCAATAGGCCTCAATCGCGCCGGTGAGCCGTTGCAAAGGGTCCGTGATCGTTTCGATCGCACTCGGAATCTCGCGCGCGTAGGCATCAACGACTTGAAGGAGCACCAGCAACAATACATCCTCTTTTTCACGGACATAAAGGTAGACGAGGCCGGGGCTGACGCCTGCAAGTTTGGCGATGTCTTTGATTGTGGTTCGGTAGAAACCACGATCGGAGAAGAGTTTTGTCGCGGCCTCGACGATCTGCTTGCGCCGACGCTCTATCAGCTCGGGGTCCTCGACATGGGAAGTCACATTCGTCTTGTTGGTCACGTCATCGCCTTCCTTTTGCCGCCCTGCGTCGCCAGCATTTTGCTTGTCGATCACCTGAGCGTCTCCTTTGCCAAATCTAGACTGCTTTCGCAAACATCAAAAGGAGTACCCTAAGCGAGGTAACCCAGCGCTACAGTCTTTACGACGAAGAGCTTGGCTTCCTCTTCATTCGCTACATCGCCGGGCACTGTGATGTGGTCTGGACCCAAATCCGCGACGGCTTGCGCCGCAGCGGATGGATCCAGATAGTCTTTGGTTGCGAGCTGATGCGCGGTGGCAAAACCTGTGCCCGCCCCCGCGCCCCTTACCAGCGTGACACGCCGGTTCATGCCCGCAACCTTGCGCATCATCGGAACCTGTCGAAATCGGGTTGGCGCTTTTCAAGGAAGGCGTTACGACCCTCGGCTGCCTCCTCAGAGTTGACAAAGCTCGCCAGCCCGTCTGCTGCCATCTTCACCTGGCCGAAAACATGCGCACTGTCGGCATTGAAGGCATGCTTAAGGAATTTGATCGCGGTCGGGCTTAGTGCCACAGCATGCGCCGCCATGGCGCGTGCTTCTTCCATCAGATTCTCGGCGGGCACGACCTTGTTGACGAGGCCCCATTGCAGCGCCGTCTGAGCATCGTACTGCTGGCAGAAGAACCAGATCTCGCGGGCACGCTTCTCGCCGACGATACGGGCAAGATAGGCCGAGCCCCAGCCTGCATCAAACGAGCCCACGCGCGGCCCGGCCTGCCCGAACTTCGCGTGTTCGGCCGCGATGGTCACGTCGCAGATCACATGGATCACATGGCCACCTCCGATCGCATAGCCGTTCACCGCACAGATCACCGGCTTGGGAATGTTGCGGATGACCATGTGCAGGTCATCAATCTCCCACAGCCCGTTTTCAGAGGTGCCGTAGGTGCCCTTTTCGGCCATCTCTTTCTGGTCGCCGCCGACGCAGAACGCCTTGGTGCCTGCCGCGGTCAGGATCACGGCCCCGGCGCCCTTGTCTGCCCAGGCGCGTTTGAACGCATGGATCAATTCTTCGATGGTACGACCACGAAAGCAGTTCAGCCGGTCAGGACGGTTGATGGTGATGGTGGCGATACCCTCGCTCACCTCATAGAGGACGTCGGTATAGTTCATGTTTCAATCTTTCCTTATTAAGTATCTGGTCATCCCAGGATGGCGCGGGCCGGGTCAAATCCCCGCAGAAGCTCGATCTCCTCGGTTGTGGGGGGATCATGCCGGGTCAGGTTCGGACGGTAGAGCAGCGCACCGCCGGTGGCAGCGTCGATGGCGGCGCGGGTCTCGGCTTCAGCGCCCGGATGCGCGACGATGCCCGCAACTTCAAGCGCGCCGTCGCTGCCCCGCTCCAGCCAGGCGAGGTCGGTCGCGATACCGAAGAGGTGGCGGATCGGCGATGTGGTAAATGGCAGCCGCGGGACGAACCGCCCCGGTTTAAGCGGCATGACCACCATCACCTCGGAGGCACCGCCAGCCAGGTCGTTTGCCCCCCCGGAACCGACGATCAGCCGGTCCTCGGCCGCACGGGACGAGTTGATATAACCGCGCCCGTCAATCTGCCCTGCAGCGAGCAGCGACAGACAGCGCTGTGCCCTTGGCCCCGCAAGCACACCAAGTGTCTTGACGAAAGACGCATGAAAGCGCGAAGAGGCCGCATTGGGGCGGTTGAAAAGATACGGATCACCGCTGACCGGGCGGAACCCGACCATGCCTGTCTCGGCAATCAACGCCACATCAATGCCGCGCGCCCGGCATCTCCGTTCCGCGCCCCAGGCCGCGAGGTGCGACAGGCCGATACCAGCAAAATAGCTTTCGGCGTGGCCGTCGGCGGCGCGGGCCTCGGCCATGCGCATCGCGAGAACGGCGGCGATCTCTTCTACCGATGCTGGGGCCTCTGCGTCACGGGGGGCCGCTGGTACCGGTGATATCGCGCGGTCGCGCAAAGTGTTGAGGTGCCCGGCCCCAAGGCGTGACAGATAAGATTTGTGGTCAGTGCCGAAGACCCAGTCCTCGACCCAAGCACGCAGCCCTTCGGGGTCTCGCGAAAGCTTGCGCAGGGTCTGGCGACAATCGTAATCCTCGGCGTAGGAGGCGATGCCCTCCTCGGCGGACCAGACGAACTGACCCTGCGGATGTGCGCCAAAGGGCGCCTCGACCACCGCAGCGACGAGATGACCGGGGATGCCCTGGCGCGGCCCTAGGCGGCGCAGCTCCTCCGGCTCGACAATCCGTTCAGCGGTGACAATCACCTTGCGCGCCGCGAACGCCGCCCAGCTTTCCTCGGCATCCGGGCCGTGAATGACAGTGTTCCCCTCGGTGTCGGCAATCGGCGCATGAATGAATGTGACGTCCGGCACCAGCGCCGATATCACCGGTTTGTCTTCACCGCTGAAGGGATCCTTCACAAAGGCCCGCCCCTTGGCCCGCCAGAGATCCGAACCGGCAAGGCTGTTGACCGGAACGAAGGGCCAGCCCATTGCCCCGGCCATCAGCCGTAGGGTCATCGTCAGGTTGGTCCAGTCTGGATCGCTGTCGGAATCGGAAGCGAAAGCATCCTGAAGCACGCGCGCCGGGGCCGGGGCGGGGTAGGTGTTGCCCGCGAAAGCGCTTTCCAATCGCCCGACAGCACCCGCCGCCACAAGAATCGAAGCATATTCGAGAAGCCCGGTCGCCACCAGCGTCAGCGACTTGGTGTCGCGAAACCGACGCGCGACCTCGAAGGCTGCGGCATGGCTGCGGTTGTGGGTGAACCCGAAGCAAAGAACGTCCCCCGCCTGCACATGCATGGCGACCGCCTCGGCCAATGGCACTTTCTTGTCCTGCGTTTCCATGCTTCGCTTCCCTTTGTTCAATCGACCATGGTCAGGCCGCCGGAAACCGACAGGACCTGTCCGGTGACAAAACTTGCCCGGTCCGACGCGAAATAGACCACGCCGTCGGCCACTTCCGAGGGCTTGGCCACGCGCTTCATCGGGATTGCGTTGGTCAGCGCCTCACGCATCTTATCGGACTGTGACGCAAAAAGCGGCGTGTCGGTCGGACCCGGACAGATGCAATTCACGCGCACGCGCTTGCGCACAACCTCGCGGGCCAGTGACTTGGTAAAGGCGATGACGCCCCCCTTGGCACCGGCATAGACACTTTCGCCATACGAACCGACGCGGCCCGCGTCCGAGGCGACGTTGACGATGCGCCCGCCGTCGGTCGACTTCATCAGCATCGGCAGCATGGCGCGGGTCAGCTGCACCGGCCCCATGAAGTTGATCGCCATAATATCGGTCCAGTAGTCCGGCGTGTTTTCCATGAAGGGCTGGATGATGTCCCAGCCGGCGGCGTTCACCAGCACGTCGAGGCCGCCTAGCTCTGCCTCGACCCGGTTTGCCAGCGCATCGCATTCCTCGCGAGACGTCACGTCGAGTTTCATAAAGTGGGCGCCCGGCAGCGCCTTGGCCGCCGCCACACCTGCCGCTTCGTTGATGTCCGTCAGAATCACCGTCCCGCCTGCATCGCAAAACGCGGTGGCACAGGCGTTTCCGATGCCTGAGGCCGCGCCGGTGACGAGGATTGTCTTGCCCTTGAAGTTCATGGATATCTCCGGTTTGTGTCGCAGGGATCAGCCCGCTTTGCGTTGAAAGAAACTGAGCACACGATCACGTGCCTCGGTGGTCGGAATGAGAAGGCCGGGCGCATCAAGCTCACGCGCGAAGCCGTCACGCTTAGGGTCGCTCCAGGCTGAAATACAGTCCTTCGACAACAGCAGCGCCTGACGCGACAGGCCGGAAACGCGCGTGGCAATGGCAGTCAGTTCGGCCTCGAGCGCTTCGGGCGCACAGGACCACTGCACAAGGCCGAGGTTCGCGGCTTCGGCCCCATCCACGATCTCGCCGCCAAGGATCAGACGGGCCGAAACGCCGGGCCCGCAGAGGCGCGTCAGCCGCTGTGTGCCTCCTGCGCCGGGGATCATACCCACGCGCGCTTCTGGAAGGCCGAGCTTTGCGCGATGCGTTGCGATGCGCAGGTCGCAGGCCAGCGCCATTTCAAATCCGCCACCGAGGGCCGGACCGTCAATCGCAGCGATCGTCACGGCCGATAATGCCTCCAGCCGGTCATAGATTTCATGCAACGACGCGACATAATCCGACATTGCCTCGACACCCTTGGGGTCATCGAAATAGCCGAGGATCTGGGCGAGGTCGGCACCGGCGCAAAAGCACTTCTGGTCTGATCGAATGACAAGCGCGGTCACCGCATCGGTCTCGGCGCGGTCCATCGCCGCCGTAAAAGCGGCTACAAATTCCGCGTCGATGGCGTTCACTTGCGGGCGCGAGAGCGTGATGGTGCCAATGGCCCCGTCATTGGAATAGTGAATCATGTGAAATCCTTTTCGCTCTGCTCCGCCAGACGCTGGCGGATGATAAATTTCTGGATCTTTCCCGAGGGGTTCATCGGCAGCTCCGGCCAAACCTCCAGCCGCTCGGGCAGCTTGAATTTCGCGACCCCTTTCGCGACGAGATAATCGACCAGCTCGGGCAGGGTGACGGTCGCTCCGGGTTCAGTCACCACGACCGCGCAGCCGGTCTCTCCGAGGCGCGCGTGGGGCATGCCGACGACAGCTGCACGGCGGATTGCGGAATGCGCAACCAGGTAGTCTTCGACCTCGCGCACCGAAATGTTCTGACCGCCGCGCATGATGATCTCTTTCAGGCGTCCGGTGATGCGCAGCGAGCCATCGGGCAGGCGCCGCGCAAGGTCGCCGGAATGGACCCATCCATCGGTGTCGAGCGCGCGGGCCGTCAGCTCCGGCGCGCCAAGATAGCCGAGGAAGGCGTTCGGCCCCCGCGACCATTCCTCACCAGGCTCGCCCACCGGGCAGTCGTGGCCGTCCTCGTCGACGATGCGCGCCTCGATGCCCGGCAATGGCCGCCCGTCCGTTAGCCAGGCGTTCTCAACGGGGTCGTTCGGAAGCACCATCGTGTGCGGCGGGCTTTCTGTGGAGCCATAGATCGACAATACGCGGAAGCCGACTTCGGTCGCCTGTCGGGCCAGCGCCTCGGGGATCGGGGCGCCGCCACAGAGGAAGTAGCGGAAGTCCGGCAGCGCGATGTTTTCGGCTGCCACCGCTGCCGAGATATCGGCGAGAAACGGCGTCGCGCCCATCGTCCAGGTCGCGCCGTGTGCGGCCATCTGGTGGGCCGCAACAGCCCCTTCAAACATATCAAGAAGTGAGAGCGTGCCACCCATGCTCAGGGTCATGGCGAAGCCGTGCATGAACCCGGTTGTGTGCGACACCGGCGAAGGCATGAAGGCGACATCATCCTCGCCCGCCCGCAGCGCCTCTGCGAGAACGCGTTCACCGAAGAGGATCGTATTGTGGGTATGCACCGCACCCTTGGAGCGCGATTCTGTACCGGAGGTGAAGAGAACAGCAGCCGGGCTGTCCGCAGACGCGGCCACATCGGTTGCGGCCGGGGCACTGAGCGCCGCCGCCCATCCGATCGTGCCGGGAGCGGGATCGTCGCCCAGCATGACCACCGCCCGCCCGGCCAGAAGGCTGGCCGGAATCTCGGACAGAACGCTGCGGAAGTCGGTGCTACGGAACCTGTCGGTCAAGACCAGTGCCCGGCTGTCGCAGGTTTTGATGGCGTGGATGAGGTCAGCGCGGCCGTAGGTGACCGGCAATGGGTTGACCACTGCGCCAAGCCGCAGGGCAGCCAGGAAAACGGTGATTGTACGGCACCAGTTCGGCAAGCAGACAGTGACGATGTCTCCTGCCTTTACACCTTCGGCCGCGAGCGTTCCGGCCAGCCGCGACGACTGCGCGGCAAGTTCGCTGTAGCTAAGCGCATCGCCCGACGCATCGCGCACGGCGCATTTATTCGGATGGCGCGCCGCTGCGGCGAGGATCAGCGAGGGAATAGTGTCGTCGCGCCAGTGGCCTGCAGCCCGGTAATCGGCGGCGCGGGCGGGATCGGCACGGGGAAAGCGGCTCATCACTCGCCTCCCGATTGCGGGCGACCGGCGATCTGGGCATGGATCGACCCGATCAGCCCCCCGTCGGCCAGCACGTTCTGCCCGGTGATATAGCCGGCATCAGGCGAGATCATGAAGTCCACAAGGCCGGCAAAGTCACGCGCCGGATCACCGATCCGGTGCATCGGCACCAGAGCCTCGCGCGCGGCCTTCTTGGCCGCATCGGCATAGATCGGCTCGGTCATCGATGATAGAAACAGGCCCGGCGAGAGGCAATTCGCCCGCACACCGCTTTCGGCCCATTCAAGGGCAAGCGTCCGTACCATCATGATAAGCGCCGCCTTCGAGGCGCTGTAGGCACCGGTGCCAGGATAAGGCTCCACCCCCGACATGGAGGCGATTGCTGTGAAAGAGCCGCCTGATGTTGCGAGATGGGGATACGCGGCGCGCGCCAGAAGCCACGCGCCGCGTACATTCACATCAAAGACCCGGTCCCAGGCCTCCTCATCGGTCTCGGTCAGCCGGCCCGCTATCGCGATACCGGCGTTGGAGATGACCGCATCGAGCCCGCCCAGCACCTCGGTGGCCTCGGCGATCAGCCGCACCGCAGTGCCCTGAGCCCCAAGATCGCCACTGAGTCCGATGCTTTGGGCACCTGCTGAACGCGCCGCAGCGACCGCCGCGTCAAGTTCGGCTGAAGGCCGCGAGGCGCAAAGCGCCAGAGCGTTGCCGTCGCGTGCCAGCCGGTCTGCAATAGCCCGCCCGATACCACGGCTTGATCCGGTGATGAGGATACGCATGAGTCCGGAACCCCTCAGAGTTTACAGGCTGGGTCCGCAGGGGGAACCGCAACGTCGGGCCCATAGGACTGAACGACCTCAATCTCTGCCGTGCCGTCTTTCTCGATCACGCGGCCGAGGTAGTTCGGCAGACCAAGCTGATGGTCTTCGGCCCGCATCGTGACTGTTCCGAACACTGTGTCCGCCGTCAGCCCAGGAAAGGCCGCTGAGATATCTTCAGGGACAACGCTGTCAGCCTTCTCCACAGCAGCGAAAATGGCCTGAATACCGGCATAGGTTTCACCTTCGTAGTTGGTGGGTGTTGCGCCGAATTTGGCCATCCAGGCCTCGACAAAAGCCTTGTTTTGGGGCGTGTCGATCGAGAAGGTGTAGTTCACGTTGCCCCACACCCCGACACCAGCGGCGCCAACGGTTGCAAGCGTCGAATCGACGACGAAGTTATGGCCAAACATAGTGACCTGATCGGTTAACCCGAACTGCTTGGCCTGCTTGGCGAAATTGATCGCGTCGGACCCGGAGAGGGCAACCCAAACACCCGTCGCACCGCTGTCGCGAAGCTGCGTGATGTAGGGCGCATAATCAGTGGTGCCGAGTGGCGGGAAGACTTCGATCTTGATCGACTTGCCCAGTTCAGTCGCGGTCGCTTTGAATGCCTCGCCAGAGCCGCGGCCCCAGACATAATCAGCAGCGATGATCGACCAGTCCGCATCGTCCTGTTCTGCAAGCCAGGGCTTCACGATGGCAAGGTCCATACTGTCAGAATGATTGGCGCGGAACATACGCGGGTGACAGCTATCGCCGGTCAGCTTCGGGCTTTTGTTCACGACCGAAACATACATCGCATCCCAACGGTTGAGTTGCGACGAGATCGCGAGGCCCACCGCCGACGAGATCGGGCCGGTCAGCACATTGTAGCCGTCAAGAGCCAGCCCTTCGGCAGCGCGGCGACCGGCATCGGGATTGCCCTCAGTATCGCCGATTTTCATTTCAACCGGGCGGCCAGCCACACCCCCATTTGCGTTGACCTCCTCAACCGCGAATTCCACCGCGCGCACGACTTGATCACCAAGGACCGTGTAAGGGCCCGTGCGTGAAGTCGGCACGCCGATTTTCAGTGCGTCATCCGCAGCCATGGCACCTCCCGCCATGGTCAGCGCCAGCGCCAGCGCGGTGCCCGCACTCAGTATCTCCCGTCTCTTGAGCAACATGTTTGGTTCTCCTCTCTGTTGTTGGTTATGTCCAACCGTTTTCCGGCTCAGGCCGGCTTACTGCATGATGCGGGCCTGAAGCGTTTCCCGGTCCACATCCTTCACCAGTCCTTTCGCCGAGACACGGCCTTTGGAAAGGACATAGAACCTTTCCGCGAGGTCGAGCACGAGGCGTAGGTGCTGTTCGATGAGCAGGATCGCTACGCCAGTCTCGGCGAGGCCCCGCAAGATCTTCTCCATCTCATCAACGATCACAGGCGCAAGGCCCTCGGAGGGCTCGTCGAGGATCATCAATTCGGGGTTGGCCATGAGTGCCCGCCCGATTGCCAGCATCTGTTGCTGGCCACCCGAAATCGCCGTGCCGGGCGTGTGCCGCCGCTCGGCCAAAATCGGGAACAATTCATAGACCCGGTCGAGATTCCATCCACCGGGCCGACGCAGGGTAGCGCCGAGCTTGAGGTTTTCCTCGATGGACAGATTGGGCAGGATCATTCTGCCCTGCGGAACGACGGCGATGCCATGGGCTGCTGCGGTGTGTCCCGCCAGCCGCGGCAAACGCTCGCCGCGCATCTGGACCTCACCGCCGCGGAGTGCCGCAATGGACAAAAGCGTATTGACGATTGTGGTCTTGCCCACGCCGTTGCGGCCCACGACCGCCACGCATTCGCCCGTTCCAATCGATAGATCAACGCCCTGGAGTACATGAGCCGAGCCGTAAAAGGCATTCACACCTTTAAGTTCGAGAATGGGTGTCGTCATGCGGTGCTCCCGAAATATGCCTCAATCACCGCCGCATCGTTTCTGAGGTCGGCGGGGTTTCCCTGAACAAGGAATCGCCCTGAGGCGAGCACGGTCAATATGCTGCAAACGCGAAAGATCACGTCCATGTCGTGTTCAACCAGCAGTATGGCGACATCCCAGCGCTTGGCGATTTCCTCCAAATGGCCGGCGAGCACGGCAGATTCCTGCACCGAGAGTCCCGCCGCAGGTTCGTCGAGCAAAAGCACCCGCGGTTCACCCACGAGCGACAGCGCCAGATCCACAAGCCGCTGCTGTCCGTAGCTGATCTCATCTGCTTCGGTGTTCAGAACCGTCTCAAGGCCCAGCATCTGAACCAATTCTCCCGTCTGCCCGCCACCCGCGCCATGGTTGGCCAGCTCCAGCTGGGCAGCCACAGTCAGCGCCGGGAAGATCGACGTTCGTTGGAAACTGCGCGAGATGCCCATGCGGCGCATCGCGGACGGGCTGGCCCCGGTGACCTCGCGGTCCTCAAAGTAGACCCGGCCTTGACCTGGAGTGCGACCGGACACCACATCAATGAAGGTTGATTTGCCAGCACCGTTTGGCCCGATTAGCCCGTGCACCTTGCCCGTTTCGAGACTGAGGCTGACGTCTTTGAGTGCAACAACCCCGCCGTAGGTTTTGCCGATATCTTCGCAGCGGAACAGGATGCTCATGTCCGTTCCTCCTCAGCATTGCGGCCTGTCAGGAGCTGCCGGACTGTGCGGGCAAGGGCGGTGACACCGCCGGGCCAGGCCACGGTAACGGTGATCAGGATGAGCCCCAGAACAGCATGCCAATGGTCCGTGATCTCTGACAGCCATTCGCGCAGGAAAAAGAACACCAGCGCGCCAGCCACCGGCCCCCAGACAGCAAGAGAACCTCCAAGGATAACCATAATCAAAGCGTTGCCGGAAAAGGACCAATGCATGATCTCGGGCGAGACAAAGCCCTGATAGAGCGCAAAGAGCACACCTGAAACAGCTGCGATCGTGGTCGAACCGGCGAAGAGAGATGCCTTCAGTAACTTGGTGCGGTAGCCAAGGAAAAGCACGCGCTCCTCGTTTTCGCGCACGCCCATGGCAAGCCGTCCGGCGCGCGTCGCCTCAAAAAGGTAGATGCCAATCACCAGCACCGCGAGAATTGCGCTCGCGATGATGAGCATCCCCTGGGGTGTCTGGAAAATGCGCGACGGCAGCCCGAACAGAGTGTTCGGCAGCGGGATGAGCATCCCATCCGCGCCAGAAGTGATGGCGCGAAGCTTCGAGATCGCGACGAAAAAGAACTGACCAAGCGCAAGGGTCAACATCGAGAAGGCAATGCCATTCAGCCGGCCGATAACCAGCCCGATCAGAAAGAACAGGGCGAAGACAGCAAGAAGTACAAGCACAATGCCTGCCTCAGCCGGTAACCCGTGCTTGAAGACCAGTGCCGATCCGTAGGCGCCCAGCCCGAAGGGCGCGGCGTGGCCGAAGCTGACGAGATTGGACGTGCGGGCCAGAAACCCGACCGAAAGCGCCAAAGTCGAGATAATCGCCGCCTGCGCAAATAAACTGAGCGTAAGGCGCGACCCGGTGGCGACAAGCACGCCGACGCAAAGCGCAGCAAGCCCAACAACGATCAGGCCAGAGGGCCGCAATATCGGACTTTGACGGAGGGATTGGGTGGTGGTCATCTGTCCCATAGCCTATTCCTTCTTACCGAGGAGACCCTGCGGCCGAGCGACAAGCACCAGTGCCATCAGGAGAAAAGGGAGCAACGCCGCCATCTCGGGCACGTAGACAATTCCAAAGGCTTGGACTTGACCGAGGATCATCGCCGAGATGAAAGCCCCCCCGAAACTGCTGAGACCACCGATCACCGTAACGACAAACGACAAAACAAGGATCTCCGCCCCCATCGTAGGGTTGAGCGATAAAAATGGCGCCGCGACGATGCCGGCGACACCAGCAAAGGCTGCGCCCAGTCCGACGACCAGCGGACCCAGAAGATTGGTGCGCACCCCGCACATGGCCGCGACGGTCGGCGAATGGCTGGCGGCGCGGACCCAGAGACCAGAGCGCGTGTAGCGCAGCCAGACCACCAACCCACCGACCATCACGGCACTCGCCGCAACAATAAAGAGCCGGTAGACGGGAAACGGCGCGCCAGCGATCTCGACCACGCCAGACAACGCCGCAGGCGGGTCTATCGCATAGTTCTGTGTGCCCCAGACAGTGCGTACGACATCTTCGATGATGAGCATCACACCAAAAGTGACAAGCACCGTCACCAGCGGATCACGATCAGCCAGCTTGCGGAACACAACGACGTCAAGCAGAACGCCCACGACCGCAAGTGCTGCACCCGCTGCGATAACGCCGGGAAGGAAACCGGCATGCATTGTGACGCTGTAGCCGACATAAGCGCCGAGCATGTAGAGCGCGCCGTGGGCGAAATTCACCACTTGGCGCAGCCCGTAAACAAGGACGAGACCCGAGGCGAGAACGAACAGGAGGCTGCCATAGACCAACCCGTTAAGTGCGTTGATGATCATCCCTGATCTCCCCAAGTCTGTGACGAGGTCCCTTTGTCCGAGATCATGTCAAACCCTCCCCCAATTTGTGAATTATCACTCATCCCTGGCCTTCATAGACTCCGCCGGACTTCACAGCCGACGCGCGACAAGCTCGCGCATGATTTCATTGGAACCACCGTAGATCCGGTGCACGCGCGCATCGGCCCAAGCCCGCGCGATTGGGTAGTCCCAGATGTACCCGTAGCCGCCGTGTAGCTGCAGGCATTGATCCAGCACGCGCCCCATCAACTCCGTGCACCAGTATTTCGCCATCGCGGCCACAGTAACGTCGAGCCGTTCTTCGTTCACCTCGACAAGACAGCGGTCGATGAAGACCTGCGCGATCTCGACTTCGGTTTTTACCTCGGCGAGGCGGAAGCGGGTGTTCTGGAAGTCTGCGATCGGCGTTCCAAAGGCCTTGCGCTCTTGCACGTAGTCCTTCGTCCACTCCAGTGCGGCAGCGGATGTCGCAACGGCTCCGATGGCGATCTGCAGACGCTCCCAGGCTAGTTCTTTGGACAGCAGCGGAAAGCCACGCCCCTCTTCTCCAAGGATGTTGGCGGCGGGCAGACGCACATCATCAAAGAAGAGTTCGCAGGTGTCCTGCGCCTTCATGCCGATCTTTTTGAAGTTCTGCCCGCGGCTCACACCCGGCCGATTCGCCTCGACCACCACAAGCGTGAGGTCCTTGGTCGCCGACGGGTCGCCGGACTTGGCCGCGACGACCAAAAGATCCCCGCACTGCCCGTTGGTGATGAATGTCTTCTGCCCGTTCAGTACGATTTCGTCGCCCTCACGCCTGAAGTGGGTGCGAATTGATCTGAGGTCCGACCCGGCGCCCGGCTCGGTCAGGACGATCGCACCGATCAGGTCGCCGGAGACCATGCCGGGCAGCCACTGCGCCTTCTGCGCATCGGTCCCGTAGTTCAGGATATAGGGCGCAACGATATCTGAATGTGTTGAAAAGCCGGGACCCGAGAGGCCAAGCCGAGCCTGCTCCTCGATGAGGATCGCCGAGGCGAGGCGATCCGCACCCGCTGCGCCGACGTCTTCGGGTAGCGTGACACACAAAAGCCCGGTCTCGCCGGCTTTCTTCCAGACCGAGCGCGGCGCGATTCCGGCCTCTTCCCATTCGGCATGGTGCGGCGCAACTTCAGCTTCAAAGAACCGGCGCGCAGTGTCACGAAACATATCATGATGTTCGGCAAAGATATTCCGCTGCAGAATCGTCAACCGCTCTCTCCTCCTCGAGATCGAATTCGAAGCCTCACTCCACCCTCGGCTTCAACTGACTGATCGGTCATTCATTTGCCTCTGTCAAGTTTTATCTTCCTCTTTTTCGGGTCTGCGATCGCTGAACTCTACCCAGGGTATCGTCAAGTTGACGGTCACTATTTGCAGAACTAGGTGCCAGATATGACCAAACGCAAGAATTCCTCTGGCTACTGAAGTGGTCTTGCTTTTCTGTACCGTTTTGCGGCTCAGCTACATGTAATCTGGTTGGTTTCATGCCGCCTTTTGGTTCTCCCTGTTTCGAAGAATGCGTCGTCTGGGGATCGTTTGTCGAGAGCTGCGTGTGGCCGCTCGGTGTTGTAGAAGTTGATCCAGTCTTTGATCACGCGTTTGGCTTGGAAGCCGTCCTGCAGTTCATTGCCAAACTCTTAGACTATCCAAGGTCTTATAGTGCACAAGAACAGCTTTAAAGTGATCTCGGTCAGCCCTTTTTAGCTCCCGCCACAAGAATGCTTCGTAGTAGGTCCACTGGTCCTCTGTCAGCTTAGCAGCCTTTCGAAACCCTCTGAGATTAAGCATCTGATCGGCAATTTCCGTGTCGCCATCTACCGCTTCACCATGGAAGTCGATTCCATTTTTAGTGGCCGTGATTTGCATAGGCGACAGGCCGCGCTCATTCACTTTATTTATTTGCTTATCCAACACCGATTGGAAAATTTGCGGACAATTTCTCGCATCTCATCTTGCCTCAACCCTGCCAATGTGCAGTTTTCCCACAACTTTTCACCTGATACTGTAAGCATCCTTGCGAGGCATATAGCCTGTTCTGGGCAGCGCGTTCATAAAGAAAACCTTAACGTGGCTCGTTTTGGTTGACGATCTGTTAGCGGCAACGGCCATCTGAAGTAATAAATGCCGTGGCGTTGGGGACTTAGGTATGCGTCAAATTTCACGGCCGTGTGTTCCCCCTATGTGGCGCACCGGACTCTATTAACTTGTAAGTCGTTGACCTTAAGGTAAATGGCGGAGCTGGCAGACCAATGCAAACCAGTCTCCACCAGGCTAACATCACTGTCCTTTATGCCGCGCAAAGACAGCGCCACTCAGATGAGATCTGCGGTTCGGTTTATCTTGAAATGATTTCTTTGGAAAAGGCTGCTCTCCTGGTTGAAATGATTGAAAATGGACGCGTGGACGGAAACAAATTTCTGCAAACTTCGCATTCGACCAAAACGGTGCATGGCCTTTCTCGCCTTCGAAAAGATAGATGTGAATTCTCTGCTCGATTGTTCTTCCAACTGCCAGCCTCTTGCCTGGCCACATTCCCTATAACCATCATTGCGGCACCGTAAGAACGCAATTTGTCGGTGACAATGAGCTCCGGTTGGCCATACCGTTTCATTTCTTTCTTCAATAAATTAGGGGCTGCAGTGAGGTGCCCCTAGTTTCCTAGACTCCTGCCTCGTTCATTTTCCGGCATTATGGAGCAAACTCACCAAATAGGGTTATTGCATAATCCCGAAAGGGTAGACTCGCGCGCGAAGTTCGCTCTCGGCGAATGTGTCATTCAACCGTCGATCGGCGCACGGTCGCTTTTATAAAGATTATGCGTTCCTCGGTCACCCGGGCCAGCTCTCGCTTCAGCCGCTTGATCTCAGCAGCCTGTCCGCAACCTCAGATCGGGCGCGTTGTGACTTCGCAAACTGAGCCTTCCATGTGTACAGGGATTTGGTGCTGATACCCAACCGCTCGGCAACTTCGCTGACTGCATATCCACGCTCAACGACCTGCGCCACAGCGTCCTGCTTGAACTCGTCAGAAAACCGTATTCTATTGCTCATATCCGTCTCTCCTTGGTTTCAAAATCACCAAGCAAAGCGTCTACAAATCTAGGGGCACCTCAGACGGATGATCTCCCGGATACGCTCTCTCATCGGGTCTTGCAGAACCTTGTAGCAATATTTCGTCACCCTCTCGATATGGAACCTGTGGTAAAATCCCGTGTGTGCGGACGACGAATAGCGCATGATCTTCTCCCCCTGATTTTGAAACCCCTACGCCTTCGGCGGTTTTAAAATCAGGGGGAGAAGATCATTGAAAGATTCGTTGAATCGGACCGGCTGGAAGCCGGTGGTTTATCTCAATAGCTGGAAAATAAAAAACGTAAGAATGGCTTCCTGAATTCTCTCTGAAAACACAGATTTAGGCTGCGGAGATCCACGACTGCACTGTCAATCACCATGTTGTCTCGCTGATTCCCTGGCGTCGGGGCTTGACACAAAATAGGGAATCAGTAATTCTATCAAGCGTTAGAAAGAATTTGGACATAAGGTCAAAAACAACCTGAAAGTCCCCCAAATAAGGAAACTAGGAGATGCCATTATTTTATGAGGATCTGGAAGTTGATCAGGTGTTTGAAAGCGTAGGACGCACTGTTACTGACCATGATGTCATGACGTTTGCGGGCATTTCCGGGGATTTCAACCAACTGCATACTGACGATGAATTTGCCAAGAATTCACACTTTGGCAAACGCATTGCTCATGGTGTATTGGTTCTGGCTATCGCCACAGGGCTGACCCAACGCATGGGTATTTTCGATGGCTCTGCACTGGCGTTGCTTGGTCTTCAGTGGGATTTCAAGGGGCCGGTGTATATAAACGACACGATCCACCTCAAAATGACGATTGAAAGCCTGCGCCTGACATCAAAGGGTGATCGCGGAATCGTCGGGCGGCGCTATGACATGATCAATCAAAAAGATGAGATTGTCCAAACCGGCACAATCAATGTCATGATCCGCACTAAGCCGCAGAATTGACGGTGCCTGACAGGACTATCGCCACAGCACCGATGCCAAGTTAGCTCCGGTTCGCTGAGGCTAGTCCCGCAATCCGGGCCATGGGGATTTGCGGCAACATACGCCGATTTCGCGCATACCCGACTACGGTGTGATCGGCACTTTAGGGAGACTAATTTCAGATGAGCCAACGACTGAAAGACAAAGTAGCAATTGTAAGCGCCGCAGCTGGGGCTGGTATGGGGCAGGAGATTGCCAGGCGATTTGGGCAGGAAGGTGCTGAGATCGTCGTGACGGATGCGCATGAAAAGCGAGTGATCGAAACCGCCGAGAAGCTCTCGGATGAATTGGGCCGAGAGGTGCTCGGGCTGCGGGTGGATGTGCGTAATGTTGGCGAGATAGAGGCCTGTGTTCAGGCAACGCTCGACAAGCATGGCAAGATAGACATCCTTTACAACAATGCCGGTATAAACAAGCTGGCGCCAGTCTGGGAGCTGAGCGACGAGGACTGGTCTCTGGTGCAGGATATCTGCCTTGGAGGGTGTTTTCGCTTCGCGAGAGCCGTGTTGCCGCAAATGATTAAACGCAAGCAAGGCTCGCTGATCAACGTCTCATCAATTGCCGGATGGCATTCCGATACCGGCGGCGGCGGGCAAGCGGCTTATTCCGCTGCGAAGGCCGGGGTCATGGGGCTGACACGCGCGACAGCGGCTGAAGTTGGCCAGTATGGCGTTCGCGTAAACGGGATTGCGCCGGGCCTGATCTACAACCCGTTTTTGGACCGGATATACGACAAGGAGTGGTTCAAGGAAAAGGCAGACGAAACAATTCTGGGACGCATGGGGCAGCCCGAAGACATCACCGGCTTGGCAGTGTTCCTGTGCAGCGATGAGGCCAGTTTCATAACCGGTGAGATACATTGCGTCAGCGGCGGTCGTTTTATGCACGCGTGATGTGTGCAGTTAGTTCGATGGGTTCTTGTAGGGAGTGAGCCGGATGTCGATGAAGAGTGTTCAAACAGAAGCTCAGGCAGCGGAATATCGCAGGCGCGGTTACTGGAAGGACCGTTTGTTGGTCGACTTTGTGGACGATCATACAGCGCGCACTCCGGACAAACCGGCGATTATCGACAATCGCGGTATCATCACGTTCGCCGCGTTGAAAACCAAATCTGAAAATCTTGCCGCAGCATTGCTTCGCCTCGGTGTCCAGTCTGGCGAAGTCGTGGCGGTTCAGGCTCCGAACTGGGCCGAACTTGTAATTGCGCATTTTGCTCTTGATCGTATCGGTGCGTTGTTTCTTCCGGTCCACGACGGGTTCCGCGCCGAGGAGATGCAGCACATTCTGGGCCCGTCAAAGGCGGTCGCGCTGATTTTTCCGGCGCAGTATCACGGTTTTGATTATCGCGCGCAGATGACAAACGTCGTTGCGGATCTGCCTGACCTGCGCCAGCTCATCATCCTGCGCGCAGAGCCTGAGGGCAATGAGTTGTCTTTTGATGCATTGTGCGAGGATGGCGCTTGGCGCGATGAAAAGGGCGAAGACTGGTTGCTCGGGCATCGTCTGCTAGCGCAATCGCCCTTGCAGATCATGGTTTCCTCAGGAACAACCTCGACCGTCAAATGCAGCGTCTTCAGCGACAACAACATGTCCTTCAAGCTGATGGGGCAGTATGGCGATTATGCCACCGGGATGAACGCCGATGACATCGGGGCTGCGATTGCGCCAGCGGGGACCGGTGCCACCGGTTACAATTATCCGATCATTGCACCGTTGCTTTATGGTGCAACCTCAGTCCTGCTGGAGCGGTGGGATGGAGCCCACCCCGAGCAATCTCTTGAACTAATTGAAAAATACCGGTGCACCTTTGCGGTAGTTATCCCCACGCAACTGGTAAAGATGTTACGCGTGCCGGGTGCGAACCAATATGACGTGAGCTGTTTGCGCTTCATCAGCAATGCGGGTGCCAAGCTAGCGGCCTCTGTGTCAGAGGAGGCGGAGAAGATGTTTGGTTGCCCGGTGCAAACAATATATGGGGCAACAGATTCCGGTGTTCCGACAATGACTGCGATAACGGATCCGCCGGATAAACGCCGGACCGCAGGCCGGGTTCTTGCGGGCGAAGAGCTGAAAATACTGCGTGACAACGGCAGTGAGGCTGACGTCGATGAACCGGGAGAGGTTGTCTGGCGCGGCGCGAATTCCAGCTATGGATACCTGACAAAAGCGGAAATTCTGGGCGATATCTGGGACGAAGACGGCTGGTTTCGCAGTGGCGATTTGGGTGTGATTGACGCCGAAGGATATCTCAGCATCGTCGGGCGCAAGAAAGACATGATCATCCGCGGCGGTCGCAATATCAACCCGCGCCAGATCGAGGAAACTCTTATCCGGCACGATGCGGTTGTCGATGCGGTGATTGTCGGAGTCAGCGACGCGGTTCTGGGCGAGCAGGTCGGCGCGGCGATCATCGTGACCGCAGGTATGCCGACGCCTGACAAACAGAGGATCGCCCGGTTTGTTCTGGATGCGGGACTGCCAAAATGGTGCCAGCCGGAATATCTTCTCGTCCTCGATGATTTTCCGCGCAACGCCGGCGGCAAGGTCGACAAACGCAACCTGTCGGTCGCCCTGGAAAGCGTCGCGGCCGCGGGAGAACAAACCTGAACCAAATTTTTCAACTTTCAGACAAAACAATGATTAGGAGCCAATCCATGAGCGAACAAGAATACGAAGATATCCTCTATGAAGTTAAAAATGGCGTCGCACGCATAACCATCAACAGGCCAAAATCACTGAACGCCTTGACAGGGGTGACAATGGTCGAATTGACAAGGTCAATTGAGCGGGCCGGCAATGACAAAAGCGTCGGCGTGATCGTCCTGACCAGCGCCGGCGACAGGGCCTTTTCGGCCGGTGGCGACGTGAGATGGGAAAAGGCGGGCGGTCTGAAGGACCGTCATATCGGCGTCAACCCCCGGGCAGTACATGAAGCGATCCGCCATTGCGGCAAGCCGGTCATCGCCGCCGTCAAAGGCTACGCCATCGGCATGGGCAACCACCTTGCCTATTTCTGTGATGTAACCATCGCTGCAGATAATGCGATCTTTGGTCAGAACGGACCACGCGTCGGCAGCCCGGCCGAAGGCTGGCTGGTGACATATTCGCAGCGTGTTGTCGGGGTCAAGAAGGCTCGTGAAATGTGGATGCTTTGCCGCCGCTATAACGCTGAACAGGCGTTGGAAATGGGCCTTTGTAACGTGGTCGTTCCGCTGGCCGATCTCGACGCCGAGATTGACAAATGGTGCGCTGAAATGAATGGCCTCAGCCCGACCTGCCTGAAGATCGTCAAGGCGTCGTTCGATTCCGACATCGACTATATGCGCGATCCTTCACCGAACCATTTCCAGAAAATGATGGCACCGGATTACTTCGAAACCGAGGAATCCAAGGAAGGCGCGGATGCCTTCCTGGAAAAGCGCGCACCAGACTTCATGCGCTTTCGTAAATAAAAGAGGCAAAACGATGCGCTTGACAGATTCAACCCAAGAAGCAGAGTTCCGGACTTATGTCCGGGACTGGCTAGCTGACAATCTCACTGACCAGTGGCGGCGCGACTTTGGCGCGACCGAGGGACGTGAGCGCATCGATTTCCTTAAAGACTGGCAGGGGCGGCTTTTTGATGCTGGCCTTGCTGTTCGCTCATGGCCCGCAGCATTTGGGGGTCGGGATGCTCCGCTTGCTGAAAGTCTGATTGTTTTTGAGGAACTGGCCAATGCAGATGCGCCACCTGATGTGTTTCGGATCGGAGTGCGGATCATCGCTCCAATGATCATGGAACTTGCCAGTGAGGATCAACGCACCCGGTTCCTGCCGCACATCGCCGAAGGGCTGAATCTTTGGTCACAAGGATTCTCCGAGCCGGACAATGGCTCTGATCTGTCTGCGCTGACGACACGGGCGATCCTGAAGAATGGGAAATATGTGATCAATGGACAGAAGGTCTGGAACACATATGGCCACTTGGCGGACTACTGCCTGTTGCTCGCGCGCACCAACACTGAGGCACCTCCGCACAAGGGGCTGACTGCATTCATAGTGCCGCTCTCGACCAGAGGGATCGATATTCGTCCGTTGCGTCAGATCAACGGTCAGCAGGATTTCAATGAGATTTTTCTGGATGATGTCGAAGTCGCAGAAGATGCAGTCGTTGGAGAAGTGGATGGTGGCTGGATCGTCGCAATGACGATGCTTGGGTTTGAGCGCCGCGGAATTTCGGTGCTCGGGTTCGCTTGCAGACGACTTTTCCAACGTCTGATTGATGTGGCGCGCGTCACCTCGACCCGCGATGGCAAGCAACGTTTGATCGATCTTCCGGGTGTTCGTGAAAAACTGACTAGCGTAGGCATTCAGGCGCGCATTGCCGTGCTCAATAACCACCGGTTTGCGGCGATGTCCGGCGGCAAGCCAGGCGCAGAAACCTCTATGCAAAAGCTGCACACCACCGAACTCAACAAAACCATGCACGCACTGGCGCTTGACCTGATGGGCAAGTCCGACCTCACCGACCCGCATGCGCGCAGCCAGTTCTCTGAGTGGGAGCGCGACTACCTGACCTCCTTTGGGATGACCATTGCCGGCGGAACCTCCCAGATTCAGCGCAACATCATTTCCGAGCGCCTGCTCGGTCTGCCAAGGTAAGGACAGAGAATGCAGTTTTCATTCACTGAAGATCAGCAAATGATCCGTGACACCGCCGAATCGCTGGTGGCGCGGTCCTGTCAGATGACGGAAGTCCGTGCCTTTGGCGATGGGCAGTCCGATTTTGTAGATGCGCTGTGGCAAGACCTTGCCAAGGCCGGGTTCAACGGTGCATTGGTCGCCGAGTCCCATGGCGGTTCAGGGTTGGGGATGCTCGAAGCCGGCATCGCGCTGGAGGCGCTCGGCGGCGCACTTGCGCCGGTTCCATTTCTTTCTACCACAGCAGTGGCGGACCTCATTGGCCGACTTGGCAGCGACGAGCAGAAGTCCAGATATTTGTCGAAAATCGCAGCGGGGCAGATCAGCGCTGCCATCGTTGGTTGCCCTGACCCGGCGCACCGTGATGAAAATGGCGCGCTTCGGGGGCAGTGGGCACCGGTTGCCAACGCAGAGAGTGCGGATCTGCTGCTGGTGGTGGTCGCAGACACAGCGACAGGGGATGCGGACTCTTATAGCGTCAATGTTATTGAAGACATCAAGGACAGTTGCACCGTTGAGACGTTCGACACCATGGACCGCACCCGCCGGGGGTTTGGCGCGATCACCCTGACCGGGGCGGCTGGCGTACCTCTCGCCGGATCGCTTGATGGTGACGGCTACGCTCGTCTTGGTGCGATTCTTGCGGCGGGGTCGGCTGTTGAAATGTTGGGCGGCGCGGTGCAGGTGCTTGAGATGGCCAAAACCTATGCAATGGAACGGGTTCAGTTTGGCCGCCCGATCGGCGCCTTTCAGGCGATCAAGCACATGCTGGCGGATCAGCTTGTGGCTCTTGAAGGGCTGCGATCTCTGGTCTGGGCGGCGCTCTGGGCAATTGACAATGCCCCCGAAGAAGCACCGCTTGCGGCAGCCACCGCAAAAGCCGTCGCTGATCAGGTTGCCCTGCAACTGGCAGGTGAAAACATTCAGATCCACGGCGGCATTGGTTTCACCGCAGATATCGACGCCCATCTTTATGTGAAACGGGTGCAGCTTGACCGGCTGGTCTGGGGGCCGCCGGGCATCCACACGGATTTTCTCGAAGCACATTTGGAGGAAATGGCATGAAAAACCGCGCTTTGTTTCAATTGTCTGATTGGTCGTTCCGCCGGGTGGGGAATTTGCAGTGAACCTTGACCTACAATTCACCCCCATCACTCTTAGTGATCGTTGCGAAGCCTTGCGCGGGGAAGTGCGGGATTTTCTGGACGAACAGCGCCGCGAGGGGGTGATACCGGAAACTCTCAGGAAGGTCGGAATGGAGTATTCCGCCGATTTCAGCCGCAGACTCGGTGCCCGGGGCTGGCTTGGATGGCGTTGGCCCAAGGCCTATGGTGGCAGCGAAGGCACCGCACTTGAACGCTATGTAATTACCGAAGAGCTTCTTGCCGCGGGGGCACCGGTACGGGCGCATTGGGTATCCGACCGGCAATCCGGCCCGGTATTGCTGACCTTTGGCACCGAAGATCAACGGCAGAAATATCTTCCGGGTGTTGCGGCAGGCGAATGTTTCTTCTGCATTGGGCTGAGCGAACCCAACTCCGGTTCGGATCTTGTATCGCTGCAGACCCGCGCCGAAAAGATCGACGGCGGTTACCGGATCACCGGCACCAAGCTTTGGACCTCGAACGCCCATCGGGCGCATTACATGCTTGCGCTGTTTCGGACATCTAAGGCAACCGCTGACGACCGGCGCGCCGGGCTGAGCCAGTTCATTGTGGATCTGGACACTCCGGGAATAAAGGTGCGTCCGGTTGTCAATCTGGCCGGGGAACACGATTTCAACGAGGTGCATTTCGATGGTGTAGAAATCCCCGACGACTGTCTTGTGGGGGAAGCCGGCATGGGCTGGCGGCAGGTCAGCGCAGAGCTTGCCTATGAGCGCAGCGGGCCGGAACGATGGTTGTCTACCTTTCATGTGCTGGCCCGGCTGGTCGAAACTCTCGGGACCGATGTCTCTGATGAAACCCGTCGCGAGATCGGAGAGCTGTTTGTCGAACTCCTGACGCTGCGGCGGATGTCGCTGTCGGTGGCCGGGACGCTTGAGGCCGGGCAACCGCCAACTGTTCAGGCGGCTGTGGTCAAAGAGCTTGGTACCCGCTTTGAGCAACGCATCCCGCGCGTGGCACACAAGCTGCTCTGTGATTGCCCCGATTTTGAGGATCAGGACAGCATCGCCCGCGAACTGCTTGAACATGCCATTTTGTGGTCGCCGGCCTTCACAATACGCGGTGGGACCACTGAAATCCTGCGCGGCATCATTGCAAGGGGGCTTGGACTGAGATGAGCGACCTCATGGACATCATTCAGGCGACCAGTGACCGAATTTTTACGGATCATCTGGACGCCCCCCTTCGACGCAAGGTCGAAAGTGGCACCTGGCCGCAGGATCTGTGGCAGGAACTCGAAGCCAGCGGGCTGCTCGACGCATTGATCGGCGAAGACCCGGATGCGCCGTTCGACGGGCTGGCCAATGCGGCGACGGTGCTGCGCTCTGCGGGTGGCCACGCGGTTCCTGTGCCGATCGCTGAAACTCTGGCGGCCAGATGGTTTGCCGCGTCCTGTGGTCTCGATCTGGAAAACGGGGCTGCGGCGGTTCTGCCGACTGGTCTGACCTCCCGGTTTGTAGCCACGCGCCAGGGCGAAACCCTGATGATAAGCGGCAGCGACCGGCGGGTGCCATGGCTGTCGATGATCGGACAGGCGGTTGTGATGGCCGAAAGCGATGTTGGCCCGGTGGCGGCCATTGTCGGGATCACCGACACGATGCGCGAGGATCGTACCTCCATAGCCAGCGAACCGGTGTCATCCGTGCGGATGGACGCGGTGAAAACCGCCAATTGGGCCGCCTTGCCACCGGAGGACAGCATCAGCCTGGCCGATGTCCCGCGAATTCTGGCGCTATTGCGTAGCGTCATGATGGTCGGTGCGGCGGAGGAAACCGTCAGCCTGACAGTCAAATATGCCGGAGAGCGAGAACAGTTCGGACGACCGATCGGCAAGTTTCAGGCGGTTCAGCAAAACCTAGCATTGCTCACAGCTGAAACGGCGGCCTCGGCAGCGATTGTCGATGCGGCGGTCGCCGATATGGCGCGGCACGGGCAGTGGGGTGGGCTTGGCGACGCGGCCTGTGCCCGGATTCGACTGATGAGCGGAGAGATCTCCCGGATCACCCATCAAGTCCATGGTGCCATCGGCTTTACCCAGGAGTATGAGCTGCACGAACTGACTCGGCGACTTTATGCCTGGCGCGACGACTATGGCAGCGCCAACGCCTGGACCGGGCAACTGGGTGCGCAAGCACTGGCAGCGGGCCGCCGCGGCCTGTGGCCCCTTGTGACAGAAATTTAGGGGAGAGTGAACATGAGCGACGCACTGGTATTTCAAACCGATGGCCCAATCGCAACGATCCGGCTGAATCGCCCTGAAAAGCGCAACGCCTTTACGGTAGAGATGATCGACGAATGGGTAGAAGCGTTGACGACGTGTCGCGACGATGACCGTATTAAGGCCATTGTTCTAACCGGGACCGGCGACAGGGCGTTTTGTTCGGGCGGCGATGTCGGACGGATGCGCGACCCCAAGGATGCAACCGCAGTTGGCCGAAAGTCCAAGCTTTTTGACCATATTCACCATATCCCATTACTTCTCGAAGGCATTGACAAGCCCTATCTGGTTGCGGTGAACGGTGCTGCCACCGGGGCGGGCATGGATATGGCACTGATGGGGGACATCCGCTTTGCCGCCCAAAGTGCGCGCTTCGGAGAGACCTATATCAAAGTTGGTCTGGTGCCCGGCGATGGTGGTGCCTATTACCTGCCGCGCCTTGTCGGCATTCCCAAGGCGCTGGAATTGCTCTGGACCGGCGATCTGATTGATGCCGACGAGGCGCTGCGCCTTGGCATCATCAACCGGGTCTATCCGGACAAGGATCTGATGTCGGCAACCTATGAATTTGCCGAACGCCTCGCCAATGGGCCATCCCTTGCCATCCGCATGACCAAACGGGCCGTCTATCAGTCCGAACGTCAGGATTTGCGCAGCGCGCTCGATCTGATTTCCTCGCACATGGGCATCATTGCCACCACCGAAGATCACAAGGAGGCGGTGCGTGCTTTTGCTGAAAAGCGCAAACCGGTATTCAATGGCCGCTGATCACTCCGGCATAACTTCTGCGTCAGGAAACGCTTTCACCGGCGTTGACCCTGCCTTTCGTCAGGAGGTGGCGGATTTTGTCAGCGCGAACCTGCCCGGGGATATCGCCCGCAAGGTCGATATCAACGCACCGCTGAACAAGGATGATTTCATCCGTTGGCAGAAAATTCTACACAACAAGGGCTGGGTTGCCCCGTCATGGCCGGTTGAATTCGGCGGTACCGGATGGTCACTTGAGCAGCGGTTTGCTTTTGAAGAGGTCTGTGCAGAGCATTCAGCGCCGCGTCTGCCGCAGTTTGGTGTCGGCATGCTTGGGCCTATCCTGATCCATCGTGGAACCGATGATCAGCGCGCGCGCTATCTTCCCAAGATCCTCGCTGCTGATGAATGGTGGTGTCAGGGCTATTCAGAGCCGGGTGCCGGATCTGACCTTGCCTCGCTCAAGACGCGGGCGGTGCGCGAGGACGATGAATACGTAGTCAACGGCTCCAAGACATGGACCTCTTATGCGCATTACGCTGACCGGATGTTCGCGCTGGTGCGCACAGACAACAGCGGGCGCAAGCAACAGGGGATCACATTCCTGCTGCTCGACATGAAGGCACCAGGCGTTACTGTGCGCCCTATTGTCGGCTTGAATGGTCAGCATGTGGTAAACGAAGTGTTTCTCGACAATGTGCGCGTCCCGGTATCCGAGCGTATTGGCGAAGAGAATGAAGGCTGGGCGGTTGCCAAAGCCCTGCTGGGGCACGAACGCACCGGAATCGCGCGTGTCGGGTTCTGCAAAAAGCAGTTTCAATTGCTGATGCGCCTTGCTGATCAGTCAGATATCGAAGGCCGGAGGCTGTTGGATGACCCGGCCATCGCCCGAAAACTGGCCGCCCTTTCCACAGACATAGATGTGCTGGAATGGACCAACCTGCGCACGCTTGCCGCGGTTGCCGAAAGCAGCGGCGACGGTACCGAAGCCTCGGTTCTGAAAGTTGTCGCAACTGAAACTCAGCAACGCATAACCGAGCTTTTGTTCGAGGTCGCAGGCCCGGCGGCTCTTGAGCTTGCAAGGTCCGGAGAGGCGGTATCGGATAAGGACACCGCCTATGTGTCGGCCTTTTATCTCGACTGGCGCAAATCGTCGATTTACGGCGGGTCGAACGAAATCCAGCGAAATATCATATCAAAGATTGTATTGAGGGGCTGAACCGGACATGCAGCTTTCATATACAAGCGAACAGACAATGCTATCGGATCAGGCCCGCCGCTATCTGGGGGACCACTACGGATTTGATCAGCGGCGCGGCTATCAGGCCGGTGGCGGCCATGATAGCGCGGTCTGGAACAGCTTTGCAGGATTTGGCTGGCTCGCCTTTACCTTTTCAGAGGAAAACGGCGGCCTCGGGCTTGGCGCAATATCGGTTCAGGCGCTGAGCGAAGAGTTTGGGCGCTCATTGGTGCTGGAGCCGTTTCTTGAGGTCGCGATCGAAGCGGCGGCGCTAATCGAAAACGCCGCCGGACGCGGGTTATGCAGGGAGCTGGCGGCACCGATCATCGCAGGAGAGCGCATCGTATTGCCAGCGCATTCCGAGGCCGGTGCCCGGTATCACGCGCATCACGTGGAAACCACGGCTGTTGTGGTGGGCGACAAGGTGCGTTTGTCGGGCGTCAAGAGCCAGATTGCCCACGCCCAGTCCGCCGATGCCTTTATCGTTTCAGCCCGCGAAAGCGGCGGGCCCCGCGATCCTGAGGGAATAAGCCTGTTTATAGTCCCCGCGGATTGCATGACCATTGCCGGTCCAGAGGCCCAGTTGATCGACGGCACAATCGCCTTTGACGTTGTGTTTGAAGATGTGAATTTACCGGTTTCGGCCCGGCTTGGCCAAGCTGGTCGCGGGGCGACTGCGCTTGAATATGCGCGCCAACATGCAATTTCTGCCATGCTGGGGATGGCCGTTGGTTCCATGCATGAACTGATCACCATGACGGCGGATTATCTAAAGACCCGCGAACAGTTTGATCAGCCATTGTCAGAATTTCAGGCACTGCGTCACAAGCTGGCGGATATGGTTATCTGGACAGCGCGGGCGCGATCGGCAGCCCTGATGGCAGCAAATGCGTTGGAAGAGACAGGCAATCCCGCCCAAGGGCACCGGATTGCATCAGCAAAGGCCGAATGCGCGCGCGCAGGGCGCCGTGTCGGGCAGATGGCGATCCAACTGCATGGCGGGGTCGGCACGACAGAGGAACTCGAAGTTGGCCATCACTTTCGGTCACTTGAGGCAATGGGGTTGCGATTTGGCGACTGCGACCACCACTTGGCTACACTTGCCAGGGAACTCGGGACCACAAATGTGGCCTGGGGTAGCTAAGCAAAATGGGAGAACTAAAATGACTGATTCTCAAAACAGTGGCTGGAAACTTCAGACAAAGGGTCTGACGCGGAGGCGTCTGCTTGCCGGAACCGCGGCCGGAACTGCATTATCGTCCCTCGGTCTTGGGCCCGTTTTAGCCCAAAGTGCCGATCCGGTTAAGCTGGGTTTCGTATTCCCGTTCAGCGGGCGGCTTGCATCATATGGTGAAGCGGCCGGACCGGGCGCCGATCTCGCAGCCAAGATCATCAACGAGAATGGCGGGATCGCCAGCCTTGGCGGCGCACCGCTTGAGGTTCACCGTGGCGATGGGCAGGCGGACCCCAAACTGGCCAGCTCAGAGATTGAGCGGCTGATCAGTCGTGAAAATATCTCTGGCTTGATCGGAGTTTTTTCGAGCACCGAAGCCGTGTCCATCGGAACCCTTGCGGATCAGTATCAGATTCCGTTTGTGTCCCCGTCGTGGACCTCGCCCAAAGCGTTCACGATTGGCTCGACCTATTCTCGGACATTGAATCTGACCGGGGCATCTTTTGCCACCGGCGGTGTCAAGATGCTCAAGTTCCTCAATGAAGAGAAAGGGTTGAAGGCCAAGAAGATCGGCCTGATCTATGACGGTAGCGAATATGGCCGGGGTGTGAGCGATATCATCAAAGAGCAACTGGCCGACACTGACTATGAGTTTTCTGCCGACCTTCCGGTGACACCGCCAATCACAGATTTCACGCCACAGGTTCTGCGGCTTCGTGATAGCGGCGCAGAGGTTCTGATGGCAGCGTTGTATTATCAGGAAGTTGTGCTGCTTTTGCGGGCAATGGATGCGCTGGATTATCGTGTGCCGTTTGTCGGGTGCGCTTCCGGGTTCTCGGATAGTCGTCTGCCTGGCGCTTTGGGCGGGGAAATCGCCGAGCGTACGCTTGGGGCACCTGTCTTTGGTCCGGTCGCGGTGACGGACAAGATCAATTACGCTCCACTCAGCAACTTCCTCGATCGTGCCCGCGCGGAAGGTGCGACATTTGGCGAAGAGGGCTATGACGTCAACTGGTTCGTTCTGGGAGCACAGGCCGTCTTTGCTTACAAGGCCGCGATTGAGATGGCGGCGAGCCGCGAGGGCAAGGACATCAACGATACCTTGCTCGCGATAGAGATCGAAAGAGGGTCTGACGAACTGATTGTTCCATTCTACGACCCGGCCCTTTCGTGGAAGTCGACCGGCCAGCCACAAAACCAGGTTGTGCCGTTCGTTCAGTGGCAGGATTCCGAGATGGCGATCGTTTTCCCAGCTGATATCGCCTCGGCGGAACCGAGAATATAAGTTGCGGCCAATGAAAAAAACCGGGAACGCGGCTGCGACTTTCGCCGCGTTTCCAAATCTGATCCTGTGTTCATATTCCCCGGGAGGGTAAAAGGATGGCATCAACGACCCCTGCAGGTCTTCGCGTTAAGAATGTGACGCAGAGGTTTGGTGGGCTGACGGCACTTAATGACGTCAGTTTTAGCGCAGAGCGTAACCGGGTCACCGGGCTGATCGGTCCCAACGGGTCCGGCAAAACTACTATGTTCAATATCATCAGCGGGTTTATCAAACCGACCGCAGGGCATATTTACATAGACGATTTTGAAATCACCGGTCTGCAACCGCACCAGATGTCGGCGCACAGTCTCGGGCGGACCTTCCAGATACCAAAGCCCTTCTCTACCTTGACCGTTGGGCAGACCGTTGAGCTTGCGGCAAGCGTGAACGCAAAAACTGGCCATGCTGACCCCGTCGAAGTCGCGCGTCAGGTCGGGTTGAGTGACAAGCTTGACCTCTATCCGAGCGAGTTGACAACAACTGACCTGCATTCGCTGGAACTGGCGAAGGTGCTGGCGACCGGGGCAAGTTTTGTTCTTCTAGACGAGGTATTTGCCGGGCTCAATCACTCTGAGATAGAAGTTGTGGCAAGCCTGATCCAGAGCGTCGCGGATGCGGGCACGTCCTTTTTGATTATCGAACACAGAATGCGAGCGGTGATGGCGCTGTGTGATCAGGTGCACGTGTTGCTGTACGGCAGGTTGTCGATATCAGGCACTCCCGCAGAGGTGACACGCGATCCTGAAGTTATCGAAGCGTATCTTGGATCGGAGGCACTGGATCATGCTTGAAATCAAGGGGTTGGATTCGGGCTATGGGGATGTTGGAATTCTGCACAATATTTCCTTGTCTGTAAGCGATACCGAAATGGTCGCCGTGCTTGGCAGCAACGGCGTCGGGAAATCGACGCTGATGAAAACAATCAGCGGTTTGCTGCGGTGCACCGCCGGTTCGGTCACGCTCGCGGGTAAAGACATTACCGGTCTTCCACCCGAGCAGATCGTAGAGGCCGGGCTGGTTCAGGTTCCCGAGGGGCGGCATCTGTTTAACGGTATGAGCGTGCTTGAGAACCTTCTGATCGGCAATACGGCGAAACACGCCCGCCCGCGCCAGAAGGAACTAATGGAACATATCTTTGAACTGTTTCCGGTTCTGGCAGAACGGCAGGCGCAGGCTGCGGGAACGCTCTCGGGCGGCGAACAGCAGATGGTCGCAATCGGCCGCGCGCTGATGGCCGCGCCAAAGCTCCTGATGCTGGATGAGCCTTCACTTGGCCTCGCTCCAGCGCTGACCCATCAGGTATTTGCCGCTCTGCGCGAACTGAACAAGCAGCCCCTTGCGATCCTGGTGGTAGAGCAGAACGTCTCGCTGGCACTCGCGACCTGTGACCGGGGCTATGTGATCGAAGACGGAGAGATCACCCTGAGCGATGATGCCGCGGCACTTCGTCAGGATGACCGCGTCCGCAAAGCTTATCTGGGTATGTAAGGATTAGGGAAAAACTATGGAAACTCTCATTCAGGGACTGGCCCAGGGTTTGGCGATCGGGGGCATTTACGGGCTTATCACAATGGCTCTCACAATAGTTTATTCAGTCACGCGCCTGTTGAATTTTGCACATGGCGATTTGATGGTTGTGGCAATGTATCTGGCATTCGCCGGGGTGAACTGGTTGGGCATCGACCCCTACCTTTCGATACTGATCATCGCGCCCTTGATGTTTGGCTTTGGTGCACTGCTGTTTCATCTGATCTTTGCGCGGGTGTTACGCGCTCACGTTCTTTTGGTTGTGCAGGTCACTCTGGGGCTTGGCTTTGTCATCCAGAGTGTGCTGCTGATGGTCTTTTCAGCCAATTACAGGACGGTTCAATCTGTCCTGACCGGCAAACGGATATTTATCGGCGATATCGTGTTGCAAGCGCCGTATGTTGTCGCCTTCGTGGTATCTGTCCTGACTGCAGTGCTGTTCTTCTGGCTGCTGCACCGATCGACCTTCGGACGCCAGGTGCGTGCGGTCGCGGAAGATGCCGAAGCGGCCTCTCTCAGCGGTATCAACGTTCGCTGGGTACAGATGATCGTCTTTGCCGGAGCGCTTGGCACGCTCGGGGTTGTCGGGCCGCTGGTTTCGCCGGTATTCATCGTCGAGCCGACGCTGGGATTGCACCTGTCACTGGTGGCCTTTATCGTCCTTATCCTTGGTGGGGTGACCAACTTTATCGGCACTTTCGTAGCCGGAATCATCATCGGTGTCGCCGAAGCCCTAGGCGGGTTGTATGTAAACCCACCTGAGTTTGCCGGCATAACCCCCTATGCGATTTTCATCCTCTTCCTTCTTTTCCGGCCCTCGGGCGTATTGGAGCGTTCATGATGAAAAATTACATCCCAATTCTTGGTTTTTTGCTCGGTGGTGCAGTAATCTCTACTCTGGCCGACAGATATTGGCTCGATATCCTGATCTTTGCGCTGTGGTATGCGTATTTGTGTACGACGTGGAATATCATTGGCGGAATTGCCGGTCAGTTTACCTTTGCACATCCGATATATGTTGCAGTCGGCGGGTATACCTCGACGCTGCTGTTCAATCACCTCGGACTAAGCCCCTGGATCGGTATGTTCGCAGGGATGGCGTTTGCGGTTCTGCTGGCGGTTATCGTCGGATGGATCAACTATAGCAGACGCCTGCCGCATCTGACATATGCGCTGATCACTCTGGCGATGACCTTTGTCGGTGTGATCATTCTGCGCTCGTCGCAGTTTCTCGGGGGCAGCGAGGGCGTCTTCATATTAAGGGGTAATGATCCGGCAAACTTCAAGTTTTTCGATAAACATGTCTATTTCTGGATCATTCTCGTCGCCGTTTGTCTGGTTCTGACCTTTGTGACCTGGTTGAGCAAATCCCAGATGGGTCTGAAGCTTGTCGCCCTGCGCGACAATGAGGACGCCGCAAAAATGCTGGGTATCAGCCAGTTGAAAGCAGTGCTTGTCGCCAGCGGGATATCTGCCGGACTTGGTGCCTTTGCCGGAACGTTCTATGCACAGTATTTGTTCGTGATCGACCCTTCGGTTGCCGGTTCACATCTTGCGGTCGAGATTATTCTGTTTACCGCAATCGGCGGTATGGGAACGGTCTGGGGTCCGGTCTTTGGACCGCTGGCACTGGTCATTCTCAGCCGCTATCTAAATGCGGAATTCATCGACTTCAAAGGTCTTGGCCAGGTCGTCTACGGATTTCTGATCATTATTGTGCTGGTCTTTCTGAAAGACGGCGTGGTGAGCTGGGCCGGCAAATCCATTCTGCGGCAGCGTACAAAATCCAAAAATGCAAGGAAAACCCAATGATGCCTGAAACCAGACCGCGTGTTGTCGTTGTAACCGGTGCCTCTGGCGGGATCGGAGCCGCGACAGCGCGGGAATTTGCCCAATATGGCGATCACGTCGTACTGGCGGATCTGACCCCCGACCGGGCACAGGATCATGCAGCGGCGATATCAGAACAGACCGGCACAAAGGCGATTGCCGTGGCTTGTGACGTGACCAAAAGCAAGAGCGTCGAGGCGATGATGCAGGCGGCAGTAGACAGCTTCGGCAGCGTCGACGTGCTTGTCAATAATGCAGGTATCACCCGCGATAATCTCCTGTTCAAGCTTGAAGAAGACGAATGGGACGACGTGATCAATGTGCATCTTAAGGGGGCGTATCTGTGCACCCGGGCCGCGCAAAGCCACATGGTCAGGCAACAATATGGCAAGATCGTCAATCTGTCTTCGACATCGGCACTCGGCAATCGTGGGCAGGCCAATTATTCAACCGCCAAGGCCGGGCTTCAGGGGCTGACCCGCACTCTTGCGATTGAGCTTGGCCCGTTCAACATCAATGTTAATGCCGTTGCGCCCGGATTTGTCGATTCCGAAATGACCCGCGCTGTGGCAACCCGGCTGGGCAAAGATCCCGAAGCTCATAAGGCCGAGCGTGCGGCTAAGATTCCTGTCCGGAGGGTCGGACAACCAGAGGACATAGCGGCCTTGGTGCATTTTCTGTGCAGCGACAAAGCCTCTTATGTATCCGGACAGATTATATACGCCTGCGGCGGACCGGAGTCGCGCCGATGAAGAAAAGGATCCAGTTATGAGAACGCAACCTGACAGCCGCGCTGTGATTGTTGAGGCGGTGCGCAGCCCGATCGGTCGCCGCAAGGGCACACTGAAGGATTTGCACCCGGCGGTTCTGCTTGCGCAGGTATTCACGGCGCTAATAGAGCGCAGCGGCATTGATCCGGCCATAGTTGACGATGTGATTGCCGGCTGTGTTACCCAGATCGGCGACCAGAGCGGCAACATCGGGCGCACCGCATGGCTGGCTGCGGACCTGCCGTTTACCGTACCGGCAACCACCGTCAGCCGTGCCTGTGGCTCGGCTCAACAGGCGGTCCATTTCGCGCTGAGTCTTGTCGAGGCCGGCATCTGCGATCTGGTTGTTGCCGGGGGAGTGGAAAGCATGACCCGGGTTCCGATGGGTGCCGGGCGTGACCCCGCCCTTGGCAAGCGGTATCCGGACGAAGTTCTGGCGCGATATGACATTCCGGGTATGGGTGTTTCAGCCGAAATGATCGCCGAGCGCTGGGAGTTGGAGCGCGGTGAACTGGATGCGCTGGCGCTGCGTAGCCATCAGCGCGCAGCCGCCGCCGCTGACGGCGGCGCGTTTGATAACGAAATCGTGCCCATCCGCCTGCCGGATGGCAGCAGTTTTTCAGCAGACGAAGGTATTCGCCGCGAGGCCACTCTGGAGTCCCTCTCGACGCTGGAGCCGGTGTTTCGGGCGGATGGCCGGGTGACGGCGGGCACATCCAGCCAGATATCTGACGGGGCGGCGGCGGTACTGATTACCTCGCGCGAAAAGGCGCAGGAGCTGGGACTGAAGCCGCGTGCACGCGCGGTCAGCCAGTTGACGGTCGGGGTTGATCCAGTGATCCAGCTGACCGGCCCGATTCCCGCAACCCATGCGCTTTTGGAACGCTCGGGGCTCTCGCTCGGTGATATTGATCTGTTTGAAATCAACGAAGCATTTGCCCCGGTTCTCGGGGCATGGATGAAAGAGTTTGACCCGGATGAGGATCGGGTCAATGTGCATGGCGGCGCGATGGCGCTGGGCCATCCACTCGGCTCGACAGGGGCACGGCTGATCACAACGCTGATCAACTCGCTCGAGCAGCGCGACGGGCGCTACGGGATTGTGTCGATGTGTTGTGGCGGAGGGCTTGGTACCGGACTTCTGCTTGAGCGTCTGTCGACATGACCGGGGCAGCAACAACCGTTCCCTTCGGTGGTGCCTTAGAAGGGGTGCGCGTGGTCGATTTCACAACCCTGCTTCCGGGACCGTTCGCCACTCTTATCCTTGCCGAGGCGGGGGCGCATGTTACAAAAATCGAAGCACCAGCGGGCGATCCGCTCCGGGCCAATAAACCTCATGTCGATGGCACACCGGTGTCATTCGCCTTGCTGAACCGTGGCAAGGATTGTCGACGGATGGATCTCAAAGACCCTGGCCAGCGCGCCTCCGCTGAACGCCTGATTCTGGACGCGGATATCGTGGTAGAGCAATTCCGGCCAGGCGTGATGGACCGTCTCGGACTGGGGTACAAGGCAATGAGCGCGCTTAAGCCCGACCTGATTTATTGCTCGATCACCGGTTACGGTCAGAACGGGCCTGACTGTCAACTGGCGGGGCATGACCTGAACTATCTCGCACGTTCCGGCATTTTGTCGCTTGGCGGGGACGGGAAAGGGCATCCGGTGCTCCCCCCGACCCAGATCGCTGATATCGGTGGCGGTGCCATGCCCGCAGTCGTGAACATTCTTACGGCGCTGCTTCAACGTAACAGGACCGGGCGCGGGGCGCATCTGGATGTGGCGATGTCTGAAGGTGTTTTGGGCTGGTCACATGGTAGTTTTTCCCGCGCGATTTGCGGTGAGACCGAGCCGGGGCCAGGTTTTGGCCGCCTGTTCGGTGGCTCGCCACGCTATCAATTATATGAGACCAGAGATGGCCGTTTCCTGTCTGTCGCACCGCTGGAAGAAAAATTCTGGAAAACCTTTTGCGCGACCATCGGACTGACCCCGGAACGGATTGAAGCGCTGGGCGAGGGCGAAGCACTGATTGGCGAGATTGCGACCATCCTGCAGCAAAAGACCTGTGAGGACTGGATGGCGCTGTTTCAGGGCAAGGACGTGTGTGTGGAGCCAGTTCGGCGCGTGGACGAAGCGCTGAAGGACGAGCATTTCAATAGCCGTGCTGTGTTTGACCAGCAGATCGAACTGGCCTCGGGCAAGGTGATCAGCGCCTTGCCGGTGCCGCTTGCGAAGGGTTTGCGGAAATGCTAGGCGAAGCCCGCCATATGTTATGGGTCCGGTTTGATCACACCGGATTTCAACCGCGCGGATTGGTGTTGTATAGTCAGTATAATGGGAGCGGTTAGCACGGTGACGTCGAACCACTGCGGCGTGTGTTACCGCCAGAACAGAGTGTTTTGAGCATGGCCAAAGAAGATAAACAAACCACAATCGAGCGCCGCCAGTCCATTCTGGCCGCTGCCGCGCACCTCTTTTCAACACAAGGGTACTCGGCCACGACGATCCGTCAGATTTCTGAAAAGATTAACATGAAGTCCGGCAGTCTCTATTATCACTTCAGTTCGAAGGACGAGATCCTGCGGGATGTAGTGATTTATGCTGTTGAAATTACCTCTCATGAGGTTCGCGCGGCTGTTGCCGCGTTGCCGGAGAATGCAGGGCAGAGGAAAAAAATCGAAGCGGCCATGCAGGCGCACCTCATTGCGTTGCATTCTTATGGCGGATACACTTCTACTAACGTGGGCTATCGATCGGAATCCCCGGAGGCCGTTCATTCCGCGGTGCGACCGAAGCGCCAGGCTTACAGCGATTTCTGGCATGAAATGCTGTCTGTGGCCCAAGCCGAGGGCGCAATTCATGAAAAACTCAATATATCTCTGCTGCGCCCGTTGATACTGGGGACAATGAACCGGACCGTTGACTGGTATGACGTCAATCGTGGCAGTATCGACGAATTGTTCGAAACAGTCAAAACGATGGTAGGTGGCATTTGGGTTTCTGATGTATAGAAATACAGTGGGTGGTGTCAGAACAATGCGAACCAGTCGCTACTGATGATTGTCTGACGTCAGCGCCTATGGGTCCCAATAGGGTCATTTGCTAAGAGAGGGTTTGTTGCTCATCGTAACCACTGAGGAGTGGACGATGAGAAAGACAACGAAGAGCCCTGGCGAGAAGATCTTCAAAGATATTAAGCGCGCCACGCGCAAGCATTATTCATCTGAAGAGAAGATCAGGATCGTATTGGATGGCCTGCGTGGCGAAGACAGCATCGCGGAGCTGTGTCGCCGTGAGGGGATCTCGCAGGGCATCTATTACAAGTGGTCCAAGGACTTCATGGAGGCCGGCAAGAAGCGTCTAGCGGGTGATACGGCACGCGCGGCGAACACTGACGAGGTGAAAGAGCTGCGCCGCGAGGCAAAGGACCTCACTGCGACAAGGTCTTTCACCTGCGAGTTCTATGACCTTATGGCGACGCCGCCCGAATAATTGCGATAGCCGACAGGCCAACCAAACGTCCAATGACCTTAACTACGTCAAGGAAAAATAGGCACAAAAGTAGGCACGCCACTCCCGGTGATAAATATTACTAAATAGAAGCAACGGTATGATTGAGTTTTGTGGCGGAGACGAAGGGATTCGAACCCTCGAGACCCTTCCGGGCCTACTCCCTTAGCAGGGGAGCGCCTTCGACCACTCGGCCACGTCTCCGCTGGTCGGTTTATCTGCGCATGTGGGGCGTGACAAGCCGAAATTGGAACCATGTTGGTAAAACTGGTGAAAGGTTTTGTGCCTAAGCTCTGCCTACCCGCTAACGGGCGTCAAAAACGCGATCATACTGGGGGCAATGGCAGCAGCGCCTTTTTCCCGCATGTGGTTTGTCATCGCTTTGGAGAGGTAGGCCCGATACGTTTTAGGTGTTGAACAGAAAATGCATCACATCGCCGTCTTTGACGATATACCCTTTGCCTTCGGCCCGCATTTTGCCGGCATCCTTGGCGCCCTGTTCGCCATTGCAGGCGATGAAATCATCATAGGCAATGGTTTCGGCCCGGATGAAGCCCTTCTCAAAATCGCCGTGGATCACCCCGGCGGATTTGGGGGCAGAGGTGCCGGCGGGGATTGTCCAGGCGCGCGCCTCTTTGGGGCCGACGGTGAAGTAGGTTTCCAGGTGCAAAAGCTCGTATCCGGCACGGATCAGACGGTCTAGCCCGGCCTCGCTCAGGCCCATTTCCTCAAGGAACATGTCCGCTTCATCGGCCTCAAGCTGGCTGATTTCTTCTTCAATCTGGGCTGAGATAACCACGGCTGCGGCGCCTTGCTCGGCGGCCATTTCAAAAACGCGCGCGGAATGGGCGTTGCCATCGGCTGCGCTGGCCTCATCGACGTTGCAGACATAGAGGATGGGTTTGGTGGTCAGGAGTTGCAGCAGCTTCCAGGCCTTGGCATCATCATCTGACACCTCAACTGTGCGGGCCGGTTGGCCTTCTTCCAGCACGGCCTGAGCGCTGGCCAGCAAGCGGTCTTGTTGCTGGGCGTCTTTGTCGTTGCCTTTGAGTTTGCGCACCAAACCAGCACGGCGCTTTTCGATGCTTTCCAGATCTGAGAGCATCAATTCGGTTTCGATCACCTCGGCATCTGCCACAGGATCAACGCGGCCTTCAACATGGGTCACGTCACCATCTTCAAAGCAGCGCAATACATGGGCGATGGCATCGACTTCGCGGATATTGGCCAAAAACTGGTTGCCCAGGCCTTCGCCCTGGCTGGCCCCTTTGACGAGGCCCGCGATATCCACAAAGGTCATGCGCGTCGGGATGATCTGCTTGGAGCCCGCAATGGCCGCCAGTTTGTCCAGCCGGGCATCGGGCACAGAGACTTCGCCAACGTTCGGTTCGATCGTGCAGAACGGAAAGTTGGCGGCCTGTGCGGCGGCCGTTTTGGTCAGCGCGTTAAAAAGCGTGGACTTGCCAACATTGGGCAGGCCAACGATCCCCATTTTGAAACCCATGATGCACCTCACAGCTCTGGTCAGCGCTGCTTCTATGGGCAGGGTGGCTGGGACGCAAGCATGGGTTTGGCCGAAAGGCAATGATCCAACAGTGCTGGCGCCCGCTGTCGGCCTTTGGTTTTTTGTCCGGGCGCTGAAAGCTTGGTCGTATTTACCCCATTTGGCGAACTGCCCCTGACACTTCTACGGGTAGGCCTTGCCCTGCTTGCGCGGCTACATAGAGCCGCGAGGGGTGGCCTGCTTCGGCGCCCTGAAGCACCTCAAACGGCGCATCCTGATCATGTGCGTCCCGCAAATAGCCTGCCAATGCGGCAGCGGCTGCCCCGGTGGCCGGGTCTTCATACACCCCGTGCCCGGCAAAGGCGTTGCGGCTGTGGATGCGGTCTGGGGATTCGCGCCAAATCAGGTTGATGGTGACCAACCCATGGGCCTGCATCAATGCGGCCCCGGCCTCAAAATCATACAGCATGGTTTGCAACATGCCGTGGCGGGCCAGAGCAATGACCAAGTGCTGCGCCCCGCCATGCACCATTGCAGGTGGCACAGAGGGGTCAAGATCATCCTCAACCAGGCCAAATAACGCCAAAGCATCGGCCTTCAACGCCGGGTCGGGGGCTGCATAAGACGTGTTGGGCGACACCAATTGCGCGCCCCATGCGCCATCTTCTTCATAGGCGGTGACAGAAATGGACGCGTCATTCAGCTCCAGTTGATAGGCTCCTGCGCCGTGCGCGGCCCCCAATGCAGCCCCGAGGGCAATTGTGGCATGGCCACAAAACGGTACTTCTGCTTGAGGCGCGAAATACCTCACGCGAAACCCGTTTGGTGTGGGGGCTGCAAAGGCCGTTTCAGAATACCCCACTTGCGTGGCTACGTCTTGCATTTGTTTTGCATCGGGCAGGGGGTCACACAAGACAACTCCGGCAGGGTTGCCACCTTTGCCATTGCGGGTGAACGAGGCCAGTCTTTGAACATTCATGCGATCTCTCCCGCTGCATGGCGCTAAAATTGGGTAGCCTCAATGCATTTGCAAATTGTAAATTGTGGGCCATTCCATCGCGGAATCGAATGTTGGGGGCGGGAAAATCCACCACCTGCCATTGATTTTCCCTGGTCTGTGCCGCAAAGGGATACTCCAAAGCACGAAGGGGTTCGCCAGATGACACGCATCGATGCAAAATTCGCAGATCTCAAGGCGCGAGGCAAAAAGGCCTTTGTGGCGTATGTCATGGCGGGTGATCCGGATTATGACGCCTCGCTTGAGCTGGTCAAAGGCTTGCCCGGTGCGGGGGTGGATGTGATCGAACTGGGCGTGCCCTTCACGGACCCGATGGCCGATGGGCCCACCATTCAACTGGCAGGGCAACGGGCGCTGGCCAGCGGTATGACATTGCAACGTACGCTGGATTTGGCCCGCGAGTTTCGCAAAAATGATGATACCACCCCGATTGTGATGATGGGCTATTACAACCCGATCTATAATCGCGGCGTTGAGACCTTTCTAAATGACGCCAAAGAGGCGGGCATCGACGGGTTGATTGTGGTTGATCTGCCCCCTGAGGAAGATGACGAGCTGTGCATCCCAGCGCAGGCCGCAGGGCTGAACTTTATCCGGCTGGCGACACCCACGACGGATGACAAGCGCCTGCCCAAAGTGCTGCAAAACACCTCTGGTTTTGTCTATTATGTTTCCATCACTGGGATCACCGGTGCTGCCGCTGCCGAGGCCACAGATGTTGGCCCCGAAGTGGCGCGTATCAAAAGCAAGACCGACTTGCCTGTGATCGTGGGGTTTGGCATCCGCACGCCTGAAACCTCGCGCTCTATTGCCTCGGTGGCAGATGGGGCTGTGGTCGGATCGGCCATTGTGGCGATGATAGGTGACGGCAAGCCGGTGGATGAGGTGCTGAGCTTCGTTAAATCTCTGGCTGACGGGGCACATGCCGCCTGAGGCAAAACGCACGTTGCCAGCCGGTGGATGAATTGGTAATTTAATCTAACCAATGCAACCAAAGGCTCTGCCATGCCCGTGATCACCTGTATCGAAGACCTGCGTCGTATCTATGAACGCCGTGCACCGCGGATGTTCTATGACTATGCGGAATCCGGCAGTTGGACGGAACAGACGTTCCGCGAAAACACCAGCGATTTCAGTGATATATATCTGCGCCAACGGGTGGCGGTGGATATGTCGGGGCGCTCAACCGCCAGCCAGATGATCGGGCAGGACGTGGCGATGCCTGTGGCGCTGGCCCCTGTTGGGCTGACCGGAATGCAAGCGGCAGATGGCGAGATCAAAGCGGCGCGTGCCGCTGAGAAATTTGGCGTGCCGTTTACGCTGTCTACCATGTCGATCTGCTCGATTGAGGATGTGGCCGAGAACACCAGCAAGCCGTTTTGGATGCAGGTTTACACGCTGAAAGACGATGATTTTATGCAGCGGTTGTTTGATCGCGCCAAAGCCGCCAAATGCTCGGCGGCCATGATTACGGTGGATTTGCAGGTGATGGGCCAGCGACACAAGGACTTGAAGAACGGCCTGTCGGCCCCGCCCAAACTAACGGCGAAATCACTGGCCAATATGATGACCAAAGTGCAATGGGGCCTTGGCATGCTGGGCACCAAACGGCGCTTTTTTGGCAATATCGTGGGGCATGCCAAAGGCGTGACGGATCCCTCATCGTTGACCACCTGGACAGCCGAGGCCTTTGACCCCGCGCTTGATTGGGATCGTATCCGCCAGTTTCGCAAAATGTGGGAGGGCCCGCTGATCATCAAAGGCATCCTTGATCCGCGTGACGCCGTTGAGGCGCTCAATGTCGGCGCTGACGCTATCATTGTGTCCAACCACGGCGGGCGTCAACTGGATGGTGCTCTGTCCGCCATCCGTGCCTTGCCCGCCATCATGGATGCGGTTGGTGACAAGATCGAGGTGCATCTGGACAGCGGGATCCGCTCGGGTCAGGATGTGCTCAAGGCTTTGGCTATGGGGGCAAAAGGCACCTACATCGGCCGCGCCTTTGTCTATGGGCTGGGCGCGATGGGTGAGGCCGGTGTCACCAAGGCGCTGGAGGTGATCCACAATGAGCTGGATGTGTCGATGGCGTTGTGTGGGCGCCGCGATGTCACGACGCTAGACCGCGATATCCTGATGATCCCCAAGGGGTTTGAAGGCGACTGGCAGTGATCCGCTCTTGAGCGCAAGCCGCCAGGCGGCTATCCTGATCTCAGGCCTGACCCGGGCCTCCCCCCTCCGACCGGGGCAGCATCTGACATGCAGGGGCATTTCATGACACGCAAACCCCATTGTCCGGGCCATAGCGTAACGGAGGGACCGCCAAATCAGCCCGTTTCAGGAGGTTTCCTTATGAAGCTGTCGCTTCCCATATTCCGTCTAAAACGCACCGCAAAGACCCTGTCCCGAGACACCGACATTCCTCTGCACAAAGCTCTTGATCAGGTCGCCCGGTCTGAGGGTTTTCGCAGTTGGAGCCAACTGGCGGCAAAATGCACTACGAAACCTGCCGCAAAACAACTGCTGAACGCCTTTGCGCCCGGTGATCTGGTACTTCTAGCCGCGCGCCCTGAACACGGCAAAACCATGCTTAGCCTTGATCTTCTCTCTCAGGCGGCTGCAATTTCATGCCCCGCACATTTCTTCACGCTGGAGTATAATGACGAGGCGGCCACCCGTGCCCTTAACTCTCGAAACGCAAAAGGCGTGGTGCTGGACACATCCAACGACATCTGCGCCGATCACATCATCACCGTCCTCAACGGCATCAAAGGCGCTGTGGCTGCTATCGACTACATGCAATTGCTGGACCAGAAACGCAGTCACCCTCCTCTTGCAGACCAGATGGCTGTGCTCAAACTCTTTGCCTTAGACACAGGCGCAATCCTGATCTTCACCGCGCAGATTGACCGCAGTTTTGACCAGAAAAACCGCCCGATGCCAGAGGTTCAGGACCTACGTCTGCCCAACCCGGTAAACCTTGGAATAATCGACAAAATCTGCTTTTTGCACAACGGTCAATTGCAGCTTGCAAACCCAAGCATGCCCAGCAGTAAAACAGGGTGTTAGAGTTTAAGGCCTAAAGTCAGTATCGGGTCACGGGCGATGGTTTCATGCACCCAGCCGGTTAGCTGGCCGAAGGCCCCGGCCATCGTCAGCCCCTCCCTCGGGTTGGCGATATGTCTTATCGACGCGCGTCTATTGTTCTTATGGATTGACTTTGCGACCATAAAGCACTTCGCGACTACAGTCTGTTCGCCAGTCCACGTGCTGACGTTGGCTTCTGGTTGATGGATTGTGGTTAAGGGTAGATTCACATGCATGCCAACCTTTACAGCCGCAGTCTATTCGCAGTCATCCAAGATGAACAGAACACCCTAAGAATCCGCTTCCCAAACCCCGCATTCCGGTCTATACGCGCGCATTCACGCGGGGACTACAGCCTTGGAGGAGCCCCGCCTTACATATGGAGAATACACATGGCTGGAGAAATACCTGATCTTCACGCCCAGGAACGCACGGGGACAGGCAAGGGCGCCGCTCGTGCAGCACGCCGCGAAGGCATGGTTCCGGGGATCGTTTTTGGGGGTGATGTTGATCCGTTGGCGATCAACATTCCGTTCAACGTTCTGCTGAAAAAGCTGAAGGCTGGTCGGTTTAAATCGACGTTGTTCAACCTCAAGGTTGATGGCCACGACGACGTGCGGGTGATTTGCCGTGACGTACAGCGCGATGTGGTCAAAGATTTGCCCACGCACCTTGATCTGATGCGTCTGCGCCGCAACACCAAAATCAACCTCTTCATCCCGGTCGAATTCACCGGTGAAGATGAATGCCCGGGTCTGACCCGCGGTGGCGTTGTGACGGTTGTGCGTAACGAGATTGATTTGGTTGTTACTGCGGGTGATATCCCTGAGGTCATCAAAGTCAGCCTTGCTGGTCTGGACATTGGCGACAACGTCACCATCTCGGACATCACGTTGCCAGAAGGCGCCACGCCCACGATTGATCGTGATTTCGTGATCTGTAACGTGACCGCACCTTCGGCCTTGAAATCTGAGGATGACGAGGACGACGATGCGGATGTCGAAGTGCCAACTGTTGGCGAAGACGAAGCAGCAGAGGGCAGCGAAGATTAATCTTCCTTGCTTGTTTGTTTGAGAGTTTAGAAAAGGCGTGCCTTAGCGGGCGCGCCTTTTCCCATGCAATGACCCCTCGCGTTTGGCCTTGCAGGAAATGCCATGAGCGCGCCAGCTTGAGCTGGGTTGAGGGCCATTGCCCGCAAATTGCGGCGAATATGGGAAACAAGGAAGAAGGCGGCCGTAACATCAGGTGTGGTCTGTATTCGCAGCTATGGCGACCGTGCGGCGCAGATCTTACAGGCACAATGCCAAGCCCCTGGGTCAATCTGTGTGACGCAGCCGACGGAATCCCAGAATACGGCCCCTGGATGACCCCGGATCATACGTCAGGCCCGAGGTGGACATGCAATCGACGATCTTTTTGATCACTGTGTCGGGGTATTGTCGCGGGTGCAGTTCCATCATCACGCTGCGGACATGGCGCGGCCATTTTCGCTCAAACAGATGGGCTTCGGCCCCTTCGATGTCCATGATCACCACATGTGGGCGATGTTCGCCCAGCAAGCTGTGCAGTTGTATCATAGGCACATCCACCACCGCATCTGGGTCTGAATCTACACCCGCCAGTCGGGCCGCCCAAAAGGAGGTCTTTCGCTCAAACGCAATCGTTGGCGCGGTATCTTCCAGCCCCGTCACAGCACCATGGATGAGCGTTGCGGCCTGATGCCCATTTCGATCCAGATTGGCACGGATCACCGGGATCATATCGGGGTTGGCCTCAACCGTGACCACGTTTTCGGGGCCGGTGATGGCCGCACTGAGCGAGGCAATATAGCCGATGCCAGACCCAAATTCGAGCACTCGGTTGCCTGCCCGCACTCTTGCTTTTACGCCCGCCGCCTCATGGGCCTCATACTCGCCCGACGTCAGTTTGGCGGCTATTTTGTCATTCAGGATATGGTCCGGGACGTCCAGTTGAACGCCGTTAACCTCAAAATTTGCCATGTTGAGCGGGTTCTTTCCGTGATTGATTCTATTTGCGGCCAAGCGTAGACCAGCTTAACCAAAATGTTTCGGGTATAGGTTGGAACACAACTTTAGTTCGAAACACGCACAACGATCAATCGACTTGGGTGTTTGGGCCTGTTGCCAGATTTGGACGCCCCCGCCGAAACGCCTTAATGAACGGAAGCCATCACGATGCAGCTCTTTGTGGGTTTGGGAAATCCGGGTGCGAAATACGCCCATAACCGGCACAATATCGGGTTCATGGCCCTGGATCAGATCGCCGCAGATCATGGCTTTGGCCCGTGGAAGTCAAAATTCCAGGGGCAGATCTGCGAAGGCCGCCTTGGGTCTGACAAAGTGATGTTGCTAAAACCTGAAACCTTCATGAACCTGTCGGGCCAATCCGTGGGCGAGGCGATGCGATTTTACAAGCTCACGCCTGCCGATGTGACCGTGTTTCATGACGAGATTGACCTGGCCCCCGCCAAGCTGCGCGTCAAACAGGGCGGCGGGCATGCGGGCCACAATGGGTTGCGCTCGGTGCACCAACATATTGGGCCAGAGTATCAACGCGTGCGTCTTGGTGTGGGCCATCCGGGCCGAAAAGAGGCGGTGCCGCATTTCGTGCTTCAGGATTTTGCCAAGGCGGATGCCGGTTGGTTAGATGATTTACTGCGCGGCATTGGCGATGGGGCACCACATCTGGCCAATGGCGCGCCTGACAAGTTTCTGAATGCGGTTGGCTTGCGATTGACCCCGGCGCGATCGTCAAAATCCGCGCCCGCCAAAGCGAAGCCGGCCGTAAAGCCGGATGAGCCGCCCACCCCGGATGAACGCAACCCAATGCAAAAGCTGATGGACAAGTTCCGTTAAGCACCCTCGCGTCAAGCTTGCGCTACCCCCCAATGAGTGTTTGTCTGTGCCACACATAGGAGGGGTGTCATGCGGCGTTTTCTAAAATGGTTTTTTCGAGGTCTAATAATTCTCGGCCTGATCATGCTGTGCCTGGCGCTATGGAAGCGCGAAGAGCTGACCCGTCTGATGGCTGTGAACAGCCTGTTCTCAGAAGACAAGATCGTGATGAACTTCTCGCATATGGATGCGGCCTTTCTGACGGTTGATGTGCCGCGTGGTGATGGCCCGAAAAGTGAGCTGCCCAAAGGCCTCGACGCCAATCTGCCTGCACAGACCCAGCAATGGATCAAGGATCGCTCTGTGACGTCATTGCTTGTGCTTCAAGCTGGGCAGATCGTGCACGAAAGCTATCATTTGGGCACAAGCCCCGAGGATCGTCGCATCAGCTGGTCCATGGCCAAAAGCTATCTGTCGGCCTTAATGGGAATTCTCGTGGCCGAGGGTGAGATTGCGTCACTTGATGATCAGGTCACCACGTATGCGCCCCTGCTGAAGGACACCGCTTACAGCGGCGCTACGATCCGCAATGTCTTGCAAATGGAAAGCGGCGTCACCTTCAACGAGGATTACCTGGATTACGAGTCCGACATCAACCGCATGGGCCGTGTGCTGGCCTTGGGTGGTGCATTGGACGGTTTCGCCGCCAGCCTGAAGGGGCGCGACACTGACCCTGGCACAGACTGGCAATATGTTTCGATCGACACCCATGTGATCGGCATGGTCATTCGCGGGGCCACCGGGCGCGATATCCCATCGCTCTTGTCCGAAAAGATCATCCAACCACTGGGTCTGGAAGGCATCCCCTATTACGTCACCGATGGTGAGGGCATCGCCTTTGTGCTGGGTGGGCTGAACATGCGCACACGGGATTATGCGCGCTTTGGGCTGATGTTTGAACAAAACGGGCGCTACGGTGACACACAGATTGTGCCCTCGGGCTGGGTCATCGCCTCAACCCGACCCAGCGCACAAACCACGGCCGAGGAAACCGGCTATGGATATCAATGGTGGATCCCGCTGGGGGCACAGGACGGGCAGTTCATGGCGCGCGGAATCTATGGCCAATACATCTATATTGATCAGACCCGCGATGTGGTGATCGTGAGCACGGCGGCCGATCGGATGTTTCGTGAACCCGGTGTGAATGACGCCAATGTTGCCATGTTCCGATTGATTGCTGAGGGCCTTTGAGGCCATACTTGCCCTTGAAGGAGCGTGCTCGGAATGGAAAAGCTGCAATCTATCAATGTACTAGGATCTGCTTTGGTGGCCTGCTCCATGGATCCGATGACCGGTTTTTTCCGAAATGGGGCATGTGATACCTGTTCTGAGGATCGCGGCAGCCACACGGTTTGTGCTGTGATGACGGCCGAGTTTCTGGCCTATTCCAAATATGTCGGCAATGATCTTTCCACATCCCGGCCTGAGTTCGGCTTTGTTGGCCTTACTCCCGGTGATCAATGGTGCCTGTGTGCTGCGCGCTTTTTGCAAGCCCATGACGAAGGCTGCGCGCCCAAAGTGAACCTGGACGCAACGCATGAGCGCGCTTTGGACATTGTCCCCTTGGCCGTGTTGAAAGAACACGCTGAGCAATAGGGGTAGCCCCATTGCTTCAAACTCTTAGCCTATAACGATTTTCCAAAAAATTCGCGGATAATGAACCTGAGTAAAAGACTCTGGTTGACTTACCTTACAAATTAACTCAGAAAAAGGGTGTGATCCAGCCACCCCACAAGTTTTTTGGGGAAGCCCGACATTTGTTTGATGGAAGGACTTCCCGAATGCGAGATGCAATCCGAGACTCAAAAAACTGTGAATGTGCGCGTCACAGTCACAGACCAGCAACATCTGAATTGTTTGAAGTGTTGGGGCAGGTCAGTGTTTCTGAGGGGTTCAGTATGGAGTGGGTCATGGACCGGTTTGAGCGGGCTGAAGGGCATTATGATGTCGTTTCATAATCCGAAAGAGATCACCAATCCGCCAACCAATAGCTTGCCTGCCTATAACGCCTCCGACCTGACCAAGGGCGGTGATCAGGCTCACATCGTCTATCAAAACAAGACCTATACCCTGCGCATCACGCGGGCTGGCAAACTGATTCTGACCAAATGACCCAAGCAGAGCAAAGACGTGGTGGCACACCGGTTGGCGTGATTGCAGACCTAGATGGGGTCGAAGCCGCTTCGGTGATTTATCTGCGACTGTGGTGCGATGGCCCCGCAAGTCAGGCCGTGGTCTGGAAAGATTTTGCCACAGCCTTGGGCACGTCCCACGGGCGCAAGGCGCTGGAAGGGTTCGATCAACTGTGCGGTCTATGCTGCCAACATGGCCGCCGTCCCCTGACGCGCCACGGTGTGAATTGCAAATGCCTGGGAGCCGATGAATCGTGTTTTGCCAATTTCATCGCTACGGCCGCAGAAGGCGCGCGCGAAGATGCCATGCTGATCGCGACTTTGCTGGTTCGTGTCGATGTGGCCCCAATCGTCACCGCATTGGCCACTGATTTTGGCCTCGCCCTAAAGCGCATGTACCTTCGCGCCCCGCGGGACGTGGCCAGCTTTCCTACACATGAAACAACACTCCACTAAAGGACAACACTCAATGAAACGAGCATATCTTATATCAACTGCGATCGGTCTGGCACTGGCAGGGCCCGCACTGGCAGTCGAAAAATCCGCCGTGCTGAAAACCTATGCTGATATCGCTGCGGCCAAATATGGGGACAGTTTGCGAACGGCTGAAAACCTGAAAACCACCGTTGAGGCATTGATTGCCACCCCGTCAGCGGAACATCTTCAAGCCGCCAAATCCGCCTGGCTGGCCGCGCGTGTACCCTATCAACAAACCGAGGTGTACCGTTTTGGCAATGCCATTGTTGATGATTGGGAAGGCAAGGTGAACGCCTGGCCTTTGGATGAGGGCCTGATTGACTATGTTGATGGCGCCTATGGTGGCCCATCCGATGAGAATGCTTTTGCTGTGCTCAATGTGGTGGCCAATCCGGAGTTTGAGCTGTCAGGCAATACGGTTGATGCCAGCCAAATCACACCTGAATTGCTGTCTGAAACGCTGCATGAGGCGGACGGCATCGAGGCCAATGTCGCCACTGGCTATCACGCTATCGAGTTTCTTCTCTGGGGTCAGGATCTGAACGGCCATGCTCCAGGGGCAGGCAATCGCCCCTGGAGCGATTATGCCCGGGATGACGCCTGCACAGGCGGCAATTGCGAGCGCCGTGCTGCATACCTGACGGCGGCCACTGATCTGTTGGTGTCAGATTTGCATTGGATGGCCGCGCAATGGCAGGAGGGGGGCGCTGCCCGCACCACCCTGACCGCAGACGAAAACGCCGGATTGTCGGCGATGCTAACCGGGATGGGGTCACTTTCCTATGGCGAGCAAGCCGGTGAGCGCATGCGTCTTGGCCTGATGCTCAATGACCCCGAAGAGGAACATGACTGCTTCTCCGACAACACCCATAACAGCCACTTCTATGACGGGCTGGGCGTGCAGAACGTCTATCTGGGTGAATATGTGCGCATTGACGGAACGATGATCTCAGGGGCGTCTTTGTCAGATATGGTGGCCTCCACCGATGCCGAACTTGATGCGGAAATGCAGGCCAAGTTGAGCAAAACTATGATGTCGCTTGGCCGTATTAAGGCGGCAGCAGAAGCCGGTTTTGCCTATGATCAGATGCTTGAACGCGGCAACGCGGGTGGCGAAGCGCTGGTTATGGGGGGCGTCAATGGCTTGATTGACCAAACTCATTCGATTGAGCGTGTCGTCAAGGCACTTGGCCTCGATCAGATCGCCTTTGAGGGCTCTGACAGTCTGGATAATCCTGGCGCAGTTTTTGAATGAGGTGCCGCAATTCGCCTTGAGTGTGATGTTATAACATTATAATAAAAAACCTCTCACAACGAACACTCAACCCTCGAAACAATTGGAAAACGAATGAACAAGACAATTGCACTCACCACGCTGTCCGGCCTCTTGCTGGCTGGCGGACACGCAGCAAAGGCTGAAGATGCCCCTTTCACATGGGAAGGCAGCATCGAGATCGGCGCAGATAGTACCGTAGATTCAACCGACCCCACAGCCGAACTGACCGATGTCTACCTGACCGTTGAGGGCGCGTTTGAAGCGGCACTTGGCGGCGGGGTTTCGGCCTTTGGTGGACTGACACTTGAATCAATGACCGGTGCCACCGATGACCGCGCCTTTGAGGACATTGGCCTTTATGTCAGTGAATTGGGTCTGCGATTCAGCTTTGCTGATACCACGATCTCGGCGGGTAAAATCAGCCCGACTTTTGCAAAAGCCTGGGACGAAGCACCGGGGTTTTATGGCACGTCTTTGGCCGAAGATTATGAACTGGCAGAAATGCTGGGGGCCATGGTGGAAACACCGCTGGGCCAATCAGCGGGCACATTGTCGTTTGCTGCGTTTTATGCCGACACAACGATCCTCAGCGACAGCGTGTTTGAGGAACGTGGGCAAAACAACACCATCTTTGGCGGTGCGGGCAACACGGGCGAGCTGAACAACTTTGCCATCCAGTGGGATCAGAGCTTTGGTGACACTGGCGTATGGGTTGGCGCGCGCTTTTTGAGCAAAGGCACTGGGGACGCGTCTGACGAAACTGGCGTTGTTGCCGGTGTCAGCCATGATTTTGGCAATGGCTTTGCCATGTTGGGTGAAGTCGCTCATTTTGATGGCTTCGGTGGCAGCCCTGATGATGCCACTTACGCCACGCTGGGTGGCAGCTATGCGATGGGTGATTGGACCTTCTCGGCCACGGGCACCATGATTGAGAATTCGGCGACGGGCCGCGATCATATGTTTGCGGTTGGTTTGGACCGCAGCTTTGCCAATGATATTGAGCTCAATCTGGGCATCGCACGGTTTGACGTCACGGGGGATAATGCCACCGCGATTGGCGCCGCGATTGTGATCCCATTGGGAGGATAAAAGAATGATTGTCTGCCATTGCCAAGAAATATCTGACAAAGATATTCACGCTGCCATCAACTGGATGCGCGCAGCAGATGAGCAGACAATCATCACCCCTGGAAAAATTTATCGCGCGCTTGGTAAGGCCGCGGAATGCGGTGGATGCATGCCGCTGTTTCTGGCGGCGATGCGCGCAAATGACAATCTGGAAGTCCCCATGCAACTTCGCTCTTTAAAACGCGAGACAACACAGGAACCCAAATATGAACGGCGACAAAAAGGTAATCGAATATCTTAACGCGGCCCTGCGCAGTGAGCTAACGGCGGTTAGCCAGTATTGGCTGCACTTTCGCCTGCAAGAAGATTGGGGATTGGGCCATATGGCCAAGAAATCCCGCGAGGAAAGCATTGAAGAGATGCATCACGCCGACAAGCTGATCGCGCGTATTCTGTTTCTGGGCGGACACCCGAACCTGCAAAAACTGGATGCTTTGCGCATTGGCCAGACGCCTAAAGAAACGCTGGAATGTGATCTGGCAGCCGAGCATGAGGCCCGCACGCTGTATTCAGAGGCACGGCAGCATTGCGAGACAGTTGGTGATTTTGTCAGCAAAAATCTGTTTGAAGAATTGATGACAGACGAAGAAGGTCACATTGACTTTCTTGAGACACAATTGGATTTGGTCGAAAAACTTGGTGATGAAAAATATGCCCTGCTTAACGCGTCGAAAATGGACGAAGCCGAGTAGGGCTGTCTGTGCAGTTGTGGCCGTTCTGATGTCAGGTGCGGCAACCGCCGGTCCCAGTGACGAGCCACATCTGAATATCATTCCGCGCACAGCGGCAGAGATCGCACGGATCGCCAAAGTGACCGCGCTTACGACGGATTTCTCCGCGCCTGCCCAGTTTGAAGACATGTCAGCAGGGGCGGCAACTGTGCGGGTTCGCCCCAACGCGGATGCGTTCTCTCAGCCCTCTGGCAATATCTCGTTTGAGGATGAACTTGATTTCAAAGTGGGCAACGGTCTTTTCCGCAAACTTTGGGTTTCCAGCCCATCCTCCACGCTGGCCTCAGATGGGTTGGGGCCGCTTTACAATGCGCGCTCGTGTCAGCGCTGCCATCTGAAAGACGGGCGCGGTCACCCTCCTGAAAATGCGGATGACAACGCGATATCCATGTTTCTGAGGGTCTCGGTCCCAGGATCGCTTGATCAGGCCATGGCCGAGATCGAAGACTATATCGCAACTGCCCCAGACCCCATTTACGGCACTCAATTGCAGGACTTCAGCCTGGCAGGCCATCCCGCAGAGTACCGATTGCAGATTGAGTACCAAGAGGTTGAGGTAGCCCTGTCTGAGGGCGAGGTCGCAAGCCTGCGCCACCCCACCTATAGGGCGGCTGACCTTGGCTATGGCCCATTGCATCCCGAAGCGATGCTCAGTCCGCGTATCGCCCCGCAAATGATCGGCTTGGGCTTGCTGGAGGCCATCCCGGCGGCTGACATCCTGGCGGGGGCAGATCCAACAGACGCTGACGGCGATGGTGTGTCTGGCCGCGCCAATATCGTTTGGTCAGTGGAATACGACATGGCCATGCTGGGCCGGTTTGGGCTCAAGGCCGGGGCGCCAACGATCCGCCATCAATCAGCGGCCGCGTTTGCCGGGGACATTGGCATTTCCAACCCGCTTTTCGTTGGGCCGTGGGGGGAGTGCACCGATAGACAAAGTGAGTGCCGCGCAGCGCCACATGGCGACAAGGATGACCGCGGCTATGAGATTGATCAGGAAGGGCTTGATCTGGTGACCTTCTACAGCCGTAATCTGGGTGTTCCTAAGCGTCGGGATGCAGCTGATCCACAGGTGTTGCGTGGCAAGGAGGTGTTTTATTCAACCGGATGCACATCCTGTCATACCCCAAGTTTTGTGACCCACCGGCTTGAGGATCAACCCGAGCAGAGCTTTCAGCTGATCTGGCCCTATAGCGACCTGCTGTTGCATGATATGGGCGAGGGGCTGGCTGACAATCGCCCTGAGGCGCGTGCGACCGGGCAGGAGTGGCGCACACCTCCGCTATGGGGTATCGGTTTGACCCAACAAGTCAGCGGTCATTCCTATTTTCTGCACGATGGGCGGGCACGAAGCCTGCTGGAGGCCATCCTCTGGCACGGTGGAGAGGCGCAAAGCATGCGCGATAGCGTTGTGGACCTGACGAAAGCAGACCGTGCGGCCCTGATCGCCTTTTTGGAAAGCCTTTGACCCATGCGCCTTTTCGTTCTCTTTGCGGTGGTCTTTCCGTTTTCTGTTATGGCGCAGGATGCCGCCCAGGTGACCCGCGAAATTGTCCAGTCCCATGTTTTGCCCGGATTTTCCAGGCTTGCCGACAGGGCCAGTGACTTAGAGCAGGCGGCAAAGGCGGATTGCTCGGCGAGCGCCCCCGGCCTGCGTGACACCTATGGTGCGGCCTTTGATGCCTGGATTGGCGTTAGTCATTTGCGCTTTGGCCCAAGCGAGGTCGAAGACCGCGCCTTTGCCCTTGCGTTCTGGCCAGATAGCCGCGGGGCCACACCGCGAACATTGGCCAATTTGATCGAAGCCCAAGATCCGGTGGCAATGGCCCCAGAGCTGTACCGAGAGGTATCAATTGCGGCGCGGGGTTTTTATGCGCTTGAATTTTTGCTTTATGACGACAGGATTTCGACCGCTGGCAATGACACATACCGCTGTGTGCTGGTTCAGACCATTGCAGCGGATATTGCGGATGTGGCGACAGCCATCAGCGCAGACTGGGAAACTGATTTCGCAGACCGGCTGATGACGCCCACGTCAGAGGGCAGATACCGATCCAACGAAGAAGCCGTGCAGGAGCTTTTCAAATCCCTGTCTATGGGCCTGCAATTCACCTCTGACACACGGATCGCACGGCCCCTTGGCACGATGGAGCGCCCGCGCCCCAAACGCGCCGAGGCCTGGCGATCGGGGCGATCATTGCACCATGTTGCGCTGTCCTTGGCCGCGCTGCGCGATATTGCCCTCAGACTTGCGCAAGCTGATCCTTTGGTGCGCGCCCGTTTGGAAACTGCCTTTACGCGCAGCCAATTGCTGGTGTCTAAACTGGATGATCCGGTTTTTGCTGGCGTCACCAAACTTCAGCCCCGTTTCAGGATTGAAGCGCTCAAAAACTCTGTTGATGCCATTCGCACAATTGTACTTGACGATCTTGGGCCGACCCTTGGGGTGGCGGCCGGGTTCAATGCGTTGGATGGGGATTAGATGAGCGACAGACGACAGTTTATCGCAGGCCTCCTGGCGGCAAGCCTTGTGCCCAGGTCTGGCTGGGCAGATGCTGGGGCTCCTGCGTATCTATCGGCTGCAGGAGTGCCAGATGGCAGTTTTGTATTGTGCGGGATCAGTGCGGTTGGACGTGTTTTGTTCCAAATCCCACTGCCCGGACGTGGCCATGCCGCCGCCGCCCATCCCACACGCCCCGAAGCGATCGCCTTTGCGCGGCGCCCTGGCACCTTTGCGGTTGTTGTAGATTGCGCAATTGGGGCACCGACGGCGCGGCTCACGGCGCCTCATGGGCGGCACTTTTATGGGCATGGGGATTTCTCGGAGGATGGGCAGTGGCTGTTTACCACTGAAAATGATTATGAAAACGGACAAGGCCGCATCGGTGTATGGGACGCGGGCAACGGGTATATGCGCGTTGATGAGTTTTCCAGTGGCGGGATTGGCCCGCATGACATCAAACGGGTGCCTGGGACGGATACATTGGTCATCGCCAACGGTGGCATTGACACCCATCCAGATAGCGGGCGCACCAAGCTCAACATCCCAACGATGCGCCCGAACCTGAGCTATGTTGAACATGGTAAGGTGATCGAAACTGCGGCGCTGTCGCAAACACTGCACAAGAATTCAATTCGCCATATCGCAGTTTCATCCTCCGGTGAGGTTGCGTTTGGCATGCAATGGCAGGGGATGGACGGTGCACCTTCTTTGGTCGGCCTGCATCGGCGGGGGCACGATATCCGATCGGGGTCAACTTCTACTGAGCAGGCGCGCGCCATGAAAGGTTACATTGGAAGCGTCGCATTTACACATGATCAAACACATGTTGTCGCCACCTCGCCCAGGGGAAACCTTGTTCAGGTGTTGCGTGCCAGTGACGGGGCAGAAATCCGCAGCCTGAACATTGAAGATGCAAGCGGTGTCGCAGCTTCTGGTGATGGCTTCATCGTCGCGTCTGGAACCGGCAACATTGTCCGGATTGACCAGGCATTCGCCTCAACCATCGTGCCTGCGTCGCTCAGATGGGATAACCATCTGGTGCAAATCTGAATGGCCGCCTGTTTTGCGCTGCAGGGCTGTGATTTGGCAAGGTGCAGTGAGGCGGCCTGAGCGCGCACCACAGGGTTGACGCGCGCGGGCCGGGCCAGAGATCAGGTATTCACGCAGGCGCATGACATATCTGATCCGGTCGCCTGTTCTAGTGAAGGCAATCACCAATGGGTATTTGAGGCGGGACCGGGAGGGCGCGCAAGTTTTGCTTTCGTCTGACAAAATGTTCCGCCATCCTTGCGTCAAATCAGCGTGGGTGACGCTTGGGCGCAAGCCATGAAAAGGGGCATTAGATGTCAGGATATGTGCTGTACGGATATGCACAATCAGGGTCGGCTGTGATTGAGGCCGCTTTAGTGGATGCGGGTATCGCCTTTGAGTTCAAAAACCTCAACAACGATAAAGGCGATCTGCAAGGCGCAGCGTACCGAGCCTTGAACCCGCGCCAACAGGTGCCTGCCTTGATGCATCCGGATGGCTCGGTGATCACCGAGATACCGGCAATCCTCAATCATCTGGCCGATGCTTTTCCGGATAGCGGGTTGGCGCCCACGCCCGGCTCATCTGCACGGGCACAGCATGATCGTTGGCTCGCGTTTTTGCATGCCAATATCTATGAGGCGGTTCTGCGGGTGTATTATTCTGAACGCTATACCGATGATCTAGCTGGGACAGATGGCATCAGAAGGGCCGCCAAAGCGTATATCATACGCCATTTCAGTCTCTTTGGTGATGCGATCTCTCAGGGGCCATTTCTGTTTGGGGACCACCCGACAGGCGTTGATTATCTGGCTTGGGTACTGACAACATGGATGGATCCGGAATTGATGGCGTCAGCCAATCCGCAAGTGGCTAGTCTTGGCCGGGCGATGGCCGCGCGCCCGAAACTGGCCGATGTCGTGGCACGCAATAGAATTGTGTTTTGACACCAGCCGTATACGCGGTTGAGCGGGCAGGGCGCATCGCAAAGGCCAAGTCTGTCCCCTCCTTATTCGTGGTGAATTATGCCAATTTGGGCAAATTTAGCCCCTAATGCCAAAGCACTGGCCGATTGCTGCCACGTTTTTATCACAATTGCCATGCAGGTTTGACAGGCCTGTTTAAGTGTTCTGAGTGCTCAAGTGTTTCTCATGCTGCCTGTTGGAAAGACCTCAATTGCAACACGATATGTCCTTATCACACGATCCGGAAACCGATGAACTTTCATCCGGGTGCACGCTGCTTTATGGGCAGTATAAAATTGAGCGCCACCTGATCGACGGCGGATTTGGCATGACCTATCTGGCCCGAGACAGCTTGGATCGTATGGTCGTTCTCAAAGAGTGTTTTCCCAGCACCATTTGCCGTCGAATCAATGGAGAAGTGCGCCCGCGCAAGCCCTCGTATCAGGAACAGTATCAAAGCGTGATCCGCAATTTCCTGCGCGAAGCCCTGCGCCTTGCCCGATTTGAGCACACTAATATCGTCAAGGTTCATCAGGTATTTCAAGAAAACAACACCGCCTATATCGCCATGGATTACGTCGATGGCATGGATCTTTTGTCGATGTTGGATCTGGACCCCGGGCGGTTGACAGATACGCTGCTTCACAAGATGTTGAGCGATACATTGAATGCGCTGGGCTATGTGCACGATTTTGGCATGTTGCACCGCGATATTTCGCCCGACAACCTGCTGTTGGATAAAGACAACAACCTGACCCTGATTGATTTTGGCGCTGCGCGGGAAGATGCGCGCCGCCAGACGCGCGCCTTGTCTGCGGTTCTGTCTGTCAAGGACGGGTATTCACCCCATGAGTTTTACTACACGGATGGCTCGCAAGACCCGTCCAGTGATATCTATTCGGTAGGTGCGACTTTCTATCATCTGATCACCGGCAAAGCGCCGCCCGATTGCCAAAAACGCCTGGCTGCGATCAGCTCGGGGCAACCGGACCCGTGCAAAATGTTGGTCAAAGGGGCTTGGTCGTTTGATCGGGTGTTCCTGGCGGCAATCGACAAGGCACTTTCGGTGTCACAAAAAGAACGGTTCCAATGCGTGGAACATTGGTTGGATTTGCTGGCCTCCTGCAAGGTTGAGGTCACACCTGACCCCGTTGCACCCGCACCGGTGGTTAAAAGGGAGAACGTTACCGAAGCGCAGGCCGTGGCAACGGTTGAGCTGGCGCCAGACCTGGCGCAGGTGATCTCGTCATTGGTTCAGGATACTAACAGCAATCTTGAACAGGGGCAGCCTGCGATCACCAGACAGCACGCCGAGGAAGTTGAAGACACACCGCCCGAGGCCCCTTTGGTCGATATGTTTGGCACTCCGATCAAAGACTTGAAAGCCTGGCAACGTGAGCAAGACAAAGCCTGCAAACAAGATAGAGCCGGTAAACAAGACAAAGCCTGCAAACGGAATGTCGCCAAAAAGGGCGGTACGAAAGAGGCCACTGCCCACGGACATGACGCAGAAGAGCCAAGCTCTGGCCTGTCGCGCGTGTTCAGAACATTTTCAAAGCGACGCCGCCGCGCGCCGAGCATGGCTCAGACCTGAAAGGACCTAACATGAGATTTATCCGTGATATTATCGGCGAGAAGCGTCAGATGGATGGGCACACCAATGGCACAGAGCTGACCAATGGGACCCATGGCATTGTTGCCGAAGAAATCCTGACCCATTTGGATGCAAAGCCAGAAGCATCTGCACCAGACGTGCCGGTAATGGCTGCTGATTTGCCCGATACCGAGGCTGAAAATCGCGTTGATACGCCGCCAGAAGCCGAGGCCCCTGCGGCAGGCCCAATGGATGCCGCTGCGCCAGAGCCGAAAATGCCCGATGTTTCGCAAGAGGTCGCACCGCAATCCGCAGATGAACCAAAGCCAATGAAACTGGTACTTGGCGATGCCGTGCGCGTTGCTATGGCCGAGACACCGCCCGAGAATACAGCCCCGCAGGATGCGACGACTGATGCCATTGATGCGGTCCTGACCGGGGCCGCCGTGCCCGAGGTGGGAAGCCCGCCAGCCTCAGAGCCAGCTGCGCCTCCGCCCGAGCCGGTGATCCAGCCCGATATGGCAAGCTTGATGCGTGAATTGTCGGCGCAAGATGAAATCGAGGCCCCCAGTGAGGAGGCCGCACCTGCACCGCAGGCCACCAACCTGGCCCCCGAGCCCCCGCTGCAACGCCCCGTTGCGCCGACGCCTGCCGTGGCACCCGCCGCCGCAGAAATGCCCACGCCTTCACCGGCAGCTATGCCAGAGCCGGTTGCCGCCTCGCCCATGGATATGCCGCAACCCGCACTTGGGCGCGCGTCGGCTCGTCAGGGACGTGTGAAAACCAGGCTTTTGGGGTTCAACATTGCTCAGGAAACCGAGAGCGATCCGATCGCCGATCAGGCCGAGGCCACCGCTGCCCCGTACACTCAATTCCCTGTGGGGTGGCTGATTGTCACCGATGGTCCGGGGCGTGGCAGCGCGTTCACTTTGTTTAATGGCGTCAGCAAAATTGGCCGTGGCAAAGACCAGACAGTGCCCCTGGATTTTGGCGACAACAGCATTTCGCGCGAAAACCACGCGGCTCTGGCTTATGACCCCGCGCAGAAGAGCTTTTTCATCGGCCATGGCGGCAAGGCAAATCTTGTTCGGCGCAATGACCGCCCGGTTCTGAGCACCGAAGAGCTGACCCCCGGAGATCACATCACCATAGGCGAGACAACTTTGCGGTTTGTCGCCCTATGTGGCCAGGACTTTAGCTGGGATGCAAAGTAATCAGATGCCTGTGCTTGCAAACGCCACAACAGACCTGCTGTTTGATGCCTCCATGGCCACTGATTTGGGCCAGCGTGAGCGGCAGGAAGACGCGGTTGTCTCTGACTTTTCCGCAGGGCAGCCCTTTGGCTTTGCGGTCTTGGCGGATGGCATGGGCGGTCATGCGGCCGGTGATGTGGCCAGCAAGATTGCTGTTACCGAAGTGTTCAGTGAACTCAAGCTGCAATCGGGCGATCCTGAGCAGCTAGAGCCACATGTCTGCGAAGTGTTGCGCCGTGCGGCGACCAGCGCGAACAAATGCATCGGGTTGTATTCCAGCCAATGCCCCGAGGCCTATGGGATGGGGGCCACCTTGTTGGCGCCAGTGTTCATTGAGGACCGGCTGTATTGGTTGTCAGTTGGCGACAGCCCTTTTTATCTGTTTCGAAACGGAGAATTGAGCCGCCTGAACGAAAATCATGCGCTGATTTCACAGATCGAATATCTGGTCTCAAAAGGGTTGATGAGTCAGGAAGAAGCCCTGAATCATCCTGACCAGAATTGTTTGACCTCTGTGCTGATTGGCAGCGAGATTTCGCAGGTGGATTGCCGCACCGTACCCATGCGTATGCTGCCGGGTGACATCCTTCTGGCGGCCAGCGATGGCTTGCAATTTCTAACCGAAGATCAAATCGCCAGCGTGCTACGCTTTGCTCATAAACGCTCAGCCGAAGATATTACCGCGGCCCTGATGAAAGAGGTTCGCAAGCTGGACGATCCTTATCAGGATAATGTTTCACTGTGCGTTGTCAAAGTGTTGCACCGCAATGCCCCCCGCCCACCACTGGCTGAAGACACAGCAGAGACACATGAAAAGAGCTTTGAACATGGCTCTGTCACGATCCTCGCACGGGTGACTCGCAAGATAAAAGCAAACGGGTCATGACGACCTTGGGAGAAAACCAGTGATCAGCGCGACCAAAATCAACCCCGTGGTTGACCGCCTCAACTCGGTTCTGGACCAAGGTGACATTCCTGCGCCATATGATCGTTGGGGCGCACGGTTGTTGGCGCATCTCACAAAGCCGGTGCAGGTGGTTGTGACTGGCTTGGCCGGTAGCGGCAAATCGGCCCTGATTGAAATGATGTCGGCACAGCCCGTAATTGGCCAAAGCCCAAGCATGCCAATCACTGAACTGGCGTATGGCCATTCACCACGGGCGCTCTATGAGCGGACGGATGGATCGGTGACTGAATTGGCGGGGTTTCTAAAAGACTGCCCCCCGCCAGATGATGCAATCCGCGCCCGCCAAGAGCTGCCTGACACCCGGTTGATCGGGCAAAGCTACGTTGAAATTGGCCTGAGTGGCAGCCTGTCGCAAATGCAGATGGCACTGGAGGCCGCATGTGCCCGTGCCGACATTTTGATCTGGTGTAGCCAGGAATTTAATGAAGAAGAACAACATCTTTGGTCCAAGGTGCCAGATCACCTCAAAGATCACAGCATGTTGGTGCTGACCATGGCTGATCGCCAGTTGATGCGTGGCATGTTGCCAAAAACGATTGCACGGTTAAGCCCGATTGTGGCCGAAGAATTTCTGGGCCTGTACCCGGTGGCTACCATTCAGGGGATCACTGCTCAAACCTCGGGTGAGACTATCAACCAGTCCCTTTGGGCGTCATGTGGTGGCCGGCCTTTGGTGGAGCTGGTGCAAAAACAGGTCAAGCAGGGGCGCAGTGCCGATATTGACCGAGCCCGCGTGTTCATGGACCGTCTGGCGTTGCGCTCCAATCAAATTGGGCAAGCAGGTGAGGGGCCTTCAACGCCTGAGTTGGCCCCGGTTGTCCCGCAACAGGTTATGACACCTGACTTGGATGCGAATGTGCAAACGCTTGAATTACTGTCCGAAGCGGTTGACCTGCTGCAACAACAGGCCGGGATCATGTTGGACACTGTGGACTCCTCCGATGATCTGGATCCAGACGCCATCCTGGAGGGGTGCACCGAGGCGTTTGCCTCACTTGCAGAGCTTCTTGAGACCCCGAGTGCCGATGACCCGACGGCCTGCGCCATGCGCGAAGATGTGCAGGAAGGTGAGGAAATGCTGATGCTGTTCCAGTTGGAACGTGGCGAAGACGCGGCTTTGGATGCGGTGACCCTGCTGTTGCAGATGCGCAAAGAACTGATCGATAAAGTGGCGGGGTAATTCGCCCCAAACTTCAAGCTTTCCCCCCACCCGCGTCCCATTCTTACCACAATTGGTTGCCATTTTCGCCTTGAGTACGAGTGCGAATTGACTGGTTGTTGAGATTTTCGATGCGGGGGATGCCCGTTCTGCTATGCAAATGACACCGGAAGCCTGATGAATATTGAAGCCAAGTTTGATCCGTCTGCTGACCTGCCGGCTGAAATCCGCACCTCAGCCAGTGCATCTGATCTGCAAACAGGAATGGATGAGTTGAGCGCGTTCGCCGAGCAGGCTGCTGAGCTTGAATGTGCATTGGCGCAACTGTCCGAGCAGGTGGGTGAGGAATCAAAGCGCTCGGTTGAAAAACTACAATCACAATTGGCAGCGTTTGAGCCTTGTGTAACCATTCTGGGGCAGGTCAAGGCGGGCAAAACCGCGTTGATCAATGCCATGGCCGGTTGGGCAGATTTATTGCCCTCAGATGTGAACCCGTGGACATCCGTGGTGACGTCTTTGCATCTGACACCTGCAAATAAGCGTGCTGAAACCGGCGCCAAGTTTGAGTTCATGACAGAAGATGAATGGGACCGGTTGACCACCAAGGGCGGGCGGATCGGCGAATTGGCTGGGCGCGCAGGCGCCGACAGCGAGCTGCAAAAGATCCGCGATCAAATCCATTCCATGCGCGAGAAATCCCGCACCCGTTTGGGTCGGAACTTTGAGTTGTTGATGGGGCAGACCCATGAATTTGGCTATTTTGATAAGAACCTGCTGGAACGCTACATTTGCCTTGGTGATGATTTTGATCTGCCCGAACACGACCCCAACGCCGAGGAACAAGGCCGGTTCGCTGATATCACACGCTCAGCCGAGCTGTATCTGAATTGCCATACGGTGCCGTTTCGTATGTGTCTGCGGGATACTCCAGGGGTGAACGACACCTTTATGATGCGCGAAATGGTGACGATCCAAGCCGTGCGTGACAGCCGTATCTGCGTGGTTGTCCTGTCGGCCGGGCAGGCGCTTACCTCGGTTGACATGGCGCTTATTCGGATGATTTCAAACCTGAAATCGCGCGAGGTCATCATCTTTGTGAACCGCGTTGATGAGCTCTCTGATCCGGTCAATCAAATGACCGAGATTGAGACAAGCATCCGTCAGACCCTCAAGGATCATGACGGCCCACAAGAGGCGCAGATCATTTTTGGCAGCGCCTATTGGGCCAACAAAGTGCTCAACGGTGAATTGCATAACATGCATGAGGCCAGCGCCGACGCGCTGCTGGACATCACCCAAGCCGTTTTGGGAACCACGAATATTGAGCAATCCCCCTCCTCACTGGTGTGGGAAATGTCAGGCATGCCACGGCTGATGCGTGCTTTGTCTGGTCAGATCGTCACCAGTCTGGGCAATCCTTGCCTGCGCAAGATTGCTGGGTCGGCTCTGGCAATCGCCACCTCGCAGAAAGCTGCGCAATCGGTGATGATTGAGGGCAGCGATTTTTCCTCGGACGTCAACATGCATGATTTGCGTGCTGAATTTGGGAAAATCGAAGAGACCGCGCTGGCCGGGTTTGAAGCCGATATCAAAGAGATTTTTACACAGTACCATCAACGTGCCGATCGGGCGCACTCCAATTTTATCGAGCGGGCCACACATTCTTTGCTGGGCCATCTGGAGCAATATGGCGATGAGCGCGTCTGGGAATATGATCCTGCCGGGCTGCGCATGTTGCTGAGGTCGGCCTATTCCAAAATGGGGGCGCAGGCGCGTAAAACAGCTGAGGCCCGGTATGAAGCCGCCGTCAATGACGTGGCGCATTTGTTGTATCGTGGCTTTGGCCCTGCGGTTGAAGGCATCCAGATTGCGGTGCCCGGAGTGCCCCAAATCCCGTCGCCGGTTGCGTTGGGCCAAACCATTGCGCTGGATTTCAATGACAGCTGGTGGGCGATGTGGTGGCGCCGGACCCGTGGCTACAAAGCCTTCGCCAAGCAGTTCCGCGAGTTGATCAGCTCGGAAACTGCTGATTTCATGGTTCAAATGAAGGACGTGCAAACGGCTGATATCCAACATGATTTCATCCAAGAGCTGCGCGGTTTTCTGAGCGAACAGAAAAGCATCCTGACGGATCTCAGCTCTGGCGTGCATCGCGCAAAAGGGGCGTCTGGTCTGTTCTGCGACGCAGATGAGGCCAAACAAAACGAGAGGCTTGAGACGACACTTGCTGCGCTCAACCGCTTTGCCGCATGATTGAGGAGACGAATGTGAATACCGCAGATAAATGCCTGGGGCCTGCCCCGCGAAAGACCCGACTTGCCCTTATGGGAGAGTTCAGCGCAGGCAAGAGCACCTTATCCAAGCTGTTCTTGGGGGACGCACCATTGCCCGTTCGGGTGACTGCGACGCGCCTCCCGCCGATCTGGATCAGCCAGGGTGAGGAACATGCGATTGCCGTTGGGCATGATGGGTCAGAAACACCGGTCGAAATTGATGATCTGGTGGATGTGCGCATTGAAGACACACGGCTGATCCGGCTGTTTAACCCCTCAGAAACACTGGAAATTTGTGACCTTATTGATATGCCGGGCATTTCTGATCCGAACATGTCGTCGGATGTCTGGCTGTCGGTCATGGACAGCGTGGACAGTGTTGTCTGGTGTACCCAGGCGACACAGGCCTGGCGTCAGTCCGAGGCTGCTGTTTGGGAACAGATTTCGCATCGCACCAATGGGGATAACATCCTGCTGATCACGCAGATGGATAAAATTCGGGCCGAGCGTGACGTGGAACGTGTGTTGACCCGCGTGCGCAAAGAAACCGACGGGCTGTTCAAGGCAGTCTATCCGTTGTCGATCCTCAAAGCGATTGAGGCTGATGACGATGAGGCCAAATGGCAAGAGAGCGGCGCATCCGAGTTTGTCGAGCATTTGGTTGAACTGCTGTTGAACCCGGCAGAAACACCCGCGCCGGGTGTTGAGCCCGAGACCGCCGCGCCCCAAGCCCCCACGCCAGAGCCAGAGCCTGAAGACATCGCCATGGCAGCTGCTGAAGATCAATCAGCTGATACCGCACCGATGAACTATGGCGCATCCAGCGTGATCCCCAAACGCGTTCGTGTGCTGACTGAGATGCGCGGGCGCACCATGCGCCCCAGCAACATGGATATCGCCAACCTGTAATGACTGGTCAAAATGTGTAAACCAAATGCTCAAACGATACGTCCGGTGCCAGGCGACTGGCCCCAAAGGTGTATCCAATGAGCATTTCGGAACGCCTGGACTCCATGCGAGGCAATATTCCGGGGTGTTCGCTGGTTTCCTTCGGTGATCTGACAACCGGCTTGGCGCTGCGCACAAGTGCGGGATACGCCCATAAGCAGGACTATCTTGAAGACATTTTGCAGCAAGCCGCATTGAACTTTGCTGTGTCCGACGCATTGTCGGCCGAGGGCGGCAGCGCAGGGCCGCAGGGCCATTCGGTGATCGTGGCCACACCTGATGAAGTGCGTATTTTCATTCGATCGGAAAAATGCGTGTCGGATGTGATTTGTTGCGTGTGTGATGACGCGCAATCGGTGGGGCAGGTGGCTGCATCGGCGCATCAATTGTTTCACGATATGGTAGGGGGTGCCTGATGGCCAACCCTGCTGAGACCAGACAATCAAACCCATCGCGTACGGCGCATCAATTGCGCAGCTTGTTGGTGCGCTTGGCGGCTGATCGCGGCGATTTGCACGCGAAAGAACAGCCTGCGGCGGGTCTTTTGTCTGCTTTGGTGCGTGAAATTGACGAAGTCATTTTGCCTCGGGAAATCCTGTTGTTGTCTGATGGTCGGATCGTTGCCACGGTGATTGCATCAAATCGCAGGTTGGTGGATTTGCGCATGACCGATGGGTCTATGCCGCCAATAGAAGGTTCGCCAGATGATGTGGCGCGCGGTTATGCCCAAGCGATCTGCGCCATCCAAGAGAGAGTAGGGTCAGTTACATTGCAGCGCGGGGGGCGCGCCGCGCAATCGACCACCTCCAGTTCTGCGTGTTCGGCGCAACGCCTGTCTGAGGTTGCTCAAACTCTGGGTCAGCAAAACCTGATTGAGAAGTTCTTGAACCTGTCACAGGTCCAGGCTGTGGGCTGGGTGTGGCACCAAACCGCACAGACAGGCAAACGCAAAGGCGGGGCTGAAGGCGTTATCAGCGCGCTTGAACGGCTTTGGGCGGTGCGCAGTGAAATACAAAGCTCAAAACGGGTGTCTCGCCAGTTGGATCACTCAAAGCCCAGCTGCACGGCGCTTTTTTTGGCGCCAGATGTGATGGCTGTCCTTGCCACTGATCACAAAGACACGTTGTTAATGGCCATCCCCCAAGACAAGATTTTGTCCGTCCTGAGCGGTTGGGAATCATGTTGCAAACAGGCAGATAAAGACCAGCGAATTTAGTGAAAATTTCATAGTTTCAACTCACGCAACGTGAAAAAATACACGCAAAACGTGTTATCCTGTATATGGCGCGCCGTTGAGCGTGCGGAAAATGTGATGATAATATATGCATTTAGGCGAGTTTTAGTGATCTGAAGTCCGCAAAATAGGCAGTTTTTGTGTAAATTCATTCGAAAACAGTTAGCGCTAGACATCCCAAAATGAAACAAGTCATAATTGTGTTGTAATCAAGGCAACACAGCGAACGACTATGAACCGAACTTGGGCGCCATTTCACGCCGCGTCAGATACAAAACCTGATCCGAACCTCACCAACCTGTTGGGTGGTGGCGCGCGAACAGGTTTATCGCAACCCGTAGCGCGCCCGAGCAAGCGCAACGGCCGTGGCGAGGTACGTGTTTCTGACCAAATCAGGTCGACGACACTGTCGTTTCGCAACATGCACGAATATGGGGATCTGCTGCCAGTTTATCTCGAAGCCAGAAAAGAAATTTTCCGGGATCAACTGGACTGGGACGTATCCGAATCTGACGGGATGGAGTTTGATCAATACGACACGCCCGCGTGCCGCTGGATCGTGGTGCATCGGTTTGGCCAGGTGTTGGGCGGAGTGCGCATGATGCCAACGACCTCCAAATGCGGGATCTACAGCTATATGATCCGGGATGCTCAGATTGGTCTTCTTGCCGATATTCCGACCGATGTTTTGTTTTTTGAAGCCCCAGTCGAACACAACGTCTGGGAGGCCACCCGGTTCTTCATTACCGATGCCGTGCCAGCACAACAACGCCTTGAGGTGCAGTGGCAGTTGTTCAAATCAATGAGTCAGACGGCGATGGAAAACGGTGCGACGCATGTTCTGGGCATCGTGCCTGCGATCTGGGCGCGCTGGGCCAGACGGTTGGGTGTGAACGCCGCGCCCATTGGTGCGAAGTTCTCAATTGATGGAACTTCGAGCCAGTCGGTGCTGTTCAAGGCCAGCGATTTCATCGTTTAGTCCTTTTGCCCAGTCTTAGAATTGCGTAATATGAAGCATATGTTCATGCCGTCGCGGGCAGCGTTTTCAACCCTCTGCTTTTTGCCTTAGTTTCGCCTTAATCAGGCTTGATTCGTTCGTAATTTAACGATCTTACGCCTCAAATTGAGCACAGTTGCTGTGTATTTCTAAGGTCAAATCGCAACAATGGCCGTGGGTTATCAGCATGTCTATTCAAGGAAATGATCGATTTCAGCGCAAACTTGAAGATCGCGCTCACAAGAAATCCGGGTTCAGGATCTTGGTCGTCGACGACGAGCCAAGTATTCTGGAGCTTGTGAAAACCGCATTGGAAACACTGGAGAATTACCAGGTATCGGTTGCCAGCAATGCCAATGATGCTGTGAAGTGCATGCAAGCGGCAGACCGGCCGTTTGATTGCTTTTTGCTGGATATCCAGATGCCGGATATCGACGGGATTGAATTGCTCAAACATCTGCGCCGGGTGTCAGAATATGCCCAAACTCCTGTGCTGATGTTGACTGCGATGAGTGATCGTAAATACATTGATGCCGCCTTCCTGGAAGGGGCGACGGACTATGTGAACAAGCCCTTTGATTTCCTGGAGCTGCGCAGCCGCATCAAATGCGCACACAGCCTGGTTAAGGCCCGCAATGAAACCCGAGAAAGCCTGCAATGCACCAGTGAGCTGCAATCTAAGCTGAGCACGCATCAACAGTTCAAGTTTGAAGATCCGATCGCAGTTGAAGGTGTGGACCGGATGTTGCGCCATGTTGAATTTGACAACTATGTGGCCCAATTGGCCCGTCGCAAGCTGTTCAGCTCGCAGGCGGTTTCGGTCAAGCTGCAAGATGCTGATTTGCTTTACGAATTGGCTGGAAGTGCAAGTTTTCGTGACGCTGTGCAGGACGTGGCTTCGTGCATTCAAAGTGCGACGCTTGATATGGATGCGGTGTTCTCGTACCGCGGCAGTGGCGTGTTCCTGGTCATTTTGCATGGTCGCATGGCCGTGGATTCGATCAGAGGGACCGAAAGCCTCGGCGAGCTGATTGCCGCACAGATGCGAACGCATGTCGCAGATGACCGGGTTGAAGTTTTGGTCGGCGAAGCGGTTTCGCTGCGCCTGTTATCCCGCGCAAATACAGCCGGAGCGCTGCAAAAGGCGGTGGATGCCGTACAACATCTGGAAGCTGATTTGCGCAAGAATGATTATCCAAAGAGCTTTGATGTGGCTGAGGGCGAGTCAGCCCCTGCCAAGGGCGAAAAACGGATATATGAGCGCGTATTGGTCGAGCTTTTTGGCGAAGAAAGCTATTTGAACTACCGCTGAACACCTCCGCGACATAAAAACCATTGGATTGACCCTACGGCAACGTTGCGGTTGAATGCTGCCCCTTGCTCTAAGGGCGCGGTATTGTTAACCTTTGTTAAGAAGTCGTTGTGACTGAGGGAGGGCCGGTGGTGCCAGATACGCCACTATCCCCATGCGAGACGAAAATGTCGAGAATTGTTCCGAGTATTCCGATGGCCCGTGCCGTTGCCCCATCCAGGGCCGAGGCCGAAGGCCGTGAAACACTCAAATTGCCTTAGGGTAGAACTGGGAATAGACTTGGCAATTATGAAACCAGCACCAGACGATGCGATCCCCATAGCGGCGAAGTTGGCAACCAAGCCCGTGGGGCTGATTGAGTTTGCCAAACTGGCCGGACGCAACATGCTTGAGGTGATCCCGGCTGAAACACTGCAAGATACCTATGTTCGCGGCCCTCTGAACATCCACTATTTTTGCGATCCCGTGATTATCACCGAATTGCTGGTGGGGGCAGGGCGCGCTTTTCCCAAGGCAAAGTTCACCAAAGATATCATTGGTTCGGCGGTGGGCAACGGGTTAATTTTGTCGGAGGGCAAGAGATGGCGCAAGCAAAGGCATCGGTATTCCCCGCTGTTTGCAGCGCGCAACCTGCCGCTTTTGTCGCAGCATTTTGCCGCGACCGGATTGGATGTGGCTGCATCATTGGCCGAAAATGAAGGCCGTGTGGATGTCACGCAAATGGCGCCTGCTTCAACACTGAGCAATATTTCGCGGGTGATTTTTTCGGGCAACGAGGAAGTTAGCGCCGAAGAAATCCGCGTGGGTCTGAAAAACTATTTTGAGTATATCTCCAACATATCGTTGTTTGATCTCATGCAGCTGCCCAAGTGGATTCCGCGTCGGAAATGGTTGCTGAGCAAACGGCCTGTCACCGATATGCGTGCCCTTGCGCGGCAGGTGATTGAAAGTCGGCGTTCAGAAAGCCGGACCACGCCCGAGGATTTTCTGGACCTGATGATTGCGGCGGTCGAAGAGGATTTTGAAGATATCGACACCACGGTTGATAATCTGCTGACATTTGTTGTTGCGGGGCATGAAACCTCGGCCAATGCACTGGCATGGGGGTATTACCTGCTGGCGCTGTATCCGGAAATTCAGACGTTGATCCGCGAGGAAATCCGCGAGGTTTGCCCCGAAGGGCCGGTGACATTTGATGACGTGCAAAAGATGCCGCTGTTGCGCGCGCATATCAAAGAAACGTTGCGCCTATATCCTTCGGCAGCGTTTTTCGCCCGTGATGCCGCCGAGGCGGTGGTTATCAAGGATGTGACCATCAAAAAAGGTGATGCGCTGTTCTTTCCGGTCTATTCGCTGCATCGCAATGAAAAGCTGTGGGATGAGCCGAACCATTATCGCCCAGGGCGGTTCTTGAACATCACGTATCCACGCGGGCAATATATCCCGTTTGGTGACGGGCCAAGGATTTGCATTGGTGCCCAATACGCCGAGACTGAGATCATGGTGCTCATTGCCAGCGTGTTGCGACAGATTGAGTTTTCCATGACGGATGTGCCCATTCCACGCCCGGTTTTAACCTTCACGATGCGCCCCGAAGGCCCGCTTATCCTGAATGCACGCGCAATCTGAGTGAGCGCTAAAGCACATTGCCTTGACCCATAGGCAGGCAAATGGCGAGGCTCAGCACAACTTCGGGCCGTTGTGCGGGCTTGGGGCAAAACCACTGATGCGAGTTTCGCGCCCAACGCTTCAGAATGGTCCTTTGAACTCGGGGATATCGGTGTAAAAGGTGGTGCCATTTCCCAATTCGCTTTCATAAGAAATAGTGCCGTGGTGATGCTCGACGATTTCTTTTGAAATATTCATGCCCAGTCCGCTGCCCGATGTGCGCCGCTGATCCGAGGAATCGATCTGGTTAAAGCGACCAAAGACTTTATCCTCACTGCCCGCCGGAATGCCGCAGCCTGAATCGCGCACATAAATGCGGACTTTGCCATCATGGTGTTTGCATCCCACTTTTATGATGCCACCCTTGGATGAAAACTTGGCTGCGTTGGATATCATGTTGGCCATGACCTGCATCAGGCGGGTTTCATCGCCTTCGACCAACAGTGTGGGGTCTTCGACGTCGATGTGCTCAATCGTGACGTTATGGGCCGCGGCATAGCCTGCGTTGCTGTTGACCGCTTCTTCGATCAGGGCCGGGACATGCAGCACATCCATCCGGTATTCCATTTCGCCTGCTTCAATTTTTTGCAGGTCCAACACATCGTCGATCAGAATGGACAGACGGGCAGCATTGCGGCCTGCCATATCCAAAAGTTTTTCCATCTTTTCGGGGGGCTCGCCCATGACCCCGGAGTTCAACAAATCAAGCGAGCCTTTGATTGAGGTCAGGGGCGTGCGCAATTCATGGCTGACTGTCGAGATGAACTGGGATTTGATGATATAGGCGGCTTTGGTGCGCTCGTGCTCTTGTTTGAGCGCCTCAAGCTGTGCCAGATTCTTGCGATAGAGCTTTAAAAACACGATCGAGCAATCGGTTAAGAAATACATCACAAAGATGATGGTGAAGAAGTGTAACCAAAGGTTAGAATCAAGACTGGGGCGCACGGTCCAGATATCTGCAAACACGATAACCAGAAATGACAGCCCATACATCATCAGCCGCAGGGCAAGTGCCATCACCAGCTGGTGGTTGTTCATTGCGGCAAATAGCGCGGCGGCAAACAAAAAGAATATGGGCGTGAAGTGGCCACCAGGGTCTTGTTTCAGGGCCACCGATACTGCGTATAGACAAATCGCACTTGAGCTCAGCAACGTGTTCAACAAAATCCAAACCAGACTGGAGTGGATCGCGCGTTTCTGATTCACCTGCAATTTGGCCACTTTGTGTGCAATCATGATGTCCTGAAGCTCGCAGAACAATATGGTGCAATAGAAAATTGCGGCATTGATCGGGTCAAAGTAAAAGGCTGTCAGCACTGTGGTCGCAAACAAAATTGCCTGCCGCTGCCAGAGCAGAGAAAAGCTAACGGCTGTATAATCTTTGATGTTTTGCAGCAGTTTGGTGTCAGGTATTTTGACCATACGACCCAACTGCATTGTTTCAACTAGTGCCATGATTTACCCATTATACGTCGCAAACTGCGGAGAACTCTCCGGGCTTGTGACATGCTGATGTGGAGGGAATGGGCCAGTAATCCGGTTAAAATTTGTTCAATTCGGCGAAATTTGCCGTAATATAGGCAGGTTTTCGGTCGAGTCCTGGAAATTTTTGTTGTTATTTGGGCTCTTAGCGCGGAAATCCGTTGATCCTTAGGGGGCCAGCCTTGCCTTCATGGCGCCCTCAGGAAAACAGGTGGCGCGCTGGCCAGTCGCTTCTTGCCAGCGCCCTATGGACCGACGGGTTTTATACCCCGGCAACCCATCTACGCCGCCAACGTCATGGCCCTGAGCCATCAGCGCTTTTTGCATTTGGGCCACGTCTGAGCGGTACAATCCCCCGACCTTGCCCCATTTACCTGCGAAATTACCAACGCCGTATTGGATACGATCCCCCACATGGCCAACGAACAACGCATAGAGATCAGAGGTGTTGTAATCTTTCAGAACATAAAAATTGGGTGTCACGATAAAGGCCGGGCCATTGCGGCCTGCGGGCATCATCAGATATCCTTTACCGCGGCGTTCATGCTTGGGAAAGGGCTTGCCCGAGGTGCGCGTGATCCCAAGGCCTTCCCATTGGCTGATTTTTTTGCCCTGATCTGGCCCCTCCAGCGTGCAAGAGACAGACGCCGGAACATGCACTTCAAACCCCCAGTCGCGGCCCTTCACCCAGCCATGTTTGGCCAGGTAGCTGCCGATTGAGGCAATGGTATCCGCCTCTGAGCGCCAGATATCCGCGCGCCCGTCACCATCCCCATCGGTGGCATATTTAAGAAAATTGGAGGGCATAAACTGTGGTTGCCCCAACGCGCCTGCCCAGCTGCTTTTCATCGCCTTGCCCGGCGCGTGCCCGGCCTCAGCAATCTGTAATGCGGCGATCAGCTCGTCGGTGAAATAATCCGCACGTGTGCTCATGAAGCCTTTGGTGCCCAACACCTCAAAAACATTGTGAGGGATATCGACACGGCCATAGCCGCTCTCCCGACCCCAGATGGCTAGAATGATCCGGCCAGGCACGCCTGTCTTGCGCTCGGTTGCCTTGAGCGCCTTTGCGTGGCGTTTGGCCATTTGGCGACCTGTTTTGGTGGCCCCGCCAACCGACCCGGCGTTGAAATACTTGCCGGGGCTGCCAAACTCGGCCTGGCGTTGTTGGCGCGGGGTGGTGGCCTTGGTGCCCGGAGGCACCAGATCGGGCAGTTTCCAGTTCAATGATACACCCGCAAAGGCCGCCTCAAAGGTGCCCCGTTTCACGTTCTTTGCACGGGCGCGTGGCCAGATGCTTTGCTCCAGCCAGTTTTGGAACTGACGTTCGACTTTAGCTTTGTCTTGCGCTTGGGCTGGCAACGCCAACAGCATCGCAAAGCATGCAAGGGCAAGCCTGCGAATAATGACCTGTGATATCTTGTGCATGGGGCGCCCCTTTTGCACACCATATGAGCGGTGGTGGCAGGCGGCGTCAACACGCGCGCTTGATCGTATGTGCACCACGGTCTATCCGTGCAGTGGCATTGAGGTGACGGAGTTATCATGACGAAAGTGTTTCTGACCGGGTCGGCTGGGTTTATCGGCTTCCATCTGGCACAGCTGTTGCTGCGCGACGGGTTTGAGGTCTGCGGCGTGGACGGGATGACCGATTATTACGACGTCACGCTGAAACAAAAGCGCCATCAGATGTTGTTGCAAAACCCCGGATTTGTGGCGCATGAAGTGATGTTGGAGGATCATGCCAAGCTGGACGAGATCGCCGATGCATTCGCACCTGACGTGATCGTGCATTTAGCCGCACAGGCCGGTGTGCGTTACAGCCTTGATAATCCACGCGCTTATGTCGATGCCAATGTGGTGGGCACTTTTAACATCATGGAAATTGCCCGCCGCCACGAGGTGCAGCATCTGTTGATGGCCTCAACATCGTCTGTGTATGGCGCCAATACCGAAATGCCTTACAGCGAAACCCATAAGGCCGACAGCCCCATGACCATCTATGCCGCCACCAAAAAGGCAGGCGAGGCGATGGGCCATTCCTATGCGCATCTGTGGGATCTGCCGACAACGATGTTCCGGTTTTTCACGGTTTATGGCCCTTGGGGCCGGCCTGATATGGCGCTGTTCAAATTCGTGGATGCCATGCTCGATGGGCGTCCGGTGGATATCTATAACAACGGCGATATGTTTCGTGATTTCACCTATGTTGAGGATCTGGTGCGTGCCATCCGGTTGTTGATTGATACCGCCCCCCAGCGCCCCGACACACCCGAAGATATTGCGAGCGGCGACAGCCTGTCTGCCGTGGCCCCGTACCGCGTGGTGAATATCGGCAATTCCGACACCGTGCGCCTGCTGGATTTTGTAGATGCGATTGAGGCCGAACTGGGGGTCAAGGCGATCCGCAATTACATGCCCATGCAGAAGGGCGATGTGCCTGCCACCTGGGCCAACGCAGACCTGTTGCAATCTCTGACCGGGTACAAACCACAGACAGATGTGCGCGACGGGATTGCGAAATTTGTGGCGTGGTTCCGGGAATATTACCAGAAATAGCTATGGTCCTCACTGCTGTGAGCCAGAATTTACTGCGGTAAGGGCCTTAAAGCCCGTCAAACTCACACAGCACATGCACGTCCATCCCCATGGCCTCAATCCGTTTGCGCCCGCCCAGTTCCGGCAGGTCCACCACAAAGGCGCAGCCCAGAATGTTGCCGCCCAGCCGTTCGATCAGTTTGATCCCGGCCTCAGCCGTGCCACCCGTGGCCAACAGATCATCAACCAGCAAAATGGTTTCACCGGGTTGAATGGCATCGTCATGCAGCTCCACGACGGCCTCGCCATATTCCAGCTGATACTCCTCGGAAATCACCGCACCGGGCAGCTTGCCTTTCTTGCGGATCGGCACAAACCCAACGCTGAGCTGATGCGCAATCGCCCCGCCCAGGATAAACCCGCGGGCCTCAAGCCCGACAACCTTGTCGATGGGCGCACCCGCATAGGGGTGCAACAGCTGGTCAATCGCCATGCGAAACCCGCGTGCATCGGCAAACAAGGTGGTGACATCGCGGAACATGATGCCCTCATGCGGGAAATCCACGATGGTGCGGATGTAATCCTTGACGGTTTTGGTGCTTGGCATGGTGGTGCCCCTCGTGTTCCTTGATTGCGCGCACAGCTTTGGCCGATGCGGCAGCGGGGATCAAGGGGCCTGCGTCACCAAAGCGCGGGTTTGGCGACCATCAACCAGAATACACCTATGAGCGCTGCAAAAGCAGGCCACCCCAGAGCAAACCAAATGCGATAGGCGCGATGGGCTGCAGGCGGCAGAGATGCCTGTTCGGCCAGCGCAACCCCAACCATCTTCGCAAGCTGCGCATCATATCCGCTTGTGTGATGTCTTCTGACCCGCCGATCTCGTGAATGCCGGAACCGGGGGGATGTGCTCATGCAGTGCGTCGCAAAGTGGCTGTCAGCACACCCATGGCGATCAACGCCAGCCCACCGCATCGTGTCAGCCATGTGATTACCGCAGGCCTGCGGATGGTTTGTCGAAGCCTGTCAGCGGCCAAAGCATAGGCAAAGGCATTGATGGCCGCCAGCCCCACGAAAGTGGCGATCAAAATGGCGAACTGTGGGATAAGCGGTTGGTTAACCTGAACAAACTGCGGCACAAATGCGATGAAAAACGCGATGGATTTTGGGTTGAGTGCGGTCACGGTGGCCGTGTGCACAAAAACCTGACCGGCAGTGCTGTCTGGCTGGGTGGTGGCCTCCAACCCTTGTGCGGCAGGCGCGCGCAGCAATTTGATGCCCAGCCAGATCAGATAGGCCGCGCCACCCCACTTCAGCGCAGTGAACAGCAGGGCCGAGGTCAACACCAAAGCCCCCAAACCCGCAAGCGAGGCGGTCATGGCGATCAGATCACCGCAGGCCACGCCACTGGCCGAGGCAACAGCCACACGTTTGCCCTGACTAAGGGCATAGGACAGAACCAACAAAACGGTTGGGCCGGGGATCAGCAACAGTGCGGTTGAGGCGGCAACAAAGGCGAGCCATAGGTCGAGAGGCATGAGGTGAATCCCTTAAATGCGTAGGGTGGGGTTATACCCCACCTTTCGGTCTATAACACGCGCCCCGCCACGGCATCCAGCTTGGCAATCACGGCCGGGTCACGCGCGTCGGGGGCGGTCAGGATGGCATAATCCAGCGCGCGATCACACCCATGCGGGCAAGGCACACGCTTGGGCCCCAGCAGCGCAGGCAGATGCGCCACCATGGTGCGCGCCTTGTCGGCGTTGCCGCTCAGAGTTTCGATGATGGCGGTGATGTCCACCTCTCCGTGGTCGGGGTGCCAGCTGTCGTAATCCGTGATCATGGCGACCGACGCATAGCACAATTCGGCCTCGCGGGCGAGTTTGGCCTCGGGCATATTGGTCATGCCGATCACGTCACATCCCCAAACTTCGCGGTACATCTTAGACTCCGCCATTGTCGAGAACTGCGGACCCTCCATAGCCAGATAAGTGCCGCCGCGATGCACCGTTACCCCTGCTGCGCGGGTGGCGCTTTCACACGCGTCAGACAGACGCGCGCAGGTGGGATGCGCCAGGCTGACATGGCCAACGCAACCCGCACCAAAGAAGGATTTTTTGCGCGCGAAAGTTCGATCAATAAACTGATCTACAACAACAAAATCCCCCGGCGCCATGTCTTCGCGGAACGATCCACAGGCTGACACGCTGATCACATCTGTCACGCCCAACCGTTTCAATGCATCAATGTTGGCGCGGTAGGGTACGGTTGAGGGCGAATGCACATGCCCGCGCCCGTGACGCGGCAAAAACGCCATCGCCACCCCGTCCAGAGTACCGGTCAGGATCTGGTCGGATGGCGCGCCCCATGGGCTGTGCACGCTGATCCATTCGGCCCCCTCCAGCCCGTCAATCTGATACAGCCCCGAGCCGCCGATCACGCCGATCATTGTGTTGGTCATTTTTGTACTCCGATGCTGTTTTGCCTCAGGTTTAGGCGGGAATGGCCGCAATGGGAATGGTGATCACGTCACGTTTGCCTGCGCGCGGGTGCCGGGGTCATTGTAAAGTGCCCCAGCGCGGGGTAGAGGGACCCCCAACGCGCGAACAACACTTCAGATTGAGGCACCCCTATGAAAACGGCACTTTTGCGCCGCTACGCCCGCGGCTTTGGCATGACCGAGCTGGGCCTGGCCACCGATGATGGCCTGAGCGTCACCCGCCTGCGCATCGAGATCCTGGCCGGGCTTACCGTGGCTCTGGCATTGGTGCCCGAAGCCGTGGCCTTTGCCTTTGTTGCGGATGTGCATCCGTTGGTTGGGCTTTATGCCGCCTTTATCGTGGGGTTGGTGACAGCTGTGATTGGCGGTCGCCCCGGCATGATTTCGGGCGCGACAGGGGCTTTGGCTGTGGTCATGGTCAGCCTCGTGGCGCAGCACGGGGTGGAATATCTCTTTGCGACGGTTGTGCTGATGGGCCTTTTTCAGGTTGTCGCCGGGGTGATGCATTGGGGCAAGTTTATTCGCCTTGTGCCGCACCCGGTGATGCTGGGGTTTGTGAACGGCTTGGCGATCGTGATTTTCATGGCGCAACTGGGCCAATTCAAAGTGCCCGGCACCATGGTGAACACAGGCCACGGGATGAGCGGCGGAGAGTGGCTTAGCGGTCCGGCATTATCATTGATGTTGGCGCTGGTTTCACTGACCATGCTGGTGATCTGGGTCACGCCACGGGTGACCAAAGTCATTCCGGCACCATTGGCAGGTATCGCCATCGTCGCGGGGCTGGTCATTGCGCTGGGGCTGGAGGTGCCACGTGTGGGTGATCTGGCGTCGATACAAGGCGGCTTGCCATCCTTTCATATTCCGGTGGTGCCGCTGACGTTTGAGACGTTTGAAATTATCCTGCCCTATGCTGTGATCCTGGCCGCCATTGGCCTGATTGAGAGCCTTCTGACGCTTAACCTTGTGGGTGAAATCACCGGCAAACGTGGCGGGGCCAGTCAGGAATGTATTGCGCAGGGGTCGTCCAATATCATCACAGGGTTTTTTGGTGGCATGGGCGGATGTGCGATGATCGGTCAATCTATGATCAACGTAAAATCGGGCGCACGCACGCGTATCTCGGGGATTGTCGCGGCACTGTTCTTGCTCAGCTTTATTCTTTTTGCCTCGTCATTGATCGAGCAAATTCCGCTGGCCTCATTGGTGGGTGTGATGTTCATGGTGGTGATTGGCACCTTTGCGTGGAACTCGCTTACCATTCTGCGCAAAGTGCCGTTGACCGATGCGGTGGTGATCGTATTGGTGACGGGCGTGACTGTGAAATACGATCTGGCCATCGCGGTGGTTGTGGGTGTGATCGTTTCGGCATTGGCTTATGCGTGGAACAACGCCTCGCGTATCCATGCGGTTACGCGTGAATCACAAACCCAAGCAGGTGCGAAGGTCTATGAAATTCAGGGGCCTTTGTTCTTTGGTTCTGCTGCCGGCTTTGATGAGATTTTTGACGTGGCGGGCGATCCTGACACTGTGATTGTCGATTTTGCCGACAGCCGGGTGGTGGATCAATCTGCCTTGCAAGCCATCGAATCCATGGCAACCAAATACGAGGCCGCAGGCAAGCGCCTGATGTTGCGCCACCTGAGCCATGATTGCCATAAACTGCTGACCAAAGCAGGCCACCTGATGGTGGATAGCGATGATGACCCGGATTACGAGGTTGCTGTGGATTATGATGTGAAAACAGGTGTGTTGGGCGCGGGGCACTAGCGACTGTTTTTGGGGTCTTTCTGTGTAGCGTTTGAGTTGGCGTGACATATGAGGACATCGGGCTGATCTTTGTCAGGCAAAGATTTTTCGTGCGAAAAATCTCATTGCGCGCATTGCGATCGGGCGCGTGTCATTCGCCTGGGCGTGTTAGGCTAAACGTGTCCCGGATCACGGAATAATCCTTGTACCCCAGTCGTGTAAGCGGGTTAAATCGGGTCACGTCAAACACACCGTCGACGATGCAGTCGTCACGCATATGAACGCCCACCACCTCTCCCAAAATCATGAAATTGGTCTCGCCTTTCAGTTGCACAATTTGTGTCACACGGCACTCCAGAGATGCAGGCGCCGCTGCGACACGGGCGCAATTTATATCCTGGCAAGTGGCTTTTTCGATCCCGGCATGGGTAAATTCGTCGACTTCCGCATCCCATGGGCCGGAGGTCTGGTTCATCGCATCCTTCATCGCTTCTTCTACGATATTGACACAAAATACCTTGGTTTCGCGGATATGCGCCACACTGTCCTTTGTGCCGTCCTGATCAGGTTTGGTGCCGGTTGAGGCAAACATCACCTGCGGGGGCACATAGGCGACAGCATTAAAAAACGAATAGGGCGCCAAATTGTCGGCCCCATTCGCGCCGCGCGTGGAAATCCACCCAATTGGGCGTGGCGTAACGATGGCGTTGAACGGGTTATGCGCCAACCCGTGGCCGTTTTGGGGTGTGTAGAACATGATGGCCCTCGCAAAGTGGTTTGTGCCAGAGTTAGCGCCGTGCTAGGCGCATGGCCAGTCGAATTCCGCGAGGACACATCCAAGTGTTTGAACTCACGCCCGAAACGACCGAGGATTGCTGGGAGGTCGAAGCCCTCTATGACCTGTGCTTTGCGCCGGGGCGCGAGGCGCTGTCATCTTATCGGCTGCGAGACAATGTGCCGCCCGTGGCAGGCATGTGTCTGGTGGCGCGCGATGAGAGCAATATTCTGGCGGGGGCAATTCGGTTTTGGCCGGTGCGGATTGGGGACGCGCCTGCGCTGCTGCTGGGCCCGGTGGCCGTGCACCCCACATATCAAGGCGAGGGGCTGGGGGGATATCTGATCCTCGACAGTTTGGAACGTGCGGGCGAACAGGGCCATGCGCGGGTCATGCTGGTGGGGGATGCGCCGTATTATGGCCGCTTTGGGTTTCACCGGCTGAGCGGGGTTCATATGCCGCCACCCACAAACCCGGATCGTGTTTTGGGGGCCTCATTGGCCCCGGATGCCTGGGCTGGCGTAAAGGGTGAGGTTACCCGCGACGCTTGAAATTTGGCCCGCTTGCCCCGATCTTGGGATATATGCACCCCAAAGATTTGAGGCCCCATGGAACTGCTTGATGCTCCGATTAGCAAGGATACCACCGACCAGAGGCTGGATGCTCTGGTGCGTCGCCACGCAAAGGCGGGTAATGCGGGTATCCAACTGCTGAACCTGATTGGCGGGCAAGCTGAAAACCTGTTGGACCGCTTGCCAGCGGATATGCGTGCGCGCCTTGGTGAGGGTGCAGAGCAAGCGCTGACTTTGGCAATGGGGGCTGCGCAGCGCTCACGCGGGGTGGTGGGCGAACAACCGGGATGGCTTAGCCGGGCGGTGACCACGGCCATGGGGGCGGTCGGTGGGTTTGGCGGGCTGCCAAGCGCCATGGCTGAACTGCCTGTGACCACAACCATTTTGCTGCGCGCCATTCAGGACGTGGCGTGCGAACACGGCTTTGATTCCTCCGAGGAAAGTGTGCAATTTGATTGCATCCAGATATTTGCAGCCGCCGGGCCCCTGGGCCAGGATGATGGTGCCGATCTGGCCTTTCTGGGCACGCGGGTCACAGTGACCGGGGCGGCTGTACAAAGCCTGATCGCCAAAGTGGCCCCACGTTTGGCCACGGTTTTGGGGCAAAAACTGGCGACCCAGGCGGTGCCAGTATTGGGGGCTGCTGCAGGGGCGGCTACGAATTACGCCTACACCAGCTACTATCAACAGATGGCCCATGTGCATTTTGGTCTGCGCCGTCTGGCAGTTGATGCGGGGCAAGATCACACAGCTCTGGTCGATGAATTTCGCAAGCGTGCAGCGGTGCCGGTGAAGCGGGCGTAAGGTTAGAGCGCCCTCACAACTTGCCACGCAGATAATCCAACACCACCGGGCGCACAGTTTGATCGCCACGATCGCGGGCAGCGTAGATGATCTCGCGCAGCTCATCCAAATTTGACCGGCGCAACACCGATTTCACCGGTCCGATTGAGGCCGGGCGCATGGATAATGTCCGCAAGCCGATGGCGGCAAAACAGGCCGCTTCAACCGGGCGGCCGGCATCCTCGCCACAAAAGGACAGGGGGGTGCCGGTGGCCTCGCATCGCTGGACGATTTGCTCCAGAAAGCTCAGGAAACTGACATTCAGGGTGTCATAGCGCCGTCGTACGCGCTCATTCTCGCGGTCGGCAGCAAAGAAGAACTGTTTTAAGTCATTGCCACCAATGGATAAAAACCCAACGTCCTCAAAGAATTTTTCAGGTGCATAGGCCAAAGAGGGTGTCTCAAGCATTGCGCCGACTTCCAGTGAGGCGGGCAGGGGGTGGCCCAGAACTTTCTCGCGCGCAATGGCCTTGTCCAACTCGGCGCAGGCGTCTGCATATTCCTCCAGCTGGGCCACGAAAGGAAACATCACCGTTAACGGGCGGCCCTTTGCGGCGCGCAACAACGCCTGCAATTGCATCCGCATCACACCGGGTTTGTCCAGGCCCACACGAATAGCGCGCCAGCCCATTGCAGGGTTCGGCTCGTCATTGGGTTTCATATAGGGCAGCACCTTGTCTGACCCGATATCAAGCGTGCGAAACACCACGCGCTTGCCCTGGGCGGCATCCATCACCCGTGAATACAGCTCGCTCAGTTCAGCGCGTTTGGGCATCTGGTTGCGGACCAGAAATTGCAGCTCGGTGCGAAACAAGCCAACACCCTCGGCAGAGGAGCTTTCCAGGCTGGGCAGATCGGCCATAAGGCCTGCGTTCATATGCAGCTCTATGCGGGTGCCATCCAGGGTTTGGGCCGGTTTGTCGCGGATCGAGGTATAGCGTTCCTGTGCCTGAGCCTGCATCGCCATCTTGTCACGAAAGGCGCTGATCACAGTGTCTTCGGGGCGCAGATGCACCACGCCCTGATCGCCATCCACCAGCACAAAATCACCATTCAGTGCTTCGGTGGTCACGCGGTTTGCATGGATCACCAACGGAATGGCCAGCGCGCGCGCCACGATGGCCGCATGTGAGCCGACAGAGCCTTCTTCCAATACGATCCCTTTGAGGTTGCGGCCATAATCCAGCAGTTCTGCAGGACCAATGTTGCGGGCAACCAGAATGGGATCAGGGGGCATTTCCGCCCCGGTTTGCGAGCCTTGACCCGTCAGAATGCGCAGCAGCCGGTTGGAGAGATCATCCAAATCATGCAGCCGGTCGCGCAGATAATTATCGCTGACCTGGCTCATGCGGGATCGTGCTGTGCTTTGTTCTTTTTCCACGGCGGATTCTGCGCTCAGGCCGCGGCCAATGTCTTCTTCGATGCGCCGCATCCAGCCTTTGGAATTGGCAAACATCCGGTAGGCTTCCAACACCTGAAGCTGATCTTTGTCGCCTCCTTTGGCAGAGAAAAGCATCTTGTCCACGCCGACGCGCAATTCTTCGACGGCCTCATTCAGGCGGTCGAGCTCGCGGGCTGGATCGTCGGCAAAGGGATTGGTGACCACCACGCGTGGTTCGTGCAGCCAGACATGACCACGCGCCGCCCCTTCCTGGCCGGTGGCCCCGTGAAACAATACCGGCTGCTGATGGCGGGCTGACAGGGCTGCGCCCTCGCCGACAAAGGCCCCCAGTTCGGTCATCTCAGCCAGCACCATGGCCGCCACCTCGGTGACATAGACCTCTTCTTCGGAATACTGTCGCGCCTCTTTGGATTGCACGACCAATACGCCCAACATCTCACCCAGCCGTTGCAATGGCACGCCCAGAAACGAAGAATAGGCTTCCTCGCCGGTTTCCGGCATGAAGCGGAATCCATGCGCGCCGGGTGCGTCATCAGTGTTCATGATCTCGCCAGTGCGGGCCACACGGCCCACAAGGCCCTCGCCCAGACGCATACGGGTTTCGTGCACCGCTTCGGGGTTCAGGCCGCGCGTCGCGCACAGCTCCAGCGTATCAGAGTCACGAAACAGGTAGATCGAGCACACATCCGAGTGCATTTCTTCGGCAATCAATTGTGTGATTTGATCCAGCCGGGTTTGGCCGCCAGCATCCTCTGCCATGACCTCACGCAAGCGGCCAAGCAGTTTTCGGCTGTCTGTTTCGCGTGTCGTGGACATGTCGGGTCTATCCCTGTTTGGTGTCCGTAACTCCCTGCGGACCGTACAGCTATAGATCATATACCGCGGGCAAGCGAAACGGAAAATAGGCTCGCCACCAGCGAAAGGCCCGTGATGTTCCTTTTGGGCGCGTATTTTGGGCCCAGGGCTGTTTTTTTAGGCCTAAGCCGTTTTTTCCAACTCGAACACATCATGCAGCGCTTGCACCGCCAGTTCCATGTATTTGCGATCAATCAACACCGAAATCTTGATTTCCGATGTGGCGATAACTTTGATGTTTACGCCTTCGTCTGACAGGGTTTTGAACATCTTGGCGGCCACGCCTGACTGGCTGCGCATGCCGATGCCCACAGCCGATACCTTGGCCACATCCGTGTCGGCAATCAGATCGTGATAGTTGATTTCGCCGCTTTCTTTGGCGCCATTCAATGCCTTTTCTGCCCGCTTTACCTGATCGGTCGGGCAGGAGAAGGTCATATCAGTGCGGCCTTCTTCGGCGATGTTCTGGATGATCATGTCTACGTTCACGCCTGCATCCGACAACGGCCCAAAAATGGCAGCGGCAATACCGGGGCGATCCGCGACCGACACCAGCGTCATTTTGGCTTCATCTCGGGAATAGGCGATGCCGCTCACTACATTTGATTCCACGATATCCTCCTCGTCGCAGACCAGAGTCCCTGCGTTATCCGATTGTTCTTCGAAACTGCTCAGCACGCGCAGTTTAACATTGTATCGCATGGCCAATTCAACTGATCGGGTCTGCAACACTTTGGCCCCAAGCGAGGCGAGTTCCAGCATTTCCTCAAACGCGATCTTGTCGAGCTTGCGGGCCTTGGATGCGATGCGTGGATCTGTGGTATAGATCCCGTCCACATCGGTGTAGATATCGCAACGCTCAGCCTCAAACGCGGCGGCAAAGGCCACAGCGGTGGTGTCTGACCCGCCGCGCCCCAACGTGGTAATCCGGCCCTCGGGGCTGATGCCCTGGAAGCCCGCAACCACAGCCACGCGCATGCCATCGCCAAATTTGGCGTTGATGTTGTCGGTCGGAATTTCTTCGATCCGGGCAGCAGAATGGGCGCTGTTGGTTTTCAGAGGCACTTGCCAGCCTTGCCAGCTGCGCGCAGGCACGTCCATTTCTTGTAATGTCAGCGCCATCAGCCCTGCGGTCACTGTCTCACCCGATGACAGGATGGCATCATATTCGCGCGCGTCATACATGGGCGACGTTTCATTGACCCAACCTACCAACTCATTGGTTTTGCCGGACATTGCCGAAACGATGACAATGACATCATAGCCTTTGGCCACCTCAACGCCCACGCGTTTGGCCGCGCGGCGGATGCGGTCAATATTGGCCACTGAAGTGCCACCGAATTTCATAACAAGAACGGGCATGGGGTGCGTCCTGATACCTTAGGTCGCGCGGGGTTTACGCGGCTGCGTGGCTGAGGGCAAGGGGCAAGCGCGTGCTCGACCCTGCCGAAGCCGTCCGAAGGAGCGTTAGTCTAGAAGGGATGTGCCTTCCCATCCCAGGTTTCAAAACAGCCGGTTGTGGCCAAGGACAGCTGCGCAAAGCGTGACTTCAGCCCGTCGGTGGCCTCATCAGCGCTGATGTCGGCACTGCCACCCCCCATATCGGTGCGCACCCAACCGGGGTGGTAAATCCCCACGGCAATGCCTTCAGGCCTTAGATCTGCTGCCAGATTCCGCCCGAGGTTCAGCACTGCCGCTTTTGATGCACGGTAGATATAGCTGCCACCGGGGGCCCGTTCATGGCTGGCCATCATACTGGAAATAATGGCGATTTTACTGGATTTTGCTGCACGCAGATTGGGCAACAGCGCCTGCACAGTGAGGAACACACCCATCACATTTGTAGCAAAACTGTCGGCCCACATTTGCGCCGGATAGCCGCCGTCCAAAGACTGACCTTTGTCCAGATAGACCCCGGCATTGCAAATCAGCAGATCAATCGGCTGGCCTTTCAATTTGGCCGCCAAGGCGGTGTGTTGTGCAGGATCGGTCACATCCAATACCTCGCCCCCATTGGGGGTGCGGGCCGTGGCGGTGACAGTCGTGCCGTCACGCCGATATTTTTCGGCCAGAGACAAGCCAATCCCGCGATTGGCCCCGGTAATCAGCACATGCATCACGGGCATCCTTTAGTTGGTTTTGCGCGTCGGGGTGAAGGGCAGGGGTGTCACCGGCACCCCATCTTCGATTAGCTTGCGCGCCTCTTCGGGCTTGGCCTCGCCAAAAATCGCGCGTTCAGGTGAGGTGCCGTCATGAATGTCTCGCGCTTCGCGGGCGAAGTTCATGCCGACATACTCCGAATTATCTTCAATCTTTTTGCGCAACTCGGCCAGCGCTTTTTCTGCCGGGTTGTCCGAGCCGGTCAATGTTGGAACAGGGGCCTCACCGCTGGATTTGCTATCGCTTACTTGCGGCGCCATCATGGCCTTTTCCAGCTCGGTTGACCCGCAAACTGCGCAGCTTACCAGTTTTGCCTTCAACAATTTGTCGAATGCATCAGAGGATTGAAACCAGCTGTCGAACCGGTGATCCTCGCTACATTTGAGGGTGAACTGAATCATGGGATTAACCTAAGTGAACATGTTAGTTTACATAAACCATCGCTACCAGAGTTCAAGCAAGTGAACAAAGCCCTAACGCTTGAGCATGGCCGGATCGAACTTCAGCAAGATATGTGCAAGCTCAGGTTCGCTGACACGCGCCGCGGCTTGTTTCGGGCTGAACCACTTGCGCTTGCGCTGGCCCATTTCCGGAAATTTCTGCGCCAGTGATTTGACTTTGACCGCAAAGACCATCGCCACACACGGCAAGCCGCCTTCGCCATCAACAAACTTCTGGTAGGAATAAAGCCCCAAACTGCGAGAGCGCAGCGTGCCAATCACGCCGGCCTCTTCCCAGGCTTCGGTCATCGCGCTTTCGCCAGGGGTCTTGCCGTCCATTGGCCAGCCTTTGGGAATAATCCATCGTTTGGTTCTGCGGCTGGTGACAAGTAAAATCTCAGGCTTGCCCTTGGTGACACGATAGCACAGCGCAGCAAATTGCGTGCGTACGTCACGCTTGCTGCTGTCTTGCAGAAATATCGGTTCTTGCTGTGACGTTTGCACCGTCATGATCCTGCGCCCTTGGACTGCTCTATTGATTGGGCTTGTTATATGAATATGAGTTAAACTTTGTGCAAAATCCAGTCCGCTGTGGGCAGAAATGTGAAAATATGCGGAAACGAGGACAGTCTTCGACAGGTAAGGCAAACGGCGGAAATCCCTTGCGCCGGTTCGCACCTTGCTGAATACTTTGCTGATGCAGCGAATTTTTCGTACATTTGCAGTGGCTTGCGCCGTTATGTTTATGCACTCCTTGGCCGCGGCCGAGGAAAGGTTGACCATTTTTGCGGCTGCCTCGTTGAAGGGTGCACTGGATCAGGTGCTCGTCCTTTATGATCGCCCTGTCACCGTATCCTATGGTGGCAGCGGGCTGATCGCGCGGCAAATTGCCTTAGGGGCGCCTGCTGATGTGGTGATCCTGGCCAATCAAAACTGGATGGACTGGCTGATATCTCAGGGGCAATCAAAGATATTGATGGAGAAAGCACTTCTTGGAAATTCTTTGGTGATGATCGCCCCCATTGGGGCCGCGCCATTGGCTCAGGTGTCGCCAGATACGATGTCAGACAGGCTTGGCGATGGCCGCCTTGCGATTGGAATGACACAAAGTGTTCCCGCTGGGATTTACGCACGCCAATGGTTGGAACGCTCCGGGCTTTGGCCGGAGTTGGAGCCGAGGTTGGCAGAAACGGATAATGTCCGCGCGGCTTTGGCTTTGGTGGCGCGCGGCGAGGCCCCTTTGGGGGTTGTCTATGGCAGTGATGCTCAGGCGGAGTCGGCTGTGCAGGTGGTGTATGAGATCCCGCCAAAGCTGCATGACCCGATTGTGTACCCGATTGCTGTGATCGACAATAGCAACGCGGTGTTAGCCACTGATTTAGCAGAGTTTATGTCCAGTGCGCAGTCGATAGAAATCTTCGTTAATCACGGGTTTAGCCCGATGGAGCCTTCGCCATGAGCCTGCGCCCCGAGGAATGGGCCGCCCTTGTGCTGTCCCTCAAGGTTTCGCTCTGGGCGGTCGCGCTCAGCCTGCCGTTGGCGGTGTTGGTGGCGTATCTTTTGGCCCGGCGCGAGTTCCCAGGAAAAGGTTTGCTGAGCGCCGTTGTGCATGTGCCGCTTGTCTTGCCGCCCGTTGTAACGGGCTATTTGTTACTGCTGACATTCGGGCGCAACGGGGCTGTCGGTCGCTGGCTTGAGGATACGCTTGGTCTGGTGCTGGCATTTCGTTGGACGGGGGCCGCGCTGGCGGCGGCTATCATGGGATTTCCGTTGATGGTCAGGGCAATACGCCTCGCAGTTGAAGCGGTCGATCCGCGATTGGAAGAGGCAGCCGCCACGTTGGGCGCGCCTCCTTTGGCGCGGTTTGTCTTTGTCACCTTGCCGTTGATTTCTCCAGGCATCCTGGCCGGGGCCGTGTTGGGATTTGCCAAGGCGATGGGGGAATTTGGGGCCACGATCACCTTTGTGGCCAACATTCCCGGCGAGACCCAGACCCTGCCTTCTGCGATCTATGCCTTCCTGCAGGTGCCCGGCGCCGAGACCGCGGCGATGCGGCTGGTCATATTGTCATTGGTGGTGGCGATCGGGGCCGTTGTGATGTCCGAATGGCTGTCAAAGCGGGTTGCCGCAAGGATTGGGCGAACATGAAGATGCGCGTTGATCTGACCCAAACATATGGCGATTTCAAGTTGGACGTGGCCTTTGAAACAGGTCCGGGCGTAACGGCGATATTTGGCCCTTCGGGGTCAGGAAAAACAACTATTATCAAAATGATATCTGGCCTTATTCATCCAGATGAGGGTCGTGTGAGCATGGATGATACCGTGGTGTTGGACAGCACTAAGCGGCAATCTGTTGCAGTCCATAAGCGCCGCATTGGCTATGTGTTTCAGGATGGTCGGCTGTTTCCGCATCTCAGCGTCGCACGCAACATCCGGTTTGGCGGGAGATTCACCAAAACACCGGGTGCGACGTCCGAGAGCAGCATTGTTGATCTGCTCGGCCTTGGGCCATTGATGCATCGTTTGCCCGGTGATTTGTCCGGAGGAGAACGTCAACGAGTGGCGCTTGCCCGCGCTCTGCTGACCTCGCCGCGATTGTTGTTGATGGACGAACCGTTGGCGGCTTTGGATGGGCCACGCAAGGATGAGGTGCTGCCCTATCTTGAGGCGCTGCGTGATGAAACCGGTGTGCCGATCCTTTATGTCAGCCATTCGATAGATGAGGTTGCACGGTTGGCCGAGCATCTGATCCTGCTTCGGGATGGTAAAATCATGCTGTCGGGGCCAACCCATGAATTGCTGAGCAAGCCCGAGGCGCTGCCCTTTGTGGGGGTGCGCGATGCGGGGTCTGTCTTGCACGCAACGGTGGTCAAGCATGACGCTGACGGTCTGTCACAACTGTCTATATCGGGCGGCACATTGGTGTTGCCGGGCATTGATGCCGATGTCGAAGAAACCCTTGTTATCAGGATATTAGCGCAAGATGTTCTCATCTCACTTGAGGAGCCAAAAGGGCTGTCGTCCCGCAATATCCTGCCTGCGATGGTGATGTCTTTGCACAAAGGACATGGGCCCGGAGTGGCGGTTGCTTTGCAATTGGGCGAGGATACGTTGCTGGCGCGTGTCACTGCGCGCGCTGCGCAGGAGCTGCAATTGCGTCCGGGGTTGTCTTGCTATGCAATCGTCAAGGCCACTACCGTGCCGCGCAGCAGCATTGGACACATCAGAACCAAACCTATCTGATATGCGTCACTAGGTTTTCATGTTTCAACGCGGGGGTTATGAGTAAACTCTCCGTTATAGTTATACATACCGAACATTTTTTGAGCTTATCCACAGGTACATCGCAAGCGCAGAAACTGGACGATAGTCGACAAAAAAACGTGCTGGTTGGTTTATCAACTTCAATTGATGCTTTCACTTTGCGAAGGAACCGGTTGATCCCAAGAGATAATAGGGACCTATCCACAGGTTTATCCCTTGGCTGTGATCGCGCTGGCCCTGCCATACCTGGAACAATGCCCGATTGACCTGCCTTTGCTCACTGATTACTGATAAAAAACCTCAGACAAAGAAGTAATCGGTCCTCATGACACAACGCCTGCTTTCCTTCTCGGCCTGGTTGGCTGTGACGATTTGTGTTGTGCCGATCATTGCAGCGGCCGTATCGGCGCTCTCGGGCGATCTTGAAACCTGGAGCAATATCCTGTCTTCAGTCCTGCCGCGATACGCGTTGAATACGCTGGTTCTTGTGATGATCGTCGGAGTTTCGGCCGCTGTGATCGGGTCGCTCACGGCCTGGCTGGTGACGGTCTACCAATTCCCTGGCAAGCGCGTGCTTGAGGTGGCCTTGGCCCTGCCGTTGGCCTTTCCGGCTTATGTGCTGGCGTATGCCTATACCTATTTGCTGGACCATCCGGGCCCGGTACAAACCTTGCTGCGCAATGTGATGGATTGGGGGCCGCGCGACTATTGGTTTCCGGAAATCCGCTCGCTCGGGGGGGCGGCGGCGATGCTGACGATTGTGCTGTATCCTTACGTCTATTTGCTGGCGCGGGCCTCTTTCAAACAACAAAGCGCCAATGCTTTTTTGGTGGCGCGCACCTTGGGGCGTTCACCCTTCAGCGCGTTTTGGCGGGTGTCCCTGCCGATGGCACGCCCGGCAATTGCGGGAGGGGCCTTGCTGGCGGTGATGGAGACCATCTCAGATTATGGCACTGTTGCATTTTTTAATGTGCAGACCTTTGCAACTGGTATCTATCAAAGCTGGTTTTCGTTGGGTGATCGCCCGGCGGCTGCACAGCTTTCGCTATGTTTGCTGAGCTTTGCACTGCTGCTGGCCGGGTTGGAACGTGCGCAGCGTGGCAAGGTGAAAACTGCCGGCAAAGGTGTACGTTTTGAACAAGTTGAACGGCCTCAGTTGACGGGCATCGCCGGTTGGGGGGCAACACTGGTTTGCCTGGTGCCGGTCATGCTGGGGTTCATCATTCCGGTCATGATGCTGGGCTGGATGGCGATCGGATCAGGCCAGAGCATTCTGGACCCGCGGTATTTGGATCTGATGCGCAATTCGGGACTGCTGGCTGGTATTGCGGCAGGCGTCACGGTTCTCGGAGCGATTGCAATCGGGTATAGGGCACGCATACGTCCGGGCAAATCCTCGCGTTGGATGGTGATTGCGGCCGGGCTTGGCTATGCGGTGCCCGGTGGGGTGATTGCTGTGGGGCTGATGATGCCGATGGCGGCGTTGGACAATGCGATTGACGCGGTGATGGAGGCGCAGTTTGGCATCAACACGGGCCTTTTGATCACGGGATCAATCTGGCTGATGGTGCTGGCATATATGGTGCGCTTCATGGCAGCGGCCCTCAACGCATACGACAGTGGTATGGCCACGGTGCCGGGACATTATGATGCCATTGCACGCTCGCTTGGCAAACCAGGCCCAAAGGTTTTGTGGCAGGTGCATTTGCCTGTGGCCCGCACCAGCGTGTTGACGGCGCTGTTGATCGTCTTTGTGGATGTTATGAAAGAGTTGCCAGCCACGTTGATCCTGCATCCGTTCAATTTTTCAACATTGGCGGTGCAGGCGCATCGCTTGGCCTCGGATGAACGGCTGTATGAAGCGGCGGTACCGTCACTGACGCTTGTAGCGTTTGGATTGTTGCCGGTGGCATTGTTGCTGCGCTCCATTGGGCGGGGCAGGGTATAAAAGGCTGATTTTAAATGACGAAAAGGGCGCCCCGACAAGGCGCCCTTTGGTAATTTCTGCTGGTCGATCGCTTAGTTCGTGCAGGGGATTTTGCTTTCCACAACTTCGCCACCACGGTTGGTGCGGATCGTGCAAACCTTATCGGCCTCTTTCACGGCGGCCACTTCGGCGGCGGCCAATCCCAACAGACGATGCTGATCGACTTCGATGATCTCGGCGACGGTATCATCCATCACACCAACCAGCGACAAGGACAAACGCCCGGTGGATTGGGCCTGTGCCAATGCTGCCACCTGTTGAGGTTTGGCCGAAACGGTCACAGTGCGGGCCACTCTGGCCCCGGAAACATCACCATTGGCTTTTTGGTCCACGGCGATCAGTTTGACGCCAGTTTCGATCAACTTGGTCACATTGCCAGTTGAATTGGCTTCGGTGCGCACGTTTTCACCGCCCACTCGGCCTGTCCAATATACATCGACATGATCACCAGGGCGCAAGAAGCCCGACACACCGCTTGAGACATCAACCTTGATTGCAAAGGCACGCATACCGCGCTCAAGTTTCGAGGTCAGGCCAGCTTCTTCACCGGGGCCGGTGACTTTGATCGCCAGCACGGGTTCAAATTTCTCCATGGCGCGCAGAACGCTGCGCGGCTCATCTTCGCCTTCCGGCCACAGATCTTCTTCGGTCAGGAAGTGACCCGCAGGCAGGTACCGCTTGGGATAGCTGATGACGGCTGCGTCTTTTTTCATCAGGGGCTCGCCGTATTTCAATGGGCGTGTGGCCACATAAATATCCACCAGATCAATAACAGGCGCACGCTGCGATCGCTCTTTTGCCAATTCGCTCTGGTAGCCCTCAATATAGTTTTTTGCCATGTAAACGGCAAAACCGGCCAGACCAAGGCCCAGTACCAGCACAAGTCCAAACACCAGTCGCATGGGTTTTCCTTTCGGGTTTCTGCTCATGACGCGCATTGTTGCGCGGTATTATTTGTTTTGATCGCACATGATTGTGGCGAAATAGGGGAAGTTGAGGGAAAGTTTCACGACGTCTGCCCAAGGCCGCGACGTTGTGAAGCGGAGATCAGTTTACTGCACCGACCTGCTGAGCCATCATGCTGTCTTCGATATGGGATGAGGCAGAGACAACTCCACCATTGATCAGGCCAGCACTGGCACCAGAAAGACCGATAATGGCAACGGTTAGAACAACCCAATCAACGGTGATGGCACCGTCTTCGGATTTTATGAAGTTCTGAATACGGTTCAGCACTTGAATACATCTTTTTACTTGTTACTGCTCTGCTCAAATTTGGCAACAAAAGGCCGCGACCCATGTACTGGAGCGCGGCCAATTGATCGTCAGAAGACTGGGAAGGCGATTATTCGCCTTCGTCTACGCCTGCACCAATCCAGGTGTCGTCGTTTACGGCTGTGCCGATGCTTTCGGCCAGGCCAACAACGCCCGACTGTACGCTGGAAATACCAGCAACGCCCAGGCCAACGATGGCTGCGGTCAAAACAACCCAGTCAACTGTTACGGCGCCGTCTTCGTCTTTCAGGAATTTGTTCATGAAGTTAGTCATAGTGTAGTCCCTCCAAAGGATCAGATACTCAGGTTTGCAACCGCTTCAACGTTGCGGGCCGTTCTCTCAAGGGCCCTGTCGTTGCGGTATGAGCAGATATAGCCAGTGAAATCGGGCGCGATTGGGGCACCTTTCGTTCTATTTCAGGGTTGATTAACTTTTTTAGGGAGTACCTATTTAAGTCATTGAAAATAAACAAATATTACATTTTCAGTTGGTAAGGCTGGATGCGATCTTAGGTAATTGAGTTAAAATTTGCCCCAAAATCTGTCTCTGTTTGCGCAACAATACTAGTTTAGAACCACGATTTTTGCGATAATACCGGAAAAAGCCAAATGGCAGAGCAGGAAAAATCATGCGATTTGACAGGATTCTTGCGATCGGGCTGATGTTTGCCCTCGTATCGCCGGTTCACGCAGGCGATCCGCCGCCTTTTCCCGAATTTACCTTCAAGATGAGCAAACCGCCCAAGACGGGGGCGACGAATCGAATCAATGTTCAGATTGAACCACAGGCTGCCAAGCCCAAGCCCAAGTCCGATACCACAGGCGAGGGCGCAACAGAGGTGGCCACTGCGGTTGTACCCAAGACGGCCACATATGATTGGTTCTGGGCCAATGTCCCGCATGAGATCGGGGTGAACAGTACCGAGCGGTTAACCAAAGCACTGGACGGGCTGAACAAGGCGCCGGGCGGTGGCAGCATTCCCGGCCCCCGCCTGCAAGACTTACAAGGCATCGCCCGAACGCAAGGGGGCACTATACTGCGTGAAACGATTGGAACAGACGTTTCACCTGCCTTGGTACTGGCGGTGATCGCCGTAGAATCGGGCGGGCGTGATGTGGCCACATCCAACAAGGGCGCGCAGGGGTTGATGCAACTGATGCCCGATACCGCCAAACGCTTTGGGGTTGAGGACAGCTTGTCAGCGGATCAGAACATCAAAGGCGGTGTGGCATATCTCAGCTGGCTCATGCGCGAGTTTGAGGGGGACGCGATCCTGGCACTGGCAGGGTATAATGCCGGTGAAGGCGCTGTGAAGAAGCACCAAGGCGTGCCGCCCTATGCCGAAACCCGCGATTATATCCCCAAAGTTCTGGCCGCGTTTGAGGTGGCAAGGGGGCTTTGCAAGACGCGCCCCCAGTTGATCACCGATGCCTGTGCGCTGAATTTGGCGATGAACTGAACCGCCTCAGTCGTTATCGCTCAGGCCGGCCCCGGCACCTGAAAGGCGGCTTTCAGGTGTGTCGGGTGCATATGTACGCTGTGCAAATTCCGCCAGCACCAGGCGCGTCTGTTCACTGATATGCCCTCGGTAGGCCCGGCGCACACGCGTGCCTGTCATGGTCTTGGCGTGGCGAAGGGTGACTGTATCGCAGCTGCCCATCGCCAGCGCCTTTGATGTGGCGTCAATGGTGGTGCAGCGATCTGCGCGGCACATGGTCAGGCCGGGCCATTCAATGCTGATCGCTCTGCCCGCCCCATCCGAGGCCGAGGCAATGTAGGGCACCAGCAGCAAAGGAAAGGCGACTTTGCCCAGAGTGATCCTATCCCCCAGAGCCAACATGCCAGCGCGATCACAGATAGCGCTGCCGGTGATCAAAGGACACAGCACCCCACCGCGGGCCTGCCAATGGGTGCCAGCGCAATCAGGGCAACAGTCCTTATAGGCGCGCCCGTCGTTCAGCGTCAGTAATCCGGCCAAAGCGTCTGCTCCCGGCAACCCGGCCGCACAGAGCCAGCGCACAGCTTTGCCCGCTTCCTCGGCGATACCCCACTCATAGCCCGCACCTTTGGTGGCTTTGCGCGTCAGCACTTCGATTTCTCCCAGGGACCAGGTCATCGGGTGCCCTCGGGCAAAGGTGGATACGCCCAGCCTTCAGCGCTGGTGTTGACCAGCTCATGAGGGAAGGGGGCGTGTTTGAACATGTTGATCCGCACCCAGCGATCGGAACGTGGATCAAAGTGGCACGCTCCAAAGAAGCTGAGCTTGGCGCGCAGCAGGTCAATCGGCAGCATCTTCGCGTCAATCGTGTTGTCACGGATTTCCGCATATGGATAACGCGCGGCAATCTGAACGCGGCGCAGGATATGGCGGTGTTGTGGGGCGCGCAGTAGGACGTCGGCCACCAGATCATCCGAGCAGGCACATAAGTCAGTATATAGGCGGGCTGCATCACGTCCGGGGCAAAGCGGCTGTTCGTAGGCTTCAATTGGTTCTTCAAAGCGTTCACCGATGCGTGGTTCCAGCTTTTCCTGCGATACATACCAGACGCGGGCATTGGCTGTGTCTTTGGTCCAGTCGATATCAAGTGCCCAGTCGTAAATGGCCTCGATATGCTGCTTTAGGACGGCCACAGGCATCGCCCCGTCGATGCGCCAGCTTTCCTGCTCGTCGGCATCCATACGCTGCGACAGGTCATCAACCAAATCACCATAAGGCTCCAGCAAAAGCGCGGCGGTTTGCTCTTGGCCCTCAAGGGTCAGATTGGCCTCGGCCCAAAGCCATAGCCGGTTCCATGGCATGTCGGTGGTCAGATCTGCCGATTTCAGATGGGTTTGCAACAGGGTCATGTCCCGGCGCAGGTCAGCCAGTTTTTCGATCTGAATGGCATGGCTGGATGTCCATGTATCAGCATTGATCATCGCACGGACGCTAAACTGACGGAACAGAGCGGCGTCGTCTTGGGTGGCCGTGGGCAAGGATCGCACCCGCGCCAATACGGTTTCTTTGGCAGCGATCCAATTGTTGATCAGCACCGGGTGCGTCATCAAAAAGGGCGCCATCCCGAGGCCCGTGGAATTGCCGATGCCAAAACAGCGTCGCAAATCCGGGTCCAGCGGTACGGCGGTGTCAGGCGCGCGTTGGCGGGCCAAATGTTCGACCAGATCCATGACAAAACCACGGGTCAGAAAGACCGACAGCATTTCCACCTGAAACGGCGCGCGGAATTCGGGGCGCTCTGCGATCATCTCGCGGTCGGCTGCGCCAAATTTGCCCGACCCATATACGGCGGTGGTGCGCATCAGATAGCCCACATCCCGCACCTTGGCGGTGTCCGGCTGGCGGCCCTCAGATAGGGCCGTGACCACATGTTCCCACAGTCGCACCGAGCGGTTGGCGCGGCTTAACGAAAGTTCTTTTTCGCTCACGCGCCCGGCTTCTTGTTTGGGGACGTTGTCTTGCAAGCGGTCCAGATCGACCTCGCTCGGGATGCCGTCAAACAGGGTAAAGGTGGCATCCCATTCGGTGGCAATCACCCGGTCCGAGCGTTTTTCGGGCGGCAGATCATTGGCAAAGGCGATCAGCGAATAGCTGCGATCAGGGCCATGGGCGCAATAGACCGCACGCCCCACACCGCGCGCATCAATGTTGAACAGGTGTTGTTCAAACGTCCAGTGTTCTGACTTCAGGCGGCGCAGCAACACCCGCATGAAACTGAGCCGCGATTGGTGGAATGATCCCATGCGCGCCAGACGCATCACCTGGGCCGGGTCACGGGGGGGGATCGTCGTGTCATGCTCTGGGTGGTGCATTCCGGTCCTCCTGGTGACGCCGTTATGTGACGTGGATTTTTGATATCAGGTCAGATTTGCCCGATTGGGGTAAAGTTTTCGTCAAAAAAGTTCAGCCAATTGTCGCCCATCAGCCCGGCCACTTCGACATCGTTGAACCCAACCTTGCGCAGGCCGCTTTCAATATTGCCAAAATCGCGATTATCGCGGAACCAGTCGGGCTGTGGCGGAAATCCGGGCGCGGCGGCAGAGCCTTCTCCATAATCAATTTCCTTGGACCAGCGCCCAACGCGCATCCATTCGACGATTGAATCAGGTTGATCCTGGCACAGGTCAGACCCGATGCCGAAATGCTCGGCGCCAAAGCGTTCGGCGGCGGTGGCGATCATTGAGCAGAAATCATCCAGCGTGCAGTCGGATTTTCCCTTCAGGTGATGTGGGTACATCGAAAACCCCATCATGCCCCCATTTTCCACCACTGCGCGTACCACGTCGTCGCGCTTGTTGCGCAAGGCCGGCTGCCAAGAATGCAGGTTGGCGTGGGTGATGGCGATGGGGCGTTCAGAGATATCTGCGGCCTCAATGGTTGATCGATCGGCAGAGTGGCTCATGTCCACCACAAGGCCCACACGGTTCATTTCCTTGATGACCTGCTTGCCCATACGGGTAATGCCGGGGTCTTCGGCCTCGTAGCAGCCGGTCGCCAGCAGGGATTGGTTGTTATAGGTCAACTGCATAAAGCGCGCGCCAAGGTCGTGCAGGATTTCGACCAGACCGATGTCATCTTCCATCGGGGCAGGGTTTTGGAAACCAAAGAAGATGGCGGTTTTGCCGGACTCGTGCGCCGAGCGCACATCGCCCGCCCACCGCCCCTTTATGATCAGGTCGGGATAGTCTTCAAACCAGCGGTTCCACTGCTCCATGTTTAGCACGGTTTCGCGGAAGTTTTCGTGATAGCTGATCGTGACGTGCACCGCATCGAGCCCACCTGTCCGCAATTGGCGGAAGATCTTTTCCGACCAATTGGCGTATTGCAGGCAGTCGATGCGGTAGGTCATACCGGATTCCCGGCGGCGATATAGGCGGTTTTGACGGTGGTGTAGAAGTCGCGCGCATGAATGCCTTGTTCGCGCGGGCCGTACGAGCTGTCGCCACGTCCGCCAAACTGAACGTGGTAATCAGTGCCTGCCGTGGGCAGGTTGACGGTGACAACACCTGTGCGGGCGTTGCGGCGGAAATGTGTGGCGCGTGCCAGTGATGTGGTGACAATACCCGAGGTCAGGCCGAAGTTGGTATCGTTGACCACATGCAGTGCCTCGTCATAGCTGCCCACTTTGATGACGGATGTCAGGGGGGCGAACATTTCTTCGCGGTTGATGCGCATATCATTGGTGGTGTTCACGAACACGCCGGGTGACATGTAATACCCTTCGTGTTCCATCGTCAGACGGGTGCCGCCGCAGGCCAGTTCTGCGCCCTCAGTGGGGCCAAGATCGGCATAGGCGAGGTTTTCGTTCAACTGTTGTTCGCTCACAATCGGGCCCATCTGAACGTCGGCTTGCATGGCGTGGCCCACTTTCATGGCTTGTGCCCCGGCCACCAGTTTCTCTACAAACGCATCATGGATAGCGTCATGCACAACCAGACGTGATGAGGCGGTGCATTTTTGGCCAGAGCCACCAAAGGCCCCGCCCAGTGACAAGGCAACTGCCAGATCAAGGTCGGCGTCATCCATCACGGCCAATGCGTTTTTAGAGCCCATTTCCATTTGAACACGTGTGAGGTTCTGAATGGCGGCAGCTGCAATGCCCTTGCCTACGGGCACAGAGCCGGTAAACGAAATGGCATCCACCATGGGGCTTTCGACCAGGCGTTGGCCCACATCCCGGCCAGCCCCCATCACCAGATTGAACAGGCCTTTGGGAATGTCCTGACGCGAGATGATCTCAGCCAGAGCCACGGCTGAGGCGGGCGTTACGTTGGCGGGTTTCCATAAAACGGCGTTGCCATAGGCCAGTGCGGGCGCAATTTTCCAACTGGCGGTCGCCGTAGGGAAGTTCCACGGGCTGATGACGGCGACAGTGCCGACTGGCTCGCGGCGAATGTCCACTTCGATGTTGGGGCGCACAGAATCTGCATTCTCGCCCAGTTGGCGCAGCACCTCATGGGCGTAATAGGTAAAGAACTGCCCGGCGCGATACACTTCACCTTTGCCTTCGGCGAAGGGTTTGCCCTCTTCGCGGCTCAGCAAAGTGCCCAACTCTTCGGCGCGGGCCATCATTTCAGTGCCGATTGACATTAAAACGGCTTGTTTGCGTTCCAGCCCGTAGGCGGCCCATTCGGCTTGTGCAGAGCGGGCGGCGGACAATGCATCATCCAGTTGCGCGGCACTGGCCTGTGCGAACATGCCAATCAGATCGGATATATCCGAAGGGTTGCGGTTCTCAATTTCGTCTGAGCCTGCAACCCAATCCCCGGCGATATAGTTCAGGTGTTTGGGGGCCATGTCATGATGTCCTTTGATACGAGTCGTGCGCCGAAGGATAGGCGCTCCATTCCGTGATCATAGAATCCACAATTCAATACTTAAGGCAAATGCAAAGTGGTTTAGCATACTTCAGCCTTGCTTAATTGCTGGGCGCACCACAGAGAAATCCACTTGGCGGATCACCTGCACCAGCGCCCGCGCGGCTGGAGTCAGCATGGTCTCTGGTGGGGTCATGATCCAAACCTCGCGCCGGGCAGTGCTGTCGGCGAGGGGTAAAAACTCCAGATCGTCATATTCTGGTAAAATGGCCAATTCAGGCAACAGGGTCACACCTACGCCCGCGCGCACTAGGGACAGGATCGAGGCAGTGTTGCGCACCATTAAACGCGATGTCTCCATGACTGACGCAAATCCTTCGTCGTGGATATGATCGCACAGACCATTGGCGATGAAGCTGATGCCTTCCAGATCTTTCCAGCCCAACCGCTTCCAGTTGCGCGCGAGCGGATGATCCACAGGACACACAACGCCAAAAGCATCGGTGAAGGCCAGTTCGCGTTCGAATCCTGCGATTGGCCCAAGGCTGGCCATACCAATGTCGGCGCGCTCTGAAACCAGTTCGCGGTGAACGGAGCGGCTGTCGGTGTCAATCATCTCGATGGACACGCCGGGGTGCTGTTTGAGATAGGTTTGCAAAATGGGCGGCATCACTGTTTGGGCAACAGAGGGGGTAACGGCCAGACGTACATGCCCTTGTTCTGCGCGGCTGAGGCCCTCAATCGCGCCAACCGTACGGTCAAAATGCGCCAGTTCACGGCCCGCTTCGGCATAGATCATTTCGCCCAAGGGGGTCAGGCGGGATTTGCGTGTGCTTTCAAACAAAGGCGCGGCAATGTGATCCTCAAACTGTTTGAGCATCATCGACACCGCCGAGGGTGTCCGCCCCAATGCATCAGCGGCATCTGCAAGGCTGCCGTGCTCGGCGACCATGTGAAAACAACGCAGCATTTCAATTTTGATCGCCAATTTCAGCCTGCCTGAATTATGTTTCAGAAATTTCGAGTCTGCTGATTTATTGCGAAATGCGCCAGCGCTGTCCATCTAATATATGTGCTGCCCATTGCGAGGTGGTTAATCTGTGCGGTTTTTCACAATATGAGCATCAAGTGCGGCCAGGCCTTCGTCGAGCCCGAGACGTCCGAACCCCAACCGAAAGCGGTCGGGGGGTGTGGGTGTCAGTGCTGAGGAATAGATCGTGCCGGGCAGAAACAACACGCCGCTTTTCTCTACCAGATTGGCACAGAAGGCATCGACACCCTCGCGCCCTTTATAGCGGGGGAAGCCCATGCAGGCGCCTTGCGGGCGTGTCCAGTCAAACAGATCCTGGTGGCGGGCAAAAAACGCGTCCCATTTGGGCAGGTTTTCATCGACGATGGCGCAGGTGCGCGCCAAAAGCGCATCACGGTTGCGCAGGGCAATTTTGGCCAGCCGTTCGGAGGGCGCTGAATTGGCGATGGATAAATAGTGTTTCATTCGTTCCATCCGCGACAGCAGGTCTTGGTCTTGTGCGGCGATCCAGCCAATGCGCAACCCCGGCAACCCATAGGATTTGGACATTACCCCCAGTGACAGACCCCGTTCGTATTCATCGGCGATGAAAGGCAAATGTTGCGTGCCGCTGGGGCCAAGGCCATGGAAAATCTCATCATGCAGGATGTAGATACCGTGGTGTCGGCACAGGTCGATCAGGGCCGTGTAGCGATCCCTCGGCAGGATGGCCCCGGTCGGGTTATGTGGGAAATTGATGGTCACCAGCCGCGTGTTGGGTTGGATCGCAGCCTTGATCCGGTCAATATCCAATGACCAGTTGTCATCCCCATCAAGCGGCACGCCTGTGGCCTGACATATCGCTGCGGGCAGGGTTTCGTGGGATTGATAGTTGGGTGTGACAACAATGGCATGGCTGTCGCTGTCCAGGATCACGTTATTGGCGGCATAGATGCCTTCACTGGCACCTGCAAAGCACAGGATATTGTCAGTCGATTGGCTGGCATAGGTGCCCGCAATAGTGTTCCGCAGATCAGGCGCGCCGAAGGTTTCGGTGTACCCCAGCCAGAGGTTTTCGAAGTCGTCGCGTTCTTCGGGGGTGGCCAAGGCCAGAAGATCACGCAGGCTCATGCTTTGTGCGTCTGAGGCGGTCATGTGGTAGCGCGCTTTGAATTCCCATTTGGAGAAATGTGTTTCAAGGCGGAAATCTGGGAGGGTGGGCATGACTGAAACCTTATGGCTGGCGCGGTGCTATGGGCGCGGACAGGTTGTAAGTACTTGTGGAAAAGTGAAGCATGGGCGCCACTCAGCGGTTTTCGGGGGTGATTTTGAACACCGGGTCCATCCGCGAGAGGATGGCATCGCTAAGGTGGCATTTGATCTGGTGGCCATTGTCCATTGTGCGGATGGGGGGCAGCTGCGTGTCACACAGATCACCCGGCACATCGGATTTTCGGGGGCAGCGTGTTTGAAACGGGCAGCCGGGTGGTGGGGTCAGGGCCGAGGGCACATCCCCCTCAAGCACGATGTGTTTCTTCTTCACATGGGTGTCGGCGATCGGCACGGCAGACAAGAGGGCCTCAGTATAAGGATGGTAGGGCGGGGCAAAAACCTGGGCGGTGCTGCCCAGTTCGACCACATGTCCCAGATACATCACCATCATCCGATCACTTAGATACCGCACGATCGACAGATCATGCGAAATGAACAGCAGGGTGGTTTTCTGGTCTTGCTGAATGTCCATCAGCAGATCCGCGACGGCGGCCTGCACCGATACATCCAGAGCCGAGACAGGCTCATCCGCCACAACGATCCGCGCACCACCCGCAAAAGCGCGCGCAATGCCGACGCGCTGTTTTTGCCCGCCAGATAATTGGCGTGGCATCCGGGTGGCAAATTCGCGCGGCAGCTTGACCAGATCCAGCAAGCGCATCATTTCACCGTGGCGCTGGGCGTGCGAGGTGCCATGGCCAAACACCTCAAGGGCGCGCAAGATCTGGCGCCCCACGGTCATCGACGGGTTGAGCGTGTCAAACGGGTTTTGGAACACCATCTGAATGTCGGCAACGGTCTGCGTGTCGCGGGCATTGATCGGGGTCTGTTCGATGTTGCGCCCATCCAGCAGGATTTGCCCGTTGGTGGCTGTCTCAAGCCCCATCAGAACCTTGGCAAAGGTCGATTTTCCGCAACCGCTTTCGCCCACAATAGCCAGCGTTTCACCTTCATGCGCCTCAAAGCTGAGGCATTCATTGGCTTTGACCAGCGTCTTGTCGCCACGCGCCCCAAGCAAGGTATTTGCAGCGACCTCGTAATATTTGCGCAGGTTGTCGACTTTCAGAACCACTTTGCCCGGATCACAGGCTGTGGTTTTGACGGCGGTTGCGATTGGTGCGTTCCAATCAATATCGCTCATGCGCAGGCAGCGTGATGCGTGACGCTCAAATCCTTTGACCGTTTGCATGGGGATGGCACCAGGTTGATCACACAGACCGGGGGCAAAGTGATCGCAGCGCGGGCCAAAGTTGCACCCCGTCGGGCGCTCGTGTGGCAGAGGGAAGTTGCCGGGGATCGCCACCAATGGCCGCGTGTTTTTGTCCGCGCCGGGCAGGGGGATCGAGCGAAACAACGCTTGTGTATAGGGGTGCTGCATCTGGTCGAACACATCCTTGATGGAGCCGGTTTCGACCGCCTCGCCGGAGTACATCACGCAAATCCGGTCACAGGTTTCCAGCACCAGCCCCAGATTGTGCGAAATGAACAACATCGACGTGCCGTATTTTTTGCCAAGGTCTTTGACCAGCTCAACAACGGCCGCTTCAACGGTGACATCCAGTGCGGTGGTGGGTTCATCAAGGATCAACAAGGCTGGCTTGGACATCAGCGCCATGGCAATGACAATGCGTTGTTGCTGGCCCCCTGATAACTGGTGCGGATAAGATCTGAGGATACGCTCGGGGTCGGGCAGTTTTACGTCCCGCACCACGTCAAGGGCGCGCTGGCGGGCTTGTGCCTGGGATATGCCTTCGTGGATCATCGGCACTTCGCTCAGTTGCTGGCCCACACGCATGGCGGGGTTCAGGCTGGCCATCGGCTCCTGATAGATCATGGCAATCTCATTGCCGCGAATGTCGCGCAATTCCTCGGGGCTTAACTGGCTGAGGTCCTGCCCCTTAAACCTGACAGCCCCCCCCACAATGCGGCCATTCACCCCAAGGTCCTGCATCACCCCCAGCGCCACTGTGGATTTGCCGCAGCCCGACTCGCCGACCAGCCCTACTGCCTCGCCCGGTTGGATATCGACCGAGAAATCCATAACAGCCGGAATGTCGTGCAAGCGGGTGAAGAATGAAATTGAGAGCTGATCAATTTCCAGAATTGGGCCGTCGTAGGGTTTGAGCTTGGACATCGCGTTAATCCCTCAGGCTTTCTTCGCGCAGCCCATCGGCAAGGAAGTTAAGCCCAAGCACGAGGCTCAGCAGGGCAAGGGCCGGCGGTATGGCGATGTGCAGGATATTGGCAGAGAGGAGCTTGCGCCCGTCGATGATCATTTTGCCCCAATCCGCGCTTTCGGATTCAAGGCCCAGACCAAAGAAGCCAAGCGTGCCCAGCAGAATGGTGGTATAGCCAATGCGCAGGCAAAAATCGACCAGAAGCGGCCCACGCGCATTGGGCAGGATTTCCCACAGCATGATGTACCACGGGCCTTCGCCGCGGGTTTGGGCGGCGGCAACGTAATCTCGGGTTTTGATGTCCAGCACCAGCCCGCGCACAATGCGAAACACCGTGGGCGCATTCACAAACACCACCGCCACAAACACCACCAGCAAATTGGGTGGAAACCGGATCAGGCCAAGCGGATCAGCATCCCAGGCAATGCCGAGGTACAGCCAAAGACCAATGACCAACGTGATGCCCACATAGATATTGCGTTTGGCGGGCTGCGTGTAATAGCGCGATTGCCACAGGATCGTCAGGAAGATCACCGGGAAGATGAACAAGATCGCGGCCATATAGACAGGAATGCCAGTGTGCACGATCTCGGGGGTGACCAGCAGGTAAAACAGCAAGATCACCGGAAAGGCCATGACAAGATTGGCGATGAAGGACAGCACGGTGTCAAACTTGCCGCCATAATACCCCGCAGGCAGGCCCAGCGTGACACCAACCATAAAGGCAAAGATCGTGGCGAAGGGGGCAATCAGGATCACCTTGATTGACCCGGCAATCACCCGGCTGAACACATCACGCCCCAGGTTATCGCCACCAAGGATGTAATAGGCGCCGGCCTCGGGGTCGGCCTTGCCGATCAGTTTGGAATAGGGCGTGCCGGGCAGTTTTTTCTTCATCGAGGCGGATTGATCCAGGGGATCATGCGTGGCGATCAGATCCAGCACCCCGGCGAAAAACGCGGTGTAGACCCAAAACAGCACCAGCGCGAGGCCGATCATGCCGATGGTACTGTCAAACAGCTTGCCATAAAGCCCAAGACGGCGCTTGTACGTGATCGACAGGGCAAACGTGGCGATAAGGGCTGTCAGAGTGGGGGCAAATTGCACCATCATCTGGCCAATGATACCGCCCCAGCCAAGAGGGTCTGTCATATCTGTGCCCCCCTCATGTGACGCTGATCCGTGGGTTCAGATAGACATAACCGATGTCGGAAATCAGCTGGGTGAGCAGCACCACAATGACCGAGACAACTGAGATGCCGAGCAAAAGCTCAATATCATTATTGCTGGCAGCCAGCACCATGGCCCAGCCAAAGCCCTTGTAGTTGAACAGGGTTTCTACGATCACCACACCGTTCAGCAGCCAGGGAAATTGCAGCATGATCACCGTGAACGGCGCGATCAAAGCGTTTCTAAGTGCATGTTTCACCACGATATTGCCAAAGCTAACCCCCTTCAGCCGGGCGGTACGGATATATTGCGAGGTCATCACCTCGGCCATGGAGGCGCGTGTCATCCGCGCGATATAGCCCATGCCATAAGCGGCGATGGTCAGCACGGGAAGAAAGAAGTTCTCAAACGTGGCGTGATCCATGGCGCTGGTGGCGGTGCCTTTGAACCATTTCAGCCCCACTGCGGATGAGGCAAACACCGCGATAAACAAAACACCCGATACATATTCCGGTGTCGCGGATGTGGTGATGGAAATGGTGGATAGCGTGCGATCAGTGCGCGAGCCTTCTCGCATGCCCGCCAACACACCAATCAGCAAGGCCGAGGGCACCATCAACACCAGCACCCAGAACATCAGTTTGCCGGTCAGCGCCAGCTTGTCGGCGATGACCGTGCCCACGTCCTTTTTGATCACACTCGATTGGCCCCAATCGCCCTGCAAGATGCCACAAAACCGGGGCGCGGTTTCAATCACCCCACTTTCGGGCGCGCATTTGGCGCGGGTCTGACCGTCGTGACCGATGATCACATACCCCGGCAACACACCCAGCCATTGGCCGTATTTGGCCAGAAATGGCTGCGCATACCCATGGTTGGCTAGATAGGTGGTCACTTCCTCATCGGTCATGCGGAAGTTGCCTTGGGTTTTGGCCAGCTTTTCAAGGTTGGGGGCGAGGTTGGTGAGATAGAACACAAGAAGCGTCAGACACAGCGCGGTCAACAGCATGACGCCGATCCTGCGCAGGATAAACCTTCCCATATTCTTCCCCTTGAGGACGTGGTTATGTCCAGTTTTCACTCAGTGGTAAGGGATGACGTGCGCGAGGTCTACAGGCTTGTCAAACAGGCCTTGGCAGCAGGTGGCATGAAATACCACCCCCCCGCACAGGATGTCTGTACGGGGGGCTGGCCGTTAGTCAATGTTGAGGTGGGATCAGTCCCAGCCAACCATGTTAAAGATTTCCTGTGCCTTGCCGGCATTGCGGCTAAAGGCGGATGTGTTGGTGGTGGTATCTGCTTTGAACGTGCCCAGCATCGCAACTTCCTTGTCCAGGGCGACGCCGTCGATCACCGGAAATTCGTTGTTCTGCGCGGCCAGATATTCCTGCGCGAAGGGGCTGACCAGAAACTCCATAAAGGCAGCACCTTCTTTGGGGTTGGGCGAGGTGGCAACAATGGCTGCAGTGGACAGATTTACATGGGCACCGCGATCTCCCTGGTTGGGCCAGACCCAGCCGATATTGTCGATGCCTGACGTCAGACCATCCACATCTTTTTCCAAGCCGCGCACAAAGTAATAGTGGTTGGCCACTGCGATATCACATTCGCCGGATACGATGCCACGCAGCTGATCAGTATCGCCGCCTTGGGGCGCGCGCGCCATGTTGGCAACCACGCCTTTGGCCCACTCGGTGGCGGCGTCTTCGCCATGCACTTCGATCAGTGATGCCAGCAGGGATTGGTTGTAGATATTGGAAGAAGAGCGAATGCAAACCTGATCGGCAAACTTGGGGTCTGCCAGGTCTTCATAGGTGCTGGGGGGAGTGTCTACGCGGTCCTTGGCGTAAAAGATGATCCGCGCCCGTTGGGACACGCCAAACCACAGGTTTTCGGGATGTTGCAGGTGTTCAGGCACAGCGGCTTCGATGGCGTCGGATGTGAACGGTTTCAGAATGCCTGCGTCTTCTGCGCGCGCCATGCGGCCCACATCCACGGTGATCAGCACATCGGCCGGTGAGTTGTCGCCCTCAGCCTGAAGGCGGGCCAGCAATTCGTCGGCTTTGGCCTCAATCCGGTTCACGGTGATGCCGGTTTCTTCGGTGAATTTGGCAAACAATGCATCGTCAGAATCATAGTGGCGGCTGGAGTAGATATTGACATCTTGCGCCAGGGCCGCCCCGCCGAGGGCCAGCAATGCCAGCGTCGCGCCAGCCGTTTTGAGAGAGAATCGCGAGGTTTTCATGACGATATCCTTATCTGAGTGAACTTGTTGGGTATCTTTTGTCTTTTCTGAGTAAAAAGGTCAAGTCCAGACCCGCCCCCTACTTTGTCACCAAGTGGCCTCAGCCGTTTGTTCAGCCGTTGCCGGCCCAAAAGAGCAGATATTGCAGTGGCCCTATGATAGTAAACCTGGCTCAGGTAGTGTTTCCGATCAGAAACACTTGCGCGTGTATGCGCCGCATCGAAGGCCGGATATGTCGGATTCTCTGCGTGTTTACTGCTGCAGACCGGGTAAGAGCGTCTGAGATGATTTCGTAAAAACGCTGCCTGACCTGAATTGAAGGAACTGCAATGAGTTATAAATCTGACATTGAGATCGCCCGCGAAGCGACCAAAAAGCCAATCCAACAGATTGGTGATAAACTGGGCATCCCATCCGAGCACCTGCTGCCTTATGGCCATGACAAAGCCAAAGTCAGCCAAGACTATATCAACTCGGTTCAGTCCAATGATGACGGCAAGCTGATCCTTGTCACGGCGATCAACCCGACGCCCGCAGGTGAAGGCAAGACCACGACCACAGTTGGTCTGGGCGATGGTTTGAACCGCATCGGCAAAAAGGCAATGGTGTGTATCCGCGAAGCCTCGCTTGGTCCGAACTTCGGGATGAAGGGGGGTGCGGCTGGTGGCGGCTACGCTCAGATTATTCCGATGGAGGATATGAACCTGCACTTTACGGGTGATTTCCATGCCATCACCTCGGCGCATGCTTTGCTGTCGGCGATGTTGGATAACCATATCTACTGGGGGAACGAGCAGGAAATTGATGTGCGCCGGGTGCAATGGCGCCGGGTTGTGGACATGAACGACCGCGCATTGCGCCAAATCAACATCTCGCTGGGTGGTGTGGCCAACGGGTATCCGCGTGAAGGCGGGTTTGACATCACCGTGGCCTCAGAAGTTATGGCGATCCTGTGTCTGGCTAAGAACCTGAAAGACCTTGAGAAACGCCTGGGCGGTATGATTGTGGCCTACCGCCGCGACCGCAGCCCGGTGTTCTGCCGTGATATCAAATCAGAGGGCGCGATGACCGTGCTGCTGAAAGATGCCATGCAGCCCAACCTGGTGCAAACGCTGGAAAATAACCCGGCCTTTGTGCACGGTGGCCCGTTCGCCAACATTGCACATGGCTGTAACTCGGTGATTGCCACCACGACGGCGCTGAAGATTTCAGACTACGTTGTGACCGAAGCTGGGTTTGGCGCTGATCTGGGCGCTGAGAAGTTCATGAACATCAAATGCCGCAAAGCAGGCCTCGTGCCGTCAGCGGTTGTTTTGGTCGCGACCATCCGGGCGATGAAGATGAACGGCGGTGTGGCAAAAGCCGATTTGGGCGCCGAGAGCGTGGACGCCGTGAAGGCGGGGTGTCCGAACCTGGGCCGTCACATTGAAAACCTCAAATCTTTTGGTGTGCCAGTCGTGGTGGCGATCAATCATTTTGTCACCGATACGGACGCCGAAGTGGAGGCCTGCAAAGCCTATGTCTCGGAGCATGGTGCTGAAGCAATTGTGTCGCAGCATTGGGAACACGGCTCGGCGGGAGCAGAGAACCTGGCCAGGAAAGTGGTTGAGATGGTCGAGGCAGGTCATGCCAACTTTGCGCCGATCTATCCCGACAATATGCCCCTGTTCCAAAAGATTGAAACCATCGCCAAGCGCATTTACCGCGCTGACGAGGTGCTGGCGGATAAGAAAATCCGTGATCAACTGAAATTGTGGGAAGAGCAGGGCTATGGGGATCTGCCGATCTGTATTGCGAAGACGCAGTACAGCTTTTCGACTGACCCCAAACTGCGCGGAGCCCCTATTGGCCATAGTATCCCGGTGCGCGAAGTCCGGCTGAGTGCCGGTGCGGGCTTTGTTGTGGTCGTGTGCGGTGAGATCATGACCATGCCGGGGTTGCCCAGCAAACCTGCGGCTGAGAATATTCATCTGAATGACGACGGCCAAATCGAAGGCCTGTTCTAAAAGGTGGGTTGAAACCCCACCTTACGCATGATGTGTAGGGTGGGGTTCAACCCCACCGCGATGAGAAGGAAACCAGATGACAGCGCAACGTATTGACGGCAAGGCATTCGCAGCCACCGTGCGCGAAAAGGTTGCGGGCCATGTCGCGCGCCTGAAAGAAGAGAACGACATCATCCCCGGTCTGGCAGTGGTGTTAGTGGGCGAAGATCCTGCATCTCAGGTCTATGTGCGCTCCAAGGGCAAGCAGACCACCGAAGTCGGCATGAACTCCTATGAGCACAAGCTAGATGTCGAGACGTCTGAGGCCGATTTGCTGGCATTGATTGACCAGTTGAACAATGATGCCAAGGTGCATGGCATCTTGGTGCAATTGCCATTGCCGAAGCATTTGAACGAAAATCTGGTTATTAATGCGATTGACCCGGCAAAGGACGTGGACGGGTTTCATATTTCCAATGTGGGATTGTTGGGCACTGGCCAGAAAAGTATGGTGCCTTGCACGCCGTTGGGCTGTTTGATGATGTTGCGCGATCATCACGGCTCATTGTCTGGCATGGAGGCGGTGGTCATTGGCCGCTCGAACATTGTGGGCAAACCGATGGCGCAATTGCTGTTGGGTGACAGTTGCACAGTAACCATCGCGCATTCGCGGACCAAAGACCTGCCGGAGGTTGTGCGTCGTGCGGATATTGTTGTCGCCGCCGTGGGCCGCCCCGAAATGGTGCCGGGTGACTGGATCAAGCAAGGTGCCACTGTGATCGACGTTGGCATCAACCGGATTGAGCGCGACGGCAAGACCAAGCTGGTGGGGGATGTTGATTTCGCCTCGTGCAGCGAATCGGCCGGAGCGATCACACCCGTGCCAGGTGGAGTCGGGCCGATGACCATCGCCTGCCTGTTGGCCAATACCGTGACAGCGTGCTGCCGTGCCAATGATGTGGCCGAGCCAGAAGGGCTGACCGCATAGGTGGCGTGCAAAGCTGAGTGATGAAAACAGAGCTTTGGGCATAAATGCCCGAGGCATTTTTATGTGATGGGGATGGGAATCATTGTGCCGGTCATAATAGCAATGTGGGTTTCCACTGCGCCGTCGATGGCAAAGACATCTGATTGTACGATCACCAAACGCCGCCCCGGCTTTATAATCTGCCCCCGTGCAATCAGATGTGCACCTTTACCGGGCGCCAATAGATTTATTTTCATTTCTGTGGTCAAAACTTCGTGATCAGAATCCATCACACTTAGAGCCGCATAGCCGGCTGCGCTATCTCCTATAGCAAAGGTTAACCCTGCATGAGCGAAGCCATGTTGTTGCAAGTTTCCTTGTGCCACAGGTGCCCAAATTTCAACCTTACCGGTGTTGACGGAGTGGAGCTTCGCGCCCAATGTGGCCATCAATGACTGAGCGGCAAAACTGTCGCGGATTTTCTGCTCAGTTTCAGGGGATAATTTCGTCATTCTTCCCATTCCTGTCTTAGAACTATCCGCGCAGTGTACCATTTTTAGGAGTAAGAGGTGTTTCTTTTTAACAAGTTGATGCGATTACAAAATTCAAACGTTACAGGTATGGTATGATGAAGCCGAACAGGTTGGGCATCAAAGCCAGCTTCGCGAAAACATTCTCTCGGTTATTCCTGCCTTTCACAGTGTTCATCTGGGGGGCATGTTGGGTTGTTGCGGTGCTGGCCGGCCCATTCGGTTCCTTTGCGGCAATGTCATTGTCGGACCGCATCATCTATTGGGGAATAATCTGCACCTGTGGGGTGGTCATCGGGTTTGCAGTTTACGCGATCACGCTGAGTGCGCTGGGGACGGAAAAACACCGGGCCTTCGCACCGCTCGCTACCGCATTATTGACACTGATGTTCGCGCCCTTTGTCATGGCACTGCACAGCTTTTGGGCGTTCGGCCCACTTGGCCTGGACATGACCACAATGTCGACCATCACAAATACCTTTGTGATATCAGCGTCGATATTTCTGTTTCGCCAGTTGTCGTTTGTAAAACCTGATCATGCTTCGAATGATGGAGCACAAACCACTGCGGATATGGCGGTACAGGACGACAATTCAGTGGGGCCGGTGCCGCGTTTGATGCGTCGGTTGCCTGATCACGCAAAAGGGCACATCCTGCGAATTACGGCCAAGAACCACCATGTAGAGGTGGCCACAGAGAATGGGCAGGTCGAGCTGCGGATGCGGTTCACCGATGCGATTGGCGAAATGGATCCGATTGCAGGGATTTGCGTGCATCGCTCGCATTGGGTGACGCTCAGTGCGATCACAAAGGTTGAACGTATCAATGCGCATAAAATCTGTGTTCATCTCAGCAACGGAGATGAAATCCCCGCCAGTCGCAAGTATCGCGTCAACCTGGTGGAGGCAGGTCTGATGCCAGCCGAGGAGACCGCCTAGCGCCGCATCGCAATACAGGGGCAACAGGCCTGATAATATGCGATTGTCGTGAGAAAGCACTGCCGTCAGTGAATGATCTCTTCTTCCTTCACGAACATATTCGCCCAAGCGCGATCAATCAAATCAGGGGTCATCTGGTAGGGAATGCCCTCAAACTCACAAATCGAAATCATCTGATCTATCAAGAAAATCGGCTGATAATTCGCATAAATATTATCAATCGTCGGGTATTTCTTTTTCAACAGATGGACCAAGGTGGCCTCATCCAGAGGCATCTGGCGTTTGCGCGCGACCATGGCAAAGATCTTCAGGAAGTCTTCTTGCACGGGGCCGTCAATTTTGATCTTGAAGAAGATCCGGCGCAGGGCCGCTTTGTCAAAAATCTCATTCGGGTGGAAGTTGGTTGAGAAGATGACCAACGTGTCAAACGGCACTTCGAATTTCTCACCGGATTGCAGGGCCAGAATATCTTTGTTTTCTTCCAGCGGAACAATCCAGCGGTTCACCAGTGTTTGGGGTGGTTCGGCTTGGCGTCCAAGGTCATCCACGATAAAGATGCCGCCCGATGATTTGAGCTGCAACGGCGCCTGATAGGTGCGCGCGGTTGGGTTATAAACCAGATCGAGCATATCAAGGCTCAGTTCACCGCCGGTGATAACTGTGGGCCGCTCACACCGCACATACCGTGTGTCAAAACTGCGTGTGCGGCGCAGAGAATTGGGGTCATCCACCTCCACCTCGGCTTTGGAATGAACAATCGGGTCATAGACGGTGATGACCTGACCGGCATATTCAATGGCGCGGGGCACATAGATCTTGTCGCCCATCGCATCCCGAATACCGTTTGAAATTGATGACTTACCGTTTCCCGGTGGTCCATACATAAGGATCGAGCGCCCAGCAGAAACAGCCGGCCCGAGGTGATCCAGCAGGTCATCGGGCAAAATCAGATGACCCATCGCATTGGTCAACTGATCACGCGTAATCTGGATGTTGCGGATTGACTGGCGTTTGACCTGCTCGCGATAGATTGCCAATGGCACAGGCATGGCGCCAAAATATTCTGACTGGCTCAACGCGTCCAGGGCACGGCTTTTGCCCGCGTCGGTCAGTTGATACCCCATCTCACCGCCAGAGTTGGCGTTCAATGTCCCGGTGGCCTCAAGCAGTTTTTGAATGCGGGCCATATCCACCAGTTCCTGGGTGACAGCACGGGGCAGGCAGATGGCGGCTGATATATCGCTGACCAGATCAAGGTTCTTGCGAAAGATGGTTTTAAGCAAAATATCCCGCATCATAACGATGGGAATTTGCATATCCTCAATCGTTGTCGGAGGAGGGGGGGGCTGAACGCCGCTTTGCACTTGCATGTTCATTTCGGTCTGCCTGCCTGTTTTGCCAATTCTTATGCGTTGCGTGTCGGACGCAATGCCTCAGGGATGAACCTGCCTGAGAAACGTGCAAAAAATAAGGAGAGCGTCGGGCAGTGCTGGGGCAGGGCGTCAGACGCCGTAGATCAGCCCCAAAACAAGGTAAACAATCAATGTAAGGCCAAGGGCGAACCCCATTGGAAATTTCTCAGAGTTGGACCAGCTGACCCAATTAGGGGCCAGTTGGCGCAGGGGGCTGTTTTTGGCGACACGGTGCACGATCACCGCGACCAGAGTGATGGCCGATAACAACAGCAGGACTGTGACGGTATCACCCGGAGCCACAAAGGGCGCCGCTGCGGCAAGAAATTTACTGTCCCCGGCCCCCATCATCCCGATGGCATTGGCAACAAAGGCCAGGGCGAGCACGATAACCAACTGCATCAACCGCCAGCCGTACGCGTCCAGGTTCAGGATGAACAGCCCGACCACCAAAAACACCACCACCAGCGCCAGATTCGAGGCGTTGGTGATTTTCATGGTGCTAAGGTCACTCCAAACCACCCAAAGGCAGATCGGAGCGACGAAGGGCAGGAACCAAAGCGCTTCGGCCAGGCTGAGATGAAGCTGCATCGCGGGTAACCAGATTAGTTTGTGACGTTATCTTCCAGCGCCGCGAGAGAGCGCGAGGCTTCCTCAAAATGCTGCGGGTGGGTGTCGATCGCATCGCGCAACAGACCTTTGCCGATGGACGTATCCCCTTGTTTTACCGCCGAAAGTCCCAGCGTATACAAGAGCTGCGCACGTTCTGCCTGGGTTGCCGGGATCACCGGAAGGCTATAGTTTTTCTGCGCTCCACGGGCCAACACCAGGTTGTTCTTGGCGGTGAAAAGGGATTGATCGTTCTGGATCGCCTCGGTGAAAAGCCGCTCGGCACCAGCGAAATCGCCACGGCTGAGTTTGGAATAGCCCCAGTTGTTCATCACATTGGCGGGCCGGGTTGTCAGGCCCACGGCGGTTTCATAGAAGCTGTCAGCCTTTTTCCATTGCTTGTTGCTGTCGGCCACCATGGCCTCAAGCCGGTAGCGCTGGAAGGTCTCATGCGTGGGAGGGACGGTGTCCAGCGTGGTTTTGGCACGCTTCCAATCATTGGTGCGAATAAGGGCATCGGCCAGATTGATCTTGTCCTCGGCGGTGCCATCCTTGTGATCCACGACTTTTTTCCACGCGGACACGGCCTCGGTATTGCGTCGTGCGCGGATCAGGGATTTGGCCAACCCGCGTTGCAGGTCAATCCTGTCAGGCTGCTGTGAGCTGGCCTTTTTGAAGTAAGCCACGGCCTCATCGGCGTCAGCCGCAGTCAGCATCACATCGTTGAGGTTGGTTTCATCGACGACATTGAGATCTTGCAATGCACGATCTACCTCGGCGTCGCCGGATTTGTCACACGCAGACAGGGCCATAACGCCTGCCACGCAGATGGAAAATAGAATAGGGTGGCGCATTTTGTGCGTCCTTTTACTGCCTCGCCTCGATCATGGTATCTTGCGGATCAGAAAGTCACTGCTTCCCCGCCGTACCACTTTGAACTCTTGTTCTTGAACATCATCATATACCGGATTCTCGGTTTTTTCTAATGCTAATCTCAAATTATCGCGGATTGAGTCACTTTCGCCATTATCCAGCGCATAGGCGCGGCGAAACATCTGGCCAGCCTCGGCGGTTTCGCCGGTTTCCATCAACACAACGCCCAGGTTGTTCCAGGCTTCCGGGGATCGCTCGTCAGCTTCGATTGATCGGCGCAACAAATCCTCGGCTTGGCCCAAACGACCCAAGGCCAGATAGGCACTGCCAATACCAACCAGCACTTCACCGGTCATACCCTGATCCAGTGCTGCGCGCGAAAAGCTCTTGATTGCCAGCTCATATTCGCCGGCCTGCATTAGGCGATGGCCCACCAGCATAGGGTCAATCGTCGCACCCTTGGCGGCGATTCCGGGCGCGAAGGGGCTGTCCTTATCAACGCCATCGTCGCAGCCTGCCAAGGCCGCGACGAGTATCAGTAAAAGCCCTGCCCGAGCCATATTGCCTCTTTGTCTTAGAGGGCCATGGCGAAGAGATCCATGATGCCCAGAACCGATGGGCCGACCAGAATGATCAGCAATGGCGGAACTGTAAGCATCATCGTGGCCAATGTCATCTTTGTAGGTAGTTTGTTGGCCTTTTCTTCGGCGCGCATGACTCGTTTGTCACGCATCTCACCAGCATAAACGCGAAGGGCGTCAGCCACCGATGTACCGAACTGCTGCGATTGGACCAGCACGGTGGTAAAGCTGGTGATATCCTGCACGCCGCAGCGCTCAGACATCTCGCTCAAAACCGATGGTTTATCACGCCCGGCTTTGATTTGCTGCGCTACAATCTCGTACTCTCCTGCCAGTGCGGGGTAGGAGCTGACCAATTCGGTCGCAACACGAATGATGGATTGGTCCATGGACTGACCGGCCTCAACGCAAACGAGCATCATATCCAAGCTGTCTGGGAAGCCATCCTCGATCTCTTGCTGGCGTTGCTGGCGGCGTTTGGTCACCCAATATTTCGGGAGCATATAGCCCACCAAAGCTGGTCCAAGAATCCACGTCAGGGCCTGTGTCGGAGTGGAATCGTCACCGGATTTGAACAACAGGTAGTAGAGCACGCCCAGCACCAAAAGTGACAGTGCGGCGGCCATCTGCGCAAAATGGAAATAGCGCACCGCATCGCGGTGATGATAGCCGGCCTGCATCAGGGTCAGGCGGATCGCCGACAATTGTTTGGCGTCCTGAGGCTCAAGGAAGTTGGCGTATTTATCCAACTTCTTGTTTTTGCCACCCTTACGCAGTTTCTTTTGCAGGTCTTCGTTCTGCAATTGTGCGAATTGGCTTTCTTTCAGTTTATCCAATGGGTCCTTGCGCTGCCCAAAATGGGCGGCCAGGGCCAGCATGATCAGGATCACACCCAAGGTACCAGCGAAGATGATCGGGCCAAAGGGGCCCAATGTGCCAGTCAAAGTTTCCATAATACTGTTCATCGAGGTATTCCTTTTAGACCCGGATATTGACGAGGGCGCGCATGACAATCAGGTTGACCGTCAGGAAGGCACCCACGACCAGACAAGCCGGAATAAACCACGCGTGTTCATACGCTTCGGTGTAGTAATCCGGGTCCAGCAGGTTAATGACAACAAGTGCGATAAGCGGGAAGGCTGATAGAAACTTGCCCGACCATTTTGCCTCGGCTGTGATCGCTTTTACGCGGCGGAACAGGCGAAAGCGTGCGCGGATCACCGTGGCCAAGCCGGCCAGAATTTCCGCGAGGTTACCACCTGATTGCTGCTGAATGGTCACAGCCACCGCAAGGAAGCGCAAATCCTGCATATCCAGGCGTTGGGCCATATCTTTGAGGCTTTCACCCATTTCGCGGCCATAGGCGGCTTCATCGGCGATGATGCCCATTTCGGTGCCCAGAGGATCGGCCACTTCGCTGGCCACGATCGCAATCGCCGAATTGAAAGGGTGGCCCACACGCAATGAGCGAACCATCAGTTCAATCGCGTCAGGCAGTTGTTCCTCCAGCATGGCCATACGTTTGCCCGCTTTCATGGACACCCAAGTGAACACACCACCCACGCCCATGACAACCGAGACCAGAACTCGCACACCCATACCGGTGGCGGTGCCGATAGACAGACCAAAGAAGGCAACAAAACTGACACCGATCATGATCAAGATCAGCTGTTGGGGGGTAAACGCAATGGCAGCCTTTTGCGCTTTGTCCGACAGGATCGAATAAAGCGGGATTTTCTTGGCCTTCATGTGCTGCTGCATTTCTTTGCGCAGCTGATCCATAACCTGTTCACGGTTGGCGTTTTTATCGAGCATTTCCAACCGGCGATTGACGCGGTTGTTCAGGCTGATTGAGCGGCCAAAGACGGTCAGATACAGACCTTCCACCAGGACAAGCACCCCGACGAAGATCAGAATATAGATAATTGGTTCGGCGCTAATGGTCATGGCATTTACTCCGCCGCGATGGGTTCAAAGATCTGGGGTGGCAAATCATAGCCCCACAGACGGAACCGTTCCGAGAAGTTGGACCGCACACCGGTCCCGGTGAAATGGCCAATGATCTTGTTGTCCGGGCTTAGGCCAACGCGCTGAAACCGGAAGATTTCCTGCATCGAAATCACGTCACCTTCCATCCCGGTCACTTCGGTGATCGAGGTCATCCGGCGTGACCCATCCTGCAAACGTGAGGCCTGCACCATAAGGTGCACAGCCGATGCAACCTGTGAGCGTACGGCCTTGAGCGGCATTTCAATCCCGGCCATGGCGACCATGTTCTCCAGACGGCTGATAGCATCACGCGGGTTGTTGGCGTGAATGGTGGTCATTGATCCGTCGTGGCCGGTGTTCATTGCCTGCAACATATCGATCACTTCTTCGCCACGTGTCTCGCCCACAATGATGCGATCAGGACGCATCCGAAGGGCGTTTTTCAGACAGTCACGCGGGGAGACCTCACCTTTGCCTTCCACGTTGGGGGGGCGGCTTTCCATTCGCCCTACATGGGTCTGTTGCAGTTGAAGTTCGGCGGTGTCTTCGATGGTCAGGATGCGTTCGGCGTTGTCGATAAACGAGCTGAGCGCATTGAGCGTTGTGGTTTTACCTGAACCGGTACCACCGGACACGATCACATTCAGACGTGTGGCCACAGCGGCTTGCAAATAGGCGGCCATCTCCTCAGAGAAGGCGCCAAACCCAACCAGGTCATCAATGCCCAACTTGTCCTTCTTGAATTTACGAATGGACACAAGGCTGCCATCCACCGCGACGGGTGGCACCATCGCGTTGAAACGCGAGCCATCCGCCAAACGGGCATCAACGTAAGGGTTGCTTTCGTCCACGCGGCGGCCCACAGCGCTTACGATCTTGTCGATGATCCGCAACAGGTGCTTTTCATCCTTGAAAGTAACGTCCGACAGCATCAACTTACCGGCGCGTTCCACAAAAATCTGATGCGGGCCGTTCACCAGAATATCGTTAACTGTCTCGTCTTTCAGAAGCGTCTCAAGAGGCCCAAGCCCCTTCACTTCATCATACAATTCTTGGGTCAGGGTGGTGCGGTCCTCGCGGTTCAGAACGATATTACGTTCCAGCAGCACTTCCTGCGCGATCGAACCGATTTCAGATCGCAGATCCGCCTCCGAGGCGTTTTCCAGCGCACCAAGGTTCAGGTGATCCAAGAGCGAGCGGTGCAGCTCAATCTTGATCTCACTCAAACGTTCTTTGCGCTTGCGCTCTTTGTCCTGGGGCACTGTTTGTGCCGCCACTTGGGGTGCAGGTTTGCGCAGTGAAACCGCAGCAGCTTCGTCAACTGGTGCCGTTTTCGGGGCCTCGGCCGCTGGTGCTGCAGCTTTGTCGGAAGCAGCGCCAGATTCTTTTTTGTACCTTGAGAACATTTTCGTGGCCTCCTTAAGCGGCTTCAGCGTCGTCTTTGCCTAGATCGTGCAAAGAGCGGGCCAGTTTCATGATTTCCTTACGCAACGGGTTTTTCGCAGCACTGTCGCCCAATGGCAGGCCGTGATCGTTGCATTGCGGGATTTGCTTGCCACCGTCAGGCAGTTGCATCTCAATGCCGATCTCCAGGCTTTCGCCCATACGTTTGACACGAGACTTGCCATTCAGATCGGTAAACTTTGGTGCGCGGTTCAGGCAAAAGCGGATTTTCTCAAACGGAAGGTTTTCGGCCTTAAGCGCCCGCTTCAGTCGCAGGGCATTTTGTGCC
>JARGOC010000043.1 GCA_029212365.1 Roseovarius sp.
GCATCAAAACCGATCCGAGGAAGGTATAAAGGAAGAACTTGAACGACGCATAGATGCGTTCCTTACCACCCCAAATACCAATGATCAGGAACATCGGGATCAGGCCTGCTTCAAAGAACAGGTAGAACAACACCAGATCCAGCGCCATGAACACGCCCAACATCAGTGTTTCCAGCAACAAGAAGGCGATCATATATTCCTTGACGCGCACAGAAACACCCCAGGAGGCTGCAATCGTCAGCGGCATCATGAAAGTGGTTAGCATCACGAACAGAACGCTGATACCATCCACGCCCATTTTGTATTTCAGACCCAACAGCCAGTCACGTTCTTCCACCATCTGGAAGCCGGTATCACTGGCATCGAATTGAAACAGGATCGCAAGGGACACAAGGAACGTCAGCGTGGTGGCAATCAGCGCAACCCGTTTGGCATTGCTTTGGGCAAACTCATCATCGCCGCGCAGGAAAAGCGCCAGAATGGCCGCTGCAATGGCAGGGATAAAGGTAACGATGGACAGCAAATTGGAATCCATTATTCAACCCCTCCGATGAAACTCATCCAGGTGACAAGCACCGCAATTCCGATCACCATGGCAAAGGCATAGGTGAAGATATACCCCGATTGCGCGCGCCCGGCGAGGCGGGTGAAGAACGGGATGATCCCCATCGCAACACCATTCAGCGTGCCGTCAATCACATCACCATCGCCGCGCTTCCACAGGAATTTTCCCAGGGCTTTGGCAGGGCGAATAATCAGGAAGTCATAGATCTCGTCAAAGTACCATTTGTTCAGCAGGAACAGATAGAGCGGGCGCTGGCTCTCGGCCAGTTTCGCGGGCATCGAAGGGTTCCAGATGTAGAACCACAGAGCTGTGACAAAGCCAATGATCATGGCGATGAACGGGCTGACCTTTACCCATTTGGGCGCATGGTGGGCATCATCCATCACATGGTTGTCAGGGTGCATAAAGATGGCGCCTTTGGGGGCCATGGTATGGGTGGTCGCACCGTGATCATCTGCCGGTGCATGCTCATCGGCCTCTGACGTGGCCGTCTCGCTATGGCCGGTATCCGCAACAGTTCCCGCGCCATGGCTTGTGTCGGCTGTCGCCTCTTCGCCATGTCCCGCATCAGCAGCAGCGTGATGCGCCGGGATACCAAAGAACTTGTTCACCTGGTTATGGTCGCCAAAGAAGTTGCCGTACCACACCATGCCCGAGAAGATCGCACCAAGCGCCAGAACTCCAAGTGGCACCAGCATAACAGCGGGGCTTTCATGGGCATTTTCATGGGTATGTTTGTCACCGCGCGGCGTGCCCCAGAAGGTCAGGAACATCAGCCGCCAGCTGTAAAAACTGGTGAACAGTGCAGCCACAACCAGCATCCAGAAGGCATAGCCCCCCGCCGTGCCGGCAAAGGCGCTTTCAATCACCGCATCCTTGGACAGGAACCCGGCAAAGCCAATGGTGGTCAGCGGAATGCCGACACCGGTGATGGCCAGCGTACCGATCAACATGGCCCAGAACGTCAGTGGCAGCTTTTTCCGCAACCCGCCGTAGTTTCGCATGTCCTGTTCGTGGTGCATCCCGTGGATCACAGACCCCGCCCCAAGGAACAGCATCGCCTTGAAGAACGCATGCGTTAACAAATGGAACATCGCCACCGAGTAAACCCCGACACCCGCCGCCACAAACATGTAGCCCAGCTGTGAACAGGTGGAATAAGCGATCACACGTTTGATGTCGTTCTGCACAAGGCCCACAGTGGCGGCAAAGAACGCAGTTGAGGCCCCCACAAATGTGATCATCATCTTGGCATCCGGTGCATATTCGATCAGCGGCGACATGCGGCAGACAAGGAAAACACCCGCCGTCACCATGGTGGCCGCGTGGATCAGCGCCGACACAGGCGTCGGGCCTTCCATCGCATCCGGCAGCCATGTGTGCAGGAACAATTGCGCCGATTTACCCATCGCACCGATGAACAAAAGCACGGCAATCAGATTGGCGGCATTCCAGTCGGCCCAAAGGAAGGTCAGGCTGGTTTCAGCCAGTTGCGGAGCAGCGGCAAAAATGTCGTCAAACTTCACGCTGTCCACAAGGAAATACAGCGCGACAATCCCAAGGACGAAGCCAAAGTCCCCGACCCGGTTGACCACAAACGCCTTGATGGACGCGGCATTGGCGCTTGGCTTGCGAAAATAAAACCCGATCAGCAGGTATGAGGCGAGGCCCACACCCTCCCAGCCGAAGAACATCTGCACCAGGTTATCGGCCGTCACCAGCATCAGCATCGCAAAGGTGAACAGGCTTAGATAGGCAAAGAACCGTGGGCGATAGCTCTCGTCTTCCGAGAAATTCGCGTCATGCGCCATATAGCCCATGGAATACAGGTGCACGAGCGCCGACACCGTGTTGACCACAATCAGCATGATGGCAGTCAGACGGTCCAGCCGAATGGCCCATGCCGTGTCCAGCGTGCCCGATTGCACCCAATCAAGGATATGGATGTATTGCGTTTCGTCCCCGAGGTTCAAAAACACGATCCAGCTAAGGGCGGCCGCAAGGAACAAAAGCCCGGTGGTGACCCACTGCGCGGCCATATCCCCAATGATACGCCAGCCGAACCCTGCGATGATGGCACCAACAAGAGGTGCAAATAGGATTGTGGTTTCCATCTCGCTCAGCCTTTCATCACGTTAACATCTTCCACCGCGATCGTGCCGCGGTTTCGGAAGAAGCAGACCAGGATCGCAAGGCCAATGGCGGCCTCGGCGGCAGCCACGGTCAGCACGAAAAGGGTAAACACCTGCCCCACCAAATCGCCCGCATAGCTTGAGAACGCCACGAGGTTGATGTTGACGGCAAGCAGCATCAACTCAATCGACATAAGCAGGATGATGATGTTCTTCCGGTTCAGAAAGAGCCCGAATATCCCAATGACGAACAGCGCAGCGGCCACCGTCAGGTAATGTTCAATTCCAATCATTTTTTGTCCCGATCATCCATTTTGGCAGGCATATTTTGCAATCACATCAGAAATCGAGCCTGCCACTAACTCGCTCATGTGGGGGGTGTTATCTCGCATCGACAATCCGGCAAGATCGTCGCTATCAGCGATGTAGCCAAATCCAAACAGGGCCGTAGGAATTGCTCTTTTGTACATTACAGCCCCTGCCCCGGTTTTACGTCTTTCAGTTCCATCGCCTTGGCCGGGTCACGCCACATCTGTTGCAGCACGTTTTGGCGTTTGATGTCGGTGCGGTGGCGCAGGGTCAGCATGATGGCGCCCATCATGGCCACCAGCAGGATCAGACCAGCCAGCTGGAACAGCAGGAAGTATTTGTCATAGAGCAAAAGGCCAATCGCTGCGGTGTTGGTCACGCCATCGGGTGCCACAGCCCCCCGCGCCGCCATGGCCCCCTCGGCACTTTCCCAAGCGCCATAAGCCATGCCGAATTGCATCATGATGATCACGCCAATCAACAGGGCCAATGGCAAATACTTCGCCATTTCGGCCTTTAATTCAGCGAAATCCACATCGAGCATCATCACCACGAACAAGAACAGCACCATGACCGCGCCGACATAAACAATGATCAACAACATGGCGACAAATTCGGCCCCCAGCAGCACGAACAAGCCTGCCGAACTGATGAAGGACAGGATCAACCACAGCACCGAATGCACCGGGTTTCGACTGACCACTGTAAACAATCCGCCTATGAGGGCCGAGATCGCAAAGAGGTAGAAGGCCAGGGCTGCTATGGTCATGATTTCTCATCCTCTTCCTTGTCCAGAACCTCGCGCGCAAATTCCATGGCGCGGGTCATCGACGGGATACCGGCAAACATCGACATCATTCCGATGGTTTCGGCAATTTCATCCTTGCTCGCCCCGGCCTCAAGCGCATGGCGCACGGTTAACCGGATCTGCGTATCACTTAGCGCCCCTTGCATGGTCAGGCCGCTAAGCGTGATCAACAGGCGCGTCTTGGCATCCAGCCCATCTTTGTTCAACCCCTTGCCAAAGGACATTTCCATGAATTCCTTGGGCATGGTTGGCCACAGCGATTCAAACCCCTTGGGCGAAAACGATTCCAGCGCCGGATTCATGGATTTCGCCATCTCCTGCGCCTGTTTCATCATGGCTTCAAAGGGGTTTACTGGGCTGCTCATCTGTAAGGGGCATCCATTTCCAGGTTGCGGGCAATCTCGGCTTCCCATTGGTCGCCGTTTTCCAGCAATTTGGCTTTGTCATAGAACAATTCTTCGCGGGTTTCGGTGGCGAATTCAAAATTCGGCCCCTCCACGATGGCATCCACCGGGCAGGCCTCCTGGCAGAAACCGCAATAGATACATTTGGTCATGTCGATGTCATAGCGCGTGGTGCGCCGTGAGCCATCATCACGCGGTTCGGCGTCAATGGTGATCGCCTGCGCCGGGCACACGGCCTCGCATAGTTTGCAGGCAATGCAGCGCTCTTCGCCATTGGGATAGCGGCGCAGGGCATGTTCACCCCGAAACCGTGGGCTCAGCGGGCCTTTTTCGTGCGGGTAGTTCAGCGTGGCCTTGGGGGCAAAGAAATACTTCAGCCCCAGCTTGAAGCCGACAAAGAAATCCTTGAGCAGGAAATAACCCGCCGCGCGTCCATAATCGATATTGGCCATCGCTTTAGCCCCTCGCCTGTTTCAATCGGGTGTCCCCGGCAGTGTCATGCCCGGCCCATTTGGTTTCATAGTCGCTTTGCAGCGCAAACTTCGGCAGATGAGACTCCTGCGTCTTTTCCACCTCGTAATAAAGATAAGTGCGCCCCGGTCCGATCTTGCCCTTCAGCCACAGCCGATGACCGGTGATCGCGGGGTCTTCGAACTGCACCTGTTCAAAATCCTGATCCGGATCAACCGGCACAGCGCGACAGTCAATCACCTTGCAATTGCACGCACGTCCCCAGAAGGTCCACACCAGCTCTGGGTTGAACTGATACATGCCGTGGCCATACCAGCCATTCAACCCATTGGCCGAGATGAACCGCCCACCGGGCTTGAGCATACGAAAGATGCCTTCCAGCGCGTTGGGCACGTTAAACACATGCTCTACCGTACCGCCGTCGAAGATCAGGTCAAACTGGCCTTCCAGATCATCGGATGGCAGATGGTTGAGATCATGAATGACGCCGGCGCCCTCATAGTTTGAGAAATCCATCGTCTCAATCTCGCCAAAGCCCAGCTTGCGCATCAGGGTTTCGGCAAAGCCATCGTCCTGCAGGAAATCAAAGCGTTTTCCCTCGATCCCGTGGCGTTTCAGCGTGGCTTCATACATCTGGCGATAGCGGGTCTGGATGTTGAACGCCTGACGGCCCAGCATCAACGTGCGACCACTCGGTGTGAACCGGGTCGACAGCTCTGCCAGCCTGTCAAAAAGGACGTAATCAACCCCCATTGCGCATCAGCCTCCCATTGCCCAGCGGGCCCAGAAGGCGCCGAAGACTTCGAATTTGGCCAGGAAGGATACAATCACCACCCATCCAAGGCTGAGAGGCAGGAACACTTTCCAGCCAATGCGCATCAGCTGATCATAGCGGTATCGTGGGGTGATCGCCTTGACCATGGCGAAGATGAAGAAGAAGAACGCCATCTTGCCAACCATCCACAACACACCATCGGGGATGCCGGGAATGGGCGACAGCCAGCCGCCAAAGAACAGCAGCGACGTCAGAGCGCACATCAGGAAGATGGCAATATATTCACCGGCCATGAACAGCAAAAACGGAGTGGAGGAATACTCCACCTGATAGCCCGCCACCAGTTCGCTTTCCGCTTCTGGAAGGTCAAATGGGGGGCGGTTGGTTTCGGCCAGGCACGAAATGAAGAACAAAAAGACCATCGGGAAATGTGGCAACCAATACCAGCCAAAGAACCCATAGCTGGTGTCTTGTGCCGCAACGATATCGCCAAAGTTGAGGCTACCGGTTGAGATGATAACCCCAATGATAATAAGGCCAATGCTGACCTCATAAGATATCATTTGCGCGGCAGACCTGAGCGAGCCAAGGAATGGGTATTTCGAGTTTGACGCCCAGCCCCCCATGATCACGCCGTATACCTCAAGCGAGGACATGGCGAAGACATAAAGAATAGCGACATTGATATCCGAGATCACCCAGCCATCGTTAAACGGGATCACCGCCCAGGCGATCACCGCCAAAACAAAGCTGGTCATCGGCGCCAGCATGAACACCGGCTTGTCTGCACCCGCAGGCACGACCACCTCTTTGACCACATATTTCAGCGCGTCTGCCACCGATTGCAGCAGACCAAAGGTGCCCACCACATTGGGGCCACGGCGCATCTGCACAGCGGCCCAGATCTTGCGGTCGCCGTAAACCAAAAACAAAAGCGAGATCATCACAAAGCCCAGCACCGCAAGGCATTGAGCGAGGATGATCACAAAGGTCCCAAGCGGGGTTGTAAAAAATTCAGCCATCAGTCCCTCATACCATCGGTATTCCATTTTCCGCACAATCCGCGGCGACGACTTCTGCGTCGATTGTCTTTAGTCCGTCCGGCAAACCTGCCGAGATCGTATAAATCGCATCACCGCGCCAGATGCCACCCTCCTCAACCACGGAAGTGCGCAAATGACGCGCAAAACCATAGCCCCGGATCAGGGTATACTGTGCTGCGGCACATTCGCCGTAGCGCGCCACATCCTCTTTGTTGCGTGCGCCGGTCATTTTCACGTGGAAATTCACCAGATCGCCATCCAGCAGGCGTGTCTCGATCCCGCGATAGTCGGGCGCAAAGCGGGTCGCCTCAGCGCTCTCAGTGGGCTGACACCCCCCCAAGGCGCAGACCGCCGCAAACGAGGCCACAGGTGCTATGACAGCGCCCTTATGCATCATTCAGCCGCCACAGGCGGATTGGCGCGGGCCTTTGTTCCGGCGCTTAGCTCGGCCATCACTTCGCTTGCGCGGGCAATGGGGTTGGTCAGATAGAAATCCGTAACCGCCCCGCCCATTTGGCCAGATCCCAATTCCACATTGGCCACTGGTGTCCACGCATTCTGCGGCACGCTGTCGATCTGGGCCAGATGTTGCACTTCGCTCACCAGTGCTCTGCGCAGACCTGCCAAACTGTCGTAGGGCAATGTGGCTTCCATCTCGCCTGATAGCGCGCGCAGGATTGCCCAGTTTTCCTTGGAGTCCCCCGGAGGATGGTTGGCGCGCAACGCCAGCTGTGGGCGCCCTTCGGTGTTCACGAACAAACCCTGCTCTTCGGTATAGGCCGCACCCGGAAGGATCACATCAGCACGATGCGCGCCCCGATCACCATGGCTGCCCTGATAAATCACAAAGGCCCCATCGGCGATCTGCACCTCATCGGCCCCCAGATTATAAACCACATCGGCACCGGCCAACGCGCCGTCAATTCCGTTTTCGGACGTACAGCCCACATCCATCGCACCCACGCGCCCGGCGGCGGTGTGCAGCACCATGAATTTTGCGCCCAGTTTTTCGCTCAGCGCCATGGTTTGGCTCAGCACTGCTGCACCATTTTCACCGCGCAGCCCACCTTGGCCCAGAATGACGATCGCGCCCTCTTTGGCCTCGGCCTCTTTCAGCAATCGCATAAGAAAGCGGTTCCCGGCGCCCATTTGTGTATGATCATAGCTCAGGTTGGCGTCCGCGCCCGCATGGGTCACCTCAGCGCCGCGCAGCCAGGCCTTGCGAATACGCGCGTTCAAGACAGGTGCCTCAACCGACGGATCGGTGCCAATCAGATAGATGTGCTTGGCGGTATCAATATCTTCAATGCACCCGGTGCCCACATAGGCCGACCGGTTGCCGGGTTCCAGCCAGGCACCATCGGTGCGGCATTCAACCTGACCGCCCTTGCCTTCAATCAGCTGTTTCAGCGCAAAAGCGGCTTCAACCGGGACCAGATCACCAACCAGTCCGGTCAGCTTCTTTGCTCTGTTGACGGCCTCGGCCGCTTTACCAAGCGCTTCGCCCCAGGTGGCAGCCCGCAGCTTGCCGTTTTCACGGACATAGGGTTTGTCCAGCCGCTGGCGGCGCAAGCCGTCCCAAACAAAGCGGCTCTTGTCGGAAATCCACTCTTCGTTCACGCCGTCGTGGTTGCGCGGGACAATGCGCATCACTTCGCGCCCCTTACAATCCACCCGGATATTGCTGCCAAGGGCGTCCATCACATCAATGGTTTCGGTCTTGGTCAACTCCCACGGGCGCGCAGTAAATGCGTATGGCTTGGAGACCAACGCCCCCACCGGGCACAAATCAATGATATTGCCCTGCAAGTTGCTGTCGAGCGTTTCACCAAGATACGAGGTGATCTCAGAATCCTCGCCCCGGCCCGTCTGACCCATTTGGGCGATCCCGGCCACCTCGGTGGTAAAGCGCACACAGCGCGTACATGAAATGCAGCGCGTCATATGGGTTTCCACCAATGGCCCCAGATCGAGATCATCCACCGCGCGCTTGGGCTCGCGGAAGCGACTAAAATCAACGCCATACGCCATGGCCTGATCCTGCAAATCACACTCGCCGCCCTGATCACAGATCGGGCAATCCAGCGGGTGGTTGATCAGCAGAAATTCCATAACGCCTTCGCGGGCCTTTTTGACCATGGGCGAGTTGGTTTTCACCACCGGCGGCTGGCCTTCGGGTCCGGGGCGCAAATCACGCACCTGCATGGCACAGGACGCCGCAGGTTTTGGTGGTCCGCCCACAACTTCAACCAGACACATCCGGCAATTGCCCGCAATCGACAGGCGCTCATGATAACAAAAGCGCGGAACTTCGACCCCTACCTGCTCGCAAGCCTGAATCAGGGTCATTGCCCCATCCACTTCAACCTCTTGGTCGTCGATTATGATCTTGCGAAGGTCGGACATAGGCGTCTCACTTTGCTCTTAGCAGTTGGCCGATCTGGCTGTTGTTCTTGATCTCCGCATGACCAAGCACGCAGAGGCTATCGGGATCCAGATTACTGGCCCCTTTGGATTTGAAATAGGCGTTACGGCGTTCACGCATGGCGCGTTTTTCGTCGCTGTCATCCACATAGGCTTCGATTTCGGCCATGGTGTAACCGCGGCTTTCGGCCTGATCTTTCAGCGCATTGGCATACGACCGGGCGCGGAACATCCGTGCACCGATGGAGCGGCATTCACGCTGAATTTTCTCGGCCACGGCGGCGATCAGCAACCCTCGGTTCAGGTCTTTTTCGGTTTTCAATCCAGACGCCGAAGCGCTGGATACCATTCCGAAACTCAGCGTTATGGCCAGTACCAAAGATGTCATCATACGCATTGGGGTATCTCCTATCATGCGGGCGCGCGGGCGCGCACAACATGCGCCCCGGCTGACCACACATGGGTTCTGCCGAGGTTGATATGCAATAACACCCCCGTAAGATCCTGATATAGAAGTTAATTTTACCATGTGATGCATTTTCCTGACAACACCAATGCGCCGTTGTTTATCTGCAGGGTCTCAGCGGCATCATCGGGTCCGCGCACCCATTCGATCTGCGATGTGCCAAAATTCTTCAGGCAGTATTTTGACCCGCCATGGCGCCCCGCCTCGCGCGCGCCATCAATGCCTTGCGCCGCTTTGCGCACTGTCACCACAAACACGGCACGGTCATCCTTGCTCACCGCCTTTTCACGGGTCGGGTACAGCTTGCCATCGAAATAAATCCGTTTGGCCCGCTCGGTGCAGCCGCCCAGTATCATCAGGGCCACAAGGGTAAGTGTCACTCTGCGCATCATCTTATTTGCCACATCCCGTTCCTGTTACCCACAAATCGCCGCGACAATGGCCATCCCGGCCAAAATCAAACACATCAACAAGCCCGCAACATAGGCGTAAGAGCGAACGCTCATATCCGGTTTGCCAATGCCATTTACATGCACAACGGCCAACACCAGACGAGCCACCAGAAAAAGCGAGGCCAGAAGGTTTACCCAAAATGGGTTGGCCCCTGCCAGTATCGCCGCCAAGGTAACGGCTACAAAGGGGCCAATACTCTCGGACAGATTGCCAAACGCACGGTGCCACCGATAGCAACGGCTGCCGTAATCTGCCTCGGGGGTGGCCCCGGGCGCCAGGCCCAGTTTGGTCTTCTTCATCGCCGACAATGGGCCCATGATCAACAGCATTACTGCCGTGGCTGCCATGGCGACAATCGCGTGGCTATATGCTGCAAAAGCGTCCATTTTCTACTCCGCTGCAACCGCGCTTACGCGGCCGGTTTTTTGGGCTTTGATACGATCTTCGATCTCGTCCCGGAAGTTCTTGATCAGACCTTGGATTGGCCAGGCGGCCGCATCACCAAGGGCACAAATGGTGTGGCCTTCGACCTGTTTGGTCACGTCCAGCAGCATGTCGATTTCCTCGACTTCAGCCTCGCCGCGCACCAGACGGTCCATCACACGCATCATCCAGCCAGTGCCTTCACGGCATGGGGTGCATTGACCACAGCTTTCGTGCTTGTAGAACTTTGACAATCGCCAGATCGCTTTGATGATGTCGGTATCCTTGTCCATGACAATCACAGCTGCCGTGCCCAGCGACGAGCCAACCTCGCGCAGAGCGTCAAAATCCATCACCGCATCGCGCATGTTTTCGCCGCGTACACAAGGCACTGATGACCCACCGGGGATCACCGCCTTGAGATTGTCCCAGCCACCACGAATGCCGCCGCAATGTTTCTCGATCAACTCTTCAAAGCCGATCGACATGGATTCCTCAACCACACAAGGGTTGTTCACATGGCCCGAAATACCAAAAATCTTGGTGCCTGCATTGTTGGGACGACCAAAGCTGGAAAACCATTCCGGACCACGGCGCAAAATGGTGGGCACAACGGCAATCGATTCCACGTTGTTCACTGTGGTCGGGCACCCATACAGCCCCGCCCCCGCCGGAAACGGCGGCTTCATGCGCGGCATGCCTTTTTTGCCCTCAAGGCTTTCGAGCAGCGCAGTTTCTTCGCCGCAGATATAGGCCCCCGCCCCATGGGTCAGGTAAATGTCAAAATCCCAACCGGATTTGCAGGCGTTCTTGCCAACCAAACCCGCCTCATAGGCCTCGTCAATCGCGGCTTGCAGGGCTTCTTTCTCGCGGATGTATTCACCACGAATATAGATGTAACAGGCGTGTGCCTGCATGGCGAAGCTGGCAATCAGGCAGCCCTCGATCAACGTATGCGGATCATGACGCATGATTTCGCGGTCTTTGCAGGTGCCGGGCTCGGATTCATCCGCATTGACCACCAGATAAGCCGGTCTCCCGTCGCTTTCCTTGGGCATGAATGACCATTTCAATCCGGTCGGGAAGCCCGCCCCGCCGCGCCCACGCAGGCCAGAGGCCTTCATCTGGTCGATGATCCAATCGCGCCCGTTTTGCAAAATCTTTGCCGTGCCATCCCAATGGCCACGCGATTGCGCGCCTTTCAGCGTGCGGTCATGCATGCCGTAAAGGTTGGTAAAGATACGATCCTGGTCTTTCAGCATCTCGGGCTACCCCTGATTATCGCGGCGCGCACGCCATATTTGATAGGTGACCACCAGCGCCCAGATCAGGGCACCAATGGCAGCAAAGTCGAACAGAAAAACATATCGCGCAGGCCAGCCCATCTGACCCCCCAGCCACTGAGCCGCCAGCCACGCCACCATCGTACCCGCGATCACAAGACCGGCAACGCGGCCTTTGCGGGACAATTGGCTGTTTGTGGGTGTGCTCATTGATTGCAATGCCTTTCAGCTCAGTACACGTCGCCGTCTTCGACGCGTTTGGAAAATTCAGTTTCGCCACCAGAAGCCAGAACTCTGGCTTGCGCCACCCAGGTATCGCGCGAAACGCGGCCCTTAAAGCCTTGCAAGTTCGCATCCATCCAAGCCACCTCATCACGGCTCCAATTGGCGATCTGGTCAAAGTGGTAAAAGCCCAGGCTGTTGCAAAGTTCTTCCAGCTTGGGTCCTATCCCCTTGATTTGCTTCAAATCATCTGCGCCGCCGTCACGCGGCCCGGTGAGGGTTGCGGGCTTTGTGCCTTCAGTGCTGCCTTCCTTAATGCCATCACCATCATAGTCAGGCGTTGAGGAAACTTTGGCCTGCTTGGCTTTCTCGGCGGGTGCTTTCTCAGTGGCACCAGTATCAGCAGTGGTATCCGCTTTGGCACCTTCATCCGCAACAGCAGCCCCATGCCCCGCATCCGTAGCATTTACACAAAACAACCGTGTCAAAACCAACCCCAGAAATACAGCCAAGGCCGCCCCTACCAACAGCGCAGCTATAAAACTGGTCGGCTCAAGGGCAATTGAAAACACCACAACGCCCGCCAGCACCGCCAGCGCCCAGCAAACAATCGTGCAAGTGTTCCAATATCCGGACTTCATACCCAGCTACCCTTTGTTACTATTAAACGCGTTACGATACACCAACGCCTCATTTCTTGTTGCGGGCCGAGAAGTCAGTCTCGCCCCCTGCGGCCAAGATTTTCGCCTGATCCACCCAAGTGTCACGGCTGACCCGGCCCTTGAACCCTTTGAGGTTCTGATCAACCCATGACACCTCATCGGCTGTCCATTCGGCGACTTGATCAAAATGATAAAAGCCCAAGGAATGCAGCAATTTCTCCAGCTTCGGCCCTACGCCTTTTATCAACTTGAGATTATCCGCCTGACCATCGCGCGCCGCATCCATGGTCTTGGGTTTCACCCCTGCCCCCTCAGCCGCAGGTGCAGCACTGGAAACGGGTTTGCCCTTAGACTTCACCTTTGCTGCCTTTTTGGCATTCGCACGTGTGCGGGCCGATTCAGCCTTTGCCTTGGCATCGGATTTGGCAGCGGGTTTCGCCGCTGACGCTCCAGACAAAGGCACGGGTGTTTCATTTTGCTTGACGGACGGCGCGGCTGGTGCATGCATTGCGCCGTCCAACCATGGGGTCAGCAATGGCACTTCGCTGCCATCAATCCGCTTGATCGTATCGCCAATGTCTGTGGCCAACTGCACACTTGCATTATAGCGGGTCTTGCCCGTGTCAAACTCAGTCAAGCTGGTCAGCCCTGATTTCGGCTCCGAGGCGTAACGGCCATTTTGTGGCCCAGGCACCGGCACGTTGCCTGCAGCCATGTCATCCAGCATCGCTGCGAAGCCTTCAGCGGTCAGATCTTCGTAATAATCCTTACCAATCTGGGCCATGGGCGCGTTGGTACAGGCGCCAAGGCACTCCACCTCTTCCCACGAAAACTTACCGTCAGCGCTTAGCTCATGCGCCTTGTCGGCAATCTTTTCACGGCAAACACCGATCAGATCCTCGGCCCCGCAGATCATGCAGGACGTGGTGCCGCAAATCTGAATATGCGCAACGGAACCAACCGGTTGCATCTGGAACATAAAGTAGAATGATGCCACCTCCAGCGCCCGGATAAAGGCCAGATCCAGCATTGTCGCGACATACTCAAGGGCCGGGCGTGTCAGCCAGCCCTCTTGCTCTTGCGCACGCCAGAGCAATGGAATGATGGCACTGGCCTGCCGTCCCTCGGGGTATTTGGCGATCTGCGCCTCGGCCCACGCCTGATTGGCGGGGGTGAAGGCAAAGCTCTCGGGCTGGTGGGCGTAAAGTCTGCGGAGCATGGTCAAACAGTCTCATAAGGTTTCAAAACCGGGCAGTAAGGCCCGAAGTATTCAGTCGTCTTTCGTGTCGCAGATCAAAGGCCATGACAGCCCGCGCATCCGCGATATGGTCTGGTTAGGCGGCATCAGGTACGCAGGCCCCAACGGTCAGGCGCACACCGCCGTCAGCCAAGTCTACTGCTTTTCCGGTCGCCAGATGATAGCCTACCAGATCGGTAACTTGCTGACGGGTCAGGCCGGCTTGCAGTTCAACCGGCAGATAATCGCTCTCTCCCACCATGTCACAGCCAATGCTGGCCACAGCGGTCTGAAATCGCGCCACATCTTGGGGGTTTGTCCCCTGTGGAGGGATATCACATCCCGCCAACGCCATCATTCCGGCCAGCCCTACAATCGCAATACGAACCCGCATCAAGTTCCCCCTCCTTGCGCACGAAGCGCCATCAGCGCCACAATCATCACTATCGTCGCCGCAGTTCCCGCCGCCATATGCTTGGCAATCGGAAATCCACCGCGTTTGTAAATGTAAGCATCAGCAAACCCCATAAAGGCGAATGCCGCGAACAATGCCGCGATCACCTTGAGATCACCATATAATGTTGCGCCAATGGTCAGTGCCGTAAACGCGATATAGCGGTCGGTCATCACCTCGGGCAGCTTTTCATACTGGTGCGCGGTTTGGGCCATGCCCATCGCCGGATCACGCAGGAACGCCACGGCCAATGCGCCGGTCACAAGGACACCGGCAGCACAAAGCACTATGGCAAGCGTGGCGAAAGTCATTACCTGTCAATCTCCCCAAAGACGACATCCATCGTACCAATGATCGCGGCTACATCGGCCAGTTGATGACCACCGGCAATATAATCCATCGCCTGCAAATGCGGGAATCCCGGCGCACGAATTTTTGAGCGATAGGGCTTGTTGGTGCCATCGGCCACCAGATAAACGCCGAACTCGCCCTTGGGGGCTTCAACGGCGGCATACACTTCGCCCGCGGGCACATGGAAACCTTCGGTATAAAGTTTGAAATGGTGGATCAGCGCTTCCATAGATTGCTTCATCTCACCGCGTTTGGGCGGGGTGATTTTCCCCCGTGCCAACACATCGCCCTTGCCCTCGGGCGCACGCAGTTTGGCCACGCATTGATGGATGATCAGCAGCGATTGACGCATCTCTTCCATCCGGCACAGATAACGATCATAGCAATCGCCATTCTTGCCGACGGGAATCTGAAACTCAAATTCATCATAACATTCATAGGGTTGTGCGCGGCGCAAATCCCAGGCCATGCCCGAGCCACGCACCATGACGCCGGAAAACCCCCAATCCAGTGCGTCTTGCTCGGAGATCACACCAATATCCGCATTGCGTTGTTTGAAAATGCGGTTTTCAGTCAGCAGATCATCCAGGTCCTTGACCACACGGGGGAAATCATTCGCCCATGTTTCAATGTCATCAATCAGATCATCGGGGATATCCTGATGCACGCCGCCGGGGCGGAAATAGGCGGCGTGTAGACGGGCGCCACAGGCGCGCTCGTAAAAGCACATCAGCTTTTCACGCTCCTCAAACCCCCAGAGTGGCGGCGTCAGCGCGCCCACATCCATGGCTTGGGTGGTGACGTTCAACAGGTGGTTCAGAATGCGGCCAATCTCGGAATACAGCACCCGGATCAGGCTGCCCCGGCGCGGCACTTCCACGCCTGTCAGCTTTTCGATGGCCAGACACCAGGCATGTTCCTGATTCATCGGCGCGACATAATCCAGCCGGTCAAAATACG
>JARGOC010000044.1 GCA_029212365.1 Roseovarius sp.
GCGTGGCCGACAACGAAGCAATGGCAAAACTGCGCATGCTTCGCACCAGCCCGCAAAAACTGAACCTGGTGGCTCAGATGATCCGTGGCAAGAAAGTGGACAAGGCATTGACCGACCTCACTTTTTCCAACAAACGGATTGCCGAAGACGTGAAGAAATGCCTTCAGTCGGCCATCGCCAATGCTGAAAACAACCACAATTTGGATGTGGACGAGCTGATCGTGGCCGAGGCTTACGTCGGCAAGAACATGGTGCTCAAGCGCGGTCGCCCGCGTGCCCGTGGCCGCTTTGGCCGCATCCTGAAGCCGTTTTCAGAACTCACCATCCTGGTGCGTGAAGTTGAGGAGCAAGCCTAATGGGTAACAAAGTAAATCCGATCGGTATGCGCCTTCAGGTCAACCGCACCTGGGACAGCCGCTGGTATGCTAACACCAAAGATTATGGTGATCTGCTGCTGGAAGATCTGGCCATGCGCGAGTTCATCAAAACCGAGTGCAAGCAAGCCGGCGTTAGCCGCGTGATCATTGAGCGTCCGCACAAAAAGTGCCGCGTGACAGTTCACACAGCCCGCCCCGGTGTCATCATCGGCAAAAAAGGCGCCGATATTGAAGGTCTGCGCAAGAAACTGGCGGCAATGACCGACAGTGAATTGCACCTCAACATTGTTGAAGTTCGCAAGCCCGAACTGGACGCCGCCCTTGTGGGTGAAAGCATCGCCCAGCAGTTGGAACGCCGGGTCAGCTTCCGCCGTGCCATGAAACGCGCCGTGCAAAACGCCATGCGCATGGGGGCCTTGGGCATCCGTGTGAATGTTGCCGGTCGTTTGGGTGGGGCAGAAATTGCCCGCACCGAATGGTATCGTGAAGGCCGTGTGCCCCTGCACACCCTGCGCGCTGACATTGATTACGCACCCATCGAAGCTGTGACGCCTTATGGCATCATCGGCATCAAGGTGTGGATCTTCAAGGGTGAGATCATGGAGCACGACCCGTCGGCTCGTGATCGCAAAGCCCAGGAGCTGCAAGATGGACCCGCCCCCCGAGGTGCTGCACCGCGCGGCCCCGGCGGCCGTCGCTGAGGAGGATAAATAAATGCTTCAACCAAAGCGCACTAAATTCCGCAAGCAGCACAAAGGCCGGATCAAAGGCCTTGCTAAAGGTGGTTCTGATCTGAACTTCGGATCGTTTGGCCTGAAGGCCACTCAGCCCGAGCGTGTGACTGCACGTCAGATCGAAGCGGCACGTCGTGCCATGACGCGTCACATGAAACGTCAGGGCCGTGTCTGGATCCGCATCTTTCCGGATGTGCCTGTCACCTCCAAGCCAACCGAAGTTCGGATGGGTAAAGGTAAAGGCTCTGTTGATTTTTGGGCATGCAAGGTCAAACCAGGCCGGGTGATGTTTGAGATCGACGGTGTCTCCGAGCCAGTCGCCCGCGAGGCCCTGCGCCTTGCCGCGATGAAGCTACCGGTCAAAACCCGTGTTGTGGAACGCGAAGACTGGTGATGTTCGCGTATGCGAAATTACCTCACTGAAGTTAGGAAAACCTCGCCATGTGGCGGGGTTTTTCTTTCTGTAAGCATGTTTGGTTCGCCCTGAACCGTACCAAGTTTCAAAGTCAGAAAGTTCTACGCAATGAATAAGATGTTTGCCTTTGGTATTGCTGCCTTCGCGGCCATCTTGATTTGGTTTGTTTTGTTTCGCTCCGGGACTCTCACTACCGAAGAACTGATCTCATTACTTAAAGAAAACGACACCGAATTTGCAGAAATGCAGCCATCCCTTGTTGGGTGTCAGTTGGTGATAAATCCAAAAGCTGTGACGATGGAAAACGGTCTGATAGTTGAGGCCACTGGCAAAATAGATCTAGCCATCTTCAACTTTCGTCAGGTGCGCATTCAGTCTTTGAAGGAAGGTAAAACAGTCCTTGTCGCAAAGAGAAAACCGCAGACAGAAAAGATTGTCGCGCAAGCTTTCAAAATAGCCGAACTTGCGCCAACAAATGGCGAAGCTTGGACCAGAACGCTAGTGAGAAAGTATACTGCTCGCCCAGAGCAGAAAATCGAATTTAAACTGGCTGCGCTGTTGAGCCCGTTGGATGGTCAGGCTTCGGACGATATTCCACCTCCTGAAGATGCGCCAGAATTTTACCAGTTTGCTCAGTCAGTTTTGGATTTAGATGCGCCTACAACCGCATGGGTCGTCCTGTCATACATGGGCGAGGTTTCGATCGACCGGTTCTTCGCTGGTACAGTCGCTTTTCCCGCAGAAGTGAGATTTGGAGCGAAAACGGTTGAAGATGCCAAGGAATTAACGAAAACACTTGCTAACTACCAGCGAGCCGTTTGCTCCTGATGGGACGATGAATTTACGCTAAGCGCATAAAGGGAAGTTGTGCCTCGCAATTTATTGACTGCCGAGCTAAACCGCCCTCATGCCAGATATTAAATCTCTCTTTGTGACCCGCCTTTACCGTGCTGCCCTCGCTGAGCACGCCCCCGCCATTGATGCCGCTGAACTGGAGGCGTCGTGCTATTCCATCGCGCAGGATGATGAGGCGGGCCAGGATTGGTGCGAAGATAACGGCTATCCGGGGTATACATCCTATGCATCGCTCAGTGATCTGCCCTGGAGGTTTCCGATCTTTGCCGGTCTGGTGAAGGTTTTGGATGCCCATGTGGCGGAGTTTGCCAAGGATCTGGAGTTTGATCTGGATGGCCGTGACCTGAAGCTGGAGGACATCTGGATCAATATCCTGCCCGAAGGCGGCACCCATGCCAGCCATATCCATCCGCATTCTGTTATCAGTGGCACCACCTATGTGGCCATGCCCGATGGCGCCAGCGCGCTAAAGTTGGAAGACCCGAGATCAGCGATGATGATGGCCGCGCCAACGCGCCAGAAAAACGCCCGCGACGAAATGCGCAGTTTTATTTATGCCGCGCCAAAAGTGGGTGATGTGTTGTTATGGGAAAGTTGGCTGCGCCACGAAGTGCCAACGAATATGAGCGAGGACGACCGCATCAGTGTCAGCTTTAATTATGGCTGGGGATAAAATGTCAGGGGGGTGGGGCAGGGCCTCAGATCCCATAAAATTCGCCAAGGCAATCCCTCGCCGATTTTTGCGCAGTGGTATAAAAACACTTGCATTAATTTCCATTTCGACGCAGAAGCGCGGTGCTTACGTTTATCTTTTTCGACCTTCTGTCTCCCTTAAACCGGCTGTCAGTCTTTCGATCCAGACAACAACGCCGGGCTGCAGCACCAACGCGGGCAGCAACTACTAGGAGACTATTACGATGGCCAATGGCACCGTAAAATGGTTCAACACCACCAAAGGCTTCGGCTTTATCGCACCTGACGAAGGCGGCAAAGACGTGTTTGTACACATCTCAGCTGTTGAGCGCGCTGGCCTGACCGGCCTGGCCGACAACCAGAAAGTGACTTTCGACATCGAAGCCGGCCGTGATGGCCGCGAGTCGGCGACGAACATCGCACTGGCATAAATCAGGTCTGATCTGATTGCGCGGGCGGTGCCGGGTGTGTCCTGGCGCCGCCCACTTTGCGTTTCGGTCGCAATTTATACCAACTGCAAAATTAGGCCTCCCCGAATTGGGCAGTTGATAGCCGACTTTACGATGTTGGCAGCAGCACAGTAATCGCAGTATCTGCGTTAAAACCGGCGGCTTGGTTGCCCAAATCTATGATCGCATCACTTGTTTCGCCCTGTGCGTTCAGGAAGGTAACGACCACTTCTGAATGGCCGCTTTCTTCGCACACTAGTATATCAACCAATAGGATTTTGCTAAGGCTGAGCGAGCGCTGTCTTTGAGGGCGCCGCGATCCCGTTCGCAACTTGGGCTTGTATGTCGGGGCGGGGCCAACTTATCGCTTGCCCCTCAACTCAACCTCTTCTATAGAGCCTCATCGCACGTGACCGACTTGTCGGAATTCGTGTGTTTTACACGTCATCCACCGGATATCGGGTGACCCTGAAACAAAAGTCAGGGGCTCGCTGGTGTTTTGAAAACAGAAGGATAAGGCGAATGAGCGCCCAGGAACTACGTGATAAGACACCTGATCAGCTGAAAGAAGAGCTGGTCAACCTGAAGAAAGAGCAGTTCAACCTGCGCTTTCAGGCCGCCACTGGCGCGCTGGAAAACCCCTCACGCATGAAGATTGTGCGCCGCGATGTTGCGCGCGTTCTGACTGTGTTGAATGAAAAAGCCGCTTCTGCGGCTGCCGAATAAGGAGAGCCACCATGCCCAAGCGCATCCTGCAAGGCGTCGTGACCTCTGACGCAAACGAACAAACCGTAACTGTGTCGGTTGAACGCCGCTTCAAGCACCCGGTTATGCAAAAGACCATCCGTAAGTCCAAAAAGTACCGGGCTCACGATGAGAAGAACACCTTTAAGGTGGGTGACGCGGTTCGCATCATTGAATGTGCGCCGAAATCCAAAACGAAACGCTGGGAGGTGTTGGAAGCGTAAGCTTCCAAGCCTTTCGGTTTGAGCGAAACCCTGGGGAGAAGGCCAAAGTAGCCCCCCAAAGGTCGGGAGAAACTACATGATCCAGATGCAGACCAACCTGGATGTTGCTGACAACAGCGGCGCACGCCGTGTTCAGTGCATTAAGGTTTTGGGTGGATCCAAGCGGAAGTACGCAAGCGTCGGTGACGTTATTGTTGTGTCCGTGAAGGAAGCCATCCCCCGCGGCCGTGTGAAAAAAGGCGACGTGCGTAAGGCCGTTGTTGTTCGCACCGCCAAGGAAATCCGTCGTGATGACGGCACCGCAATCCGCTTTGACCGCAACGCCGCCGTTATCCTGAATAACGCAGGCGAGCCTGTTGGTACCCGTATCTTTGGGCCGGTTGTACGCGAGCTGCGTGGCAAGAACTTCATGAAAATCATCTCGCTCGCGCCGGAGGTGCTGTAAGATGGCTGCTAAACTCAAAAAAGGTGACAAGGTCATCGTGCTTGCGGGCAAGGATAAGGGCAAAGAGGGCACAATCGCCTCTGTTGACCCCAAAGCCGGCAAAGCAGTCGTAGACGGCGTGAACATGGCGATTCGCCACACCCGTCAAAGCCAGTCCAACCAGGGCGGCCGCCTTCCAAAGGCCATGCCGATTGACCTGAGCAACCTGGCCTTTGTTGACAAAAATGGCAAACCCACCCGCGTTGGCTTCAAGGTTGAAGACGGCAAAAAGGTGCGCGTAGCCAAGACCACGGGGGACGTGATCGATGCTTGATACTGAAAACTATACCCCACGTCTGAAGACCGCATTCCACGACACGATCAAAGCCGCCATGAAAGAAGAGTTCGGCTATAAGAACGATATGCAGATCCCGCGTCTGGAAAAAATCGTTCTGAACATCGGTTGTGGTGCCGAGGCGGTCCGTGATTCCAAGAAAGCCAAGTCGGCTCAGGAAGATCTGTCCACCATCGCCGGCCAACACGCGCTGACAACCATTGCGAAGAATTCTATCGCTGGTTTCCGGGTTCGTGAAGGCATGCCAATGGGCGCGAAAGTGACCCTGCGCGGCGACCGGATGTATGAATTCCTCGATCGTCTGATCACCATTGCGATGCCTCGTATCCGCGACTTCCGCGGCGTATCTGGCAAGAGCTTTGATGGGCGCGGCAACTACGCGATGGGCATCAAGGAACATATCGTGTTCCCCGAAATCAACTTCGACAAGGTCGACGAAGTTTGGGGCATGGACGTTGTTATCGGAACCACGGCGCAGACCGACGCTGAAGCCAAGGCGCTGTTGAAAGCTTTCAACATGCCCTTCAACAGCTGAGCCGGGGGAGATTTAGACATGGCTAAAAAAGCAATGATCGAACGCGAGAAGAAGCGCCAGAAACTGGTGGAGCAATATGCCACCAAGCGCGCTGCGTTGAAAGAGATCATCAGTGACGAGAGCAAGCCGATGGAGGATCGTTTTCGCGCTTCTCTGAAGCTGGCGAAACTGCCGCGCAACAGCTCGGCAACACGTCTGCACAACCGTTGTCAGCTGACCGGTCGTCCGCATGCGTATTATCGCAAGCTCAAAATCAGCCGGATCGCCCTGCGCGACCTCGGTTCGTCGGGCCAGTTGCCCGGCGTTGTGAAATCAAGCTGGTAAGGAGGGCAAGATCATGAACGATCCTATCGGCGATATGCTCACCCGTATCCGCAACTCACAGATGCGTGGCAAGTCCACCGTCTCGTGCCCGGCGTCAAAACTGCGCGCCTGGGTTTTGGATGTTTTGGCCGACGAAGGCTACATCCGCGGCTATGAAAGCACGACTGGTGACGACGGCCACCCGGCCATCGAAATCAGCCTGAAGTACTTCGATGGCACGCCTGTCATTCGTGAAATGAAGCGGGTCTCTAAACCCGGTCGTCGCGTTTACATGGCTGTCAATGACATCCCCGTTGTCCGTCAGGGCCTGGGTGTGTCGATTGTCTCGACACCCAAAGGTGTCATGTCGGATGCAAGCGCACGCGCAGCCAATGTTGGCGGCGAAGTGCTCTGCACCGTATTCTAAGGAGGGGCACTTATGTCTCGTATCGGCAAACAACCTGTCGCCCTTCCTGATGGTGTGACCGCAACGCTTTCTGGCCAGACCATTGAGGTCAAAGGCCCGAAAGACACCCAGACCTTCACCGCCACGGATGACGTGACGCTGACGGTTGAGGATGGTCAGATCACCGTGGCCCCGCGTGGCAAATCCAAGCGCGCTAAGCAGCAGTGGGGCATGACCCGTACGGTCATCTCCAATCTGGTGCACGGGTCGAGTGGCACATTTAAGAAAGAGCTGGAAATCCGCGGCGTGGGTTACCGGGCTCAGATGCAGGGCAATATCCTGAAGCTGAACCTCGGTCTGTCGCATGATGTGGATTTCGTGGTTCCGGAAGGTGTAACTGTTACCGCGCCCAAACAGACCGAACTGGTCGTTGAAGGCACGGATAAGCAGCTCGTCGGACAGGTCGCGGCCAATATCCGCGACTGGCGTCGCCCTGAGCCCTACAAGGGCAAAGGCATTCGCTACAAAGACGAGTATATCTTCCAGAAGGAAGGCAAGAAGAAGTAAGGACGCAAGAAGATGGCAAACAGCAAAAGAACACTGTTCCTCAAACGCCGCCTGCGCGTTCGGAACAAACTTCGCAAGGTCAATGCAGGGCGTCCTCGCCTGAGCGTTCACCGTTCAAGCAAGAATATCAGCGTGCAGCTGATCGACGATGTAAATGGCGTGACACTGGCCGCCGCTTCGACCATGGAAAAAGGTCTGAGCACTGGCAAGAACGACGTCGAAGCAGCCACCAAAGTGGGTACTGCCATCGCCGAGCGGGCCAAGAAGGCCGGCGTGCAAGAGGCCTATTTCGATCGTGGTGGGTTTCTCTTCCATGGCCGGATCAAAGCCTTGGCAGACGCCGCGCGTGAAGGTGGTCTGAAAATATAGGTGGGATGAAATCCCACCCTACGCTTGATGTGTAGGGTGGGGCTTTGACCCACCACTACCTGAAGGCAGGGTGACTTGCCTCGATGATCCGGGCGCATTTTGTGCACTGGGATTGAACAAACCAACGGCGCTGTTGCGCCGCATCATAAGGACGCCGCACATGGCAAGAGATGACAAACGAGGCCGGGGTCGTGACCGCGACGAAACGCCAGAATTTTCCGACCGTCTGGTCGCAATCAACCGGGTTTCCAAAACCGTAAAAGGTGGTAAGCGTTTCGGCTTTGCTGCTCTTGTTGTTGTTGGTGATCAAAAGGGCCGCGTCGGTTTTGGCAAAGGTAAAGCCAAAGAAGTGCCCGAGGCGATCCGCAAAGGCACCGAGCAAGCCAAGCGTCAGATGGTCCGCGTACCTCTGCGCGAAGGCCGCACATTGCACCACGACGTTGAGGGCCGTCACGGCGCTGGCAAAGTGGTCATGCGCACGGCTCCTCAGGGTACTGGTATCATTGCCGGTGGTCCGATGCGTGCTGTGTTCGAAATGTTGGGTGTTCAGGACGTTGTTGCCAAATCCATCGGCAGCCAGAACCCCTATAACATGATCCGTGCCACGATTAACGGCCTGACCAAAGAGTCGAGCCCGCGTATGGTGGCTCAGCGTCGTGGCAAAAAAGTGGGTGACATCCTGAAAAAGGATGAGGCCCCCGCTGCTGAGGCTTCGGCCGCAGACGCAGACGCATAAGGAACCTGAACCATGGCAAAAACCATCGTCGTTAAGCAGATCGGCAGCCCGATCCGCCGCCCCAAAGACCAACGCGCTACGCTGGTCGGTCTGGGCCTCAACAAAATGCACAAAACCCGCGAGCTGGAAGACACCCCTTCCGTGCGCGGCATGATCGCCAAGATCCCGCATATGGTTGAGATCGTTGAGGAAAAAGGCTGAGCCTTTTCCTTTCTGCCCCGGAGCTGATCCGGGGTTTCAGAAATAATGCACCCCGGTCAGAAATGGCCGGGGTGCTTTTTTATGCGCTTACTTGAATAGCTACCAGAGCTATGATCAACTAGAGATTGTGCGATTTGTGACAAAAGGACTTCAACTATGGGTTTTGGATTCAGAAAATCAATCAAAATTGCGCCGGGTGTTCGACTGAATGTTGGAAAGATCAAGTCATCGTTGAGTATTGGCGGGAAGGGACTAACCACCAATGTAAGCAAGCGCGGTCTAAAATCTACGGTAAGTATTCCCAAAACAGGTCTAAGCTATACGACAGAAACAGCTTCGCTTTCGGCCAAAGAAAAAGTGAGTAAGAAAACTACTGCAAACAAAGCTCTACCGAGCCATCGTTTCTCGAAAAATCAGTAGGATTTCTCTTCGTCTTGGGCATTCTCTATTTATTGATCACTTGGATATTTTAACCTTCACATCGTTGAATGCAATGGTCGGGGTAGTGTAGTAGGGCGCGTAATTGCAAGCATTTGCCGCAGTATCACCGTTCAACATGCTTTGGTTTAGTCCTCATCCCAATCACCAAACACCCCAAAGTTTCGCGCAGCGCATCCGCCAGTTCATCCACCGTGTTGGTGTCAACATACATCCCACCCGTGCGTTCGGACAGGCATTTGGCTACTGTCCCTTCGGTGTGCTCGCTCACTTCGGGGCTGTTCCAGGAAAACGGATCATGGCTGACGCGAAAGCCGATCACATGTACAGTCAGCCGCGAGGTGGCGGCCAGATCAGCGCCCAACTCGCAGGGGCGTCCGCCGCAAGTCTCATTCCCGTCGGTCACCAGCACGATGATCCCGTCGGTGCCCAGAACCACGGCGGCTTCTTCAACCGAGGCGGTGAGGGGTGTCATACCACCCGGTTGCACCTTATTGATTTCGGACAGAACCGGGGCAGCCGCATCGGGCACCGGGCGGAATTTCAAAGAGATGCCATCACAGCCCTCGCTCCCACCGGGGCCATAGATCAGTAGGCCCACACGCCGCACAGGGGCAATCTCGGGCAGGGCTTGTTGCATGGCTTGGCGCGCCTCAACAATCCGGGTGAGGGTGCGCGGAGCAAAGCCCTTTTCATCCATCGAAGATGATCCATCCATCACCAGCATTGCATCGCGCGCGCAGCCGGTGGTGGCCTGCACTGGCATGACAGGTGCCGTAAGACAAACCAAAAGAGAGCAAAGGGGCAGGTGAGGGCGCATGGCCCATCTCACACCCAATGGGGGCAAAAATCAATCATCCGCTGAAAAGGGGACATAGGCCGGGGCCTTGCCAAGGCCATTTACGTCTGCCGTGCCGCTGGCAGTATTTTGCCCACACTGCCCTCTTGATCCCACATCGCAACAGGTCTATACGCGCCCGGTGGCGCATCAGCGCTGCGCAATAACAACCAAGATATGCCGTGGTTGGCCCGTTAACGCTTCGGGGGTCACATCCGGCTTAGGAGAAGCGATATGAAACTGCATGAACTGCGCGATAATGATGGCGCAACCAAGAAACGCACACGTGTTGGCCGCGGTCCGGGCTCGGGCAAAGGTAAAACCGGTGGGCGTGGTATCAAGGGTCAAAAATCCCGTTCGGGTGTGGCGATCAAGGGTTATGAAGGCGGTCAAATGCCTTTGTACCAACGCCTGCCAAAACGCGGCTTCAACAAGCCGAACCGCAAAGCATTTGCCGTTGTGAATCTTGGTCTGATCCAAAAATTCATCGACGCCAAGAAACTGGACGCGAAAAAGGCCATCACCGAAGATGTGCTGATCGAAACTGGTATCGTGCGCCGTAAATTGGACGGTGTTCGTGTTCTGGCGAAGGGCGAAGTGACGTCCAAGCTGACGCTCGAAGTCACCGGCGCGTCGAAATCGGCCATTGAAGCGGTCGAAAAGGCCGGTGGATCGCTGACAGTCAAAACTGCGGCACCATCTGAGCCGGCAGCTGAATAAGAGGTTGTGAGCGGGCCGTTGGCCCCTTACATAGGCTTCGAAGTTTTCCTAAATACGCCGCCCGGTCGGAAAACGACTTGGGCGGCGTTGTCATAAAGAGAGAGCCCGATGGTATCTGCTGCAGAACAAATGGCCGCCAACACCAGCTGGTCGGCCCTTGGCAAAGCCACTGATCTTCGCAATCGCATCCTGTTTACGCTCGGTTTGCTGATGGTTTACCGTCTGGGCACCTATATCCCGGTACCGGGCATTGATGGTGCTGAGCTGCGCAATTTCATGGAGGAAGCCGCCACCGGTATCGGCGGCATCCTGTCGATGTTCACAGGCGGTGCGCTGGGGCGGATGGGAATTTTTGCCCTTGGGATCATGCCGTATATTTCGGCCTCGATCATCATTCAGCTTCTGACGGCCATGGTGCCGGCCCTTGAGCAACTCAAGAAAGAGGGCGAGCAGGGCCGCAAGAAGATCAACCAGTATACCCGTTTCGGGACGGTTGGTCTGGCCACGTTGCAAAGCTATGGTTTGGCGATGAGCCTGCAATCAGGTGATATCGTGACCAATCCGGGCACCTTCTTTGTGGTGTCCTGCATGATCACGCTGATCGGGGGCACGATGTTCCTGATGTGGCTGGGTGAGCAGATCACCGCGCGCGGTATCGGCAACGGTATTTCGTTGATCATCTTTGTTGGCATCATTGCCGAAGTTCCCGCGGCCCTGGCGCAGTTCTTTGCCTCGGGTCGTTCAGGCGCTATCAGCCCTGTCGCGGTCATCGGTGTCATGGTGATGATGATTGCTGTCGTTGCTTTTGTGGTGTTCATGGAGCGCTCATTGCGCAAGATCCACATTCAATATCCGCGCCGTCAGGTGGGGATGAAGGTCTATGACGGTGGTAATTCGCACTTGCCGGTCAAGGTAAACCCCGCAGGCGTGATCCCGGCGATCTTTGCCAGCTCGCTGTTGTTGTTGCCTGTCACGATCGGCACATTCTCGGGGCAATCAACCAACCCGATTATGTCGACCATTCTGGCCTACTTTGGCCCCGGTCAACCTGCGTATCTTTTGTTCTTTACGGCGATGATCGTGTTCTTCGTCTATTTCTATACGTTCAACGTGGCCTTCAAACCCGATGACGTGGCTGACAACCTGAAAAACCAGAACGGTTTTGTGCCCGGTGTTCGCCCAGGCAAGAAAACCGCAGAGTATCTGGAATATGTGGTCAACCGCATTCTGGTGCTGGGGGCGGGCTATCTGGCGCTTGTCTGTTTGCTGCCAGAAATCATGCGCAGTCAGTTGAATATCCCGTTCTATTTTGGCGGGACATCTGTGCTTATTGTGGTTTCGGTCACGATGGATACAATTCAGCAAGTTCAGAGCCATCTGTTGGCACACCAATATGAGGGTCTGATCGAAAAATCCCAGCTGAGCGGCAAAGGCAAGAAGCGCGCTCGCAGAAAAGGAGCTGCACGTCGATGAACATTATCCTTCTCGGACCACCCGGAGCGGGCAAAGGCACGCAAGCGCAAATCCTCGTGGATGGGCGCAATATGATCCAGCTAAGCACCGGCGACATGCTGCGTGAAGCCAAGGACAGTGGCACCGAGATGGGTAACATCGTGGCAGACGTGATGGCACGCGGAGATCTGGTGACAGATGAGATCGTGATCGGTCTGATCCGTGAGAAACTACAGGGTGAGAAAAAGGGCGGCTTTATCTTTGATGGCTTCCCACGCACGTTGCCGCAGGCTGATGCTCTGGCACAGCTGCTGGAAGAGAACGGCGAGAGCCTGGACGTGGTTCTCGAGATGCAGGTCAATGACGACGTGCTGGTAGACCGCATCGTGGGTCGCGCCGAGGCGGCCGTAGCTGCAGGTGGCGAGGCCCGCGCGGACGATAACGCCGAAAGCCTGAAAATCCGACTGATGGAATACTACAAGAAAACCTCTCCGCTGATTGGGTACTACTATGCCAAGGGCGATCTGAAATCGGTGGATGGTCTGGGCACGATTGACGAAGTTTCAGGCTCGATTGCCAACGCTTTGGACGGCTGAACGTCTTAGGTTAAACCGATCTTGTTGGGAGGGTGGGCTGAAAGGTCCGCCCTTTTTGCATGATTGACTTGGTATGGTTTTTCGTCAAAGTTGTAGCTTTAATATCCAAAAGCTTCACAAAGGGAATACACCTGAAATGATTGGTACTAGTTTGAAATGCGAATTCTCTGTAAGCGAAGCAATCGGCCAACTTGTTATCTGGATACTGCTTTCCATTGTCACGTTCGGATTGGCCTTGTTTGTTCTCCCATACTATTTTCTCAAGGGTCCGATCAATCGTACTTATATGGTAGATCGAGATGGGAGTAAGATAGGCAAACTCTCTGTTGAAGTGGAATTTTCAGATATTCTTGGCCATGCGCTGGTTTGGTTGTTGTTGACGGTCGTTACACTGGGGCTGGCTTACCTAATCTACTGGCCGGCTGTAATCAAACGGCTATTGAACGCGGTAAAAGTTACTGAAATCTGATTGATAACGGCGAGGGGTTGACGCCCCAGATGAATCCTCCTAGACCGCACCATCTGTAAAGATAAATGATTCCTTGACGGGTCGCCCCCGTTGACGAATCGACCACCTGAATTCAGCTGCGGCCCGAGCAAAAGCTTCGGGCCTACGTTGTGAAAAAAGGGTCTGGAGCTACGGACCCGCAACGCAAAAGGAACATGACACTTGGCACGTATCGCCGGCGTTAACATCCCGACCCATAAACGGGTCCCGATCGCCCTCACATATATCACTGGTATTGGTCACACATCGGCCAAATCCATCTGCGAAGCCGTAAAAATTGACCCCTCTCGCCGGGTCAACGAATTGTCCGATGCCGAAGTTCTGGCCGTGCGCGAGCACATTGACGCCAACTTCAACGTCGAAGGCGATTTGCGCCGTGAAACGCAGATGAACATCAAACGTCTGATGGATCTGGGCTGCTACCGTGGCCTGCGTCACCGTCGTAATCTGCCGGTTCGCGGTCAGCGCACTCATACCAACGCACGCACACGCAAAGGCCCCGCAAAGGCCATTGCCGGCAAGAAGAAATAAGGGAGGGCTTTAGATATGGCACGCGATACCAAACGCACCAAAAAGAAGGTCTCCAAGAACATCGCCACTGGCGTTGCTCATGTGAATTCTTCGTTCAACAACACCAAGATCCTGATCTCGGACGTGCAAGGCAACGCAATTGCCTGGTCGTCTGCTGGCACCATGGGGTTCAAAGGCTCGCGTAAATCGACGCCTTATGCTGCTCAGATGGCTGCCGAAGATGCAGGTAAAAAGGCACAGGAACACGGCATGAAAACCCTTGAGGTTGAAGTGCAGGGACCAGGCTCGGGCCGTGAAAGCGCTTTGCGCGCATTGGCCGCTGTTGGCTTTAACATCACCTCGATCCGTGATGTGACACCGATGGCCCACAATGGCTGCCGCCCGCCGAAACGCCGCCGCGTTTAAGCAATTCTCTACGGTCGGGGCCACGCTGACAGGCGGGCCCCATTCCGTTCTTTGAAACCTCGGGAGTCGCCCACCAACGGACATGGGGTGGGATGACAGGAATGGAGGGACAGCATGATCCATAAGAACTGGGCAGAACTGATTAAGCCGACACAGCTGGACGTAAAGCCGGGCAATGACCCGCTGCGTCAGGCCACTGTCACCGCTGAACCACTGGAGCGCGGCTTTGGCCTGACTATGGGCAACGCGCTGCGCCGCGTGCTTTTGTCGTCGCTGCAAGGTGCTGCGATCACATCCGTGCAAATCGACAATGTGCTGCACGAGTTTTCGAGCGTGGCCGGTGTGCGTGAAGACGTCACCGACATCGTGCTGAACCTCAAGGGCGTCGCACTGCGCATGGAAGTCGAAGGCCCCAAGCGCCTGTCGGTGAATGCCAAGGGCCCCGGCGTTGTGACCGCTGGTGATATCGCCGATAGTGCCGGCATCGAAGTGTTGAACAAAGAGCACGTCATCTGTCACCTGGATGATGGCGCGGATCTGTTCATGGAGCTGACCGTCAACACCGGCAAAGGCTATGTGGCTGCGGACAAGAACAAGCCCGAGGATGCGCCGATTGGCCTGATCCCCGTGGATGCGATCTATTCGCCGGTCATCAAAGTCAGCT
>JARGOC010000013.1 GCA_029212365.1 Roseovarius sp.
GCAGACCAGCGTTGAGCGATGAGATCACCGCCCTGGCCCGGTACAGCGACAAGGTAATTGGTTTTGACATGGGCGCCGATGACAACGTCCTGCAGTATGACCAGGATTATTACGCGCTTAAATCCGTTGATCGACCTCTGGCTTGCATCCCGTCCTCGGACGCGGCCCTGTTCCACAATCTCAACACCGGCGGTGATGGGGTGTTGTCTTCGCTGGCCTATATCGCTCCCCATGAGGTGGCGATGCTTTACCAAGCAGCCCGCAACGGGCACAATCATGATGCACAAGTGATCCATGTCCGACTTGCACCCCTGATCGCCCTGCTGTCTGGCGATGATCCACACACACGGGAGATGATCTACCGCGCGGCTGCCCATCATCGTGGGTTGCTCGCCTCACCTGCAGCGCGCGACATCTCCAAATCGCTCTGCCCCAATCTCAAGACCGAGCTCCACAAAACCATTGACGACATCGGATTGGAACCCATCAGTTGGATGTAAGTGGACAAGGCGCGTGTTTAACCTTCACATGGATCATAACTCGTAGATCGATTGGCCGCAAAGAAGACGGACGCCGCTCGCTTGCCGGTGTCCAGGTTTGTTGTGGACGGCACGGCTAAGAGGAAGAGGAGGGAAAGCCCGGGTTGCCGGGCTTTGAAGGGAGAGAGAGGCTCTCCCGGCCCGGCTCCAGAAGGAGCACTTCCATGACCCAACGCAAAACCCAGAAGGCCAAGGCGCAACCGGCAGAGTCTGGTGTCAAAGTCGCACCCGCTGTAGCTGGTGGCCTCGTTGCCACAGAGCCGCAGATGATCCCGCTCAACAAGCTGGCCCTCAGCCCCAAAAACGTCCGCAAGACGCAAGCCACAGAGGCCGAAGACGCAGAACTTTATGCCAGCATCAAAGAGACCGGCCTCAAACAAAACCTGCTCGTTCACAAGGTGGGCGCCAAATTCCATGTCCATGCCGGCGGTCGCAGGCTCGCCGCGCTCAACAAATTGGTCGAAGACAAAGTGATCAAGCCGGGACATCCAATTCCCTGCTCGGTCGAAGATCCAGATCAAGCCGAGGACACATCGGCCGCAGAAAACATGATCCGATCTGCCATGCATGCGGCCGATCAGTTCGAAGCGTTTGCCACACTGCGTGCGAAAGGCCGAACAGAGGATCAGATCGCTCGCCAGTTCGGGATCACAACCGATCTCGTGCGCCGACGTCTCAAACTCGCCAGTGTCGCGTCGGAGCTGATGCAAAATTTTCGTGAAGGCGACATATCGCTCGATTGCGTGATGGCGTTCACCTTGACCGACGATCACGCGCGCCAGATCGAAGCATGGGAAGCTGTAAAACAGCATTACAACCCCTCCCCGCATTCAATTCGCCATCATTTGACGCAGAAATCCTATTCCGGCTCGTCAAAACTGGCGCGGTTCGTCGGTATTGACGACTACAAGTCGGCCGGTGGCACGGTCATCGAAGATCTGTTTGCAGAACGGGATGCGATGCATCTTGAAGATCCTGACCTCCTGGAAAAGCTGGCGCAGGCAAAGCTGGACGGTTTGGCCGCTGAAGCCGCCAAAACCTGGAAATGGGCGGAGGCACACCTGGAGACGGATTATGACAGCTTTCGCGCCTACGGCCGGGTCTATCCCCAACCGCTTGATCCCGATCCGAAGCTTGCCGCCGAAAAACTCAAATTGGAGGAGCGACAAGACACACTGGAATCCGACTATGATGAGGAGACGTGGACAGAGGAGCTTCAAAAAGAAGAAGAGCAAATCTGGAGCCGCTTGCGCGAGATCGAGGAGATCGAAGCGGCCAATGTGGCTCACACCGACGCAGACTACAAAATCGCAGGGTGTGTTGTAACCATCAGCCACAATGGAGAACCGCGATTGGAAACCGGCCTGGTGCGTCCTGAGGACATCCCGGTCGAGGAAGACAACAAAGATGCAAGCGTCGAGAACGAGGATCGTGAAAATAACGACAACACGACACGTTGCGGACCAACCATCGAGTTGCCACAAGCGATGCGGCGTCCAGATATCCCGGTTGATCCGACAACGGCGGCGCGTAAAGCCCAAGGTATCCCTCAAGCACTCGCCGACGATCTGAGGGCATCTCGTCACCAGATCCTGCAAGCACATCTGGCAGCTGATTATGGCACCGCCTACGATGCGATGCTCTATACGATGGCGCGCAATGTCTTCGGACGCGGTGGCATGGCCTCGCCGCTGGATGTCTCGCTGCGACCGGCGATGACGATGGGATCAAGGGAGATCCTCAAAGAGACCGTGGCACAGCGGATGCTCGAGGCGATCCAAGAAGGCCTCAACCTCACCTGGCTGGAGGCCAAGGCGCCTGAAGATTTCGCGCTGCTCACCCAACTGCCGGAGGCTGAAAAACAGGCGCTCTTTGCCTGGTGCGCGGCTTATGCACTCAACCAGCAGCTCTCCAATGACAGTAGCGCAAGCGCTGTGATTGAAGCAATCGGTACCCGTCTTGAAGTCGATGTGGCCGCCTGCTGGCGTCCCAATTCGGAGAATTATTGGATCCGGGTCAAGAAAGACCATGCGATTGAAACGGCAAAATCACTCATCGATGAGCGGTGGGCCGATGACAAGTCGGGTTTGCGCAAAGCAGAGATCGCAAAAGCCATGGAACAGGCGTTCACCGAAAACCCACAAGAGACGGCTGGACTGACAGCGGGATCAGCTGCGAAGACATCGCGCTGGCTGCCAGATGGCATGGCATTTGGCGAGACCGACGAAGCCACCTCTCAGGATGATGCACCTTCGGCTCAACAGACAAGTGCTGGCCACGAGCCCGATAGCTTGCCTGCATTCATGGAAAACGCCGCTTAACCGCAACTTGATGAAGCGAGCAGTATGGATCGCCCTTACGGCTTCATTGAGCCAAGGGGCGGTCCTGTTCCGTTGCCGGGTTTTCAAGCGATGGGATGATCCCGTCCGCCCGGCACCGGAGAAGCCCGATGCAAACTTCCACGCACACAGATGATATCGCAATTGAGACCACACCCGAACGCTCTGCAGGCGAGATTGCAAAGATCGTTGCCGCGCAAAACGACGCATTCCGCAAATCTATCGCCGGACAAAGCGGTGGACCGGAACAGCCAATGGGACGCGTGGTGATGACCAGTGGTGTTGCGGCTCAAAGCCCCGACTTCCAGGCGGCCCTGATCGCCGCTGTCGTCACCTACGATGATTTCAACGAAGACTGTGATCCACATGGATGGCACGAGATGGGCGTCCTTGAGATCGGCGGCGAAAAGGTCTGGTTCAAAGTGGATCTCTACGATGAGAACTATGAATACGGCTCATCCGATCCAACCGATCTTCGCTTCACACGCCGCGTGCTGACCCTGCTGTTCCCTTCAGAATACTGACCACATCAAACGCAGATATTGGCGCTCATCACACTGGTTCGTCCTCAGGCAAGAGGGCGGATCTGTTCTCCTGACGGGTTTTATCAAGGAGCTGGATGGTCTGGCCCCGCCCGTCACAACGCTCATACAGGAGAAAGAACAATGGCCAAATCGCGCGACTACAAAGTCAAGCTCTATCCGGCGCACAAGGATGGCGGCTTCGTTGTCACCAAATACGACCTCTTTGGCAACACGCCTTATCCCGAACAGGATATTACAGCCGCTGGTATGGAGGATCTGGTTGATCAGATCAGGCATTTTGCGATGGAACATGGCGACGGCTGCAGCGCGTCGGCCCGCGTCGCCGATGGCGGCCGTAAACCACCTGGATTCAAGAGCGCCACAGACAGCCTCTATTTCAATCTCAAGACAAAAGAGGAGCTGGAGGCGCAGGAGGAAGCAGCCTGACCCAACCCGACAAACCATTTTCAAGTCAAAGGCCCACCCTCACCGGTGGGCTTTTTTCTTTCACAACATATCAAGGAGACAGATGATGGACGCGCCCGTCTATGAAGAAACCTTTCGCGATCACACGATCAAGATCATCCACGATCCCGATCCGGAAAATCCACGGGACTACGATAATCTCGGCACCATGAGTTGTTGGCATCGCCGTTACACTCTGGGTGACAAGCACGACCATGACGATCCGCGCGATCTGTTGATCGAACTCGCGGGCCTCAACAGCGACACCGAGCTCGGTATGAATGCCCTCTTCGCCCGCACGCAGCACCGCGCCATTATTTTGCCGCTCTATCTCTACGATCACAGCGGCATCACCATGAACACGACCGGGTTTCACTGCCCGTGGGATTCCGGTCAGGTCGGTTACCTTCACGTGTCGCTTGAGGATGTGCGGACAGAATTCCAGATCAAACGCGTGACTCAGATGACCAGGGCGAAGGTGCAGGAACGGTTGAAGCAAGAGGTCGCGACCTATGACCACTACCTCACAGGCAATTGTTATGGCTTCATCATCGAAAAGAACGAAGACGAGATTGCGTCCTGTTGGGGCTTTCTGGGCGATTTTGACAGCGACTGTCTCGAAGAAGCCAAATCATCGATCCCAATTTCTTGAGATGACCAATGCGCTTGTAGATGTGCTGTGTTGCCCTGAGACTATGGCCAATCAAATCGAAGCAGGGAGATTGGCTTGTGTGCCGAGAATGCAAAGAAGTGCCAGACGATACCGGCGTTTTATCGCTTCAATTGCACGATGGATCCGCCGGACACCCCCTAGTTGATATCAAGATCGACCCAGATGCCATGGTGATCGGAGGCCGCATAAAGTGGCTTGGTCAGTTCCGGATACATTTCCCAACGACCCGACGCCGTGTAGACGCCTTTGCGGAAAATACCGCCCTTTTTCACTTTCTTCCAGAGCGCCGGCGACAAGAGGATATGGTCGATCTTCTTTTTGTCTGCTCCGGTCCCGAATGTGCCGATCCCCTTGTCCTTGGTTTTGGCGTTGAATTCAAACTCGGTGAATTTCGGATGGTCGGTGATCTCCTTCAAGGATGTCTTCAGAAGCGGTTTCAGCTCATCGCTGTCCGGCGTATCGTTTAAATCCCCCAGCACGATGACGTTCTCAATCCCCTCTTTGAGCAGCCTGCGATAATACTTCGCTGTAAACGTCGCCTGCGCTTCGCGTTTGTCCTTGGAGGCCTGGTTGTTACCGCCATATTTTGACTTGAAGTGATTTGGGAGCACTGCGATCTTTTCACCGCCCGGCGTCTCGAGGATATATTCCGGACAGTCCCGGGAGAACACATCGCGACCCTTGAACGTCTCGTCGACATGGCTGCGCATGGACGGAATTGAAAACCCCTTGCGGGCCATGATGCCCACATCAATGCCGCGCCGGTCATTTCCATCGATCACCATCATGTGGTGATAGCTGTTTCCGGCAAGCGGCGCGTAGATGAAATCATGAAACTCTGTGAGAACCGGGCGGCTCTCAATTTCGACCAGAGCGAGTATATCGGCATCCATGTCGCGGATCATCCGTGCGGTCATGGTGATCGCCTCTTCGTCGACACGCCCAGTTTTCAACTCCACCCAACCGACCCAGTCGTCTCGGCCATTGGCTTCGATACGTACCGGTCCTTTTCTGGGCCTCACGACAATCTTGCCCCTGATCTTGCGCAGCCAGACGAACGGGCCTTCATCATCCTTGAGGATGCCGAGCGCTTCCATCAGCTTCAGCATCTTCTTCTTGTCGGCAGCCGAATAGGCGGGTTTTTCAAAAAGCTTGTTCAGGCTGGCATGGGCATCGAGCACCAGCTTGTGGGTTTCTGGATGTTCGTCGTTGAACGCTTTGACGCGGTCAAACAGGTTTTCAACGTTAAATGCCGCAATACGCATGTAATCCCCCTCTGAAAATATTTCGGGAGACTGCCCCAGTTTGCCGTTTCACTCAAGAAACAGCGTCAGGCGGCCGGAAAGGAGGCAGAGGGAGATTGGGGGAAGGGCAAGCCTTCCCCGGGGTCTGAGAGAGAGTTTCTGGGAGAAGGCGGCAACCCGTCACACCCTGGAGGTCTCCCATGACGCTTTCCCCTTTCAACACCAATGCCGTCCATCCGCAGCCGGTCCCATCAGCTGCAAAGCCCGATTTTGCCGAGCCGACGAAAGCCGACGCGCTGTTGCGTGCGGCAAATCATTTGCTTCCCCGGCTGGAGCAAGGCCTGGCCATCGATCAGGCTTGCCTGCGCACAGCAATGGAAACAGCCTTTGGCAGTTCTGATGCATCCGGTGCCTGGGTCTGGAAAGATGGCTACGAGGCCTGCGAAGCCGCGCAAGTCCTGATGCTCCTCAAATATGGCGCTCTCATGCGCCGACAGGCTCCAGATGCAAAAGCCTTTCTGGCGATGATCGACAAAGTCGCTGGCCTGGCTCCGTCGCACACACGGCGCAGCGAAACCTCCCAGAAACTGCAGCAGTTCTCAACGCCTCTCCCACTTGCGGCCATCGTGGCCGAAGCTGCAGAGTTCCGCACCGAAGATATCGTGCTGGAACCATCGGCTGGGACGGGCCTGCTCGCGCTGTTCGCCAAGCTTGCGGGCGCTGATACGCATTCGAACGAGATCGACGGGACGCGCGCTGATCTGTTGCGCCGGCTGTGTGCGGACAGCACGGTGACATGCCTTGATGCCGCATCAATCGATGACCGGCTTGATCGCGCGGTTGCACCGAGCCTGATCGTCATGAACCCGCCTTTCTCCGCGGCCCCGGGCGTGGAAGGTCGCTACAAGGCAGCGATGGGCCAGCATGTCCTGTCCGCCCTCGCACGCCTGCAACCCGATGGGCGTCTCGTCGCCGTCACTGGGGCAAACTTTACGCCATCGAACGCAGCGTTCCGCAAAACCTTTAACCGCATCGGCGAAATCGCGTCCGTGCGGTTCTCCGCCTCGATTGCCGGACGGGTCTATGCCCGTCATGGCACGACGACCGAAACCCGCCTGACGGTGATCGACAAACGAACCGGTCTCTCTGCGGATGTTGACGCCGCTTATCATGGCCAGGCCACGTCATCTCAGGATCTGCTTGACTTGGTGCAGACCCATTGCCCGGTGCGATTGGCGCAAGCCCCAGTACCGGAAGCGAATGCCGCCGCACCTGACCCCAAACGGGCATCGATCCACTCACTGCGCGATCAGGCCCGCAGTCATGTGCGGGCCGTCGAAGCCGAGAAATCCCGTCATCCTTTTGACCGACTGGACAGCGAGGAGATCGCCTATCTGCCAAAGGTCTGGAGTGAGACGACGACCCGGCTGACGGAATCCCTCTACGAAGGCTACACGGTGCAGGCGATCGACATCGAAGGCGCAGGCATCCATCCAACACCCTTGGTGCAATCGGCTGCCATGGCGTCTGTCGCCCCGCCTCTGCCCTCCTACCGGCCCCGCCTGCTGGACGGTCTCGTTGCAGATGGCGTCTTGTCGGACGCGCAGATCGAAAGTGTCATCTATGCTGGCGAAGCTCACGCGCAACATCTGGCCAGCTGGTTCCGTCATGATCCGGAAGACAACCGGCTTGTGGCGTCTGAAGCAGATGCAGAAGATGCATTCCGCCTGCGCAAGGGCTGGTTCCTGGGAGACGGCACCGGTTGCGGCAAAGGCCGTCAGGTCGCCGGAGTGATCCTCGACAATTGGCTGCGGGGTCGCAAACGCGCTGTCTGGATCTCCAAATCTGACAAGCTGATCGAGGATGCGGTGCGCGACTGGACAGCCCTCGGTGGACTTGCGTCGGATATCGTACCGCTGTCGCGGTTCAAGCAGGGCTCTGACATTCGCCTTGAACGCGGCATCTTGTTTGTCACCTACGCGACGTTGCGCAGCGCGGAGCGCCAGATGGGTGATGTGCTCAAGGCGTCCCGTCTTGATCAGTTAGTTGCCTGGCTGGGCAAAGACTTTGATGGGGTGATTGCCTTTGATGAGGCCCATGCCATGGCCAATGCCGCCGGCGAAAAGGGCAAGGAAGGCGGTCGCGGCGACAAACAGGCCTCCCAACAAGGTCTGGCCGGTCTCAAATTGCAAAACCGCGTGCCTGATGCGCGCGTGCTTTACGTCTCCGCAACAGGCGCGACGGTGGTCGGCAATCTCGCGTATGCGTCACGGCTCGGTCTCTGGGGCACGGGCGACTTTCCCTTTGTCACACGCGAGCAGTTCATCGCGGACATGGAGGCGGGTGGCATCGCAGCGATGGAGATCATCAGCCGCGATCTCAAAGCCCTCGGCCTCTATTTGGCCCGTTCGTTGTCCTATGAGGGCGTTGAATATGACATGCTGGTGCATGATCTCTCATCGGCGCAACGCGACATCTATGACAGCTACGCCGAAGCGTTTCAGGTGATCCATACCAATCTGGAAGCGGCTCTGGAGGCGTCCGGCATTACAGCAGAAGGCGGCACGCTGAACGTCCAGGCGAAATCGGCGGCACGGTCTGCCTTCGAGAGCAACAAGCAGCGCTTTTTCAACCATCTCATCACCGCCATGAAATGCCCCACTGTGATCAGGTCCATAGAGGCCGACCTGAAAGCGGGCCATGCCGCCGTCGTGCAGATCGTCTCCACCAGCGAGGCGTTGATGGAGCGCCGTCTGGCACAAATCCCGGCCTCGGAATGGCATGATCTGCATGTGGACATCACGCCACGTGAATATGTGCTCGACTACCTGATGCATTCCTTCCCGACACGGCTCTTCGAGCCCTACACCGATGAGGACGGCGATCTTAAATCCCGTCCTGCCCATGATTGCGATGGCAACCCGATTGAAAGCAGGGAGGCCGTTGCCAGGCGCGATGCGATGGTCGAGCGGTTGGGTGCCCTCGCACCGGTACAAGGCGCGCTCGATCAGATTCTGTGGCATTTTGGCAAAGACCAGGTGGCAGAAGTCACGGGCCGGTCGCGGCGGATCATCCGAACCCCGGATCAACGCTTGAAGGTTGAGAACCGACCGGGGTCGTCCAATATCGGCGAGACGCAGGCCTTCATGAACGATGATAAACCGATCCTGATCTTCTCAGATGCGGGTGGCACAGGCCGGTCCTATCATGCTGACCTTGGGGCCAAGAACCAACGCCTGCGGGTGCACTATCTGCTCGAACCGGGCTGGCGTGCGGACAATGCGATCCAGGGTTTGGGGCGCACGAACCGCACCAATCAGGCGCAACCGCCGCTGTTCCGGCCTTGTGCGACGAACGTCAAAGGCGAGAAGCGGTTCCTGTCGACGATTGCGCGTCGTCTCGACACGCTTGGCGCGATCACCAAGGGACAACGTGAAACCGGCGGCCAGAATATGTTCCGCGCCGAAGACAATCTCGAAAGCGCCTACGCGCGCAAGGCCCTGCGCAATTTCTTCTGGGACCTGACCAAGGGGCGAATCAGTGCGTGTTCACAAACCCGCTTCGAAGAAATGACCGGCCTGTCGCTGATGGACAGTGATGGCACATTGAAGGAACAGCTGCCGCCGATCCAGCAATTCCTCAACCGGTGCCTGGCGCTGACCATCGACATGCAAGACGCTATTTTCGAATGGTTCGGCGGGTTGTTGGAGGCCATCATTGAGGATGCCATTGCGGCGGGCACATATGAGGTCGGCTTGGAAACCTTGCGCGCGGAAAAGTTCGAGATCATCGAGCGCAAGCCAATCTTCGAACACCAAGCAAGCGGCGCGAAAGCGACCGCGTTGACAGTTGAACGCACCGACCGCAACCATCCGCTCACCCTGGCAAAGGTGAAGGCGTTCTGCGCGCGCGGTGGAGACGCCCGTCTCATGCTCAATCGCAAGTCGGAACGCGCAGCGGTGCTGGTTCCAACGGCGAGTCTGATGACCGAGGAGGGAGAACCGATCGCGCGGGTCGAGTTGCTGCGTCCGATGGCAACTGATCGCATGCTGGAACTGGAATTGCTGTCATCCCATTGGGAAGACGTTCATGATTTTGAGTTTGAGCGGGCCTGGACAAAAGAAGTCAACGCGGTGCCGGAAACCTCTGTTTCCAAACTGACCCTGATTTCCGGGCTGTTGCTGCCGATCTGGGACCGGCTGCCAACCGACAACATGCGCATCTACAGACTGCAAACCGGAGATGGTGAACGGGCCATCGGTCGGATGGTGACGCAGGACCAGCTCGCCTATGTCTTTGCGGCGTTGGGTCTGGAATGCACCGTGGAGCTCACACCTGACGAAATCTTTGATGCCGTCCTGAAACGCGGACAGAGCATTGCGCTCTCGGGCGGGCTCACGCTGCGCCGCTCGCGGGTCATGAGCGAATACCGGCTGGAACTGGTCGGCATTCAACCGGAAGCGCTGCAAAGCTACAAGGCTTTGGGGTGTTTCACCGAGATCATCTCGTGGGCGACGCGTCTGTTTGTGCCCACAGACAGCCCGGATGTGGTTGCACGCATTCTCGTCCGGCACAGCATCACGACGGCAGATGAGGAAACACGGAGGACGGCGGCATGACCCAGGCGAAGCAACAGGAGCGCTACGATCCGGGACAGCTGGCCAACGGCCTCGCCGGTCACGCCGAAGCTTTTTGCCGGCATTATTTTCCGAATGGCCGCAAGGTTGGCAATTACTGGCAGATGGCAGATGTCACCGGCGCGAAGGGCCGAAGCCTCATGATCCGGCTGCGTGCTTTTGGTGGCAAACGGTCTGGAAAATGGGTCGACAATCAATCCGGGGAGTATGGTGATTTGCTAGATCTCCTGCAGCATCGGCTGGAGCCGATCCCCTATCCGGACTTGTTACAGGAAGCAGCGGACTATCTTGGCGAGAGACCGCAAGTCGCTTTGCGCGTACCAGGTGAACATCAACCGGCGGTGGCTTCAAACCGTCAACTTAAAGCGGGGCGGAGGCTGTTTTCCTACGGGCGTTCCATAGAGCGCAGCCTGGCCGAGGCCTATCTACGCGGGCGCGGCATCCGGCGGTTCGGTCCAGCCTTGGCGTTTCATCCAAATGTCTACTTGCAAGGCGAGACTGGCAAACGTCTGGAAATCCCGGCCCTGCTTTCCGCAATCACCGACAATGCGGGTCAGGTCACGGGATGTTCCCGCATCTTTCTTGATCCAAGCACAAACAGGCTCGCTGATATCGAGGCCCCGAAACGTGTGCTGGGTCGCCTGCATGGCAACGCGATCCGGTTCGGGCCATGGCAGACGGCCACGGACCTCTTCGCCGGCGAAGGCCTCGAAAACACGCTCTCGGTCGGGACAGCCTTCCCCCGGGCGGCTTTGGCCTCCTGTCTGACGGCAAATCATCTCGCGGCCTTCATTATTCCACCTACCATCCGGCGTCTCTGGATCGTGCGGGACAATGACGACACCGGTGAACGCGGTGCAATGCGGCTTGCAGATCGGGCACGGGGCCTTGCTGTCCAGCCATTTGTGCTGACGCCGGAGCGGGAGGATTTCAACGCGGATCTCCAGGCAGGCGGCGTGAGTGCCCTGCGCGGGCGGCTCTCTGGCCTGATTGCCGCGCAGGCGATCGAGCACGATCTGTGGCCAGTCCATGAGGGGGCCGGGAAAGAGTTGGATGGCTGGGGCTGGACCTGCCGGTCTTGAGAGGTTCCGCCCTGACCCGTTTGGATGTCCGGGTCGATGGACCGACAGGTCGGGCGCAGAGGCGCCCTCATCCCGCCCTCAACGGGCTGTCCGCGGAAATTTCCCTTGTCCGCTGCGCGGCCATTCCTCGCGAAGCAAATTTCCGCGCCCTGCCCGTCCTTCGCTGTCGCTACGGCCCTTCGGGTGCGGCCGGGCTGCCGACGGTCCTTTCATCGCCCCATCCAAATCGGATCAGGACGTAACCAAGACCATCAAGAAGGACCAGACCATGACCCTCCAATCTTCCACCTTCACCCCCACATCGAGCCCAACCGCCGATGTCCTTGACACCCTCGCCCTGTATGGGCCACCACCGCCCGCCGACGAGACCGACACCAGACCCTTGCCCGAAGAGGATCAGCTTGAGACCGCCATCACCGCCATGGTCGAAGCGAGCCAGATGCTGCTCACCGACACCCAGCTCGAGGATGATCTGCAAGAGATGCTCTGGTCGCTCACCAACATCTTCCATCGCCGGCTCTCCAATCTCGAACGCCAACTGGATGAGAATGAATGTGAACAACGCGACCTGGTCCGCTCTCAGGACGGCTCAGAAGTCAAAAGCCTGGAGCTTGAACGCAAGATCGACCGTGGTGCGAAGCTCGTCGAGCACCGGGACGCCTATGAAGCGATGCGGGACGCGTCAGCCGCCCATTTCCACACCGAGACCGGATCGATCTGGATGCCACGCTCAGGCTCACGGGTCTCGCACAAGAATCTCACGGCCTCTGTGGTCGACAGCCGCAACTTCCTCTCTGCTGAAAAACGCAAGAAGAACGAGGTCCATTGCCCCGATGGCACGCGCATCGCCTTCACCGGCGGCGACTATCAGGACTATGATGCGATCTGGACGATCCTCGACCAGTCCCGTGAGAAGTATCCGGACATGATCCTTCTCCATGGCGGCACACCCACCGGGGCCGAACGGATCGCGGGTCTATGGGCTGAAAACCGGGGCGTCACCCAGGTCGTCTTCCGGCCGGACTGGAAATCCCATAACAAAGCCGCGCCGTTCAAGCGCAACGATCAGCTCTTGAAGACCATGCCGAAGGGCATCATCGCCTGTCCCGGTTCCGGTATCACGGAAAACCTCGTCGACAAAGCGCGCAAGCTCGGCATCACGGTCAAAAGGATTGGGGGCTAAGGTTCCCTTTCCCTATCTGGTTATCAGGACTTCATTCACTGAGATGGGCGCTTGCAAACCATCATCACAGACGATCGCGCAGTCGCGCGATCAGGTCCATGCGCTCATGCAGTACAGCGAGGATGATGACATCGTCGTTTTCGCGGAGAAAGAAAAGGAAGTGGTGTTGACAGTGATACACGAGTGCGCCGTTTACCCCGCTGGCACGCTTACCCAACGACTTCCGGCCGGCCAATTTCTGGCAACAGCCGTGGAGTTGCTCCTGGTATCGGTCGGCTTGCTCTTCACCCCATGTCTCCTGGGTGTAGAGCCAGATGTTGATCAGGTCTTCCCTGGCACTAACGGTAAATTGGTATTCGGCCATCTATTGCTGGGGCAGTCTTTGTCGGGCTTCCCGGCCGATTTCTTTCGCTGAGTTGTGAGCCAATTTGCCGGTCTTTGCTTCAACCATTCGCTCTGACAGAAACTGGTTCAGGGCCGCCAATGCTTCTTCTTCGCTCATCTGAGAGGTGTCGACGGCATCCACAAGCGTACACTCCAGCACATAATCCTTGATGCTTTTCCCCTTCAGGGCAGCAATCGCTTTCAGCTGTTGATGTTCCTTCGCGCTAATGTCGATGGAAAGTCTGGGCATGGTTTACTCCTTTGGCCGCAGTCTACTCCAACATTATGCCAAAAACAACATTTGTGGTCTTGCCATCAAATTCACATTCCAGACTTCAATCGGTGAATTCACGTGCGCTCAGGGTGCTGGAAAGCACCTCGATCTCATGGATGACATCAACGATATCGCGCTGAAGTGTAGTGTTGAGATAGGCCCGCAATGCATTGCTGGTCTCTTCAGTGTCGGCAAGGTCGGCAAGCTTCCGCCGGATCGTGTTCAGTTGTGACAATTCCATCGCGCTTCTCTTGTGATATCGAAAATATATCGCATGACATATCGAATAAAATTGCGATATAAAACAGACATTGATTTGAAATTCTAATGCGAAACGACGGTTTCGACGACGGGGATCTGTATGCGAGTGGTCGAAACCACACTCATTTTGTTTGGGCTATTGAGCTGTGTGGCTTGCACGACGGCAAAGCCGCCTGTGACCACGAGCCTGTCCGCACTCATCGACTCCGAAACATCAACTGTAGATCGCGAGATTGCCGATGCGGGGCTCTATCATGGCGTGCTTGAACCCTATTACACGGACACCGCAACGCTCAAGAATCCGGACTATGTGACAGACGAGCAATTGATGACCGTGGTGCATGCGCAGTTCACGGGCCCCATCGAAGACTTCGTCTCCAAGATGGCCCTGGAGACTGGCTACCGCGTTATCGCACAGGGCGAGAAACCTGGGAGCCCAATCCTGATCACGCTTGTGCAGCGAGACTTGCCGGCCATGGGGGCCCTGCGCGAGGCCTTCTTTCAGGGCAAGGATCGAGCAGGTCTGGTTGTCGATCAACGCGCCAAAACCATGACGATCATTTACAGTCGACCCGAGCGCTCTCCGGTCCCACATCTGGAGGATACGGAGGTATGAGAAAATCTCATGGCAAAGCGCTCATTACTGTCCTGGCAGTTCTCGTTCTCACTGGCTGCCAGACGCTCAAACCGGAGGAGTCCGAGTTCAATGAGCCCGATCCGATCCTTGTCGGCGGACCCGATCAATACCGCTCCAACCGTCCACCGGCTGACTTTGCAGAGTTCAGTCGCCGGACACGGCGGGGCAATTTCGAGACCTCAGTCGATGAGGAACGTTACGATCTCTTGCGTGAGGCGGCCGTCTCTTATTCCGCGCAGGCTGGCTACCAACATCGGGTCTGGGAGGTCATGCGGCAACTTGAACGCGACAGTGGCAAACTGTCCCGGAGCTTCGATTTCAACCGGATCGCCTACAGCGCGCCACGAGAGACGGGATACATCCTCCCACCCGTTGTGAGCCGCGCCACGGCTGCCATCAATGTGGATGAGAGCGGACAGTCCGCGGTGGCAGCCGATGAATTCTACCGCCTTGAGATCCCGGGCCGGATTGTCACCATCGTGCCGACATGGCGGGATTATCTCGTCATTCCGCTCGAAGAGGCGAGCGAACCCGATGACAATTTCCTGCCGCAAAACAAGGAAGAAAAACAGGTGTTCAACCGCTTCGCGGCGGAAGGCTGGCAGGCCGGTGTGGAACAGGCTGATGAAGCACTCTCATTGAACTTTGCCCGGCTGAGACGGGACTATCTCGGCATGGTCGAATACCGCCGCATGGTTCAAGCCGGCCTGGTCAAAGAGCTGGTGCTTGAATCTTCCGAGCGACGCTCGGCGGGTGAAGGAGATGAGCTCTTCATCGGGGAGCGCCGCGTCCGGATCGTCAGTACGGCGCGCTTCGTGCGTGATCCTAAACATTGGAAGCCGCTGCAGAGGCGCTATGCGGTGACCAAATGATCGATCTGGACAGGATCGATCTTGAGCCACCTGACCCGCACGCACCTCACGTTTCGATCCTGAAATCGGAACCAAACCGATTTGACAGTGACCTGTCGGCCTTTGACCATTTCCTTGTTGGCGCGGCGATGAAGGGCGCGTCCGACATCAATATCAGCGCCGATCTGCGCATGCGTGTGCAGCTGCATGGGGATCAGAAACTCGCCACCAAGCGAAGATTGTTGATCACCGAAGTGCAGGCGATGCTGGCGCACCTATGGGCGGCCAACGATGCGATGTCGCTCGTCAGTGCCGGGCGACCGCTGGACTTCTCCTATGAGAAGAAGATCGACCGCAAACGCAGCCAGCGGTTTCGGGTGAATGCCACCGGCGAACAGCGTTTTGGCACCAACGGCGTGCAGATCACGCTGCGGGCCCTGCCCGATACGACCCCGACCTTGGATGATGTTGGCCTTGAAGAAGAACTGCGCGATCGGCTGGAGCCAGCGAGCGGGATCATTGTGGTGGCCGGTGCTACCGGTCACGGCAAGTCGACGACCATGGCGGCCATGACGCGCTGTCACCTGGAAAATCGTGCCCGATCCCGCAAGATCGTCGATCTGCAGGCTCCAATCGAGTACACGTTTCGCGACATTAATACTGATGCCGCCGATGTCGCCTCGTTCATCAGCCAGTCTGAAATCGGTGTCGGGCGGAACATCCCGACTTTTGCCGAAGGCGTGCGGGCCGCGATGCGCCGGGCGCCAGCCGTGATCAATGTGGGCGAGAGCCGTGACCGTGAAAGCATGGAAGCCTGTATTGAGGCCTGCCTCACCGGTCATCTGGTTAACACAACCACCCATGCCGGCTCGATCGCCGAGGCTCTGCGCCGCATGGCATTTCTGTTTCCACCAGAGGAACAGGAGGCCCGCTCCTTCGATTTGATGACTTCACTCAATCTGATCATCTGGCAAAGATTGGTGAAGACCGCCAATGGCAGCGGGCGCGTAGCACTCCGTGAGTATCTTGTCTTTGATCAGAACGTGCGCGACCGGTTTTTGAACGTCCCACCCTTGGAATGGGTTAATGTTGTGAAGCAGATCTTCTCTGACAGTTGTTCAAACCCCAGTCTTGTTGCAAGAACCATGGTTCAGTCCGCTGAACAATTGGTGCAGGACAAGGTGGTCCGAGCCGAAGATGTATCAGGAATTCTTCAGACCGGAATCGGGTTCTTGGGAGAGATCAAGCTGTAGTTTGTTGAAGGGGATTCGCGGCGAAAATTCGGAACTTGCCCTGATCTAAAACCACCTCGCTGCCCAGCTCAGAATGTATTCATGATGATCAGACCAATCTTCCCATGCTGAAAGTGCCCATGCTCTGACCTTGTCAGAATGCTGAGACCTACCTGCGAAGTCAGCCACGTCGGCAACAGTCATTTCAAAGTGTTTGGGCGGCTCAATGTATTCTAACGTCAGCTTGTGCTTGCCGAGACCAAGCATGATATCGTTGGTTTCATTCGGTGGAGTAGGTCTTTCCAATTGAAGACCCAGTCTTGCGAGGTGCAGACCAACCGACTGAATTTGCTGCCTCGTTCGCGCTTCACCGGAATGCTGCACAGCATAGGTGTCAACTGTAAGGCGATGAGTGGGAAGCAGGGCTGGATCACTGTATTCGCACGCTAAGATTTGATTGAATAGCATAAAGCAAGCCGGTGACCCTTCCATATATCTATGCACAGGGCCATCGGTCTCTTCCAGTAACGCGCCACATCCTGGGCAGTGAGTTTTGGTTGAGCGCTCCATCACTTTCGAATAGGTGCGATGGAGATCTTTGCCAAGGTCCGTTGTGTCCTGCACACCTACCATCGCACCAGTTTTCACTTATGCCCATCAGTGGGATCGGTGCTGTGCTACTCGCCTTTCAAAGCGGTCCGCCCACCGTTTGCCTGCGGACACTGCAAAACCCGCGAATATATCAATGTCTGGGTCCATCATCCCAGTCCGGGCGATTACGGCCAGCTCATCGTCCGCAGACCCGGAAAACTCATCCAGGTTCAGAAATGGCGGATGGTGCGTCTCGGCGAATGAGAACACATCGAAACTACATCGCATGGTGTAGCGATGAGATGCACTGGCCAAAATCAAGCAATCATGGCATGATAGAGCATGTTCAAATGGTTTAAAAAGACGCGGCAGACGCATAGCAAGACCGGCTACTGGGTGCATTTCGGTGGCCAATGGATTGCTGTCGGCCTGATGATCTATTTCTGGCGTGCGATGATCCACATGCTCGATACCGTCGAAGCATTTGCAGGTGCTTGGCAGAAAAGCACATCAGAGCATTTTGGTTTTGTCGATGGTTTGATAGCGATCCCCGTGCATCTGATCTCGGAACCGGTCTATTTTGCTCAGCTCGCGTTGATCATTTTCGTGTTGCACCTGACCGTCAATCGCGAAGGATATCGCGGCCCGTCCCATATTCAGCATCGATACAACAGCGGTGCCCTGGGCACTTTGGCTGTCATGTCCCTTTTCCGCCGCTAACTCATTTCTCTTTGGAGGCCTTGTTGGCGATCCTTTTGGGTCGCATGCGACTGTTTGCCAGTCCGATATTGCCTGCTTGGCTCAATGTACCACCCACGGCCGAGCCAGCCTGATAAGACCCCCCAGCTCCGACCGCTCTCGCCGTCATGGCTGAACCTGCGCCCAGATCATCCCCTATGCCATCGATCCATTTGAAGATGCGGGCCGGGAAGAGGTTGATCAGGCTGAATGTCCAATCAATGATGACGACGTAGAGCAGGCCGACAAAGACGGTCAGCACGGCCATGGTCAGGAACTGCGAGAGAATGCCGAAGGCACCTGGGTCGGCCGCCATCTGGGACGAGAGTGCAGCAAAGAGCATCCCGTTCAGTGAAAATGCTGCAATCCGGAACAGCACCATGCCGAGCAAGAATCCGAAGATCATCAGGAGCGGTGTCAGAAACAACATCAACAACAGCGACCAGCCCTTGCGCGAGATGTTTGAAGAGATGCCATGCCCGTCCATGGACAGCATGGCGACGGCCCAGAGGGGTGCTGCGAAGACCGCTTCGATAACGAGCAGCATGAAGGCGAGAACCGCGATTAACCAGATCACGGCGGGGAGATAGGGCAGCACGAAGCCGACAAATATTGCGGCGAAGATGCCGATCTGGAAGAGACCGCTCGTCAGCGAGGCGAGTGTGGCGGGGATCGATCCGAAGAGCGGCACCGCAGAGGCTGTTGCCAGAACGCCGATCGCCACCACCGCATATGTCAGGAACGTCGAAGCGTAGGCCATCAGCCCGATCATCGGATCAACCGTGATGGTGTCCGGCGCGAGCAGCTGGATGCCCTTCAGCAGATTGGTCGGGGGCGGCAGGAAGTTTTCGGGCGAGGACGCATCATCACCAGCATAGGCCCGCTCGGTGATAAACTCCCTCAACCCAGCAATGGCTGCTGCCTCATTCCATGCCGAGACACTGGCATTGTAGCTCGCCCCGATCCCGGCAAGTATCTTTTGTGCATCCCGGTCCGCGTTGCTCTGGAACCAGTAGGATTTGCCAAGCTCGGTCGCCAGCGTGTTCTGGATGCCGCCGTTCAGGGTTGTCGAGATCAAAGTACCTGGCGTGGCGGTTGGAAACATGCCGGCAACGGCATTCGCATCACCAGAGATTTTGCTGATCAGCATGTAGTAGGATCCCGCCATCATCCAGCCGCCCGTCTTCAGATCACCGGCAATCGCCGTCGGCGCGGAGAGCGCCCCTCCCCCATCGCTGCCGATGGACTGGATTTGTTGCGAGATCGGCGTTCCACTCTCGGTCTGAACAAGGGTCGAAAGCGCGTTTGGATTCACGATTGGATTGACGATGGCGGAATGCTGTTGACGGAGGGCCCGCATCATGGCCGCAAGGTTCGGGAAATCGCCGGGCGCGATTATCTCACGCGCCGATATCTTGGCGACAACGGTTTCAGCGGATCCGCGCATCTCGGCGCGGAGCGCATCGATCAGGTTCCGCATGCCGGTATTGATCGTGTCCATATTCGTCGCCGGGCTGATCCGTTTCAGGGCTGCCGTTGCCGGTGGTAGTGTCACCGAGCCACAGGCGCTCGTGATCGTCGGCGTGGAGTATGTCAAAATCTGCGGCGTATAAGCGTCAATCAGATCGGTGGCCGGGGCCGGGGCGAGATCGGACCAGATACCGCCACTGACCAGTTGCAGATCGCCGCCTTTCGAGACCTCAAAATTGTAAGCGGCGCGACAGAACTCCATGCGCCACAATTGCTGCAGGAAACGCGCATCGGATCCAACATAATCCGTGCCAACAATGGGCACTTCATCTGCGACGATCAGGTCGGCTGTTTGGTTCCAGAAGAACGTACCCGCCGCCGTCCCTGCCCGCACCACATAAGATACACCGTGTTGGATACCGTTATAGCCATTGCCGAGCGGGATCAGCAGGGCAAAAGCAGTCAAAACGCGGATCGGTACCCAGATCGTCGATTTCTGGCCAAGCACGATCCCTTCATGAGCGGAATCGAGCGTGCCCTGGAAGATGTTGTAGAGCAGGAACAGCGCGCCCACCGCCAAAAACAGGATGTTGAACGACAACATCAGGAGCGAGATCACGGTCCGGTTGTTGGCTGCCGGTCCCGGAAACAGATCGCCGAAGATCAGATTAAAGAATGTGTTAGAGCGATCATCCCCGTCTCCACTAAAGATGTCAGGAACGCTGATCTCTTGTGCGAAGCTGGCATCTGGCAGGACCAGAAGGAGAAGAACGGCGAGGGTGAGTTTTGCAGTATCCCTCATTGCTTGCGCTCCCGATCCGTAGGGCGGTGTTCGCGGTGCTTGGTGGGCACGATAATTTGCATGTTGCGCGGCAGGCGCGTGGTCAGATAGTCAAAGAACCCGCCAAACCTGCCCTGTTCGATGATCCAGGCGAAGAAGTCGGCCCGGACGGCCCGAAAGATCGCAAAGAGAAACAGGGCTGCCAGGCTGATCACAACAATCCGCCCGATCCCAAAAAAGATCAGTCCGACCGGGATGGCGAGGACAGCGACCAAAGCAGCATATTGAAAACACACCCGCTGCATGCGCCAACCCTCATATTGTCGTTCGAGTTCCAACTCGCTCATGTCGCGCGCCATTTCCTGGAACCGCGCGATGCCGCCATCTTCGTAGCGACCTGTCAGGCCTTTGGTATCGAGCGCTTTCGGGCGGACTCGATCCGCAAGATCGCCAATGAAGTCCGCTCCTAGTTTGCTGGCCTCAAAGGCCTTGTCGACCCGGCCCCGGCGCGCGAAGAACCCGGCCGCGCGGCGGGCGCGGCTTGCTCTCGGCTCAGACTGGTCATCCTGATTGCGCGCCATATCCGGTCACATCTCTCCATCAATTGCCCAGGGGTGCGCCGCCGCCGGCGCCTTCGGTGCCATCGATCATCGTGGCGAGCGTTGCTGCTTCAACCGCTGCCACCCGCCGTTCCAGACCAAACCGCATCCAATTCACATGGAGGTTCAGCGCCTGGGTCAGCAGCAGTTCGCGATTGACTGCGTCCGGCGACATCTTGGCGATGGACTGATGCCAGTCGGGATTGGCGAACCGGGAATAGACGAAGATATCGACCGCCTGCAGCGACGAGACCTTGTCACCAACCGCATTGGGATAGGCGGGTCCGGCCGCGTCGCGGGCCCAGCTGGCCAGCTCTGTGCCACCGGTCGGTGTGGCGATATCACCGAGATAGGTGAAGACGGCATGTGACGCCGAGCGCCTTGTCGCATCGACCTGACGGGACGCGATACGGGCAAGCCCTGTCGGTGTCTTGGCCTCCTCCGTCGTCACCGGTTTGGGCGGCAGTGGATCGACCATGTTGTTGACAAGACGTGCATAGGCCTGCGCCACCTGCTGGTCAGACGTATCAAGCGTGATGGCTTCGGTGATGAGGCGCACATCTGATGTCGGATCGGCGTAGCCGGCGACATTTCTAAGATTATCACGGTCCACCTTTATTTCCTGGGCAAGGGCTAGCCCGCCGGAGCGGACAGGCGCACCCGCCGCGCCGTTCCCGTAGGACCGGTTGCGCGAGAGGTTCGCGATATCCATACCGCCCACGCCTTGGCTCGTCTGCCCTCCACCGAAGTTGAGGACGCCCGACAAATCGATACAGGCGGAGACGGCCGGATCATAGCGTCCACCCTCTGCCGCCGCCCGGATCTTCTGGCGCTCACGCAGCACTGCGTTCTGGTCCTGACCCTCCGCGATCCGTTTGGCCGCTTCGGTTTCGCGCTTTGAATAGGCTGACAGCTGAGCGACGCCCTTGAGGATGTTGTCGACGATATAGTTGCCAACCTCTGTCGTGTGATTGTTCACGTTGATCCGGGCCGTGCGCACGATGTTCTGCACGCCGCCGCAGGAGCAACCGCCAAAGGCATAGCTTGGTGTCGCCAGCGTAAAGACCCATGCAGCCGTGAATACAGTCAGCGCACTGCCAAACGATGTTGATCTGAGGAGTGAACGACCCATTAGTAACTGTCGGATTCTAGTTTTCATTGCCGGTCTCCTTCTCCTGCGTCTTGTCTTTGTCCCCGCGAATGATGTCGTTCACCTCATCGAGATTGTTTCTGGATGTCGTGCTGCCTTGGCTCTGAATGCCGGGATGCTCGGTTGGCACCTGTTGACCACCCGTCAGCGTTTTCGGAATCTGGAAGCTGGTGAATTGCGTCAGCAAGGCAAAGGCCACCACAGCCAGAACCACAAATAGGGCAATCCATTTGCCCAAAGTCATCTTGCCCAAAATATTACCCGCCATTTCCGCCTCCATAGATAAGCTCATAGACCGCATCGAGATTGGTCGGGCTGACGGTGGTGCCATTGACCGTCACACCCTGCCCGGTTTGGCCACCGCCGACATTCAGATCGACGCCCCCAATGGCCGTTGTCGAATTACCGGTCAGACCTCCGATCGGCATGAAGTTGAATGAAGGCAGTTGGAGCAGGTTGCTCACCCGTGAGGTCAACTCGTTCATCTTGTCTTGCGCAAAGGAACAGACCTGGCCTTGCGCCTGACTGACGGCGCTTTGAAAAATCCCCTGCAGGTTTGGTACCTGGATTGCGATGTCGAGATTGACGTCCAGCAGATTGTCGAGACAGCCAAGTGCGCCAATGGAATGCGGTTTCTTCAGCGCGTCTTCGCCGCGCAGTACTTCTGCTTCGATCCCGGATCGGATCGCATTGGTCAGGTTCAGCTTCACCGTGTCGGTACAGCCCTGCCCGCCTGACGGAAAGAGCTGCAGGATTTGATCGTTGGTCGATTGCGCCTGTGCGACTGTACCCTGCGCAGTAAACACTCCGGCAAGAAGTGCCGCAGTCAGGAACCGGCGCAGTTTCAAGTTCGGTTTTTTGGTCATTGGGAGCCTCCAAGTGTGGGCCGTTCCCCCTGGAACGGTGGGGTTTCGCGAATGAGAATGGGACGTTTGGCCCCCAGACCCGGAAAACCTTCGGTTTGCTCGAAGGTCCCGCCGGTTCCAGTGCCTCCGGCAAATGTCGTACCGGATGCCCCACCGATGCGGTTCATCAGATGGGACTGCAATTCATCGTAGGAGCTGAACCCGTTGGCTGTGAGATATTCGGGCGGAAACACGGTTGGATCGAAGCCGCTCTCGACCCAGTTGTTCAGAGCCCCGGCGCCCAGGAAATGCGCGGCCGTCAGAAGCCCACTTTCGGTGAAGGTGACACCATTGATCGTTTGTCCGGCCAATCCGCGGGTTTGAGACGAGAGCGCCGCAAGATTGCGGTTGGTCAGAGTGCCGAATGCCTGATCCTGCAGCGTATGGCCGGCGGAGGAGTTCAGAAAGCCACTGAGGGATGATACGCCCTGGCTTGTTGCTTGCGATGTCCACTCATAATTGCTCCAGCTACCCCGCGATCCGCCGGTGTGTCGGACATAACCGAGGCTTGCGAGTGTCCCGGCGGTGATCTGGTAAGCGCCAGCTGCTGTGCCGCCTTGCGTGTTCAACGCGCCGTAATTGCCGCCCGATTCCTGTGTGCGGATCAGGTCCGCATAGGTGTCGGCAAATGCCGCACCGGCCCACACCGCGACAGAAAGGATGACAATAGATGCTCTCAACAAGAACTGACGGACCGATCTCATTCGACCGTCCCCGCGATCGCGACCTGCTGGATCGGGATGGTCTCCATCTGTGCGCCTGTGGAGGGGGAGATCACACTCACGCCATTCCGGCTGAGGACCTCCACACCGCGGAACCCGTTCTCATCACGGGCCGTCTTTGAGACACCGACCACGCCTTCAAGCGCCCGGATCATCCGGAAGGATTGATCGCGCTCATTGACGAGAAAGACTGGACAGGTCGATTGGCCGCAAAAATAAGGGGAACGCACAACGATGATTTTCTCACCGCCCACTTTGAGATCGACGTCATAGACGCTGACCTCGGGTGGTCCGAACGACGTCGCCGTGGTCTCATCGATATTGGCCCCAAGTTCCTTGCCGACAAGCGCAAGTTCTGCCTCATTGGCATCACGTTCTTTGCGCCCGTCGAGATTGGGTTGCGGCACGTAGGCCTGGCTGTTCCAGACCCAGACGCGCCCGTCTTCGATGATCGAGCGCATGCCTGTGGGTGTGACGGCGGAAAGTCCGAGTTGGTCTGTGGCCGGACGACGATAGATCTCCAACCATTTCTCATTGTGAAAGAGCGCGACGTTGAAACACTCGGTGTCGCAATTGCGGCTCTTGCCGATCTTCAGAAACAGCTGTTCGGGATCATCGTTGGGGGCCTCTAACCAAACCCGCACAGCCTTCACATAAGTGAAGTCACGTCCATACATGCGCCTGGCGATGCTCAAGGCTTGCGGATCGTTGCGCACAAAAGACAATTTCTGGACGGCGATATCGCCGCCGGGCTGGTTGTTTTCGCGGCTGTCTTCCGCGAGCGCGGAGAGTACGCCCATCGTGAGGAGCAAAATTGCCAGATAGATCGGAAGCGGCGAACGTTTCCGCTTATGTGGTGATTGCAAGAAAAAGTTCATTGGAAAGCCCCTTTCACAAGATCATCCGCCATGCGACCGATCACGTTTGAGCGCACGGTGTCGTCGATCATCTGTCCCGATGACATCAGGCCTTCGAGTTCTGCTTCGATTTCGGGTTTTGCAGAACCCGAGGGAAAACGCCGGGCGAGGATGCGCCGGGCTTCGGCACTGCCGAGCCGCTCGTAAAGCAATGCGCGCAATGCGGTGTCCTCGGCCGTCGTTGAAAGCGCCCATAGCTCAATCGGGCCGAGCTGGTTGTAGAAATGCTGCACATAGGTCTGAGATTTGAGCTTGAAGATCGCGACAATCGGTGCGCCTTCGCCCGGCTCCGGCCCGGTCAACCGGCTAATGACCGGCTTGAGGCTGGGTGGCAGATCATACGTGTCCATGACCGTGCGCACGCTCTCGGCCGTTGGTACGTTACACAGGAAGATGTTGGTGGCGAGTTCGCGGATCGAATGATCAAAATCGCCGATCAATTGGCTGGCGAGCGAGATCTGCACGCCCGCCTTTCGGCCAACGCGCACATCGGCGACGACCTGGTCGCGAATGCCGAGCCCTCCCGTCAAATGATATTCATCGATGCAAATTCGTTTCGGCATCTGGCGGTTGTTCTGGAAGCGGAGCAGGTGATGCGCCTTGACCGGCTCGGATAGGTTTGATGATTTGATCTCATCTTCATCGAGCCAGAAGTCGGATGTCAGGGTCTGGCGCGCCATCATATACATGACTGCTGTTTGTTTGCGGCCGCGCTTGCCCGTGGCCTCTGTCACGCCGGCGAGATCGAAGGCGACGACACGGGCGTTGGAGACATCGAAGCGGGTTGGGCTGGAGAGGATCACATATTGTTTGATCGCCGCCGTGATCTGCCTCTGGAACGCGCCCACCATCGGCTCCTGTGTTGATTGCACCCGCATATCAACAAAGGGTTCGCGCACGGTCTCCGCGTTGGAGATCGGAATGAGATCGCCGAGGATTGGCACTGCCAGTCGCTGTGCAAGCGCTGCCGCGTGATATTCGTTTCTCTCAAACAGGAAATCGACGATCTCCCACCAGCTCGTTTCCTCATCCACTTCGAAATGGTGTTTTCGCAGTGCGTCATCGACCTTCAGATCCATGGTCGACGAATAACGCTTCGGGCTCATCTCGTCGGAATAATAGCGATAGGCTTCATCCACACAGGCTTCGGCCAGTTGCGACACCCCGTCATAGGGCGCGTCAGCATCTTCCGGTGTGCAAATCAGCGCGATCAAATTGACCAGGAAGGCCCGCTCATGGGCAAAGGGTTTTCGGCAACACAGTTGTGTGTCGAACGGATTGACGGCATTCTGCTCGACCATTTTCAACCGGTGGAACATCGCCTCATGCCGCCGGTTTGGTGGCAAGGCATCTCTGATCAGACTGATCAGGCCCGACGAGGACGGGCCGATATCAATGATCGCGATGCGTGGCAGGATGGCCTGATTGTCCCCGCCCCTGCCCGATTGGGGCGACAGCGCCACCCCGAGATTGATCGCGTTCATCAGCACCGATTTACCGGACCCCGGCGTGCCGACCATGATATCGACGCTGGCGTTCTGCTTGGACGAACCCGGTTGATAAGGAAACGGCTTACCGTCTGCGGTGCGAAAGATGATCGAACCGCGTGTCCAGGGACAGGCCGGACGCACGATCGGGGCCATGGCGAGCACGTCCAGGAGATCGGCGGCACAGCTTTCGGCGGTAGAGGCGGTCGACAGGCCAAGGGCTGAAGACATGACACAATCAAGCGGATCGCCAACAACGGCGTTGGTGTGACAATTGCCCCAGGACTTGACCATTTCCTGCAGCGAAGAGACATGGGAACGGAGCTGTCCGACTTCGTCGGCGGGGGCCCAGGCCGCAAATGAGGCACGCCAGCGGATGACGGTGTTGCCGTCGCCATCCGTTTGTCGCAGCCGCTCGAAACTCTCTTTGATCCGACCATTATGCGTGGGGGCAGTCCAGGCGAGGAGCCGCGCCAGCTGTTCGCGGAACACCTGTCCGGCAAAACCGCCGCTTTCCATCAGGATCGAGCACCGCCACGAGATCTTGGTGCCATTGGCGATGACCCGGCGGATCAGTTCGTTAAACTGAACGACGATCTCTGGAGGCAGCACGATATCGAAACCGGAAAAGACACTATTGCCGATCCGCACGATCTTGCCATCGATGACATCAGCATGGTCGGTGAAAATCTGCTCCGAGAGTTTTGGCCAGACCAGATTGGAGATGTCTTTGCGGTTGATCTGACGCCCCAAACTCGGCAGCCGTGCCTTCAAATAGTCACCGGGCAAGGTCGCGCGCCAGGGGTGGTTCAGGCCGAGTGTGTCCGGTGCCACGATCTTCCGGATCGCATTTAATGCCGCATAATTATCAAGCAGTTCGAGCGCGATCCCCGCAGAACTAAACTCACGTCCGAGTGCCGTGACAAAACTGTCGTGGCGGATGGCCAGTCCTTCAAGTGCTGTGTCGGGTATTTGGCCAAGGGAAATCGGCGGTGCGGCATTCAGGGCCTTGTTGCGTTTTTTCTGACTGGCGTTTCTGTCTTCCGCCGTCAGGAGCGAGGGACGCGACCACAGCGCCAGATAACAGCGCTCACCATAGAGTTTGCTGGGAAGCAATTTGCGCCGTTCGTCCAGAAGATCATGCAGATCAAGGGCATTGTCTCTTGCGACCCGCGCGCTGTCCTCAATGATCGTCTCGACCTCGCGTGTCCCGAGCTCCGGCGAATGTCCGAACCAGAACTGCAGGGCGAGCCCGGGTTTGGAAAAGAACGGCGACAGGCCGACCCGCAATCGGTCGCAGGCCTCGGTCACATCCTCCTCGCCGGGCAATGACCGGAAGCCGTCCAGCCGAAAGACCGACATCATAGAGCCGTCATCGGCCACGAGCGCATTCTCACCCTGGGCGGTTTCAAGACGGCAATAGCCATCAAGTGACGCCTTGAGCGCACCACGGCCCAAATGGGCAGCTGCCTGATGCCAGAATGCGACCATCGATCTGCAGTTTCTAGTTCAGCGAGCGGAGTTGGCCGTCAACCGATGACTGGTTCGCACCGGTCCCGAAGATAGAGGCCACGCCGACACCCAGGAATGTTGGGATCGCGACCATACAGGCGGCTGCAACGCTCAGCATAAGAATGCGGCCCGTTTCAACCGAATTGTCGTTGGTGTTGCGCGACCGCTTGATCATGGCCATCACTGCCATGATGGCGAAGGCGACCCCGAGGACGAAGGAGATTGTCCCCAGAATGTCGGCGAACGGACCAAGCTGGCTCGAGCGCATCTCGGTAAAGATGTCACCAAAGGTCTGCGCGAAGGCCTGGCTCGCCCAAAGTGTCCCGAAGGTGAGCGACAGGGTCGAGCGCACAATCACAGGTCGCCATGACCGGCGGTTTCTTGAAGGAGGGATCTTCTTGCGGATGTGGTGTGGGGTTTGTTCAGGCATGGGGGTGCTCCGTGTTTAGCCATAGAAGAGGTTTTCGAAGAGACCGACGGTCCGGGGAAGGTCCACCGCCATGATCCCTGCGATCATGTGGATGAAGCCCTTGCCCATAAGACCCTGCGCGGGCAGGTCGGCCGATTTGACACAAAGAAACAGACCTCGCACGACGGCGAGCAACCCGATGAACTGGGCGACGCGCACGAGTGCGATCAGGATCGCCTCGCCAGGTGCGCCCGAAACCGGTGCCAGCATTTCCGGCGCATAGGCCATGATCTCGCTGGCGGCGCTCGCGGTTGTATTGTCTGCGCCATAGAGCGAGGCAATCCAGGCCGACAGTGTCAGGTCGAGCGAGATGATCAGCAGACCGAAAACAATGTAAGTCAGGGCCTGCCAGTAGCCGTGACGCCGGTGATGGGCATGCGCGCGTTCTTCGGCCGTTATCAGAAGCATCCGTCCACCGATGATCACCAGAACAATCCCCAGTACGAAACAGAGCGCGGCCACGAAGGCCTGCGCTGGCGGCAGGATCGCCGTCACGCGGGTAAAGAATGCGGTTAGCTCGTCCATGTATTACGGCTCCCATCACTCGCCATCCCCAGCACCTGCCTTTGGTTCGCCTGCGCTCCCGTGGCTGCCTTGCGGGATCAGAACGACTCGCTTGGGGGCTTCATCTTGTGCGTTGGCGACTGGTGTGACCTGCACAGGGCGCGATCCCACATCGCCGGCGGCAGTGGCAGGCTCCTCTAAGGACGGAAGAGACGCGCCGATCAGGCCCTTCGTGGAATAGAGCTGTCGCAAGGCGTTGGAGTGGGCCGCGTTGACCCGGCGCTGTTCCTGCAGCCGGTTGATCATTTGCGGCAAGACACCTCCCTGCCCTGTCAGCAACGCGAGTTCGGCCCGCAATTCCAGACTTTGCTCGGTGACCAGCGCCACCTCGGCGCGAAGGGCGGCGATTTCGGTCGCCTGATCCTGACCCGTCGCGGCGATCGCTGTTGAGGGAGCTTGTGCGGTCTTGGCGGAAGCGCGGTTGGTCGGGTCTGCGAGATCGACTGTCTGGAACGCAAAGATGCAACCGGTGACCACCAGAGCGAGGACTGCCAGCGACAACAGGGTTTTCGAAACACTGCCCAGGACATCCGTAACTGGGTTACGGCCTGAATGGGCGTCCCGACCATCGTCCCAGCGTGGCGTAAAGACCCGTTCCCGCTGAACACCGGTGCGTGCGGGTACTGTAACATCATGGGCATGTTCTGATCGGAACATGGGTTAGGCCTCCCCTTCCACGCTCGGATCGCAATCCTCTTACGCTGTGGTTTGACAAATTGGTGCTATGGCAATCTCAAAAAGATCGGTATATGTATCAAAAGAATGCGCGATACACTTGCGATATATATAGCGATGCGCAGTGCGAAGTAAAGCGCTTTGCCGCACCGGTCTTCACGCGAAAGGATTTTCCAATGAGCTACACAAACTCCAGGCACAACCTGCCACAACCGTACAGCCGCAAGGCGGTAGGACCTTGGTCAGCCAGACGCGTCGGGATCATCCTGGCGAGTGGACTGTTCTTTGCGTCGGCATCAGCTGCATTTGCCGAGGAGTACAGCTGGAAGGAAGGCTTTGCCGGGTGCACCGGCACTTCACCCTTCATCGAGACACTGATCTCCAAGACCGACCCGGATGTGCGTCCGCTCATGAAGATCGGAGATATGCAGGCCTGGGCCATCAAGGACGCGGACGGCACACCGGCCACGGCGCTGACGACGCAGGACGGGTTGACCATCATCGGCAAGATCGTTGGACCACAGGGCGAAGATATATCAGCAGCCTTGTTGGCCACCGTGCCGGATCCAAGTGCGACCGCCACCGTCACACCACCGCGCACCTTTCCGCAACCGGCTCATCCTGTCGTCGCCCCGGCCAGCCAGCACTCAACCACATCACCAACCCAACCATCTGCTACGATGACACCGATACCGAACACATCGCCGCGCCAAGCGATACCCAGCCAAACGACTTCTCCAGCTCTGAAACGGCTGCAACAGGTGCTGCAACCTGCTGCAGCCGCCGCCCCACCTGCGACCAGCACAGCGCCGGATGCGTCAGAAGCCAATGTTGCAACAGCGCCGATCACGGCCATCGAACAACCTTCTGCGAACGTACAGGACGGGATCGATGCGATCTTCGAACAGGCTGGCGATGAGCGGATCTGGTTTTCTGCCGGGACTGCCAAAGAAGGCGCGCCCGTCGTCTATATGCTGGCCGACCCTGAATGCCCGCATTGCCAATGGACGATTGATCAAATGCACAGCCAGATTGCTGGCGGCGAAATCGATCTGAGGATCATCTTTGCACCGATCACTGGTGTCGGCGGGTTCAACACCTCGCTCTCAATCCTGCATTCGCAGAACATTCCCGAGACCTTCATGGCGCATATGACGTCGAAGACACGCGCAACCCCCGCTGTGACGCAAATGGATACCAATCAGGCAGACAAGGCCGTAGTCCAGGGCATCGTCGATAATATCAACTGGATGCGTGCCAATAAGATGCCGGGTGTGCCCTTCTTCCTTTATCAAACCGACCAAGGGGCAAAATTTGCCTTCTCGGAACTGCCGACAGACATCCTGACCGTCGCCAAAGCGCAATGAGCGGGACTGCTCATGCTGCCGGACAACGAACATCTGGGTGCTGCCGAATCCCTTCTGCGGTCAGCACGCACCTTTGAGATCTCCTATAAGATCATGGCCAAGATCGCGCTCGGTCTTGGCCTGTCGACCGTCGTGCTTGGCGCATCAACGGCCTACCTCGCCGTCAATCGGCCCGAGCCGCGCTATTTTGCCACCACGACCGACGGGCAGCTTTTGCCCCTCGTCCCGCTCGACAAACCGCACCAGTCTGCGGCCGAAGTCAGCAATTTCGCGGTCCGTGCCGTGACGACCTCGCTGACCTATGATTTTGCCAACTACCGCTCCGACTTCAACAACGCACTGCAGTATTTCACCAAGCCCACCGGCTGGAACCAGTTCGTGGAGGCCGTTCAAAAGAGTCAGATGCTCGATCTCGTTCAGAGCAGGCGTTTGAACACGACGGCTGTCGCCAACAATGCCGTTATCGTGCGCGAAGGGGTCAATGATCGCGGTGTCTATGAATGGATCGTGCAGATCCCGCTGCGCGTGACCTACCAATCAGCCTCGGAAGTGACCGGTCAGAATTTCATGATCACGGTCAATATCGAACGGCTGCAAACCTATGAATCCCCCTATGCGATGGCAATCTCCCGCTTCATCGCGGCCCCCGGAGGTACCTGATGCACACACAAACACTCTCTAAGGGGCGCACCCGCCTCTTGTTACGCTTTGGAGCATTTCTCGCACTCAGCCTGACGCTCAAACCGGTTTACGCGCAGCAGGTTCTGAGGGACGCCAATGGCGATGAAACGGTCCCACCTGGCACCGAAGTGCAGACCCCCCTGCCCCAACCCACCAACCGTCCCACGGCAACATTGCCGGGTCTGGATGATGGTCGGACCGTCGTGACCATCGAGAATGGCGGAACGAATACGCCTGCCCAGCAAAACCTTCCCACAGGCGCCGAGCCGCTCAGCCAGAACGAACGCAATCAGCGTATTCAGCCGTCTGGGCAAGAGGCACCCACGCCAACGGGCAATTTCCCGATCATCGGCGCACAGGAATTGCTGAAAAGCCTCGATGAGTTGGACCGACCGCTCACGCCAGAAGAAATCACCGCCTATGGCGCGGCCATCCAAAGCCAATTCCCGATGACACCTGAGATGATCCGCGACTATCGGCGCCGGGTCGATGAAAGCCAGAAGGCAGCGGCCACCCCGCCCTCTGGGCAGTTCCCCAATGCAATCACCGATGCCAAGCGGATATCGCTGAACTCCGCCCAGGAACCGGAAATCCTGCTCACCGGCCCCGACACGGTGAGCGTCATGGCCTTCTATGACCAGACCGGTGAAGCTTGGCCCGTGGCGTCCTACGTGATCGGCAAGCCCAAGAGCTTCCAGGTCTACGCGATGCAGGAAGGATCCAACCAACTGGCCGTGACGCCGCTCGTGCCGCACGGGTTTTCCAACATCATCGTTTCCCTGGTGGGTGAGAGCCGGCCGCTTGTGTTCGAGGTGCGCACGAACTCCCTGAACACACACTACCGGCGTGATTTTACAGTTCATGGGCGTGGCCCAAACGCTGCCTCAAGGCCATTGCAGTCCGGCCAGAGCGAACCGGTCGCCCGCGCGTCCAATGATGTGATGATGGCCTTTGCGACCGGAGCCGACATTCCCGGCAATGCTGTGCGTCTGCGAACGGACAATCGCGCCGTGAAGGCCTGGAGCTATGACGGAGCGATCTATCTGCAGTCGGCCGATGCGGTCATCTCCCCACCGGCCTCCCGCATTCTTACCGGTCCCGGTCAGGTCAAAGCCTATCGGATACGGCCCACGTCGGTCGCATTGGTTTCCGCAAACGGCCGCGTCTCCAAAGTGAGGATATCGCAATGAGTGATCAAAAAGAACCAAACGAGAACAATGATGACGCCGAGATCGGTCCTGCGGTCGATCCCGCTGAGAAATTGAACCAGGGTGGCGCGCGGCAGATCAACCGCGAACGCAAGCGTGGACTCCTCTCCTTCCGAAACGTTGCGCTTCTCACCATCGTGGTGGTTGGCGGGGCTGTTGGCTACGAGGTTTGGAAGAATCCCGACCTGATCGGACCGAGCCGTGTAGCGGGTACCCCGAATGTCGATGATACGCCCGCCGGCGATCAGCTGCGCACCTCGGAACGCTATCAAGACAATTTGCGTCAGCAGAATGAAGATGGTGCGCGTACCGCGGAAGAGAACGATACGTCGTTCATCGCAACCCCCGACGAACCGCTGCGTCAGATTGACGAAAAACCGCCAGCAATTGCACCAAACAAAAACCGGCCCCTGCCCCCGGCGAATACACCTGTGCAGACACAACCGCCGAGAACGGTCGTGATCGACCGGCAGCAACCGGTCCAACAACAAGCAAACCCGACACCCAATCAAACGCAGGCACCTGACTACGCTCGGATCAACCAACTTGCGCAGCTGATGGCAACACAACAGCAAGGCCTTCTTGGCTCCTGGCAGGTGCAACCATCGGCCGTCACGGTGGTTGTCGATCAAGACCTGGTTCCAAAGGACGAGCCGACGCCGGGTGCAACAGACAATGGAATCGGAATAGCCGGATCAGCGACCCCTGCCCTCTCTGAGCCGCTCGCGCGCGCAGGTGATGTGGTGCTGGCCTCGACGATCATCACCAATGACAGCGATACGCCCGGCCCGGTGGTTGCAGAAATCCGCAAGGGTCCTCTTAAGGGCGCGCGGCTCATTGGAGGGTTTGAGGCCAACCAAAGCAACACGCATTTGATCGTTCAGTTCAATTCGGCAGTTTTGCCAGACGGCACTCAAGTGCCCGTCTCCGCCTATGCTGTCGATGCGCGCCAGAGGTCACTGGCCGTGCGCTCCGATTTGGATCGTCGTCTCTTTGCACGCTACGCGCCGCGGGTCGCAGCTGCGTTTGTGACGGGTTTGGGCGACGCCCTTTCTGATCCGGGCACATCTCTGATTGATCTGGGCGGCGTCACAGGCGTTCAACGACCCCAGGCTACATTTGAGCAAGGCGTCTACAAAGGACTGGCTGAGGTGGGCAACGATCTGGCCGGAGAATTTGTTCAGAGCGCTCCGAAGGGGCCACTAATCTCCCTACGTTCACGCCAAATCATTGGTGTGCTCTTCGTCAATAATGTAGCGCTCCCTGCCCGGTAAGGAGACGCCTGATGGCCGAAGACCGCTACAACATCTATCGTTCAACGGTTCACTGGCGCTATGCTATGGCGCGACCCAATCTCATGTTCTTCGATGCACGGCTGATCTTTTTTGTCGCGCTATTCGCGTTCCACATCCGTTGGTGGACCTTCGCTGTACTGGTCTTTGCCATCGTTGGCTTTACCGGAGCGAGTTATTTCAATTACTCGGTGGAGAACCTGATGCGCTTGCTGAGATCGAAACTGGTTGGCTCGTTTCGGGCGGCGGTGCCTTACACGCGGTTACGGCCGATGGTTGATTACGGGTCGGATGCGCTAAGGCCCAAAGACGTGGCAAAGCGCAGAATTTGACATCCAAGTCCCACTTAACTCCAAAATCTTGCACGCGTGCAAGATTCAAATATGCGATACATTTGGCGCTACATTGAAGGTCGTATTGCCCCATATCGTGCGTCGAATTCCGGTTGGCGCACAGTATCTATACATATGAGCTAAAACCGTGCTACTTTCGGACAGAATCGATTCCACGAGAGAATCGGACACATCGGAATATGGCATGAGCGGTAATCTAGAACAATTTTTGCAAGAGCTGTCACGCGGCCTCGACCGCACGATGGTGTCGGTCAACAAAGAACTCACAATGCGTGATCGCATAAAGCGTTCGTGGTCCATGCGTCAGTGCGCCAAATTCTTAAACGTCAGCTACCAGTATCTCACAAAGTTTGCCAAGGATAATCAGGATTTTCCAACGGGCACTTATGTTGGCCGCGAGCGCGTCTTCACCCTCAAGGAGTTGATGCATATTCGAGCTCTGATGGCAGGGGCTGCAAAGCGTCCATATGAGTATCTTGCTTGGCGCAAGCCAGAAGATCCTCTGCCAGTGATATCGTTTGCCAGCCAAAAAGGCGGAACGGCGAAATCTTTGTCCGCTGCACACTTCGCTCAGTATCTTAGCCTGCACTATGGAATGCGGGTCGGCATCATGGATGCAGACCCGCAAAGCACTATCACGCTCTACTTTGTAGGCGGCGAAGAGATGCCGAAAATGCCGGATGAACACACGCCGACAATGGTCGACTTTGCTGGGTTGTTTCAGACGACAGAAGACAACCCCTACACAGATTATGACGCGGAGACGCTGGACACCTTCTTTAAGAAAACATCTTGGCCGGGACTGAGGCTTCTGCCGGCACATGGCGAAACATCTGAAGGTGAAATCCAGATAGCTCGCATTTTGCGTGCGAATTTGCCTGGCAAGAGATTTTATCGGTTTCTCAAAGACTCGATTGATCGATGGCGCGAAGGTCACGTTCCTAAGACGAAGCCCAACGAGTTATTGACCGAAGGAGTTGTGAATGCGGAGATACTTGATGCGGCTCTGAATGAGACACTCGATTGCATCATAATCGATTATCAGCCGGCCCTTACATTGTTTCAGCTTAACAATGTGATTGCCTCAACGTCTTTGATCATTCCTCAGACGATGAAGGGTTTTGACATAGCAACGCTCTCAACGTTCGTCACAGGTCTACTGACGATGCTCCGCCATATCTTTGCGAATGAGAGAATGGACATCGGAGCTGGCGCAAACATGTTGCTGCCTACCATTGTACAGCGAACCAACGCACAAGATTTAAACCAGGTTAGCAATCTGCTCGAAAATTGCCCGGGCGAAGTGTTGCCAGTCTTCTATTTGCGATCAGATGCGATCGCAAACGCATCTGATGTTTATCAGTCGGTCTATGAGTACGAACCCGACACTCCTGGTAAACGGAAAGGCATCGCTCGGTTCATTGAGAACGCAGACGCTGTCAATGACGCAATTGTCTCGCGCCTCTGGCCCGGCTTGGAGCGGGGCTACGCTGACGCGTGGATGAAAGATTTCTATGATTTTGGGGAGGAGGCTGAATGAAACGGACGATCAGCAGTTCTGTCTTGAAGGCAAAACCACAAAAAGACGGTGAAAAAGTAACACTACAGTCTAGCGAAGAAGTCTCCGCTGCCTCCCCAGAAGCAACTACAGAGCCGACCGTCGGCCTTAAACCCCGTATGGGTGGATCAGGTAGCGCTTGGAAAGCTGGAGCGCTAAGCGACACACAGGTTTTACTCAATGAGAAAAGAGCAAAGACTGTAGATGATATTCTCCATGGGCGACATGAGTTGCAGCTAGAGCCGAGCCAAGTTCAGGATGAGATTGGCTCTGATAGGCGCGACGATTGGTTAGAGCAAGAAGCCTTTCAGTCACTGTACGATAGTATTGAACAGAATGGGCAGGACACTCCAATTCAGGTGTGGCCAGTCGATCCTGATTGGCGGCCTGATCCTCTAGAGCCGGAGTCTTGTGGCGGAGTACCGTTCTACCTGATTACGGGGAGACGTAGACACGCGATCGCAGCAAAGCTCGGGCGCACAGTCAGGGCAGTCTTAGCGGATCCGGATAAGCGGGGGTTGTCTGATGATCAGTTTGAAATGCTGTTCATGCGTTTTCGCGAGAATGAGGAGCGCGAAAATCTCGGGGCATTCGAACGCCTTTTGTCTGTAGGCGAAATGTTTGAGCGGTATGCAACCGCTAATCCGGATGAAAAAACCACCGCTGTCGCATTTGCCAAATTGATAGGCGTTCATGAAAGCCATGTTTCGCGTGGAAAAGCGGTTTATCAGGTTCGAGATGAAATCTTGCACGCGTGCAAGAATATCTATGAGCTCTCTCATAGAGAGGTCGAGAAGGTAGTTTCGAGCCTTTCCACCAGCATCCAGAAAAAGTCGAAAAAGCCTGCAAAGGCCGAGAAATTGACTGCTATCAGGAAGCTTGGCAACCGGAAGCTCTCCGTCTCATCGATTGGCGGCAAGCTGACCGTTAATGCAACAGGATTGAATTTAGATAAGCAACGCCTTGAGGGGCTCAGCGACGTGATCGCGGCTTATTTGCAGGAGCAAGGGCCAAATTCGTGAGACGCTCACCCACAACGACAGGGAAGGGTGCTTGGCCTACCTTTGAGGCTAAGAGCAGAAAGGAACATCACGTGATCTAACGGCAAAAGAAAAGCCCCCAAACCTCACGGTCAGAGAGCTCATCTAATTTCGTCGCTGTCTTTAGATACCACTGTCCGTGAATCGTTGTCAACTTTGAACACCGATTCGGTGAACGGAACTCTTTTGCCTTCATTCAACTGATGGAGGTTTAAAAACTCACATGAAACATAACGGATGGCGCAAGCCAACTCCGGGCCTTGTGGTCGCTGAAAAGCACGCACAAGCCGGTGAACGGCTCTCTATACCCAAATCTAAGGCAACAACCGCTGCAAAGCGGGTAGCAGCAGCGATCGGCCTGCAGGCGCAAGATCTGCTACTTCTTGATACCTTCTCTGCATTCACACAGCCACAGGACTGGGAGCAGGGCAGGCGGCCTATTGTCTGGGCGTCAAACAACTTCCTGATGGAACAGACAGGGTTCTCGCTGTCGACGCTGAGACGTCATGTGCGACGACTGGCGGAACTGGGCCTCATCTGGATCAAGGACAGCCCCAACGGCAAGCGCTATGGCCACAGGGACGAGGATGGTGTGATTGTGGAAGCCTATGGCTTTGATCTAGCGCCGTTGGCAGCACGCGCGGAGGAGTTCGAGACCCTCTATGCCCAGTTGAAGGAAGAACGGGCCTTCTGTGCCTCACTCAGGAACGTCATCACGGTCACACGGCGCATTATACGAGCAAAGATCGAGAAAGCGCTGGAGAGCGGCCTACGCGGCCCGTGGAAACAGATGGAGGAAGAGTTCGCTGTGTTGCTTCAGGGGCTTCCCAAACGCACGACAACGCCCAACAAGCTCCTGGACATCGTAGACTGGTTCAAGGCTTTCAAGGACCGTGTGGAGCAAGCCTTCGAGGCAGCCTTTGATTGGCCAGAAGAATCTGACGAAAAATCACCTGATCAGGCACCTCAATCAACATCCAATGTTGTTAACATTGATACTAATATGACACCCACAGGTGTCACTGATGGCACCCATATACTAACTACAAACAAACCCCATCTTGTATCTAGTAATCGCTTTGAAAAAAAGCACGCGGAAAACTCAGCACCAGAAAAGCCAACACCTGAGCGGGTTGAGACACCAGAGAAGGTGGATCTTGATGTCGAGTGGAGCACCCACACCAACAAACGCAGTTCCAACGTTGATATCCCGATGTTGATGCTGACCTGTCCACACTTTGCAGAGATGGCGAGAAACCTTGAGGGCTACATCCGGGACTGGAACGATTTACACCGAGCGGCCGGAAAAATTCGAGGGATGGCGGGGATTTCCGAGAATGCCTGGAACGTGACGCAGCAGGCGCTTGGACCGGCTGTGGCAACCGCGGCCGTCGCTTTGACGTACGACAAGTACTCGAACGGGGAGGTGAAATCGCCGGGCGGCTATCTGCGCGGTATGGTTCAGAAGGCTCAGGCAGGAGAATTGCATTTGGATCGTAGTTTTTATGGTAGATTGAGCGAGCACAGCGCGGCGCAGTAATCGGAAAGGTGGACCACATGAAAGTTCGTAAGGCGTGGAATTTATTGCCTATATTTACGATGCTGGTGCTATCTGCCTGCAAAGAGGAAGCTCCCGATGCTTGGTCTGACACCAAGAGCCATACGCATGTAGCGGCGGTAATGGATTGGATATTGGAAGCTGAGCCAATCGCAGGAAGTGAGGTCGAATTTGCCGATAACGCCGTTGCCAGAAGAGCGGAACGGATTCATCTGGCCACCATTTTGGTCCCAGCGATTGAAGTGGCGACAGACCATGCCAATGCCGAGCTCGCCACCGGTGGTCAGGTGAATTTCCCGGTTCAGATTGAGGATTATGTCGCGGGAACGTTTTACGTCTCGATTGCCAAGGAAGATGACGAATACAGCTATCTCGTCAACGCAACGAATGGCCCGTTGGGACGGTCGGTCTACCGGATTTCCTTCAAAAATGATGGGGCAGGGGACAGTGCCAAAATTGAATACTTGGGTGGTTCGTGACCGCTTGGGCAAGGCATCTTTTTGGGCGATGGTTTTTTAGGCAAACAGGTTGAAAAAAGCTTCTGGGTACCACCAGCGTTCCACTTCGCCTTGAGATCGGCGGACCAGCAGAAGCACTATGGCGATAATACATACTGCCCAGATCAGGCACGTCTTCACATTTGGCCTTTTTCTCATGCTTCTCTCGGTTCTTTGACAAATCGTAGTGTTGATTTGGAACTAAAGCCCAACCGCCTTGGTCAAATTCACTCGAAACCGATCCCTGCGCCGTTGATACCGTCGTGTCATCTCGGCCGATGCATGTCCCAGCTGTTTCTGGACGTAGCGCTCGTCGACTTCGGCGCCGGAGGCGAGACCCGCGCGCAAGGAATGACCAGAAAACAGCTTCACGCGTTCCTCATCAGAGAGTTTCTCAGGCCCAACACCGGATTCCAAAACAAGGCGCTTGATGAGCCGGGCAACATGTTTGTCGGACAGCCTATTTGACAACACCTTGGTACCGTCCTGGCTCACGCGCCGGAACACCGGACCATGCGCGAGCTTGGCGTAATGCAACCACTGCTCCAGAGCATGGACAGGGCAGGTAGCGTCGGATGACCCGCGGCCGATCTCAACCTCGCGCCAACCGGTCTTACCGCGCAGGTGAAGGACAGCACCGCCTTTTTCGATTTCGATCCAACCGCTACCGTCTGCGTCAGGACCCTGACTTTCTTCTTTGCTGACATCGAGACCGACGATTTCTGAGCGACGCAGGCCACCGGCATAGCCGACTAACAAGATGGCCCGATCGCGCATGTCACGTAGATCAAACGAGAGTAGGGCGACCATGTCCAGAACATCCTCGATGAGTACCGCTTCCTTCTGGGTTGGTGGTTTTCGATGCTGGTTCTTGATGCCGGCCCACACGGTCGCGATGTGACGGTCCCGAAGATCGATAGACAACCCGCGTTGCCGGTAGTTTGATGACAGACCGGACAGCCGTCGTTCAATCGTCGAGACGGCAAGGCCACGGCTGCCATCCTGCGGTGATGCGCATTCGGTGATGTACAATCCGACCAGGGCAGGGGAGGGCGGTAGTGGATCCACACCGCGCCGCCGGCACCAGCTGTTAAAATGCGCCCAATCTTTCTTATAGGCCTTGATCGTATTCTCAGACGTGGCTTTGCTGGCATAGTCGCGGGCGGTATCGACCAGCCGCTCTAGCGACCCGGAACTGGCGATTGTATCTGGCAGGGCAATTGCGCTTGCCTCTGCCTTTTCGGCCGGTTCTGATAAGAGATCATCCAGATCGATGTCTGGCATAGTGTCAGACGTGTCGCTCGACAAACGACCGTTTGCGTCGCCTTCAGCAGGGGAGCGCACGGTCATCGGTGCTGACGTCGATTTCTCGGCTTTTTGGTAGCGTTTATTATGAGATTCAGTCATTTCCGCAGGCTATCTTTTTACGTCCGATAAGGCAACATTATTGGACATAGAAAACACATGCAAGCCGGGGCGGTTTGTTATCTCTTTGATGGCAATAAGCGCCGTTATAAATTATGCTTCTTTACATGATTCATGCACCGGACATCCCTGAACCCGACCCTAACATACCCATCTTACCCCATTGGATCATGGATGGCAGGGCGGCTCAGACCCTTGAAAACGCGGGTTTTGCCGCCGGTTCGGCTCTCGCTTTGCTGCATGCGGTTCTAAACGATCCGCACCTGCAGGTTCCGACCAAGTTGCTCACCGGCAAGTTTGCGTTGAAGGCTGTGGTTCGATGCCTTCGGCTTGACCGCCGAGGCGAAAACGAAGCCTCGGTCCTTGATGCATACCTACTGACCAAGCCTGGGGATGCAATGGGGCCGGGCGGCGACATGCTGGCCTTCTGGACCAAAGCCTCATCCATCAAGATTGGTCCGCAGGGCTGGCAGAACCGGTTTATGCCGCTGATCCCGGAACACATGCGGAACGATGTCTATGGCTGGCTTGATTTTGAAAGGGATGGATCGGGCTCGCAAAGTCCGGTGGCCGCAGCCACAGACTTGCTTCAAAAGTGTTTTGAGGCCTATCCGCGCGACGAGGTTGTTGCCTTCCTGCTCGCCGATATCCGGATGGCCCATGAGCTGCGATGGCCCACTCTCTTCCCCTTCATGGCGCAACATCTGACTGCAAAGCACTTGCGGGGCAGTCGTGACGAACTGCTGCTCGATGCGCATCTGGCCGTGGCCACCGTCGCTCAAAATGCTGTGCGCCTCTCCTATGATTTGGCCAGGCGATCAGCGCGTCTGCGCGCAATCGCTCCAAAGCTGCGCGCCAAAGGGTCCGATGCGGCGCTTGTGCTCTTCCTGTCTGAAGTCGCCGTGTCGCCATCGTCGATGCTGGCAGCCAGGATCAAGGGCACCGATGTTCCGATGACCGGCCGCGCCGCACGCCGGTTCTGTGATCGGCTTGTGGAGTTGGGTGTCATCAAGGAACTGACTGGCCGTTCGACGTTCCGTCTTTACGGAGTGAGCGGATGAGTGCAGTCGCGAAACAAGAAGAAGCGCCCGAGTTGCTCGATATCGAGCTCGATCATTTGCCTGCTGACCTACGGTGGCGTGAATGGATGAATCGGATTGAGGCGGTGATTTTTGCCAGCGCCAAACCGGTGGCACGTGAAGAATTGAGCCGGGTGGTGGGGCAGGGGGCCAACCTCGATCTGCTGATTGAAGACATCCAGGCCAATCTCAAGGGCAAGCCCTATGAGATCGTGCATGTGGCTAGCTGCTGGATGTTCCGGACACGGCCACAATATGCGACTGCCATTCGAACGGCTGCGGATGTTGGAGACCAACAGCACAACTTCTCTGAGGAGGAGATGGCAGTGCTCTGTGCTGTCGCCTATCACCAGCCGATCGATCGGGCGCGACTCGCTGACATCTTTGGCAAGGAGATCAACCGCGATCTGCTCAGCCGATTGCGGTACAAGAACCTGATCGGCAATGGACCTAAAAGTCCGCGACCTGGCGCGCCACATACCTTCGTGACGACGCCGGAGTTCCTGGCGATGTTTGATCTGCACTCATTGCGAGATCTGCCGGAACTCGATTTGACTGCCGGTGACGCAGCCGAGGAGGCCCAGATTCTGCGGGTCTAAGCTTGCACGCTTTCAATCGGTCCGAAGAAATTTGACGATCGGGGCTATGCGCTTGCGCTCAGCTCTTTAGATCTGTCTCGCGCATCGGCAATCGCCGCTTCGACTTCGGCAAGGTTGGCCAATCTGATCTGAGCCCGGGCAGGTTCCAGGACATCGAGGTCGAGGTTGAGACGTTTGATGAAATAGAACGCAAGGGACAGCCGCATTTCGACTTTCCGAACCCCGCCCCGCATATCGTAATCACGCTCTATTGCATCGCTCTGTTCTTTGCTCAATTCAGGATGAGGGCATAAGCAAAGCTCAGTCTTGGTCTGCCAGGCAAGGTCGTGGTCCGGATCAAACTCGACCTCTTTGAATTTTCCGAGCCTTTCAATGCGGGTCAACACGAAATCACGAAACTCCTCACGTTCGCAGCACCAGGCCCGCGCGTGCCAACGGTGGCCATCAAACGCCAGTGCGTGCGGAGCGATATCGCGCCATCTAGAGCTGGTCAGCGACTGATAGTGGACCGCAAGTGCACTTTTGGATCTTATTGCACTTAGAATGCCTTGAAGAGTTTCTGCCCTGACGTCCCGCACAATCTCCGGTGTGATATCGACAGAGGGGATTTGGCTGAACATCATATCATCGCGTTTGAGAACTCCGTTGACAAAGGCCCTGAGCTGCAAAAGGAGCCGATTGGCTGAAACGCGCAGGAAACGTGGGTTCATCGATTTTGACGCAACGAACCGTTTTTCTGTCGCGTTGTACTCGATGTTTTCCCCTGCAGCTTCTCGATAATTTCTAAGGTCGACAGACGCCTGTGGGGTCGAAACTCCAAAGTGATCCTCGAGATCACTGCGGTTCAGATGGCCTTCCCAGAACAGTCGCCATTCGATGAACTCGAAGCGGGGAGCGAGGTTGCGTCCAGGTGGTGAAGCATCAGACATGATTAGACCCCTATTGGTTCTTGACATGTATAGCAGCTATACCCATATAGTTTCAATAGTGTTGATGCGGATGGAGGGAAATTCGGGTCATGAAATAGCGATTTGCAGCGGAGAGGCTGGGGAAATGAGCAGAGATCATGTAGGGCACAAGGAAATTGCGCAGTTTGCCACTGATCGGGTGAACCTGCCTAAGGCGAAGGCAGATGAATTCAGAGCTCAAGCCCGCCGGCTTCGTGAAAAGCTGGAAGGGTATCTCAACGAACATCCCGACTTCACGCTGAAAAAAATGCTGCTCTCCGGTAGCTTGGCCAAAGGAACCGCGCTTCGGTCGCTGAATGACATCGACGTCGCATGCTATGTGAGTGGTGCTGATGCTCCAAAGGACGTCGATGAACTCCTCACTTACATTGCAGAACGCCTACGCAAAGCCTTCCCGAATTTCACCCCGGACCAGGTTCAGCCACAGACCTATTCGGTCACCGTGACCTTCAAGGGGACCGGGCTTGACGTGGATATCGTCCCGATCCTCTACAGCGGAGACCCGCAATGGTATGGCGATTTGGTCAGCCAGGAAGACGGATCATTTCTTAAAACCAGCATTCCGCTGCACCTTGATTTTGCGTCAAAACGCAAGAAGGCGCAGGAGACTCATTTCGCGCAGGTTGTCCGGCTTGTGAAGTTTTGGGCGCGGCGACTGAAAAATGACGATCCCAACTTCCGTTTCAAGTCATTCATGATCGAAATGATCTTGGCGAAGCTCTGCGATGATGGTCTCGACCTCAGTGACTATCCTGAGGCTCTCCAGCATTTTTTCACCTACGTCGCAAAGAGCAACATGCGGGAACGGATTGTTTTCTCAGACTACTACACACCATCGAGCGTGGGTTCGCTTACGGACACGGTGCAGATCATCGATCCGGTAAATGCCGACAACAACGTGGCGCGGCTCTACACGCCATCCAACGCAGACGCGATTGTCGAAGCGGCGCTTGACGCCGGCGATGCAATAGATGCCGCCTTGGCGGCTCCAACAAAACAGCTGACGGTTGCCTACTGGCAAAAGGTTTTCGGCTCGACGTTCCAAGTTTGAGGTAGCGGCATGTCATACAGTCTTACAGTTTCTGAAAGCACGACCTTCACGGTCACTCATGCCCGCCATATGGCGGCCAAGATTGCGACCGATCTGAAGCGAGTTCAGCGCCTTTATGGATCACCAAGTGATCACAAGATTGCTCAGTATGAAACAGAAGCGATTGCGTTGATGAAAGCCGGATATCTGAATTATGTCTGGTACGGGTTTAAGCGCAACGATCTCTGGATCGAACCGACTCTTAAGTACACCGCTCAAGACCTCTACAGTGGGTCCGTAGATGACGACCCGGGGAAAATCCGCCCAGGGGCCGATGTTGCCGGAGCTGCCTTCTACACATATCTGACCTACAGTGCCAAATGGCATGCATTGAGTACTGCTGAACAAGACGCCTTTGAAGCTGGACTCCCATATGTCCGGTCCGGTGCCGCTGAACCGACTGTGAGTGGGTATCTTTCGACTGACAAGACATATTCTTCGGGTGGCCGTGCCCTCGAACGCGCAACAGTACGGAGTTTCTGATGGAGATGAAGCCGACCCTTGGTGAACTGTTTGACAGACGACTCGTATATCCAGACTTCGAACCACAGGAGCGGCTCGCCCGCCTTGTAGGCTTGGATCAGCAAAAGGACCGACTGGCAAAAGTGCTTGCGCTTTTAGTCAATCCCGCAGGTCTGGCCGAATGGGCAAACCGTCATCATCCGGGTGCTGAGGCACTGTTGGACACCGTGCTGCGCAGGCCGCCACTAGTTGTTCTGGCCGGTGATGTCGGTTCCGGAAAAACTGAACTTGCTGAAACCATCGGTGACGCGGTCGCCCGCCAAGAGAAGATTGACATCACTCTGATGCCACTCAGCCTATCGACGCGGGGGCAGGGACGTGTCGGTGAAATGACGCAGCTGATTTCTTCAGCCTTTGAATACACTCTGCAAGAGGCCGAGAAATTGACCACTGGCAGTGGAAAAAGCCGGGGTGCTGTCATACTGCTTGTTGATGAAGCAGATGCCTTGGCGCAGTCGCGCGAAGCAAGCCAGATGCACCACGAAGATCGCGCGGGCGTGAACGCATTCATCCGCGGCGTTGATCAAATCGCGAATGCGAAGGTTCCTGCCGCTATTATCATGTGCACAAACCGATTGAATTCTCTCGATCCGGCCGTCAGAAGACGCGCAGCCGACGTTCTGGAATTTTCGCGACCTGACGATGCTCAGCGCCAATTCGTTCTTTCGACACGTCTTGAGCCGCTTGGTCTAACGCCACAGCATTTACAGGCACTGGTGTCGGCGACAGGTCCCGCCGAAGGCAGATCGCATGGGTTTACCTTTTCCGACCTAACACAGCGGCTCATCCCTGCGCTCGTGCTTGATGCTTATCCGTCTCAACCTGTTGACGGTGCGCGCGCGGTCCAAATCGCGCGTGGAATGAGGCCGACACCACCCTTCCAAGATGCTGCTGCAGTTTGAGCTGAACCGATGACGCAGGCTGTGACCGGCAGACGCGCTGGAGAGCCCTACCAAGCGCGTCAGTTTTGGCTCCGTGCCGCCCGGCTGCTTGACCCAGGAAGTCCGATCATACGTGTCGGCTTCGAAAGCGGGCCAAAGAGCTTTGACGATGTCTGGACGGAGTATGCTGCCGGTCGCGAACCAAAGGACGCCTCGGGTCAGCCGCTGAAACGCGAGCATATGCAATGCAAGTGGCATGTTTCCCCGGGAACTTACGGCTACTCTGATCTGGTGAATCCGGAGTTCATCAATGCCAACGCTCGCTCTCTGCTTCAGCGTGCGCGTGATGCGCAGCAGCAAAATGCCCCAGACGGGACCGGTGCTCAATTCAAGCTGGTTACGAATTGGCAACTAGACCGTGCCGATGCGCTCAATCCCGTGATTAGTCAGCGGTCAGGTTCAATTCGCCTTGATCGTCTCTTTGGAACCAAGACGGACAACAGTGCTGTAGGTAGAATTCGAAAGGCGTGGCGAGAGCATCTGGATATTGATGAAGATGAGTTGCGGCTTCTCGCCAATACGATGGCATTTGGACATACGTCGGAAACCCTGGTCGAATTGCGCGACAGGCTGGACATACATTTTGCTGTAGTTGGGTTGCGCCGAGTTCCGCCGCATGAAAGCGCGTTCCTCTATGATGATCTGATCTTTCAGTGGATGGGCCAAGGTCGGGTGGAGTTTGAGCGCGAAGGGTTCAAGGCGCTGTGCTCGGGTGAGGGCCTCTTCGGTGATGTGCTAGAGCATCCCAAGGTATATGGGGTGAAATCATTCGAGCACGCCTTTGACCGGCTCGAGGATCGATGTGATGAGGTTCTGAATTTTGTTCCCGTTTTCGATGAGAGATTCATCCGTGATGATGCGGATTGGTCAGCGACCCTTTATCCGGAGCTCTCAGAATTTCTTCGGTCCGCTGCAAGTGATCAACTAAGATTGCGACTGGCTCTGGATGCTCATTCCACCCTGTCCTTCGCGGCCGGTAGCGTGCTCAATATTAAGTCCGGTCGAAACGTTGAGTTGGAACAGAGAACGATCGCGCGAGACGTCTGGGCCGCCGATGACGTTCCGGCCGATCCGGATTGGCCGGCGCTTGATCAGACTCTGATCGACTTGAACACCGATGCACCCGATATCGCTGTGGCCGTCGGCATCACACACGACATTGCCAACGATGTTCGTCGATATGTTGAAGACGAACTCCCCTCTGTTGGCCGGCTGTTGGTGCTTCGCCCCTCGACGGGATCGAGTTCACTGGCCGTCATCGCAGGGCGCCACGCATTTGACCTCGCTCAATCGGCCAAGGAGATGATACGATCCGCCATTGGCGGACATTCACCTGAAATACTGACGCACTTGTTTGTTGCCGCGCCCAATGCGTTGACTTTTTTCCTTGGTCAGCAAGCGCCTGTGCTGGGACGTGTACGCCTGTACGAGTTCGATTTCGAAGGTGGACGTGATCGCAGCTACCGTCCATCGCTGACGCTTCCCGTTTCGGCGCGATAGCAGCTTCCTTTCACCGGTGATGTCCGAAATATGTAACAAACTTCGGACATGTACGAAAACGATACTCAGCAATGCTTGTCTGAGCTTATTCGCTGGATAGGTCCGCGGGCCCCAGGTAGACGATGTCGATGCGATTTTGCTCATGAGCGACTTGGGCACGCAACAAGCCGGCCCTTCCGGGATTAAATGCAGCTTGCGCCGTTCCGAGTAGAGTTCCATCTGGCGCCAGGAGTTGTGACTGACCACCCTGGTGATGTATCTGAACTGGCATGCCTGTTGGTGGCGCAGGGCCGTGCCACGCCACGTTTGCCCAATAATTACGTTTGGTCCAAACGACATTGTCACCCGGAGCAAGGCTTTGTGTGAAATCGGCCCACATTGCCTTGGTTTCCGGGGTGGGCCAGTCCGGCTGAGCGCTCCACGCCGTTACGGCCTCGGACTGCAGCCACTGGCGGAGCTCAACGCCCGTTTGAAAGGAAGCGCCTGTATCGGTCACAGCTTTGATTGCGGCCAACCTGGAATTGAATCCCGCCTGAATGAGGATCGCTGCCGAGCGGTTCACTGAACCAGTTTCGACAGCGGCAATCGCGTATCCAAGCTCAAAATCATCAAGCGTCAGTCCGAGGTCACCAACCGTGTCACCGTTCGCTGAAGCGCGAACGCGAATTGCTTCCATCGCCCACGAAAGTCGATAGACAAGACCTCCTTCGACGAACTGCAGTGTTTCGGATTCCTGACCGGCAGCAATGTCTGCAAGAGGTTCGCCGAGCAACCAGGCACGCAAGATATCTCGCCAGTTGTCAGGCAACTGATCCGGCACAAATGGAAAGATTGCGAACACCATCTCGGCCAGGGCGGTGATCGCTGCGATCGCTTCCTCCGCCTCGCCATTGAGCAGCGCACCATTGGCTTGCACGAGCAGGGAATTTGCATCCGCTGCGACCGCATCAAGGGCGTGACCTGTTGAAAGACCGACGCCGGCGAGAAAGTATCCCCGGCGACTGGCCGCTGTCGATTGGTTCCAGATCAATTGACTACGCGAGAGCAAGCCCGCCTTGAGCGCGCTCTGGACATTGTCGTCCTGTCGCAAAAGACGACGATGCCAGAGCGATGACTGGAGTATTGTGTCAAGAGCGGTCTCGATCTCTGCATCCGGAACATCATTTTCACCTATTAGGCTCAGGATCGCTGTATCGAGGCTTGAGACATGACGCTCCCATTCAGCGAGGGCACGATCGCGGTCCTCTGGCTTTTCGTCCGGAATTTCTGGAAACGTCCAAACCTCAGCATTGTTGATGACATACTCAACGAGCTGGTCAACGTCGCCACCGATGCGTTGATGCATTCGCGACAACAAAGTCCAAACCAATAGAGCAAGCCCGCTTTCCATGTTGCGAGCACCGAGATCGCTGATCAGGGATTCCCAATCCCGTCTTTTCTTTGCAATTCCGTCGAACATGGGAAAGAGCACAATGCCTTCCACATCGACGTAAGCGCGACCAGCTCGTCCAATGACATTCTTGAACTCGGAAACGTCGATCCGTTCCCGGTTACGGTGCAAGGAGTGCATGACAACGGCTGTGGCCGACAAATTGAGGCCCTGCGCTAGGGTTGGCGAAGAGATCGTCACTGTAAGAATGCCGTCGCGCAACAGCCGTTCAATTTCCTTGCGGTACGCGGTTGGCAGCGCACCATGGTGGAGAGCGACACCAAGACGAAGACACTTCAGGATCGCACTGTTGGGCCCCAACCATTCCTCTCCAAGAGCGATCGCGGTGCTCAATGCATCTAAATCTACCTCTAAGAGTGACCGAAGTGCACCGCGCTCATGAAGGTCGACAATGACCTCGGCAAATGGTTCGACGCTCCGTCGAACGGGGCAGAAGATCAGCACTGTTTGTCCATCCTCGACCAGCCGCCATGCCGTCGCCAAACAGAGTTCGCGTTGATTATCGGGAAAGAGCCTTGTTCGTTGGCGCTTTGGAGGAATCCACGTGGGAGGGGCCACGCCAACGATGAACCGCTGGACCCAGGGTCTCTCATCTCCGACGCGCAGATTCAGCCGCGCCGTTGGCGCCGTCCAAACCACTTCGCCGAACCGGAGCCTGGTCGGCCGCCAATCATGCTTGATTACATCGCCAGGCTGATCACGGCGTAACCACTGCGAGAAATCATCCAGTTGTTCGCCATCAGGCAAAATAGCGGAAAGACAGACAATCCTTCTTTGCTGAGCGTCCGGACGGCGAAGGAGCCGCTGTATTTGGACCTCATACCGGACCTCGCGCTCATTGATCCCGATCATGTGCCCTTCATCGAAGATCAACAGGCCCACATCATCGAGTAGGGACGGATCATTGCGGAGAGCGAAGTCGAGCTTCTCCGGTGTGGCCACCACAATGTCGCGTTCACGGATTGCATCTTCATCGAAACCACTGACGCCGATGCTGCCGTAGAGCGCTGAGATGGTTTTTCCGAGTGGACCGAAGGTCTTCTGCAGAGTGGTTTCTGTTTGTGCTGACAACGCACGAAGTGGTGTGACAAAGACCACTCGGCGCCCGCCGGCAAGACAACGTAATATGCAAAGTTCGGCGATTCGCGTCTTGCCGGCACTTGTCGGTAGCGACACCACAAGATCGTCGGATTGATCGACGGCTCGTGTCGCAGCTTCAATCTGTGATGGCCAAAGATCTACTTCGGCTTTTGAGCGCTGTTGAAGCGAGGCGATGAACAACTCCCTCAGCCCCGACCAGTCTAACGCTTCGCCACCTGCTGGTTGGATGGGCACTCTCTCATGAAAGGTGTTTGACCAAAGATCTGACAGCAGATGAATCGCGATACGATGAGACCACCACTGCGGCAACAAGTTCATCTCACCACATATCGAGAGACTGCCTTGGAGTTGTTCAAGCGCTTGGTCCAGGAGGGGTCTTTCGCCCCGCTCTATTGCAAGCACAAACAATGACAGGGCAGCGAAAAAAGCATCTATCAATGCTGTGTCGAGCGCCTCGAAAAGGAAATCATCGCCACCGTCAATGAGATCGCCAGCGGCTTCTTTCTGGTCAAGTTTTGCCTGAAGAACAGCGGCAATGTTGGCGTCACTGCCAGTTCCCGCTGCCCGATACTCGAACACACTGGAGCGAAACGCGGAGAAATTGCGCCGCATGAGCAGCGTGAGCGCACGCTCAATCGGCGAAAAGTTCTGATCGCCTTCAACGACGGTCAGCAGGGAATACGCGCGCGCCGAAAGATGGGCGAGGTGGTAACTCGCCGCCGCCATTACGAAATGGAAATTGCGATCACCCTGTTCAGGATCACCCTTGGCAATCACTGCCTCTAGTGCCGTTGCGGCCTGCTCAAAAGCAACTCGGGCTTGAGCCGCGTCTCCTTCAAGATCACGAAGGCGCAATCCGAGTCCAAGCAAGGCGTAGCCGTAGGAATGAAGATCATAACTGAGACGATCATCGAAGTTGGGCGAGTCTGGCGGCAAAACCCCATCGCGCCAAATGATTGCCCGCGCTTGCCCACGCGCGATTAGGCTCCCCCGAAACCCTGCGGTCGTCGCTTCACCAATATCTGCAATAATTGCTTCAGGCGTCGTTGGCATTGGCAATCACCTGGTCATAAACGGCACCAATGAATGCGCCGTGGCCCGCCACATGCACTCCGACACCCCACTGGTTTACGTCTCCCGGATAGGCATTAATCGCCGCTGTCAGAAGCTCTTGCGGCGCATTGCCTGAAAACGTGAAAAGCAAATGCTGGACACTTGCCAATGGAATACCGTGCTTCAGCAACGCATCGTCGATCGCATCGGCCAGGGGAAGGTTGTTTAGCTCAAGTAGGCGAGCAGAGATGAATGCCAACGCGTGCGACGATGGTAACCCGCTGTCTTTGTCCAATCCAGCACGGGCTTCCGTCAAAACTTGAGCGGTCAGAGCCACTCTGCTCTTTGCCTCAGTCTTCAGAAAACTAAGGCGTTGGCTTTGAGGATCCTGGAAGACTCCAATTACGTCTTCACCCCGCATCGCCATGTTGCGATGATCTTTCCAACGAAGGCGCTTGATCGGCGCATGGTAACCGCTATGGGCATCAATCCATTCTGTCGCGTAGATCTCTCCAAGGTCTCCAGAGCGGATTGCTTTGGTCGTTGGCAACTTGCCTTCGATGAGGGCTGCGGCGGCCGGCTTCCCAAGCCGTCTTAGCGCATGTGCGACATGTTCCTCTGATGCGTAGTGCCCCGGCACGATCGCGGCTGTTGCCTGCACGCCTGCATTTACATGCGCCTCTTGCCCGGACAGGACCCTCAGAAAGCTGTCTCCTACTGGGTGATCTACTGAGCCACACCACCCATCAAATAACGGCATATCTCAAATCACTTTCTCCAGATGGCTGCGAGCTTGTCCGCAAATTCTGTGCGGCGGCGCGTGTCGACTTTATCAAGGTTTGACAGTTTCCAGCGAACCGCTGGCAGGTCAGCGGCTCTTCCCAGACCTGTTGACGCCCAGTCGGCGTCCCCGGTTTCAATACCGATCAGGAATTGACGATGCGCAGGTGGCATTTGGCCGACCACCAGATCGATCATCTCCTCTCGGGTCTCAATGAGGTCCTCGATTGTGACCGACGCTACTGCCATTCCTGCAAAGTTTTCTGCGAAATCGTGCACGATGTCCTTACGCCGTGGCGACAGGGTTTCAACCGCAGGCCGATTGTGACTCACGATGTAGACAAGGAAAGCTTGGCGAAGCGAGTCCGTGATGCCTTCATTTGCAAGAAGATAGCGAACGTCGAACAGATCGCGTGGGTGCTGTCGGTCGAGCGCGGCAACAAGCTTTCCTGCGTATAGATCATCAAAAGACGCGACCAGTGTCTCAGCAAAGCTGAACTGGTCCTCGACTTCCGCGGACACCGGCATGACCGTTGGCTCAAATACGCACCCGCGCGTCACCGGTGTGACCTCGATCTTGATCTGTGCGAGTGGTGATCGCACGACGAGCCGGTTCAGCGTTCCTTCCCGATCCAGTCGGCTCGGGAATATCTTGGTATCCGGCATTGATTGCGCGATAGACTCGCCAATACGCGTCAGCGCGCCTTCAATCTCTGCGAGAGCCTCATCGCGAGATTTGAGCGGCAAATAGGTCAAGTCGATGTCGACCGACAATCGGGGCAGGTTTCGAACGAACAGGTTGATCGCCGTGCCGCCCTTCAGTGCAAAGACTGGTTCTGCTGCCACGAACGGCAGTGTTCGCACGAGTAGGTCGACCTGTTGCCGATAGCGCTCATCAATTGGCATCCATCGCCTCCGGTACAGTGATTTGATATCTGGGGTCCAATCGCCCTGATGTTGCGATGACGCGCTTGCCGCTCCCAAGGTCAATTGCTGACACGTCAAGATGCTTCAGCCACGCATGTTGGTGCTGGTCAGCGAACCACAAAAATAGCCGCTTTACTTTGACGCTGTCGCACTGCTCCAGAAGCCCTTGCAACCGCCGAGGCCGCAGGTTCGCCAGCCCAGTGAAGATATCTGCGGCATGCTGAAACGTTTGCCGGCCGGGGATTTCATCCAGGAACTCAAGGATCGCACGTTCAGGTGACGAGATCAGCATAGGCCACTCACGATCTCCCCACCTGTATCGCGTCAGGCCACCCGCTATATGCGTCGGTCCGCCAGCGTCCGAGACCGGTGCTGTGAGCTCAGGAAGGTTGCCCACAGCCCGTTTGACGAAGGGTTCTTTGAAGAGCCTGTTGGCATTGCGTTGCTCAAACTGGATGAGCGGATTGAACGCATGCACCCATTTGGCAAGACGTGTCTCGGTATAGAGGAAGATGCGTTGCTCGCTCCCCAGATGGACGTAGTGTCCAAATCTCTGCAGCTCGAGCGCCGACAACCCGCCAACCGCAACCGGTTGCCGCATGAGCGATTGCATCGATATGACCAGATGCTGCCATTTGGTCTCTGCGCCAGGCCGCTTATAGAGTCCCCGAGCTGGCTGTATCAGCCACCCGTTTGAAACGTACTTACTACAAAGGGCGCTCGAGTAGCCTTTTTCCTTCAACCATGCCGCGGTCACCACCATGCCTTCTGGAAGCAGGTGTTGGAGTGAGTTTAGTTTTTGGCCGCGTTGCATACTCATGGTTTGTATATATACCGTTTAACAAACCGCGCTTGGTTTGCTATCAGCCTCGAAACGTAACCTGAAGTGTGCAAAAACTCAATATCTTAAACCAATCCGTCAAGCAAATAGCCAAACACACGCTCGAAGTACTGTGCTTGTGGATCTCGCAATATGAAGAAATCGGCCACCAAACTGGTAACAATAAGGTCGAGCTATTGCTGCTAGCATTGTATTGAAGCAAATGTCTGGAACGAGCCCATACGTACCAACGCTGCGGACGCAGAATTGAGCTTTCAATCTGTTCGGTTTTCCAGTCCTATCGATGCTAGCAGTGTGCGAACTGGGAGTGACAAATGACCTTCGAAACTTGGATAGCTTTTACCGTAGCAAGTGGGATTGTTGTCCTCATTCCCGGCCCAAACATCGTGCTGACAGTCAACTATGCGATCCGCGACGGAAAACGTTCAGGCCTCGCGACAATTCCGGGTGTCGTCCTTGGGGCGTTTATCGCGATGTCGTTGTCCCTCTTGGGTGCGGGGGCGATACTGGCGACTTCTACGTTTCTTTTCACGATTCTGAAGCTAGCAGGTGCGATATATCTGATATGGCTAGCATATTCCCTCTGGACGGCTCCCGTTGAAAGCATATCGCTTAGCGGGGTGTCGGATGCAAAGCCGTTGGCGAGCCTTTTCTGGCAGTCTCTGTTGATCAGTGTTCTAAACCCGAAAGGCCCTGCGTTTTATGTCGCGTTCGTGCCTCAATTTGTGAGTTCCACAGGGCCGATTTTCCAGCAATTTGCGATCCTAATCGCGACCTTTCTGGCAGTCGCCACGCTGAACAGTCTTTTCTGGCTTTACTTTGCAAATGCAATGAGAGCACAGTTCCTGAAGCCTAGAGCAATGAGATTCCTGAACCGTATCGGGGCAAGCTGTTTGTTTGTGGCTGGGGTGTTTACGGCGCACGCAACAAGGTCGACTTAGTCCCGCGCAGCGGAAGTTCGGATAAGGGTCAGTTGTCGAATTGCCGTTCGGTCACTCAAGCAGCCATTGAGTAGAGCGGTGATGAGATCGACCGATTTTGTGCGAAGGTAAGACAATCCCAAACGCGGTTTCAACATTGATCCATCAACGCTTTCTTACGCCATCATGCAGAGGCAGAACACCTACTGCGAAGGGAACACTGGAACCGGCAGGAACAAAAACGCTCAAACCATCTTGCGGAATTAGAGAACACTATCCGGACAAACTGACCTTTCGCACTAGCTGTCCCAATGGCCGCTTTTCGACATTCAAAGTGCGCCTTTCAGCAAACCAACGAGCTGAGAGCTTAGGTCTGGAGCCCTCACAGGCGATCCGTGGCACGGCAACAGGATGGTCGGGCGGACAGCGGACACTTGTTCGTTGACCCAATCGTTGAAGACTGAGGAATCCTTGACGCCGTATCGCGGAAAAGTGCCCAAAATACTGGGGGACTCCGCAAAAACACCTGGCGGATGCAACTTGGCATTAAAGGCATCGGTGACGATCCAGGCAATCCCTGAAGCGGTTTCAATCTGGACCCATACTTCACCTGTTTTGAGACCTTTAGGTTCAAGAATTTTTTGATTCTCAGCCAACTGCGACTTGAGGGTACCCAATGGGTTGAACGCCAGTTCGGTGACCTTTTTCAGACGCGGTTCAGCGCTTTTCGAACAGATCAGTGATGCACTCGGGTATGCGTCAGCATGCCCTTTCAGGCCTTTGTTGTGGTAGTGGTTTGGTGCCAGTACGGCGGACACGCCACCGAGTTCCGCGAGATTTTCAAGTTCCGATTTCTCAAGTCCCGCGACTGGGCTGTATAGGCATATTGTACCATCTCGGAGGCGGAACGCTGTACAATTCAGCTTTCCGGAGCGGGCAACATATACCCCATTGAGCCCCGTTACTGGGGAAAATGGTTGGATTGTCATGATGGTCGAAACTCTGTCAGAACTGAGCATATGAGATCGACAAGGGGGCGGCCCGCCGTCTGATCCTGCTGTGACCTGTTTTGTGCGTGAATGCCCATGACCGCTGGAACCAACGACGCGGCCAAGATATGAGGTATGAATGTCGCCTCGTCGCCTTGCGCCGCTTGCTCATTCTCAAGGGCGCTCAAAAAGTGGTCTTCAAGTGTGTTCCAGTAGGTGCGCACGACAGTATCAAGCCGTGGGCTTTGGATACGGGCGTTTTCAATACCAGTATTGACGATCAGGCAACCGTGGTCGCTGGACGTCATAGACCCGGGCGTGACCAGCCCCTGAAAGAACGCAATGATCTCAGTAATTCTGCCATGTTTCATCGGTGCCATTTCTGCCGTGATCGCGGCATCACAGTAGTAGTCCAAACTCTCAATGTAGAGACTCTCTTTGCCGCCAAATTCGGAGCGAATAGCAAATTGGTTTAGGCCGGTCAGTCGTTCAAGCTCGCGCACGCCGAGGTCCTGAAACCCATGTTCCCAGAACACGTTGCACGCCTTTGCGATGGCATCTTGGCGATCATATGACTTTGGGCGCGGCATCGTTCATTCCATTTGACTGTTTCAATACACTCGCATAGTTATAGTTTCAATGCAACTGTATAGAAAAGGACTCGAAGATGCGGGATGTGATTTTTCCAAGCGACAAACAAGCGAACTACGAAGCCTATGGATACTCAGCGGCGGTGAGAAGTGGCGGCTTCCTGTTCATGTCAGGACAGGTCGGCGTTGATGCATCGGGCAGCGCGATCAAAGATCCGGCAGCGCAGTTCCAATTGGCTTTTGACAACTTGGCTGGCGTGCTAAAGGCGGCGGGGTGTGGATTTGGCGATATTGTCGATATCACAACCTTCCACGTGGACATGTACGATCACTTCAACACGTTTGCAGCCGCAAAGCAGAGCGTTTTTCCAAATCCACCGTTTCCAAACTGGACTGCCGTTGGTGTGGTCAATCTCGCTGATCCTGATCTGTTGTTGGAGATCAAGACCATCGCAAGGCTTGCATAATTCATCTCGCGCACAAACAGCAGCCGTTCGGTACATGCGCAGCATCGGTCAAACAGGGCTCTCGCCGCATGAACAGTCAATGGCTGCAATCCGTCGTGAAGCCGAACATTACGATAAGGCCCAGCTATCGTTGCCACGGTCGACTCCTTTAGCCTTTCACGCAGTAGCCTCGCTGCTGTTTTGAATGCAGTAGCCGGTCGCACTCGTCCTGCGACGCAGCAGGGCAATCAAAAAACTCGATCCGCATCCGACCCCCTGTTCCGATTCTTCCCCAATTTCGCATCAAAGAGTAACCACCGAACAGATTTGGTTGGATTGTGAGCGTGTAGAACCGGCTCATGTTTCTCGTATGATCGATCCTATACAGCGTCGTATCAATTGCAGTGTTGCCCATGCCTTAGACTCTCATTTTGCGATTACTGCTTCCAATGAATTCGATGAATCAATCCGTGCCCATCGATTCATTTCATTGATGGTTGTTGTCACCTAAGCCCAGCCAGTCCTTCAGCGCTTCACACTGTGTGCAAGAGCAGTCGTGGTCGATGAAGTTTGCGGCCGGGGTGCAGGTCATTGAGACGTATGACCAGAGCCGTCTCCAGAGGCCTTGTGTTTCTTCATGGATGGGACGTGGCAGAGAACCTCGTCCGGCAAAATCACTAAACAGCTTCGCTGCTTCAGTCACACCCGTGTCCTCGGCTTCGCCTGTGGGCCGCACCAGTATGTCTTCCGGAAATTTTACCGGTCCAGAACCATCTGCCTTCGAGACGACCCATCGAAACACAAACCACTGGAGACAGACATGATTACCAACGCACAATTCCGCATCATCGGCCGCATCGGCAGCATCAACGCAAACGGCAAAGTCACACACACCTCGGTCGCCTCAGACCGTCAGGTCAAAGAAGGAGACACCTGGACCACAAAAACCGACTGGAACACCGTCACGACATTCTCCGAAGCCCTGCGCAAGCGGCTCGCAAATGAGAAGGTCGGCAAGAAGGGCAACCTGGTGATCTTCGAAGGGTCCATCCAGTCGAACTCCTACGAGAAAGATGGCGAGAAGATCTACAAGACCAACCTCGTCGCTCAGGACTTCGATGTCCTCTCGTTCGCAAAAGATGCCGACTAAACCACGCTCTCAGGGGCAGTCCAGCGGACTGCCCCATGCACCATCAGTCTTCTCTGGCAGCGCCACTCTCTTCTTCCTGGGTATCGGTTTCATCGGCGCAGGGCTCCTGCAATCTCAAGAAGCGCGGAAAGTCATTGAAGCTAAAAATGACACCACGGTTCAGCCCAAATGACCGTTGACTGCGCAACACATGATTTTCCAACAACAGCAATTCGATCACACGCGCAATGTCCCCTTTGGCGTCCTTCTCGATATCAGCGAGGCGCGCGACGAGATCATCGGGGTTGATTGAAATGGTTGCGTTTTTGCTGCTCAAGAATTTGTCCTTGTTGTTGCGTTCAGGGGTGGGCGCGCCGTTCCGGCCGCGCTCTACTCGCTTGCGCTCCCGAAGCCCGCATGCGCGGTCTTCGCCGGTCGGTCACGATCGCTCGCGCACACATATGCCGCGCGCAAACACGGCACTATAGAGGCTATCGAAATAACTTTCGATATTCTCTTACCTTCAATTGCCCGCTACGCGCAAACAAATGGACGCGCGGCGCTTGTTTTCATTGCTAATTATTTCGCTGCGCGCCATAAGTGGGCCGCGCTTCGCACACGAAGCGTGAGGCTTTGAAACCTCTCCGTAACCCCAATCGGCTTAGCGGCCGGGTGGCGTTGTCATGTCCAAGGCGCTCGCGCCTAAAAGCGGCGCGCCTTTTACGGAAGGTTTCAAACACCCGGCTTGTGCCGCAGCCTCGCAACAAAAGAGGCGCAACAATGGCCAGTTCAAGTCACATAACCCTGGATGAACAGCGTTCCATAGACGAGGCGATGCAGCTTGGCGACATAGAACAGGTGTTTCGGCTTCTGGCAGCCCATCTGTCGCGCAACAAACTCACCTTATCGGATGACATACTCAAGCTTTATCTCGAACAGGAACTCTTCGCCTGTCTCAAAGGCCGGGGTCATTTCTTTGAGTCCATTTAGGGATGTGATCAGGGCATTTTGGAAAATGAGCGCAGAGTTGCGCAGTCGCATAAACTTCGCAGAAATCTATTTCCTTTTTTATACTCCGACGCAAATATGGTTGCTTTACAGCATTGAACCGCTGTGCGTCTTAGTGCTGTGTAACAGATTTATACACGTTGTGATGGAGAGAACGACTTCCAAATCAACTGACATGTAGTATACAGCTATCGAAATTTTACGCGATATTCTATTGGAATTCGATCAAAGGAGCTCTGTTTTGAAACATCTCGACGAAGCGCTGAAACAAGCCCTTATGAGCGCGCTCGATGAACGGCGACATGACGATTTCGCGCTCATGTTCGCCAACCTGCTCCGCAGGCGGAAGGATGTGATCAGCCCGCACGCCCGGGCGGCCCTTCCCGTGGACAGCACGATCTGCCAGCCATTGATGACAAACAGGCTGACCAAACATGAGATCGAGGCTTTTGGTATTCGTGACACTGGCTGGCACATGATCGCCGTCGAAGACTGTCGCCTCGTCGATGCAAAGCGGTTTCCCTACACGACAAAAGACACTGCATATCGTGATCATATCGAAACCTATATTCGCTCGTTTGATGGGTCGATGGATGAAGAGCCCTTCCTCTACGGCGCATTCCATGAAAGCGGCTCATTGCGCGATTTTCAGACGGCCCATGAGTTCCGCCCAGAATGTCGTCAACTTTAGCACTGTGGCAGGTCGCGGGCGCGACGCTGCTCATCTCAATCTTTGCGACAGCGTCGAATGCTGAAGCGTTTACATGGCGGGCCTGTCAGGATGGACAAAAGCGGGTCACCTGCGTCGTTGATGGCGACACGCTCTGGTATCAGGGCACAAAAATTCGTCTGATCGGCATCGACGCACCCGAGGTTGAAGGCAAATGTCATCGCGAGCGGCAACTCGCCTCAGACGCCACCGCCCATCTCACCGCATTGCTCAATACTGGACTGCGCCGCATCGCCTTTGATGGCGAGGACCGCTACGGGCGTGCCCTGGCGCGGCTTTGGGTCACTGACGGTGAAATCGGCCCGGCGATGATTGCCGCAGGACTTGCCGAAGAATTTGGCACAGGACGGCCGCCTCCCTGGTGCCGGCGATGAGGCTCATGATTGGCCATCTTTCGTCTCGCCGACAGACCAAAGGACAATTTCCATGAGCGGTTCGTTCACATGGGATGCGATCGTTTATGTCGGTACGATCAAGCCTTATGAGAAAGCGCTCGTCCTGACCGTCTATCACGAGCTTGATCCGCTTTCAGCTGAGAGGCGCACTGCGCCAAAACCCGCATGGAACACCATCGTCTGTTTCAAAGATTCGCTGCGCGGCCAAATTGTCGACCATCTGGCGCCAGGCGACCTGGTGCATTTCCACGGTTTTGTCCGCACGACAAGTTTTACCGATGACGCAGATGCAAAACGACGCGCTGTCGATCTTGTCATTCAACGCTTCGATCTGCTGCACAAACACATAGACGGACCGATGGATCATCAATCGGCCTGATGGCAGGAGCCACATGAAAAACCGTGATTGGGGCCAAGGTTGGATGCAGGGATGTGAGGATCACTGAGCCGGGACAAGCAAGCGGTGAACGGTCATGTCTGATGGACGGCGGATCACATCACACGGCATCTGCCACGGAACGGGCGCTTGCTTGCCCGAAAACCGGCCACATGAGAGCACAGTCTGGCATTATCCAGTTGGCAGATTTGACGCCGCTGCGAAGCAAAGTTGCGGCCCGCTGATAACCACATCTTGGCACAAGAGACAGCGATATGGCGCAAGCCAAGGTCCAGATTCAGTGCCATTGAAGTCGGTGTCATCGGGGTGGATCCGGTCGCATTGCTCAAAGGCGTTCCTCACTTGAGCAGGCCGTCAGTGACCAGTTCCTGATTGATCACCACTGGGCATGGGCGCTCCAAAACGCAATGTCGAAAAGCCCGACCGAGTTCTCGCCCGCCACCCCTTACGGGGTCGCTTGCGCTTGCCGGCCTGCGAGCCGCACCACTCGGGTTTTCTCGGTGCGTTTTCTCGGCTTCACCCATGCTTGTCCAGTGCCATCAGGAAATGGTTCCTGACAACAAAGTAAGAGGAAAATCCAATGAGCAACAAACTCGCATCTCTCACCCAGAACGACAAAGACATCTTCGTCGGCACGCTCGCAACCATGGCCGTTCGCGCCAAAATCTCCATCGTCCCCAACGCCAAGACCCACGGTGATCAGCCAGACTACCGCGTCTTCGCTAACGGCACCTACGAAATCGGCGCTGCCTGGAAAAAGACCTCCGAGACGACCGGCAACGACTATCTCTCGGTCAAGATGGCCGCCCCCGAACTCGGTGCCATGGCGATCTATGCCAATGTGATCGCGCTCGATGAGATCGGTGATGATAACGTTACCCACCTGATGCTCTGGTCGGCACGTGAGCCAGCAAGCACCTCGGCGGCTGCCAACAACCAGATGGCCGCTTAATCCCGGTCGGCCCCGGTGGACCTCCGACCACCGGGGCCGATTGCCAAGACACAACGATACGAGACATTTATCGACCTAACTTGCGATAGAATAATTTGCTTACAGATGACAAAAACGCTTCATTCCGTTAAGGATTCGATTGGGTAAGACGTGCCTCAACAAAAAAAACCGAGGCACAGAGGGGGAACAGGGGATGGAAATTGCTGAATATACGGGTGTGTTTTGAGTGACGCGGAAAAACTGTTCGACGCCGAACACGTGCGGTTCTTTGATGGCCCGCCACAGAAAGACGCACTCAAACCGGGGGAGCTAGGGGTCAATACTGACCTGTTTCGACAGGTCAAAGACTTCTATCACAAATCCAAAGAGAACATTGCTTGCCGTGTGTTGGCCGATATCTGCCAGGACATCCAGGACCATGGCTATATCGGTCGCATGGATGACAGCGCGGAACGCTTGGGCGCTGCCCCGTCAACCATTCAACGCTGGCGTATACGTTTTGTCGACAACGGATTTCTAAAACGCCACACGGTCAATGGCCGCTATTCTGTTGATCCAGGTGTTGCCATACGGATGTCCGCAGACGGCAAGGTGATCAAGCCGACGCCGGAGAACAAGGCGAACTTCCGGTTCTAGGAGCGCAAGGTTTGGCTATCGTTCAATGGCGTTTGGGTCTTCGCGGTCTCGCGTTTTCCCATGCTCAATGGGATCCCCAAAGCGCATCTCTTCCTGCGCCGTGAGGTCTTCCTGACGCGCGATCTCCGCTTCGTCCTCGAATATCTCGCGTAGCTTGCGTGTCCATCCTGCGGGGCGTTCGGCCACACGCAGGTCTTTGGATTTTGAATAGGGCACAAGCACCCGGTAGACGTGTTTGCCGATACCGCTGACCAGCACGTAGACACCACGCTTGTGCAACAGCGGTCCGAGCTCTGTCTGGAAGTCGGTGCGATGGACAACAGGCTCGCGCTTTTCTTCGCGCATCCATTTCAGTCTGCCGCCGCCATCCGTGTCCCGCCTGTGGGTGATCATGATCGTATTGCCAAACTGCTCTTCCAACCGTTTCGCGGTCTGGCCGACATTGATCTTGGCGATCACTTTGGTGCCGATCAGGGATTCAATCTGGTCCGCTGTCTGTTGGGAGTATTTCGCCACAAGCTGTTCGATCCCCTGAATGCCGAGGACCACCGCGAGACCTTTCGAGCGACCGGTTTCCAGCATTGCCTCGAACCGGTGTACCTTTGGCAGTTGCGCGAATTCATCAACGAACAGCCAGACCCGGCGCTCCTTACTTTCGCCAAAGGAGACATCGGATACGTTGGAAGACATCACCGTCAGGAAGGCTGATATCCAGCCTTCTGACTGATCCTGGAATCGTCCGGAGCGTTGCAAGACGAGAGTGCGGTGTTTTGTGTCTTCGTCCAACAACCATCGCCGTAGCGAAAACTTCTGACGATTGTGGGCGTTCTCACGCCAGCCATAGGCGAGCATGCGCACAGCGCCCAGGCCTGCGGCCATGGTCGAGATTGTTGCGGCCACCTGACGGTAGTCCGCGTTCAGATAGATCATGGCGTCGCGGTGATATTGCCGCGCAAACGCTTGCAATTGATCGAGGGGCAGTTGTGTCGTTTCCATCAACTCCCACCATGTCCATCTCTGCGGCTTGGTCTTCATCAGCGTAATGATGCAGAGCGCCAAGACCGTCCGCGAGGAATCCGAGAAGAACCGATCCTTGCTCTCGGAGATGATCCGGTTGGCCACCTCGATCGCGTCCTCTTCGACGACGAGATCATTAGCGATATCCCAAATCACGGACCGATCATCATGCGGCGCGAGCAGCAACGGGTCTTGCGGCTTTTGCTTTTGCTTTGAGTTCTTGGTGGGCGGTTTCGAGAACGCCATGCGGGTGTAATCGCCTTTGAAATCGAACACGACGACCTTGTCGCCGCGCTCCATAACGGAACGCAAGAGAGGCAGAATGGTCTGGGTCTTGCCGCCCCCAATCGCGCCAAAGACAAGAAAATGGTTCACCTCGCGCAATCGACTGATGAAGAAATTCCCAAACCAATGCAGGCCCCGCGCATCGCGTTTGATCTCTTTGTTGGAGGCCATCACCAGTTCCTTGGCACCGGCAACTGTCAGTCCCGCCTTGATGATCAACGGTCGCACCCGCAGTCCCCATTCCCAGATGATGTAGCCTAAACACCCGACAGACATCACAACGAAAGCCGCGAATGTCGTTGTGCCGATATAGAATTGTTGTTCAGAGTCTGGCGACATCGCCGCCTTGATCTGACGGCAATAGGCCTGATCGAACGGGTTCAGACAGGCTTTCACATAGTCCGGGCGGATGGGTATCAAGCTGCCATCCGATGTTTGGTACATCAGCCTCTGAAAGAAATACCAGTATGTGCCGATGGCGATCAGCGCACACAGCACTGTGCCAATCAGGAGCAGACGATAAGGGGCAACCTCTGGCCTGTAGATCATCGGACAACCTCTGAGCGTGCGGTCTCGGCGTCAGGCGCAGACCGGCTTGGGCGGGTCGCTGCGCTTCCGCTCTCGCGGTGCAGTACATCCTCTGACCGGTTTTTTGCAACGAAGGCCTTGAGTTTTGGTTCACCACCGGTCGTGACGTAATGGGTGAGCACTGTCTCGAGTTCTTTTGGATCAAGATGCGTCGCCCCGGCACGTTCAGCGGCCGCGCCGATCAGGATGAGTGTTCGTGTCCGGCGTTTGCGATCCGCATGTTTGGCGCGCTGCATCAGCTGCTCTCCCTGAACGAATTGAGCATCAAGACTTCGCAGCAGGGGCAGGTGGGGTCTTGCGGCGAAATCGGTCGGCGATCTGCTGGAACTCCTTGAGCAACTCCGCATCGGTGATTTCCAGAAGTGTCAGATCCGCCCTGGCCGCGATCTTTCCGATCTGCTCGGCGCGGGCGTCCATTGCAGCAACCCGTTGTGCTTTCAGGGCTTCGATCTCTTTGTCGATGTCGATGACGGATTTTGGTTTTCTGGCCATTGGTTTGTTTTCTCCTCGTTCGGATCAGGTGGGACGTGCGTTGGTATCGTGGGCGCAAATCATAAGAGAAGTATATCGAATATAATAGCGATTGAAAGAGCGATAAAATTGCGATATAGAAATGTGGAGAAGGGCGCACTTATACGTCGCAAGCGACATGTGCGGCCTGCGAGGCCGCACTGTTTCAGTGAACTAACGGGATGATCTCGTTGCTGAGCGATTGAAGTGACAAGCCGGAGGTTGCCGTCACGGCTTGGTGTCTCGCGGATCATTGGGCCAGCAGGCCGGAAAGGAGAAGGCGCGGTGGCGATCTACCATCTGTCGGCGCAGATTGTGGGGAAGGGGGGTGGCAGGTCTGCTGTGGCCGCTGCCGCCTACCGGCATTGCGCCAAGATGGAGCGCGAGGAGACCGCTGAAGAAATCGACTATTCCCGAAAGGGCGGCAATGCTCATTCGGAATTTGCATTGCCAGAGAACGCGCCGGACTGGATTGCGGACTTTGCTTCGGATCATACAGCGGCTGAGACCAGTGCGTTTTTCTGGAACGCTGTTGAGGCAAACGAGACGCGCAAGGATGCGCAATTGATGCGCGAAATCGTGCTGGCGCTACCAGTCGAACTGACCACCGAACAAAACATCGACCTTGTGCGCGACTTTGTATCTCGGGAATTGTGTGATCGCGGGATTGTCGCGGACTGGGCCTATCATGACCTTGAGGGCAATCCACATGTGCATGTGATGACATCATTGCGACCGCTGACCGACGAAGGGTTTGGGGCAAAGCGTGTGCCGATCCTTGACGCGGATGGGGAGGTTGTGCGGGGTGCGGATGGCAAAATCCGCTCCGAACAGTTCACTGGCGGGTTGGAGCGCTTGTGCGACATGCGGGAAGCCTGGGCCGAGATCCAGAACCATCATCTCGCCAAACACGGCCATGACATCCGCGTTGATCATCGCTCATTTGAAGATCTGGGCATCGATGCGGTGCCGTCCAAACATCGCGGGCCTGCGGCCGATAACATGGACGCGCGGGGCGAACCCTCAGAGCTGATAACAAACGCGAAGATCGCAGCGCGGGAGAACTATGAGCGTTTTGCAGAAGACCCGACGCTTGTCTTAAAGAAGATCACGACACAGAAGGCCGTGTTCACAAAACACGACATCGCACGGGAAATCCATCGCACGGAATGTTCAGCATCCGAGTTCCAGGCGCTGTTCCTGCGTGTTGGCGCGCATGACGAACTGGTGCCGGTTGCAGCCCCTGCGTTTGATCCGTTCACCGGCGACGAGACGACCGAGGCGATGTTCTCGACCCGGACCATGGTCGCACTCGAGCATCGCATGGTGCAAAACATCGACAGCCTTGTGCGGCGGACACATGCGCCGATCAGTGATGAGCGACTTGCAAAAACCTATCGTGCGTTTGAAGCGAAACGTGGCTTTGATCTGACGGATCAGCAGAAGATGGTCGTGCGGCATCTGACGGGTGAGCACGGCGCGGCGGGTCTGGTCGGCTATGCCGGGGCGGGCAAATCGACGGCGATTGATGCCACACGCATGGCGCTTGAGGATCAGGGCTACACCGTTGTTGGGGGCGCGCTTGCCGGTATTGCGGCCGACAATCTGCGTGCGGAAGCAGGCGTGGAAAGCCGCACCCTGGCCTCCTGGGAGTATCAATGGGCAAAGGGCAGTTTGCTGCCAAATGACAAAACGATCTTCGTGATGGATGAGGCAGGCATGGTCTCATCGCGTCAGATGGAGAGTATCACGCGGACGCTTAATGACGCCGGCGCGCGGATGATCGTGCTCGGGGATGCGCGTCAATTGCAACCGATCCAGGCAGGCGCCGCTTTCCGCGCATTCGTCGATGTCACAGGATACGTCGAGCTCGACAGCGTGGTCCGGCAGCGTGAGCCGTGGATGCGGGAGGCGGCAATTGCTTTTGGTTCCGGACGTGCTCATGAGGGTGTCGGTGCCTATCTCGAACAGGATCGGCTGTCCTGGTCCGAGACTCATGATGAGGCGCGGGCCGGATTGATCGAGGACTGGATGCCGTATCATCGCGCAAGCGCGGACGTCACCATCATGGCGCATCGCAACAAGGATGTGATCGCGCTGAATGTCGACGCGCGTGAGGCCCTGAAATCAGTCGACGCGCTTGGGGAAGAGCATATCTTTGGCTCAGAACGTGGCGACAAGCTGTTCGCGGCAGGCGATCAAATCCTCTTCCTGCAGAACGAGCGCAGCCTTGGCGTGTTCAACGGATCGACGGGACAGGTGGTTGCAGCGGACCGCAACCGGCTCGAGGTCCTGGTTGCAGGTCATGCCGATCCGATCACGGTCCGGGCCAATGAGTACAATCACATCGATTACGGCTATGCCCGGACCATCCACAAGGAGCAGGGCAACACGGTGGACCGCGCCTTCGTCTACCTCTCACCGACGATGGATGCACAGCTCTCCTATGTGGCGCTGACCCGACACCGCGATGATGTCACGCTCTACGCGTCCCGCGAAGACTTCCGAAGCCGCGGCGAGCTGGTGGAGCAGATGACCCGCGACCGGCTGCAGGATTCAACGGCGCTCTATCGCGGCAGCGTCGATCACGATGAGGTCGTGCGCGGTTTTGCTGAACGGCGTGGGTTCCCGACAACCGCACGGATCGTCGATTACGTGAAAGCGAATGTGCAATATCTGCGTGAACGCTTCGACAGGTTGGCAGCCGCATTTGATCGCCTGCGACGGCCTGCGCCAGAACGTCAGCTCCGCCAGGTACTGGAAAAAGAAATGGGCAGGGAGCCCGTGGCCCCGATCCGGGTGCCGGTGCCGGAGATGTCGCCGCTGCTGCATCAATCCATCAATCGCCTGTCCCATAATCTGGCCTCCGAGACGGCCCGTGGCCGTAAAGCCGATCGGTTCAGCCGGAGTGCGGATTATGAATTGAACCTGGCCGGGACGGCCGGAGAGTTGCGCGCCTTCAACGAAACCATCCGTGCGGGCTTCCCGAAAGACGTCATTCTTATCCACGGGTCGCATCAGCCAAATGAAGATGCGCCAGTCCTGACCGGATTATCCGAGGATTGGAAGAATTTCGCCCATGAGAATTGGGACCAGGTCTTTGCCGCGCAATGGGCCGAGACACAGGCAAAGCTCAGACCATTGCCGACACGCAACAAATCGCTGGAGCGCACGCTAGACAAAGTGACCGGCCCGGACACAGAAAAGGCGAGACCCGTCATGACCCCTGATGACACCGGAGAAGCAAAACCTCTCATTGACGCTGTACCTGATCTGCCTCCGCTTGAACCTGCCGAGATCCGCACACGTGCCAGTCAGGATGGTGCAGCGAGCCCGAGCCTGGCAACGGCCCGCGATATCGCCGGCCGCATGTATCTGGCACCCGATGATGCAGTGGATCAGATGGTGGCGCGGTATCAGAGCGATGGAGATCGGACTGGCCTTGTCTCCGAGATCGAACGGGAGCCAGCCAATTTTGGTGAGCTTAAGGGCACCACACGCTTTGGCATCGCCAATGCCGACCGCAGAGACGCCCTGGAACAATCGCAGATGATGGCAGGCCAGATGGAGACACATCTGCAAGCCGTCAGCGCTGTTGAACCACGCATTGTCGATCAATATGACGCACGGCGTCTGGCGATGCAGAAGCCATTGCCGAACCTGACACCCGAGGCGGCGAAGTTCCTCGATCGGGTTGGGCAGTTGCACACCATGACGCCTGGTGCGGGCAAAGAGGGGCAGATGCGTACGCTGCTCTCCGATAAGGCCTCCATGCAGGAAATCACCCGGTTCCATCAGTCCCTCACCGAGCGCTATGGGCGCGGACGGAACACCATCCGAGATGGCATTGAGGCGGACCCGGCCATGAAGGCAAAGCCGGCCTCTGAGCGCAGTCTGGTTCAGGAGCGTGTCGGTGTGGTGATGCAAGCAATCCCGGCCCTCACTCAGATGCGCGAAACCATCCGGCAGCGTGATCGTGCGCCGGATCTTGGACAAGACAAGTCACGCGGGATTGAGAGGTAAGATGAAGTGTCCCGTTACATCCAACTGATGGGTTTGAGCCCGATGTCGTCAATGGTTTTGTGGAACTGGGTTCTGATGTTGGGGCAGAGCGGTTTGGAGAGACCGCGCGCGTCAGGTGAGACGAGCAGCCCGCGATGGTGGGCGGCCGCGCGGTAGATCATCTCGCGTGTGTGGGGATCATGGCCAGACAGCAGAGCGATCAGGGGGGCAAGTCGGATATGGATGGCTTGTGCATCATACGTGCCGCCGTTTTGCGCTGCTTGATAAAGCGTTGCCACCTCATGGGGTGCGATGTAGGCCAGTGATGACAACACCCCGTCACCGCCGGTGTTGAGATTGTGGAACAGGGCCGCGTCCGAGGACGGGATGCACGCCAGGGGTCTATCGACGGATTTAAGCGCGTAATAATCTTGGTCATACTGCAGGACATTGTCATCGGCCCCCATGTCAAAGCCGATCAGATTGTCACTGTGCCGGGCCAGGGCGGTGATCTCATCGCTCAACGCTGGTCTGCGGGTGTCTCCCTTGCCGAGCGCGACAATGACGGGCAGGGGGAGTTGGTTGGCCAGATCGGCAAGGGCAGCCAATCGCTGTTCCAGGGGCTGATCCTCGTATCCTTGCTCCCATTTGGCTGGGAAGGTGATGATGGCGTCAGCACCGGCCTCCTGGCAGGCCCGCACATCATCATTGACCGCCTCTGACAGTTCGCCGACACAGCAGAGCAGCAGCTGACTGGCACCAAGCCCGGCGCGGGTTCTGCGGATGATCTCAAAGCGTTCTTCTGCTGACAAAGTCAGCCGCTCGCGCACGGTGGTGTTCACAGCGATCCCCAGCACTCCGTCGATCCGCGCCAACCTGCGGGCCTGATCGGTGATGGCGTCAAACAGGATCGTGCCATACTCAGAAAAAGGTGTCAGCGTTGAGACGAAGATACCGCCGGAAATCGAGCTGGCCGTGATCTGCATTGCAGAAGGATGACACATCTCAGCCATCCTTTCTCGTCAACCCATCCACGCGCTCCAACAGCAACTTGGACGGTTTGAACGTCACCCGGCGTCGGGCAGAGATAACCGCGGAATCACCAGTCTTGGGATTGCGGCCCATGCGCTTGGGGGAATGCCGGATCTGGAAACTGCCGAAGGTCGACAGTTTGACGTCCTCACCGGCTTCGAGTGCAGCAGTGACCTGCGAAAACATCAACTCGACAATCTGCTTGGCCTCCGACGTAGAAAGACCTGCCTTCATCGACACCGTTCGAACCAGATCCTGTCGCGTCACCGCCATGTGTCCTCTCCATGCATCAAGAATGAAACCGGCGGACGACAAGGCCCGCAATGTCGTCCACCGGTCAGTTGCCACGGTCATCTGGGAGGAAGAGCTGTGGCGATCTAAAATATCATGCAGAGTTCATCCGGATAATGACCCCGCGTTCTGTCATGCACTAATCTTCAGCTGTTCGCGCCAGGGCGGGTTTGCTCCTGCCTGCGTCACCGTGAATCCGGCAACGTGTGTTGCCAACGCCAATGCGTGCTCCAGGTCTTGGGTATTAAGTCGGGAAAGTGCGGACTTGGAGAGTGCACCAACTTCGTTCAGCCCGAACAAAAGGCCTGCATTGAATGTGTCGCCGGCACCAATCGTGTCGACGACCGTAACGGAATGTGCTGCAAAATTGAGAGTGCCGTGGCTCGTGTATGTGATCCCACCACTCTCGCCCTGAGTAAGCACAACCAATTTGGTTTCATTTTTTAGCCATTCATTGATCAGCGCTATTCCATCTCCACCAGCAGCGATCCAGGCGAGGTCTTCATCGGAAACTTTCACTATGTCCGATTTGCCGATCATCCGTTTGATGCGCTGGCGGTGCGATGGGGGATCGGTGATAAAATTCTCCCGAATACTGGGATCCAGCGAAATAACCCGTTTATCAGCGTGCATATTCATTAGTGTCTCGAAGGCATTGCCACACGGTTCTGGTATCAGGCTAATTCCACAAAAATGCAGAGCTTTGGCACTCTCTGGCGGCGTCGGCAATCGTGAGACGTCCAAAGATCGGCCCGCAGAATTTTCATCAAAGAAAGAGTAGTATGCATTGCCATCGGTGAGTCTAACGAAGGCAAGCGTCGTTGGATGATCGGATCGCACACAATAGTCGGTTTGGACGTTCGATTTGCGTAGCGCTTCGATCAACTGTTCTCCAAATAGGTCTGTAGAGATGCCCGAGACAAAACCGGTTTTCTCACCAAGTCGACCGAGTGCGATGGCGGTGTTGAATGTCCCACCTCCGACGATAGGAAGAAACGCGTCACCCTCGCCTTCTATGTGACGCGGCACCATATCGATCAGGGCTTCGCCGCAACAGATAATCATTCTAGCTCCTCAAACCAAAAAAGAGACGACGGCCCACACCGTGGGACGTCGTCAAGGTTTGACCCGCGGGAGAAGGCTCGGGTCGGGAGGATATGAAATTGCTTCTAAAAATCATGTGAGAACCTGTTTTGACATCGGTTATCGGTGCTGAAGTTGTCGGTCTACAGGGCGTTTTTAACCATGTGGAGGGACCAGTCAGAATGGTTTTGAATGAGTGACGCTGGAAATGCCGCTGTAACCGGGCCAAGCGACAGGCGGCGAACGACGGTCGCGTGCCAGTCCTGATTCACATACATCCGAATTTTGCGCGCTTCCAGGATCTCCTTCATGCCGACGGTCACCGCCCGTGCCGGTAGCCGATCCAGATTTCCTCTCGTGCGGGCGATCGAGATTAACAGGCGTGTTTCAAGGGGCAGGGTCACCGTCCGTGTTGCGAGATCAGCGAAAGCATCTGCATCGACAAATCCCGGAATTGGATCGTTGAACGCCAGATGACCTGTAATACCAACACCTGCATAGCAGGTGTCTGTTCCACCATGTTCCGCGATCAATTTGCCAATGGCTGCGGTGTCGCGAGGATCTGGCACCGCGAGAGCAGGACGCTTATTCTCGGGCATTGGATCGAGAAATGCCTCCGTAACCATGCGGCGGAAGCTCAAAGGATGATCTTCGGGGATCCAGTTTCCGTCTTGATCAACATATTCATCCATCAACAGGACGGTCATGCGATCTAGCGACAGGTGGGTCTCTTTGCATTTTTGTGCGAGAACTTGAAACTGCTCGGGGGGCCCTACCGGCACGATGATAAGCACCTTTTCGCGGCCGGTTTTCAGATCAGCGAGATAGTCCTCTTCGATATGCTTGGCGCATGCGGCAACCATTGCGGCATGATCTTCTAACACCTCAATCTTGGCGCCCAAACGTTCAACGAGCTGGTCTCCAGTTGCCGCCAATGCTGCGCGGGTAGCTGCGCTGTAATTCTCAAACTCTTCTTTCATCAATCTTGTCCTGTCTTGAGCGGGTGCTCACGGTCACCAAGGTCATGTTTGCGTTCGGCCAGAAAAATGCTGAAACAGGCCTGAACATCAAGACGTGGCCTGCACTAACGGAAGTTCACTAGAATCAGCGAAAAGATGCTGGAGCGGCACCTTCGCGTCGCCAATCGCAACGGTCAGCCGGCCAGCCGAAATCAGTTCACGGATTTCATCGGGCGCCGTCGTAAACTGACCGAGACATATCGGCGCATTCAATTTGAAACCAAAGCCGAATTCCGAGACACTACCGATGATGTCATCACCATCGTAAATGCTCTCACCTCCAAAGAGCAGCTGCGCGCTATCGGCGAGCCGCAAAGGGATTGAAATTTGTTTTGAACTTTCATTTGTTGGAACTCCGTCGACGTCCGATATTCTGCAGAACTCGTCGAGTCCCAACTGTGCGCAGGTTTGATACTGATGATAGGGCCGTTCACGATGGTGGATATCAGCTTCCAGCAGAATCGCATTGCGAGCTCTTGAGCCAATAAGTTTGAGCGGAGTTTTACGGTCAGTGGACACGACATAGTCATAAAGCTGAACGGCGAACTCACTGGGCACTATGAGCTCATGCACCGGCAAGCCTTTCGCGGAACGGCTGTAGATCCAACCTCTGCCATAGGCCAGATCTACCGATCTGAAATCGCCATGCCGATAAGCAAATGCCGCGCCGTTCACCCCGCAGGTGTGGCTAAGGATGTCTGAACAATCGTCCCCAAACAGTCTCATGATCGCAAAGGCCGAGGTCATGTCCGTAGACACACAATCATCGTGCTCATCGCACAACGACTGCAGCAGGCTTGCAAGTCTTGTCTGCTGTGCGGGATCGGCCAAGATCAAAAAACAAGTCGCATTGATCCGGCACACATCAACGCAGAAGAGAACAAACCCATTGTCATCGAGCACTGGCGTGAACACGCCCTGTTCATCTGTTTCCGGCAGATCAATCGCACAGAGTTTTTGGAGCGCCGCCGCTGCGCCGGCACCTTGCACATAAAACTTCGCATTGTTGCTGAGATCTGAAACGCCTCCGCCGTTCCAGGCAGAGAGATGTTCTTCCCTCAACGCGTCGAACCAGGGTTCCTTGCTGAATGAGCGGAAATCGATTGGTTTGATCTCTTCATTGGCAAACCAACCCGCATCTTCCCATCCAGATCTGAAATCAAATTGAGCGTGAGCATCCCTAAGCCGGTCGTGCAGAGGAGAACGGCGAACGTTGCGGGCGGTTTCCGGTTGATAGAATGGCCAGAAAATATCGAATAGCGCTCCGCCACCTTCCGACACGCGCTCGCTCAGGTACCGCAAATTGCTCTCAAACGGCATTGCTCTTTGGACGTCGACTTCTGAAAGATCCATAGAAGGTCTGCCTTCCACGATCCAGTTCGCCATCTCCTCACCAACACCGCCGGATTGTCTAGCCCCCAGGTTCTGGGCCATTTCTGATTAGAGTTTCGGGGACCGGAGGTTGCATATTGAGCGCCTGATGCGGGCGCGTGTGATTGTATTGCCTGAGCCAGTGATTGATGACGATCTGAGCCTGCTTTGTTGTCGTGAACCACTCGGCATTGAGAACCTCCCTGCGCAGAGTTCCATTGAATCTTTCGTTGTATCCGTTCTCCCAGGGTGATCCGGGATAGATGCGGATCGGCTTGATGCCGACCTTAACCAACCAGTCCTGCATCGCCACAGCGACGAACTCGGGCCCATTGTCGGACCGGATGTACTCTGGAGTGCCATGACGCAGGAGCAGCGGGTAGAGCACCTCCAAGACGTCTTCGGCGGTCATTCTGGGACCAACCGTGACGGCAAGAGCTTGCCGGGTGTACTCGTCCAGAACGGTCAGCATCTTGTAGCTGCGCCCATTGCTGAGCTTGTCGTGCACGAAGTCGATTGCCCAAACATGGTTCGGATGCGTGGGCCGCAAGCGGATGATCGAGCTGTCCTTGTGATAGAGCCGTCGTCGTTTCTTGTGTCGCTGTGGAAGCTGCAATCCTTCCTCCCGCCAAAGCCGCTCGACTTTCTTGTGATTGACCGTCCATCCCTCAACGCCCAGCAGCTCCGTCACCTTCCGGTAGCCGTAACGTCCATACTGTTTGGCGAGCCGGATCAAGGCTAACCGCAGCGCATCATCGTCTTTCTGGGTAGGTCGGTATTGCAGGGAGCTCCGCGCCAAACCGACCACTCGGCATGTCCGACGCTCCGACGTCGCGAGCTTCTGGCGGGTGTGAATGACGGCCTGACGGAGCTCCTGGGTGGTCAGGCCCTGGGCTTTAGGTGGTTCAGGCTTTCCTTGAGGATCAGCTTGTCCAGTTCAAGCTCGGCCACGATCTTCTTCAGGCGAACGTTCTCTTTCTCAAGGCTCTTCATTTCGGACAGCTGTGATCGTCCCATGCCGCCGAACCGCCTGCGCCAATTGTAGTAAGTTGCGTCACTGATGCCGACGCCGCGACAGGCTGATGCAACATCGCTGCCACCTGACAGCTTCAGCTCTATCTCACGCAGCAGCTTCAAAATGTCTTCGTCCGAATGCCGTTTCCGTGCCATTCAATGTCCCCCTATCGTAACCAATGTAGTGGCACAGTTTTAGGGGGCTAGGACAATTGGTTGTGGCGACGTCCGAGAGGCAAAGAACTTTTTCATTTCGAAAGGCGGTTCAGTCTTGGCAGAGCATTTGCTGGTGAGAGCTGAAGGTGATGTTGAGGTCGCGTTCCTAGTACGTGGGAGAAGTGTCGTGGAGCTTTTTTATCAACCCGTGCCGCCGGACAGTATGCGAAATACCAATTCAACTGGTTGGAGCGGACTCATCGTCTAGATATTTATGTGGCCATTAGGAAATCCGATCGGGGAATTACTACTGATACAATTTAAGGAACTCGAAGCCGTATTTTAAGTTATTGATTTAAAACGCGAAAAGTTCCATAAGGTATATTATGCGACACACATATGTAGCGGGTTGCGTTCTATCTGGCTTTGACAACATACAAAGCATAGCCCTTCCCCATGGTAGCAGCCATTGCCAAAGAATTCACATGGGTCCGGGCTTCAGGCTTTTGAAACATGAAGCTACCTAGAGCTAACGACGGCTATGGATTCAATCCAGTGCGATGCTGCGGGAAGAGCCTCTTTTGCAAATCAGCTCTCAATTAAGCTCCATCCGAATATTAGAAGAAATTCAGTGTGCATACGTCGCCACAATTTATTCATCGAGCAAGGTGTCGGTAAACTGTATGTTCGGAAACTGCTCCGGTTGATGAGTGTCATATTTTCCGTGCGGCTTCAGAACCCAAGCGGGGTGTGGGCTAACCTCTTCACCTGCATTCAAGAGCTTTTGAAAGCGGCCGAAGAAAATCTTCCATGTATCTCCATCCTGAGGTGGCAGAGGCCGACCTTCGCTCAGCCACTTCATGCTCTTCCAGGGAATTGCGATTTCCGCCGTCCATCCCTCGTCAACATGAGTGCTGTCATTGATCTTGCCTTGAACTTGAACACCGACCTGCAATCCCGGCATGTCCCAATTCCGAAATGCCCACCTGGTTCCTCGAGGATGCGTGCCATCCCAGAATGACTCGGGTTGCCGGTCAAAGTCTCCGCCAAACGAATAGGCATTGTTCTCGATGACATCGAACTCGGGGACGTCAAAGCGACCTTTCTTCTGATAAGCGTCGCGCCAAATGAACATCATCTCGTAGATGGTGCCGAGAGCATTGAGCTCTAGTTCGTAGTAGCAATCTCCGCCATCGATGAATATTTCGACATCATTCTCCCGGAAAATAATGTCGTCGCGTTCGGCGAGCTGTGCCTGTACGTATGGCTCTTCAACCCAAAAAGCGATGTACAAGTTTTCGGAATTCCACGTACAGGCCATACGTGTGTCGTAAAATCCGGGATGGCCGGTCGCCATATCGACAAATCTCTTGGATTTCTGTGCTTTTTGCCAAACTGGCTTGGTGAGGTCGCCATCAATCTCGAGATTTTCGTTGGTGCGATGTGCGACATAGTCAGTGTGCTGCTTGGACATTGGCGTTGTTGGCCTTTCAGTTCGCTAAACCGGTTTAGTTTACTTGGGTGACTAAACCGGTTTACTCAGCAAGTAAATAGTGCAGAACTCTAAACGCTATGGCTAAGAAGGATATGACATGGTCGGAATTCGCGATGTTGCAAAAGAGTCAGGTGCTGCGATTGCCACGGTTTCGCGTTACCTGAATGGGCAAATCGATCTGAGACCAGCGACAAAAAAACGGATCGATGACGCTATTGAGAAGCTTGGCTACGTTCCCAACGTGATGGCGCGGCGCTTGGCGTCCGGGTCCAGTGAGACACTTGGGTTGATGACGACGGATATCGAGTACCCCTTCTTCGCGGCCATTGCCAGCGCGGCCGAAGCTGAGGCGGCCCGCGCAGGTTTCCAGCTGGCCATCTTCAATTCCAGGAACAGTGTAGAAAAAGAGCTCGAGATTCTTCGCTATGTTGAAACGCGTCAAATCGACGGCCTCATCATGCTGACCAACCACATTGAGGCCAATGAAATTGCGACACAGATTGGGCAGTCGGGCCGTGTTGTTCTTTTAGATGAGGATGTGTCCGGGGTAGATGCGCCCAAGATATTTGCTGAAAATTGGGAGGGAGGCGCGTTCGCGGCTGAGCATCTCCTTAAACACGGACATACCCAAGTTGCCTTCGTATCTGGTCCTCGCGGCATGATCAGTGTCGAAGAACGTCTCAAAGGGTTCATTGAGCGTTTAGGTAAGGATGGAATTGAAATCGATCCGGATATGGTCGTTTGCGGCGAGTACAGCGAAGCTTTTGGCGTTGGGGCAATTGAAAAGCTGATATCAGCAAACGTGAGGCCCACCGCCATATTTGCCGGTGCAGACAATTTGGCAGTCGGTATCATGAAAGGTGCACGTCGTCTTGGAATTAGCGTGCCAGGAGAGCTCTCACTCATCGGCTTTGATGACATGAGTTTTGCCGAGATGCTTGATCCACCGCTCACAACGATCAAGCAGGACGCTCACACATTTGGACGTCAGGGGGTGCGCGCAATGCTTGCCTTGTTGAAGAAAAAGCCCCTGCCGCCAATCGTTAGGGTTCCAGTTGAGTTGATTGAGCGCGCGTCAGTCGGCCGCCCAAAGATCAGTGCGTAAAGCTTGCACTTGGATTCTTGCGGAAAACAGCTGGCGATACACCCACATGGTCTTGGAAAGACTGGTAGAATGAAGATAACGAGCCGAAGCCACAATCCATCGCTATGGTGAGTATTTTGTGTTCGGTTTCAACGAGCAGCATTTTTGCATGAACGATACGCATGTCACGAATGTGCTCCATAATCGTCCGGCCGAGCATTTTTCCGAATAGTGAAACAGCATGGCTTTGCGACACGCCTGCGGACCCGGCAATATCGGCAACAGTGATCCTGCTTGCAAAGTTGACGGCCACAAATCGCAACATCTTCTCAAAATGCTGGATTGCTTTGCCTCCAATGACACGCGATTCCGCTACAACCGCAGGCGCGTGAAGTGTCGCCCAGCCTTCCACAGCCATCCTCGATAGCCGAGCCTGAACTTCTTGAGAATGAAGGCGTTGCCATTGAACGTCTGTCTTCTCCACCTCATTGGCCAAACGCTTGGCAAGTGCTGTGTCGCCTTCGATCTCATCCCTCGTCGACAAGACAGATCCACTCAGAAGCGCGTTGACGAAATTCGTCGGTAGAGACCATTGAAGGAACTCTGAAAGCGACACGTATATGTTGGTCATTTCGCCCCTATCGCGAACACTCATCTTGCGATGAGGATGTGCCGCCCAAAACACACAAAACCGCCCCCGCATAACCTCGACTTCCTTGCCCGAGAACGAATACGTCATGTCGCAACCCATCAAAAAGTTGATCTCGATAGACGGATGAAAATGCGCCGGTTCAGGCGATGAAGTTGGCTGGCGACGTTGTAGCGCGAGCCCCAGTTCCTGAGACGGCAGATCCCAATCGACAAATTCAGGATGGTCTAGTTCTGACCAATCAGCGTCCAACAGTCCTTCTTTCACCGTGCCCAACTCCTATGCTTTCGACCAACATGCTACTTCAAATGCACATATTGGCAAATTCTGGAAGTTTATAGCATTTCTCAGGAAGAACCGGTTTAGTCAACACTATCCGATGGTCTCGTATAATCAACAGGGAGACTATCATGAAAATTATCACCCGCGCGGCGCATCTGCTTCTTGCTGCTGCACCGCTTGCACTCGCCGCAACTTCCGTGTCCGCTGCGACCTTGGATGAAGTTAAGGAAGCTGGACAATTAAAGTGCGGCATTCACGAAGGCCTGGCTGGCTTTGCCGCGCCAAATTCTGACGGACAATGGCAAGGCCTTGATGTCGATATTTGTCGCGCAGTAGCAGCTGCCATTTTTGGCGATTCAGAAAAAGTTGAATATATCCCGGTCACCGGTTCGACACGCTTTACGGCCTTGGCATCTGGCGAGATCGACATGCTCGCGCGCACGACGACCTGGACATTCTCCCGCGATACGGACCTTAAAAATGAGTTCGTTGGGATCAACTTCTATGATGGCCAGGGATTTATGGTGCCAAAAGCACTCGGTGTCAGCTCTGCATTGGAGCTTGATGGCACAACGATCTGCGTCAACACGGGAACGACAACTGAGCTAAACGTCGCGGACTATTTCCGAGGCAAGGGCATGTCTTATGAGCCAGTGCCAATTGAAACTGGCGCTGAAGCGCAACAGCAATTCTTGTCTGGATCGTGTGATGTCTTCACAGGTGACGCTTCAGGACTTGCTGCGAACCGCGCGACATTTCCTAAGCCCGATGACTATGTAGTTCTGCCTGAAATCATCTCGAAAGAGCCGCTTGGGCCGGCAGTACGTCACGGTGACAGCGAATGGGAAGACATCGTTCGATGGTCACTTAACGCTTTGATATCTGCCGAGGAGCTTGGTGTGACTTCCAAGAATGCTGAAGAACTCGCGGGCAGTTTGAATGAAAACGCCGAGATCAACCGCTTGCTTGGCACCGAAGGTGACCTGGGTGCGATGATTGGGTTGGAAACCGACTGGGCGAAGACCATCATAACATCCGTAGGCAACTATGGAGAAATCTTTGAGCGCCATGTTGGCGTGAACACTCCAATCGGCCTGGAGCGCGGCGTGAACGCTTTGTGGACCGAAGGCGGCCTGCTGTATAGTCCTCCCTTCCGGTAGGACCGCAATTGCTGCATGGGTCCGGCGTCGCCGGGCCCATGCTTTTGACCATCTCGACATCTGAATATTGCGCGCGAAACAGCGCTAAACACCTTCGCGGCGGGGCACGTGCATATGGGGTTCATACCCACATCACCTAGGCGATCATTTCACATCGGCCAACTCGTCTATGACACGAGATACCGCGCCAAAACGGTTCAGGTCATCGCGGCGATTACTATTGTCGCGGCGTTTTGGTGGCTTGGTGCGAACATTGTTGGCAATCTCAATGCACTTGGGAAAGACTTCAACCTGGCGTTTTTGAACGCGCCAGCGGGCTATGACATCAATCAGAAGCTTATTGCGTACGACAATCGAATGTCCCATGGCCGGGCGGCGTTGGTCGGGATACTGAACACGCTTCTTGTATCCTTCCTGGGCTGTATTGCCGCCACAATTATTGGTGTTTTCGTCGGCGTCCTGCGTCTGTCTGACAATTGGGTCATCAACCGCCTTGCCGCTGTCTACGTCGAAGCGTTCCGAAGTGTTCCGCTCCTTCTTTGGATCGTTTTTATCTTTGCTATCTTGTCCGAAGCGCTGCCGCAGCCTCGGGACTTTCGCGGTGAAACTGCAACCGCATCAATGCAGCTTTTTGATTCTGTCGCCATCACGGCACGAGGCGCGTATGTTCCCCGCGTTGCATTCACCAATTCCATAAGCGGAAACGAGACCGTCGTTCCTCGGGACGGAGTCAGTGCTGTCGCTTCAGGTCCGACGGACTGGGCGCTCATTCTCGCCGTCATGGTCCTAAGTGTTGGGGTGGTCATTCTACTGCGCCGGCATGCAGCACGCGTTCAACAAAGGACCGGTCGTCGCCCCACCATCTGGCCTTGGCAAGCGCTGTTGATTGTCGTGCCCACAGGGCTTGTGCTCTATTTTCTGGGTGCGACCATTGTCCAACCTTACTTGAAAGGGTTCAATTTCACCGAAGGCACCTTCGTGCGAAAGTCATTATTGGCGCTTTGGCTTGCGCTGTCACTCTACACAGCCGCCTTCATCGCTGAAATCGTTCGGGGTGGCATTCTGTCAGTCAGCACAGGTCAGCGTGAGGCAGCGCTGGCTCTTGGACTGCGACCCAACAAGGTGATGCGTCTTGTAATCCTTCCACAAGCGATGCGCGTCATTATCCCGCCGTTGATCTCAAATTATCTCAGCCTTGCGAAGAATTCATCGCTCGCATTGGCGGTCGGTTACATGGATGCCCGGGCCACCCTTGGCGGCATCACGATCAATCAGACAGGCCGCGAATTGGAAGGCATGCTGCTGCTTGGGATTTTCTATTTGATCCTCTCGTTCCTGATCTCTGGCGCGATCAATTTCTACAATCGTTCCATGCAGTTGAAGGAGCGTTGAGATGCCCCGAACGTCAAAAAATATCTCATTCGTTAGAACCAAACTTTTGGATTCCAAAGTTCCTCCAACGCGAGAAAAAGGCGTCGTCCTTTGGGTTCGCAAGAATCTGCTGTCGAGCTGGCTCAACATTATCCTAACGGCGATTGTCGCATATGCAGCCATTCATTTTGCCATCGGCCTGTGGCCATGGCTGAAAAACGGGATTTGGCAAGCGTCTTCCCTTGCTGATTGCCGTGCCATATTGGCTGATGCCGGTCTCGGTCCAACCGATGGCGCCTGCTTCGCCGTCATAACCGACCGTTGGCATCAACTGCTCTTCGGTTTCTATCCGCCTGACCTATATTGGCGGCCGATCCTGGCAATGCTTCTTTTTATCGGGGGTATCGCCCCAATCCTGTTCTTTTCGCTCCCACGCTCCCTCCTGGTGTTTTCCGCTCTTGCACCTTTGGGGTGTTTCTGGCTGCTTTGGGGAGGGACACTCTGGCTACCTCTGTCCATCACTCTAGGGGTTTGCATCGGCTATGCCGTCTTGCGTGGCCTTGAAAAACATATTGCGCCTTCGATTGCGGCCGTCTGCGCTCTTGCCTCCATGGCCTTCTTCTTCCTATTCGGGTTCCAGCCGCTTGTTGGTTTTGCCCAGGACAGTTTTCCGATTAGCATTCAAAAAGTTGCCTCACGCGAATTTGGGGGCTTCATGCTCGGAGCAACGATAGGTCTTTCAGCTATCGTTCTCTCGCTGCCATTGGGGATCTTGTTGGCGCTTGCCCGGCAGTCAAACCTGCCACTTATCAAGTGGTCGGCAATCATTTTCATCGAGGTCATACGGGGCGTCCCACTCATTGTGTGGCTCTTCACAGCACAACTGCTTCTGAACTATTTTCTGCCACCCGGAACCAGCTTCGATCTGACGCTCCGCGTTATCATAATGGTCACCCTGTTTGCTGCGGCCTATATCGCCGAAGTGATCCGTGGTGGATTGGCGGCCCTGCCGAAAGGCCAATACGAAGGTGCTGACAGTCTGGGTCTGAGTTATTGGCAATCCACACGGCTGATTGTTTTGCCGCAAGCTCTGAAGATATCGATACCCGGAATCGTGAATGAGTTCATCGGACTCTTCAAGGATACAACGCTGGTTGTCTTTATAGGACTGCTTGACCCAATTGGTGTCGCCAGAGCAATCCAGGCCACACCGGAATGGAACGGTGTTTACTGGGAGCTCTTCATCTTTATTGGGCTTCTGTTCTTTGTCGTTTGCTACGCCATGGCCCGCTATTCGCTCCACCTCGAGAACTCCCTTCGCAGAGATCACAAGTAACGAAAGGATTGCACGGACATGATCTCCAATCTCACGCCAATATCGGGAACAGAAATACCCCAAAACTCCGTTGAATCAGCGATCAAGATCACTGGCATGAACAAATGGTACGGAGCGTTTCACGCCCTCAAAGACATCAACCTCACCGTAGCGACAGGTGACCGTCCGGCTGTAAGCCAATGAAAGACACCACAATGCAACCTATCGTAGCCGTAGTGGCTGACACCCGTGAATTCGACAACGAGGACTGGCACTGCGTCCCGGATCAGTACATGACGGCTCTTTCAAAGGTTGCAAACGTACTACCTGTGTTTATTCCAGCTCTTGGGGAGTTTGTGGATGTCGAATCCTTGCTCAGTCGCGTCGACGGCGTAATGATGACGGGCTCCAAAGCCAACGTTCATCCATCTTACTTTGGGCAGGAACCGCGCGCGCGCTATGAGCCGTATGATTTGCGTCGAGACGCAACGTCCTTGCCGCTCATTAAGGCGACAATCGAAAAGGGCGTTCCGCTTCTGGCAATCTGCCGTGGCATTCAGGAGTTGAATGTCGCTCTTGGGGGATCATTGCGTCCAAACGTTCACGAGGAGCCTGGCCACCTCGACCACAGAGCAGCAGACGTCATGGACCGCGATACTCAATTTGCGATCGACCAGGATGTGACCGCGACGCGCGGCGGATGTATCGAGCAAATCCTGGGTCCAACTTTCAAGACCAACTCTCTACACGGTCAAGCGATCGAAACTGTATCCCCCCGACTCCAAATCGAGGCAGAGGCAGCAGACGGGACAGTAGAAGCAGTTTCGGTGTTGGATGCAAAGAATTTTGCAATCGGTGTTCAGTGGCATCCAGAATATTGGTCGGAAACCGACAGCACGTCCCGCAAACTTTTTGAAGCGTTTGGAGAGGCGGTTCGACACCAATCAACTTCGTAGCTTCAGCTTTGATTTGCGTTTCGAGAGAGATCGATCCGGCCATATGCCGCGCTAATATCCAACGGCTACTTTTCGTCAGGCACTCTTTTTGGGCTTGGGCTCTAGCCATCAATTTTTCAGGGTCTCTGCAGCCAAGATCGATATTGGTAAACTCCTGGAATTTCAGTATGTTGCCATCTGGTGATCGAAAAACTGCACATGTTCGTGAGCGGAAACCGCGCATATTTTCAGCTATGGGCGGTTTGCGCTCCAACGCACATTTGTTAGATTTGGCGCAGGGAGGAGGCTAACGCCACCATGCGCTTTGAATTCAACAGGCTTAATTTGGCCAGACGATACCTGTGGGGTGCACTCGTTGCCGCACTAATTCCGCTCGTCATAATGGCAGCCCTATACGATCGCTACAGTGCAAACCTTCTCGACAATCTCATCACCAATCGCGTCAACAGCAATCTTGAAGCTGTTGCCGCTAAGATGAGCAACTTCATGGCGGTGCAAGTCAATCGCCTTGAAAACATCGTTGATCTCCCTGCCACCACAGATTTTTTCAACAAGGGGCCAGAGCACGGGATGTCGGACCTCTTGTCGGACTTTCTACTGTTGGAAACCGAAAGTCCCGACATCTATGCGATCGAACTTGCCAATGTGAATGGTGAAGTACTCAAAACCATACCCGCCACGCGAACACGATCAAAACCGGCCAACTACAATACGCTTCCGCAGGTTCAACATGAGCGTGTTGAAGTATTGGGACCGGTACTCCCAACACATGGCCGACCTGGATGGTTTCTGGTGCGCATGCCGGTCTATCTCAAGCAAGAGAAGATTGGTGTCGTATCACTACGGATGCGTCTTTCCTCACTCACCGAAAAGGCAGCATCTCTAATAGAGCCGGATGTATATGAGCCGCAGATTGTCGTATTTGACCGCGTTCATCTGTCAGTCGTCGGAACGGACGTGAAAGAAGGTTCGGTTCTAGCGCAATCGCGGCAGTTTTTCCCCGGTTGGCGTATTCATCTTGTAGAGGGGAAAGGCAATCTACAGGAACCGCGCGTTCGGATACGATACATCCTGATGGTGGTTGCTGCGCTTTCGGCCTTCGGTCTGGTTTTTCTGTTTTTTAAAATGTCGGAACGCCTCTCGCGATATCTTGTTCCACTGAACGAGGGAGCCAAGGCCATCGCAAATGGCAATTTCGCGGTTCCAGTGTCCGAAGACGGACCCGGCGAACTTGGCATGTTGGCGCGATCGTATAATCGAATGCGCGAACAGCTCGAAAGCCTCATCAGATCCAGAGTTGAAGTTGAGCGCCGCGCTGCCCTTGGCAATATGGCCGCCGGCATCGCGCACGAAATCCGCAATCCACTCGCAACGGTCTCAACGACCATCCATGGTCTACATCGTGGAGAAACAGATCCCGAGCGGCATGAAATGTATGAAGTGATCTCTTCTGAAATCACCCGGGTCGATAAGACAATTGGTGAGTTCCTTAAATACGCCAAACCGAGCGCGCCGGTAAAGGAGATGGTCCTGATCCGAGATGTCTTCCGGACGATCAGAACTCTAACTGCAACAGCTGCGCATGAAAAAGGGATCATCATCAATCTTTCTGGTGACTCGAGTCTTGAGATCGAAATAGACCAGACCCACTTGCGCCAAATCTTGCTCAATCTTGCGCTGAATGCGATCGAAGCCATGCCAGATGGAGGTCATCTCACGCTGCAGGCATTTCGCGATAATGGAGACGCCCAGATCATCGTTTCAGACGATGGCATTGGACTCGACGAAGATACAAAATCAAAAATTCTCAGACCATTTTATACGACCCGGACGGATGGATCCGGCCTCGGGCTGTCTGTGACCAATCAACTCGTCGAAGCCAATGGTGGCTCAATGATTATTGAAAGTGAGCTTGGTCAGGGCACGACCGTCTCAATGCGCTTTCCGGTCTTTGGTCCGACATCGGAACAGCCATCATGAAAACAGCAACGATTTTGATCATCGATGACGAAATGAACCTGACCCGGTCTCTGGCTTTTACCCTCCGTCAGGCTGGTATGGACTGTTTGGAAGCCCATAACGGTCATACCGGTTGCAAGATCGCCGAACGAGAGAGCCCCGACATTGTACTCCTGGACGTACGCATGCCCGGGATGACGGGCTTGGATGTTCTGGAATGGTTCAATACCGAGATGCCGGACATCCCGGTGATTATGATGTCGGCCTTTGACGATACCCATGATGCCGTCACCGCCATGAAAATGGGCGCTGTGGACTACCTGTCCAAGCCATTCGATGTGGATGAGCTGATCTTGTTGATCAAGCAGACCGACAGTCAACGCAGGTTGCAGTCAGAAGTTCAGTACCTGCGCGAACGTTCTGCCCATGACGCGACGTTCATCGGTACAAGTGGACCGATCCTGGCTTTGAAAGAAAAAATGGACCGTGTCGCCAACAGCAATGTGAGGACACTCTTGCTTTGTGGTGAAACTGGTGCCGGCAAGGCAATCATTGCGCGCCAAATGCATGCGCGATGCAGCGGCAAAGACTGTCCATTCGTGGAAATCAATTGTGCGACATTGCCCGAAAGACAGATTGAAGCGGAACTCTTTGGTGCGGAACGGGGGGCACTGCCTGGGCTTGTCACCAAGCGCAGGGGACTTGTTGAAATTGCCAATGGCGGAACCTTGTTCCTGGATGAGATCGGAGAGATGCCACTCCCGGTTCAGGCCAAGCTTTTGACCTTTTTGGAAACCCGGGCCTATCGTCCTCTCGGCATAACACGAGAATTCAATGCCGACGTCCGCGTCATTGCGGCCACTAACAAGAATCTGGAAGGGGCCGTCCAGGAAGGAAGCTTCCGACAGGATCTCTTCTTCCGATTGAACATCATGCCGATCGAAATTGCCCCTTTGCGAGAACGCGAGAAAGACATCGATCTGCTGGCGCATCATTTTGCAAAACGCTTTGGGGACGAAGCTGGTGTGCTGCCAATAGGCTTCACCAAATCAACCCGGGAGTTCTTCCGCTCCTATGATTGGCCCGGCAATGTTCGAGAACTGAAGAATCTGGTCGAACGTTTGACGATCCTCTACCCTACGCAATCGATTTCGGTCGATCTCCTCCCAGCTGAAATCAGAAGTGTTGAACCCAAGGAACCTATCTCAATTGAGGAGTCCATTGAGGGTGTCGAGCGCAATCTTGTCCAGGACGCGCTGATAAAATCGCGTGGCAAGAAGGGACTTGCAGCGGACCGCCTCGGTATTTCCCGCCATGCCCTGAAACGCAAAATGCAAAGGCTTGGCTTGTCATGATTACTATTGGACGTTTTTTCGGTTTTGGTCTTTTCGCATTAGCACTCTTTCCAAGTACCCCTCTTTATGCCCAGGAACGACCCGTGAAGGTTGGTTGTCTATACCCCTTGACGGGCCCCGGTGGGCTATATGGGCGTGACAGTTCTGTCGCGATTAAAATGGCCCTCGATCACATCAGTTCTCTTCAACCGGCGGACTACCCTCACATAGAGGTACTGATCGAGGATACGCGTTCCAAAGCCCTAAGATCTCAACAGATCGCACGAAAATTCATTGAAGAAGACAATGTCGATTTCCTTTGTGGGGTGGTCAGTTCGAATATCGCCCGCACCGTATCCGATACAGCCGCCAACCATGAAGTGTTCTTTATAGGGACAGATCATGCCTCCCCTAGCCTGATCGCAGAAGCATGGCATCCGCACTATTTCAGGGTTAGCAACGGTACACGGTTATCGATGTTGGCCGGCGCCAAATATATTCAAGAAAATTATTCAGTTAAGGACAAACCCTTGAAGGTCGCCTTCATTGGTCCGGACTATGAATATGGTTATCAGGCGTGGGACGATCTGAGAGCTTTTCTGGATGAGCAGGGTACGAGCTACACGATTGTCGGGGAGTATTGGCCGCGTCTCTTTGAAACCGACTACACTTCCTATGTCCGCGAACTGGTCAAAAGCGATGCCGACATCATCATCAACGGCCATTGGGGTCTCGATCTTGTGACCTTCGTAAAACAAGCCAAACAAGTTGGCTTATTTGAGAACTCCCAATTCATGAACTTCGACGCTGGTGGCAACTACGAGATCCTTGCCGAACTCGGAAATGATATGCCCCTTGGACTGGTTTTATCAGCCCGTCATCATGTGAATTGGCCCCCAACTGAAAAGAACAAAACCTTCGTTGAACGATTCCATGAAGAGGCCGGCCGCTATCCAAGCTACGCGGCACAAGGTGCCTATTCAGGCATACTTGCCATTGCCGAAGCAGTAAAAGGTGCTGGTGGTATCGATGACAAAGAAGCCATCAGAAGATCGCTGGAGACCCTCATCATCAAACTGCCCGAAGACCCTGAAGGCTTTCGGTCGCATATGGATGCGTCCAGCCACCAAATGCTGCAGGTGCAAGCGATAGGAAAAACCGTGTTCGATAACAGCTTTCCACCGGCGACCGTTCAACTTGGCGAATGGTCAATTTACCAACCGCCAGCGAACTGGCCAAAGCTTGAGATTCAGAAATAGAGCAAAAATATGGCCTATGAGCGCTAGGCGCTCGCCAAAGAGCCTGGATGAGCGATAACCGCTCAAAAATCATGGCAGCCCAAATTGTAGGCAATTGCCTGTTTTTCTACGGTCCTCCCACGTGTCTCACAAGGCGCGTGGGAGGACTTCGTTTCGTTTGACGCAAAAGAACCCTGGGAGAACTAAGGGTGCGCGAACCTGCGGACTTCTATCCCGATTTGGATAGAACTTGGAGGAATATCATGAGGAAATCACCTCGCACCGGCGCTAAAATGGACGCCATTTTCAAAAACACGACTTCGCTATTCGCGGCGGCTGCTATCGGCATTATGGGCACATTGGCCCTTCCTACTGACGCGAACGCTGAAGACAAAAAGGTTAAAGTTGGCTTCGTTACCTTTCTTTCCGGAGGCGCAGCTGGCCCATTTGGGGTTCCTGCACGCAATGCCGCAGAACTGATGATCCAATCGATCAATGCTGGCTCCATTCCTGCTCCGTACAACACAGCAGGCGTCGGTGGAGCGATGATCGATCCGATTTTCGTTGACGAAAACTCAAAACAGAAAAATGCCGACTATCTCAAGCTCGTTGAAAAAGACGGCGTCGACATGGTTGTTGGCTATATCTCTTCTGGCAGCTGTAAGGCAATCGCACCAGAAGCTGAAAAAGCCCAAAAACTGACAATTCTGTTCGATTGCGGCACACCGCAAATCTTTGAGGAAATCGTTACGGATCCAAAATACACTTTCCGTACAGGCGGCCACGCCACGATGGACAATGTCGCTGCTGCCCGCTATCTCGCCCAGACCGGAGCATCAGCTCAAAATGTAGCCGGTATCAACCAGAATTATGCATGGGGTCAGGACTCCTGGCGCGACTTTTCCGCTTCAATCGCACAAATCAACAAAGGCTCTGCCGTTGCGACTGAACAGTTCCCGAAAATCTATGCAGGTCAGTACGGCGCAGAAATTTCTGCATTGTTGACCTCAAAACCTGATGTGGTTCATTCCAGCTTCTGGGGTGGCGACATGGAAGCCTTTATCATTCAGGGCTCCGCTCGCGGCGTATTCGAACGCTCCAAAGTTGTTCTAACCACGGGTGAAACAGCAATGCACCGTCTTGGCGCTCAGATGCCGGATGGCACTATTCTTGGTGCTCGCGGACCACACGGTGATCTTGCTCCAGAATCTGCACTGAACACATGGTTCCGTAAGGCATATTTTGACCGCTTCGGAACCTTGCCAACCTATCCGTCTTACAAGATGGCTCAGGCTCTTCTGGGTGTGAAAACTGCGGCGGACAAAGCCGGTAGCACCGATCAGGATGCCGTCATCGGCGCCTTGAAAGGTCTTGAGTGGGAAGGTCCAAGTGGCAAAGTCTCCATGGCACTTGCCAATGGTCACCAGGCTATTCAGGACACGGCATACGGAACCTACAAATATGACAAAGACGCTGGCAAAGCGACCCTTGTCGATGTTGTTCGCTTTAAGGCCGAATGCGTCAACCCACCTGCAGGCGTCAACTCCATTGATTGGATCAATGGTGGCTTCCAGGGAGCCAGTTGCGAGTAGATTTAAACTCTCCCAAGTGCGGACGGTGTGATTGGGAATCCAATTATCACCGTCCCCATAAACTTGCCGGACTCCAGATGCGCAATTTCTGAATCTGAGGTCCGGTCTTTCTCCCCCTGCTCACATGCAAGCGAAGGAGAACCTAACCGAACTAAGATTTGGAGTGAATGATGCTGACCGCAATTGCGATAGCAGTAGATGGCCTTGGCTTTGCCGCATGGTTGTTTCTATCATCAGTGGGGCTCACGTTGATCTACGGCGTGATGCGGATCCTCAACATCGCCCATGGCGGCTTTTATGCACTGGGTGCCTATTCGTCGGCCTGGGCCATTGGTCTCTATACCGCCACCGGTAGCACAACCGCCCTCACCTTTCTGATCATCCCGTTAGCGGCACTGGCAGCCGGTGTTGTCTCGGGACTCATCGTCGAACGCGGCATTCTGAAATTCATGTACGGCCGGGACGAGGTTCTAATGGTCCTCGTCACCTATGCCATCTTCCTCATTCTTGAAGACGTCACGAAGCTCATTTGGGGAACAGAATCCTACGTCGCCTGGCAACCGGCATTTTATTTTGGCACCATCGATGTCTTCGGTATCCCCTATACCGTTTACAAATTCCTGATCATTGCCGTAGCGCTGATTGTGGGTCTGGTGCTCTTCCTGGGTCTCAATCGCACACGGGTTGGCAAACTCCTTCTCGTGGTCATTGAAGACCGCGAAATTAGCGGTGCTCTGGGTATCAATGTTACACGTTTCTTTACCATTACCTTTGTGATTGGTGCGACGCTCGGAGCACTTGGAGGCGCAATTACTGCGCCGGAAATCTCTGTGTCCCCCGGAATAGGGGCGGAGATCATTGTTCTCTCTTTTGCGGTGATTGTTATTGGCGGCATGGGTTCCATCGGCGGAGCCATGCTGGGCGCCATTATCGTGGGATTTGCACGCGCAGCATCTGTGCATCTCTATCCACCCGCTGAGCTCTTCTCAATTTATCTCGTCATGGCGGCCGTACTCGCGGTGAAGCCCTATGGCCTCTTTGCTTTGGCAGAAAGCAGGAAAATATGACCAAGTCACTCGACCGTACCGAACTAGGGCTAATCATTGCCCTTCCCATCCTGATCTGCATCGCATTCGTACTGCCAAAGTGGATTGTCAACTATGTTCAAGTGTCCATGGGTACCGGCCTCGTCGCCCTTGGCGTCATGATCCAGATGCGAGCTGGCCTCGTTTCCTTTGGACAGGGACTATACTTCTGCGTTGGTGGCTATGCCGCGGGGATGATGGCCAAATTCCTGGGTGTTTCAGATCTGTTTGTCCTCCTGGCAATCGGAATTCTGGCCGCTTTTGTTCTCTCAACGATACTTGGATTTCTTCTACGCCGATATCGGGAAATCTTCTATGCAATGCTGAGCCTTGCGGTTTCGATGATCCTGTTCGGTCTGCTTTCCAGCACCGAGGAACTCGGCAGCACTGACGGTTTTAACTTACCGACTGCTACCTATTTGGGCTGGGCTCCTGAAGGCGAAACCGCACGGCTGACACTTTATACAATCACCTGCATCGTCGTCATCGGCTGCGCAATCGCCCTAAACCGATTCCTGAAAGGCCCAATCGGTTATATTAATGAGGCGATCCGTGAGAATGAATTGCGGGTCGAGTATCTAGGCACGTCTGCGCACAAGGCAGTCCACATTACCTACATTCTGGCGGCAGTTGTTTCTGCCATTGGCGGCGTGTTGTGGGCACTTGCTCTTGGTCACGTCGATCCGGAAATGACCAACTGGACGACTTCTGGTCAGTTTGTTTTTGTCTCAATCCTCTCCGGCATTGGCAATATCGCCGCACCGTTGCTCGGCACATTCATACTGGAAATCGTTCGAGTTTACGCGGTGGAGTTCTCACCCAACACTTGGCAGATGATTTTGGGAACAGTGATGCTGTTGATCATCATCTTCCTGCCGAAAGGCCTTTGGTCCCTCCTCACCCGGAAAAAGAAAACCAAACAAGAAAAGCTGGCTGCATCTGCTCCGGCAGCAGGTGAATGACATGACAACAATTCTGGAAACACGAAAACTGGAAAAGGCCTTTGGCGCCGTTTATGCCGCCAAAGATGTCAACATCTCCATCGACGCGGGAGAAGTGCTTGGTGTAATCGGCTCCAACGGGGCCGGTAAGACAACCTTCGTCAATATGGTGACGGGTTATCTAACGCCAAGCGCAGGTGAAATCCTGTATCGCGGCAAGAGCATAACAGGACTGCCAACCCGCGACATTACGAAGCTTGGTATCTGCCGATCATTCCAAATTCCGCAGCTCTTTCTCGAGCTGCCGGTGATCGAAAACATGCTGATTGCTCTGACGATTGCTAAGCAGACCACTCCTGTTCTTTTTAAACCGGCAATCAACCCTGCCCTAGAGGCCGAAGCACTTGCGTTGCTGGCAAGGTTTAAGATCGACCAGTATGCGGATCAGGAAATCACCACCCTGCCCCAGGGTGTTCGCAAACTTGTCGACATCGCCATGGCGACAGTCGCTGAGCCCGATCTTCTTTTTCTGGATGAACCCACCAGTGGTGTGAGTGCCGATGAGAAAATGGATTTCATGCGTGTCCTGATTGACGCATTGAAATCTACGCAGACGGCAGTTCTGTTCATCGAACACGACATGGAAATCGTTGAGGCATTCTCACCACGCTGTGTGGCCTTCTACGAGGGGACCATCCTTGCCGACGGGCCAACAGCCGAAGTGCTTGAAGATCCAAAGGTACGCGAGTTTGTCATCGGTAGTGAATTCCACAGGAGCGCGGCCGAACCCAAGAAAACCAAAAAAACTGCGACCGCAAAGCAACCTAATAAGGGAGCCAAGTAATGCTGACGATTGATAATATCAGCCTGTCCATCCAGCGGGTCCCCATCCTACGCAATGTGAGCCTGGAAATCGAAACCGGCACAACCTGTGGTCTGATCGGTCGTAACGGCGCAGGTAAGACCACTTTGATGCGATCTATCATGGGTGCTGCACCGATTGAGCAAGGTAGTATCCGGTTCGACCATGTGGATTTGCATTCTGCCAAAGCTCATGAACGCGCGGCACGCGGCATCGGATATTTGCCTGAAGATCGACGACTGGTGCCGCACTTCACGGTTGAAGAGAACATCATGGTTTCTCTCTGGGCGACCAAAAACCCGGACCGGTCGCGACTGAAATGGGTCTATGAACTCATGCCAGAGATTGGGCGATTTTCAGACCGCAAGGCTCTGACATTGAGTGGCGGGCAACAGAAACTTGTTGCCTTGGCCCGCGCCCTCGTTGCTGGCTCAAACCTCCTCCTTTTGGACGAACCCTTCGAGGGCGTAGCACCTGCTTTGGCATCGCGTCTGATGGAAGTTATCGGCAATTTGAAGTCCGAGAAACTCACTGTGCTGATTTCTGAATCCGACTACACCCATTCAGAGAAGGTCGTCGACAAAGTTTATTCAATTGAACGTGGCCAAATCAGCCTCATGAACAACGTGGAGGCTGCATAGTCATGGCTGATTTTGCCTTCAATACGACACCATCTATTCGCCAAATATCCGGGGGAGCAGCAAGGCTGGGGGAAATCGTCGACAGCTTGCCCTTTGCTTCAACACACTCAGAAGTCCTCTTCGTAACAGACCCCGGTATCATCAAGTTGGGCTTGGCGGAAGCTGCACTTGCAAGCCTCAAGAAATGCGGTTTTCAAGTGACCCTTTTTGATGGCATTGAGCCTGATCCAAAGGCGTCAACAGTCACAGATGCGGTGGCCGTTGCGAAATTGCATGACTGCGCTTGTGTGATTGGATTTGGCGGCGGCAGCTCGATGGATGTCGCAAAAATGATCGCGCTCCTGGCGAACTCAGATCAACCGCTTGATGAGATATACGGGGTCAACCAGGCAAAGGGAACACGTTTACCACTGATCCTTGTTCCAACTACAGCTGGAACGGGTTCCGAAGTAACCGCTGTGTCGATTCTGACCACGGGAACCGAAGAAAAAAAGGGTGTCGTTTCTCCTATCATTCTGCCGGATATCGCTCTGCTTGATGCAGATCTCACACTCGGACTGCCGCCACATATCACAGCGGCTACCGGTGTTGATGCCATGGTGCATGCCATTGAGGCGTTCACTTCAAGGAGCGTCAACAACAATCCAATCTCGAAAACGCTGGCAAAACAGGCACTCGATCTGCTGGGCGCAAACATACGCGAAGCTGTATTTAACGGGTCAAACAAGACTGCACGCTCTAATATGCTGCTCGGCTCAATGCTGGCAGGACAGGCATTTGCCAATTCACCAGTCGCCGCCGTGCATGCTTTTGCTTATCCCGTAGGCAGCCTGTTTCACGTACCACATGGACTATCGAACGCACTCGTTCTTGAAGCCGTCATGCGTTTCAACGCACCAGAGTGCTGCGCTGAATACTCTGAATTAGCGCCCCATGTCTTTCCTGAAATAGAAACCAATCGTTCGAGCCAAACCGTAGCGGCGGAGTTTATCGAAAGGCTTGGGAAGTTGAACGTCGAACTCGGTCTTGAAGCTGGTTTGCAGCATGTAGGCATCAGCAAATCCGACATACCCAGACTCGCGAGCGATGCGATGAATCAAACGAGATTGCTGATTAACAACCCGAAGGAGGTCGGGTTGGAAGATGCAGCGCGGATCTACGAAGCATCGTTCTGATGTCTTGGATGATTGGGCCAACACGTGGTCATTGGTTCCAATCTAGATCAACACCAGACCACAATCCCTATGGGAGGAAGACCTAAAATGAAAAAACTCGTAACAACAGCAGCGCTTTGCTGCGCTCTTGCGACCAGTGCTTTTGCACAGGACTGGACCGAGTCCAAATATGGGCCGGAAGATGAAATCGGCGCAGCAAACCTCATTACGCCAGAAAGCGTTCTTGCTGCATCAAAACTGATCAAGACGGGCAAGACTTATAATCTTGGCATCGTGGTCGATTCCAAAACTCCAGCCTTTGCGCCCCGCTCATTGAGCGTGAGCGTCCTTCAACCAAATCAAATTGAGTCTGAAGGTCTGGGCCACAACCACATGACCTACAACGATGATATCTTTATGGGTTGGCTCGGCATTGGACCACAAATTGATGGCTTGGGCCACATTGGTATCAAACACACCTACTATAACGGATTTAAAGACAAAGACTTCGCCAAAGCTGATGGCCTAACCAAACTTGGCATCGAAAAACTACCTCCAATGGTAGCACGTGGTGTTGTGTTGAACATGTCTGAATTCTACGGGCAGGATATCGTCAAAGAGGGCACTCCCTACACGAAGGAAGACATTCAAGCAGCGGCAAAAGCTCAAGGTGTTGAAATCAGACAGGGCGATGTTGTTCTGTTCCATTCCGGTTGGTTGAACCTGCTTGATGGCGAAAACCCGGACCACAAACGATACGTCTCGGTCGAACCGGGGCTCGGGATCACCGGTGCCGAATATCTCGCTGAAATCGGTGTTGTTGCCGTAGGCGCCGATACTTGGGGTGTTGAGGCCCTGCCCTTTGAAGAGGGTGATAAGGGTGTGTTCAAGGTTCACCAAATCCTGATTCCCCAAAATGGGATCTACATTCTCGAGAACATGGAAACACGCGAACTCGTCAAAGATGGCGTGAAGGAGTTCATGTTCGTGCTGGGTGCGGCCCGTCTTCGCGGCGCAGTTCAGATGATCATCAATCCGATTGCCATTCACTAAAAACCATTGAGACCGGGGAAACCTCTCCGGTCTCACCAATATTCAGACGTTGAAAGAAGTAATTGATGTCAGACTTTTTTGAAACTCTTGAGAAGCGACTGACCAGAAAAGAACTGCTCATCGACGCAGCCTATATCGGCGGCAATTGGATCAGCTCAAAGGAAGCTCAATCTGAGGGTCGCAGCCTCTTTGATGTTAAAAACCCTTCAACCGACGATACCATAACAAGTTTACCGGACATGGGTCGGGGTGGCGCTAGAGCTGCCATTGATGCCGCCTTTGAGGCGCAAAAAGAGTGGGCCGAAAGAACAGGCAAAGAACGCGCAGGCGTTTTGCGAAAATGGTTTGACCTGATGGTCGCAAATGCGGACGATCTCGGCGCAATCCTTTGCGCAGAAATGGGCAAACCGCTGGCCGAGGCAAAAGGTGAAGTCCTTTACGGCGCAAGTTTCATCGAGTGGTTTGCCGAAGAAGCAAAGCGGATCTACGGCGACATAATTCCAGGTCATCAGCCTGATAAGCGGATCATGGTTTTGAAGCAACCAGTGGGCGTTGTCGCTTCGATTACACCTTGGAATTTCCCCAACGCGATGATTGCTCGCAAGGTCGGTCCCGCCTTGGCGGTCGGGTGTGCATTTGTAGCCAAGCCTGCTGCAGAAACTCCGCTCTCGGCTCTTGCCATGGCCAAACTGGCGGAAGAATCGGGACTGCCGAAAGGCCTCTTCTCCGTCGTTACTTCAAAATCAAGTTCTGATATTGGCAAAGAGTTCTGCGAGAACGAAAAAGTTCGGAAACTGACCTTTACTGGCTCCACAGAGGTCGGCCGGATCTTGATGAAGCAATCAGCTGATCAAGTCATGAAAACATCCATGGAGCTGGGCGGCAACGCACCCTTTATTGTATTTGATGACGCGGATCTCGATGCAGCGGTCGAAGGCGCCATGATCTCCAAGTATCGCAACAACGGACAGACCTGCGTCTGCGCAAACCGCATCTACGTCCAGGCCGGTGTCTATGAAGCCTTTGCCGAAAAACTGGTCGCAGCAGTCAATGCCATCAAAGTTGGTGACGGTTTTGACCATGGCGTTACAGCCGGTCCTCTCATCAGCCATGACGCTGTTTCCAAGGTCGAAGAGCACATTGCCGACGCGAAATCAAAGGGGGCTTCTGTCGCTACCGGCGGCAACAAGCATGAGCTGGGTGGCACATTTTTTCAACCTACGGTCCTCACGGGCGTAACCCGTGAGATGCTTATTGCCAGTGACGAGACATTTGGACCAGTAGCGCCATTGTTCAAATTTGACACCGTGGATGATGTGATCATGCAGGCCAACGACACGATCTATGGTCTCGCATCCTACTTCTATGCAAACGATCTCAGCAACGTTTGGAAGGTGGCTGAAGCTCTCGAATACGGAATGGTCGGAGTTAACACCGGGCTCATTTCTACAGAGGTCGCACCATTCGGTGGTGTCAAGCAATCTGGCCAAGGTCGAGAGGGCTCCAAATACGGCGTCGATGACTATCTTGAGCTGAAATATATCTGCATGGGGGGCATCTAGCAGTCAGGTTGTCCTGGCAGTCTCTTACCTCCTCGCCAGGACAACCAAACTCCCTTGCCAAGGGTCGCACCTCCCATGCCCCTTGGCAGCCTTGGCCGGCGAACGCTTTTATAACGTTTTCGCGTTCGCCGGTCCCTTATTCTTAATGAAAGCGCTCCGCTCATATGTCGAAATTGGGCTCTTGAGAGAAAGCCGAACCACATGATCGCTCCTGAGAATTCCCAGACCCCAAAAATCCTGATCATCGGCGGCGGTGCGAGTGGACTTAACCTTGCGACTAGGTTGGGCAAAACGTTCGGCAAGAAGAAATCGGCTGAGATAACTTTGGTGGATGAAAACCTGTCCCACATGTGGAAACCATCTCTGCACGAGTTTGCGGCCGGAACTAAGGGAGGTGATGAGGAGATCAGTTTTTTGGAACACTCAAATCGCAATCACTACAGTTTTCGGCTTGGCCGATTTTCGGGCGTCGACGTTGCCAACAAAGAAGTGATCCTCGATCCAGTAAATGACAGGAATGAAATCCCATTGGCACCCATGCGCCGGCTACCATTTGACTATCTGGTTATCGCGATCGGTAGCCGCTCGAATGACTTCGGCTGCAATGGAGTCGCGGACCATTGCCTTTTTCTGGATACACCCAAACAAGCCAAGATACTGCAAACCGAAATTTTAAATCTTTGCCTTCGACTCCAGACTGGCGCGCTTGGTACGGATACATCACAGGTTAAGATCTGCATTATAGGCGGTGGTGCCACAGGCGTGGAATTGGCTGCTGAGTTGAAAGAGGCCACCGAGCAGCTCGCCCGCCATGGACTGCACAAGCTTCTCGACCCTGAATCTGTACACATCTCCTTGATCGAAGCATCCCCGAAATTGGTGGGGCATCTGTCCGAAGAAATATCCCAAAAGGTCGCCGCACGACTACAAGACCTCAATATTGATCTGCGCCTGTCGAGCCGGGTTTGCGAGGTGACCGATTCCGCCGTGTTTTTTGAGGATGGGATCGATATTGACGCCCATCTCGTGATATGGGCAGCTGGCATCAAGGCTCCGCCTTTGCTGGCCCAATTGAGCGTGCTTGAAACCGGCTCTCTAGGCCGACTGAAGTTAAAACCAACGCTTCAAACTACCGCCCATGACATGATCTTTGTTATGGGCGATTGCGCTGAATATATTGACCCTTCAACAGGCAGCCCTCTTCCGCCTCGTGCTCAAGTGGCAGCGCAGCAGGCGGTGTTTCTTGAAAGGCAATTCAGGCGTTTGTTCGCGCGCAAGTCCCTGTTGCAGTTCACCTACATTGATCGTGGTTCGCTTGTCGCTCTCAGCAATTCTTCTGCCGTGGGTGCATTGATGGGAAAAGCCTTTGGTACCTTCACAATCGAAGGCTGGCTTGCAAGACGCGCGTATCGATACTTGCACTTTGCGCATGAGGCGTCCGTCCAAGGCATATCACGTGCAACCCTACGCTCCCTGATGGGGCATGCCATGAAACGGATCCGGCCCCGACTGAAACTCCATTAAAGTGAAGGCGGCGGAATGTTCCTCGACTTGATGCAAAATCAACCACTTCATACACAAACCCTTCGCTTGTATGTAATGACGTTCAAACGGTCCAAGGTGCAGCTAGAGCGCCTATTCGATCAAATGAAAGCAGAGGGCTGAGATGGGTCAGGCCTCTGCGATTATCGTCACCGCAACCTCGATCTCGGGTGGTATCTTCGTGTCGACCCTGACCCCGTTTGATGAGCAAGGCGAAGTGCTGTTTGACGCCATCGCCGATCAGGCGAAGCGGCTTGCTCAGATCGAGGGTGTGCTTGGCATCGCTGTGAACACCACCGTGCGTGAACGTCTGACGCTGTCTGGTGAAGAACGCCTCGAGATCATCCGCAGTACACGCAAAGGTCTTAAGCCGGGTCAGCTGCTGCTCTGCTGTGTCGGCGAACTCTCTGATGCCGTGATCGAACATGTCGCTGATTGCAAAGCGGCCGGGGCCGATGCGGTCATCACCTTCCCTGCCAAATGGGAGCAAGGATATGAGGATCAGTCCCTGCAACAGCGATTGGCAACACTTGCCGATCTGACCGACCAGCTCCCCCTGCCCGTCATTGTCGCGCTCGGCAAGGGAGATAACCGCAGACCAGCGTTGAGCGATGAGATCACCGCCCTGGCCCGGTACAGCGACAAGGTGATCGGTTTTGACATGGGAGCCGATGACAATGTCCTGCACTATGATCAGGATTATTTCGCACTTAAATCCGTCGACAGACCCCTGGCCTGCCTACCATCGTCGGAAGGGGCACTGTTCCACAATCTCAACACCGGCGGTGACGGCGTGCTATCATGCCTGGCCTATGTCGCCCCGCATGAGGTCTCCGCGCTCTATCGCGCCTCCCGCGAAGGGTGCTTTCCGGAAGCCCAGGCGATTCACAACCGGCTCTCGCCGCTGATCCTCATCCTCAATAGCCATGACGCCGAAACCCGCGAGATGATCTACCGCGCGGCCGCCCATCATCGCAGGTTGCTCGTCTCACCTGACGCGCGCGGCATCTCCAAACCGCTCTGCCCCAACCTCAAGACCCAACTCCACAAAACAATTGACGACATCGGGCTCAAACCCATCAGTTGGATGTGACCTCTGCGTCGACATCCAGCACGGTTCGAGGTCTTTCAAGTACATAAGCTTCCTTATGCGATCATATTCCGCTCCTCGGTGCGCCGATTCTGAGCTCGATAAGAATCGCTACCCAAGTAGCGGCCACATCCAATTGGTACACGCTCTTATTCCAATAGATGCGATGCCCGCAGTATTGGTATCGGTGCAATCGTGTGATGTTCAGAAATGAAAGCACCGTCAGAATTCAGCCGCTTGAGCATTACTTGGCTAAGCAGGTCAGCCACTTTTTGATCCTGCGTCGAAAAAGTCGATAAAGGCGGAGCTGTATGTTCTGATCCTGGAAAATCCTGACCACCGAATAAGGCGACATCCTTGCCGATCATTCGACCCTGTCGAGCCGCACCGCGGTAGAATCCGAAGGCCAGGGAGTCTTGAATACATGCATAGGCCAACCGGCCTGGTCGAGTGAGCTCTTCCACGGCAACGATTTCACCCTGATCTTCCGACATCTCCACCCGACTGACATTGACGTTACTCAACCCTCGGGATTCTGCTTCTTTCAATGCTCCTATTACGAAGTTGTCGGCGAACCGGAGTCCCTCAGGCGCGGCAATCACCGATAGTGAATCTGGGTCATGAGTTGACAGTGCTGAAATCGCTATCCGGCCAGCTTCGACGTAGTCAATTTCAATCCAGGAGTGCTCGTCTGGCCACCGTGTTTGCCCGAAGCTCACGAACGGGAATTCCTTGTCCAACAGAAACCTAATACGCTTGTCGTCCTGCCGGGTGCGGCCAAGAATAATGGCATCGGCAAGATGGTCGTCAACGACCGAACGCACAATATCGATTTCCTCATCCCAGTCGCGTGCCGCAAAGACCGCCAACGACATTTTTTGCTCCCGTAAATACCCATCGAGGGTCGACAAGAGTTCCAGAAAAACAGGGCTGGCAAAACGCTGTTGAGGTGGTGACAAGAGAACTGCCACGCGGCCCGTGCGTCCTCCCTTCAGGGCTCGGGCTGCAGAATTGGGTCTGTAATCGAGTTCTGCTGCCAATTTCCGGACCGCTTCAGCCGTTTGGGGTTTGACACGGGGATCGTCCCGTAATGCACGGGAGACTGTGGAGACATCAACGTTCAGTTGTTCCGCCAGCTGCTTGATACCAATTCGCGCCATATCCACCCCGTAGAGACCGTTTCTGATAAGAGATATTCGATATCCAAACGATTGAATAGTAAAGCATTCAAAAATACAAACGTTTGTATTGACGATTTTCAAGATTCAGCATAACCATGCAGCCGGCGGATGGAACGCCGGAATTTCCACGCTAACGGTAGATAATGACATGTTTCTTGGACTGGATTTAGGTACTTCGGGGCTTCGCGGGCTACTAGTCGATGCATCTGGTACCCCTGTCACAGAAGCATCAGGTGAGTATTCCGTCTCAAACCCTCATGATGGATGGTCCGAGCAAGACCCTTCTGAATGGATAGCCGCATGTCAGACCGTTCTGGCCGATCTTCAATCAAAGTCACCCGATGCCTTTTCCAAAATTATCGGTATCGGAATCTCTGGCCATATGCATGGCGCGGTCACACTGGACAAAGAATTTCAAACCGTTCGCCCGTGCATTCTTTGGAATGATACCCGTTCTGCAAAAGAGGCGGCAGAGCTCGATGAAAATCCGGCTTTCCGTGAGTTTTCGGGAAACATCGTCTTTCCAGGGTTCACTGCTCCCAAACTGGCGTGGATGGCCAATCATGAGCCGGAGCTTTTTGAGCGGGTCGCGCATGTCATGTTGTCAAAGGATTATCTGGTCCATTGGCTGACAGACGTCCTGGCGACTGACATGTCTGATGCTTCCGGAACGAGTTGGCTTGATGTTGGAAACAGGAATTGGTCTGAAGAACTGGTTTCGGCATCCGGAATGTCAGTTGGCCAACTTCCTACTCTCTTTGAAGGGTCCCAGCTTGTTGGCACCCTGAAAGAAGAACTGGCCGCAAAATTCAATCTGTCCAGCACCGTCGGCATTGTTGCCGGAGGAGCAGATAATGCCTGCGCGGCTTGCGGAATTGGCGCATTTGAAGAGGGACAGGGCTTTGTCTCGCTGGGGACATCCGGAGTGGTTCTCGTAGCAAGGGAACGTTATGCTCCCGAGCCGACTTCCGCGGTGCATACCTTCTGTCATGCTGTACCAGAAAAATGGTATCAGATGGGTGTCACTCTTTCCGCAACCGACAGTCTGGAGTGGCTTGCAGACATTCTTGGGAGTGATCCTGTTGCCCTGTCAAATTCGCTTCCGGTAGAAGCGACGGGCCCGACATCCGTGATGTTCTTGCCCTACCTTTCAGGCGAACGGACACCGCACAATGATGCTGACATCCGCGGCGCCTTTATCGGTCTTTCAAAAACATCCGACAATGCGGTTCTGACTCGGTCCGTGATGGAAGGTGTGAGTTTTTCACTTCGTGATTGCCTTGATGCCCTTCGCAGCACCGGCTGCAACCCTCCTGCCCTTATAGCCGTTGGTGGAGGGTCAAAATCCGACTTTTGGCTTTCGACCCTCGCGAACACTTTGGGTCTTCCAATCCAAATCCCGGAAAAAGGTGATTTTGGCGCGGCGCTTGGAGCAGCCCGACTTGCGATGGTTGGCGCTGGAAAACTACCGGCATCCGACGTGATGACCCTCCCCAAAATCGAACGTGTGATTGAGCCGGATCCGTCGCTCATTCCACTCTACGAAAGCGCCTTCCAAAAATACAAAAAACTCTACCGAGCCCTAAAGGATGTATCATGACCACCGGTTTCTTCCCCATTGAAAAAGTGCCTTTTGAAGGCTCCAATTCTGATAATCCCTTGGCGTTCAGGCACTATGATCCCAACGAGCTGGTAATGGGGAAGCCGTTGAAAGATCTTCTGCGCTTTGCTTGTGCCTATTGGCATAGCTTTGCATGGCCGGGAGGCGATCCGTTCGGTGGGCAGACTTTTGATCGGCCGTGGTTCCCTGACAAGGCTGGCGATACGATGGAAGCGGCGAAGCTCAAGGCAGACATTGCCTTTGAAATGTTCATGGCTCTTGGTGTTCCCTACTATTGTTTTCACGACGCGGATGTTCGTCCCGAAGGCACTACATTTGCGGAGAATACAAAGAACCTCGACGAAATCGTCGACTATTTTGCCAGCAAGCAATCTGATACCGGTCTGAAGCTGTTGTGGGGCACGGCCAACCTCTTTTCCCATCGCCGCTACATGAGCGGTGCTGCAACCAATCCTGATCCGGAAGTTTTTGCATTCGCTGCTGCGACGGTCAAAACCTGCATGGATGCGACGCAGAAACTGGGTGGTGAAAACTATGTTCTTTGGGGTGGCCGTGAGGGTTACGAAACGCTGCTCAACACCGACCTGAAACGAGAGGATGACCAGCTCGGCCGCTTTATCAATCTGGCGGTTGAGTACAAACACAAAATTGGCTTTGAAGGCACTATCCTGATCGAGCCAAAACCTCAGGAGCCGACCAAGCATCAGTATGATTACGACGTTGCAACAGTCTACGGGTTCCTGAAACGCCACGGGCTTGAGGACGAAGTCAAAGTGAACATCGAGCAAGGTCATGCCATTCTGGCCGGTCATTCGTTTGAACACGAGTTGGCGCTAGCCAACGCACTTGGAATCTTTGGTTCCATCGACATGAACCGCAATGATTATCAATCTGGCTGGGACACCGATCAGTTCCCCAACAACGTCCCGGAAATGGCTCTTGCTTATTATCAGGTCTTGCGCGGCGGTGGTTTCAAATCGGGTGGCACAAATTTTGATGCCAAACTGAGAAGGCAGTCGCTTGATCCGGACGATCTCTTGATTGCTCACATCGGTGGCATGGATTGCTGCGCACGGGGATTGAAGGCTGCAGCAGCGATGATTGAAGATGGAGCACTGTCGGAACCACTGAACGATCGCTATGCGGGGTGGACTCAGGAAGGTGCAAAGAAAATGCTCTCCGGCGATAGAACCCTGGAGCAAATCGCTCAATGGGTTGAAGGCGAGAACATCAATCCTCTCCCTACATCAGGCAGGCAAGAGCTGCTTGAGAATATCGTGAATCGTTACGTTTGAGCTGGAGATCGATTAAATGAAGTTCTTTCTCGACACCGCCGACGTGGATGAAATCCGACAATGGAATGCCACCGGTCTCCTGGACGGTGTAACCACGAACCCGTCTCTGATATTGAAATCAGGCCGCAACATAAAGGAGGTCCTCAAGGAGATTTGCGACCTGGTTGATGGCGATGTGTCCGGCGAAGTAGCCGCGACCGACTATGACACCATGGTCAACGAAGGCCGTGCATTGGCCAAAATCGCCGAAAACATCTGTATCAAATTTCCAACAACCCTGGACGGAGTGCGGGCCTGCAAGACACTGGTGGATGAAGGGTTCAAGACCAATATGACACTGTGCTTCTCCGCCACACAGGCCCTTTTGGTGGCCAAGGCCGGGGCGACCTATGTTTCGCCCTTCATTGGGCGTTTGGATGACACCGGTACCGATGGTATGGGGCTCATCGGTGAGATCCGCGCCATTTTCGACAATTTTGACTTTGAGACACAAATCCTCGCAGCCTCCATTCGCACCGTCAATCACGTCAAGGATTGCGCGCTCGCCGGTGCTGATGTTGCTACCCTGCCCCCGAGCACGATTGAAAAACTGGTCAAACATCCACTTACAGACAAGGGTCTCGCTGACTTTCTAGCTGACTGGGAAAAGACCGGCCAGACGATTGTCTAGGTAGTATCAATTCCAAATTTTGGACTTTCCGCCCGATAGGGCGATTTACAATCTCCAATCGTTTGGATAACTAATAAATAAAAATACAAACGTTTGTATTGACGATTTTTGAAAAACAAAATAGCGTCACGACCAAGGGAGGAAGTTCAATGACCAGTCTGTTCACCGCACATGTTGAGCTTACCGGCCCGACTGAAATCCTCTCAATTCTGATTTGCCGAGCTCGCGGCTTTGTTGCGCGGCTTCCTATGAAAACACTTTCATCCTCGATGAACTGGCTCGTTGTGGAGGCCGAATGAACATAGAAACGACATCGCCGTTCACCAATGAAAATGGTGTGCTTGTTTCTCGATTCCTGGGTGAAACCCTACAAGTCGAACCCTGGGGACGAGATGGTCTGCGCGTGCGCGCGCGACCCGGTGCCGATGTCGTTGAACCTCATGTCAGCGCCCTAACGAGCGGACATGAAGTTAGGAAGAACAACGATGCGGTCGTTTTGGGCTCGGACACTGCGACGATCACCAATGGCCGCATTACGGCCAAGCTCACTGTCTTGAACCGCTATGGGGCTGAGATCAAACGAGAGGTCGTGGTCCAGTATTTGAGGTCAGATTCTGGTGAAGAACTCCTGGCCGAAACGCGCAGCCATTTTGCCGGACCCAAGACCAGAAACTTCAAAGGGCACATTGGCGGATCGTTTAAGTTGGAAGCGACTTTCAAGTCCTATGCCAACGAATACCTGCACGGTCTCGGTCAGCCACAGCACGGCCAAGCCAACCTGAAAGGTGTCTCCACCACACTCATGCAGCAGAATGCCCATGCTGTCATTCCGTTTGTGGTGTCTTCGCGTGGCTACGGATTTCTTTGGAACAACCCTGCTGTTGGCCGCTGCGAATTCGCATCCAACCTGACCCGCTGGACGTCGGATGCAACGCCGGGCATGGACTACTGGATTACCGCCGGCGACAATTCACGCGAAATTCTGAACGCCTACCACGATGTAACGGGTCACTCCCCTGATATCCCGGATTGGGCATTGGGCTTTTGGCAATGCAAATTGCGCTACCGCACACAGGAAGAACTCCTCAGCGTTGCCCACGAATATAAGAGGCGTAATCTGCCTCTGTCCTGTATCGTCATCGACTTCTTCCACTGGACCCGCCAAGGGGATTGGAAATTCGACTTAGGTGAATGGCCTGATCCCAAAAGAATGGTTGAGGAGCTGCGCTCCATAGGCGTGGAAGTGATGGTTTCCGTCTGGCCAACGGTTTCTGTGACGTCGGAAAACTACAAAAAAATGCTTGAGGGTGGCATGTTGCTCTCAACCGATCGTGGTGTGCCTGCTGTCGTTGGCCTTATCGATAAAGATCCCTTCGGACCCACTTATCTGACCTACTACGATGCCTTTAATCCTGAGGCCCGGGATTTCCATTGGTCAACCATCAAGCGCAACTACATCGATTTAGGCATTGATCACTTTTGGATCGATGCGTGTGAACCGGAGATGCGTCCGGCCCACCCAGAAAATGTGCGCACCCATCTCGGTAACGGCGCTGAAATGATCAGCGCCTATCCGATGTTGCACGAGAAGCGGTTCCGCGAAGGCTTGCAAGAGGAAGGCCGTGACGGCGTGCTGCTCTGCCGCTCAGCATGGGCTGGCTCACACGCCCACGGTGTCATCCTGTGGAGCGGTGACATCTGGTCCAATTGGGAATGGTTCCGTGCGCAAATCCCCGCCGGTCTTCATGCAGGCATGTCCGGCTTGGGCTGGTGGACGACGGACATTGGAGGTTTTTACGATGGTCATGGTGGCCAGCCGGAATTCCGCGAACTGTTGGTACGCTGGTTTGAATTCGGCGTCTTCTCTCCGATCTGCCGACTGCATGGTTTTCGTATTCCGGACGATGTGCCGGTCCCCGAGAACGGTGAATCTGTCACCTATGGCGAAGACACCGTGCGTCTCTTTATTGAATCTGGCGGATCAAACGAGGTCTGGTCCTATGGTGAAGATGTAGAAAAAGTGCTCACTGAATTGCTTCGTATTAGAGAGGCTTTGCGGCCTTATCTGGAAGAATGCTTTTCTGAGTTTGCAAGAACCGGCGCGCCGGTCATGGCGCCTATTTTCTATCACTTCGAAGGTGACCTTGAATCGCACGATGATGCAGGCCGGTACATGCTCGGGCCCGATCTGCTGGTTGCGCCCGTGCTCGATGCAGACATCGAAAGCATGAAAGTTGCCCTGCCAAAGGGTGAGAAATGGGTACACGTCTGGACCGGAACTGTCCTGGATGGTGGCGAAACTGCGGATGTGAGCTGCCCGTGGGGCCAGTGCCCTGTCTTCATCCGACAATCCGCTGATTCAAAAGCCCGAGAGGCTTTCCCAGCACTCAATTGATTATTCGAAACGCGCCTTGAGCGCAAAACAGGGAGTGAGAACTATGAAAAAACTACTTTTGGCATCTGCAGCCTGGTGTCTGGCTGCGTCCGCCGCATTTGCGCAGGATGTAACGCTGACAATGTGGACTGTCGCGAACAACGCTCCAGAAGCCGTTTTCGCAAAAGAGTTTTCTGACAAGGACAACGGCATCAAAATCGATGTTCGCGAAATCAAGTTCGACGATATCATCGCAGAGACTTTGCGTGCCTTTGCGACCAAGGCCAATCCTGATCTGATCGCGGTTGATAACCCCAACCATGCAGCTTTCGCTGCTGCTGGTGCATTTCTCGATTTGACGCCGCATATCGCAAATTCTAGCCAAATCAAGATGGACAATTACTTTGACGGACCTCGCTCATCGCTGACTTGGGACGGCAAGGCATACGGCATACCGCGCGCATCCAACACGATTGCGCTTTATTACAACAAAGACATGTTTAAGGCCGCTGGTCTGGATCCAAACGCTCCTCCTGCGACATGGGATGACCTCTACGATGCCGCCAAGAAGCTAACTGACCCCGCAAATGATGTTTACGGGATCGCGTTTTCTGCGAAAGCTTCGGAAGAAGGTACGTTCCAGTTCTTGCCTTGGGCTCAGATGGGTGGTGGCTCATTCGACAACATCAACGTATCAGGTGCGGCTGACGCATTGGATCTTTGGAAGAAACTGTTTGATGAAGGTTTGACGTCGCCGGACACGTTAACGCGCGGACAGTGGGACTCTACAGGTACATTTAATGGCGGCAACGCTGCTATGGCAATCTCCGGTCCCTGGGAACTCAAACGTATGTCAAAAGACGCGAAGTTTGACTGGGGCGTTGCCCTGCTTCCGGTGCCAAATGCAGACGCACCACGTGCTTCGGCTCTGGGCGATTTCAACGTAGCTATCTTCTCGAACACTGAACACGCTGAAGCGGCATTCAAATTCCTTGAATATCAGGACAGCCAGGTTGAACGCCTATGGCCTGAATTCTCGCGTATGCCATCTCAAAAGAGTGTTGCGCTGGCACCAACCGGTGATGCGAAGATTGATGCTGCAGCCGCAGTATTTGTTGAGCAACTTCAATCCGCACGAAACCGTGGACCGCATCCGAAGTGGCCAAACATCTCCAAGGCAATTCAAAATGCCATGCAGTCAGCTTTGACTGGCAAACAATCGTCTTCCGACGCTCTTGCAGATGCTGCAGCCGCAATCGCGAAAGTGAAGTAACGAAACTTTGCACATAAAACATGATGAGCTCGCAATAGGGCGAGCTCATCATTGAAATGGAACTCAAAATTATGAAGAGCTGGGCACGGTCGATAAGAGATGGGATTGGGTTTGATACCCTTTTGATGTTTATCGCACTTAGCTATCTGTTTGCATTTGCAGGCCTTCCCCTCCTCTACAACATCATTATTAGCTTCCAAGTTGTCGACATGTTCGCGCTTAACCAGCTGTTTCATGAATTCGCTGGATGGGATAACTACACAGCGGTATTTGATGATCCGCTTGCCGCCGCTGTGTTTTGGAACACGACCATATTCACGGTCGCCTCCGTCTTCTTCCAATTTACTATAGGGTTTGCGCTAGCCCTTTTCTTCAATCAGAAATTCCCGGGTTCAACATGGTTCCGCGGTCTGTTTCTGGCGGGATGGGTTATGCCAGGACTCGTCGTCGGCGTGCTGTGGAATTGGCTGCTGTCCGGCGATTTTGGTGTTATCAACTGGTTGTTGGAAACAATTGGGATCATCGACGAGCCCATCTTCTGGCGATCTGATGTCGACTATTCCCTGATCTCGGTGATCCTTGCCAATATCTGGTATGGTGTCCCATTCAACATGATCCTCTTATCAGTTGGACTGGCAGGAATACCGGACGATCTTTATGAGGCCGCCTCTCTCGACGGCGCGACCGCTCTTCAAAAATTTACGACCATCACGCTACCGATGATGCGCTCCACGATCGGGGCAGTGATAGCGCTTGGGATCATCTTTACCCTGCAACAATTTGATCTGTTCGCCGCCATCACCTCCGGTGGCCCAGCAGGCTCGTCTCTGGTCGCGCAATACTGGTCTTGGGAATTATCATTCAGACAATTCGAGTTCGGGCGCGGCGCGGTCATTGCCGTTTTGATGATCGTCGTCGTTCTGGGTGTCACGATGATCTATGTGCGGTCTACCCGTCAGGAGACACGCCTGTGATGACCTTGAGCCAAATCAACAAGAACAGGCTTCTGTTCGTAATCGCCCTCCTCGCTGTTGGGGTCTATTTGTTTCCGCTCTACTGGATGTATGCGACGAGCCTGAAGACGAATTCGTCCATTTTTGCCATACCGCCGGTTCTTTTGCCCACGTCGCCGCAATGGCACATCTATCGCGATGTCTGGAATGACTCGAACATCGTTCGATACCTCACGAACTCGGTCTTTATTGCCTCGGGCGTTACGCTGGTTACCGTAGTGTTTGGCTCTGGTGCCTCTTATGTGCTGGCCCGTTATCGCAATGTTTGGATGGATATTGCCCTGTTTGCGGTTCTCATGCTTCAGGTGCTGCCGCCCAGTCTGATGGTTACTCCCATCTTCGTAGGCTTCTCGTCGGTGGGTCTTCTCGAATATCCGCGCATCGCAACCATTTTGGCCTTCTCCGCCAAGACAATGCCATTCTTCGTCATTCTTTGCCGCGCTGCGTTTATGACGATACCACGCGAGCTTGAAGAAGCCGCCTTGGTTGACGGCAATTCACGTGCCGGGGCATTCGTCATGATTGTTCTGCCGCTGGCACGCAATGGAATACTCGTCGCAGCTCTCCTGATCTTCATGCAGGGATTCGGTGAATATGTTTATTCAGCATCCTTGATCAGCGACAATCGCCTGCAACCGGCTTCCATTGGCATGACAAATTATCTTCAGCCAAACATCGTCACTTGGAATTCGATTATGGCCTTTGCGGCCATCTATATCACTCCGATCCTGGCCGCTTTCGTCCTGTTGCAACGTCACATCGTCAACGGGCTTACTTCTGGTGCATTGAAATGAACAACAAACAAGAAAACATGCAAATCGAGTTCGTCGATGTCGACAAATTCTATGGCGCCTTTCACGCTCTCAAATCGATCAATCTGTCGATACCGAAAGGACATTTTGTGGCACTTGTCGGCCCTTCCGGTTGCGGAAAATCTACGCTGCTGAGAAGTCTTGCCGGCCTTGAAGACATCTCGTCTGGCAAAATCAATGTGGGCGGCCAAACAGTCAATGACATGCCTCCGCGCAAACGTGACCTGGCCATGGTATTCCAGTCCTATGCGCTCTATCCGCACATGAATGTACGGGACAATCTAACCTATGCCCTACGACTGAAGAAAGTCAGTAAAGCAGAGCGAGCGAAAAAAGCCGACGAAGTAGCTTCCGTCATCGGTTTGGAAGATCTACTCGATCGGAAACCCAAGGAGCTGTCGGGTGGTCAACGCCAGCGCGTCGCCATGGGGCGTGCAATCATCCGGGAGCCGCAAGCCTTTCTGTTCGACGAACCACTGTCAAACCTGGATGCGTCCCTACGCGTGCGAATGCGTAAGGAAATCCGTGCCCTGCACGAGCGGATTGGCTCCACATCTGTCTATGTGACCCATGACCAGGTTGAAGCCATGACCATGGCCGACCACGTCGTGGTCATGCGAGCAGGGGTGATCGAACAACAGGGGCCGCCTCTCGAACTCTACGAAAAACCTGCCAATTGTTTCGTTGGTGGATTCATCGGATCGCCAGCCATGAACTTTGTTCCCGCCACCGTCGATGCGGACGGAAACTCAGTCACCCTCAAACTCGACAGCTCGCCGAGCGTCCCTATTGCCAAGAAGCTTCAGGGTGGCCGTTCGGTTCTCGCTGGCTTGCGGCCAGAACATCTCGAACTTTGCGCCAAAAACACCAAGGGTTCTATTCCAATCACGCTCAGCGCTGTCGAGGCAACCGGGTCGATCACGTTTCTGTTCACCAGCGATACCCCCGAGATGGTGATCGTTGCTGACGGAAATCAGATTGCAAATGACGGGGACCGGCTGGGCATGAAAATTACTCCCGAGAACGTCCACCTGTTCGACCCTGAAACCGAACTCGCGATCGGCGAGACATAGTATGAGAAGGCCGTGCGCAGTGCAGAAACCCAGAAATTTGTGTTCCGGAATTTCTTTACCTCAGGGCATCGCAACTCGGATACGGACCTCATGTCCGATGTCGCAAACCTCTTCCTGTTGCCGCTTCTATTCGCTTCCTCCCGAGCAGTAGCGGCGGGCCGGCCGGTGGGTGAGAAATTGCTTCATCCACCGGTCAAAAATGATCGAATGAAAACATGACCTCATCTTCGCGTTTAATACAAACGATTGCATCTTCTCTGTTTCGTTATGCCGGCAACAGAGACTGGCGGTGACTTTGTCCCGCCCTCCTGACACTCCGGTTGAAACCGATTCGCTAAAGGCCGACTATATCATCGTCGGAGCCGGCTCTGCGGGATGCGTGCTGGCCAATCGCTTGAGTGTTGATCCAAAGACAAGAGTTGTCTTGCTCGAAGCAGGCGGGCGCGACACAAACCCCTGGATCCATATTCCGGTCGGCTACTTCAAGACCCTGCACAATCCAAAAACGGATTGGTGTTACAAAACTGAGCCTGAAGCGGGCTTGAATGGCCGTTCTCTGGACTGGCCAAGAGGCAAGACGCTCGGTGGGTCGAGTTCTATCAACGGTCTTCTCTATGTTCGTGGTCAGAGACAGGACTACGATCAATGGGCACAGGCTGGCAATGCCGGATGGGGCTATGACGACGTCCTGCCCTACTTCAAGCGATCGGAAAGCCACGAGCTCGGCGAGAGTGAATATCATGGCGGGTCCGGCGGTTTGTCGGTCTCGCTCATTCGCGCCAAGAGCGCGATCGCCGAAGCCTTTGTCGATGCTGCAGTCGAGATGGGTGTGCCGCGTTCTGTGGATCACAATGCAGAAGATCAAGAAGGGGCGGGATACTTTCAACAGACAGCCCACAAAGGGCTGAGATGCTCATCGGCTAAAGCGTTCCTGCGTCCGGTCAAAAACCGCCAGAACCTCAAGATCATCACAAAAGCCCATGTCCGCAGGTTGGAGTTTGACCCTGAAGATGCGAAACGTGTGACCGGCGTTGAGTTTGATGTAGATCGCAAACGACGTTCGATACGGCTGTGGCCCGGTGGTGAGGTCATTCTCGCCGCTGGCGCGATTGGATCACCACAACTCCTCGAGCTTTCGGGGATCGGACAGGGTAAAGTACTTTCTTCGGCCGGCATCGACGTCCGACACGAACTACCCGGCGTCGGCGAAAACCTGCAGGACCACTTGCAGCTGCGGCTGGTCTACGAGGTCAACACGCCAACGCTCAATGACGCGATCAACCGCGCCGTTCCGCGGATGGGGATTGCGTTGAACTATGCGCTGCGGCGCAAGGGGCCGATGAGCGTGGGCGCGAGCCAGGTCTGTGTCTTTGCGAAGTCGCATATCCACGTCGAAACGCCTGACATTCAGTTTCATTTTCAACCTCTGAGTGCAGACAAGCCCGGCATCGAAATGCATCCATTCTCCGGGATCACGTCATCGGTCTGTCAATTGCGGCCGGAAAGTCGCGGGTACATCCACGTTGCAACACCAAATGCCTATGACCATCCAAAAATCGTGCCGAATTATCTGAGCGCGATAGCTGACCAGCACTGTGCCATCAGAGCGATGAAATTCGCCCGCAGCATGGCCAAAACCAAGGCGCTCTCACCGTTTATTGTCCGGGAACATGCGCCTGACACCGATCCCGACTCAGACGATGAGCTGCTCGCTGCTGCGCGCAAGATCAGCCAGACCATCTATCATCCAACAAGCACTTGTCGCATGGGAAGAGATACGCACGCCGTCGTCGATGATCGTCTCAAGGTGCACGGGATCGCCGGGCTGCGCGTTGCAGACGCATCTGTCATGCCCAGCATCGTTTCCGGGAACACAAACGCGCCGACAGTAATGATCGGTGAGAAGGCCAGCGACCTCATTTTGGAGGACCGTCATTCGTGACATCCGTTGTTGCCTCAAAATTTGAGTATTTCATTCGATTCCGCCTCCCTCCCTGGCGGGCCTGGCCAGGTGTCGTGCGCGCGGAACGCGTTTTACGGAAAACCGGGTACTTTCAAAATTTAGGGAAGGAATGACGTCCTGATGTCACTCACGCGCAGATCTCTATCTGAAAAGCTCTCAGTGCAGCATGGCTTGAGCCTGCGCGAAGCCCGAGAGTTGGTCGATTTGATGTTTGAGGAGATGGCTCGAGCTATAGTTGCTCAGGAAAGCGTGAAATTGTCAGGGTTTGGATCGTTCACAGTACATAAGAGCCCTGAGCGCGTTGGCCGCAATCCCAAGACAGGCGCGCCGGCGGTGATATCAGAACGCATGCGGCTCACCTTCAAACCTTCCAAAGCCATGCTTGCGCAGATGAAAGACAGATAGGGAGGAACCCTAATGAATGTTGCCTCAGGACCGTCGCTGTCTGCCCACGCCCTGTCTGATGGCATCCTCGTCTCCACCCTGACACCCTTTGATGAAGCTGGTGCGGTGCTCTATGCGCCCGTCACCGATCAGGCGAAGCGGCTGGCCCAGATCGATGGCGTGCTGGGGATTGCGGTGAATACCACCGTGCGCGAGCGCCTGACCCTATCGGGAGAAGAGCGCCTCGAGATCATCCGCAGAACACGCAAGGGTCTGGCCAATGATCAGCTGCTTCTCTCCTGTGTCGGCGAACTCTCTGATGCCGTGATCGACCATGTCTCTGACTGCAAAGCGGCCGGAGCCAATGCGGTCATCACCTTCCCGGCCAAATGGGAGCAAGGCTATGTGGATCGGTCTCTGCAACAGCGATTGGCGGCCCTTGCCGATCTGACCGACCAGCTCCCCCTGCCCGTCATTGTGGCGCTCGGCAAGGGAGACACCCGCAGACCAGCGTTGAGCGATGAGATCACCGCCCTGGCCCGGTACAGCGACAAGGT
>JARGOC010000014.1 GCA_029212365.1 Roseovarius sp.
ATGACGTGATCGGCGATTTTGACGCCCTCAATGTGTTTGAAGCGATTGACCTGAGGAGCGTCAGCGCGATCACCGATCTGGCTGACCTAACCAGCAACCACATGACCCAGACGGGTGCAAATGTGGTGATCGACACCGGCGGCGGCGATTCGATCACGCTGACCGGGGTTAACCTAGGCGATCTCGACAGCACCGACTTCATTTTCTAAGCGTTTAGTTCAAGCTTTGGAAACAATAAACCTCGGGCGCAGCTTACTGTTGCGCCCGAGGCTGTTTTTGCGATCAAAATACCTTAATCCAGCCCACGATTAGCCATTTCGGGATGATTGAAATTACCCCTTGTAAGTGAGGCGTGGCCGCGGCTGCGCATAATTGTGAGGCGTTGAGAATGGCGGAATCCACGACGGTCCCCGGATCGTGGAGAGTTGGTTCCTTTTTTGACGTCAGAGCCGCAGAAAGGGACTAGAAATGTCACAGGCAAATGCGCTTGAAGTGCTCATGCTCGAACTGGTCAATGAGGAACGCGCCGCCGAGGGCTTGGCCCCACTGGTGTTCAACGGTGATCTGAATGAATCGAGTGAGGATCACAGTCAGTGGATGCTCGACACGGATACATTCTCGCACACAGGCATAAACGGCTCGACCGTAGGCGACCGCATCGTTGCCGCCGGCTATGTGCTGGAGGGTAGCTGGACCTATGGCGAAAACCTCGGTTTTCAAAGCGAGCGCGGGGCGAGTGGCTGGGAGGATGACGTTTATGATGTCCATGTCGCCCTGATGAACAGTCCCGGCCACCGCGCCAATATTATGGACCCGAATTTCGAAGAGATCGGAATCGGCATTGAAATCGGGAATTACGGCGGTCTCAATGCCGTTATGATCACCCAGAACTTTGGTACTACGGATGCCACATCGACCCCAAGTCCACAGCCTGCACCCGGCGGATCTAACACGATCACTTTTACCTCTGGCCAGTTGAATCTTGCTTTGCCGCAATCGACCGAAAACATGGTGGTCAATGCCAACGGGCTGAACAATATGATCACTGGGGCCGAGGGCAACGACGCGCTGAACGGCCTGGCCGGGTCAGACACGCTGCGCGGGGGCCAGAGCGAGGACACATTGAACGGCGGCGAGGGCGCTGACCGGCTCTTTGGTGGCACTGGCAATGACAGTTTGAATGGCAGCAATGGCACAGACATCCTCTATGGCGAGGCGGGCAATGACACGCTGAACTCGGGCGACGATGCTGACCGGCTTTATGGCGGCGACGGCGATGATATGCTGTATGGCGGCTGGAGCCTTGGGACCACGGTTGACGGGCTCTGGGGCGAGGCGGGCGATGACACGCTCTATGGTGAGCTGGGCTATGATCTGCTGGATGGCGGCACCGGAAATGACCTGTTGGATGGCGGCAATCAGGCCGATAATCTTTATGGCCAGGCCGGCAATGACACGCTGCGGGGCGGTCAGGGGTTTGACCGCCTGTTTGGCGGCGAGGGCGATGATTTTCTGCGCGGTGGCTCAGAAAGCGACGGGCTGTTTGGCGGCTCGGGCGATGACACGCTGAACGGCGAGAGCGGCAACGACCGCTTCTTTGGCGAGATTGGCGATGATCTGATCGACGGCGCCACCGGCAGTGATACGCTGGGGGGTGGCGCCGGGTTTGACACGTTGATCGGCGGCGCGGGCAATGACTTGCTAATGGGCAATTTCAACGCGGACCGCTTTGTCTTTGCCGATGGGCATGGCAATGACGTGATCGGCGATTTTGACGCCCTCAATGTGTTTGAAGCGATTGACCTGAGGAGCGTCAGCGCGATCACCGATCTGGCTGACCTTTATCGCAATCACATGACCCAGACGGATGCAAATGTGGTGATCGACACCGGCGGCGGAAATTCGATCACGCTGAACGGGGTGAGCATGAACGATCTGGACAGCACCGACTTCATCTTCTGATCCATGCGCCAAACGGGATTGCGAAACCGGCGCGGAAGGTGCAAGCCTCAGGGACAGCCCAATTGTCCTTGAGGAGCCGCCACTTTGCCCGCAATCCCGTCCTTTTTTGCCGAAGGTGCTTTGGTGGCTGTCATGACCACACAGCCATTGGACGGGCCGCTTGACTATAAGGCGCCCGAAGGGGGATGCCATCTGGGGGCCTTCGTCGAAGTGCCGCTTGGGCCGCGCAAAGTGCCGGGTGTGGTTTGGGGCGTGGGGCTTGGCGGGTTTGACCTGTCCAAGGCCCGCAGCATTATCCGTGTGTTGGATGTGGCCCCGATGCGCGAGGAAATGCAGAAGTTTCTGATCCGAATGGGCGATTACACGCTCACGCCAATGCCCGCCATGCTGCGTCTGGCAACCCGTGCGCCGGGGCTGAGCGATCCGCCTTCCATGCGCAAAGTATACCGCCTGGGCCATGGCACGCCTGACCGCGAAACTGATGCGCGCCGCCGCGTTCTGGAGGTGTTGAACACATTTGGCGGCCTGTCATTTACCCTCAAAGAGCTGAGCGACGAGGCCGGCGTGACCTCCTCGGTGGTCAAGGGGTTGGTTAAGCAGGGCGTTGTCGCCGAAGAGGACACACCGCGTGACACGTCTTTTCCACGGCTAGACCCAAGCCGGCCCGGCAAGGAGTTGACCGCTGATCAGGCGCAAGCGGTGACCACATTGTCTGCAGCGATCCAGACCGATGATTATGGCACGACCCTACTGCGCGGTGTCACCGGATCAGGCAAAACCGAAGTATACCTTGAGGCGGTCGCCCAAACTCTGCGCCGTGGCAGACAGGCCCTGGTGCTGTTGCCCGAAATCGCGCTCACGGCAGAGTTTCTCACCCGGATTGAGGCCCGTTTTGGCGCACGCCCTGCCGAATGGCATTCCGGCGTGACCATGACCGAACGCCGCCGCACGTGGAAGATGGTGGGGCAGGGCGGCGCGCAGGTCGTTGTTGGCGCACGCTCGGCGCTGTTTTTGCCGTTTCAAAATCTGGGCCTGATCGTGGTGGATGAAGAGCACGACAATTCCTACAAGCAAGAAGACGGTGTTTTGTATAATGCCCGCGACATGGCGGTGCTGCGCGCGTCAATCTGTGGCGCGCAGGTGGTGTTGGCCTCGGCCACGCCGTCACTCGAAAGCTGGAGCAACGCTGAAGTGGGCAAATACACCCGCCTTGATTTGAACGCGCGTTTTGGCGTGGCCGTGATGCCTGAATTGCACGCGATTGATATGCGCACCGAAGACCTGCCATCAAACCGGTGGATATCGCCCACATTGCAACAGGCGGTCACCACCCGGCTGGCAAAAGGCGAACAATCACTTTTGTTCCTCAACCGCCGTGGCTATGCGCCGGTCACATTGTGCCGGGCGTGTGGCCATCAGATAGGTTGTGGGGAATGTGATGCGCGCATGGTGGAACACCGGTTTCTCAAACGTCTTGTGTGCCATCAGTGTGGCGATACCCAGCCGATGCCCGACGTATGCCCTTCGTGCCAGGCCGAGGGCAAGCTGGCCGCTGTCGGCCCCGGCGTGGAGCGGCTGTCCGAGGAGGCGCAGGAGCTTTTCCCCGAGGCGCGGATTGCTACCCTGTCGTCAGACCTGTTCGGATCAGCCCGCGCACTGAAGGAACAGATCGTTAAGATCGCCGAGGGCGCGGCGGACATTATCATCGGCACCCAACTGGTGGCCAAGGGGCACAACTTTCCACTGCTGACGCTGGTGGGGGTGATTGATGCTGATCTGGGCCTGCAAGGGTCTGACCTGCGCGGCGCTGAGCGCACGTTTCAACTGATGCGCCAGGTGGCGGGTCGGGCCGGGCGGGCCGAAAAGAAGGGCACCGCGATGTTGCAGAGCTTTCAGCCCGAACACCCGGTGATCCGCGCTATCCTGTCGGGTGACGAGGAGGGCTTCTGGCGGGCCGAGGCCGATGAGCGCCGCCATGCCGGCGTGCCCCCCTATGGCCGTCTGGCGGGGATCATCCTGTCGTCACCGGATATGCAGCAGGCGTTTGATCTGGGCAATGATCTGGCCCGGCGCAATGGGCCATTGCAACATGTGGGCGCACAGGTGTTTGGCCCCGCCCCAGCCCCGATTGCGCGCATTCGCGGCCGTCACCGCGTGCGATTGCTGGTCAAAGCGCCCAAAGGCGTGGCCTTGCAACCCGCGCTGTCCGCATGGATCGCTCAGGTGCGCGTTCCTCACCAAACCCGTCTGACGGTGGACATTGATCCGCAGAGCTTTTTCTGAGACCGATTGAATTTCGCTGCATTCTACGTTGGCCCGGTTAACAGGCCGAAGGCTCCGGGCCATCGTCAGCCTCGGGCTTTGGGCCGGCGATTGCGCAGATGTTTATGCGCCGTTCATTTGGCGTTCGGGTGTTGCTGGCACACAGCGCCTTAGAACACGGCTTCTGCATCGCCTCTCGCCAATTCCGGCGTGCTGGCGTACACCCGCATCATGATCCGCATCGTACACCTTGCTGACGCCCATACCCTGCCGTTCTGGCGCAGGCCAATCACGCTGTTGTTCCTGATGGCGATGGCCACTCCGGTTGCGCTATTCACCTGGTTGGCGCTGTTGAACAACTTTGTGATCGAGGTGGCCAATTTTGATGGCTCAGATATTGGCTGGCTGCACTCAGTGCGTGAAATCCCCGGGTTTCTGGCAGTGGGTGTTATTGCTATCATCATATTTGTGCGTGAACAGGTGCTGGGGCTTGTGGCGCTTATCATGTTGGGTGCAGCCACTGCTGTCACGGCATGGTTCCCGTCGATGGGCGGTATCCTGACGATCACCATGCTCAGCTCAATCGGGTATCACTATTACGAGACGGTCAACCAATCCCTGCAATTGCAATGGATCGACAAGGCACGTGCACCACAAACCCTTGGCTGGCTGATCGCCGCCGGGTCTGGGGCCACATTGATCTCATATTTGCTGATCGTGTTGACGTGGGAGTCACTGGGGCTGACCTATAACACGGTTTATTTGCTGTCCGGCGGTTTCACTGCGCTGGTTGCACTGTTTTGCCTGCTTGCCTTTCCCCAGTTCGAGTCGCCCAATCCGCAAATCAAGAAGATGATCCTGCGCCGCCGGTATTGGCTCTATTATGCGCTGCAATTCATGGCCGGTGCCCGCCGCCAGATATTCATGGTTTTCGCGGGCTTCATGATGGTCGAGAAATTTGGATTTGACGTGCATGAGGTCACAGCCCTCTATCTGATCAACCTTGTGGCCAATATGATCTTTGCGCCGCTGATGGGGCGCGCTGTGTTCCGCTTTGGCGAACGCAACACACTGGTGTTTGAATATATCGGACTGGTGAGCGTGTTCCTGGCCTATGGTGGCATCTATTACTTTGGCTGGGGCGTGATATTGGCAGCAACGCTTTATGTTGTCGATCACTTGTTCTTTGCTATGGCGCTGGCGCTGAAAACCTATTTTCAGAAGATCGCTGATCCAGGTGATATCGCCCCCACCGCCGCCGTGGCCTTTACCATCAACCATATTGCGGCAGTGTTTTTACCGGCGCTGCTGGGGTATCTATGGCTGATCTCACCGGGGGCGGTGTTCGTGCTGGCCGCAGGCATGGCGGCCACATCACTGGGGTTGGCTTTGCTGATCCCGCGCCACCCTGAGCCGGGCAATGAAACACGGTTCTGCCGCTTCACCCCCGCCCCCGCAGAATAAAGGAGAGGCCCATGCCCACCTTCACCGCACTCACGACCCTTCATGGCAAAGATGCCGCCGAGGCCCTTGGGGCAGGCATGGAAGCGCTGACACCTGAACCGACTGGTGTGGGTGTGTTTGAAATGGAAGATGGCTCGGGCCTGTGGGAAGTGGGCGGCTATTTCGAAGCCACCCCCGATGACGCCGGGCTGGCCTTGCTGAGCACAATCCACGGCGCCAAGCCGTTTGTGGTGTCTGAATTGCCCGAAACCGATTGGGTAGCACATGTCAAACGAGAGCTGACGCCAGTCGAGGCAGGACGCTTCTTTGTCTATGGCAGTCACGACGCTGACAAACTGCCAGCAGAGGCCGAGCCGCTGCTGATTGAGGCCTCCATGGCCTTTGGCACCGGTCATCACGGCACCACGCTGGGGTGCTTGCGTGCATTGGACCGGATGCTGGATCAGGGGTTTGAGGCGAACACCGTGCTCGATCTTGGGTGCGGTACCGCGGTTCTGGCCATGGCCGCAGCACGGGTCTGGCCCGCCAAGATCCTGGCCAGTGACATTGACGAAGTCGCGGTTCAGGTGGCCCAGGCAAATGCGGCAGCAAATGGGCTGGCCGATCGTTTGCACTGTATTGAGGCCTCAGGTTTTGATCATCCGGCCCTCTCGGATGCCGCTCCGTATGATTTAATCTTCGCAAACATCCTGAAAGGCCCTCTTATTGCCATGGTTGATGACGTGACGTCACACTTGGCGGCAAATGGCAGGCTGATTCTATCCGGTATTTTGAATGAACAGGCAGACGAGGTTGTGGCCCATTATACACAAGCTGGAAACAGTCTGACTGAACGTGATATGATTGGTGACTGGACCACACTAAGTTTTCAGAAAATTGGCTGAAAATTTTTTGAAAACCAGCGAAATTGAGGCAGCTGCCCCATTTTCGCCACATTTCATTTCTAATTTAAATCTCAACGCGGTGGGGGCCGGGTTGAAAAGGAACGCTGTCATGGCGAATGCTGTTAGGGGCTTTGAAAGCCGCCTGAAAATGATCAGCAAAGAACGCGCTCGACTGGCCGATGGCTATGTCAGCAAGGTAGGCAAAGACGGTCTTATCGTCTTTCGCCCCAAGAGCCGTTCCGGTGGTTTCCCGATCAAAGGCCTCGCGTTATTGGTTATCGGATTTTTCGTCTTCAAAGGGCTTATCCTCGCACATCTGGGCGAAGGTACGTTTGAAGCGCGGCTGGCCACTCTCTCTCAAGGCTCAGTCGTTGAACAGTCCGGTGCCTGGATCATGCAAGCCGATCCTGTTTCACAGGCCATCGCTCAGCAGGTTCGCCCCTTTGTAAAGTAACGATCAAACCCTCCAGGATTGCAAAAAGCCCTGCATCAGATCGCTGATGCAGGGCTTTTCTTTGGCGACAGACAAAATCCGGGGGAACAGATCAGCCGTGCCGATAGTGTCGCTACTTTTGACTTTTAGGCCGAACGGGCCACTTCGTCGATGTCGCCGCGGCACAGGCCGATGTCTTCCAGTTCACGGTCCGACAGGCGAACCAAAGCGGCGCGGGTTGCCCGCTCTGCATTCCATGCGGCGAATGCGGCAAAGATGCCGCCAAAGGCCGATCTAAAAATGCCAGCCGGTGCTACGGTGCTGCGGGTGATGTCGATGACTGCCATTTCACTATTCCTTCTATTGGTGCGTGGGCGCACGTGAATTCGTCATGAGCGGCAGATAGGAGTACGGCAGAATTCTGACAACTGGCAGTATTTGCATAGCCCCGTTGCAGTGCCTGCATATGTGAAACTAATCTATGTAACCTATAGTTATTTAAAGGAAAGTTCCAAACATACAGGTCGAAAATTTTCCTTGAAAATGGTAGGTTACCCCGACCTGATGTGTCTGTGGCAAGGTTCAGAGTGCCGCAATCCGCTTGGCCTTTGTTCATGTTTCGTGCTAGGCGTTAAAAAAGAGCAAACAGAGCAGGGCCAGAAAAATGCGGGTGATCGGAATAGACCCCGGTTTGCGAAACCTCGGATGGGGCGTGCTGGAGGTCTCGGGCAACCGCTTGACCCATGTGGCCAATGGGGTGTGCAAATCGGGCACGGGCGATCTGGCTGACAGGTTGTTGTCCCTGCATATCCAGCTGAGTGACGTGTTCACGCGCTTTGCCCCTGATACCGCAGCCGTTGAACAGACTTTCGTCAACAAAGACGGCGTGGCGACGCTGAAGCTGGGCCAAGCCCGCGGTATCGCCATGCTGGTGCCCGCACAATTTGGCTTGCCCGTGGGCGAGTATGCTCCCAACAAAGTGAAAAAGACCGTGGTTGGTGTGGGACATGCTGACAAGACCCAGATCGCCCATATGGTGAAAGTGCAACTGCCCGGTGTGGTGCTGAATGGCCCCGATGCGGCTGATGCGCTGGCGATTGCCATCTGTCATGCACATCACGCCCGCTCGGCGCAGGTTATGGCCGCCCAACGGGTGCGCGCATGATTGGCCGTATTGCCGGGCGGATTGATTATCGCGCCGCAGATCATGTGCTGATTGATGTACGCGGAGTGGGCTATCTGGTCTATTGCTCAGAACGCACCATGGCGGCACTGCCCTCTGTTGGCGAACACACAGCCGTTTATACGGATTTGCTGGTGCGCGAAGACAATTTGCAACTCTTCGGCTTCACCTTACTTGTGGAAAAGGAATGGCACCGCCTGCTGATGTCAATCAATGGCATCGGCGCCAAGGCATCTCTCGCCATTCTGGGCACATTGGGCCACGAAGGAGTCGGTCGGGCAATTGCGCTGGGCGATTGGAACGCTGTGAAAGCAGCCAAGGGCATCGGCCCCAAAACCGCCCAACGTGTGGTGATGGAACTCAAAGACAAAGCCCCCGAAGTGATGGCGATGGGTGCCACCCCCGCGCCACTGCCTGCGAGTGAAGACGACGAGGTGATCGAGGCCGTCGCCGCTCCTGTTGCGGCGGCCCCACCCGCATCTGCCAGCGCGCAGGCCGAGGCGCTCTCGGCGCTTACAAATCTGGGCTATGCACCGGGCGAGGCCGCAGGTGCCGTAGCCCAAGCCGCGGGAGAAACACCCGACGCCGAAACACCCAGCTTAATCCGCGCAGCGCTCAAGCTGCTTGCACCAAAGGGGTAGGGCGATGTCTGATCCTGATCCCGCCTTGCGCCCCGAGCCCTTGCCCGAGGACACGGATCGCTCGCTGCGCCCGCAGGCCCTGGACGAATTTATTGGTCAGGCCGAGGCGCGCGCCAACCTGCGTGTGTTCATCCAATCCGCTCGCCAACGGGGCGAAGCCATGGATCATACGTTGTTTCATGGCCCACCGGGGCTGGGCAAAACCACATTGGCACAAATCATGGCCAAAGAACTGGGCGTTGGGTTTCGTATGACCTCTGGCCCGGTGCTGGCCAAAGCCGGTGATCTGGCCGCAATCCTGACCAATCTTGAACGTCATGACGTTCTGTTCATTGATGAAATTCACCGCCTGAACCCGGCGGTCGAAGAGGTGCTGTACCCGGCTCTCGAAGATTTTGAGCTGGATCTGGTCATCGGTGAAGGCCCCGCTGCGCGCACTGTGCGCATTGAGTTGCAACCCTTTACGCTTGTCGGAGCCACCACACGGCTGGGCCTTCTGACAACGCCGCTGCGTGATCGGTTTGGCATCCCCACAAGGCTGCAATTCTATAAGGTGGAAGAACTACACGAGATCGTCACGCGGAATGCAAAGCTCATGAGTATTCCCATCAACAGCGAAGGCGCGATGGAAATTGCCCGCAGATCACGCGGAACGCCGCGTATTGCGGGACGTCTGTTGCGCCGGGTCGTGGATTTTGCTGTGGTTGAGGGCAATGGCACCATATCCAAAGAACTGGCTGACAGCTCTCTCACGCGTCTTGGGGTCGATCATCTGGGGCTGGATGGCGCTGACCGGCGGTATCTGCGTCTGATCGCTGAGGCCTATCAAGGTGGTCCTGTCGGGATAGAAACCCTCGGTGCTGCCCTGTCGGAAAGCCGTGATGCGTTGGAAGAAGTGATTGAGCCCTATCTGCTGCAACAAGGCCTGATCCAACGTACGCCGCGCGGCAGGATGTTGGCGCCACTTGGCTGGCAGCATCTGGGCATGGCCGTTCCCGGATCGAAACCGCAGAACGATTTGTTTGAAAGTTGAGCTCGCGATTGCCACTGTTCCAAGATTTTTCGCGCGAAAAATCTCAATCTGAGAAAATTCATGTGAATTTCCTTCTGACCCAAGTCTAGCGGTTCTTCCTCTGGACGGCTGCGCCACAATCGGTCAAAACGCAGTCCTACACCGCCCGGAGCCACACCATGACCCCGCAAGACATCCAAGCCCTGTTCACCCGCGCCGATGGCACATTCATCTGTGCCCGCTGGGGCCGGCCCATCGCACCCATCGTATTTGGCGTGGACGAGGCGACCTTGCAAACGGTCAAAGGCGCGATCGAAGCGGTGACCACTCTTGCCAATCATCAGATGGCCGAAACCGACCCCGAGTTGGGGGCCAATCTGATGGTCTTTTTCTTCCGCGATTGGACCGAGTTGAGCGAATTGCCTGATCTGGATCGAATGATCCCTGACTTGGGCCCTCTGGTGGACAAGCTCAAAGCAGGCAACGCCAACCAATACCGCTTTTTCCGGTTTGACGAAGCGGGGGCGATCAAGGCCAGTTTCGTCTTTCTTCGTATGGATGAAGACCTTGGCGCGCTGCCCGCCGAAACACTGGCGCTCAGTCAAATTGTTCAGACAATCCTGCTCTGGTCAGACACAGCCTTTCGCGATGTCTCCCCTTTGGCAGTTGTTCCTGAAACCGGCGTGGTGATTCTTCGCCCGGATATTGCTGCTGTCATTCGCGCGGCCTATGATCCGGTTTTGCCTGCGATGAGCCAAGACACCAGCCACGCCCTCAGATTGTTTGCTCGGGCCCAGTCGCAATAAATCGCACAAGGGATTCAAAGGTCTGAGTGTGAAGCCACCTATCGTGGCGCGCGATCATTCTCAATTTATCCACTTCTAAGGGTGTTCCATGTCTTGACCGGCGTGCTGAGATTGGCCTAACTCCCCCCACATCTTGGGGAAATGAATATGCGCGCTACCATCACTTGCTTTTTGTTGGCCATGGTCGCTTTGGCCGCATCGCCGCTTGCGGCACAAACCTGTGGCGGGGTTTACAAGGTACAGCGCGGGGACAGCCTGTCGTTGATTGCCGATGATTTGTACAAAAACGCGGGCATGTGGACGGTGATCCATTCCAACAACATTGGCACCATCGGCGATAGCCCCAATTCGATCCGTGTTGGAATGGCGTTGCAAATTCAGTGTATCGACGGCCTGCCTACTGGGCTGGAAGGCGGGCGCGATGCAGCGGCAATCACCACACAGGCAGTCCAGGCTGCGCCGCTCGTTGTCACCCCCGGCACTGCAACCACACGGCGTAAGATCAACGTGTTGACGGGCTCGGATTTCGCGCCGTTCACTGACAAGAACCTGCCCAATGGAGGTATCCTTGCCGAAGTGGTGCAAGCCGCAATGGAAGCCGCCGCACCTGAGCAGGGTTTTGCCATTCATTGGGTGGATGACTGGGCTTCTCACCATGAGCCGCTTTTGTCCAACGCGTTGCTGGACATTGGGTTTCCTTGGTTCAAACCTGATTGTGAAGCGGATCCTGATACGTATCGCTGTGCCAATCTCAAATTCTCGGCATCAATGTTTGAGGTGTTGATGCTGATTTTCGTCGACAATACCCACCCCATCACCTTCAACAGCGATGCCGATCTGGAAGGCAAGACGCTGTGTCGCCCATCAGGATACTCCACCTACATCTTTGATCAAAAGAGTCGTAACTGGTTGAAAAGCGGTCATATAACTCTTGAAAGGGCGGCCTCGCCAGGGGATTGTTTCCGCTTGCTTACCGATGGCAAGGTCGACGGCGTGGTGCTGAACGAGTTCCTCGGGCGTGAGAAAATCAATGAACTGAAGCTACAGGACCGCGTGAGCGTGGCCCAGGGTCAGCCGATTTCCATTGATGGCAACCACATGGTTGTTCACAAATCACACCCCGAGGGCGATGCGTTGCTTGCTGTGTTCGAGGAGGGGCTGAGACGGATCAAAGCAGACGGCACATATCAGCGCATCGTGGACGAACATATGACACGCATCTGGGCGGATTTCTGAAATGCTCAGGCCTGCTCTCAGGGTGTGGGCCTTTGTTGTGGCCCTGTGCACCCCCGCAATGGCGCTGGCGCTGTGTGATGTCACCTACAAGGTACAGCCCGGCGACACGCTTTTTACCGTAGCTGAAGTACATTACGCCGACCGTGAAAAATGGACACTTGTGTATTATTCCAATCAAGGCGTGTTGAGCGGTATTGAAACACTCGCATCCGGTCTGGACCTCTATATTCCTTGCCCCGCCGAGAATATGCAGCCCGATGCCGCCCCGCTTAAACAAGTCACCGCCGAGCTGACCCTGCTCACCGGCGGTAACTACGCGCCTTTCGTGGATAAAAACTGGCCGGGGGAAGGCATGGTGACCGAGCTGGTCAATGCCGCGCTTGAGCTGAGCCCATCGCCCGTCCCCTATGCTGTGGCATGGGAGGATGACTGGAGCCAACACATGTTTCCGCTGCTGGACCAGAAGACCTATGATATGGGATTTCCTTGGATCAAACCGGATTGCGACGCGGATCCCAGCAATGAAACATGCGCCAATTTTCATTTCTCTGACCCGCTGATGGATCTGCCGATGATGCTGTTTCGGCGCGAAGATAGTGAATTTGGTTTTGAAAAAGACACAGACGTCGAAGGCAACACACTTTGCCGCCCGGCAGGGTATTTTACCCATGATCTGGATCGCGCAGGCCGCCGGTGGCTCACCGATGGCAAGATCACGCTTGTGCAACCCGACAGCCCCGAGGCCTGCTTTGAGGCCCTGATGGCAGGGCAGGTGGATGCGGTGGCGGTGAATGTGTTTCTTGGGGCGACCAAGATCGTCAGCATGGGGCTGCGTGGCCAGGTGGTGCCGATTGACCTGCCGCTATCACAAGAAAAGATGCATGTGATTATCTCCAAAAAACACTGGCGCGGCACGACACATCTCTATCGTCTGAACGCCGGTTTGGCAGCCCTGCATGAAAGTGGCCGCTATAACGAGATCGTCACAAAACACCTTGAGATTTTCTGGGAACAGCTGAAGTAAGTCTTATGTCAGCTGTGCGGACAAAGCGGGCTTTCGCTACAATCGCGCCAATGTTTGCTATGGATGCGGTCAAAATCGTGGTTTTTGTTGCCGATTGCAACTATTCTAACGAAAGTGTATCATATGAAAGAGGCTTTGGCTTGTTGCGCAATGCTCGAAAAATGCTTGACTTTAGGTGATTCAACCTTCATATAGACGGTGAGGCGCAAGCTTGTATTGCCCTCTTTCCGAGGCCCATGCGCAAGCGTGGGTTTTCGTGTTTATGGATCTGTGTTTGACTTACGTAGTGTATTTGGACGAATTTGGGCATATTGGACCCTACATCAGCCGAACAGATCCACGTCACAATGATAGTCCTGTCTTTGGCTTGGCAGGGTTCGCACTGCCAATAGACCAAGTGCGGGGATTCGGGACATGGTTTTTCCAACGCAAGCAGGACTTACTTGCGTTTGAGATAGACCGGTCAGGACAACACCCAGCGGTCTGGGAAAAGAAAGGGGCAAGCCTCTACACAGTAACCAACGTTATGAAGTATGCTGAACTCCGCAGTTTCACGTTCAGGTTATTTAACAAAATCGACACGTTAGGTGGTTTTTATTTCATGTAGGCGGTACAAAACTCCATCCTCCAGATGAGCATAACCCGAACCAACTCTACCGAATTGTGCTGAGAGAGGTGATTAAACGCCTCAACCAACACTGCGAAGAAGATTGTGATCCAAATGAGCGTTTCATTCTGATCCTCGATGAGTACGATCAGAGAGATGCACTAATTACTGAAGCCGCTATCGCAATGTATAATCCCGCTGAGCCGCGGCGTTGCCTGATCGAGCTGCCATACCAGGTTGAAAGTCACCGCTATCAAACGATGCAGGCAGCTGATTGGATTGCAGGACTTGTTGGGCTCTTTGGTTCTGTTTGGAAAGCCCCTATAGAGTACCCTGAAAACGAGATTTTCAGGACATACTTTGAAGATCTGTTTAATCAAAAATCGGTTCGGAGTGGTATTCGCGGCTAATCTTTCCAGGTTTTCGCCTGGTCGCAGAACTTTGCAGCAATCAAAGATGCAGCCATTCGATCCGCGCGCAGCATCTGCCAAAGTGGGCTCAAAGCAGACACTTGATAGGTCTTACAACCTGCCACAGCATTGTAGTCGTTGGGCGGGGGCTATAGGCTACAGCTATGACTCACCGCTTTCCCATCCGCGTCTATTACGAAGATACCGACATGGCCGGTATTGTCTATTATGCCAATTACTTCAAATACATAGAACGTGCCCGCAGCGACTGGGTGAAATCCCTGGGCATTGACCAAAACTCCATGCGCGAGCAGGACGGCGTGGTGTTTGCCGTGCGCCGGGTTGAGGCGGATTACCATGCCCCGGCGCGCTTTGATGATGCGTTGCAAGTTGAGACCCGCGTGCAAACCGTCACGGGCGCACGTCTGGTGCTGCAGCAAGAGGTGACCCGAGACGGTGATCTGCTGTTTGGCGCCATAGTGACCATTGTGTGCATCAATGATAGCGGCCAACCCGCCCGATTACCGGCAAATATCCGCCTGATGCTGCACTAAACACGGTTTTTCCCGCCGATGACGCGGTAGTGTTGGCTTTCTCCTTGGAAATGGGCTAATTTGCCCGTCAATAAGGCCGAACAATCGGCCACAAAAAAACGAGCAGGCAGAATGGAAGCAGAAACTCTGGCTTTGGCACAGGAGATAGATTTCTCCATGTGGGCGCTATTCGCACGCGCAACTTTTATCGTGAAACTGGTGATGTTGATGTTGATGGTGGCCTCGTTCTGGTCATGGTCGATTATCGTGCAAAAGCTGATCACCTATCGCAAAGCAAAACGTGAGGCCGAGGTTTTCGACCGCAAATTCTGGTCGGGCGAGCCGCTGGACGAGTTGTTTGACGAGATCGGCGCAGAACCAAATGGGCAATCCGAGAAGGTGTTTGCCGCCGGGATGATGGAATGGCGGCGCAGTCATCGCAATGATGGCGGGCTGATTGCCGGGGCCACGGCCCGCATTGACCGATCCATGGATGTGGCCATCGCAAAGGAATCTGAGGGGCTGCAAAACGGCCTGTCGGTGCTGGCCACTGTTGGCTCGACCGCGCCTTTTGTGGGCCTCTTTGGTACTGTCTGGGGCATCATGAATGCCTTTATCGAGATTGCAGAACAGCAAAGCACCAATCTGGCCGTTGTCGCGCCGGGTATTGCCGAGGCGCTGCTGGCGACGGGGCTGGGCCTGCTGGCCGCGATTCCGGCGGTGATTTTCTACAACAAGCTGAGCGCAGACAGCGACCGCATCGTGGCCGGGTATGAGGCCTTTGCCGATGAATTTGCCACCATCCTCAGCCGTCAGTTGGACAGCTGACATGGGGGCAGGTGTTGTTCAAAAGTCGGGTGACGGGGGCCGCCGCCGCCGGGGCCGGGGGCGATCACGCCCAATGGCCGAAATCAACGTAACCCCCTTTGTTGACGTCATGTTGGTGCTGTTGATTATCTTCATGGTTGCAGCCCCCCTGATGACAGTGGGTGTTCCAGTCGAGCTGCCCAAAACGGCCGCCAACGCCCTGCCGGGAGAACAAGAAGAACCCCTGACCGTCACCGTGACGGCAGAGGGCATCGTGATGATCCAAACCACCGAGGTACAGCGCGCCGAGTTGGTAAACAGGCTGCGCGCAATTGGGGCCGAGCGTGATAGCACACGGGTGTATCTGCGTGCTGACGGTGCGGTGCCCTATGCCGATGTCATGCAGATCATGGGCGCGCTTAATCGCGGCGGGTTCAATGATATAGGGCTGGTCACAGACACAGGCGGGCCGTCCCTGGACGAGCAGGACGGCTGAGCCGGGCAGATGAACACGGGGCAATATATCTCCGGCGCGGGCCATCTGGCCCTGATAGGCTGGGCGTTGCTGGGGGGTGTTTTCACCGCCGAGCCATTGCCCTTTGAAGTGACCGAAGTGACTGCTATCTCATCTCAGGAATACGCCGCCCTGATTGCCCCACAGCATAGCCCTGACGCCGTATCCGAGGTGGTAACGCCCCAGGCCCCAGACCCCGAGGACAACCCGCCCGACATCGCCGCAACCCCCGATGCGACGCCCGAGCAGGTGGAGCCGGAAGCCGCAGACCCCGTCACGCCAGATGACGCACCCGATGTGGCCGAGTTGGCCCCCTTGCCCGAGGCAGAGGTTTCGGATGCGCCCCCTGAAATTCAACCGCCATCTGAGGATCTTGCGGCCCTTACCCCCGATCTGTCCCCGCGTCCGCAACCCCGACCGGTCGAACGCGTTGCCCCCGAGCCGGTGGCGCAGCCCGACCCGGATGTGCGCATTGATGACGTGGATCAATCCGAAAGCACCCCCGATGAGGCAGCTGAAACACCCCGCGAAGAAACCGATGAAACCGCCCGTGAAGAAGCCACGACCGAGATTGTGACCGAAGCGGATGATCCCTCCGATGCAGCACCCAGCAGCTCGCTCCGGCCCAAAACACGCCCCCAACGCAGGCAACCTGCGGAACAGCCGACTGAAACCGCGCAAAGCAATGACAATGCCGTCAATGCTGCTTTGGCCGAGGCTTTGGGTGAGAACGGCGGAGAAACGCAACAACAGCCGATCCGCAGCAGTGGCACGCTCAGCCAGTCCGCCAAGACTGGCTTTCTGCGTCAAATCCGGGGCTGCTGGAATGTGGGAAGCGCCTCAACCGCAGTGTTGAACACAAAAGTGACGCTTGCCTTTTCGATGGGCCGGGATGGTCAGGTAAATATTGGGTCGATCGCCATGATCAGCTTTGAAGGCGGCAGCCGGTCCGACGCTGACATTGCCACCCGTATTGCCAAATCCGCCTTGATACGCTGCCAGAACGCTGAAGGGCGTAGCGGCTATGAAATGCCCGCTGATAAATACGACCAGTGGCGCAATGTTGAACTCAGGTTTAACCCGGACAAAATGAGGCAACGATGACGCATCTGCGTGAACTTTCCCCACCACAGTTTGGCCCAAATCCCGCTATGTGGAAAAGTGGCCGAGTGATATCGCGGCCGATTGCGCACAAGATAAGGACGAGATGATGAAACGTATTCTGACCCTTCTGATCGCATCGGTATTATGGGCGGCGCCTTTCTCAGCTTTGTCAACTGCCGCCCAAGAGCCCCTGAGGCTGGAGCTGGATGAAGGCATTTTCGAGCCGCTGCCCTTTGCGGTGCCTGATTTCGTAGCTGACAATGGGGCAGGGGCCGAGTTTGGCCGCAAAATCGCGCAGGTGATATCAGATGATCTGACCGGCACGGGGCTGTTTCGCCAAATTTCCAAGGATGCCTTTATCAGCCAGATCACCAGCTTTTCCAGCCCGGTGCAATTTGCCGACTGGAAGGCGATCAATGCCCAAGCGTTGATCAGCGGGGCGGTTAGCGTCGATGATACGGGCAAACTGGTGGTGCGGTTTCGCATCTATGACGTTTATGCCGATCAGGAGCTGGGACAGGGCCTGCAACTCGTTGGCACACAGGATGGCTGGCGGCGCATCGCGCATAAAGTGGCGGATCAGGTCTATTCCCGGATCACCGGCGAAGGCGGCTATTTCGATAGCCGTGTTGTGTTCGTGGCCGAAAGTGGCCCTAAGGATAATCGCCAGAAGCGCCTTGCGATCATGGATTATGACGGGGCAGGCGTGAAATACCTGACCGACAGTTCGGCGCTTGTGCTGGCACCTCGCTTTTCGCCCACGGGCGATAGGGTGCTTTATACCAGCTATGAAACCGGCTTTCCCAAGATTTATGTGCTGGATGTGGCCAGCGTGGGCCGCCGCCCTCTGGAGAGTCAGGACGGCACCATGAGCTTTGCCCCGCGTTTTGCCCCTGATGGGCGCACGGTGGTGTTTTCACTGACCAAAGGCGGCAATACTGACCTTTTTCGCATGAACATTGATGGCGGAGGCACCGAACGTCTGACAGTGACGCCATCCATTGAAACCGCGCCCAGCTTTAGCCCCGATGGCAGCCAGATCGTGTTTGAAAGTGATCGCTCGGGCTCGCCGCAGCTTTATATCATGAGCGCATCCGGCGGCGAGGCCCGCCGGATCAGCAACGGGCAGGGCCGCTATGGCACGCCCGTCTGGTCGCCGCGCGGGGATCTGATTGCCTTTACCAAACAGTCCAAGGGCCGCTTTCACATTGGTGTGATGCGTGTGGATGGATCCGAAGAACGGCTGTTGACGGCATCGTTTCTTGACGAAGGTCCGACATGGTCGCCCAATGGCCGTGTGATCATGTTTACCCGCGAAACCCAAGGCGCAGCAGGGCGATCCAGCCTGTATTCGGTGGATATAACGGGGCGCAATCTGCGCCAGGTCACCACCACAACCGGGGCCAGCGATCCGGCGTGGTCCCCCTTGCAAAAATAGGGCGCACAACGGCCAAGCCTATGATAAAACGGTACCAGAGCACGTTAAACGACAAGAACAATTGAACTCAAAGAGTGGGGCAAAACCATGAAACTGATGAGCAAAACAGTACTCCTGTGTGCCGTGATGGCGCTGGCGGGCTGTGCCAATGACCGGTTTGACGACACAAATTCGGTGGATCTGGGCAATAATGCCGGTCCTGTGGCCGGCTCGGCGCAAGATCCCAAATCGCCACTGTATTTCCAGCAAACAGTTGGTGATCGTGTGTTGTTCGAGGTGGATCAATCTACACTCACCGCTACGGGCCGCTCTGTTTTGGATGGGCAATCCAGCTGGTTGGCCAACAATTCTGAATATAACGCGCTGATCGAAGGCCATGCCGACGAACAAGGCACCCGTCAGTATAACCTTGCGCTGGGCGCACGTCGGGCCAACTCGGTTCAGGAATATCTGGTCAGCCGCGGCGTGCCCACATCCCGGATCAAGGTCGTCAGCTATGGCAAGGAACGCCCGATCGAGATTTGCAGCGAAGAGGCCTGTTATGCCAAGAACCGCCGCGCTGTGACAGTGGTGTCGGTTGTGCCGACCAGCTAAAGAAGGACGACATCAATGCACCGGTATCTACTGACCCTTGTGACTCTGATCTGCCTGCCCTTTGGGGCGGTGCAGGCCAATGAAACCCTGGCCGACATCCGGCAGGAACTTTCGGTGCTGTATGTCGAAATACAAAAGCTGAACCGCGAGTTGTCCACCACCGGCACGACAGGCACGGTTGCGGGCGGCGACAGCCTGCTGGACCGCGTGAACGCGATCGAAAGCGAGCTGGCGCGGCTGACCTCCAAGACCGAAGATCTGGAGTTTCGTATCGGCGCTGTGGTCAAGGACGGCACCAACCGCATTGGCGATCTTGAGTTTCGCCTGTGCGAACTTGAGGCCGATTGCGATCTGAGCCAACTCAGCGAAGGCACAACGCTGGGCGGCGTAGAGGTCACTGGCGCAACCACGACGACAGGGCAGACAACCGATCAGCCCGAGGTGCAAATGGCCGTAGGTGAAGAGGCCGATTTCAATCTGGCCGAAGAGGCCCTGGCCGCAGGCAACTGGGCCGAGGCAGCGCAGATGTTTGAAACCTTTCGCCAAAACTATCCCGGTGGCCCACTCACTGACAAAGCGGGCATTATGCGCGGCGATGCGCTTGAGGGGGCGGGTGATCTGACCGGCGCGGCGCGTGCTTATCTTGATGTGTTCAGCACCGCGCCAGATGGGCCAATGGCCCCTGATGCTCTGTATAATCTAGGCCGGTCTCTGGGGCGGATCGGCCAGACCGACGAGGCCTGCGTGACGCTGGGAGAAGTCGAAGTGCGCTATCCCTCCTCAGACGCGGTGCTTGAGGCGCAATCGGCGATGCGCAACATCGGCTGCCAGTGAGCGTTGACGCCACTGATCTAAGCCGCCTGATTGCCGGGCATTTTACGCAGGATCCTCCGGACACTCTGGGCGTCGCTGTGTCTGGCGGCAGTGATTCCGTTGCATTGCTTGTTTTGTTGCACGACTGGTCGCAATCTGGTGGGCCGCGCCTGCATGGGGTGAGCGTGGATCATGGCCTGCGCCCCGAATCCGCTGGGGAAGCTGAAGATGTGGCCAAGCTTTGCGCCTCGCTCAACATCCCGCATAAAACCCTGCATTGGCATTGGGATGGCGCCGGTAACCTGCCAGACCAGGCGCGCCGTGGCCGCTATGACGCAATGGCAGAGTGGGCCACAGACAAGGGCATCCATGACATAGCTCTGGGCCACACACAGGATGATCTGGCGGAAACCTTTCTGATGCGATTGTCGCGTGGGGCAGGGCTGGACGGCCTGTCGGCCATGGCCGCGCGGCGTCAGGTGAAAGGTGTCACGCTTCATCGCCCGATGCTGAGTATTCCCCGCTTGGCCTTGCGCGATGTTCTGACAAAGCGCGCCATTTCTTGGGCCGATGACCCCAGCAATGATGACCCCGCCTATGACCGCACCCAAGCGCGACGGGCGCTCAACACCCTTGCGCCTTTGGGGATCACGTCACCGGGGCTGGCCAATGTCGCCCAAAACCTGCGAGAGGCGCGGGACGCACTTGCGCAGGTGGCGGTGAGGCTGGCCTGTGACATCGTGAGCATTGATGCAGGCGACATTCTGATGACGCGCGCCGCGCTGTTGGACCAACCCGCCGAGTTGCAGCGCCGTCTGGTGCAGGCTGCGCTTCAATGGGTTGGCAATGATGGCTACCCGCCGCGTGGCCCGGCCCTGATGCGCGCGCTAAATGCTGTGCAGACAGGCGAGGCGTGCACGCTGCATGGCTGCCGCCTTTTGATCCGCAACACGCATTTACGCATCACACGCGAATGGAGCGCCGTTGAGGGGCTGCGGTGCAACACAGATGAAATCTGGGACGCGCGCTGGCAATTTCACGGACCCGAAACGGGTGAATTATACATCACTGCCTTGGGCGAATCCGGCCTGAAACACTGCCCTGATCGCAAGGCCAGCGGCCGGCCCGCTGCCAGCCTGATCGCCAGCCCGGCAATCTGGCAAGGTGATACTCTGGTTGCGGCCCCTCTTGCTGGCCTGTCCAATGGCTGGCGTACAACACGGCTTCATGACGCTGCTGACTACAATGCCGCACTATTATCGCATTGAACAAACGCTTATGATCTCTATTTAAGAACGGTACGCCCTGTGATAGAGCAGGAGCGATCCGAAATTTGGGAGATTTTCCTTGGGCAACGCACGAAATATCGCCTTCTGGCTGGTTCTGTTCCTGCTGATTCTGGCGCTGTTTAATTTGTTTTCAGGCTCGGGCAACACGTTGCAAAGCCAGACGGTAAAATATTCTGAGTTCGTCGAGCAGGTGAACGCAGGTAATATCAGCAACGTCACCATTGACGGTGAAAACGTGCGCTTTAAAGGGTCCGATGGCAAAGATTATTTGACCATCAAGCCAAGTGACGCCGAGCCGACCAACATGTTGATCGAAAAAGGCGTGACCCTATCCGCCGAAAGCCAGGAACAATCTGGGTTCCAGACGTTCCTGCTTTCGCTGCTGCCCTTCTTGTTGCTGATCGGTGTGTGGATCTATTTCATGAACCGCATGCAAGGCGGCGGCAAAGGTGGCGCGATGGGCTTTGGTAAATCCAAGGCCAAGATGCTGACCGAAAAACATGGCCGTGTGACGTTTGATGACGTGGCGGGCATTGACGAGGCCAAGGAAGAGCTGGAAGAAATCGTTGAGTTCCTGCGCAACCCTCAGAAATTCTCGCGCCTTGGCGGTAAAATCCCCAAAGGCGCTTTGCTGGTAGGCCCTCCGGGTACGGGTAAAACCCTGCTGGCGCGCGCTATCGCGGGTGAGGCGGGTGTGCCGTTCTTCACCATCTCCGGTTCGGATTTTGTTGAAATGTTTGTGGGTGTTGGTGCATCGCGTGTGCGTGACATGTTTGAACAGGCCAAGAAAAACGCGCCCTGTATCGTGTTCATTGATGAAATTGACGCTGTCGGTCGCCACCGTGGTGCCGGATATGGCGGCGGCAATGACGAACGTGAACAGACGCTCAACCAATTGCTGGTGGAAATGGACGGCTTTGAAGCCAACGAAGGCGTGATCATCATCGCCGCCACCAACCGCAAGGATGTGCTGGACCCTGCTTTGCTGCGTCCGGGCCGGTTTGACCGTCAGGTCACCGTGCCGAACCCAGACATCAAAGGCCGCGAGAAGATCCTCGGTGTGCATGCGCGCAAAACGCCGCTTGGCCCAGACGTAGACCTGCGCATCATTGCGCGTGGCTCGCCGGGTTTTTCGGGTGCTGATCTGGCCAATCTGGTGAACGAGGCTGCGCTGATGGCTGCGCGCATCGGGCGCCGATTTGTCACTATGACGGATTTTGAAAACGCCAAAGACAAGGTCATGATGGGGGCAGAGCGCCGTTCCATGGTGTTGACCGATGACCAGAAGGAAAAGACCGCCTATCACGAAGCAGGCCATGCCATCGTTGGGCTAACTTTGCCGCAATGTGACCCAGTTTATAAGGCGACGATTATTCCGCGTGGCGGTGCTCTGGGCATGGTTGTATCCCTGCCTGAGATTGACCGCCTGAACTGGCACAAGTCCGAATGCGAAGAAAAGCTGGCCATGACCATGGCTGGCAAGGCTGCGGAAATCATCAAATACGGACCTGAGAATGTGTCAAACGGCCCGGCGGGTGATATTCAACAGGCCAGTGGGCTGGCGCGTGCGATGGTGCTGCGCTGGGGCATGTCCGATAAAATCGGCAATATTGATTACGAACAGGCCCATGAGGGTTATATGGGCAACGGGGCAGGTGGGTTCTCGATTTCGGCCCATACCAAAGAGCTGATCGAGGGCGAAGTCAAACGCATGATCGATGACAGCTATGACACTGCCTTTAAAATCCTGAACGACCGCAAGGAAGATTGGGAACGTCTGGCGCAGGGCCTGTTGGAATACGAAACCCTGACCGGCGAAGAGATTGAGCGAGTGATCCGGGGCGAGCCGCCTGAGGATGACAGCAGTGATGCGGGCAATACCCCTGAAGCTGCTGAAACCCCATCCGTCACCGCAATCCCGAAAACCAAACCCAAGTCAGACCCTGACCTGGGCAAAGGTGGGCCGGAGCCTGAGCCTTCGGCGTGAGCAGGGTTAAAACATCCCTTGACTGGAACCCCGGCGCTTATGCCCGGTTCCGCGACCTCCGGTTAAGGCCGGGGCTGGATCTGCTGAATGCAGTGGGCCAGATGGGTGCCGGTGAGATTGTCGATCTGGGCTGCGGTAATGGTGCAATGGGCGAGGCGCTGGCCGCACGCGCGGGCGGGCGTGACGTGGTTGGTGTTGATGCCTCACCTGCGATGCTGGCCAAGGCGCGACAGGCGCAGGGCTATGGTGCCATGCAACAGGCCAACATCACGGATTGGCACCCCCGTCGCACACCCGGTTTGATCTTTTCAAACGCGGTGCTGCATTGGGTGGGAAACCACGAACAGCTATTGCCAAAACTTGCACGGATGCTGGGCAAAGGCGGCACATTGGCCGTGCAGATGCCACATCAAAACAAGGCGCCTTCGCACCGCGTCTGGTTAAGTCTGGTCGAAGAACTGTTTCCCGGACGGGTTGAAAAGATGGGCACGCCTGGCGTCATGGCCCCGGTCAAATATGACGAACTACTGGCGCCCCTCGGCCGGTTTCGCCTGTGGGAAACTGAATATTATCAGCGTCTTATGGCTGAGCCGGGCAGCCACCCAGTGCGCCGTTTTACCGAAAGCACCTATGCCCGCCCGATCCTGCAAGCGCTTGATCCGGATGAAAAAGCCGACCTGATCACCCGCTATGAGGAGGTGATGCAAGCCGCCTATCCGGTGCGCGGCGATGGCTCGGTGCTGTTCCCGTTCCGGCGCATGTTCTTCACCCTCACAATCTGAACTGGCCCAGTCCCTGTATGAGGGATGATGATGGGTTGCATCACGAGATAGCGATTGACCGCCCCCTTTAGGTTGAGGGACACTGGTGCCATAACCACCCAAATCATTACGATTTCGTGCACCCATTCGGAGATTTCATTATGCCCGCTTTGATCCCCACCGACCATTATGCAACTGTCACCTGGTTGGGGCAGGTTTCGGGGCAGACAACAAACATCCGTTCTGCGCCCATTGCGTCATCTGAGGTGAGTTTTGCAGGCATCGAAGGTGACGTGCATTCGGGCCTGACGCGCCCATCATGTGTGCGTGTTACCTCGCAGCATCCCGAAGGCACTGAAATTGCCAATGCGCGTCAGTTTTCCATCCTGTCGGCCGAGGAACTGGCCGATATCGCGGCTGAAAGCGGCCTAAAAGAGCTGCGCCCCGAGTGGCTAGGTGCCACGTTGGTTCTGTCAGGCATCCCCGATTTCACCCATGTCCCGCCATCGTCACGCCTGCAAAATGAGGCGGGCACGACCTTGGTGGTGGATATGCTGAACCGCCCCTGCCTGTACCCGGCCAAAGAGATTGAAAAAGACATGCCGGGCTTTGGCAAGGCGTTCAAACCCGCCGCCGATGGCCGCCGTGGAGTGACAGCCTGGGTCGAGCGCCCCGGCACGCTGAGCGTTGGCGACAAAATGCGCCTGCATATCCCGGATCAAAGGGCCTGGACCCCCGGCGCGCTCGGATAAGGCCTGGTTTGGCTTACTGATTGGTGATGCCCATCGCCCGAACCGTGCCAGTCAGGGCAAAAGCCACGCCAGCACAGCACACGATGCTTGGCCCCGCAGGCGTGTCATAGAGGAAAGACAGCCAGACCCCCGCCAAGGCAGATGCCGAGGCAATCAGCACCGCCCCCAAGGCCATACGTTCAGGCGTACCAGCCAGAGGCCGGGCCGCCGCCGCAGGAATGATCAGCAAGGCGGCAATCAGCAAAACGCCCACCACTTTGATGGCCACAGCCACCACCAACGCCAACGCAAGGGTTAACACCAGTTGTTCGCGCTTGGGGTCGATCCCGCTGGCATAGGCCAGGTCAGAGTTCAACGTGGCTGTCAGCAATGCCTGCCAACGCCATGCCAGCCCCGCCAATACCAATGCAGCACCAGTCCATATTACCGCCAGATCCATACGGCTGACGCTAAGTATGTCGCCAAAAAGATAGGCCACCAGATCAATACGAATTCCGTCGATCAGGGACACGGCCACCAGCCCGACCGCCAATGCCGAATGTGCCAACACGCCCAGCAGCGTGTCCATCGCATACCCCCGTGCTGTCAGGGCCGAGACAGTCAACGCCATCAACAGCGCCACCCCCAAAGCCCCCGCAAAGACCGACACAGAAAGCCCCAAGGCTATCGCCACCCCCAGGATAGCTGCATGTGCAGTGGCATCGCCAAAATAGGCCATGCGCCGCCAGACCACAAAACATCCCAGTGGTGCCGCCGCCAATGCCACACCAAGGCCCGCTAATGCCGCGCGCACCAGAAAATCGTCCAACATCAGAGCGCCTCCTCAGCAAGTGGATCTTGGGCACAACCATGGCCGTGATGGGCGTGATCGTGGTCATGATCATGCCGGTATAGCGCCAATGCGCCGCCGGTGCCCGACCCAAAGATCGCGCGATATTCCGGGGCCGAGGCCACATACTCGGGCTGGCCTTCACAGCAGACATGCCCATTGAGGCACACAACCCTGTCGCTGGCGCTCATCACCACATGTAATTCGTGGCTCACCATCAGCACAGCACACCCCATATCGGCACGCACCTCTTCGATCTGACGATAAAACGCCGCTGATCCAGGTTGATCCAAGCCCTGCGTGGCCTCGTCCAGGATCAACAGATCAGGCGTTTCAATCAATGCATGCGCCAGCAGAACCCGTTGAAATTGCCCCCCTGACAGATCGGCCATCTGCCGATCCTCTAGGCCTGACAGCCCGGCGCGCTCCAGTGCTGCGTCAATCGCAGCGGCTTTGTGGCGGCGCGGCAGGCCCATGAAACGCCGCACAGTCATTGGCAGCGTCGGGTCGATATGCAGCTTTTGTGGCACATAGCCAATGCGCAAATCAGCGGCGCGGATGATTTCCCCGCTGACAGCAACAGCCCCAATCAGGCTGCGCAACAGCGTTGATTTGCCTGATCCATTTGGGCCGACAATGGTGACGATCTCGCCCCGGTCGATATGAAAATCCACATGGTGCAGCACCGTTTGGCGGCCCAAGGTAACCGACAACCCTTTGGTTTCAATCAATCTCATTGCGCTGCTCTCTGGCACGCAGGGCACAGGCCCAAGGCCTCGATGGCGGCTTGTTCAATGACAAAGCCACTGTCGGATATCGCCTGTCCCAGCACCTTTCGGGCCGGGTCAGCATCGGCTTCGGCCACCGCATCACAGGCCCGGCAAATCAAAAAGGCAGGGGTGTGATCCTGCCCCATATGTGCGCAGGCGATAAAGGCATTCAGCCGTTCGATCTTGTGGGCAAAGTGATGGCGCACCAGAAAATCCAGCGCGCGGTAAACCACAGGCGGCTGCGAGCCCAAATCTTCGGAGCGCAATATATCAAGGATGTCATAGGCCCCCATCGCGCGGTGTTGTTGCAACAGAATTTCCAACACACGCCGCCGCACCGGTGTGAACTGCAATGAATGATCTGCGCAATAGGCATCCACGGCCTTCAACCCGCTGCGGATACAGGTCTTATGATCGTGTTGCTTAAATCCAACTGGGTCCATGAGAACGGCCTTCAAGTGTGAGATTATTGAGTTGATATGTTATAAGGTAACATGTAACAAACCCCTGTTCTTTTCAACTCCAATATACAGGATTAGATATGCTGCGACACATCACTTTGCTTTTTAGCCTTACTGTCGGGACAATGACACAGGCAGAGACACCGATTGTCGTGACCGACATCGCCCCAGTTCATTCGCTCGTGTCAAGGGTGATGCAAGGGGTCGGCACGCCTGATCTGATCATCCCACAAACGTCTTCGCCGCATGGCTATGCGATGCGCCCGTCACAGGCGGCCGCCTTGCAAGACGCGCGGTTGGTGGTGTGGATGGGGCCGGGCCTGTCACCTTGGTTGGAGGATCCGCTGGCCACATTGGCACCGGACGCACAGCACATGAACCTGATGGAGGCGCACGGCACGCATATCTTGCCCTGGCGCGAGGGCGCTAGTTTTGACGTCGAAGGCCATGATGACGAAGATCATGCTGATGAAGGTCATGAAGACGAGGGCCACGATCACGAAGATCACGCTGACGAAGGCCACGATCACGAAGGCCATGATGACGAAGATCATGCTGATGAAGCCCACGATGACCATGGCCACGACGAGGAAGATCATGCTGAGGAAGCCCACGCTGAGGAAGGTCATGATGACGACCATGGCCACGATCATGGCCATGACCATGATGGCCCAGACCCACACGCCTGGCTTGATCCACAAAATGCTGCCCTGTGGCTGGGTGAAATCGCCGTGGCCTTGGGGGCTCTTGATCCTGAAAATGCCGCCATTTATCTGGCCAATGCCACCACTGGGCAGGCCGAGCTTGCACGCCTGAGCGAAGAAATTTCTGCTCAGCTTTCCACTTTGGATGACCCTCGTTTTGTGGTTTCACATGATGCCCTGCACTATTTTGAGGCACGGTTTGATGTTCATGCCAGGGGGGCAGTTGCCGATGGTGATGCCGCAGCTCCTGGGGCTGCACGGCTCTCAAATCTCAAGAAAGTCATGCAGGATCAGGCCATTACCTGCATTATGGTCGAGCCGGGCACCAACACCGACCGGCTTGGCGCCATCTTCGATTCGCAGATGCACTTTGGCGAGATTGACCTTCTGGGGCAAAGGCAAACCTTGGGCGTAACCCTTTATCCGGGTCTGTTGCGGGCCATTGCACAAAATATATCGGCCTGTGCGGTGCACTGACACCACTCTCTACGCGGCGTAAAACTTGCGTACCGGCGCTAAACCACTCATGTTGAGCGCTAGGGAATGCGATGCCCGGCATTAGACCGGGCCGCCGACAGGGAGGTATGGCCGATGAATTTTTCCTCTGCGCAGGATGCACTGGATATTGAAAACGAAGTTTCTTGGGAAGAACGTGAGCGCCCCAAGACACTTTATCAAATGCTGGCCGAGACGGTAAAACGCTTTCCTGATCGCCCGGCGGTTAGCTATCAATTGCTGTCAGGTCCAACGGACAAGGCCGAAACCCTGACCTGGCAGCAATATCACGACCAGATTTGCCAGACCGCCAATATGTTCCGCGCAATGGGAGTGGGTGAAAACGATGTGGTGGCACTAGTGCTGCCCAACGCCACCGAAACCGCAGTGGCGTTGATCGCCGGGGCCGTTGCCGGCATTGTGAACCCGATAAACCCGCTGCTGGAACCCGAGCAAATCGCGTCCATCCTGCGTGAGACCAACGCCAAAGTCGTGGTGACCCTGCGCGCCTTTCCCAAGACGGATATCGCCCAGAAAACTGCCGAGGCCGTCAAGGATGCACCCAATGTGCAAACCGTGCTTGAGGTTGATCTCAATCGTTATCTCAGCCCACCCAAAAGCTGGATCGTGTCGCTGATCCGACCCAAAGTAGCGGTAGAGCATCATGCCAAGGTTTTGAATTTCTGCGACACGATGGCCAAATATGCCACCTCATTGGATTTTGATGACAGTCCCGATGACCGCGTTGCAGCCTATTTTCATACTGGTGGCACCACCGGAATGCCCAAAGTGGCGCAACATCTTTATTCCGGCATGGTTTACAATGGCTGGCTGGGCGGACGGCTGCTGTTTGATGAAAAAGACAGCGTCATGTGCCCCCTGCCGCTGTTTCACGTCTTTGCCGTGCACGTCATCCTGATGGCGATGATCTATTCCGGCGCGCATGTGGTCTTCCCCACACCAGCCGGATATCGCGGTGACGGCGTTTTTGATAACTTTTGGAAGTTGCTGGAGCGGTGGAAAACCACTTTTGTGATCACTGTGCCCACGGCCGTATCTGCCCTCATGCAGCGTGAAGTGGATGCGGATGTTTCAACCGTGAAAAACGCCTTTTCCGGGTCGGCACCAATGCCGATGGAGCTGTTCAAGCGTTTTGAGGGCAGCACCGGCATTGCCGTGATCGAGGGCTACGGGCTGACCGAAGCCACCTGTCTGGTGGCGTGCAATCCGCCCACGGGCGAAAAGAAGGTTGGCTCGGTTGGGGTGCCTTTGCCCTATACGGATGTGAAAATTTTGCTGGATGGTGAAAACGGCCCGGAAGACTGCGCAATTGATGAGATTGGCGAGATTTGCATCTCAAATCCTGGCATCTATACCGGCAATACCTATACCGAAGCGGACAAAAATGTTGGGCTGTATCACTATCAAAAATACCTGCGCACTGGCGATCTGGGGCGCATAGATGGCGATGGCTATTTGTGGATTACGGGGCGCGCCAAAGATCTGATCATCCGCGGAGGTCACAATATTGATCCCGCTGAGATCGAAGAGGCGCTGATGGCCCACCCCGCCGTCGCCATGGCAGGTGCCATTGGGCAACCCGATGCGCATGCTGGCGAAATCCCCTGCGTCTATGTGGAGCTGGTCGAAGGCGCAACGGCCACTGCTGAGGAGCTGCGTGCCTATTGCAAGGAACATGTGCATGAACGTGCGGCACATCCCCGGCATGTTGAAGTGCTGGATGAACTGCCCAAAACCGCCGTTGGCAAAGTGTTCAAACCCGATCTGCGCAAACGGGCGATCACCCGGATTTATAACGCTGCATTGGAAGAGGCCGGCCTCAACGTCCGTGTCGCTCATATGATCGACAGCAAGAGGCGCGGACTTGTGGCGCAGCTTGAAAAAACCGGCGATGTGGACGAAGCGGCTGTTGCCCATGTGCTGGGCAACTTTGTGCGCCCTTGGGAATGGATGGCTTAGGAAGGGGAAGGGGGCTATAATGGCAACATCCCATTTCTGGCCAACCCTCAGCCGGAAATGGACCTGTCAAACATACCCTCGCCCGAGGCCTTAACCAGCACCGATCAGACAGAGCAGACCCACACGCATTTTGCGACGGATGACGAAAGCATCCTGTCGGGCACCTAGGAGTGCGCGCCCTGCCGCGAGGATATTCCCGCCTATCCGGTGCACGAATTGATTACAATGGTGTCGGGCAAAATCACCCTGACCCACCCCGATGGCACTGCCGAGCATTTAGGGGCAGGCGATACGTTTTTCATCTCCAAAGGCGCGCCTGTGGTTTGGGAAATCACCGAAACGCTGCGCAAGATATACATGATTGCGACTTAGGCACTGTTTGATCAAGTTACGTCACTGCTTTGAGGGACTTAGCAACCTTCTTAAAGTTACATCGTTTCTAGGAAAAACTAGCTTCATAGGCAGCATAGCGCCCCGGGAATAGTTCTTCGTAAAGCGGGTTGCCTATGCCTAGGGCATCGACACGCAGTTCTACCTCATCGCCAAAATCGACCTCAAACAACACCACATCAACGCAGTCGATTTGAACAGTTCCATCAGTAGTGACAGTTAGCCCTATCCAACGTTTTATGGCAGGATCGTTATCATTCTCAGCCGGAACGTTGGCTTGGAAAGCCCTAAAACCTTCATGTGGAATGAAGACACCTTCTGCACAACCCATAGGTGGATCACCGGCTTCTAAAGCAGAAAAACCTATAAGTTCACCGTCAAAGTGGATGTGAAACATGGCTTAACCTCAACTTTCCAACACCACTGATAGACCAGAGTTTGCCAAACCACCAAAGTACATTTGGGCTCAAGGCAGCCCTTCACCAGCTGTCCGGTGAAGGGCCATAGTTTAGGACACGTCCTTATACGAAATCTCGGCCTGATCATTGCCGGTTTTGCCCCGGCGCACCAACAGCCGGTTCAGCGCATGAACATAAGCCTTGGCCGAGGCCACGACCGTATCGGTGTCTGCTGACTGACCTGTTGCAATGCGCCCGTCTTCCTCAAGCCGAACCGTGACAGTTGCCTGCGCGTCGGTGCCCTCAGTTACCGCATGCACCTGGTACAGTGACAGGCGGGCCTGATTGGGGTGCAACTCGCGCACCGCTTTGAACGTGGCATCCACCGGGCCATCGCCCTTTTGTGTTGCTGTGGCCTCAACCCCGTCGATGGCCATGACCAATGTCGCCTCAGCTGGGCCTCCGGTGCCACAACTCACGCTCAGGGATTTGATCACCAGATGGTTTGTCTCGCTCTCGTCGCCCGCCGTAACCAGGGCAATCAGATCGTCGTCATAGACTTCTTTCTTGCGGTCCGCCAATTCCTTGAAGCGCACAAAGACGTCGTTCAGTTGATTGTCGGCCAACTCATAACCCTGATCTTTCAGCTTGGATCGCAGTGCGGCCCGACCCGAGTGTTTGCCCATAACGATGTTGGTTTCGGACAGGCCCACATCCTCGGGGCGCATGATCTCAAACGTCTCGGCGTTTTTCAGCATACCATCCTGATGGATGCCGCTTTCGTGGGCAAAGGCGTTTTTGCCAACGATGGCTTTGTTGAACTGCACATTGAAGCCCGACACAGCCGCCACGCGGCGGCTCAGGTTCATGATCTTGGTGGTGTCGATGCCTGTGTACCAGGGCATGATGTCGCCGCGCACTTTCATCGCCATTACCACCTCTTCCAGGGCGGTGTTGCCTGCGCGTTCGCCCAGACCGTTGATGGTGCACTCAATCTGGCGCGCCCCCCCGGCCACAGCCGCCAGAGAATTGGCCGTCGCCATGCCCAGATCATTGTGGCAATGGGTGGCAAAAATCACCTCATCGGCACCGGGAACGGTTTCGATCAACCCACGGATCAGATCAGCGCTTTCTACCGGTGCGGTATATCCCACTGTGTCGGGGATGTTGATGGTTGTTGCGCCGGCCTTGATGGCAATCTCAACGGTGCGGCACAGGTAATCCCATTCGGTGCGTGTGGCATCCATGGGTGACCATTGCACATTGTCACACAGGTTGCGCGCATGGGTGACCGTGTCATGAATGCGCCCGGCCATTTCATCCTGTGTCAGATCAGGAATGGCGCGGTGCAAGGGGGATGTGCCGATAAACGTGTGAATGCGCGGCCGGCGGGCGTGTTTGATGGCCTCCCAGCAGCGGTCGATGTCTTGCAAATTGGCCCGCGCCAGCCCGCAGATCACCGATGTCTGCGCCGCTTTGGCGATCTCGCTCACCGCATTGAAATCACCTTCCGAGGCGATGGGAAATCCGGCCTCGATGATATCGACGCCCATATCATCCAGCAGGCCTGCAATCTCCAGCTTTTCAGCATGGGTCATTGTGGCTCCGGGGGATTGTTCGCCATCGCGCAAGGTGGTGTCAAAAATAACCACTCGGTCTTTGTCTTGATCAGTCATGTCATGTCTCTTTTGAATTTAGTCCTAAGCATTTGGCGCGGTGCAGCACATCCCCTGAGCGGTCGCGCCTGAAGGCACGCTCAGAGGCGGCTTAGGAGTAGCAGGAGCGCAGCACTTTGGGCGCCAGTCGGGCGCTGAAAAGTGGCGATATGATCCTGCTTCATCATGGGGGTCGACTATAGGCGGGTGCTTTCAGCTTGAAAACCCCCAAATTTTGGGGCGGCATGGCTTGAACCTGCAATCCGTCAGCACAAGTGAAGGACGCTGTTGCAATGGGCGGTTCGAGCAGGGGGCTGAGCGCGCGTAGTCAGATCATCGCACTCATGTCGGGGTGATCAATTGGCGTTGGTGGCCGGGTCTGTTGTGGTTTCGGTGGCCTCAGGCTCAGGCTCAGCTTCAGGCTCTGGCGTATCTGTCTGGCTGGCCAGCGCACCGTTGGTCCAGGCACCGGTTGCCTCTTCGCCGGTGGCGTAACGCATCGTGCCTTCGCCCTGACGTTTGCCACGCAGGAACATGCCCTCGTAAATGTCGCCGTTGGTGTAGGTGGCCACACCCTGTCCGCTGATTTCGCCGCCATCCCAATTGCCGGAGTATTTGAACCCATCGGGCATGGTGATTTCACCCTGACCGTGGCGTTGGCCAGCCATGAACTGACCTGCATAAACCGTGCCATCGGGGTAGGTGGCGGTTCCCATGCCATCGCGCTGGCCATCGGCCCAGCCGCCCTCATAGCGATAACCATCGGCATAGGTCATCACACCGGTTCCGTGGTTTTTGGCGTTTTGAAACTCGCCCTCATACGTCACCCCATTGGGATAGGTAGCAAGGCCAGTGCCGTGAATGACACCATTAACCCAGCCCCCTACATAAGTGGCCCCGTCAGCATAGGTGATCTTGCCTTCGCCATTGGCCAGATCTTCGCGGAACTCGCCCTCATAAACCGAGCCATCGGGATAAACCACGCGCCCCAGACCAGCGATATTGCCCGCCACCCATTGGCCGACATATTTGTAACCATCGGTGCCCGTGAACGTGCCTTGCCCGTCACGCTGATCATCCTTGAACATGCCCTGATAGACATCGCCGTTCTGATAGCTGACTTTGCCCTGACCCTCGCGGCGGCCACTGACCATTTCACCTTCATAAATATCACCATTGGGCTGCACCAGTTTGCCGGTGCCGTTGATCTGCCCGTCTTTCCACAAGCCGGTATAGATCAGCCCGTCAGGCATGGTGAGCGTGCCCTGACCCTCACGCGTGCCTTTGGCGACGTCGCCTTCATAGATCGCGCCATCAGGATAGGTGATCTTGCCCGCGCCATCCTTGACCCCGTTCAGCCATGCGCCGTCATAGATGTACCCTCCCGGGCTTTGCATCCGGCCCTTGCCATGATGCATCGCATTCAGAAAACCGCCCTCATAGCGCACACCGTTGGCGTAAATGGCCACTCCGTCACCGGTGATCTTGCCATCGGCCCAGGCGCCTTCATAGGTACCACCATCGGTAAAGACGATCTTGCCCACACCGGCAGGTTTGCCCTTGGCAAATTCGCCCTCATAGACCGATCCGTTGGGAAAACGCGCCACACCTTTGCCGCGGATTTCACCATCTTCCCAGTCGCCGGTATATTGATACCCATTGGGCAGCGTATAAGTGCCGGTGCCATGCTGAAGCCCGTTTTTGAACGTGCCTTCATAAATGCCGCCATCGTCGTATTGCTTGGTCTTGACCTCGCCGTCCTGCGCATAGGCGATACCGCCCGCAAAGATGGCAACAGACAGTAAAACAGATTTCGCAAGCGATATGGTCATGAAAAGCCTCTGATGCCCCGGACCTGCCAAATCCGGCAGGTTGCGGGAAATCTAGTGGAGCTGAGCACCGCTGACAACGGGTTTTGCGCAGTGGCCGAGGGCAAATCGGCTTTCCCTTGCCGGGTGATCTGCTAAATCATGCTGTAAAGTTGAAAAGAGGCACTTCATTATGGCCGATAGGTTCCGTCTGACACTGGCACAGTTGAATGCGACAGTGGGTGATATTGCGGGCAATGCCGCGTTGGCGCGATCCGCTTGGGATGCGGGGCGTGAGGCTGGTGCCGATATGGTGGCGCTGCCTGAGATGTTCATCACTGGCTACAATACCCAGGATCTGGTGATGAAGCCCGCGTTTCACCTTGATGCCATCGCCGCGATTGAGACGTTGGCGAAAGACTGCGCTGATGGGCCAACTTTGGCCATCGGTGGCCCTGCGCTGAAAGAGGGCAAGCTTTATAACGCCTATTACATCCTCAAGAAGGGCGTGATCAGCGCCACAGTGCTGAAACACAATCTGCCAAACGAAACCGTGTTTGACGAGGTACGCCTCTATGATGCGGGGCCTCTGGGCGGGCCTTATGTGGTGGATGACGTGCGCATTGGCTCCCCTATTTGCGAAGACAGCTGGCACGAAGATGTGCCCGAAACACTGGCCGAAACGGGGGCTGAATTTCTGCTCGTGCCCAATGGATCACCCTATTATCGCAACAAGATGGAGGTGCGCCAGAACCTGATGGTGGCCCGTGTGGTGGAAACCGAGCTGCCGCTGATCTACCTCAATCTGGTGGGCGCACAGGATGATCTGGTATTTGACGGCGGTACATTTGTGCTGAACCCCGGTGGCGAGTTGGCCCTGCAAATGCCAGTGATGGAAGAGGCGATCGCCCATCTTGATATGATCCGCACCGATTCCGGCTGGCGCGCCGAGCCGGGTGATCTGGCCAAACTGCCCAATGCCTATGAGCAGGATTATCACGCCATGGTGCTGGGCCTGCGCGATTACCTGCGCAAAACCGGGTTCAAAAAGGTGTTGCTGGGTCTGTCGGGCGGGATCGACAGCGCAATTGTGGCCACCATCGCATCGGATGCTTTGGGCCCTGAAAACGTGCGCTGTGTCATGATGCCGTCGGAATACACGTCACAATCCTCGCTGGATGATGCCAAGGCGGTGGCCAAGGCGCTGGGCTGTCACTATGACATCATGTCCATCGCCGAGGGGCGCAATGCCATCACCAACACGCTGGCCCCGCTGATGGAAGGCACCAAACCCGACGTGACGGAGGAAAACATCCAATCGCGCCTGCGTGGGTTGCTGTTGATGGCACTGAGCAACAAATTCGGGGAAATGCTGCTGACCACGGGCAATAAATCCGAAGTCGCCGTGGGGTATGCCACCATCTATGGCGATATGGCGGGCGGGTTTAACCCGATCAAAGACATGTATAAAACCCGCGTTTTTGAGGTGTGCCGCTGGCGCAATGCCCATCACCGCCCCTGGATGATGGCGCCGGCGGGGGAGATGATCCCGGTGAGCGTGATCGACAAACCGCCCTCGGCCGAGTTGCGCCCTGATCAAAAAGACAGTGATTCACTGCCCGATTACCCGGTGCTGGATGGCATTCTGGACATTCTGGTCGATCAGGACGGATCGATCGCAGAGTGCCTTGCGGCGGGTCACACCATTGAGGACGCCAAACGCGTGGAGCACCTGCTTTATATCTCGGAATACAAACGCTTTCAGTCGGCGCCCGGTACGCGGTTGTCCAAAAAAGCATTCTGGCTGGATCGGCGCTATCCGATTGCGAACCGCTGGCGCGATGACGGGTGATCCGTTTGAAATCTACGCCCCAAAGGGCAGGGTTCTTGTGCTGGGGCTGCTTGGCGTTTTGATGACAGCGCTTTCAGCCCTGCCGGTGTTACTGGTTTGGAGCGGGCGCAGTGATCTGGATGAAATGCTGGTGATGTTGCCCATCGGGGTGATTGGGCTGGTGTTTTTTGGCTTTGCCACTTTGACAGCGCTGTACCGGCTGTTTTCCCCCAGACCAATCATGCGCGTGGACGCGCACGGCATTCACGTCTGGCGTTATCCATCGCTGAGTTGGCAGGCGTTTTCATATGCGGAGTCGGTCATCAGCTCGGGCGAGGTGATGCTGGTGCTAAACACCCATGACGATGATGCCTATCGTGCTCGCATGATCTGGTATCGCCGTCTTTGGGCCAGAGCCAACGCGGCCCTTGTTGAGGGCGCGGTTTACCTGTCGCAACGCTTGTTGCCTGTGTCAGCCTCGGATTTGGCGCATCGGATCAATGAGATAGCCGACTGAGGCGCAGCGACCTTCAGGCAAACGGAATGGCTGCGCCATGCATTGGTGCAAGAATGAGGGGCGCTGCCCCTCAAACTCCCCGGGATATTTTTGGCAAGAAGATGGGGGGCGTCACAGCATCAATTGATAGCTGAGCGGCACGTAGTGATAGGCGTCGCCTCGGGTTTCAACATAGCCCATGGCGGGCCAGGGCATGTGGTAGCCAACAAAGGGTATCTTGTCGATGGCCATCATATCCAGCAGCTTTTTGCGCGAGGCGACGGCGGCAGTTTTGTCCATGTCAAACTTCACTTCCCAATCGGGCCGAGCCAGTGACCAGATATAGTGATTTGCGAAATCGACGGCGATCATCAGGGATTTACCTTCGCTTTCAAGCAGATGCACCATATGGCCGGGGGTGTGGCCGAAGGCGGCTATGGCGGTGTGACCGCTAAAGGCGCTGGCGCCATCTTCGATCATCGTGGTGCGGTCGGCCAGAGGGCGCATATTGGCGTCAAATGTTGCGTCGCCCATGGCGGCCCAGGCATCATATTCCACCCGCCCAGTGACATAGCGCGCATTGGGGAAAGTGGGAACGCCGCCCTCCATCAGCCCGCCAATATGATCGCCGTGCATATGGGTGACCACCACCACATCCACCATATCGGCCGTGTAACCCGCAGATTCCAATGCCTTTTTCAGGCCCTCAGGATTCATCCCGGTGTCAAACAATACCAGTTCGCTCCCGGTATTGACCACGGTGGGTGTAAAGAAAAAATGCGCCTGATCGGTGGGGATATTGGCCTCGGCTGACAGGGCTGAGAATTCCTCATCAGTGGCATTTATCCCAAAGATGCTGTGTGGATCAGGCCAAGTGGCCGTGGCGGCCAGCAAGGTTGTCACTTCGAACTGACCGAGCTTGATCCGCTGGAACGGTGTCATGTCGGCGCCCAGCATAGGAGCCGCCGCACGCGCGGCCACAGGGACCAGTGGCAGGGCCGCCGTGGCAAGCAGCAATTTACGGCGGGATAGGATTAGGTCAGACATTTGTACGTTCCTTTTGATGAGATCCTTTGATGATAGAGCAAAAAGCTGACAGGATGCGATAGACGTCACGCTATTGTGAGCTTGGAGCTGCTTATGAGCACAAACAAGACCCAGCCCACCGATCAATCCCCCGAGGCCTTTATCGCCGGGGTAGAGCCCACGCGCCGCCGTGAGGACGGACTGCGGCTTTTGGCCTTCTTTCAGGAGGTTAGCGGGTTTGCGCCGGTCATGTGGGGCCCGTCCATGATTGGGTATGGGCGCTATCACTATGTCTATGACAGTGGCCGCGAAGGGGATTATCTGGCGACCGGATTTAGCCCACGCAAAGCCGCGTTGTCGGTCTATATCATGCCGGGGTATCAGAATTACGACGCAATTTTGGGCCGACTGGGAAAGCACAAGCTGGGCCGGTCGTGTCTTTATATCAACAAGCTGGATGACATAGATATGGATGTGCTGGCTGAGTTGATCCGCACAGGTCTGAAAGATCTTGATGCGCGCTGGCGTGTCCATCCGGCTTAGAGGCTGATGGCGGACAGGAAGTATTTTTGGAAAGATGAATGTAGGGGGGAAAGAAGGTTAGGCGGGGTTTTCTGGACAATTCCGCGTGGCTGTGACATTGCCGCGATGACCACAGGAGCCACGCCATGACCACCACCCGTTTCGCCCCGTCACCCACCGGATATATCCATGTGGGCAACCTGCGCACCGCGCTGATGAACTATCTGATCGCCCGCAAGGCCGGTGGGACGTTTATCTTGCGGATTGATGACACCGATCCTGAGCGTTCAAAGCAGGAATATGTTGATGGCATCAAACAGGATTTGGAATGGCTGGGCCTGACATGGGACCGGGTCGAGAGGCAATCCGAGCGGTTGGAGCGCTACAGAGAGGCCGCTGATAAGCTGCGCGATATGGGCCGGTTTTACGAAGCGTTTGAGACGCCAGTGGAGTTGGACCTCAAGCGCAAGAAACAGCTAAACATGGGCAAGCCCCCTGTGTATGACCGCGCCGCACTGGAGCTGTCGGGCGCCGAGAAAGACGCCATGCGCGCCGAACGCGGCGCCGGTGTGTGGCGTTTCAAGCTGGACCAGGAGCGCATCAACTGGGCCGATGGTATCCTGGGCGATATTTCGATTGATGCGGCCTCGGTCAGTGATCCGGTGTTGATCCGCGGGGATGGGCAGGTGCTTTATACGTTGGCCTCTGTTGTGGATGACACGGAAATGGGTGTCACGCATGTGGTGCGCGGCTCGGACCATGTGACCAACACCGCGACACAAATTCAAATCATCCAGGCGCTGGGTGGGCAAGTGCCTGACTTTGCGCATCATTCCTTGCTGACTGGGCCGCAAGGAGAAAGCCTGTCGAAACGGCTGGGCACGCTCAGCCTGCGGGATCTGCGCGACGGCGGGGTCGAGCCAATGGCGCTGCTGAGCCTGATGGCGCGCCTTGGATCATCCGAGCCGATTGAGTTGCGCGCCGATATGGCAGAGCTGATCGAGGGCTTTGACATTTCACAATTTGGTGCTGCCCCCACCAAGTTTGACGAGCAAGACCTCTATCCGCTGACGGCCCGTCACTTGCAATCGCTGCCCTATAGCTCGGTTGAAGCGCAGGTTCTGGCCCTTGGCGTACCTGAGGAACTGGCACTGCATTTCTGGTCAGTGGCGCGTGATAATATCACCACCATGGCCGATCTGGAGGGCTGGTGGACCCTGTTCCGCGATGGCACCGACCCAGTGATCGACGAGGAAGACCGCGAATTTGTAGCGCAAGCGATGCAATTGCTGCCCGAGGGACCTTACGACGGGGAAACCTGGGGCACCTGGACCGCGGCAGTAAAAGAGGCAACAGGCCGCAAGGGCCGGGGCCTGTTCATGCCGCTGCGCAAGGCGCTGACCGGCCAGAGCCACGGGCCGGACATGAGCCAGGTATTGCCTTTGATGCAGGTGATCCGCGCGCGCAGTTAATCTGCGTTTGCGCTGGGAAATCTTTGCTCAGATTGCGGTTGCGCCATCGCGCCCTACAGGTGATCCTGCGGGGTCAAATGCACGAGGTCTGATATGGCGCAAGAACAAGCCAAATTCCTGACAGGGAACCTTTTCACCCATGTCAGCGTGATGTCACTGGCAGGTTCTGTCGGGTTGATGGCGATTTTCGCGGTTGATTTCATCGACATGTTGTTCATCTCTATGCTGGGCAAATCCGAACTGGCCGCAGCAGTGGGATATGCTGGCGCCATTTTGTTTTTCACCACCTCGTTTTCCATTGGTATCGCCATTGCCGCAGGGGCGATGGCCGCCAGGTCTTTGGGGGCGGGTGACGTGGAAGGGGCGCGTGAACAGGCCACCTCAACCTTAATCTATGGCGCGATCTCCAGTGCAATCTTTGCTGCTGTGGTCTGGGCCAATCTGGGCGCTCTGGTGGCCATATTGGGGGCCACCGGCGAAACCGCCGATCTGGCGGTACACTATCTGGCAATCATCGTCCCCAGCCTGCCGCTGTTGATGATCGGGATGATCGGGGGCGCTTTGCTGCGCGCGCACGGCGATGCGCGCCGTGCGATGTATGCCACGATCTTTGGCGGGCTTATGAACGCTGTGCTGGACCCGATTTTGATCTTCGGGCTGGGGTTGGATCTAACCGGTGCGGCCTTGGCATCGGTGGCGGCACGCGTGGTGATCGCGGCCACATCTCTGGTGCCGATCATGTACAGCTATGGCGGTATTGCACGGCCCAAACAAAGGCGGCTTGTGCGTGATCTGGTGCCTCTGCTGGCCATTGCGGTGCCTGCCACATTAACCCAACTGGCCACGCCGGTGGGGCAGGCCTATGTCACCCGCGCCATGGCTGAATACGGCGAGGCAGCGGTGGCGGGCATGGCGATTGTCGGGCGTTTGGTGCCGCTGTCCTTTGCGGCGGTCTTTGCATTGTCCGGCGCAGTTGGGCCTATTTTCGGGCAAAATTTCGGAGCCGGAAACCGCGACCGGGTGCGTGGCGCATTCAACGCGGCACTGACCTTCATCGGGCTGTACGTTCTGTTAGTCGCAGCTTTATTGTTTGCTTTGCGCGGCCCGATTGTGACGTTGTTCAACGCCGATGGGATCACCCAAGACTTGATCTTTCTGTTCTGTGGCCCCTTGGCGTTGCTCTATTTCTTTAACGGAATGCTGTTTGTGGCCAATGCCGCATTCAACAACCTGTCCCATCCGTTTTATTCCACCTGGATGAACTGGGGGCGGCACACATTGGGGACAATCCCTTTTGTGATGCTGGGCGGGGCGTTGCTGGGCGCGCCGGGCGTGTTGATCGGACAGGCGGTTGGTGGCGTGCTGTTCGGCTTGCTGGCGTATCGGCTGGCACTGAATGTTTTGCAGGAGCCAGACCTTGCACCAGGGGCAGCACCCTTCCAGCGGCAATCGCGCTTAATGCAGATTTTCCATAACAGACGATGAGACCTGTTGTCGCTAACTATCCCGCCATTTTGCAATTTCTGGCGATTGATCTTGCCGCATCGGTGTCAGCTGCACGCCCAGCCTGGCCAAATGCGCATCCACAAATTGCTGCTCATCGGTGCTCAATTGGCAATGGCGCGGATATAGAGGCGCGTGACGGTCATCCAATACAGGTGCGTCCCAGCCATGGGTGGTCTCAAAAAATCGGGTGGCCCCGTCTTCGCCAAATTCCCGCAGATATCCCTGCACCACCACGTCAAGATAGCTGAGTAAAACAGGCCCTGGCGCGCTGGGCGCGCCGTGTTTTCCCTCGGGGATTGCATAGACCGCGATATGCGAGGCATGTGACAAGGGATGCACCACCTGATGGGCGGCGGGCACCCGGTCATAGGCGCCTTCGCGGATGTCCAATGCCGCCCAATCCATATCGGGAACTTCGGCGATGAGCCCGTCAATTTGCGCATCCTCATCCGGCACCACTGTCAGATAGGCCACCTCACGCAGTGTCGTGTGCCGCCAGACGCGCCGCCAGCCTTTTAGTTGTGCAGGGTGAACGCCCCGATAGGCATGGGTGTCTTGGTTGACCAGACTGCCATAACCAAAGAAATATGCGGGAGAGGTCAAATTGGTGCACCTTTGTTTGGGTCTCACTGTTGTGGCGTGGCCGGCAGGGAAGCACAAGCCAGGCGGTGCCGATATAATCGCACGGGTAAATCACTTGAGTTGACCGAAACTGCCCACTAACATACACCGCGATCAGATCGGGAGAATCGACCACGTCGATGCCGAAGGAGCAACCGCCCCGGAAACTCTCAGGCCCAAGGACCGATCTGAACAAACAAAACTCTGGAGAGTGCCCGCGCAACCAAAAGGGCCGCCGAAGGGATAGCGATCTCAGGCCAAAGGACAGAGGGGGCATCGTGGCGCAAGGCGTTTGCCCGGCGCGAAACCGGTGCCGGATTGATGCCCCATTGATCAAGCTGGCGCAAATTGGGAAGGAAACCCGATGAGCGATACTCTGCGCCAGACGCCGCTGCACGCCCTGCATGTTGAACTGGGGGCCAAAATGGTGCCATTCGCGGGCTATGATATGCCCGTGCAATATCCTTTGGGCGTGATGAAAGAACATCTCCATACCCGCGCCAAAGCAGGATTGTTTGATGTCAGCCACATGGGCCAGCTGATTGTGAACAACCCCTTAGGCTATAGCGGTGCTGCACAGGCGATGGAGGCTTTGATGCCCGTCAGCTTGCTGCCTTTGGGCGAGAAACGCCAACGCTATGGATTTTTTACCAATGATGATGGCGGCATCATGGATGACCTGATGATTGCCAATCGGGGTGAACATATGTTCGTCGTGGTCAACGCTGCCTGTAAAGACGCCGATATCGCCCACATGAAGGCGCATATGACCACCTGTGATGTGCAGGAAATCTCGGACCGGGCGCTGCTGGCGTTGCAAGGACCGGCCGCTGAGGCGGTGTTGGAGGCGATCGCGCCGGGATGTGACATCATGAAATTCATGGATGTGGGCATTTTCAACTCAGACTTCGGAGAGCTGTGGATTTCCCGCTCGGGGTACACGGGCGAGGACGGGTATGAGATTTCAGTGCTTGCCACCCATGCCGAAGCTTTGGCGCGCAAATTGCTTGAGCACGCCGATGTGGAGCCTATCGGACTTGGCGCGCGCGACAGCCTGCGCCTGGAGGGCGGGCTTTGCCTCTATGGCAATGACATTGATACCACCACCAGCCCGGTTGAAGCAGGGCTGACCTGGGCCATGCAAAAGGTCCGGCGCAAAGGCGGCGAGCGCGAAGGCGGTTTTCCGGGCGCGGATCGGATACTGAACGAGCTGGAAAACGGCACCTCCCGCCTGCGTGTGGGGCTGCGCCCCGAAGGCCGCGCGCCGATGCGCGATGGGACCGTGCTGTTTGCGGGGGCGGACGGCGGCGCGCCAATTGGCCGCGTGACATCCGGCGCTTTTGGCCCCACCATCGAAGGACCACTGTCGATGGGCTATGTGGACATTGCTCATACTGTTGACAACACGCAACTATTCGGGGACGTACGTGGCAAACGCCAGCCCGTGCGCGTGGCCGCCATGCCCTTTATCCCCAACAATTTTAAACGCTAAAAAACCAGGGAGACCAACCACATGAAATTCACCGAAGAACACGAATGGCTGCGCGAAGAAGACGGCGTGATTGTTGTCGGCATTACGGAACATGCCAGCGAACAATTGGGCGATATCGTCTTTGTGGACCTGCCTGATGTGGGCACCGAAGTGACCAAGGATGAAGAGATCGTTGTGATCGAATCTGTCAAAGCCGCTTCAGATATTTTGTCGCCGATTGATGGTGAGATCGTCGAGGTGAACGAGGTTCTGGCTGATGAGCCAAGCAAGGTGAACGACGATGCACAGGGCGATGGCTGGTTCTTCAAGATCAAAGCCTCAGAGCCCAGCCAGATGGACGACTACATGGATGAAGCGGGCTATAAAGCCTTCATCGGGTAACGCCTGGCGTCGGGGGCAAATTTCTTGAAGCAAGAAATTTGGGAATAATCTTGGAAGATTATTTGCCCCCCGGCGGACGTACTATTGGAAAGATGAAAGATGGCGCGTTGATTGCTGGCGTGCTCGAATGCTGCTGGAGAGACCGATGTCTTTTAAACCAACCGACTATCTGCCGTATGACTTTGCCAATCGCCGCCACATAGGGCCGTCCCCTGTTGAGATGTCTGACATGCTGGACACATTGGGTGTCAAAAGCCTGGATCAGCTGATTGATGAAACCGTCCCTGCCGCGATCCGCCAAAAAGAGCCGCTGAACTTTGGTAAACCAAAGTCTGAGCGTGAGCTGCTGCATTTCATGCGGGTGACGGCCTCCAAGAACAAAGTGTTGATCAGCCTGATCGGGCAGGGATATCACGGGACAGTTACCCCCCCGGCGATCCAGCGCAATATTCTGGAGAACCCGGCGTGGTACACATCCTACACGCCCTACCAGCCGGAAATCAGCCAAGGCCGCCTTGAGGCGCTGCTAAACTTCCAGACCATGATCACCGATCTGACTGGATTGGAAGTGGCCAACGCCTCGCTGCTGGATGAATCTACGGCTTGTGCCGAAGCGATGACCATGGCGCAACGGGTGTCGAAATCCAAAGCAACAGCGTTTTTTGTTGATCGTGATTGCCACCCTCAGAACATTGCGCTGGTCAAGACGCGCGCCGCGCCTTTGGGCATTGAGGTGATCGTTGGCAACCCTGATAAGATGGATGCGTCTGCTGTCTTTGGGGCGCTATTCCAATACCCCGGAACCTACGGTCATGTGCGTGATTTCAATGATCACATTGCCAAGCTGCATGAGCACAAAGCCATCGCCATTGTTTCGGCTGACCCGCTGAGCTTGACCCTCCTGAAAGAACCCGGTGCCATGGGGGCAGATATCGCTGTGGGCAACACCCAACGCTTTGGTGTGCCCATGGGATACGGCGGCCCGCACGCGGCTTATATGGCCTGCAAGGATGCCTATAAACGCTCCATGCCCGGGCGCATCGTCGGCGTCAGCATTGATGCCCATGGCAACCGCGCCTACCGCCTGAGCCTGCAAACCCGCGAGCAGCATATCCGCCGTGAAAAAGCCACGTCGAATGTCTGCACTGCCCAGGCGTTGCTGGCTGTGATGGCATCAATGTACGCTGTTTTTCATGGTCCCAAAGGCCTGCAAGCCATCGCACAACGCATTCATCGCAAAACCGTGCGCATGGCCAAAGGGCTGGAAGATGCCGGGTTCAAAGTGGACCCAAAGGTATTTTTCGACACCATCACTGTTGATGTCGGACCTTTGCAAGCCGCTGTGATGAAATCGGCGCTGGATGAAGGTTTGAACCTGCGCAAAGTGGGTGAAACCCGTGTTGGCATCACCCTGGACGAGGCGACGCGCTCCAAGAACATCGAAGCGGTCTGGCGCGCCTTTGGCATTTCGCGGTTGGATGATGATTTCACACCCGACTACCGCGTCCCGGAAGGGATGCATCGGAAATCAGAGTATCTGACCCATCCCATCTTCCACATGAACAGATCCGAAACCGAGATGATGCGCTATATGCGCCGCCTGTCGGATCGTGATCTGGCGCTGGATCGCGCGATGATTCCGCTGGGCAGCTGCACCATGAAGCTGAATGCCGCAGCCGAAATGATGCCCGTCACCTGGCGTGAGTTTTCACTGCTTCATCCCTTTGTTCCCGCAGATCAGGCGTTGGGCTATAAGGAAATGATCGACGATCTGAGCGCCAAACTCTGTGACATCACCGGCTATGACGCGATTTCAATGCAGCCCAACTCGGGTGCGCAGGGTGAATATGCCGGTCTGCTGACTATTTCGGCCTATCACCGCGCCAATGGTGAAGGCCATCGCAATATCTGCCTGATCCCGATGAGCGCCCATGGCACCAACCCCGCCAGCGCCCAAATGGTGGGCTGGAAGGTGGTGCCGGTGAAATCGGCCGAAAATGGCGATATTGATCTGGATGATTTCAAAGCCAAGGCTGAACAATATGCAGCTGATTTGGCAGGTTGCATGATCACCTATCCCTCCACCCACGGCGTGTTTGAGGAAACGGTGAATGAGGTGACACAAATCACCCACGCCCATGGTGGTCAGGTCTATATCGACGGGGCCAATATGAACGCTATGGTCGGCCTTTCTCGCCCTGGTGATCTGGGCGGCGATGTCAGCCACCTTAATCTGCACAAGACCTTTTGCATCCCGCATGGCGGTGGCGGCCCCGGAATGGGCCCGATCGGTGTCAAAGCACATCTGATCGAACATCTGCCCGGCCACCCCGAAACCGGCGGTGAGCAAGGTCCAGTGTCAGCAGCGCCCTTTGGATCGCCGTCGATCTTGCCGATTTCCTGGGCCTACACGCTATTGATGGGCGGCGAAGGCCTGACCCAGGCCACCCGCGTGGCGATCCTGAACGCCAACTACATCGCCAAGCGATTGGAAGGCGCATATGACGTGCTGTATCGCGGCGGCAATAGCCGGGTCGCGCATGAGTGCATCCTTGATACGCGCCCCTTCGAAAAAAGCGCCGGGGTCACGGTAGATGACATCGCCAAACGATTGGTGGACAATGGGTTTCATGCCCCCACGATGAGCTGGCCCGTGGCCGGCACGCTGATGGTGGAGCCGACGGAATCAGAAAGCAAAGCCGAACTGGACCGGTTTTGCGATGCCATGCTGGCCATCCGCGAGGAAATCCGCGCCATCGAAGACGGCAAGATTGATGCGCTCAATAATCCGCTGAAGAATGCGCCGCACACGATGGAAGACCTGGTGCGCGAGTGGGACCGCCCCTATACGCGTGAACAGGCCTGCTTCCCGCCGGGGGCCTTCCGGGTGGATAAATACTGGCCGCCGGTCAACCGGGTCGACAATGTCTATGGTGACAGAAACCTGATCTGCACATGCCCCCCCATGGAAGATTACGCAGACGCCGCCGAATAGGCCTTCCCATTTGCGCAGATCCAAACAGAATAACGGCCCCGAAACCTCGGGGCCGCTTTTTTTGGTGCTAAAAAAACCTTAACTAAGGTTTGGTATCTAAAATACAGATGCCCCGGAGAGAGTAGCCTAACCGGAGCGACGTCTTGCCATCGGAACAGGAAATTGATGGGCAGGCTGTCTGATATGTAATGAAATAGCCCGCCTGATCAGGGGCGTCATACCCCAGATGGGGTAAACTTTGATTAAAGTGTCTTAAAAAGACCTTAGCTGCCCATTTGGACGCACGGCAGTGGCCCCCTTAGACGTTTTGCGGCGCTATTGCTTTCATTTGTTACGCGATGAAAACCGACGCAATTTATTTGCCCAGATAGGGCGTCAAAATGTCCAAAGCGTCGCGCCAATACCGAAAGAACACCAACTGACCGGCATCTTCATATTCCCGGTACTCAATCCAGTCAAAATCGCGCTGAAACTCTTTGAGGGTTTCAACCGGCACCTGCGGGTCTTGTAAACCGTTCATAAAGATCACGGGCAGGGTGTCTTGCAGCGGGATCAGATCATCGGACCAATCAGTTTTTTGACGGCCCAAAACCTGCGCTGAAAACGCGGCATGAGCCGAATGATCCTCTGATAGCGCCACCTCTGATCCGGTGACCATCGCCTCAAAAACATCTGTATTTTCAAAGGTTTCCACATCGGCAGGACATTGCCCATACACGGCATGGATAAACCCGCGCTTGCCAATTTTACGCGCCAGCAAAAATCCGGCCTTAACCATAAATGGCAACAAATGTGGTGTGTATTTCGCACCAGCCAGAATGAACCTGTGCCATTTTTCCATCCGCTCAAACTGCTCACGGCGGGTCAATGGCAACACCCCGGCACATCCCAACAGGGCGGTAATGCGATCGGGTTGTTCCAGCGCCAGTTGAAACCCGTAATAGCTGTCGCCGCCCATGCTGATGATAGGGCAGCGGGTCACGTTTTCGGTGTCTAGTATTTGGCGCGTATCAGAGAGAAGGGCGGTGTCATAATCCACCTTTTTACCAACAGGATCAGACAAGCCATAGCCTGCACGCACCGGAACGATAACACGAATGCCGCGACGTTCAGCCTCGGCTTCGGCGGGGGCGGGCCAACGCACCAAGCCATAATCCAAAGGCAAAAACAAAACAGGCTCGCCGCGCGGATCACCCAAAATCAGATAATCCAACCGCCGACCATCAGCGGACAAAAGGGATTTGAACTCGCGCTCTTCCAATGCGCCTGTGCCACGGCTGACAACCCGTGGGCCGGGGGCTGCATCCAGTGTCAGGGTCATCATATCCATCATCGACAGCGCCAGTCGCACCAGCTCGACCTGAGAATGTGTCTCGGTCTTGGACAGGATGGATTTGACCTGCGCACGGATCGTATCCACCGACCGGCTGCGTTGCTCTGCTATATCCGCAAGTGAGCCACATTCCACAAGCGCGCGCACCACATCTGCCTCGGCCCCGGTCAGCCCAAAGGCCTGCCGTAAAATATCGCGGAACCCATCGGGCCAGCCCACTTCGTTGGAGGCCGCCAACACCAGTTTTTTCCCGTCTGCCGTGGAACACAGTTGCAACCGCAGGACAGTGAAGCGGCCCATAGCGCGTGATCTCACCCGTAAAATCGCAGTGTTTTCAGGGCTGTCTGACAAAACCGAGCGCACCGTCCGCCGCACGGCCTCAATATCTTCGGTGTTCACCGGCAGGTCAGCCAGGCGTGATGTGTCGCTCAGCCCCAGCAGGGTTTTGGCAGCACCATTGGTGGCGCGAATGGCGTGTTCACGATCCAGAATAAAGGCGGCAACCCTGTCAAACGGGGCAAGGATACCTTCCAGTTCGTTGGTTTCACCGGTGGTGTCCACGCGGTCCAGAAAGGTGCTGGCGCGTTCAAAATGCCCGGCAATCAGGGGGTCATCCAGCAGGCGCGGGGCCTCAAAATTGGCCTCAGCACGCAGTGGACGCAGCGCACTTTCCCAGTGATCCAACAGGGCTTCGTATCGGGCAGGGTCCAGCGCCACATCATACAAACGGTCAATCGCCGCCTCCCGATCCAGATCGGAGAGCGTTGATTTTAAACCTCTTTTAGACTCTTTACGCGAATTATCGGCCACGACTTCCTGTTCCTTCAACCACCAATGTAGGCATTACGCAGCAGTTTGACAGGTCAGCTGTGTCAAAAGTTAACGATTTCGTGGATTTTTCACGACATTAGGAAAGAAAACCGATCGCGCAATCGTTTCCAACTGTTCACATCCGGGGCCGCCAGCAAATACCCTTCCGTGAGGCCGGCATTATAATCCGAGCCATCAAGCATCGCCACATGCCCTCCGGCCATCTGGCAAATCAAGACACCGGCAGCGTGATCCCAGGGGTTCATTGTCCCAGAGAGGCAAAAATCCATGTTGCCCTGCGCCAGGGTACGGTATTCGTGGCACGAACAGCGCAACACCTGCGTGCGGCCAAAGTCCGGCAGGGCAGTAGCCATTTCATCCTGTTTGTCACGCTCCAGCAGATAGAGGTGAATATACCCCGACATGTCGCTCAGAGCGCCGCCTTTTGAAACGCTCAATCCGCGTTCCGCGCCCACAGCACGCACCATGCGCGCAGGTGTGGCCTCATCCGCGATGATCCAGTCATCCATCACCGGGTCATACAAAAGCCCCAGCACCGGTTTGCCAAAGCGTGTCACAGCGACAATCACGCCAAACAAAGGCAGGCCGTTGGCGAAATTCCATGTGCCGTCAACGGGATCGAGGACAAAGCACAGCTCAGCCTCGGCGATCTTGCCGCGCAGTTTGTCATCGGCACTGGCCGCTTCCTCTCCGACGATCAACGCATGGGGAAACATCCGTTGCAACCCGCGCGCCAGCATGGCCTCGGTTGCGGTGTCGGCTTCGGTTACCAGATCGTAACGCCCTGATTTGGTGGAAATATCCTGCATATTCATGTTGCGAAACCTGGGCAGGATCTCGGCCTTGGCGGCGCGCCGCACCAGATTGACCAGCGTGCTTTGTTGGGCACGGCTGAGGGGCGCGGAAAGGGGGATGGGCAAGTTGTCACTCATGAAACGTTCCTGATCTTAGGTGTTGTGTTTGATTGCCATCGGGCGTGCTGGCCTGCAACGGATGCTATTCGCGTGCGCGCAATATCGCCGCCGGACGCGCCGTGAGTGGCCCCCAGGCAAAGGCAAGCCCCGCCAGCAAGGTCACGCCCAGCCCCGCGCCGATGATTGCAATTGCTGAGGACCATATCACATCAAAATGCGTCTCAAAAATGTAGTGGCTGACGGCCCAGCTCCCCAATATACCGCTGCCCAATGCGACAGATCCGGCAACTGCGCCCAACACTGCAGAGCGCCACACAAGGCTGGCCAGAATGCGCGCACGGCTGGCCCCCAGTGTTTTCAGCACGGCGGCTTCGTACCGGCGGTTCGGCTGATCGGCGGCACTTGCTCCGATCAGCACCAAAAACCCGGTCAGCAAGGTGATAGAGGCCCCCCATGACACCGCTGAGGCCAACCCGGCCAACATGTCTGACACACGTTCAATCGCATCGCGCACGCGGATGGCGGTGACGTTGGGGTATGTGGTGGTGATGTCGCGCATCAGCCCGGCTTCGGCATCGGTGTCGGCGTAAACCGTGGCAATGAAGGAATGTGGCGCGGCGTCCAGTGCACTTGGGTTCATCACCATGACAAACCCCATGCCCGCTGTGGAAAAATCCACTGAGCGCAAAGATGTCAGTGTCGCTGTGATGTCGCGCCCAAGGATGTTGATCGTCAGAGTATCCCCAAGGTGCAGCCCCATTTCCTCGGCGGATTCGGCTGAGAAACTGACCTGCGGCGGGCCGTCATAATCGGCGCTCCACCATGTGCCTGCGGTTACTTTGCCACGGCTTGGCGGGGCGGCGGCATAGCTGATCCCGCGATCGCCATTCAGCACCCAATGATCCCCGGCCACATCGCGTGCGGGTTGACCGTTGATTTGGGTTATGATCCCGCGCAACATCGGCGCGCTGTCTAAACGGCTGACACTTTGGTCGCCCTCAACCCGGTGCAAAAACCCCGGCATCTGGTCTTTTTGCAAATCAACAAAGAAGAACGACGGCGCTTTGCCCGGCAGGTCGCGGGCGATGGCGCCGCGCAGGTTGCCGTCAATCTGACCGACTGTGGCCAACACGCTCAGCCCTAGCCCAAGCGAGAGCAACACCGGCCCCACAGTGGTGCCCGGTCCGCCGATGGCCGCCAAGGCCCAGCCCAAGGCCGGGCGATGTCGCCCCACCCGGCGCAACCGGCGCGCCAACGCGCGCACTGCGCGGGCTGCCAATGACAGCACCGCTAGGGCTATGACAATGCCGCCCGCTGCCCAGAAGGTCAGGGTTGGATTGCCGTTGAACCAGGCGGCGATACCCAACAGGGTGGCCAGCAGCAGTGCGCTCGCCACCAGATAAGGCCACCGCGGCAAAATTGGCGCACTCTCCAGTGCATCCCGAAAGAGCATAGCAGCGCGGATATCTTCGGTGCGTGCCAGTGGCCAAAGGGTAAAGATCAGCACGGTCAGCGCACTGTAAATTGCCGCCTCCAGCATCGGGGCGGGATAGGGGGCAAAGATGGCCGGCACTGGCAGCTGTGCGTCGATCACCGGGCTGAGCATCAACGTGCCGCCCACACCCAACGCCAAGCCGACAAGGATGCCCACGACTGCCAGAGCTGCGACCTGCAACAGATAGGTCAGGAAAATCACCCGGCGGCTGGCCCCGATGGTGCGCAAGGTGGCAATCGTGCGGCTTTTGCCTGCCAGATAGCCCCGCAACGCCGCCGAAATGCCCACACCGCCCACCGCCAAACCCGACAGGCCCACCAACACCAGAAACGCGCCCAAGCGATCCACAAACAATGTCACCCCCGGCGCGCCATTGCGGGCATCCCGCCAACGCATCCCGCTGTTTTCAAACTGTTGTTCGGCTTTGGACTCCATATCCGCCAAATTTGTGCCGGGCGGTAAATCCAACCGGTAGCGGGTGGAATACAATGTTCCTGGGGCCAGCAATCCCGATCCCAGAAGGGCTGCGCGTTGTACAATTGTGCGTGGCCCAAGGCCAAACCCTGCGGTGGCGTTGTCAGGTTCAAACATGAGGGCAGCAGTCAGCTGAAAGTCTTGTGTGCCAAGTGAAAACTGATCTCCGATCTCAAGCCCCAATTGCGCCATCAACGCCGGGTCCATGACCGCGCCGGGCAATCCCCCTGTTGTGAGCGCCTCGGCTATGGGCATGTCAGGGTCCAGCTTGACGGCCCCCACCAATGGATAGGCGTCATCAACCGCCTTTACCTGTGTTAACGCACGCGCATCGCCAACAACGGCCATGGAACGGAAATCGGCAACTTCTGATAGCGCCTCAGAGACCTCGTGCATCCACGCCAGCTCGGTTTCATCGGCAAAACGATAGGTCAGTTCCAGCTCGGCATCGCCCCCCAGCAAAGCGGCACCCTGCGCGGCCAGCCCTGCCTGAATGCTATCACGCACCGTCCCGATTGCAGCGATCGCAGCAACACCAAGGATCACACAGGCCAGAAAGATGCGAAACCCCGCCAGCCCACCGCGCAGTTCGCGCCGTGCCAGCCGGGTGGCTTGTGACAGGCTCATGCCGCCTCGCTGGTGACAATGCATCCGTCACGCAGCTGGATCACCCGGTCACAGCGCTGCGCCAGCGCCGGATCATGCGTGACCAACACCAGCGTAGAGCCATGGCGTGCGCGCAGATCAAACAACAGGTCCACAATGGTGGCCCCATTGGCGCTGTCCAGATTTCCCGTAGGCTCATCCGCCAGCACAATATCCGGGCAGGGGGCAGCGGCACGGGCCAAGGCCACTCGCTGCTGTTCGCCGCCCGACAATTGCGCCGGGTAATGATCCAGCCGATGCGCCAGCCCGACGGCTGTCAGCTCTTCTTGTGCCCGCTCAAAGGCATCGCTCTGACCGGCCAGTTCCAGAGGCGTGGCGACATTTTCCAGTGCGGTCATGGTCGGGATCAGATGAAAGCTCTGAAACACCACACCAAAGTGGTTGCGCCGCATCGTGGCCAGTTGATCTTCGGACAGTGCTCCCAGATCATGCCCCAGTGCTTTTACAGTGCCGCCTGTGGCGCGCTCCAGCCCGCCCATCAACATCAACAACGATGATTTGCCTGATCCCGATGGGCCGATCAGGGCCAATGTCTCGCCCTTATGGACATCCAGCGTGATGCCCTTAAGTATCTCAACAGATCCTGCATTGCCGTTCAGTGATAATTTGGCGGCACAAAGAGAGAGTTGAGGAGTGGTCATGAAATTCAGCCGTATTGTAAAGGACTCCCCCTCATATGGTGTGGCCTCGGTGCTGGGCAAGGCGCTGGCGCTTATTCTTTGCCTTTCATCCCCTGCGATGGCCGGACAAGTGACCATTTTGGCGCTGGGCGACAGCCTGACCCAAGGGTACGGCCTGCCGCGTCAAGATGGGCTGGTGCCGCAATTACAGGCCTGGCTTGAGGCCGAGGGCGAAGATGTGACGCTGATAAATGGCGGCGTTTCGGGAGACACAACAGCCGGAGGTGCCCGCCGCGTGGAGTGGAGCCTGACACCTGATGTGGATGTCATGATAGTCATCCTGGGCGGGAATGATCTGCTGCGTGGGATTGATCCGGCAATTACGCGGCGCAACCTTGATGAAATCCTACAGGTGGCCGCCACCAAAGAGGTGCCTGTATTGCTGGTTGGGCTGCGCGCGCATGACAATTATGGCCCGGCGTATAAGGCGGAATTTGATGCGCTTTACCCGGATTTGGCAAAGGCGCATGCTGTGCAGTTTTTCCCATATTTCTTTGAGGGTTTGGGGCCGGGTAGCCCCGAGAGCTTTCTGCCCTATTTCCAGCGTGACGCGATACATCCCAACGCCGATGGCGTGCGCCTGATCGTCAGGGCGCTTGGCCCGGCCGTGCAAGATCTGATCCAGACGATCCGATGACTGGCCTGTCTTCCAACACTATTTCATCCAACACTATGACGTAAAAAAGGGCCCGCAATGGGGCCCTTCCTCAACCTTATGACGTGGGCCTTTAGGCCAGGCGATTAAGCCAGTGCGATGTTGATCGCAGCTTCGCGGCCATCACGGCCGTCTTCAACGTCGAAGGTCACTTTTTGATCATCAGCAAGGCCGGTCAGCCCTGAACGTTCAACCGCAGAAATGTGTACAAACACATCCTTGCCGCCGCTTTCAGGTGCGATAAAGCCAAAGCCTTTTGTTGCGTTAAACCATTTTACGGTGCCATTGGCCATTCCGTAGTCTCCTTTGGTGTGCTGCCCGCGGAAGTGCGGCAGGTCGGCTAGGTCAGAACAAGATCGAAGTACTGAGCCGTTGAAAGGAGCAGATGGTCGATAGTGGTAACGTCGCAGAGGTCATATGGCAGTTCTGAACAGTTTTTTCAAGTATTTGCTCAGAAGGTCAAAAAACGGGCGCCTCAATATGCGCCCGCTTGATTGTCACGCTTTGGACGTTCTGTGAATTTACAGAACTGTCACAACGGCGCCCATCGGCACTCTTTCGTACAGATCAATCACATGGTCATTGATCATCCGGATACAGCCGTTTGACACAGACCGACCGATAGACCGCGGTGATGTGGTGCCATGGATACGGAAATATGTGTCACGCCCGTTCTGGAAAAGATAGAGAGCGCGCGCGCCCAGCGGATTGCGCGGGCCACCTGGCTGGACATAATCATTGTCGATGAACTTGCCATAGTTGTGCGGTTCACGTTTGATCATTTCGTTGGTCGGACGCCAGGTTGGCCATTTCTTTTTGGCACCAATTTCGGCTTTGCCCGTGAATTCCAGACCAGCTTTGCCTACGCCAACGCCATATCGGCGGGCGACTCCTGGTTCGGTGATCAGATACAGAAAATGCGCGCGCGGCAGAATCAATAGCTGTCCCGGTTCATACAGGGTGCTGATCTGCACGTCTTGCGGAACGAATTTTGGGTCAACTTCAAAGGCTTGCGCAGCGGCTGGCAGGGCGGTTGCGGCCAGTCCGGTTGCCAAAAGTTTACGGCGGTTCATCATACGTGTGGTCCCCTCATACTATACTCTCACGCATAATCTGCCACGTTTGCGGTGCAAAATCAAAAACTGGTGAGGTCGAGAACCTGTGACTTATTGGCACCGCTCTACGCAAGCCGCCCAAGTCAGGCCTTTTGCAAGTCGCTTGGCTTTGCAGAATTCGCAGTCTCAGAGACCGAGCGTTTGGTCAAAATAGCGACGACAATCAGCAAGGCAGCTACGAACGCGCCGACGCAGAAATAGACCTGCGTCGCGCCCCAAAGGCTCAGACCAAACAGCACCATGCCAAACAGGGCCGAAAGGGTTCCGGAAATCGCGCCTAAAATGAATGCAACTGGTGCCATAACTATTTTGCCTCCCGCGTATTTGCTTTGCTAATTCACTTAGAGTTAGCAAATAGGGCGGGAATGGGGCAGAGGCGGCGCAATTTTGTGGAAAAATTGACATAAGATTGGCGGGAAGTTGCCGGGGAGATTGCAGCCTAAAGGCGACTAATCTTGTATTTATCTATGTTATTAAAGGGTTAACCTGAGTGACTGGAGGTTTTCCAATAGCGCCGTTTGTTCATTTCATATGGGCTTTTCAGAGGCGAAGACCACATTCTACCAAGTGCTTTGCGGGTTTTTCAAAACACTTTGTTAACCAACATGTCTGCATGATGGCGGCATGTCTTGCTATTTTCGCCCCCGCATTCCTGGTGCTTCTGTGTATTTCACTGTTACACTTGCACGACAGGGAAGTCATCTTCTGACAGATGAGATCACTCGCCTTCGCGCGGCTGTCCGCCAAACCATGCGTGAACGCCCTTTTTACATTGATGCAATGGTCGTCCTGCCGGATCACATCCACGCTGTGTGGACATTGCCTGAGGGTGATAGCGATTATTCTGTTCGTTGGGGCGCCATCAAAGCACGGTTTACCCGAAGCCTGCGCGATGATTGTAAGGTGGGGTTTAACCCCTCCATGGCAAAAGAACTGGGATGCGCGGTGGGATGGAATCCCACCCTACACAGATCACCAAGTAAACAAATAAAAGGGGATGGGGGCATCTGGCAGCGTAGGTTTTGGGAACATCATGTTCGAAACCAAACGGAAATGCAGGTTTTGATACATCACTGTCATTCCAACCCCGTGAAACACGGGCTGGTCAAAGACGAAAAAGACTGGCCGTATTCATCCATTCACCGCGCCGCACATTCAAAGCATTACGACCACGCGTAGGGTGGGGTTTCACCCCACCAGCCAACACCATCGTTCCTCAGCGAGAAAACTTCTTATGTTTCAAGCGCTTCGGTTCCAGGGCATCTGCACCCAACCGGCGTTTCTTGTCTTCTTCATAGTCCTCAAAATTTCCTTCAAACCACTCAACATGCGCCTCGCCTTCAAAGGCCAGAATATGTGTACAGATACGATCGAGGAAGAAACGGTCGTGGCTGATCACCACAGCGCAGCCAGCAAAATCCACCAGTGCATCTTCCAGCGCTCGCAGCGTTTCCACATCCAGATCGTTGGTCGGCTCATCGAGCAGCAGCACATTGCCGCCTTCTTTCAACAACCGCGCCATATGCACCCGATTGCGCTCCCCGCCAGACAGCAGGTTCATCTTCTTTTGCTGATCGCCGCCTTTAAAATTAAACGCCGAGCAATAGGCGCGGCTGTTCATGCTGGCATCCCCCAGCTGAATAATCTCGGCCCCGCCGGTGATCGCCTCCCAAACGGTATCGCCATCTTTCAAATCGTCGCGTGACTGATCCACATAGCTCAGCTGCACCGTGTCGCCATAAGACACCTCGCCGGCATCGGGTTTTTCCTGACCTGTCAGCATCTTAAAGAGCGTTGATTTCCCCGCCCCGTTCGGCCCGATGACGCCTACAATCCCACCGGGTGGCAGTGAAAATGTCAGGTCTTCGACCAACAGTTTGTCGCCCATGGCCTTTTTCAGCCCTTCGACTTCAATCACCTTGGACCCCAATCGCGGTCCATTTGGAATGACGATCTGCGCGCGGCCAATCTTTTCGCGCTCGGATTGGTTCGCCAGATCATTATAGGCGTTGATTCGCGCCTTTTGCTTGGCTTGCCGGGCTTTTTGGCCCTGACGCATCCATTCCAGCTCTCGCTCAAGCGTTTTTTGTTTGGACTTGTCCTCTTTCGCTTCATGCGCCAGGCGTTTTGCCTTTTGCTCCAGCCAGGCAGAGTAGTTCCCTTCATAGGGAATGCCGCGCCCTCGGTCCAATTCCAAAATCCACCCCGTGATATCATCCAGGAAATACCGATCATGGGTGACGATCAAAATTGTCCCTTTGTAATCAATGAGATGTTGTTGAAGCCAAGCAATGGTCTCTGCATCCAGGTGGTTGGTCGGCTCATCCAAAAGCAGCATGTCAGGCGCTTCCAACAGCAGCTTGCACAGGGCAACACGGCGCGCTTCCCCTCCAGACAGGGATGCCACATTCGCATCATCTGGCGGACAACGCAAAGCTTCCATCGCCACGTCAATCTGCGCGTCCAAATCCCACAGGTTTTGGCTGTCGATCTGGTCTTGCAGTTCAGCCATCTCATCGGCGGTTTCATCCGAATAGTTCATCGCCAATTCGTTGAACCGGTCCAGCTTGCCTTGTTTTTCGGCCACGCCCAGCATGACATTCTCGCGCACACTCAGCGCTTCGTCCAGCTTTGGCTCTTGCGGCAGATAGCCCACTTTGGCGCCTTCGGCTGACCACGCCTCGCCGGTGAAATCCGTATCCAGCCCTGCCATGATTTTCATCAGCGTCGATTTACCGGCGCCGTTCACACCGACGACACCGATCTTCACACCGGGCAGAAAGCTCAGATGAATGTTCTCAAAACACTTCTTGCCGCCGGGATAGGTCTTTGAGACCCCTTGCATGTGATAGACGTATTGATAGGCGGCCATGGCTAAGCTCCTCAAAACCTGTTGCAGACCAGATAGCCAAGAGTGCAGGCAAGAGCAATCATTCAGATCGCTTCAACGTATCTGCCAACCGATTGCGCAAGCGGGAGCCTTTGACCGGGTTGATTTGTTCCAGCCAGGCAATGCGCCCCTCCAGATGTCCAACGAAACGTGCATCGTTCCGGCGCGGGTCATTGCGGCTACCCAGATGATGGATTGTGGCCTTCAACAGGTCATACTCAGGCCGCGGAAGGTTCAGGTGTTGGTTGACGACAACACCCGTCACGACTTGCCGGGCAGTGTTGGGTTGGCTTCGGGTTTTGCTCGGGTTGAGGCGAAAGCCGCAGTGCCGCACGATTTCGGGCACAGCATTCAGCAACGTTTGTGCAATGTGCCGATCGCCAGAGAAGGTCAGATCATCGGCGTAGCGTGTGTAATTGGCGTCCAATCGCCGGGCCAGTCCCGCCATGCGCACATCCAGCCCATATGCCCCGAGATTGGCGAGCGCAGGTGACGTGGGTGCCCCCTGAGGCAGATGGCGATTAGAGAGGTGGTTAGCGGCGGCCAGATCAGGGGTGTTCAGCATCTCGCGCGGGGTGATTGCTGTGCAAAGCCCGGTAAGGTGGCGCGCCACCGTGGCCGCGTATCCCATCCGCCGAAACAGCGCATAGACCCGGTGCTGTCCAACAGATGGAAAAAATGCCGACAAATCAAAGCACACCACCATCGCCTCTCCCGCGTGGCGCGCGGCGGACATGGGTGCGGATTTGCCCAGACAAAATCCAAAAGCGGCCTCATGTGGTGGCGCAAGGTTCAGCATGTCGTGCAGGATGCGCCGTTGCAGGCGTTTCAGCAGTGGCTTGGGGTCTTCCAGCAGGCGAAGTTGGCCATCCGACTTGCGCTGTAGGTACTGGCGGTAGTGTGATCCGAATGGACCGGGAGTGCGCGCCGAAAGGCCACGGCAATCGGAAAATCGTGTCAGATCTTCGGGTGTCAATGCCAGCCAATCGGCCAGATCATGTGGCGTGTGCAAGGCAGGCAAACCGCAATCAGCCATTGCAGATACAGGGCGAAAGCGGGGAGGGTCGCTTGGAAATGCGGCGTGAACACCGGTGCGTTTGGCATAGGCGCGCACCGGGGCAGCGACAGGCGCAGATTTTAGATACTGTGCAATGCGCTGTGCATCAGGGGCGACACTGGCGGGAAACGCGGCAAGCAGATCCACAGCAAGTGCGGGCACGGTTCTCGTGAGTCCTGCGGGCAGGCGTTGCTGTAAATGCGCTTGTAATGCCTGGGCTGTCCAATCCTGTTGTGCCAGCCCGGTGGCCAGTGGTTTCAACACCTGATTTGTAACGGATTTGGATGTCATGGATACAGAAACGGGTCCCAACCTGTCTTGTCCTGCACGACCAGGCCTGGGTAAAGCCCAGTCTCGGTCGTGCGTCGAATGTCACGTCTAAGAAGGGTCAGACGGGGAAGCCCCGCCCCTCCGGATTGCTCCGGTGTCTTGAAACCCGTTTCTGTTGCAGAGCAATAAATCACTGTCCAGACGGACAGGCAAGGCGGCTTTGGCTAACGCCGCATTCTTCTCACATTATTGGTGTCAGGGGGGGCTTGCGAGGAACTGCCGAACTGCATTTGTGAGTGCGGCTCTGAGTTGACCTCCATCCACTCAATTGTATCGGCCACCGGCATTGGCCGGGCCAAGCCATACCCTTGAATCAGCGGGCACTGCGCGCGGCGTAAAATCTCTAGCTGGCCTTGGGTTTCGACACCTTCAGCGACCACTTTCATGTTCAACAGCATTCCCAACCGTATGATCGAGCGGATTATGATGCGGTTGCGCGGATCATTTTCCAGCCGTGCAATCATCGAGCGATCAAGTTTGATCGCATCAATGTCAAACGCCGACATATGTGCCAATCCGGCATAGCCAGTGCCAAAATCATCCAGAGCCACGCGCACGCCCAGCCGTTTCAGCCGGTCAATCGCGGTGACCACATCAAGCGTGCTGTCATCCAGAATGGTGGTTTCCAAAATCTCGACACAGATACTGCTGGGCGGAATGCCGCGTGATTGCAGCCCCCAATCCAACAGGCCGGGATAATTAACATCCGCCAAAATGGAGCTGGACACATTGATAGACATGCAATGCTGAGGAAGGCCCGACGTGCGCAATCTGACCAAAGCATCCAGCGCAAGATTCATTGAGATGTAGTCAATTTCGGTCAGCAACCCGTTCTTTTCAGCAGAAATCAGAAACTCACCGGGGGCCAAAATGCCACGTTCAGGGTGGTTCCAGCGCAGCAGGGCTTCGCAACCGGTGATCCTGTTCAAACCCAAATGCAATTGCGGTTGTAGATAAACTTCGAACTGGTTTTCCGCGACGGCTGTTTTTAGATCGCGGGCCAATTGTTGTTCGACATTTTGTTTGTGCCCCAAACTCTCGGTATATAGCACCACCTGATTGCGGCCCTCATCCTTGGCGGCATACAGCGCCTGATCTGCCATTTGAATAAGGGCTTCCCCGGTGGTGCCGGGGGTTGTCGGAATGCTGGCACCAATCGAGGTGCCCACCCGGATCACCTGAGAGGCCCATGTCAATGGAACCTCAATCGCTTGGCGCACCTGTTCGGCACGCTCCATCAGTTTGCGCTGTGTCACAGCCCCCAGGCAGACCAACAGAAATTCATCGCCACCGGTGCGGCACACCAGGTTGTCCGGTTTGCAATTGGCCTGCAATGCTGCGGCCACATGGCACAAGGCGGCATCACCGGCTGCATGTCCATGCGTATCATTGATGTCTTTGAACTTGTCGACATCAATCTGTAACATCCCGATATTGCGAGATTTTATGAGTGCGGTAACCCTTTCAGATTGCAGGAACGCCGTCAGCCTCTTGCGGTTGGCCAGCCCCGTCAGATCGTCATGAAACGCCGCATGTTCCAGATCCACCCGAGCTTGATGCAATGTGGCTTGTGTGTTCACCTGTTCGGTCACATCTCGGCAGGTGACGATGACCTTCTTTTCATGATCGGGCGGTCCCATGTCGATCACGGCAAAGCTCTGCTGGTTCCAAAACCGGCTCCCATCGCGGCGCATGTTCTCAGATATTTCAAGGTTTTGAAAAATTGAACGGTCTGGCTCATACCGAAAACGTGCGATTTGTTCAGGTGATTTCCGGATCTCAGGCGGAATCGCAAACTCAATGGGATTGCGCCCGCGCACTTCCTCCAAAGTCCAGCCATACATATCTGCGCAAGCTGGATTCATCCATTCGATGCGAGCATTAATGTCCTGAACGACGACCCCGTCGCGCATCCGGCCCAATATCCTGCCAAACGCGAGATCGCGGTTTTGATCTTTGTTCAGGCAGGGGTCTTCCTGCTGCTGTGCCACCGGTATGTCCGTCTTGCGTGTCAATTTTTGGCTGCCTCGTGCATGAAGTCCGGGTTTAGCTATGCGGTCAGAGCCTTAAAATGGAGTGGTCTTCCCCACGTATTCTGTCTAAAAATCAGTTCAAATTTGCGAGGATCAACACCCATGCCGCACTATGAGCTGCCCAATATGCGGCCCGGGCAATCCGTGGGCTTGCTTGGGGGGTCGTTTGACCCGCCCCATGCCGGGCATCTGCATATCAGCCGCGAGGCGCTCAAGCGGTTTAACCTTGATCAGCTGTGGTGGCTGGTCAGCCCCGGTAACCCCTTAAAAACCCGCGGGCCTGCGCCGATAAAGCGTCGTATGCAGGCGGCCCGTGCCATGGTGGATCATCCGCGCATCGCCGTCAGCGATTTTGAGGCGCAAGCCGGCACGCGCTATACGGCGCAGACCATTGAGGCATTACAAAACGCGGCCCCCAAGCTGAATTTTGTGTGGCTGATGGGGGCGGATAATCTGGCACAATTTCATCTGTGGCAAGATTGGCAACAGATCATGAACCGCGTGCCCGTAGGCATCATGGCGCGCCCCGGCAAGCGCACACAGGCGCGCACCTCCAAAGCAGCGCGGATTTATGCGGATGCCCGCCTGCCGGGCCGGATGAGCCAACTCTTGCCGCAATGTCAGGCCCCTGCGTGGTGTTTCATCAACTTGCCGATGCGGGCAATATCTTCAACCACGCTGCGTCAAAACGGCGCTTGGCCTGCGCAGGTCAAAAAGTGAACGCCACATTGGCGAGAATTGGATTGTCAGTCGCGCAAAGCTGGAGTTAACTCAGTATTATGAAGACCCTATTTTCAAGACGCATATTTATCGCAAGCCTACTTTCTGGCACGGCCACAAATCTTTGGGCAGATGCCCCGAAAACCTCTTTGCGCCCGGTGGCACGCTCATCGGCCAAGGCAGCCGCAGCCAAAGCCACAGCGAAACCACGCGCCACCGGTGCCAAGACGCTGATCGAGCAATCGCAATTGGGCGGACGTGTGGCCTTTTCCGTGGTGGATGTGAAATCCGGCCTTGTGCTGGAGGAGAGCGAAGCCAAGGCAGGCCAGCCCCCCGCCAGTGTCGCCAAAGCGGTGACAGCCCTTTATGCGCTGAACAAACTGGGGGCATCGCATCGCTTTAAGACCCGGTTGATCGCAGGGGCGGCGGTTAAAAATGGGGTGATCAAAGGGGATATCTATCTGGCGGGCAGTGGTGATCCGACCTTAGACACTGACGCGCTGGCGGGCCTTGCGCGCAAACTCAAAGCCGCTGGCGTACGTGAAGTGCGCGGCAACCTGCGCCCTTATGGCGGTGCGCTGCCCTCGATCAGCGAAATTGATAGCTCCCAGCCTGATCATGTGGCCTATAATCCCTCGGTCTCGGGGCTGAACCTTAATTTCAACCGGGTGCATTTTGAATGGAAACGCACCGGCAATGGTTACACCACCACGATGGATGCGCGCTCGGGCAAGTATCGCCCCGAAGTGCGCGTGTCACGGATAAAAGTCGCCCCGCGTGAGGTGCCGGTATACACCTACAAAGACAAAGGCAGCTATGACGACTGGAGTGTGGCACGCAAAGCGCTGGGCAAAGGCGGGTCACGCTGGTTGCCAGTGCGCAAACCCGAGGCCTATGCCGCCGAAGTGTTCGCCACCTTCGCCCGCTCACATGGCATTGCGCTGAAGCCCGGTAAACCAGTGAACAAACTGCCCAAAGGCGGGTCCGTTCTGGCGACGCATCAATCAGCGCAGCTGCGCGATATTCTGCGTGATATGTTGAAATATTCTAACAACATGACCGCCGAGGCCGTTGGCATGTCCGCCACCGCAGCCGCCAAAGGGCAGGGGGGGACGCTGCGCCGCTCAGCGCAAGCCATGAGCCAATGGGCCAACGGGGCGTTGGGCATGAGTGGCGCCAAATTTGTCGATCATTCGGGGTTGGGATCGGCCTCGCGGGTCAGTGCCGCCTCTATGGTGCGGGCCTTGGCCAAGGTGCATCGCAATGGGGCGCTCAAGCCGATCCTGAAACCCATCGCGCTGCGCCATGAGAACGGTAAGGTCAACAAGGGCCACCCGATCAAGGTGAAGGCCAAGACCGGCACGCTGTATTTCGTCAGCTCGTTGGCGGGTTACATGACAGCCCCTGACGGTACGGAACTGGCTTTTGCGATCTTTGCCTCAAATGATACCAAGCGCGGCAAGATTAACCGCAAAACGGGCCAACGCCCCGCCGGGTCCGGCACTTGGAACAAACGCGCCAAGAAACTGCAGCAAAAGCTGATTGAGCGTTGGGGCACGGTTTACGGCAGCTAAATGAGCAGCGTCGCGCGTTAGTGGCGCGCGGGGTTGTGCAGATCATAGGCATCAGAGCCAATGATGGCCGCCCTGATAAATGCCACGCAGATGCCACGAAACTCCGTGGAGCAATAGGTGGGGGATAGGGGCATTGCCCTGCCGCCCGGCCAGCCGTCACCAGTGCTTTTTGACCGGATAGCTTGGACCATGGTTTGGCAAATGAGATGCAAGATGATCTGACCTGCCAATCCTGACCTGCCTATCGGGAAGCGGCGTACGCGCCTGTCGATCTCACGGTCGTCATTTTATTATGGGCCGAATTTCGAATACAAAGGCAACGACCTCCCTGCGTGTATTGGGACGGTCTTATATGAACATAGCCTGACAGAATTCTAAGAAAAACTCTCAAAACTGGTCGCGATTTGCTCGGCGAATTTTGCGGCACCAACTGGCAAGGAGCGTCCGCGCAGTTGCGCCAGATGCAAAAGCCCACCGTCACTTACTCTTAGATCAATAGGTCGCACAATGGTCCCGTCTGTGATGCCATGCGGCAGGCCGATCTCTATTTCAAATCCGATGGCATCGCTGCTGGCAACGTAGTTGCGCAAAAAGATATAGCTCTCTGTTTCCACGACCGGCCGCAAAACTGTGCTCAGGCGTTTTGCTTCGAGATCCAACAGGTTGCGCACGGCATACGGGCTTTTGGGCAGGGCAAGGGGGTAATCCAAACAATCGCTTAGCCTAAGGTTAGATTTCGTGGCCAATTCATGCGCCGCTGACATGATCGCATAGACTGGCTGGCGGGTTGTTGCGATGGTTTCAAAATTCTCCATCGCAAGCGGAGAAAACACGATAGCCAAATCTGCATCATAGGTCATAAGTGCGCGTTCCGCGGCTTCCCCGTCGGCCATATGAACCTGAAATTCAACACCGGGAAATTGCGCGCGGTAGCTTTGAATTTGCCGTGGCAGAAAAATCGGCAAGAGCGACTGGGAACAGACAATGGAGACGGTCCCGCGACGTGCGCCCTTCAAGTCCTCAATCCGGGCTTTCAGGGCCTCAATATCGGCCATATGGCGTCGAAAGGTGTGAACGGCGTGCTCTCCTGCAGGGTTGAGGCGCACCCCTTTTGAGTGTCGTTCAAAGAGCGCTGTGCCAAGTTCTTGCTCCAATGATTGGATGCGCCGGTTCAGTGACGACGGGGTAATCGCCAGAATTTCTGCCGCTTGGCGCACTGAACCTGCTCGAGCGGTTGCATCAATATATTTGTAAATCAGTAGGTTACGCATGGGTGTTGCATTTTCTGTGTAAGGTAAGGGCATTTTTAGCAGCAGATTGAAGCACTTCCCACTGTTAATCTTTTTTCAATCACCTTGGGGAACCGATGAATGCCTAAAACTGAACTGTCACCACTCGAAGAACGGGTTCTCAACCGGATCACCGAAGAGCGCTGGTTAAAGCTTGCCGCTGAACTGATCCGAACCGGCCAGCCGCGTTCCGGCAACCCGCTTGATCCTGATATGCCCGGAGGCGAGGAAGAAGCGATTGCTATGCTGACCGCTGGCAAGCTCGAGGCGCTTGGCATGGATGTTGAGACCTATGCCGATGTGCCGGGACGGCCAAATGTTGTCGCGACGCTGAAGGGCTCGGGCAATGGGCCATCCCTGATGATGAATGATCATCTTGATACCTATCCAGTGGTTGAGCCTGAAAAATGGAACATGACGGATGGCAAACCTTATGAGGCAAAGCGGCATGGCGATTTACTGTATGCCCGAGGGACATCAGACACGCGTGGGAACATGGCATCGTGCCTGTTGGCAGCGCAGGCACTGATCGAAGAAGGCGTCACGTTTGAAGGTGATTTGATGTACTGTTTTTGCGTCGATGAAGAACGCGACGGCACACATGGGTCGATTTACCTGACGCAGGAACTCGGCATCCGCGCGGACTACTCGATCACGGCGGAACCAACTGCATGGGGTGGCCCGGTAAACCCTGATGCTGCGGGAAATCTACCCAATTGGGGGATCAACCTGTCGGTTGCGAACTCAGGGCATTGCCTTGTTGATATCACCATTACCGGTGAGAAAGGCCACATCTGGCGGCCCGATGTGATTGTAAATCCCATCAACGAAGCGGCCAGCTTGATCCCACTGCTGGAGAGCATGGAATTCTCTCATGAGGCGGACCCGTTTCCCGGCCATACGCCCCCTTGCGTTACGATTGTGCGTATTCGTGGCGGCCTTCCGGGCGAAATGCAGTTTTCGCCTGATGCCTGTGTCATCACGGTGGCTGTCGTGGGCATCGTGCCAGGTATGACGATGGAAACTGTGCTGTCAGATATCAATCATGTGACACGGTCCGTCACCGAAAGGTCCAACCGGACAAGCGCGACGGTCGCGCAAGTGCCGGGCTCATTATTTGTCGATGCGACCCCTCCGGTTTCCATGGACGAAGAGCCATGCGTGTCTTTGGTTCGCTCGTCTGAGCGGTTGTTGGGGCAAACGCCCGAGCCAAACCGCAAAAACGCGTTCAACGATACCATCCGTCTGCGGGAATTTGGAATGAACGCTGTCACATTTGGCCCCGGTGAAGATGGCTGGGCCGCTGATAACGAGTGGATTTCGATCACAAAAAGTGTCGCCGCGGCTCAGGTCTATGCGTTGACGATCATGGATATTCTAAAAGGAACGTCCAAATGATGGAAGCCTTCCGAAGAAATCGACGGTCCTATCTGCTGTCTGCGGGGTCTGTCAGCTTCATGTTGTTGGCATGGGTGCTCGTCACCTCAACCGGACTGGCAAATGAGCTGTTCCTTCCGGGCCCGCAGGCGATCTGGGACGCGTTCGTAAAGGCCGCAGTTAAAGGCTATCAGGGATCCACCTTGTTGGAACATGTGGGCGTCAGCCTGTGGCGCATCCTGGTGGCTTTTGCCATCGCCTGCGTGATCGGCATTCCGTTGGGTATCTTGATGGGGGCATCACGGGATGCGGCCTCGATTCTGAACCCATTCATTGAGTTTTACCGCCCCCTGCCGCCACTTGGATTGTACACATTGCTTGTTATGTGGCTGGGCATTGGCGAGGAAAGCAAACTGGCTTTGCTGTTTCTTGCCGCCTTGCCGGGGATCATCATCACCACCGTTCAGGCCGTGCATAGCATAGATCCGGTTTATGTCCGCGCCGCCAAGGCATTGGGGGCGAACCGCGCGACAATCCTGCGCGAAGTGTATCTGCCCGCTGCAGGGCCGATGATCCTTGCCGGCATGCGGATATCTCTGGGGTTTACCTACACGGTTTTGGTGGCCGCTGAGATCGTGGCCGCAACTGCCGGGATCGGTTGGATGATCTGGGATGCCGCGAAATTTCTGCTTTCAGATGTCGTGATCATGGGGCTGATCGTGCTGGGCCTGACCGGCATCGCGCTGGATATGAGCATGCGCTATCTGGGCCGGCTGCTGATGCCGTGGACAAGATAAGACCAAGAAGAAAACACTATCATTCAACAACATGGAGACTGCCAATGACACTTCGCAATTTGCTTATGTCGACACTTCTTTCAGCGGGCCTTGCGACTTCAGCCGTCGCGCAAGACAAACCGGAAAAAGTGACCGTCGGATACTTGAACTTGGTGAACGCACAGCTTGTCACCAAAAACCTCGGCCTTGTGCAAAAGTACATGCCAGGCATTGAAATTGAATATATCAAAGTTGGCGGCGGCGGCGATATGCTGCGCGCTATCGCGGCGGATCAGGTCGATTTTGGCGGGCTTGGCAACCCACCCACAGCCATTGGTGTGACGCGCGGATTGCCCATTCAAGGCATTATGGTGCTGAACATGTTGGACTATGTCGAAGCGATGGTTGTGCGCACGGATGCAGGCATCAAGTCATTCAAAGATCTTGAGGGCAAAACACTAGCCGCGCCGTTCGGGTCCACCACGCATTACCTGTTGCTGCAAGCCCTGGCAGATGAGGGCATTGACCCGGCGTCCATGAAAATCCTCGATCTGCGGCCCAATGACATCGCCGTGGCTTGGGCTCGCGGTGACATTGACGCAGCATGGTACTGGGAGCCGAACCTCGACAAGGCCGTTCAGGATGGCGGCAATTTGTTCATGACAAGCGGCATTATGGCAAGCCGTGGCTATCCTACTTGGGATGTCGGTGTCGTGATGAACGATTTCGCCGAAGCCTATCCCGATCTGGTCGAGGCATTCCTAAAAGCGGAATGTGAAGGCATTGATTTTTGGATCAACAACCCGGCCGAGACCGCCAAGATCATTGCAGAGGAACTGGAGCTGCCGCTTCCTGATGCGACGCGCATGATGGGGGGCACGGGAATGGTGCCTTGTGATGAGCAACTGAGCGCCGGATATCTGGGGTCCACGGGCGACATTGGGCAGTTTGCGGACACGTTGGTTGCTACGTCTGAATTTCTGGTCGCACAGGACCGGTTGCCCAAGCAGCTTACGCGCGAAGATTATGAGGCGTTTCTGAAGCCTTCTTATCTTGAGTCAGCTGTGGCCGAGTAGGCGGATGATGTGAAGGATCGCGTGATGACGCAAGAGACTAAACCACACGTGAACCAGAACACACCCACACGGGGGCACGTCATTATTGATGACGTGTCCATCGTATTCTCTGGGCGCAACGCCGAAACGACGGCGGTGAAAAACGCCAGCGCCGAGATCAAGCCGGGCGAGTTCGTGTGCCTTCTGGGGCCTTCTGGCTCCGGGAAGTCAACGCTTCTTAACGCGGTCGCAGGGTTTATTGCCCCAACGTCGGGCGCTGTGCGGATCGACGGCGAACAGATCAACACCCCCGGCCCGGATCGCGGCATGGTGTTTCAGCAGCATTCGCTGTTCCCTTGGAAAACAGTGCTGCAAAATATTGCCTTTGGCCCGCGGGTGTCGGGGCGCGGCAATAGCACGCCACTGCACGAGGCGCGCGCCTTCCTCGAAATGATTGGCCTGAGCAAATATGCCGATAGCTATCCAAAAGAACTGTCCGGGGGTATGCAACAACGGGTCGGTATCGCGCGCGCACTTGCGAATTATCCCAGCGTTTTGTTGATGGATGAACCCTTTGGCGCGCTGGACAGTCAGACCCGTGCGATGATGCAAGAAAACCTTGTCAGCATTTGGCGAGAGTTCGGCACAACCGTTCTCTTTGTGACACATGACGTGGATGAGGCTGTGTTCCTTGCGGATCGCGTGCTGATTATGAGCGCGGGACCGGGTGAGATTATCAAAGAGGTCAAAGTCCCGCTTGCGCGCCCCCGCGGGCCTGAAACCATTGCTTCTGCCGAGTTTGTAGCGCTGCGCGCTGCCTGCCTTGATGTGATCCGGGTGGAAAGTCTAAAAGCATTTGAAAGGCAGAACGAATGACAAAGCCCCTTTTTGCACTGCATCATGCACGCCGCACTTCTGGCCTTAGTGTTGATGAGATCGCGCTGATTGCGCACGAGGAAGCTGTTGCGCACCCGGATTGTTTTGTGACGGTGTGCTCCACTGATGAGATCAAGGCGCAGGTCGCAACAGTCAAAGCGCGGCTTGACGCAGGCCAGGCCCAGCCGCTTGCCGGCCTGACATTTTGTGTCAAAGATAACATTGATCTTGAGGGATACCGGACCACCGGAAACTGCCCCGACTATGGCGAATGTGCTGGCGAAACTGCACCCGCAGTTCAATTGGCGCTTGAAGCTGGCGCCATTGTGATCGGCAAGAACACAATGGATCAGTTTGCCACTGGCCTGAATGGCACAAGATCGCCTGATCCGATCTGCCGCAATGCTCTGGATCCAAACATTATTCCCGGCGGGTCTTCTTCGGGCTCGGGGGTGGCGGTCGCCAAGGGCATTTGCGACTTTTCGTTTGGCAGTGATACGGGCGGTTCTGGCCGGGTTCCAGCGGCGGCCAATGGGATCGTCGGGTTCAAGCCCACACCGGGCCTCGTCTCGGGGCGGGGCATGGTGTATTGCAATCGCAGCTTTGACGTCATTCCGATTTTTGCCAAATCAGTTGGTGATGCGCAGGCTGTGTTCGATGTCATCCGTGGCGCCGATCCGCTTGATCCTTTCGCTTTCAAGGGCAGGGTAAAGGATGCGTCCTCGGGGATTGGCCAGAACTTTGCAATTCCATCCGCGCTTGACCACTTTGGAGATCCTCTCGCGCAGGCCGCGCATCAGCGAAACCTTGAGCAGCTTAAATCTGCAGGGGCAACGCTCACTGAAATTGATTTCGCACCTTTTGCCGAGGCCGGTGATCTTGTCTTTAGTTCAGCTTTGGTGGCGGAACGTCTGATCGACTACGGTGACTTTATCGCGGGTAATCCGGATGCGGTATTGGCCCCTGTCGCCACCGCCATCAACGCTGGCCTAAGCTATTCTGCGCGCGATGCATTCGAAGTGTTGCACCGCTTGGCCGAGTTGACATTGCAATGCACGCAAGTTCTTGGGGAATTCGACGCACTCGTCGTGCCCACAATCCCACGATTGTTCACGGTCGCCGAGATGCAGGCCGAGCCGATGAGCCGCAATTCGATCATGGGCACCTACACGTATTTCGCCAATCCATTGGGGTTGTCCGCCGTCGCAGTGCCTGGGGTCGCGCGCGACGATACGCTGCCCTCCAGCCTGTGCTTTGTCGGGCTCGGCGGGGCTGATCGTATTTTGCTTGCGCTGGCGCAGGCATTCGAGGCGCTAGCGGTAGACGGGTAAGGCCATTCCGACCTTTGTCATTTTGTGACCTTTTGCGATCAACTGTTGGTAGGCTTGGTCGAAATTATCAGCCGAATTGAGAGTTTCGTGGTCTTGGGGGGAAACGTCGCTGATACGGTACAAAAGGCCATTGAAATACTCGACCTGTAGCGCGCGTTGACAGGCATCATAGCCCAAAGTCACGATACAGTTGGATGGCACATAGCGGCACTCGGCCTCTGACTCCGGTCGCTTTGGCACAGCATATTCAGCAATCACCGAAATAAGCCGCACAAACGGGTTGAGTTTCTTTTTATGTGTCGCAGTCACGGCATTCCCCTCGATTAGGTCCCTTTACTTGTAGCTGTGGCTTCAGCTCGTTGAAGTACCGATCTACGTGGGGCGTGGTGATTTCATCCGAAGTGCCGGGATAAAGTGCACCCAGCACCTGAAGACATTTTTTAGGCACTCTGGGTGCCCATCGCTTTGAGACGCACAGGAACGCTCAGTCAATGAATGCCTTTTCAACAACAAAGTGCTTGGGGTCCGAATTCGCCCCTTCACTCAGCCCATGCGCCTCGCATAACCCCATGATATCCTTGTTCAAAGCAAGATTGCCGCAGACCATCACGCGATCTGTGTCCTGGTCCCATGCAGGCACACCAAGGGCGTCAAAGACCCGGCCGTCTCGTATATGATCGCTGATTCGCCCCTCAATTTTAGAAGGGTCACGCGTGGTCGTGGGGTAGTATTTTAGTTTGTCCGCGACCAGTTCTCCTATCAGAGGATCTGCGGGCAAGGCTTCGACAATGCTGCGTCCATAGGCAAGTTCGGCTTGTGTTCGGCAGGTATGGGCAAGGACCACCTCATCATAGGTTTCCCACGTTTCGGGATCTCGCAAAAGCGAGGCAAAGGGCGCCACACCCGTCCCGGTGCAAATCATCCAGAGCCGCTTTGCAGGGAGCAATGCATCCAGAACCAACGTGCCGACCGGCTTGGGTCGCAGGATAATTTCATCGCCTGCTTTGATCTTTTGCAAGCGCGAGGTGAGAGGGCCGTCCGGCACTTTGATCGAATAAAACTCCAACTCCTCGTCCCAATTCGGAGAGGCAATAGAGTATGCGCGGAGCAAAGGTTTGCCATCATCTTTCAGCAAACCGATCATCACAAATTCACCCGATCGAAAGCGCAGTGATTGTGGTCGCGCAACTCGGAACGAAAAGAGCGTCTCCGTCCAGTGATGCACTGAGGTGACGACCTGAGCGTCGGGCATGATTTTGGCAGCAGGAGGGTTTTGCACGTTCATCAGATCAGTCCTTTATGCCGCCTCAGAAGCGGGATTTTGTGAAAAATGGGTCTCTAGTTTACCTGTCTGGCCGTCCAATTCATCCGCAGTCGGCAAAGGGTCTTTTGCTTCGGTGATGACGGGCCAGATTTTTGCGTATTTTTCGTTGAATTCGACCCAAGGCTGCATCTCTGGTTCGGTGTCCGGGCGAATCGCATCGGCGGGGCATTCAGGTTCACAAACGCCGCAATCAATGCATTCGACGGGGTCGATGACCAACATGTTTTCCCCTTCATAGAAGCAGTCCACTGGGCAGACGGATACACAGTCGGTGTATTTGCAGGCGATGCAGTTATCGGTGACGACGAATGTCATAGGGCACTCTCTTTCATGGTTTTCGACATTTTGCCGCGACGCAGAAAGCCTGTCCGTAAACAAATTGCTATTGGGCGATTCTGCAGTGCGGCACAGTGATCCCAACGGAAAGGAAGACTATGATTGATCGCCTCGATGCTACACCCGATTGCCGCCATCTGATCGTTGAATGGGAGGGCGGGTCTACGACCCAACTGGCCGCCGAAACCTTACGGCGCAAGGCCCGAGACGCCTATTCACGACGCGCTCTCATTGATCACGGAGAGATTGCGGTGCTGCCTGATCTGACGATCACTGGGCTTTTTCAAGTCGGGGCAGCGGGCGTAAATGTTCATTTTTCAGACGGTCACGAACGCGCAATTTACCCGTTTGACTACCTGAGAGAACTTTCTGATCGCTACGGAAACTAATTGACATATGCCGCAGTGCAGCGCGGCGCAAACTGGCACCAACCCTAATTGGCAGGACCCTGACATGGACGAGATTTTAGATGGAACGACGCAGATTGATTGCGACATTCTGATCATAGGCGGCGGCACCGCAGGGCCGATGGCTGCGTTGAAAGCAAAGCGAAAGAACCCGGATGCAAATGTGATTTTGCTGGATAAGGCGAACGTGAAACGGTCCGGCGCAATTTCGATGGGGATGGACGGGTTGAACAACTCAGTCATCCCCGGCTACGCCACGCCTGAGCAATACACCAAAGAGATTACCATCGCGAATGACGGGATCGTCGATCAAAAGGCGGTCTACCGGTATGCCGAGGAAAGCTATAGCATCATTGAGGAACTGGACCAGTTTGGTATTCGGTTTCAGAAAGACCAGAACGGTGAGTATGACGTCAAGAAGGTGCATCATATCGGCACCTACGTCCTGCCCATGCCGAATGGTGATACGGTCAAAAAGGCGCTTTACCGCCAATTGCGCAAGGCACGTATCAACATCATCAACCGCTACATGGCGACGCGTCTGCTGACCGGTGAAAGCCGGATTGCCGGTGCGATTTGTGTGAACACCCGGACGGCCGAGTTTCTGGTGGTGCGCGCCAAGGCAGTCGTCATGTCACTGGGCGCTGCTGGCCGGTTGGGCCTGCCGTCCTCGGGATACCTGTATGGCACGTATGAAAACGCATCTAACAGTGGGGAAGGCTATTCAATGGCCTATCACGCGGGGGCTGGCCTGGCGAACCTTGAGTGTTTCCAGATCAACCCGCTGATCAAGGATTACAACGGCCCGGCATGCGCCTATGTTGCTGGTCCTATGGGCGGCTACACTGCGAATGCAGAGGGCGAACGCTTCATCGAATGCGACTATTGGTCGGGTCAGATGATGCAGGAATTCTATGACGAATTGCAGGGCGGCAAGGGGCCTGTCTATCTCAAGCTGAACCACTTGGCAGAAGAAACTGTCGCCGAAATTGAGCGCGTGCTGCACATCGTGGAACGCCCCACACGGGGGCATTTTCACAGAGGGCGCGGCACAGATTACCGCACTGATATGATCGAAATGCACATCTCAGAGATTGGTTTTTGTTCCGGGCATTCGGCCAGCGGTGTGTTCGTAGACGAACACGCGCGCACGACAATTGACGGGCTGTATGCAGCGGGTGATATGGCGAATGTGCCGCATAACTACATGCTGGGAGCATTTACCAACGGTGCTTTTGCCGGCCTTGATGCCGTCGATTTCATCAAGGATGTGGATTTTGCCGAGTTTGACACAGGCGAAGTGGATGCCGAGCGTACGCGCGTTCTGGCCCCCACCAAGCGCGACGACGGTATCCCGCCAAACCAGATCGAATATAAGACACGGCGCTTCGTGAATGACTACCTTCAGCCCCCCAAAGTGACGGCCAAAATGGAACTGGCCCAGCGTCGGTTCGAAGAAGTCCGCCATGACATGGAAACTGAGATGTATGTGCGCGACAGCCACGAGTTGATGCGCGCGCTGGAAGCCTCGGCCATCATGGACTGCGCTGACATGGCCGCCGCCGCATCGCTGTACCGCACCGAAAGCCGCTGGGGCCTTTATCACAATCGTGTTGAGTACGAACGCGATGACGAAAACTGGTTCTGCCACACAATCCTGACCAAGGGCGAAGATGGCAAACCGGCACACCATAAGCGGGAGGTTCAGGATTACATCGTCGAGATCGAGGACGATGAAAAGGATGCCTACAACAATCAACGTGTGACCAAATCGGTTGCGGCGGAATAAGGATCGTTACTATGCCATTGGCTCAAACCTCTACATTCGTTCCCGTTGTCGTCGACAAAGATCTGTGCATCGCGGACAAGGGCTGCACCGTCTGCGTGGATGTCTGCCCACTTGATGTCTTGCGCATCGCAGTCACCGAAGACGGCCCGGAAACAGCCTACATGAAATACGATGAATGCTGGTACTGCATGCCCTGCGAGGCAGATTGCCCGACAGGGGCCGTGACCGTTAACCTTCCCTTTTTGTTGAAGTGAGATCACCATGAACGCGCTCTTTGAAGACTTCGACGAAATTGAGGAACTGGCGGCGGCACTTGATGATCCGTCGCCGGGGGCACGCATCATGGCGGTGATCGACCTTGCCGATAGCGCAGACCCCGCAGCGATCCCGCATTTGGCGCGGGCGATCAAAGACGAGGCGGTAGGTGTGCGCAAGCAAGCCGCGCAAGCGCTTACTGATTTTGACGGACCCGACGCTGCGGCAGCACTTGTGTCTGCCCTGGCTGACAGCGATCCCGCAGTTATCGAAGCGGCAGCGATCAGCCTGACCGAGTTGAAAGACCCGGTGTCGGGGGATGCGATCCTTCCACATTTGGATACGACGGACACCATTAAGCTCAAGGCGTGCCTTGCCGGAATCAAAGAATTGCGCCGCACCGAAGCGATGGGGCCCGCGATCGACGCGCTGCAACATTCAGATAATGGTGTGCGCACCGAAGCGGTTGGGGTGATCGGCTGGTTACAGGATGAGGGGTCACTTCCCGCTCTTCGTGATGCAGCCAAGGATAACGACACCCAAGTCCGGCGCACTGCTTTGGCCGCGCTTGGGTTTTCAAAATCAGAGCATGCCGAGGCGACACTGATCCAAGGTTTAGCAGATGATGAATGGATTGTCCGCGAAGCCGCCGCCGAGACCCTTGCCAAGACGGGGAGCGCAAACTGTGTGCCTCATCTTCGATCCGCTTTGGGGGACGATTTTTGGCAAGTGCGGGTGAAAGCCGTACGGTCCCTTGGCAAATTGCATGCCAAAGAGGCTGCAATTGAAATTGCACCGATGATGGACATTCCTGTGCCAAACCTGCGCAAAGAATGCGCAGCGGTTTTAGGTGAAATGGCCGTGGCTGAAACCTTGCCATATCTCGAAAAATACGTTGACGACCCAGATCCGGATGTACGCAAGAATGTACGCTGGGCTATGGGCAAAATTGCCGCCTAGCGGCGAAATATTGGACGTAAAATTTGTAAATTGAACACCCTTGGAGGTCACTCCTTGGGTGTTCTGTACGTCCTGCAAAAATCCACATAACATATTGTTTTAAATAAGTAAAAATCCCGGGCGATTCTCGTCTGGAAGCCCCTTTTTTTGATTCTTTGGTGGGTAATTGTGTCTCTTGCACCCCCAAAAGTGCGTAAAAAATGATCGTTTGCGGAATCCTTTGCAAAATACCCATGAAATACCTCCCGAGACATATGATTAACGCGAATACTGACAAGAAGACCAAATCTGAGAAACCAACACAGGAGTACATCCCATGCAGAATTCTTTGTCTCTCAAAGCGGCTCTCTGCGCTGCGACGTTTTTGACGGTTGGACATGCGGCACTGGCTGAAACCATCACCGTCGGGATCGGCCACCAGAGCACCGTGACCAATACGGTGCCAGGCGGTATAATCATTGAGAAGCTGGAGTTGTTGGAAAAACACTTGCCAACAACCGGCCGCTATGAAGATGTGGATTACGACATCGTTTATCGTGATTATACGTCAGGCCCACCGATCACCAATCAGATGATCGCAGGCAAGCTGCACTTTGGGGTGATGGGGGATTACCCGCTGATCGTGAACGGCGCGACGTTTCAGGACCAAGGCAATGATGAATCCCTCCTGATCCAAATTTCGGGTTACAATTTGAAAGGCACAGGCAACGGCGTTGTGGTGCCAGTGGATTCAGACGTGTTTACGCTGGAGGATTTGCGCGGCAAGTCGGTCTCTGCACCGTTTGGCTCTGCTGCTTGGGGCATGTTCCTTGCTGTACTTGACCGTGAAAAGATGACGGAGGATGTGACCCTTGTGAACCAAAGCCCACCTGTCGGCGTCAATAACATCGCCGTAGGCCGGATTGATGCACATGTAGATTTCACCCCCTGGTCCGAGGTGATGGAATTCCGTGGGACGGGGCGTAAAGTCTATGACGGTTCAGAGGCGTTGATCCCGACATTCCACGGTACTGTGGTGCTAAAATCATTCGCCGAAGAATATCCAGAGATCATAGATGCTTATGTGAAAGCGACACTCGAAGCACAAGACTGGATCGCCGACGATCCCCTCATCGCCGCAACAAAAGTGTCCGAATGGACCGGTATCGAGAAAGAAGTCTTGTATCTCTACTTCAGCGATGGCGGTATCTCGACGTTCGAAAGTTCAATCAAACCTGAATGGGTGACGAGCCTTCAGGAAAGTCATGCGTTGTTGATGCGCGAACGCGATGTTCCGGCATTGGATTTCGACAAATGGGTCGATGACAGCTACGTCAAAGCAGCCGTCACAGAACGTGGCGAGGATTATGAGGCCATGGTCAGCTCGGTGGTTGACACCGCTGTTGCGAATGTCGGCAAACCTGCGGAAATCTGGCACCCGCGTGACGGCATTTCGTCTTACAGCACAATGGCAGAGTTCTTTACGGGGCTTGCGTCCATCCGCGACACAGGTTTCGCGCCGCTCGCCAGCTATGTCTATGATGCGAATTCGGGTCTCAAACTCTTTGGCACAAGCGCCTTTTACGCCGAGACCGATGGCGAAATCGCAGCATTTCTGAAAAAGGCGGATGCCGAAGCCTACGGCGAGCTTGTGACCTATCAGGCGATCTTGGACGCAACTGCGACGCAGTAAAGACCCCAGCGAAACAAGAGAATGACATCGCGTTCCGGCGCGGTGTCACCCCAAGAACAAGCCCGGAGCGCACAAATGCCCCTCGAACAAACTCAACCAGATATGCCTGAAATCAAGGCCTTAGACCCACCACCTGAGGATTCTACCTCGGCTTCTCCGCCTGTCGAAGACCCCAGCGCGTCACGCTTCATGGATGGTGTGCCAGGCTGGGCAGCACAAGGCGGCATCATGCTGTTGTCCGTGTTAATCGGACTGGGGATCTGGCATATGGGGAGCACCCAAGGGTGGAATATCTATTTGAATTTCCGTAATATTCCGACGCCTGGCGAGGTATTTGAAGCGACATTGGAAAATATCGCTGACCCGGAATTCTATGTGCACATCCGCGTCTCTATTTGGCGTGTTATGTCCAGTTTCGTGCTGGCGGTTCTTGTGGGTGTGCCGACCGGCCTGCTGATGGCGCGCAACCGCATCGCGCGGGCCGCTTTGATTCCGTACATCGAAATTATGCGCCCCATTCCAGCGGTGGCTTGGATTCCCCTCGCCATTCTGATGTGGCCGACCGAGGAAGCCTCGATCATCTTCATCACCTTTCTTGGCGCATTCTTTCCAATTGTTCTGAATACCATCAATGGCGCCGAACAAACCCCAGAGGTTTTGTTGCGCGCCACCCGGTCTTTGGGGGCATCGCGCTATGCTGAGTTCCGGCATGTCGTGTTTCCCGCTGCCCTCCCGTCGATCTCAGCGGGATTGGCCGTCGGGATGGGGGTGGCGTGGTTCTCGTTGCTCGCAGGCGAGATCATCTCAGGGCAATACGGGATTGGGTATTTTACATGGGACGCTTATTCAATGGTGCGTACCCCTGACATTGTTCTGGGCATGCTGGTGATTGGCGGATTGGGCACTGCCTCGACCTATGGCATCCGACTACTGACGCGCCCCATGTTGAAATGGCAAAAGAGGACACGCTGATGCACAGCGTTATCCCCATAACAAAATCACAAAGAAAGCTGAGTCATGCTTGATGTCGTGAAATTTAAGAAGGCGGCGGACGCCGCAGAGGAAAACGTTGGCAAAGGTCGCATCAAGATCAGCGATGTCTCAGTCACGTTTGGCAAGGGCGCGACAGCACATCGTGCGGTCGAGACAACTTCGATTGATATTCAGGCTGGTGAGTTTGTCTGTATCCTGGGGCCATCTGGCTGTGGGAAATCCACTCTGCTCAATGCAATCGCCGGATATACGCCCCCGACAACGGGGTCGGTTTCAGTCGATGATGTCGAGGTCACAGGCCCCGGCCCAGACCGAGGCATGGTATTTCAACAATATTCCCTGTTGCCTTGGAAGACGGTGTACGAAAACGTCGCTTTTGGTCCGCAAATGGCCGGGGCCTCTCGGATGGAGGCCGGCTCGGTCGCCAACACGTTTCTCGGGTTGGTGGGATTGAAAAAGTTCGGTAACCGCTATCCCGCAGAACTATCGGGTGGCATGCAACAAAGGGTCGGCATCGCGCGGGCGTTGGCGAATTATCCCAGCGTTCTACTGATGGACGAGCCCTTTGGCGCGCTTGATGCGCAAACGCGCTTAATGATGCAGGAGAGCCTTCTCGACATCTGGCGCAAGTTCGGCACCACCGTCGTTTTCATCACCCATGATGTTGATGAAGCCGTGTTTTTGGCAGACCGGGTCCTGATCATGAGCGCGGCACCGGGGCGCATCATCGAAGACGTAAAGATCAACCTCTCCCGTCCCAGATCCCCGGATATGGCAACCAGCGCCGAATATCTGGAGGCAAGGCAATTCTGCCTTGAGACGATCCGGGCCGAGAGCCGCAAAGCTTTTGTTGAACAAAACCAGTGAGAGAGATGATAAACTCGTCATGTCAAAGCACTCTGTTGCTGAAAGGAAAACGTGATCAAAGATCTGGATGATTCGCTTGATGGCCCGAGTGCCATTTACCTGTCCGAGTACCTTCTTGATATCAACAAGGGGGCGGGTTTTCTGACGTCCCTCTCGCTTGATGATCAAAAGAAAGTCCGCCATCTTGGCACCCGCTGTAAGGTGGCCAAAGGCGAGGGCGTGTTCTTTCAGGGCGATCCGCACACGGGGGTCTGGATCATCGAAACCGGTCGGGTTCGGACCTTCTATGCGGGTCCGTCGGGGCGTGAAATCACCCTGGCGTATTGGAGCGCGGGACATTTTCTAGGAGGCCCCGAAGTCTTTGGAACAGGCCGACATGTGTGGTCGGCAGATGTGCTTGAGGATTGCGAGCTGCTTTTTGTCTCTGGGATGAGCCTGCAACGTCTGGTTCGAGAAGTGCCCGATGTCGCCATCGCGGTGATCAATGGGTTGGTCAACAAAGGAAAATGCTATTCTGCGCTCATACAAATGCTAGGTACGCGCACAGTTTCGGAACGCCTTAGGCAACTTCTTTTGATCGTTGCTGAGACATACGGCCGCCATGAGGGCGGTCATGTCATCATTGAGCGCTCTATTACATATGATCAGATTGCTTCAATCGTCGGGGCGACCCGGCAATGGGTCACGCAATCCTTGGACCGTCTGCAGTCAGAAGGAATTTTGACGGTCAGCCGCAAAGAAATCACAATACATGACTTGGGTTTGCTTTTGACCTGACAGAATGGCGACAAGCGATTGTGGTCCGGCGGGCGTCGTTAAAGCCCTCATCGGCATCCTTCACGCTCCAGAGGAGCCTTATCGGCGTCACCGTTCATGCCCGATGGTGCCTTGAACCACTCTTGCTTCCTGAAACCGCCATAGATTGCGCCTTCATGCACCGAGTGGATGATCTGCCTGGCCTGGGTCCGGTTGCAAGTTCCCTGCAAACCGAGGGCAAGCCAAAGTACGCCTGGATTCGCATCATGAGAGCCTGAACAACGTCACCGCGTCGGACGTCTACTTCGGCTGAGCGCAAGCTATTCTAAACAAAAGGGAAAAGATCAAGCACAAAACACTCGAGACCCGGCGATCTCAACACCGCAAACGCGCCGCATAATACCACCAACCAGATGAGCCAGATACTCACCCAAATTACGCCGCCTCAGGAACCAAATTTCTGACGGCGGGCACTGCGTGTTTCAATATGTGGACATCACTCTCGACATTGTGGAGCAGTCAATGTCTTGTTCAACGAATATCAGCTCATGCCATACCCGCACACACAAGTCTTAACCATCCTCCAAAGTACGCAGGGTCATTGCCTGCGTGTGTCTGTCGGCGTCATCTCAAATCGCCGGTAGAATGTTCGGTTAAAATAGGAAACGTCACCGAACCCGGAATCAAAGGCGATCTGGCTGATCTGCAGCCCATCATATCGGGCATCAAGCAGTTTGTCCCGTGCCATCACAAGCCGGGCTTCCAACAAAAGCGATGAGAACGTCTGGCTGACCTCGGCCAACAGTTTTCGAAGGTAGCTTTCCGAAACATTCAGCTCGATCGCAAGTTCAGCGATACGAAAGCCGGGACGGTTTGCATTTTTTCGAATGGCCGAGATCGCCGCCACCCGGCGCGCGGCGCGCACGCCCCGGTTCTGGGCCACAACCCAGGCATCGCGGTTGGCCCCGATCGCCAGCGAGGCCAGATCAAGCACATGTTTGCTCACCACTGATCGCGCCGATGCAGATCCGCCATCACCCAGAGCCATTATCATCTTGCAATACCCCGCCAGAAGCTTCAGCGCTTCATCGCGGCCCTGAATGACGGTCATGCCCAGCCTGTCAATGTCGGCCACCCGTTCGCTTAGTTGCGAAACAGGCAGGTTCAGGGTCAAAAACTTGCCGGGGCGCAGCAATGTGCGGCCCGCCTCATCGGAACGCCGCACCAATCCCTCGCCCACGCAAACGCTTTGCCCGTGCTGGCCCTGCTCGGCGTACATCAATTCGTCTTCCTGCATCAGCAAGACGATATCGCTATTGCCATCCTTCAGCATTGACTTGGTTCGTGCACAGGAAATCGCACTGATTTCGCCCGTGGCAATCGTTGCATCACCCAGGTCCAGAAATGTCGCATCATACAGCAACGGCGTATTGCCCAGCGGCTCAAAGTCCAACCGAACGAACCGATGCCCGAATTCCTCGCGCCATATATCAAGCCGGTCCTGTTCAGGCAGCCGGTTCGTCGAAAATCGTATCGGTGGGCCACAAGACCCTAAATTTGTTTGTTCAAAACTCAAAAAAGTTCCTCCAGACGGAGTCTCTTCACGCGATAAACCTGCGCCTGCCACCTTGGGTTGTCAAGTTTTGCTGGGGTATTGTCCCGAAATGTCCAAGTCACTGTACCGTCTGGTCCAAGGCCACCGGAAAGCGCGGGTATGTAAGCGGCTGGATGAATCTGATGGACAATGGCGACGCAAAAAAACCCGAACAGATGATTTCAGCGTCAGAGGCAAAGCAGATGGCTGGCGCATTTCAATTGCCCTCCTTGGCCAAAAGGATCTCTGGCAGCGGCGGGAGCGTCTCATTCAGGATACCCCAGGATATCCGCTGGGGATGGTCTTGATCTTCCAGCACAATGGCGGGGCGTGGTGCTGTTTCGGGGCGAAACAGGACGTACCCTTCGCCGGACAAAGTCCCGGCTTCTTCGGGAAAGGCCGTGTCGCGCGACAGCCCCACAACCAGCCCACGCACATCTGCCAGCCGTTGCAAACTCGTCAGCGAAACGGGGGTCAGAAATTCAATTTCCACGATGAACCCGATCTCTCCCTGTCCGCTCAGCTCACGAATGAGGATCGTATTCCTTTGCCCCAGCGCCGAAAAATACGACCCTGACGTGCTGTGCAGTGACGGGCTCTGCTCCCATGCAAAAAGTTTCGCCTGATAGATGTCCGCCGGGTCAACCTCCAGCTCCGCGCAAAGGGCCGCCGCAAGGTCATCCGCATCCTGCGTGCCGCCGATCAGAAGATCTGTCCCCAGCATCGTCATTCACCGCAATTCGGAAATGGCCCCTCATCCGTGACGGGGGCGGTGTGAATGACGCTGGTGCTTCCCGGCGGCAGCCCCTGCACCTTGTCGATCCAGGCAAGCGCGGCGGTCACGCCCGCCAGTGAGAACCCGGCATACAGGAATTCATCCCGGCAGCCGCCAAATTCAAAATCCAGAATATCCCCGAGGCGCAGGCGCTCCATGAGGGTCTCGGCGCCGGGACCGGTGAGATACAAGTCGTAAGTGCCCGTCAATCGGTTGACCGGCCCTCCGCTCCGCAGCGCAAGTGACTCTTTCCAGAAGCTGGGGATCACCTCTTGGTCGTGGTGGCCCATGCGGATCACACTGGCGAACAGCCCAAGCGACAGCTTTGGCTCAACCCCGTCAAAGGTGATGAACATCGACCAGCCGCCCCCGCTCGGGTGCCGACGTAGCGCAAACACATGACTCTGGTTGGGGTTTTGCGCTGACGCCGAATTCGAATAGCTGTAGGCGTCGCATATACGGCCCTTGTCGCAAAAGGTGTGCCAATCCTTGAAACGGGCGCTCAGATTGTCCTGCGCCATGACGGTATCTGGAGCCGCAGCGCCAAGAAAGCCCAGACAGATCAGAATAAGGCGTGCCCAATGAGATAAAATTCCAAACATGCCACGCCTTTCTATATTCCGTCAGTCCGTCAGTCCGTCAGTCCGTCAGTCCGTCAGTCCGTCAGTCTGGCAGGACAAAACGGCAATTGCCAATATCAACCCGGTCGGGCCGGCTATGCGATGTCAATATGACCTCGCCCTCGATCACGGTGTTTTCCCGTTTGTCCAGAACGGTTTGCGGCGCCTCAACCTTGCCATCCTGAAAACACCCGACAGGCCTAGGGCCACGAAACGCGGCCGTTTCCTGCATGTCATGGCGGGTTTCATCGCTGGCGCCCGACCATGTTTTGCCCCAATAATACCCAGTGACGCGCACCGTCTTGCCGATAAGGTCAAACACCGCGCTGTGCAGGGCATCAATGGCAACAGGCGTCTCGCCAATTTGCCACGGATCGCCCCCTTGTGGCATCTCGCCGCCAATCTCCAGCACCTCACAGTCGTCAAGCAGCACACGGTTTGGCGCGCCGGGCAAAGTGGACGCCTGGCGCCGCGAAAAGGTGCCGCGCAGGATGACAAGATCGGTGCTGGCGATCCTGTCCTCATTGGGTGGCGTCAGGTTCTTGCATTCAACCAGGGCCGGGGCCTTTGGTTCCGGCTTTGCGCCAAACTGCATCCGTTTTGCGTCCCAGCGGCCCGGTGACATGAACAGCGCTGGATAAGCTGCGATGGTCACACTTTGATCCTGCCAATGCGTGTAACGCGCCAGCAGTTCATCCGGAGAATACATGGCGTCCTGCGCGTGGCCGGGCGTGGCGCACAGCCCCGCAAGGCCAAGGCCGAGGCCCGCTAGACCCTTGCTCATCTGGCGCACCCTATTCGCCCGCGTCCACATCGCTACACGCCTCCAAAGCCGCGACAAGCGTTGCAGTGTCATCCTCGGTCAGTTCATCGTCGCTGGCCGTGAACAGGCGTTCGGCATCATCGCCCAGCTGTTCAACCATACATTTCGCCATCGCGGCGGGCGCACCTTCGGCGATCATTGCATCGGCAACCCCGCTGTCCTGCGCGTTTGCCTGTGTTGCAAGTCCCAACAAAACCAGCCCTTGAGCGCCATGTGTAAAAATCGTTTTCATAGTAGGAAATCCCTTCGGTATCAAATTCATGCTTCAAATGTGGGCGCATCTGAACGACCCCACATGCGACCAATGCTAACCGTGGTGACAATTGCTGTCTTGGACTGCGCAGTCCTGCCGCTTGGACATATCGCGACACACGGTTGCCTGTCGCGTTTTCGACAAGACATCATCGCGCAGAGTCCAAGCGGCGGAGCGAACGCGCGGCTATTCTTCCCGAGCAATGAAGCCTCGCCAAGAGTGCGTGATGTCACTCAGCGCCAGAATATAACGGAGTTATTTCAAGATGAAACGAACACTCACAACGATTCTTTTCTGTGCCCTTGCAGTTCCGGCATTTGCCGATGATGCAGATACATATCCGCATTGTTCCTACACCCCGGCCTCCGCAGTTGGAGACATGTTTGACACCAAAACCGCCGCAGACTGCGAAGCGGCCTGCAAGGAAAACGCAGGCGAAGGCTGCACCGCCTGGAGCTACAGCCCCCCGTCCGCCATGTTCCCCGACAACCCCGGCAAGTGCCGGATGATCAAGGAAGTCTGGAAAGAAGAAGAATCTGACAGATCCCGCTGCGGCAAGATCTAGGGCGCAGGGCGCGGTATCGGTGGTGGCCGGGCACAGGCGCATGATTGAGGAAGTGAACACTCTGTACGTGTCCCTGTGTCTGGCAGGTCTGTTGTCCTGTTCTGCGGCCACCGCTGAAACCCGTCCCGATTGCACGGATTTCACCACCAATGACCGACTGGACTCCCATGATCGACAATGGTGTCAGGCGCTTGCATTCAAGGAGGCCTATCTGAAAGGGGGCTTTGTTGAATCGGTCCCGGGCAGTGGCGGGAGCGCCCGCTCTGTCTCTTCCCAACAGACGCGCCGTTTTTCCACAGGGCTTTTCTTGGGGGGGCGCTCTAGCGTCAACGGCACGGTGACCATAGGCGAGCTGAAAAGGCGGTTCCGCCTGAAACTGACCAGCACCAGCAACACACTTTATTATGGCCGCAAGGTTCAGATCACCGGCACCGCCAGCGTGGACGAAGGCCGGCTGGAAATCTACAGCCATGTCGACACCTGTCCGTCATCATCTAGTTTGAGACAAAGGGAAAATCGGGCTGGCTTACATTTGGTTTACTCAAATGGTGTTTCACGAACACTAACTGTAAACTAAAGAAAGCTCGTCGGAGGCGAGGCCTCAATTTAAGTGATTGATATTAAGTGGAAATTTGTGGAGGCGAGTACGAGAATCGAACTCGTGTACACGGATTTGCAATCCGCTGCGTAACCACTCCGCCAACTCGCCTCATCAAAGTGGTTTGCTCCGATTATCTGATCACTGTGATCCGTGCAAGCCCTCGTTCTTCACATCACTCGATGGATTTCGCTGGCCTCAGCCATTGTCGCCCCTGAGGTTCTGTGTCAAAACATCCTCGTAGGATTCTGAACACAAGAGTTTAGCCCATGACAGATTATGCCACACGCCGCACAATGATGGTTGATACTCAGGTCCGGCCTTCGGATGTGACCAAATTCCCCATTATAGATGCCATGCTTTGCGTCAAGCGCGAGGCCTTTGTGCCGCGCAAGCTGCGCGAGGCGGCCTATATGGGTGAGAACCTTGACCTGGGCGGCAGCCGCACGATTCTGGAGCCACGCACATTGGCCAAAGCGTTGGATGCATTGGACATTCAAGGCGATGAGTTGGTGCTCGATATCGGCTGTGCATTGGGTTATTCAACCGCCGTTATGGCGCGTATGGCCGAATTGGTGGTTGCCGTCGAAGAAGACGAAGGCATGTCGCAAGAGGCACAGACCTTGTTGCTGGACAACGGTGCAGATAACGCCGTGGTGCATCACGGACCGCTGACCGAAGGGGCACCCGAACATGGCCCCTATGATGTGGTCATGGTGCAGGGCGCGGTTGAACATCTCCCCCAGACTCTGTTGGATCAGATCAAGGACGGTGGGCGCATAGCGTGCCTCTTTATGGAAGGGGCGCTGGGTGTGGTGCGCATTGGATACAAAATTGATGGCGACGTAACGTGGCGGTTTTCCTTCAATGCTGGTGCACCTGTGTTACCTGGCTTTGAAAAACACGCTGCATTCAAGTTGTGATGAGGGCTCATCTTGTTGGGTAACAGGTTACATATGACAATTGGACTTCGCACGCTCATGATGGGTGTGGCCGCGGTGATGTGGCTGGGGGCGGCACCTCAGGCCAGGGCGGAAACTTTGGCTGACGCATTGGTTGACGCTTACAATCATTCGGGCCTGCTGGATCAGAACCGCGCCGTGTTGCGCGCCGCAGATGAGGACGTGGCGATTGCCGTGTCGGCGCTGCGTCCGGTTTTGAACTGGTCTGCTGACATCACCCGAACGTTTGGACGCACCAATACTTCGCTTGGCACAGTGGGCATTCAGCAAACCGATGTGAATCTAGGGATATCCGCCAGCCTTCTGCTGTATGATTTTGGCCGCAGCAATTTTCAGATTGAAGCCGCCAAGGAAACAGTGCTGGCCACCCGTGATGCACTGGTCAGCGTTGAACAACAAGTGCTGCTGCGTGCTGTGCAAGCCTATATGAATGTACGGCGCAATAGCCAGTTTGTCTCGCTACGCGAAAACAACTTGCGCCTGATCCGTCAGGAGTTGCGCGCGGCCAAAGACCGTTTTGAAGTGGGCGAAGTGACCCGCACGGATGTGGCCCTGGCCGAGGCCCGCCTTGCCGCTGCCCGCAGTGGTCTGGCGTTTGCTCAAGGCGATTTATTGCAGTCGGTCGAAGAATTTCGCGCAGCCGTGGGCCGCAAACCTGCCAACCTCAAGGCACCACGCCGCGCGCCAAAACTGTCAGGGAATGTGGATGCCGCCAAATCAGCGGCCGTGCGAAAACACCCTGATATGCTTAAGGCGCAGCGCGATATTTCTGCCGCAGAGCTGAACATGAAAGCCGCCAATGCGGCGAAAAAACCCACCGTCAGCCTGGTCGGGGGGCTGGCCGCAGGCGAAGAAGCGTACGGCGATGATTTCAGCCGCACGGGCAGCATCGGGGTGCAGGTCACCGGGCCGATTTATCAAGGTGGTGCACTCACCGCGACCAAACGCAAGGCACAGGCCCAAAGGGATGGATTGCGCGCGCGTTTGCATATCGTGCGTCATCAGGTGATGCAGGATGTGGGCAATGCCTATGCCCGTTTGCGGGCCGCGCGGTCTGGTGTCACCTCCAGCCAACAACAGGTACGCGCCTCTCGCGTGGCCTTCCGCGGTGTGCGCGAAGAGGCCAAACTTGGCGCGCGCACAACATTGGATGTGCTGGATGCTGAACAGGATTTGCTGGATGCCGAAGCCAATCTGATTTCAGCCGAGGCCGACGTGTTTATCGCAGCCTATGCGGTGCTGTCCGCCATGGGTGAATTGACTGCAAAAGATCTCAAGCTGAATGTGCAAACCTATGATCCTGCTGCCTATTACAATTTGGTCAAAGACGCGCCGATTGACGGCAGCAAGCAAGGCAAACAACTGGACCGCGTTCTGAAGGCTCTGGGCAAAGAATAACTGCATGTGGGCGCAGGCGTTACCTTGGCTGTGTATCGTGACTGTTCAGGGGGTATTGTCCGGGGCTGCCCCTGCGCAGTTTTCGCCTGCATCCGAGGCGGAACAACCACCCCAGCTCTCTGACAGTTGGACAGAGGAAAAATGTGTGCTCTATAAGCATATCTTTTCCGACGCGCTAACTTTGCAGGGCCTCGAAGGGCTGAGTAACGACTTCCTCAGCACCAATCAGCGCTTTATCGACAAGGGATGTCAGGGCGAGCGCACGCTATGTCCACACAGTGAAGCTGAGTTAGCATTTGCTGACCTCTTGACCGTGATGACCATGAATGAAGGCATGGCCAGCACCTTTGTCCCGTTCGGCTGCGCAGATTGATTGATCAAATCCAGCGGCCCAAAGATTAAACCTAAAACCCCGTCTACCCCATTGTGTGACACCGCACCCATGGGTAGACTGCGTATCAGGCAAGAATGGTAAGCAGTTATGTCAGACCCAGTGACCAACGTGGAAATTGAAGACGTGCTTTCGTCGATCCGTCGCCTTGTTTCGACGGATGACAGGGCCGATGCGCGGCCTCAGGCCACGGCTGAACCTGAGCCGGAAAAACTGGTTCTGACCCCTGCATTGCGTGTCACCACAGCTGAAAAACCTGCGGAAACTGTCGGTGCGTTGGCGGATGAAGACAGCCATGAAGCCAGCACAGAAGACACCCAGGATGCAGCTGAAGACTACCAAAATGAAAACCTCCATTCAGACGATGAGGCACATACCGCACAGGCGGAGGATGGCTCTGCTGTGCAGGATGTATGGGCGGATGATGAGGGGGATGGACACGACGAGGCAGAGGAATCCCTTGACGCTCAGGCCGACACTCATGACGCAACTACCGCGCAGGATGACCAGGAAGCGGACAATACAGAATCGGATGTGACACCAGACGCCACAGACGAGTCTGAAGGGTTGTCAGCCCAAATCGCAGGTATCGAAGAGGCCGTAGCCGCCCGAGATGATGGCTGGGAACCCGATGGAGAAGATCAGGGCGATGACAATGCCGCCCAACCGATGGAAACTCTGCCCTGGCAAGACCACGAGGGCGAGGCTCAGACAGATACTTTCGTGGAGGCCGAGGACGTGTCGGCCACTGAAGGGCTTGATGCGTTTGAGCTTGAGGAAGATGATATGATTGCCCCCGAGGTGCACGCGCCGTCGCCTGATCCCGTTGCTGATATTGCCGCAGCGAACGCATTTTTTGGTGATGATGAAGCGCTGGGCGACGATGACACTATCCTTGACGAAGAAGCCCTGCGCGATCTGGTGACCGAGATTGTGCGCCAGGAATTGCAAGGCTCTCTGGGCGAACGCATCACGCGCAATGTGCGCAAACTGGTGCGCCGCGAAATCCACCGCGCTTTGACAACACAAGAGCTGGAGTAAAACGCTACATTCTGAAGCGTTTGCATCATGCAGAACATAGAGGGCCGGCGCCAGCCCCCGGGATGGCGAACCAGGTGTATATTCACGCGCACTATATCTCCGCAACACCGCGAGCAGAATGCATGAAACACGACCATCAGCCATATCGCCAGCCCATAGAGGGGGGCTGACGATGGCCCGGGGCCTTTCAGGCCTGTTAACCGGGCTGGTGCCCTTTGAGCTGGAACGCTTCATTATCTCGGAAGCTGGCTCCTAGATTTTGCCCGCCAAATCCCACAATAAATCTAGGTCCATATGCGTCTCTAAATGCGCGGCCAACGCATCCAGCGTCTCGTCCACGCTGTCTTCATACGCCATATCCGAGCGCGCCCCCAGCCTCTCCAAATACGCCGCGCGAAACGTGTCCGAGCTGAACACCCCATGCAGATAGCACCCCATGACCTGCCCGTTAGCGGTGGCGGCCCCATGTGGTTGGCCGCCCACCTCCAGCCAGGCATGGGCACAATCTGGTCCGTCAGACGTGCCAATATGGATTTCATACCCCTGCACATCCGCCCCTGTGGGCAGATACCGCGCTTGTGACAGTGCCAGCCGTTTCTGCGGGACCATCACAGTAGAGATATCCAGATGCCCCAAACCCGCGACCGTGCAAGCCTTGCCTTCGATCCCCTGCGGATCCGCGATCTCATGCCCCAGCATCTGATAGCCGCCACACACGCCCAGCACATGCCCGCCACGCCGAATGTGCGTTTGCAAATCAATGTCCCAGCCATTGGCCCGAAAACCCGCCAAATCGGCGATGGTGGATTTTGATCCGGGGATCAGCACCAGATCAGCATCCCCCGGCAAGGCGCGTCCCGGATCAACGATGTCCACCGACACCCCCGGCTCGGCGCTCAGCGGATCGAGGTCATCAAAATTGGCAATCCGCCCCAGCCGTGGCACCGCAATTTTCAATGCCCCACCATGGGTTGAGCCAATGTCCATCACATCCTCAGCCGGCAGGCGCCAGGCCTGATCAAACCACGGGATCACCCCCAAAGAGGGCCAGCCTGTGCGCTGCACTATCTCTTGCAAGCCACCGTCAAACAGGCTGGGATCACCCCGGAACTTGTTGATTGCAAAGGCTTTGATCCGGTCTGCATCACCTTCTGACAATATAACCTGAGTGCCCACAATCTGTGCAATCACACCGCCACGGTCGATATCGCCAACCAGCACAACAGGCACGCCTGCGGCTTCGGCAAAGCCCATATTGGCAATATCGCCCTGGCGCAGATTGATCTCGGCGGGGCTGCCGGCCCCCTCGATCAAGATCAGATCAACATCCGCTGACAGCCGCGTGAAACTGTCCATCACAGCGGCCAGTAATTCTGGCTTGGCGCGGGCATAGTCGCGCGCTTTGAGGGTGGCAAAGCGCTGTCCCTGCACGATCACCTGGGCGCCGATATCTGATTCAGGCTTTAACAAAACCGGGTTCATATCTGTATGGGGCAGGGTGCCGGCCGCGCGTGCCTGTAACGCCTGAGCGCGGCCAATCTCGCCGCCATCGCGAGTGACGGCTGCGTTGTTTGACATGTTCTGCGGCTTAAACGGTGCCACGCTCAGGCCGCGACGGGTGAACGCGCGCGCCAGCCCAGCCACAACCATGGATTTTCCCACGTTTGAGCCGGCCCCTTGAATCATGATCGCCCGTGGCATCGCTTGCCCTCATTGTCTGTTGATCCGTGATACGCATCACACGTCGCTTGGGAAAGAGATGAATATACCTGCTCATCTGATTTTTGCCGCGCTGTAGCAGCATTCGCGCGCGCTTGCTGATTACGGCTTTGGTATTGGTGCAGCGTGCTTTGGGAATAATCTGGGTCTTTGTGTTTTTGCAAAACGCCTGAGGGGGTCACCGCTGCGCGGCTAACAGGTCTGCACAGGCTCCGTCACATGGCCGCCTGTGCGCAAAAACACGGCGCACCCGCCGCTTTGTCCGCGCGGGCATTGGCCAGATCAAGGCGTTGTTTTACTGAGATAATCTCATGCGTTTCATTGCGTGCCGCCAGGCAATCATAAAGCCCCTTCAATGCCCATACGTTGTCAGGATGCACCGTTGCGCGGCTCAGCTGGCCACCAAGGCCCAAATCCTCGCGGAACACAGCTTCGGATTCGGCCACTTGGCCCTGCTCAAACAACAGCGCCCCCAACGCATGGCGCGCTGGCTGCATCCACCCCCAAGGTTCATCATAGGGCAGGGTGTCCTCCATCTGAACCGAGCGGCGCAGGGCGGCAAAAGCCACGTCATAGGCACCTTTGCGGTACTCAATTTCACCCTCCAGCATGGCCTCGGCGATTTTCAGCAAATCCACCACCCGGTTGTTGTGAATACGGCGCGCCTCGGGCACGCGGGCACAGGCCTGCAAGAACAACGCCTGTTCGGCCTCGGCCTCGGCCACATTGCCAAGGGCGGCATGGGCGACACCGCGCGCATAATGCACATTGGCGGTGAGGCTGCAAAACAGCTCCGGATCATCGGGCAAGGGCAGGCGGGTGGCCTCAGCCCAGCGGCCAAAGCGCACCAGAACATGAGGTTCAAACCCCATGTAGCCTTCAAAGTAGTCGGCCATAGGAGGGCTTTTGACTCTCAGAAGTTCCTCGGGCACGGTTTCGGCAATGCCTCGCACGGCCTGCATGGCTGGTTCAAACTGGCCCAGAAACATCGCGCCATAGATGACAAAATGATAGTTATGGATGCGATACCCCGAATAAAGATTATACGCCCCGGCGCGTTCAAGATACTCCAGATCAACCTCAACCGCGCGTTGGTTCCAGCGCACCACGTTTTCGTAATGGCCACACAAGACATCAATATGCGTCGGCATGTGGATAAGATGCCCCGCATCCGGTACCAGAGTGCGCAGGATATCACCCGCCTTCAGCGCCTTTTCCGGGGCGGGCGACATCTCCATCAGGTGCACATAAAGATGCAGCAGTCCGGGATGGGCCTTTGTGCGCGGGTCATTGTCCAGCGCATCCTCCAGCAGCTGTTGGCATTCCAGCGTATCGGCCCCCTGCGCAGGGGTGCCCGAGGCCAGATCCCACATTTTCCAAGGCGTGCGGTTTAACATCGCCTCGGCAAAAACTGTGCGCACATCCAGCGCCTGCGGGTGGGCATTGTATACATGTCGCATGGCGTCGGCAAAGGCATCGTTCCAGATGTTCATATTGTCCGCCAGATCGCGTTGCGGATAGCGCGCGGTGAGGGCTTGAATCAGCGCCTGTTCAACCTTGGTGCCGGGAGGGCAGGCAAGTGCAGCCTGCGTGGCATCATAGGATTTGGCCAACGCATCGGCGCGCCCGGCATCGTCAAAATCCTGCCACGGCATATTATAATTCGGCCCCGTTGCATAGGCGATCCCCCAATGAGCCATTGCACAATCGGGATCATGTCCCAGGGCTTTTCCAAAGCAAATCACGGCTTCTTCGTGGTTATAGCCGTAAATCCAGTTCAGACCCCGATCAAACCAGCGCTGTGCTTTTTTTGACGTGGTCGTGATGGGGCAGCTGTATGTACCCAGATTGTAATAGGCCATGGATCTGCCTCCCAAAGGGGAAAGGCTAGCGCATTGGGACTGTTTGGCCAAGGCCAGCGGTGACTGTGATCATTCGGGTCTGTTCTCTGGGCGTAGGCGCACAGAGCGACAATTTAGGTGGGCCGCAGTCCCAATGAAAAAGCCCCGCCACAATCGGGCGGGGCCTTCAACCACAAGTGGGTTTAATCAAAGGCTCAGGCGGCTTCGGCCTGGGCTGCGGCATTGCGGCGTTCACTTTCCTCGCGCGACAGCGCAACGGAGGTGCGCACACCTTTGCCAACAAAATCCATCAGGCCCGAGACAACCCGCTCGTTCGGGTCGATGCCAGCACAGCTCAGCACTTCGCGACCATCACGGGAGCGCGCCCAGCGAGCGATCTGCTCGGGACCATTGCCATATTTCTTGTCATCGGAAATGGCATCATCCAGCGCGGCCAGTACTACGGCCGCAAAAAGTTTACGCGCACGATTGCCTTGCTCAGCATTGAAGGCGGTGCCGTCAACGAAATCTTTCATGTTTCGTCCTTGTTTTTATTGCTCTTGTCTTTCAGGCGTGGCGTTGTTTATGACGTTTTCTTAGCGATTCGGATAGAGCTAAAATGCATAACTCCCATGCATTAAATGCATATCTTTGCCAAATGCAGCGCAATATTTCGCCGTCTTGCCCTGCTGCCACACCCCAGATATAGGGTCAGTCAAGTTTCTATCAACCTTTTGACATGGTTTTGCCACAATGCCCAAGATCAACGGAAATGAGATTCGCCCCGGAAACGTACTGGAGCACAATGGCGGTCTATGGGCCGCGGTCAAAGTCGATCATGTAAAGCCCGGCAAGGGTGGCGCATTCGCTCAGGTCGAGATGCGCAACCTGCGCAATGGCTCCAAACTGAACGAACGCTTTCGCTCAGCGGATAAAGTTGAGCGCGTTCGACTGGAGCAGAAAGATCAGCAGTTTCTTTATGAAAACGACGGAATGCTGGTGTTTATGGACACAGAAACTTACGAGCAGATCGAACTGCCCGCTGAAATTCTGGGTGAACGCCGCCCGTTTCTGCAAGACGGAATGACCATTCAGGTTGAGTTCCATGAGACCGAGGCGCTGAATGCGACCTTGCCTCAGAAAGTGGTCTGCAAAGTCGTTGAGACCGAGCCGGTCGTGAAGGGCCAGACCGCCGCCAACAGTTTCAAACCGGCAGTTCTGGACAATGGCATCAAGGTTTCAGTCCCCCCATTTGTGGGTCAGGATGAGGATATCGTCGTGAACACCGAGACCATGGAATACTCCGAACGCGCCTGATCACACGCCCGAGGCAGAGTGTCGCAGGGCACTACAGCGCGCGTTGTAACGTGGCGTCACCTGCCTGCATCATCCCTTTGGCGCGGTCAAATCGCAAATATGCAATCGCGCGATCACCCGCTTGGGTATAAAGCGTGCCGACTGCTTTGCCATTTGCGGTGATTTCAGTGCCGATCGGTGCCGCGCCATCAATATGCACGCTCACCAGCCCTTTGCGCAGCTCGGTCTTGTGTTTCATGCGCGCGGCAATTTCCTGACCGACATAACAGCCTTTGCGGAAATCCACCCCGTTGAGCCGCTCAAACCCGGCCTCAAGGATGAAGGTGTCGGGCGTTAGCTCGATCCCGGTTTCGGGAATGCAATGCGCCACACGAATGGCATCCCAATCGGTGCCGTCATCACCGCCACCGTCGCCATAAAGCCGCCACCCCAGGGCGGGATGACGTGGATCGCTCAATGCACCTTTGGGGGCATCGCCCACCCCTCGCCGGACCTGATGGCCTGTCTCGGTAATGCTTACGTCAGCGCGTAGTTTATACATGTTCAACCGCTGTATCAGGCTGGGCGCCAATGTGGCATCCACATCCAGCAAGATCGCTTCCCCCGCGCGCAGCAGCAGAAAATCCGCCAGATATTTGCCCTGCGGTGTCAGAAGGGCAGCATAGACCAGCCCCTGGTCCAGTTTGGCCATATCATTTGTGACCAACCCCTGAAGGAAGCTCTCGGCATCATTGCCCGCAATCTTCAAAATGGATCGTGTCATTGGCTTTCCCTTTCGGCGTTCAGGCGTAATATAGGGGCTGCGGCGACAAGCAACAGGGGCCAATTCAATGCGCGCACAGCTTTCGGTGGTAATCCCCACCTTGAACGCGGAACGCGCGTTGCCTGCCTGCCTGGCCCGGCTGATGGAAGGGATTGAGGCGGGGCTACTCCGAGAAGTGATCATCACTGATGGTGGATCAACTGATGCCACACGTGTCATGGGGGAAGACAGCGGCGCAATCTTTGTCAGCGGTGCGCCCTCGCGTGGGGGCCAACTGCGCCGTGGTGCCGCGGCATCAAGTGGCGACTGGCTGTTGATCGTGCACGCCGACTGCCTGCTGCCCGAGGGTTGGGCATCGCTTGTTATCAATCACCTTCCCACAGAGCGCCCGGCCCATTTCCGCTTGCGCTTTGATGCGCGCGGCTTGGCCCCAACACTGGTGGCTGCCTGGGCCAATCTGCGCGCGCGCCTGCTAAAGCTGCCCTACGGCGATCAGGCCTTGCTCATTTCACGCGCAGAGTATGATGCGGTGGGCGGTTATGCTGACATTCCATTGATGGAGGATGTGGCCATCGGCCGCGCTCTGGGGCACCGCCTCAGCATTCTGCCTGCGTCAATCACCACCAGTGCTGCTAAATACCAGCGTGATGGCTGGTTCAGGCGCGGCGCGCGCAATCTGATTTTGCTGATCCGCTATCATTTGGGGGCTGACCCTGAAGATTTGTTGCGCAAATACTGACCGCTCGATTTTAAGTATTTTCGGAAAGATGAAGTCACGGCCCCCAGCTTCATCTTTCTACAAATACTTCCGCCGGAGGCGCAGGTTAATCACGCGTACAGGCCCTAGAATTTGGGGTTATGCGTAGCCTCATATTGATCTTGCACTTTGAGGTGATCGTATTGTGTGGCCACCCAGTCCTCAAACCCGATGGGGGAGGCGGCATTGTGAGCCTCATACAAATCAAGAATGAAATCCAGAATGCCAGTGCGTGACCATTTCAGGTGAATGTATTTCAGGCTCAGCATTTTGCGGGCTTCGGCCATGGGCCGCCCTTCAATCACCAGCAGATACAAGACGGATGCAAACCCGGCACGATCCGCCCCGGATTTGCAGTGCATCACAAACGGCTTTTCAATGTCGCGAAACGCGCGCAGCACCGCCAGAATATCATCGCGTGGGGCGGCATAGCGGGCGTGCAGGGTGCAGTTGACCAAGGTGAGGCCGAGCTGTTGGCAGCTTTCTTCCTCTACCAGATAATGCGCGGCCCCCGCCGCGCCGCGCAGATTCAGCACTGTTCTGATGCCCATCGCTTTTAGCTTCACAAACCGCTCGTGCGTGGGTTGGTTAGACCGGTATACCCCCGGCGCCACTTCCCAGAAGTTGGTCCAGAATTTGCGCAAAACCGCATGGTCAAACCACATATTATAGATATGCGTCTTGCGTCGGTTTTCCGATGTGCTCAGGTCGGTATTGTAATGGGCGCGCTTTGCACGCTCCCAATCGCCGATCCGTTTGATGAGGTTTTTCACCACGCGCGCCGCTCCTTGCTGTCAGCCGCTTCCATGTAGGGGCAGGGCGGCCTGCTGGCAAGGTGATTGACGCCCGGCACATGCGGCGTAAGCTGCCTCAAAACACAGTGGTGAGTCTTGGCATGAAAAACATCCCCGGCCCCAGCTATTTGGCCACGCCCGGCCCGTCGGTGATGCCAGATGCCGTATTGCAGGCCATGCACCGCCCCGCGCCCAACATTTATGCAGGCGAGCTGATCGATTTGACCGCCAGCCTGATCCCTGATTTGGCAAATGTGGCGCGCACGACGGGCCATGTGGCGATCTATATCGGCAATGGCCATGCTGCATGGGAGGCCGCATTGGCCAACACGATCGCTTTGGGCGATCGGGTTCTGGTGCCTGCCACCGGCCATTTTGGCCATGGGTGGGCAGGAATGGCCGAGGCACTGGGTGCACGGCCGCAGATCCTCGATTTTGGCAAGCAATCTCCAGTGGATGCCGCACAGGTGGAGAAGGCCCTGCGCGATGATACCTCTCATGAAATCAAGGCAGTACTGGCCACGCATGTGGATACATCCACCTCGGTGCGCAATGATATTGCCGCAATCCGCGCAGCCATGGATAGCGCAAAACACCCCGCTCTTTTGATGGTGGATTGCATTGCGTCGCTGGGCTGTGATCCCTTTGAGATGGATGCCTGGGGTGTCGATGTCATGGTCGCGGCCAGCCAGAAAGGGCTGATGGTGCCCCCCGGCCTGGCCTTTGTGTATTTCAATGACAAAGCCGCCAACATCCGCGCCAAGATGCCGCGTGTCAGCCGCTATTGGGACTGGGTGGCGCGTGCCAATCCAAATGTATTCTATGAATATTTTTGCGGCACTGCGCCCACTCATCATCTTTATGGTCTGCGTACAGCCCTTGATATGATCAAGGCCGAGGGGCTGGAGGCCGTCTGGGCCCGCCACGCCATGCTCGCCCGTACGATCTGGGCTGCGGCTGATGTTTGGAAAACCGGTGGTGCGCTGCGCTTGAACCTGAGCGAGGCCGCACATCGCAGCCACGCTGTGACGTCGCTCAGCCTGCCCTCACCACAAGGCACGCGGCTGCGCAATTGGGTTGAGACGCATATGGGCGTGACCTTGGGTATTGGCCTTGGAATGGCCGAGCCGGGCGAAGACACCGCACATGGATACTTTCGGTTTGGCCATATGGGGCATGTGAATGGTCAGATGATCATGGCGCTTTTGGGCGCAGTTGAAGCAGGCCTGACAGCCCTGAATATCCCGCATGGGACAGGCGCGTTACAGGCGGGGGCTGCTGAATTGGCTAGATCCGCCGTGCCATCCGGGTGATCAGCTTGTCCAACCCATAGCCCACAACCAGCACCACGGGCAGGCCAAACGCCACCCATATGGCCATGAATATGCACAACAAATTGACCAACCCCATAATCAAAGAAGGGGTGGTGGAACTGGGGGCAGTCTCTGATTGTTCAGGTCTCATGCGCAAAATTTACTGAAAATGCGTAAGGATACAGTTAAAAAATCTGCGAATGCGTTTCGCGCATAAACCTGCATCAGAGATTTTGCCCGAAACGCTTCAACGTACTGCCTGCGCAGATGATCGCCTGCTAGGCGCGCGCCTGCGCCAGAGCCTCGGGCAACAGATCTGCCAGCAGCGCCATATCCTCAGCCTGCCCGCAACTGATCCGGATACAGCGGTCCTGCGGGGCGACAAACGGCATGCGGACAAACAGCCCTTGCGCGCCCAGTGCACCCAGAACTTTACGCGCAAATTCCCCGTCCTGGCCGCAATCCACAGCCACGAAATTGGTGGCCGAGGGCAGGGCGCTCAGGCCATTTGCCACAGCAATCCGGGTGATTTCCTCGCGCGATGCGGCCACTTGCGCGCGAATGCTGGCCAACCAGTCATCATCGTGCAGGGCCGCCAGCGCACCTGCCTGTGCCACCCGGTTCATACCAAAGTGATTGCGGATCTTGTCAAAGCTGGTGATCAGGTCAGGCGCGCCCATGGCATAGCCCACGCGGGCGCCTGCCATCCCGTACCCCTTTGAAAACGTGCGCATTCTGATCACTCGTGGATCATTCACATCAATCTGCGGTACGGCCGTTTCGGGGGCAAACTCCACATAGGCCTCATCCAGCAACAACAAACACCCATCGGGAATATCGCTCAAAGCTGCCTCAATCATTGCACCATCATGCCAGGTGCCCATCGGATTGTCCGGATTGGCAAAATAGATCAGCTTGGCGTCCACCTCTGCGGCTTTGGCACATAGTGCTGTCAGGTCCTCGTGATCATCCCGGTAGGGTACCTTGTGCAACACCCCGCCAAAGCCCGACACATGATAGTTAAAAGTGGGATAGGCCCCGTTTGAGGTGACCACATGATCGCCAGCCCCCACCAGCAGCCGCACCAAATAACCCAGCAATCCGTCAATACCTTCGCCCACAACAATATGGCCGGGCGTGATGCCCAGCTTTGCCGCTAGCGCGTGGCGCAAATCATGGCTGGCAGAGTCGCCATACATCCAGATATCGCCCGCAGTGGCCTGCATCGCGGCAATGGCGGCAGGCGAGGGGCCAAAGACATTTTCATTGGCGCCAAGACGTGCGGCAAAGGGCGCGCCACGGCTGCGTTCTTGCTCCTCGGGGCCGACAAACGGCACGGTGGCAGGCAAGGATTGGGCGAGGGGTGTGTATCGGGGTCCGGTCATGACAGGCAGCTAACGGTATTGATGCTGGGCGTGCAAGCCCTTGAAACATGCGATTTGGGCACATAGATGAGAACGGTTCGCAACTAAACAGGGTAGACCCCATGCCAGACCTATCACGCCGTGGTTTTATTGCGGCGGCCATCGCCGCCGGCACTGTCCGGTCCTTGCCCACGCTGGCCTCAAAGGTGGGCAGTCGGCGTGTTTTGACGCTGGTTTATGACAAATCTCTGGGCATGATGCGCGCCGTCGAAAAGCTCGTGCCCTGACGTCGCACTGGCGCGCGCGCCAAAAATGCGGTTTCATTCGATCAAAGGAGATCGCTCATGGCCCGCGTTACCACTGAAATCACCGATCATATCGCCCATGTCACCCTGACACGGGGCGACAAGATGAACGCCGTTGATCCTGAAATGGCCGAGGCGATTGTTGCAGCTGGTCAGGCCCTGATGCAGGCAGATATTCGCGCTGTGGTGCTGTCAGGCGAAGGCAAATCCTTTTGCGCCGGCCTTGACGTGATGAGTTTTGCACAACTGGCCGCCGGTGATCCTGAGGGCGTGGTGATGCCACGCAGCCACGGCAATACCAATCTGTTTCAGGAAGTCGCCATGGTCTGGCGCAAACTGCCGGTGCCGGTGATTGCGGCGCTGCACGGCGCAGTTTATGGCGCCGGGTTTCAGCTGGCTTTGGGGGCTGATATGCGCATCGCTGCTTTGGATGCACGCCTTGCGGTGATGGAGATGAAATGGGGCTTGATCCCAGATATGGGCGGCATGGTGTTGCTGCCGCAGCTCACCCGCTCAGACGTGATCCGCCAGTTGACCTATTCCGCCGAGCCAATCACAGCCGAGCAGGGCGAACGCTGGGGTTTGGTGACGGAACTGTCTGATGACCCTGTTGCGCGGGCACAGGCCATTGCGGCCGGAATTGCCGCGCGCAGCCCCTCGGCCATTCGTGCCGCGAAACGGCTGATCGCAGTGGCCGAAAGCGGCGCGGGCGAAGATGCCGTTCTGCTGGCGGAAAGCCGCGAACAGGCGGATCTGATCGGCAAACCGCATCAAATGGAAGTGATCGCCGCCAATATGGCAAAGCGCGCGCCGACCTTTTGAAGGGGCGCCTGCGACGCATCTCAATCAGCAGTTAACAGGCCCCGGTCTGCTAACCGGTTTTCGCTGCAATCCGGTGGTACATATGCGTGAAGGTCGCCGCCCCCAATATGGGGATGATCAGATTGATCAGCGGAATACTCAGCGGCATGGCCATCAGCACACCTGCCAACCAGATCTTTCCCAGGTGTTTACGGCGCAAGGCCTTGGCGGCCTCACGTCCGATGCGGCGCATGGCGGCCAATTGGAAATACTCCAACCCCAACAGCAAACCGTTCATTCCCCAAAAAATGAACAGCGCCGCAGGTGGGAACATCCCATAGAGAATCAGTGCCAGAACATTGGCCGCAATAATTACCCCCAGAAAATTCACCGTATCGCGTACAGCGTCCCAGCGCGGCTGCTTTGGCGCTTCGGGCAATTCAGGATAATGGCGCGCCTCAACCGCGCGTGCCACGTCCTCCAAAAACAAGGATGTGATCGCCGAAGCAACGGGCACCATCAAAAAGACCGACATAAGCAACATCAACCCAAAGCTGGACCAGCCCAACAGGTCGTCGATCCATGTCACCTCGCCAATCAATGGCAGGGTTGTGGTGTCGCCTATCATGCTTTGCAAAAATAGCAGGAACACCGCATAGACCGCCACCAGCAAGGCAATGGTCAAGCCAATGCCAATCAACAGCACCCGGCGAAAACTGCGGTCGGTAATCTGAGCAAGAGCTTTGAAAAAGCTGTTGAAAATCATGATGATACCCAAGTGATTATCTGCTCCGGGTCCGGGCGTGGACGCTCTGGCGGGGCGCTGCTTTCGGTTGCGATATGAATGAAGCCTGCAATGCGCTCATGTGGGTCAAGGCCCAGGGCCTTTTGCGCAAAAACGTGGTCGTGGCTGGCCCATCCGCTCAGCCAATTGGCGCCCCAGCCGCTGGCCAGCGCTCCATTCAGCAGCGCCAGACAAACCGCGCCAGCAGAATAGCTCTGCTCAATCGGGGGCACTTTTTGAGATGGCTTTTGCACCTCAATCACGGCCACCGCCAAATGCGCATCGCCAAATTGGCTGCGAGCCTTGGCGATCTCTTCGTCCGAGCGACCAAGAGCAGGACCACGCGTGCTGACCTCATCTGCCAGTCGCAACAGGGCATCACGCTCCAGCACGATCAGGCGCCAGGGCTCTAGCTTGCCGTGATCGGGGCTGCGCAGGGCGGCTTGCAATATCGGGGCTAACTCTGTGCGTGTGGGCACAGGCAAACCAAGGGTTTTGGCCGGGCGTGAGCGGCGCGACAGCAAAAAGGCAAGGGCGTCAGGATTGGGCTGGGGCATGGGCACCTGTCAGAAATATGTTTGGGTTACATGTCAGGCCAGGGCAGGCCATGGTCAAGAGATTTCAGCGCATAGTGAACGAAAGACAGTGATCCAAAGGAATGGCTGCGCCATGCTGTTTATGTTTGAATGGGGGACGCTGTCCCCCAAACCCCCTGGGATATTTCGGGCAAGAAGATGGGAACGTTAGCTGCCTGTCCGCACGCGTTGATAGACGCCCTCGGGCAAATCAAGTGCTGCCCCCAGATCAGACAGCTGGGTCATCGTCAGTGTGACTTTTTGAACGGTGTCAGTGCGGGGGTCATATTGCTCCAGCGTGACGCATTCTTCAAAGGCGTTGATCACCACATCTTCAGACAGCGGCGCCTTGCCCTCATCCACGAGGGTTATCACAGTGGAATCAAATTCGTGCTCAATGGAAAACATGTGCAAACCTTAGCGGCTTGGCAGGTCTTTGCAAGGTCGCGCAAGCGTGACAAGCGGGGGCTGGTAGTGTCGTCAAACCCTGCTAAATTGGGGCAAGGCAAGAAAAGCGGAGACAAGCAGTGCGTTGGTTTGCAATTATTGGGGTTTTGGCCATATCGGCCTGCACGGCGGTGCCTCAGGGCGAAACGGGCGCACCTGCCGCCCCACAGCCGCCGTCCAAGGCCGAGGTGACACCCGGCAAGGCGGATTTGCAGACATTTGCCCAGGTTGTGCGCACGGTTGAGCCGGTCGCCGAGCGCGAATGCAAGGCGCGCACCACTGGATTGAACTGCGATTTCAATATCGTGTTGGATGACCGCCCTGGTCAGGTACCCAACGCTTTTCAAACGCTTGATAAGGATGGTCGCCCCATATTGGCGTTTAACCTTGCGCTGATCGGATCGGTGCGCAACGCTGATGAACTGGCGTTTGTTATGGGGCATGAAGCCGCGCATCACATCGCTGGCCATCTGGCGCGCCAACAACAAAACGCCACTGCCGGCGCTGTTTTGCTGGGGGGGTTGGCTGCTTTGACCGGGGCCAGCTCCAAGGCGGTAGACACAGCCAGCAATCTGGGCGCTGCTGTGGGGGCACGCACCTATTCCAAGGATTTTGAGCTGGAAGCAGATGCTTTGGGCACCGTCATCACCAAACGTGCCGGATATAACCCGGTGCTCGGGGCTGAGTTCTTTACCCAGATTGCCGATCCTGGGGATCAGTTTCTGGGCACGCACCCGCCCAATGCACAGCGCATGGAAACTGTGAAACGTGTGAACGCTTCACTGTGATGCGTCAACTGACGGGTGTGATCAGTGACCGGGGGTCAAAATATGCCGTGTCGGGTGGTCCTGTGCAGGGGCGCAGTGGTGTGGATGCCTTTCTGAAGACTTTGAAACGAGACAAGAAATTCGCCAAGGCGACCCATAACACTTGGGGGGTGCTGGGGGCGGATGGCATACCGCTGAAGGGTGATGATGGCGAAGGTGGCGCTGGTTTGGTGATCATCCGGATGCTGGAACGTGCTGGTTTGCATGACCATATCATCGTGGTCACCCGCTGGTATGGCGGCAAGCATCTGGGCGGTGACCGATTTCGTCATGTGCAGGATTGTGTGCAGGCCTATCTGGACGATTTGCGCGGTTGATCCAAGTCAAAGCAGACCGTTATGGCCTTTGATACTCTGATCATGCCTGTCAGGGAGGCAGGCGTGAGGGAGACATCTAATGACCCACAATCGAACGATCAAACGCCATGCCGATCTGATGGATCGTATGGCTGACGCGACGGGCGTCGATTTGGAGCTGGCCGTTATGGAAGGTCGGCTGGATATGGACGAGTTGGGCGATGGCGTTATGGCCTGCACTGGCTGTGCCAAGCCTGATGAATGTGAGCACTGGCTGAACGAGCAATTCGGCCAAGCCGAAACCACGCCAGACTATTGTCGCAATACCGATCTGTTAAAGCGTCTGCGCGATGGGAAAAAAGCCTGAGCGATCACATCGCCTGTGCCAGCGCAGTGCTGATCCCCATAAAGAACGAAGCCGACGCCAACAGCACAAAGATGTGCCAGATAGCATTGGCATAGCGCAGCTTTTCCGAACAATAAAACAGGATGCCGGCCGTATAAAGGATGCCGCCCAGGGCCAGAAGTATCAGGCTGAACATTGAGACCACACCGGCCAGGGGCACAAACAAGAGCACACCCGCAGCCCCGAGCAGAAAATAGGGCATCCATCCGGTGCCGATTTGACCGCGCTGCGCCATCAGTTTGGCCGAGGCCCCAATCAGCGCCAGAAGCCAAACCAGCCCCAGAATGACATAGCCAAACCCAGTGCCCAAAATCATGCTCAGCGGGGTAAATGTACCCGCGATTTTCACATAGATTGCCGCGTGATCAATCCGCCTCAGAATAGGGCGCGCTTTGGTATGGGCCAGAATGTGGTAGGCGCCGGATGCGCTGAGCATCAGCAATAGGGCGGCAGCATAGACCGCCGTGGCAGTGTAAGTTCCCCAGTCAAGCCCTTGTTCTAAAAGCGTAAAGAGAACCACAATCCCGATCATGGCAGCGCTTATGCCAAACACATGTACCACCCCATCAGCGATCCTCTCGGCGCGGCAATACTCTGGATAGGACATCTGCTCATGCCTCCTGACAACAGGGTCACATAGGTTTGTGCCGTGAGGATGCCGGAGCTGGGTCAAGATTATGTTGTCTCCCCGTGCGTTAGTTAAGTGCAATTTGCGCTAAACAGTCAGAGCATTGGAAACATGCCAAGCAACGGCCTGCAAGTCACTGGTAACGTGGGGGAAACTTTGTTTCTAATTGCCCTGCAATCTGCTCGGTCGGTGGCACGAGGTTCCAGTCGAATAGCTAAAGTTCTAGATATCTATTGGCATTCAAATGGTTGTTAACTTTGCCGAAAGTGGAATTAAATGCCGGACTGTGTCTAGTGCCGCCGGGCTGGTGTTTTCACACCAAACGGCCCCACAGGTCATAATCAGCGGCCTCATCCACCTCGACAGTGACCAGATCGCCCACAGACAGCGCCTCTGTGCCCTCATCAATGAACAAAGCGCCGTCAATCTCGGGCGCATCGGCTTTGGTGCGGCAGGTGGCGATGCCATCTGCGTCAATATCATCCACAAGCACCTGTTGCACAGTGCCAACCTTGGCGGCTAGTTTATCCACAGAAATAGCCTGAGCTTTTTCCATAAACCGCTCCCAGCGGTCTTGTTTCACATCTTTATCCACATGATCCGGCAGCGCGTTCGAGCGTGCGCCCTCGACATCTTCGTACTGGAAACATCCCACCCGATCGAGCTGCGCCTCATCCAGCCAATCCAGCAAAACCTGGAACTCGTCCTCAGTTTCACCTGGATAGCCCACAATGAAGGTAGAGCGCAGGGTGATCTCAGGGCACTCAGAGCGCCATGCGGCAATTTCATCCAGTGTCTTTGCCGCCGCTGCGGGCCGGGCCATCCGGCGCAACACATCCGGGTGGGCATGCTGAAACGGAATATCCAGATAGGGCAACACAAGCCCCTCTGCCATCAGCGGAATCAACTGGCGCACATGAGGGTAAGGATACACATAATGCAGCCGAACCCACGCCCCGAGTGACCCCAGATCACGTGCCAGATCGGTGATATGCGCGCGGTGCCCACCTGTCTCGGCGTGTTTGACATCAACGCCATAAGCCGAGGTGTCCTGCGAAATCACCAGCAGTTCCCGCACGCCGCTTTCAACCAGTTTTTGCGCCTCGCGCATCACCGCATGGGCCGGTCGGCTGGCCAGTTTCCCACGCATATCGGGGATAATGCAGAACTTGCACTTGTGGTTGCAACCCTCAGAAATCTTTAGATAAGAATAGTGGCGCGGCGTCAGTTGAACGCCACTGGCAGGCAGTAGATCAACAAACGGGTCCGGGTCGGGCGGCACAGCCTGGTGCACCGCGTCCAACACCTGTTCATATTGATGGGGGCCTGTCACGGCCAACACCTTTGGGTGTACCCCGGTGATGTATTCCGGCTCGGCGCCCAGGCAGCCGGTGACAATGACCCGGCCATTCTCGGTCAGGGCCTCGCCAATGGCTTCCAGGCTTTCGGCCTTGGCCGAATCCAGAAATCCACAGGTGTTTACAATCACCGCATCGGCACCGGTGTAATCGGGTGAGATCCCGTATCCTTCGGCGCGTAGCCGCGTCAAAATCCGCTCGCTGTCCACCAGCGCTTTGGGGCATCCCAATGATACCATTCCAATGCTCGGTTGCCCCTTGCGGGGGGCCTCCGAGATGCGGGCGCGTGCCAAATCTGGCCGCAGGTCAGGTGGATTTGTGCTCATCGCCGCGCGTATAGCTCAGCGCGCGCGACGCGGAAAGGACAAAACCGCAGACTGATGCCCCCGGTTTCACCGTTCTACAAATACTTAAAATCCGCCGTGGGCGATTACCGCTTGCGATCACGCCGCGACGACATCGGCTGAAACGCCACTCCAACATGCGCCTCGCAATAGGGCTTGCCCGCTTGCACTGGCAGACCACAGAACCAGAAATCATCGGTCGCGGGATCACCTACAGGCCATTTACAAGTGCGCTCGGTCAGCTCCATCAGTCCCAGTTTCTTGGCCTTCTTTTCGATCTCGCTGACTTTGGCGAGGGCGGCAGGATCAATTTCATTGGCCGAGGGTTGTGGCGGCAGGCGTTGGCCCGCTGGGATGATCGCCGCGCGTGCACGGGTCATTAAAGGGGCCGCAGGGGCTTCGGGTGCAGGGGCCTCTGCTGCCGCAGGTTTGGCGGCAGGTTTTGAGGGCTTCGCTCTGGGCTTGGCCGCCGGTTTTGCATCTGCCTTGGCTTTGGAGGCATCCGCCGATTTGCCAGTGCCACTGCGGTTTGACAGGCCCAACCGGTGCACCTTGCCAATCACCGCATTGCGGGTCACACCGCCCAGCTCTTTGGCGATCTGGCTGGCCGATTGGCCCTCGCCCCACATCTTTTTCAGCAGCTCAACACGTTCGTCGCTCCAGGACATGGGCGCACTTCCCTTATATCTCAAAAGGCGGCTCACTACATACTTGGGTGGCCGCCCTTTCGGTTTTCCGATCAGAGACCTATTCTAATCACTTGAGGGCCAGTTACAAGGCATCGATTCGCACTCAGAAGGCATGAGGCAGCTATGAACAATCTTTCCGATATGGGCACACGCCGGTTTGGCCGGGTCAATTGGCTTGGTCTGCAAACCCTTGCCTCACGAGAGGTGCAGCGGTTCATGGCCGTATGGACGCAGACTTTGGCGGCGCCTTTGGTGACGGCGGGGTTGTTTTTGATGATCTTTTCCATCGCCATCGGCCCACATCGGGGGGATGTGATGGGCGTGGCGTTCACGCATTTCATCGCGCCGGGCATCCTGATGATGACGGTGATTCAAAATGCCTTTGCGAATACATCATCGTCTATCGTTATTTCCAAAGTGCAGGGCAACATCGTGGATACGTTGATGCCCCCTCTGTCGCCCGCCGAATTGGTGGTGGGCTATCTGGTCGGCGCGGTGGTGCGGGGTGTGCTGGTTGCGGTGGCTATCTCCTTGGGGTTGGCGTTGTTTTTGGGCATCATACCGCAGCATCCCTTGTGGGCGCTGAGCTTCGTCGTGCTGGGTGCGGGCTTTTTGGGTGGCCTTGGCATTGTCGCTGGCATTTATGCCAACAAGTTTGATCAAATGGCGGCAATCACAAACTTCATCGTCACCCCTTTGGCGTTTTTGTCAGGCACGTTCTATTCGGTGCAGGCCCTGCCGCCAGTGCTGCGCGAAATCACCCATCTCAACCCGATCTTCTATCTGATTGACGGGGTGCGTTACGGCATCATCGGTGTATCCGACAGCGCGCCTGTTTTGGGCATGGCGGTGGGGGCCGGGTCTACTCTGGCCATATGTACCCTTGCCTGGGTGCTGTTTTCGCGGGGGTATCGGTTGAAGGCGTGACGCGCATCAACCTGTTCCAGCCCGGTCCGCAGCCCATCAGGACCCTGTAATGACCCGAATGGCCCGGTTATACCCCGGCGCGCGCGGCGCTCAACGCTTCCCGCAGGTGCGCTTGGCGGTATCGCCATAAGTCTTGTAGTCCTGCCAGAACGCCTCATGCGCCACGTTGTCTGATTGGCGTATTTTCTGGGCCTTATGAGGATCTGAGTAAAAACTCACTGCCACCCGTTGCTGAGAGCCACTCAAAGTGTTGTTCGCCACGGCCTGAATACAGCCACATAACGTGCGCGAACGTGCCTTGCGATCTGAGGCCATGCAGGCCTTGTTGATTGGCCCGTTGGCAAAGGGCAGGTGGGCAGGGGCTGCTGCCGGGATATTGGACACCCCCGAGGAGATCGGGTTTGAGGGCGTCGAGGCCACGGGTACCGGGGCTGGCCGCCGCTTGGCATCCTTGCGCGCCTTATGCACACCACCACAGCCCGCAAGGGCCGTAATCACTATCAAAAGAATGATCTGCTTCATCTTTCCCGCCTCAATTTCTGGTCCGGGCGTTGGGGCGTTTCGCCCTCATCTTGCCTGCTCACCCAAACCGCTGCGTAGATCATTGCCCGATTGCGGCGGGTTTTTCAATTCACAAGATTGCAGGAAAGCGCAACACCTGCCCAAGATGGCTATCGCCTGACCATGGCCCAGACACGCAACGACATCCGTTCCACCGGTCCGCGATCTGGCGCACCATCCTCGCGCTCGGATTCTATCGTGGAAAGGTCGCGAAAATTGTTGATGCACATGCTGGGCAAGCTAGTAGATTTCCCGTCACTCTACAAACCGCCGGGCCATCGTCTGCCCCCGGGATGGCGATCAGACATGTGTTCCAAAGCACTTTATCTCAGTCACCCCGTACTCAGAATGAACGGTGCGCCAACATCACCCAATCGCCAGCCCAAGCATGGGGGCTGACGATGGCCCGGCGCCTACGGCTTGATTCCGGGCTGAAGCAACCAACGGTCGAAGCTCTCCGTAAGGTATGTGATCTCACGCGACCGCTTTAGAAAAGCTTGATCCAGCGCTCGACTGCCTCAATCAACTCAGCAATCTTGTCACCATTCTGCGTGACCCAGGCAACGCCCGCCGTACCACTTGCTGCGCCTACAGCCACCACAGCTGCGTTCAATCCAATATCGACCTTTTGGGCGCCCCAAACGCCGCAGGCTTTCAAGGCACCAACCAGCGCGCCAACTGCTTTCCCAATGCGCGCTTTGTTAGGAACTTCCGATTGCGCCTCTTCTCGGATATCCCGCGCAGCCGCCCAGATGATCGTTACATCGGCTGTGGACACTGACGCATCCTCAATCGGTGCAGGTGGGTTGTTATCGCCAATTCCTCGGATGGAGGCGATTGCAGTACTGGAATTCTCTTCTAGGTCGGCCGCTTGCGTCTCAACGTCAAACGCCGCTCTGATCCGCTCAATCTCCAGAGCCACCGCCTCCGGCCCGTCCTCCCAGATGGCATCTTCAATCAACGTCACGCGTTTCTGAAGCTCCCAATTCAGGGGTTTGCCGTTCAGAAAGCCATAATACCACTCGCGCCAGAACGCCCATTCCGGGCCGCTCTCCAAAAGGTTATCTTTGGGCATCAACACTGAGACCAGCCAGTCAGGCTCTCCAGGGTCGTGCCAAACCGGGGTTTCAAAAAGCAAGTCCAGCAGGATGTCTGTATCTTTAAAATCAGCGGCACGGGCGGCGGCACCGGCGGCGGCATCGGCGGCATAGGCGGCGGCACGGGCGGCACCGGCGGCATAGGCGGCGGCACGGGCGGCGGCACGGGCGGCGGCATCGGCGGCATAGGCGGCGGCATCGGCGGCATCGGCGGCGGCACCGGCGGCACCGGCGGCATAGGCGGCGGCACGGGCGGCACCGGCGGCGGCACCGGCGGCGGTCATGACATCGGGGGTTGGCATTTTGCTCGCAACCCCCGATGTCAAAATCGCACGGGCTGTCAAGAGCGCAAGCTTTATTTCTTGCGTATTGAAATCGTCTATGTGCGTCACAAAGGGAAACACCCGCACAGCGGCTCTTGCTGCGATTAAAACGCAGGTTTCTCGTGGCTGCTTCTTCAGCCAGTCTTCAAAGTCTTCTGAATTATTGATTGCCACGCGTGATACTCAATTGAAACAAGGCCAGTGTATCTGCGGGAGGACTTAATTCAACCCACCTTGACCACTCCCCCAAACCCCGCCATATCCCCTGCCATGACACCGCTTTCACATATCCGCAATTTCTCCATCGTGGCGCATATTGACCACGGGAAATCGACGCTGGCCGACAGGCTTATTCAGTCCACCAACACGGTGGCTGAAAGGGACATGAAAGCACAGTTGCTTGATTCTATGGATATCGAGCGCGAGCGTGGCATCACCATCAAAGCCAACACCGTGCGCATCGACTATACGGCCGACAATGGTGAGGCCTATGTGCTCAATCTGATTGACACCCCCGGCCACGTTGATTTCGCCTATGAGGTCTCGCGCTCCATGCGCGCGGTTGAGGGCTCGCTTCTGGTGGTGGACAGCACCCAAGGCGTCGAGGCGCAAACGCTGGCCAATGTGTATCAGGCCATCGACGCCGATCATGATCTGGTTCCGGTGCTCAACAAAATTGACCTGCCCGCATCAGACATTGATCGCGTGGCCGAACAAATTGAGGATGTCATTGGCATTGATGCCTCTGGCGCCATAGCGGTCTCGGCCAAAACCGGCGTTGGCATCCATGAAACGCTTGAAGCTATCGTGCAACATCTGCCCGCCCCCACGGGTGATCGGGACGCGCCCCTCAAAGCCATGCTGGTGGACAGCTGGTATGATCCCTACCTTGGCGTTGTCGTGCTTGTGCGCATCATGGATGGCATCCTGAAAAAGGGTGACCAGATCACCATGATGCAAACCGGCGCTAAATACGGCGTTGATACGATGGGCGTTTTCCGCCCCGCCATGACCAAGGTGAGCGAACTTGGCCCCGGCGAAATCGGCTTTATCACCGCCTCCATCAAACAGGTGCGTGACACCAAAGTGGGCGACACCATCACCCACGACAAAAGACCCTGTGAGGTCCCTTTGCCCGGCTTTAAACCCTCGCAACCGGTGGTGTTCTGCGGCCTTTTCCCGGTGGATTCAGCCGAATTTGAGGACATGCGCGAGGCCATCGACAAGCTCGCCCTCAATGATGCCTCCTTCTCGTTCGAAATGGAAAGCTCTGCCGCACTTGGCTTTGGCTTTCGCTGCGGCTTCCTTGGCCTGTTGCACCTCGAAGTGATCCGCGACCGGATCGAACGTGAATACAACATTGATCTGATCACCACCGCGCCCTCGGTGATCTATCACGTCTATATGCGGGACGGCACCAAGATTGATCTGCACAACCCCGCCGACATGCCCGACATGACGCTGGTCGATCACATTGAGGAGCCTCGCATCAAGGCGACCATCCTTGTGCCCGATGAATACCTCGGTGATGTGCTCAAGCTCTGCCAGGACCGCCGCGGCATCCAGATGGACCTCACCTATGCCGGATCGCGCGCACTTGTGGTCTATGACCTGCCGCTGAACGAAGTGGTATTTGATTTCTACGATAGGCTGAAATCCGTAACAAAGGGTTACGCGTCGTTTGATTATCAGCTTGAGGGCTACCGCGAGGATAATCTGGTCAAGATGCAGGTGCTGGTCAACGAAGAGCCGGTCGACGCCCTGTCTATGATGGTCCACCGTGACCGCGCCGAGCAACGCGGCCGCGCCATGTGCGAAAAGCTCAAAGACCTGATCCCGCGCCACATGTTCAAAATCCCGATCCAGGCGGCCATTGGCGGCAAAGTCATCGCGCGCGAGACCCTCTCAGCCCTGCGCAAAGACGTGACGGCCAAATGCTATGGCGGTGACGCGACCCGCAAGAAGAAACTGCTGGAGAAGCAGAAGAAGGGTAAAAAGAAGATGCGCCAGTTCGGGAAGGTGGACATCCCTCAAGAGGCGTTTATTTCGGCGCTGAAGATGGATGAGTGAAGTGGTAATTCGATTTTTGGGATCAAAACTAATTCGGCGAGACACCGAAGTGACTCGCCGAAGAATTATTGATATGGAATGAGTGTACAGCTAACAGCCTGTACCGCCTCCTGTATTAAAAAGCATGTGTTTGCTCCGTTTATCTAAGTTACTTGTAACACTAGATTGTGCCGACACTAGGGCATTTCAACTACGACTATCAACACAATTCGTTTACTGAAGGTAAACAGTTAGGTTTCTTCCTCAATAATCTCCGCGTGGGGATTTACTTTTTGTTCCACCACATAAAAACGCCGTTTTTGGGAAGCAACGCTTGATCAATTCGAACTATTCTACAATTATCCCCACCGCAAGGCTCGATATCAGAGTCGAACGAATTCGATGGATGGATTGGCTCGATGAAGACATCAAAGTAAGTTGGATCGTATCGAAGTTTTAGTTCTAAGTTTTCGCAAACTGATCCAGATTGATACAGGTCATTGTCGTCTACACGTTTTAGCTGAACAAAGGTAACTCTTACTCTCAATTCTGAATTTGCAGGGATACTCCTGACAACGAGGAACCTTTGTCTTCCGATTTCATCTTCGGCCGCATGATCTAGAGCGTCAAATTGCTCACTTGGGATCGATTGATCACCAATAACTAGAGATTGAAGACCCAATCCTTCTACCTCTGGTTCGTTTAATCCAGCAATCTTTGAGAAGTGGAAACGAAGGTCGTGCTCCACTGTTTTCTCAGAAACATTTTTCAAACTATAGTCAAATTCACATCTCATTTTTACCCAACCGGGTTCTACCTCGGGTGTGATGAGTTCGTAGTCCAGTTTCTGATAGGTTTTAATAATCGCTGGAGAAAAAACAAAATCTTCCAGAACGGAAAACGCGCTTCTCGGAAAATTGACGCTGTAGAGATATCCAAACACGTTTTGGCTAATTAGACGCGCTTTTTCTTGTGTATATCTATCGTACTCCTGTCTTGCTTTAGATTCCACAAGATTGGCTACAACCCAAGCAATCACGAAAGCAAATCCAATTTCCAGCGGGAAGCCGTACAGTAGCTTCTCAAGCCAGGATTTTGGTGGGAAGCTTAGAAACAAAGCGAGCGAAACGACGATCACCAGAATTCCAAGAACCAAAGTCCAGTTACTTTTCAACATAATCTTCAATCTAAAATCTCCAAGATGGTGAACAAACTGCAAAGAATGTGTAGCTGAAAAAAATGTGGTGCCGCAACTAAAAGTAGATAATGCGGTGAGTGTTAACCTGGGTATTAGTCAAAATCTCCTGACTTTTTCCTTTACTGTTTGCGAGGTGACCTGCCCCCCAAGGCTCCCTCATTCATAACGAGAGTCTGCGGGTCTGGTTTT
>JARGOC010000015.1 GCA_029212365.1 Roseovarius sp.
CACCAGGCATGTTCCTGATTCATCGGCGCGACATAATCCAGCCGGTCAAAATACGGCAGGTTTTGCAGATAGGTCCGGCTTTCCATCAGCTTTTCAGTGCCACGATGCAGCAAGCCAATATGCGGATCACAGCGCTCTACAATTTCGCCGTCCAACTCAAGCACAAGGCGCAACACCCCGTGCGCCGCAGGGTGTTGCGGGCCGAAGTTGATGTTGAAATTGCGAATCTTCTGCTCGCCGGTCTGGGCGTCGTCAAATTTGGTGCCGTCCATCATGATCTGCCCCCTTGCGTGGCCTTGGCCGCAACCTTAGCCCGGCGCATGGCAAATGGGGCCAACATCAAGGGCCCGAAAACAGCCAGCAAACATGCATTCCAGAGGATCATCATTTCGCCTCCTCCTTCTTCTCATCGCCGGGCAGGATGTATTCGGCGCCCTCCCATGGCGACATGAAATCAAACTGGCGATATTCCTGAACCAGCGACACGGGTTCGTAGACAACCCGTTTTTGCACCTCGTCATAGCGCACCTCGGTATAACCAGAGGTCGGGAAATCCTTGCGCAGCGGATAGCCGCGAAAGCCGTAATCCGTCAGGATGCGGCGCAGATCGGGGTGGCCCGAAAACAGAATGCCAAACATATCAAACACTTCACGCTCAAACCAATTGGCCGAGGGGTGCACATCCACGATTGAAGGCACCATGTCCTCTTCCCGGATGGCGATACGCAGACGGATGCGGTGGTTTTGATACATCGACAGGAAATGATAGACCACATCAAACCGCTTGGCCCGCTCGGGGTAATCCACCGCCGTGATGTCCACCAGAGTGGAAAACTTGCAGGTTTGATCGGTCTTTAGAAACTCAACGAATCCCGCAATCCCGGCCAGCGCCACATCCATGGTCAGCTCACCATGCTCAACAGACCAGCCCAACACACAATCGGTGCGTTTCAGCTCGATATGGGTGCCCAGTTCCTGAAGTGCGTCCGTCATCGTCTATATCCTTCCAACGTGCCTTAACGCACAATCGTCCCGGTGCGGCGAATTTTGCGCTGCAATTGCAGAATGCCGTACACCAGCGCTTCGGCGGTTGGTGGGCAGCCGGGCACATAGATGTCTACCGGCACAATCCGGTCACATCCGCGCACCACGGAATAGCTGTAATGGTAATATCCGCCGCCATTGGCGCATGACCCCATTGAGATCACATAACGCGGCTCGGGCATCTGGTCGTAGACCTTGCGCAGGGCGGGGGCCATTTTGTTGGTCAGCGTGCCGGCCACAATCATCACATCCGACTGACGTGGGGAGGCGCGCGGGGCAAAGCCGAACCTCTCCACATCGTAACGCGGCATGGCAGTGTGCATCATTTCAACCGCACAACAGGCCAACCCGAAGGTCATCCAGTGCAGCGAGCCAGTGCGCGCCCAGTTGACGATGTCCTCTGTCGAGGTCAGCAGGAAACCTTTGTCTTGCAGTTCGCGGTTCAGCTCTTGCGTGGCGACTTCGCGGTCAAAATCCGCAGAGTTGGCTCCGGTGGCTATTCCCATTCCATCGCTCCTTTGCGCCATTCATAAGCAAATCCTGCGGTCAGCACCGCAAGGAACACCATCATCGACCAGAACCCCACCATGCTCACATCCTTGAAGGCCACAGCCCAAGGGAACAACATAGCAATTTCCAAATCAAAAATGATGAACAGAATCGAGACCAGATAGAACCGGACATCAAATTTCATTCGTGCATCATCAAAGGCATTAAACCCGCATTCGTAAGCACTTACCTTTTCAGGGTCAGGGTTGCGAACGGCCAGAACGACAGCCGCCAGGATCAGCACGATCCCCAATGCGATGGCGACGGCCAGAAATACGAGAATGGGAAGATATTCCCTCAGCATTTCTTCCACGGGGCAGCTCCTTTCACATACGGGCATACGGGCGCAAGTTTGGCCGCATAATCAAGCCTCAGTTCGGGTTTACCCCTGCCCATGGGAAGGGTCAACCAGAGCTTGTCAATTTCACGTCAATCTGGGGGTCGTGATAAGGCGCTTCACTTCGGGCGGGGCCTCGTGCACGCGGCGCGCATCCAGCCGAAGGTCAAGCAGTTGATCCAGCTTTGCTTTGTTGGGCATATGGGGGGCTACTATGGTGTGCATCTGCCTGCAATGCACCTGCCAGGCCTGCAGCAGGTCGGGCGCAGGTAACTCCCACCATCCAGTGTGGGTGTTATTGGCATGATAGCGTTTGAAGTACAGCGGTTCGGGCACACGGCGCAGCGCCCCCAGACAGGCCTGCTGCATGATCCAGGTGGTATCAACAAATGCATCATGTGGCGGGTTGTGGATCAACGCCAGACGTTTGGCGTATCCTGGCTTCCAACGCATTAGCGCTCGGTAGGTGAACCCTCGGTACAGGTTTCGCATCACATGTTCGATCCGCTCAGGCAGCTCTCCACAGACTTCCGAAGCAATCATTGGCCTTTTAAGCAGATCGGTATCGATATCGCTGACCGCGGCGAAGGCTTGTGCATCTTGCTCAAGCACCTCAAGGCAACGGGCGATATAGGTCGGTGCCAGACGGTCGTCATGCGGCAGGATCATGGCATGATGGCCGCGCGCGTGCGCCAACGCTGCATTGCTGTTGTCCACCCAGCCCAACCGCCGACGCGGCGTAAGGACTCTGATTTTTGGGTTTTTTTTCAACGCATTGAGGCTGTGTGTGACATACCCTGCGTCATTAGAGATGACTATCTCAAAATCCTGCACAGTCTGGTCAAGAACGCTTTGCACCGTTTCATTGATAAACGCCTCGGCACGGTAGGCGGGAATACAGACCGAGACCAATGGCCGCCGTTTCAGGACACCAAACACGCTCGCTCCTTGGCAAGAAGAGCATCCACCGTTTCAACCGCACAGCGTGGCGCAGACGTATACTTGCCAGTGTCCACACTAAAGTATCCCGGTGCCAGCTCTTTTGGGCCATGCCCACGACGTTCGTGCAGTATACTGTGCGGATCAACAATGTCGCTATGGCCCCGCGCCACGATGTAATCACCCATCAATTCCGCCTTGTCGCACACATGCGGCTGGCTCAGTGCTGAATACGCCGGATCAATACTGGCGTATCCGGCGTATGTATCATGGATCATACGGCGGGCCTGCTTGGGGGTGGGATCAGCTGCATTCAGTGATTCGTCGCGTGAGGCAAAACACATGCCCACAGGATACCAGCTGCAATACAGCACATCCACGTCTGGATAGTACACACTATCGCCAAACGCCCCTGACGTCGCCGTGGTGTTGGATGGCATAGCTTGCCCCAGCACCGCACGGGCATCACGCAATAATACGCCATATTTGAACCGCGCGTACCAAGGCTCGGCTGAGGCAAAACCACTGGCCCGGTCGATCGTGCGACGCCCTGACCACGCCGCATTGATAACCGCATCATACGGGCCATCACCACCGGGTTGTCCTCGATCACACTGAATCCGCCACTGCCCTTTGCTGCTGGTGGCGTTGTGCACGGAAACACCATACCGCACTTCGATCTTTGGATGCTGCGTGACGCAAGCGGCCACGGCCCGCGCAACCCCCTTGGCCCATATGCCCCGCTCAGGCGTGCTGAGCCATGTGGCGCCAGTTTCACGGCACTTTTCTGGCGCGCGCGGTTCAAACTGGGCTTTCTGGCCCAGATACCGAAGGTTCAGACGACACTCCTGTTCATGGCAAAACGCGTCAACACGCGCAAAATGGGCTTGGATTGCATCCAGCGGAAGACGGCTCTGGAGCGGCACGATATAGTTAAAAGCAGCGGACAAGCAGCGTTCGAAGGTCTCGGGCGTTATCCATCGTTCCAGAATAAGACGAAACACCAAGGCATCAAGAATGAGCCGCTGTGCCGTCTCAAAGCTGGGGTCCGCGCCATAGACATAGCCAAGATGCAATTTGCCTTCGTTGTTGGCAGATGCACGACTTATCAAAGATGCCTCTTGCTCCAATAGCACCACAGATTGGCCGCGTTCGGCCAATTCTAACGCAACGAGGCATCCAACCAGCCCGCCTCCGATAATCGCGATTTTCATTCCTGCCCCAGATCTTCTCAAATACAACGGCATTAACGGTCATCGGGCAGCTGAATTCAACCCACAACCGTGAATATCCACTGTCATGATCCCAGGTTTGGACCGCGCCGCTTTGACCGCAATTTAAAGCACGACAAGTTGGTTGTGCAAGATCGAGCCCTACACCACCGAGCGCGCCGCTTCGCTCAGATTCCGCAGTTTGGTCATCGCCAGATCACGGCCCAAAAAGCCCAATCCGCAATCCGGAGCAGCCAGCAAACGATCGGCGGGCATGAATTGCAGGATATGATGCATCCGCGCACGAATTTCCTCAACCGGCTCCACCCGGCTGGAAGCGATGGTGATAAATCCCACGATCAGGGCGGATGTCTCAAACCGTGTGAACAGGTCTTCGGGATTGTGGCGGTGTGCGTCCTCAATCGAAATCTGATCGGTCACGCCGTCCACCGCAGCGGCAATCTGCATGTAAGATGCCTGATCCGCCTTGGGATAATCATCGTCATCCAGATTATTGGGATAGCCACAGCACATATGCACCACGCGGGTCACCTCGTCGGGGACACCGTGAAAGCACCTCTCCAGCGTTTCAATACCATAGGCCAATGCGCCTTGAGGCTTGCGCGCAAAGATTGGTTCATCCACCTGAATGAAGCGGCACCCGGCATCAGCCAAGGCCCGCACCTGCCCGTTCAAAGCATCCGCTAAATCGCGCGCCAATGCGGCGTCATCGTTGTAATGGGCGTCTGCCGTGGTGTCGGCAATGGTCATTGGCCCCGGCAATGTCATCTTTACCGGGCGGCCCGCTGCGGCCTCGGCCACCTGCCAGTCTCGCACAAGGGTGGAATTGTCCTGCCCTGTCACCCTGGCCCGAATGGTGGGCAGGTCAACCGTGTAAGCGCCATTGCGCATTACGGTTTCGGTCAGGTTCTCAAAATCAAAGCCGGTGAAATGGCGGCACTGGTAATGCACGTAGTTTTCGCGCCGCTGTTCACCGTCGGTGGGAATGTCGATGCCGCAGGCCAGCTGATCAGCCACCGCTTCCTGGGTGGCGCGGTCAAACAGATCACGCGCCTTGTTCAGCTTTTCGCGTGACCATTGCTGCGTTACTTTTTCGTTATAATCCTCGGCATCGTAATGCACCTGAAACCAGTCTTGTATCGGCACATAATCGGGCTTGGGAAAAGCCCCAAGACATGTGGTTTTCAAGGGCATGACAACGCTCCGTCACGACAGGAATTACCGTGACGCTAGACGGTCGCCCTTAGCCACGCAAGGCAATTGGCAAGATCAAAACGTGACCTTGAGACCAGTGACCAGCGTATGGGATGTGACCGAGCGATCACCTGCGATTGTCGGCACAATAAGCGGTACGAAACCCTCATTATAGAGGTACTCAACCCCGAGGCTCACGTTCTTATGCGCCTGCACTTCCAGGCCCAGAATCACCTGTTCCATCCGCTCCCATTCGGTGCCATTGGCACCTTGCTCACCCCGGCTGGCACTGATTGACCAGATAGCGGGTTTGCCAAACAGCTCACTGCGATACCGCCCCTGCAGTGTCAGCGCTGAAACAGGGTGCCCCGTTGCGGCCCAGTCATGCATGGTGCGGGTATACTCGGCCTGAATGTCGAATGGGCCACGCGAATAGGTGGCGTTGATATCCCAGGTCTCGTTCCAGTACCGGTTGATACCCACGCCCGGCGGGTGATACGCAATCACGCTGTCATAGATCGTGCCGCGCAAAAACCCTGCGCCCAACCGCAGTGAAGCATCGCCAGGGACGGGCAGTGTATGGGCCACATTCAGCGCAAAGTTAGATAATGCACCATCATTTTTAGGACTGCTCAGCACCCGATTGCCGCGATGTGCCGGGATCAGCGAAAAGGCCAGCTCGGTGCGCTCAGTGACATAGCCCACCTCAAGGACAGGATCATCCGGCTGAGCCCAGAAATAGTGCGAACTATGGGTATGGGTGAAGGGTGCGTAGCTTTCAAACTGACCAAAATTGATCGTCTTGCGCCCGACAGCAACATAGACCGGAGACTGGTCAAGATCGCCAAAGGCCATCCAGAATTTGCGCAGTTGCAAATCATCCTGCCCTGGGTATTCGACCTCGGTGTATTCGCCCTGCGCAAAGGCGGTTACCATCGGCAAGCTCAGTGTGGCATTCAGAGACACCTCGTTCACAACGCTGAAAATATCCGACGTGCCCTTGGTGTGCGTGGGCGGCAGGCGCGACAGAATTGGGAATTTACCCGGCGTGTCGGTTTCTTCGGCGATCACCGTCCCAATGAAGTGGGCGCCAAAACGCAGGCCGGTTTGAGGCAACTCACCACGTTGGCGCGCGCGCAGGGCCTCGGCGATTTTACCGGTGACCTTATTCTGCCGGTCAAACATTACGTCGGAATAACCGGCAGGCCCAATTCCCAAAGGCCCCGCATCTTGTGCATGCGAGGCATAAGTGCCAGCACACAGGCTTAACCCAACAGACACAATCATAGCTAATTGATTTTTCACGTTTTCCCCCAGACAGGTCAAAGTAAACAGAACGCAAGTGACGCTGATGCATCAAATGCTCTTAAAATGCTCTACACTCGAATTTCTTAAGAAATGATTTCGCGCGTCTATTCCCTATAGGGGAGAGATGTCACGCCCCCCTACGCGTCCTACTCAGTTTCAGGGGGGTGCGTGCCTCGCCACTATCCCCTCATCGCGCGCGACATGTCTGCGGCTTTTGTCAGCACGTCCCGGTTCAACCCGGTGTCATAGCCCTGTTTTATAAGGTGATCATGCGCCAATTCCGTCGCTACATTCCCCGCCGCACCCGGAGCATAGGGGCATCCCCCCAATCCGCCCACGGCCGCATCAAAAACCCGCACACCGGCCTCTATTGAGGCATCAATATTTTCGAGCGCCCGTCCGGCTGTATCGTGGAAATGGCCCGCCATCTGCTGCACAGGCACCACGTCGCTCACCGCGCTCAGCATGGCTGAAACAGTCTCGGGCGTGCCCTGGCCAATGGTGTCCCCCAGGCTGACCTCGTAACAGCCCATCTTGAACAACTGATCTGCCACATGGGCCACCTGCGCGGGTGCGACAGATCCGTCATAAGGGCAATCGGTCACACAAGAAATGTAGCCCCTCACGCGAATCCCCGCCTCTTTTGCCGCCTGCATCACCGGCACGAACCGCGCAAGGCTTTCGGCGATCGTTGCATTGATGTTAGCACGCGAAAACCCCTCTGAGGCCGAGCCAAAGATTGCCACCTCATCAGCCCGTGCTGCGAGGGCATCCTCAAACCCACGCAAGTTGGGGGTTAACGCCGCATAAGACACACCCTTGGCGCGCTTGATCCCTGCCAGGACCTCGGCGGAACTGGCCATTTGCGGCACCCATTTGGGGCTGACAAAGCTGGCCATTTCAATGCGCGAAAAACCAGCCTGACTGAGGCAGTCCACCAGTGCGATCTTTTCAGACACCGGTATGTTGCGGGCTTCATTTTGCAACCCGTCACGGGGTCCGACTTCAAATATCTCAATATGGTTTGTCATGTGGTCTCCGGTATTGAATAGAAATCTTGTGTATAGAAATCCTGTTCGCCATCGCGGGCACGCGCGGCCTGAAACGCCGGGCGCGCCGCCAGTCGGGCGCTATAGGCCTGCAACTGTGGAAACGGATCCATTTTTACATAGTAAGGTGCTGCAAACAGGTTAAATCCCATCATCGCGTCTGCCCCGGAAAAGCCCGTGCTCAACAGATATTCCTGCGCGCCCAGCCGGGACTCAAGCCCCGCCAATGTGGCCCCCAACCGGGCGGTGGTCAGCTTCAACACCGTCGGCGAGGCCTGCGCCGGATCACGCAAAAAGATATGCGACAGGTTGAGGTTTTCAATCAGGCTGGCCATGGTTTCCGCAAAGCCCAGCATTTCCAAAAACGCCGCTCGCTCAGGCGCTCCCACGTCAGGGATCAGCCCTGCCTCGGGGTGCTGCTCGCACAGCCATTGCACAATGGCCCCGCTTTCAAACAGCATTTGCCCGTCGATCTGCAACGCAGGCACCCGCCCACCTGGCGAGATGGCCAGAAACGCCGGATCCCGCAGTGAGCCATCGCGGATGGAATAGGTTTTTACGTCAAACTCCAATCCCAATTCCTCAAGCAGCCATAGCACCCGAAACGAGCGTGAAAACGCAACATGATGAAGTGTAATCATGCGCTAAGACCTTTCAGATCAGGTGCGGTTTGGATAGCAACAGGATGCTCAGCCATGGCCGAGACCCAACGAGACAATGCAGGATAGGCCATCAAAAGCGCCTCCCTGCCCGAGGTGCAAACGGATCGACCTCTGAATACTCATAGGCCAGCCCCTTGGCCAATAAGGCCATGCGCACCGCACGGGTGTAAACGCTAGAGGCATATCCGGTCAGGAGGAGCCGGTTGCTCATGCAGCGGCCTCATCTTCGTCCTCAAGCCGCACCAATGCGGCCCCGGCGCTGACCTGATCGCCCTGCGCGACCAACACTTCTGCCACCACACCGTCACGGGCGGCCAGCAAGGAATGCTCCATTTTCATCGCCTCTAGTACCGCCAGCCTGTCGCCTTTGGCCACAGCCATGCCGGCAGTGGCGTTCAGCAGCTTGACCAGACCTGGCATAGGCGCTTCGATCACGCCTGCGACAGCTCCGCCATCCGCTTCACGTTGCAGCGGGTCCACGGCCTCAAACTCAATGCCGTAATCCTCAAACACAGTGATGGATTGACCGCTGATCGCCACTTTGGGGGCAACCCTACCATTAAGCTGCCAACGCCCGGCAACGCGACGGGCCTGCACATCAGCGCCCTCAACCGTGACATCATGGGCATCGCCCGACAGGCTGGTGATGCTCATCTGAATTTCATCGCCACCGTGGATCAACACCACGCTGCGTTTCAGCGGTGCCCAAAGCGAGACCGCGCTCAGCAGCTCCTGATCGGCCAAAAGGCCCAATGCCGCCAGCCCAGCAAGAGCAATGACATCGCCCCGAACATCCGCTGTATGGGTCAGATCATCCAGATGCCGCGCGATCAGGCCGGTATCAACCTCGCCCTTCGCAAAGCCGGGATTGCGCGCCAAAGCGCCCAGAAACGCCAGATTTGTCACCGTGCCGGCCACCTCACAGCCTGCCAATGCGGCAGACATCTGTTGCAGGGCCACATCCCGTGTTGGCCCATGGGTGATCAGTTTTGCAATCATCGGGTCGTAATGCGGGCTGATTTCATCGCCCGCACGCACACCGGTATCGGCGCGTGCACCAGCCGGAAACACCAGATGCGTCAGAGTGCCGGTGGCGGGCAAAAACCCCTTGGGCACGTCCTCGGCATAGAGGCGCGATTCAAAGGCGTGGCCACTGATGCTCAGATCCTCCTGGCGCGCGGGCAATGCCTCGCCGCTGGCCACACGCAACTGCCATTCTACCAGATCAACGCCGGTGATTGCCTCGGTCACGGGGTGCTCCACTTGCAAGCGGGTGTTCATCTCCATGAACCAGAACCCATCGGCGCGCAGACCGTCCGAGCCATCAACAATGAATTCCACCGTGCCGGCGCCTTTGTAGCCGATCGTTTCGGCGGCGCGCACGGCGGCCTCGCCCATGGCGGCGCGCATTTCATCGGTCATGCCGGGGGCTGGGGCCTCCTCGATCACCTTTTGGTGGCGGCGTTGCAGTGAGCAATCACGCTCAAACAGATGTACCGCGTTTGTGCCATCGCCAAAGACTTGCAGTTCGATATGGCGGGGGTGCTGCACGAATTTTTCAATCAGCACGGCGTCATTGCCAAAGGCGGTTTTGGCCTCGCCTCGGGCACTGGCCAATGCGTCAGCAAAATCCTTGGGGTCTTCGACCAGTCGCATCCCCTTGCCACCGCCGCCCGCCACGGCCTTGATCAGGACCGGATAGCCGATCTTGTCGGCCTCGCCCGCCAACAGCGCATCATCCTGATCCGCGCCGTGATAACCGGGCACCACGGGCACGCCTGCCTTTTGCATCAACGCCTTGGCGGCATCTTTCAGGCCCATGGCACGAATGGCCTTGGCCGATGGACCAATGAACACCAGCCCGGCGGCTTCGACCGCTTCTACAAAATCGGGGTTCTCACTCAGGAAACCATAGCCGGGGTGAATCGCCTGTGCGCCCGTATCCAGAGCGGCCTGAATAATCACATCCCCCCTGAGGTAACTGTCAGCCGGAGCCGCCCCGCCGATATGAACGGCCTTGTCGGCCATCGCCACATGGCGGGCACCTCGGTCCGCATCAGAATAAACCGCCACGGTTTGCACGCCCAAACGTCGTGCCGTGTCAAATACGCGGGCTGCTATCTCGCCCCGGTTGGCCATTAGGATGGTGTCAAACATATGGTCTGTCTCCTGTCATGCTCGTCTGCATTGTACTGATCTGCTCTGATGTTTTTCTGGTCTGAATGCTCATCGCACCGCACCCAGCCGTTCACACCAGTTCACCCGCTTGCCGCCGTGATAGGCCACTGCCAGCCCCTCGCGGATCATGGTATCGGCCACGTCCTGGCCATCAATGTCCAGGCGGATCAAGGGGCGGTTGTATTTGTCACGCCCGTGCCGGGTGATGCTCACCGCACCGCGCTTGACCAGCTGTCGCAACCGGTCTGTGGCCAGCGCCCCGTGGGCCAGCTCTTCGGCACAGCCGGGGTTTTTGGTTTCGGCCGTGTCAAACCCCATCAACCGCGCGGTCATGTCAGGCCGTCCACTGCATGTCATGGCAATCGTGTCCCCGTCATAAACATAGCCGACTTGGCATTCAGAAACGATTTGCACCTTTCGGTCAGAATTACGCACGATATACATCCAGACTGCCACACTCAGCGCTGTCACAACCAATGCCTTGGCAATGAGTTGCAGGACCGCCCGCATTACATCCGGAACACGCCAAAGCGGGTCTCCTCGATTGGGGCATTCAGGGCAGCGCGCAGGCTGAGGCTCAGCACATCGCGGCTTTTGCGTGGGTCAATGATGCCGTCGTCCCAGAGCCGCGCACTGGCGAACAAAGGATGCGACTGGCGCTCAAACATCTCGATGGTAGGGCGCTTGAATTCGGTCTCTTCGTCAGTGCTCCATTCGCCCCCGTTACGCTCAATTGCATCGCGTTTCACAGTGGCCAACACACCTGCGGCCTGTTCCCCCCCCATGACGCTGATGCGGCTATTGGGCCAGGTCCACAGGAACCGCGGCTGATATGCACGCCCCGACATGCCATAGTTGCCCGCCCCGAAGGAGCCCCCCACAAGCATGGTGATCTTGGGCACCGATGTAGAGGCCACAGCCGTCACCATTTTGGCACCGTGACGGGCAATACCTTCGTTCTCATATTTGCGACCCACCATGAACCCGGTGATATTTTGCAAGAAAACCAATGGAATGCGGCGCTGACTGCACAGCTCAATGAAATGTGCGCCCTTCTGGGCCGCCTCGGAAAACAACACGCCGTTGTTGGCCACGATGCCCACCGGGCACCCGTTCACATGGGCAAACCCAGTGACAAGCGTTTCCCCATAGCGCGCCTTGAATTCATCAAAACGTGACCCATCGACCAGACGGGCAATGACCTCGCGGATGTCATAGGGGGTGCGCAGATCAGCAGGCACCACACCGAGCAGCTCGGCGGGGTCATATGCGGGCTCTTCTGGTGTCTCAAACTGTAGGGTCGCCGCGGTATGCGCCCCAAGACTGCCAACCGCACGGCGCGCCAACGCCAACGCATGTGTGTCATCCTCAGCCAGATAATCCGCCACGCCGGAAAGGCGCGTGTGCACATCACCGCCCCCCAGATCCTCAGAGGTCACTTCCTCGCCGGTTGCCGCCTTTACCAGAGGCGGCCCAGCCAAAAAGATCGTGCCTTGCTCCCTCACGATGATTGTCACATCCGACATCGCAGGCATATAAGCCCCGCCAGCCGTACAACTGCCCATCACCACGGCAATCTGCGGTATGCCTTTGGCGCTCATCCTCGCCTGATTATAGAAAATCCGGCCAAAATGATCACGATCCGGAAACACCTCATCCTGATTGGGAAGGTTCGCGCCCCCACTATCCACCAGATAGATGCAGGGCAGCTGGCATTCCTCGGCAATTTCCTGAGCGCGCAGGTGCTTTTTGACCGTCATCGGATAATAAGTGCCGCCTTTCACAGTGGCATCATTGCACACAACCATGCAATCACGCCCCATCACACGGCCCACACCGGCGATCAGCCCGGCACTGGGCGCGACCCCGTCATAAAGGCCATGCGCCGCAGTGACACCCACCTCCAGAAACGGGGATCCCGGATCAAGCAGGCCCGCCACACGGTCGCGCGGCAACATCTTACCGCGGCTCAGATGCCGCTCGCGTGATCTCTCGCCTCCTCCGGAGACGGCCAGATCAGCGGCCTCTTGCACAACGCCTAACGCCTCAAGATGAGCGGCTTCGTTGGCCTTAAAAGTTTCGGATGTAGGCAGGGCTGCACTGGTCAGCTTCATGACGTAACCTCTTTTTGAATTGGCGCGCGCAGCATTTGCGCGAGTAGCCGCATAACTTTCTTTGATACATACGAAAAATTGCACCTGACTTGATGCAAATCAAAGTGCCCTTCTGCGCCGCAGCGTAAGCTACTGGCAACAATGGAAGGATCAAAAAGATGACCAAAATTCGCACCCTTTTGTCTGTAACAACCGCGCTTGTCGCGCTGGCCTCTCCGGCTTTGGCGCAGTCCAAGGGTGATATGACCCTTGGTTTCGGGATCGGCTGGGTTGAACCCGACAGCAGCTACAGCAACACGGCTGCAGGTCCGTTGCGCCCTGACGATGACATCCGCCCAACGTTGACCTTTGAATACTTCATTGCCGACAATCTGGGCATCGAAATTTTGGCGGCCACGCCGTTTGAACACAAAGTCGAGCTGCAAGGCGCTGGTGATATCGTCAAACTGAAGCATCTGCCGCCCACTTTGTCGCTGCAGTACCACTTCGATCTGGGCTCTGGCATCTCGCCCTTTGTTGGTGCGGGCGTGAACTATACCCATTTCTGGGATGAAAAGGCCATCGGCGTTCTGGCTGGCACACCCGTGTCGCTGGATGATTCCTGGGGCATTGCGTTGCATGCCGGTTTGGATATCGACATCAGCGACAAGGCCGCCATCCGCGCCGACGTGCGTTGGATGAACATCGAAACCGATGTGAAAGTGGCAGGCGCGCCCATCGGCAAGGTCAATATTGACCCGGTCGTTCTGGGCATGTCCTATATCATGAAATTCTGAACCCTGATGATTTGGGGTCAGGCAAGGGCCGGTGCGTGCATCGGCCCTTTTTCTTTGGCAACGCCTGTTCATGTCACCGGCTCCGCCGTGGCACGGGCTTTCAAATCCTTGCGGATCACCTTGCCAGTCACAGTCATGGGCAAAGCATTCAAAAACGATATTTCCCTTGGGTATGAATACCTTGCAAGTCGTTCTTTCACGAAGTTCTGCATCTCGGCGGCCAGGGCTTCAGAGGCCTTGAACTGCGGTTTCAACACCACATAGGCCTTTACGATTTCGGTGCGCAGATCATCAGGTTTTCCGACCACACCAACGGTCGCCACAGCGTCATGTTGCATCAGGCAATCTTCAATCTCGGCCGGGCCAATGCGATACCCGGAGGATGTAATCACATCATCCTCACGGCCCACAAAACGCAGGAAATCACCGTCCCAAATGCCCCGGTCCCCGGTCAGCATCCAATCGCCGCAAAACTTTTCGGCCGTTTGCTCCGGGCGGTTCCAATATCCCAACATCATTGAGGCCGACCCGCGTTTGATCGCCACATCCCCCTCGCCTTGCGTGCTCTGGCCAGCGTCATCCAACACAGCGACCTCGTGACCGGGCACAACGCGGCCGATGCAGCCGGGTTTTGGCGGATACATCTCATTGCACGAACAGGCCACCAGATTGCACTCGGTCTGGCCGTAAAACTCGTTGATGGTCAGGCCAAACGCCTCGCGGCCCCATTCCAGCATTTCAGCGCCCAGAGGCTCTCCTCCGCTGCAGACCGCACGCAAACCTGAGATCCCCGCCCCTTGCGCCTTGAGCATACGCAAGGCGGTTGGTGGGAAAAACACATTCTTAACAGCAGCTTCTTCGATGATCTGCAAGCATTCATCTACATTAAACTTGGCCATGCGCGCGGCCACCACCGGCACGCCCAACGCCAGACCAGGCATCATGATGTTGAACAACCCACCAATCCAAGCCCAGTCAGCAGGGGTCCAAAGGCAATCACCCGGCTGCCCCAAAAGGCCGCAAAACAGCTCGGTTCCCGGCATATGACCCGTCAACACCCGGTGCGCATGTAGCGCGCCCTTGGCACTGCCCGTGGTGCCACTGGTATAGATCAGCACAGCAGGGTCTTCGGGGGTGGTTTCTACCGTTTCAAACCGCCGCTTGGGCAGGTCCATGTCTTCGGGCACCAGCGCTGTTACCTCAGGCATGACCGCCAGCATATCCACACCTTCGGCGTCACTGATGATCACCTTGGCACCAGCATCGCGCACCCGGCTTGTCAGCGCGTCTTGCATGAACAACTTGAACAAAGGTATTGAAATTGCGCCGATTTTCCAGATTGCGATATGCGCCGCAGCACACCAGGGGCTTTGGGAACGCAGCACGCCTACCCGCTCACCACGCAGCACGCCACGCTCTACCAGCGCATGCGCCAGACTGTCAGCCATCACGCGCAACTCGCCAAAGCTGACATCACGACGCGGGCCTGTCAGATCAATGATCGCCACGCGGTCCGGCTCGGCTTCGGCCCAGACGTCACAGGCCTGTTGCGCCATGTTCAACTGCGCAGGCAGGTTCCACGCAAATCCCTCACACAGGGCTTCATATGAAGGCGCGCGCGTCAGCATGGCTCAGTTCTGAAACCTGTTTTCAAGATAAATTGTCTGACGCGCCGTTTCCTCCATCAAACACCAGATTGTAGCAGGCCCTGCCCCGCTGCCGCCGGACCATTCGGTGGCGGCATACTCGCATTTGGCATCACGAAACGGGATCCACGCGCGCTGCATGTTCTTGAGCGCCTCCACCTGAGAGGGCGCGTAATCGGGGCTTTCCGCATCATATCCGGCCAAACGCCGTTTGGTCACTTTGTAGACCGCGTTCAGCTGGCCATCCCACCATTCAAATTCGTGATCGGTGCACAGGCTCATGCCAGTGGTGGAATAGCCGCCATCGCTGACGTCCATGCAACGATTGGCCGCAAGCCCCACACAATTGACGCTACTTTCAGCGGCCTTGCAACTGGCTGTGGGCGCGATATCAAAACTGATCGGCTGCGCAGTGGCCCCCAATGGTGCCAGGCAAAGCAATATCAACAGGCGCATATTATTCGCCTCCCGTCAAAACAGCAGACCATTGCTGCGCGTTCAATCCTGTGCCCGACCGGATCAGGGCATGGCCGCGCAACACAACCACGCAAGCGCTGTCGAGCTTGCCCTCGCAGACACGCAATTCTTCGGCTTGCACCCGCGCAATGGCGGCGTCATAGCCCTCTCGCAAGGCATCAAGGCAGGCCTCATACACTCCAGCCTTGGATTGGCATTCCTCAATTGCGCCAACGATACAGGCATCTTGGGCACTCGCATCACCGGGGCTGCCTGCCATGCAGCTCAGCGCCCCTGAAACATAGGCATCATACTCGCCTGCATGGGCAGGAATGGCCTGCATTCCCGTCGCCCCGGACAGGGCAAGACTAAACCCGGCAATTGCTGTGAGATATTTCATGTCATGGTTCCCATCAACTCACGTCCCACCAGCATACGCCGAATTTCCGATGTGCCGGCCCCGATTTCCATCAATTTGGCATCGCGGAACAGCCGCCCCACGGGCGCGTCGTTCAAAAATCCGGCACCCCCCAAGGCTTGCACGGCCTGATGCGCCTGCACCATGGCCTGCTCGGAGGCATAAAGGCAGCAGGCAGCGGCATCCTGACGGGTCACATCGCCCCGATCACAGGCTTTGGCCACTTCATAGACATAGGCCCGCGCCGAATTCATCGCAGTATACATATCAGCGATCTTGCCCTGCATCAGCTGGAAGTTGCCAATCGGCTGGCCGAATTGCTTGCGCTCTGCCATGTATGGCATCACTTCGTCCATGCAGGCCGCCATGATGCCGGGGCCGATGCCTGCCAAAACGGCACGTTCATAATCCAGCCCTGACATCAGCACACGCACACCTTTGCCTTCTTCGCCAAGGATGTTGTCAAACGGCACTTCCACGTCATCAAAGATCAACTCAGCCGTGTTCGAGCCACGCATACCCAGCTTGTCAAAATGCGGAGAGGTGGAGAACCCCTTCATGGATTTCTCAATCAGAAAGGCCGTGATGCCTTTGCTGCCGGCCGCCTCATCGGTTTTGGCATAAACCACCAGAGTATCCGCGTCGGGGCCATTGGTGATCCAGTATTTGTTACCACTCAAACGGAAGTGATCATTGCGCTTTTCGGCCTTCAGCTTCATCGACACCACGTCACTGCCTGCACCGGTTTCGGACATGGCCAAAGCGCCCACATGTGCACCGCTGACCAGGCCGGGCAGGTATTTCTTGCGTTGTTCGTCCGTGCCGTTCAGTTTGATCTGATTGACACATAAGTTGGAATGCGCCCCATAAGACAGAGACACCGAGGCACTGGCCCGCGCGATTTCCTCAACCGCGATAACATGCGCCAGATATCCCATTCCTGCGCCACCGTATTCTTCGGGGACAGTGATGCCCAGCAGGCCCAACTCGCCCATTTCGGCCCAAAGCTCATTTGGGAAATTGTTTGAGCTGTCGATTTCGGCGGCCATCGGGCGCACCCGCTCCTGCGCCCAGCGATGCACCATATCGCGCAGTGCATTTACATCTTCGCCCAGGTCAAACTGCATTGCGGCATTGAACATTGATCAGGTCTCCGGTGGTTTATTGAACAGTTGTTCATTAAATATCGTGGCAAGTGAGTCGGGTCAATCCACTAAAGCAGCTTGCCCGAAATCCGGGGCTTTCAGTCAGGGCACACGCACGGAACGTTTTTATACTGAACCGCAGTTTGCCACAAGAAAACCCCCGCACCGGGATGCGGGGGCTCTGTTTTCAGCAACGAAACATCAGATCAATGTTTGAATTTCTTGATCTCGCCGCTTGCCAGTTTGGCCTGATACTTGTTCATCTCAGACTTGACGATAGGCGCCAAAAAGTAAAGGCCCAGAATGTTCGGCACACAGATCAAGAAGACAAGCGCGTCCGAAATTGACAGGATCGGATCAAGTTGCACGACACAGCCCAAGGCCACGAAGACGCAAAAGATGATCTTGTACACTGTCTGCATGCTCTGGTCCTCACCGAACAGGTAAGTCCACCCCTTCAGCCCATAATACGACCATGAAATCATGGTCGAAAAGGCAAAGAGCAGCGCCGCAACAGCCAGCGGCAATGGGAACCAGCTGAGTTGGCGCTCAAACGCGGCTGAGGTCATCGCCACACCGGTTGCATCGCCTGCAAAGCTGGGGTCTGCCACCTGGCTTGTCCCGATCACCAGCGCGGTGATGGTACAGATCACGATCGTATCAATGAACGGCTCCAACAGAGATACATAGCCTTCGGTCACAGGCTCATTCGTGCGCACAGCGGCATGCGCAATTGAGGCTGAGCCGATGCCTGCTTCATTTGAGAAAACCGCACGTTGAAAGCCAATGATCAATGCCCCCAATGCCCCGCCAGCCACGCCTTCACCGGTGAACGCACCTGTGAAAATGTTGCTAATCGCCATCGGGATCGAGGTGAAGTTCATCAAGATCACGACGATTGCAAAGAAGCAGTAGAAAATGGCCATGAACGGCACGATTTTTTCAGTCACACGCGCGATGGATTTGATGCCGCCCACAATGACGGCAAAAACCACCACAGCCAGGATCAGACCGACCAGCCAGCCATAACCATCCAATGCGCCACCGGCGACGGTGTTCAGTTGCACATAGGCCTGATTGGATTGGAACATATTGCCAATGCCCAAGGCACCGATAAAGATGCCAATGGCATAAAACGTGCCCATGAACTTGCCAAAGCCGCTCATGCCGCGCTCTTCAAAGCCCTTGTTCAGATAGTACATTGGACCACCGGAAACCGAGCCATCCGGGTTTTCGGTCCGGTATTTAACACCAAGTGTACATTCAACGAACTTGGTCGACATGCCCAGAAAACCCGCGACAATCAGCCAAAACGTGGCCCCAGCCCCGCCGACCGTAACCGCAACCGCGACGCCGCCGATATTACCAATGCCCACAGTGCCAGATACGGCTGTGGCCAGTGCCTGAAAGTGGCTGACCTCGCCTGCGCTGTTGGGATCAGAGTAATCACCCCGCACCAACGCGATGGCGTGTTTGAAACCACGCAGGTTCACAAACCCCATATAGAAGGTAAAGAACACCGCCCCGACCACCAGCCAGAGCACCACAACCGGCAGGCCTGCGCCGGCAACGGTTACTTTAAAAAATACGATATCACCGATGACTTTGGCAATCGGCGCGGTGAACGTGTTGATCGATTCATCTATGCCTGCAAACGCAGGCTCCGACAGCACCAACGCCGCCAGCAAAAAAGTTAGAAAGCGTGCCATGAGCACCTCCTTTTTATCACTATGTTTGAGCTAAGAAGGCCCCTCAGGGCACGACAACCACAGGAACCGGCGCTGTCTGCACCAGATTGCCCGCGACACTGCCAAAGATCAGCGCTTTCACACCGCTTTGCCCGCGCCGTCCGATCACAATCTGGGCAGCGCCCACTTCTTTGGCGATGGCAGACAGTGTTTCAGCAGGCTTGCCATGACGCACCAGGCCTTCAGCCTCGATCCCGGCATCAGCAAGTTTGGCCATCGCCGGCACCACGACACCGGAATTGGCACGCTCAATTTCGGATTCGCGCCTGTTGTGGCGTTCCGCATTTTCCTCAGGCGTGTTGAACGAATAGGGTGACCATTCGATCACATAGGCAACAACAACTTTTGCCCCACCGCTTTTTGCCCGCGACATGGCATGTGACAAAGCCCGCTCCGAGCCTTCACTGCCATCAACGGCCAGTAGTACTACGTTTTTCATGATAATTTCCCTGTCCTAGAATACTCCCGCCTTGGGTTTATTATATCTATGGTAAAGCCGGGATAGGGGCAGTCTATCCCAGAGGTTGTGGGATGTGATAGTGCCAGATCAACCGTGGTATATATCCAAACGTATATTTTGCAGTCATATCAGCGCAGTATAACCAAAAAAAAGGGATATTTATGTGGTGAATTCAGTCAATCCGCGGCCTGAAAGACCGCGCTAACCTCGGCCTTGATGATGCGTGCAATCTGGGCACAATCCTCAAGTGAAAAGGTCAATGGCAGGCGCATATCCACAATACCATGCAGGATGCGGTCACTGGCTGGCATGGGGTCACTGGGGGCATAACGCCAGCTGTCATAGCGGCTGGTAAAGCCGCTCGGCTCGGCCCCGCCGAACCATTTCAGCTCAACTCCGCGTGCCATGCACCGCGCCAGAACATCGCTGACAGCGGCTTCGCTCCAGTCCAGCAACAAAAACTGAATAGAGGACCCGACATAGGTCTCCGCCTCGGGGCGCTCCACGATGGTCAGGCCCGGCGTGCCGCGCAGGCCCTGCTCAACCACATGATAGCGTTCATTCCACGCAGCACATTGCGCGCTTAAGTTGGCCAATTGCGGGCGCAAAATTGCCGCGCGCAGATGATCCATCCGGCCCGAGACATTGGGTGTGTCATATTTTACCCGCTCAAACGCATGCGCAGGGGGCACAGTGCCATTGCGACCATAGAGCATATAAGAGCCCGACAAGATCACCGCGCGCGCCATCACCTCATCATCATCCGTGATCAGCAATCCGCCCTCGCCTGAATTCATGTGCTTATAGGTCTGCGTCGAATAGCAGCCAATCAGCCCATCACGACCTGAGGCGCGGCCTTTCCATGCCGCCCCCATGGTATGAGCACAATCCTCGATCACACTCAGGCCAGCGGCGGCGCATATCCCCAGAAGCGCATCCATATCCGCCAGATGCCCGCGCATATGGCTCAGCATCAGGACCTTGGCCGTGGTGGCCCTGGCCTTGGCCTCCAGATCATCCAGATCAATCGTCAGGCCCTCGGTAACACCAACAAACACAGGCACCGCGCCGACACTGGCAATGGCCCCCGGAACCGGCGCCAATGTAAAGGCGTTGGTCAAGACAGGTTCGCCGGGCTTTACGCCAACAGCGCGCAAGGCCGTGGCCATCGCATATCCGCCCGACGCCACCGCCAACGCATATTTGGCACCTGTGAAAGCCGCGAATTCTTGCTCCAACAGGGCGGTTTCACCAACCTCGCCCTCTGCTAGATTGTAGCGATGCAAGCGCCCACTGCGCATGACATCCAATGCCGCCTCGATCCCTGCTTCGGGGATCGGCTCTTGCTGGGTGAAGTTGCCTTTGAATATCTCGGTCATAACTCTGTTTTGCCGGGGGCATCGGGGCAGGTCAATGGTGTGAACACCCCCATTGACCGTTGTTTCTCAATTCAACAACCGCTCAACAACGTGATCAAGCTCTGCATAGTGATCAATCGTCGCCTCTGGCTTCAGATCCAGAACACTGCGCCCGTCGGGGCCAAATGTGACCAAAACCGATGGCACCCCTGCCCGTTTCGCCGTTTTCCTGTCCGTCATCGTATCGCCCACCAACAAACACCGTGCAGGGTCTCCCCCTGCCCGGCGTGTCGCCTCGCGCAGGGGTTCGGGGTCTGGCTTGCGCACGGGCAACGTATCCGCGCCAATCAGACTACCAAAACTGTCCAACACACCCAAGTTTCCCATCAGCAACCGCGCCAGACCTTCTGGCTTGTTGGTGCAGATCGCAACGGCATATCCGTCTTGCTTCAATCGCTCGACCGCCTCCATCGCACCGGGATAGAGTGTGGTATGGATGTCAATCGCACCTGCATAAGCCTCTAATAAAACAGGGTAATATGCGTCAATTGTCGTTTCTTCGCCACCACGCCCAAGCCGCTTTAGCCCCAGATGCAGCATCGCCCGCCCGCCATGCAGCGCGGTTGAGGCATCATTGGCCGGGTCCAGCAAATCGCCCTCGCCCATCTGGCGAAAGCAGGCATTGGCCGCAGCTATCAAATCACCACTGGTATCGGCCAACGTGCCATCCAGATCAAAAACAACCGTTTTCATACTGCCGTCTCCTCAATACCCCACACCGACTGGCGCGTTTTCGCGCATCTTTGTCACATGCCGAAACACAGATTGATGCATTGCGCTCTTGCGCCATTACCTCAGGCAGATAAAACGAGCGCAGCTTAAATACAAAGAGAAACCGCATGAGCACAGCCCTGATCATCCTGGCCGCAGGTAAAGGCACACGGATGAAATCCGATCTTCCCAAGGTGTTGCACCCTATCGCGGGGGCTCCCATGCTGATCCATGCGATTGCAGCAGGCAGCGTGCTGGAACCCTCGCGCATTGTGGTTGTGGCAGGCCACGGCGCCAAGGCTGTGGGGGATGCCGCCGAGGCATATCAGCCCGCGGTCCAGATCGCCCTGCAATCCGACCAATTGGGCACCGCCCATGCGGTGGCTCAGGCCGCACCTCTGCTAGAGGGGTTCGACGGGGATGCCATGGTGCTTTATGGTGACACGCCATTCATTCGCCCCGAAACGCTTGCGCGCATGCAAGAGGCCCGCAAAACACATGACGTGGTTGTACTGGGGTTTGAGGCCGCTGATCCGGGCCGGTATGGCCGGTTGGTCATGACAGGAGACACCCTGAATGCCATTGTTGAATTCAAAGATGCCGATGATGAAGTTCGCGCCATAACCTTTTGTAATTCTGGTGTTATATCAGCAGATTCCAAAACGCTGTTCAGCCTGATTGAGGCGGTGGACAATGCCAACGCCAGTGAAGAATACTATTTGACCGACATCATAGCGATCGCGCGTGCGCGTGGGCTCACGGCGACTGCCGTTGCCTGCGATCAGGCAGAAACCATGGGCATCAATTCGCGCGCAGAACTGGCCTTGGCCGAAGCTGCCTTTCAGGCCCGCGCCCGCAGCGAAGCCCTCGAGAACGGCACAACAATGCCAGCACCCGAAACAGTGCATTTTGCCCATGATACCCATGTGGGCCGTGACACGGTGATCGAACAAAACGTCGTCTTTGGCCCCGGCGTGACAATCGAAACCGGCGCGCATATCCGCGCCTTCAGCCATCTTGAGGGGTGCCATGTGTCGCGCGGCGCCACCATAGGGCCATATGCCCGTTTGCGCCCCGGCACAGAAGTGGCCGAGGACGCGCGCATTGGTAACTTTGTAGAGGTCAAAAATGCCATCCTGCATGAGGGTGCCAAAGTGAACCACCTCAGCTATGTCGGCGACGCAGAAGTAGGCGAAGCAGCCAACATCGGCGCGGGCACAATCACCTGCAATTATGACGGCGTGATGAAGCACCGCACCAGCATCGGGGCGCGCGCTTTCATCGGGTCAAACACCATGTTGGTGGCCCCGGTATCCGTGGGCAATGACGCGATGACGGCCACCGGTTCTGTCATCACCAAAGACGTCCCCGATAGTGACCTTGCCATCGCACGTGCCAAGCAAATCAACAAACCCGGGCTCGCACGCAAATTGTTCGATATGTTAAAATCCACCAAGGCTAAACGTGACAAAGGGGCTTCATAATGTGCGGTATTGTCGGTGTCCTGGGCCATCACGAGGCCGCACCAATTCTTGTCGAAGCGCTGAAGAAGCTTGAATACCGCGGCTATGACAGCGCCGGTATCGCCACGATAAACAACGACAAGCTGGACCGTCGGCGCGCCGTAGGCAAGCTGGTAAACCTGTCGGATCTGTTGGTTCATGAACCGCTGGCCGGCAAGGCCGGAATTGGCCACACCAGATGGGCCACACATGGCGCACCCAACGTCAATAATGCCCACCCACACCGCGCTGGAACTGTGGCGGTTGTGCACAACGGCATCATCGAAAACTTCCGCGAATTGCGCACCGAATTGACAGCGGCTGGCATTGGGCATTCCACCGATACGGACACCGAAACCGTGGCCTTGCTGGCGCAGCATTTTCTGACCGAAGGCATGACCCCCAAAGCCGCCGTTACAAAAACTTTGGAACGGCTGGAAGGGGCATATGCGCTGTGCTTCCTGTTTGAAGGTGAAGACGATCTGCTGATCGCCGCCCGCAAAGGCAGCCCGCTTGCCGTGGGTCATGGTGAGGGCGAGATGTTTGTCGGCTCTGATGCTATCGCCCTGTCGCCACTGACCGACAAGATCACCTATCTGGAGGAAGGCGACTGCGCCGTAATCACACGCACCAGCCTTGAAATCACCGATGGAAATGGCACCCTCGCCAACCGCGAGATGCGCACGATTCAAATCGACAGCTCAAACGTCGATAAAGGCGGGCACAAGCATTTTATGGCCAAGGAAATCGCCGAGCAACCCGCAGTGATTTCAGACGCATTGGCGCACTATCTGTCCGAGGACGGAAGAGACATAACAATTCCAGTCGGTGACATTGATTTCAATGGCTTAGATCGCATCTCTATGGTTGCATGCGGCACCGCCTACTTTGCCTGTATGACAGCAAAATACTGGTTTGAACAACTGGCGGGGATACCCGTGGACGTCGATATCGCGTCTGAGTTCCGTTACCGTGAACCTCCGGTTCCTGACCGCACTGCCGCTCTTTTCGTCAGCCAGTCTGGCGAAACCGCCGATACGTTAGCTGCCTTGCGCTATTGTCAGGGCAAGGCCGCGCGCATCCTGTCAGTGGTCAATGTCCCTGAAAGTTCCATCGCGCGCGAAAGTGATCTCGCCCTGCCCATTTTGGCAGGCACCGAAATTGGCGTGGCCTCAACCAAGGCGTTTACCTGCCAGTTGACGGTCTTGCTGTTGTTGGCCTTGAAAGCCGCGCATCAACGCGGGCGCATGTCTGGCGAGGATTTGGCCGACAAACTGTCAAAACTGCGCGGTTTGCCCACGTCACTGAACATCGCACTTGAAATGAACGACGCCTTCCAACGCTGTGCACGCCACTTGTCCAAGGCCGATAACGCGCTATTCCTGGGGCGTGGCCTGATGTATCCACTGGCGCATGAAGGTGCTCTTAAACTAAAAGAAATCAGCTATATACATGCCGAAGCTTATGCAAGCGGAGAGTTGAAACACGGCCCCATCGCTTTGATTGACGAAAAGATGCCCGTGGTGGTCATGGCTCCGAGGGACAGCCTGTTCGACAAGACCGTCAGCAACATGCAAGAGGTCATGGCACGAGGCGGCAAAGTGATCCTGATCACCGACCCGGATGGTGCGAAAGAAGCAAACGAAGGGGTATGGCAATGCTTGACCATGCCAGAGATTGACGCAGTTTTGACGCCTATCCTTTATGCTCTTCCAGCCCAGTTGCTGGCCTATCACACGGCGGTCGCCAAAGGCACCGATGTGGATCAGCCGCGCAATCTGGCCAAATCGGTGACAGTCGAATGACATTAGATGAGGCGCTAGACGCCCTGAAATCCCAGATTGAACCAGGCCGCGCCGAAGGTATGGCCGGGTATCACAAGGTGCCGCGCGAGTATTTGGGCGTGCCAAACCCCGCGATCAACGATCTGGCGCAGGGTTGGCGCCAGACATTAGACGTGGAAGCACGCGTCAAACTGGCCCGCGAATTATGGGACACGAATATCTTTGAGGCCCGTCTGGCCGCTGCCAAAGTGCTGACCCAAGCCCGCATTCGCCCCGACGAGGATGCCTGGGCGCTCATCACCTCTTGGGTGCCTGATTTTGACAGCTGGGCCATTGCCGATCATACCATGATGGCCGGGCAGAAACGCCTTGTTGCCGATCCCTCGCGCATCGACGAAGTGGAAACCTGGACGCAGGCCAAGCCCCACTGGACCCGCCGCGCGGCCATGGTCATAACCCTGCCATACACCAAGCAAAACAACCCCAAGCCGACAGAAATCGCCATCCGCGAACGTGTGCTGGGTTGGGCGGCGACCTATGTGCAAGACCCCGAGTGGTTCATTCAGAAATCCGTGGCATGGTGGCTGCGTGACCTATCCAAACACGACCATGATCGTGTGGTTGCCTTCATGGCGGAAAATGGCAAACAGATGAAGCCGTTTGCCCGCAAAGAAGCTGAAAAATACCTGAATAATTAGCCGCTTACACGGAATACTTGAACCTCTGGAAGCCCTGTCAAAGGGGCCTCAATCAGGCGCATCGCAGGCAACGACATCCGGCTGCCCGCCGTCTTTGGCCCCTCGATTGGGATCAGGTCAACAGACACGGATTTACCCGTGGCCGGATAGACCACCCGACCTTTTGAAGGCTTGGAAACCAGCGGAGTTTTCAACCAAAACCCCGGCTCGGTTGGAGAGCCAAGCGACGCCACTGTGCGCCCCAGATCGTTTTCGCCGCCCACACCCGTCGCGCCCGCCACGGCCTCGGATCGTTGCTTGGCGGTTGTGGTGTCAAATTCCTCAACCGTACGCGCCGCCACGGGAACCGCCTTGATGTCGATGTTGAGGGTCAAAGGCCGTGCCAACGGCCGGGTTTGCCCGCTTTTTAACATCTCAACATTGGTGCCCACAGACTGATCCGCAGGAGGTGTCAGCGCACATCCTCCCAGCAGCACCGCTGCCATTCCACTGGTCAAACTATGTTTCATACGCCCAACCTAGTCTCGCCACACCGGCGCAGCAATGGCCAAGATCACCCCTTGCCCCAGATCAGTGCGCACAATAGATTAAGCGCCATGACAGCCCCACTGATTGATCCATTTCAACGTGCTATCTCTTACCTGCGCGTGTCGGTCACAGACCGATGCGATTTTCGCTGTGTTTATTGCATGTCCGAGAACATGTCCTTTCTGCCCAAGAAAGAACTTCTGACACTGGAAGAGCTGGATCGCATGTGTTCCGCTTTCATCGACATGGGCGTTGAAAAGCTGCGTATTACTGGCGGTGAGCCGCTGGTGCGCCGCGGCATCATGACGTTTTTCGACACCATGACACGGCATCTGGAAAGTGGCGCGTTGCAGGAACTGACGTTGACCACCAATGGCTCTCAGTTGGAGCGGTTTGCAGGAGATTTGTTTGCCGCCGGCGTGCGCCGGGTGAATATCTCGCTGGATACTCTGGATGATCAGAAATTCGCCGATATCACCCGGTGGGGTCGCCTGCCCCAAGTGTTGCGCGGTGTGGATGCGGCGCAAAAGGCCGGCATGAGGGTCAAGATCAACGTGGTGGCCCTGAAGGGGTTTAACGAAGATGAACTGTTTGATCTGGTTGAGTGGTGCGCCGATCGTGACATGGACCTCACCTTTATCGAAGTCATGCCCATGGGCGACATTGGCAACGAAGACCGGCTGGATCAATATTGGCCCCTCAAGGACCTGCGCGCGCGTCTGGCCGAGCGCTATACGCTGAAAGATTTGACTGAGCGCACTGGTGGGCCTGCCCGTTATGTCGCACTGGAGGAAACCGGCCAGAAGATTGGCTTTATCACCCCCCTGACCCATAATTTCTGCGAAAGCTGTAACCGGGTGCGCCTGACCTGCACGGGAGAGCTGTACATGTGTCTGGGCCAGGAAGATATGGCAGATCTGCGCCCTGCCCTGCGCAATCATCTGGGGGATAATACCGCCCTGCAAACGAACATCCGCGAAGCGATCACGCGCAAGCCCAAGGGTCATGATTTTGACTATGCCCGACAGAATGTCGATGGCCGCGTTTCGCGCCACATGAGCCACACTGGCGGCTGATGACACGGGCCCCAGCGACTGCGCTTGTTCGGCTTTACAGCGTGTTGGCCAATATGGCGGCCCCGTTTGCAGCGCGGCGCGCCATCGCCAAGCTGCGCCAGCAAGGCGTTGATCCCAAAAGATTTCCTGAGAAAAAAGGCCATGCCAGCAAGCCACGCCCTGCCGGTAAAGTGGTGTGGTTTCACGCAGCCTCAGTGGGTGAGAGCCTGTCGGTGCTGCGCCTGATCGGCCATCTGGGCACCCTTCATCCACACCTCAGTTTTTTGATCACATCCGGCACGGCGACTTCTGCGGAAATCCTGTCACGGCGCCTGCCTGCCCGCACCACCCACCAGTTTGCACCGCTGGATGCACGCGGATATCTGCGCCGGTTTCTGGATCATTGGCAGCCCAACGCCGCCGTGTTTGTCGAAAGCGAGCTGTGGCCTCAGATGATCCGTGAAACGGCTGGTCGCGCTATTCCGATGGCTCTGCTCAATGCCCGCATTTCAGAGCGTTCCGCACGCAACTGGACGCGCGCCGCACGCACCTCACGCCATATTATCAGCCATTTTGATCTGATCCATTGTCAGGATGCCAAAACCGCCGCCCTTCTGGCGACGCTTGGGCGTGGTGATGCCAAAGCAGGTCAAAACCTCAAATCTTTGTCCGGTGCCTTGCCCTATGATGCAAAAGAACACGCACACATGAAAACTGTGCTGCAAGGCAGGCCTGTTTGGCTCGCCAGTTCCACCCATCCGGGCGAGGATGAGATCATGCTGCGCGCCCACAAATCCCTGTTGGCCAGCTTTCCCGGCCTGTTGTTGATCCTCGTGCCGCGCCATCCTGAACGTGCCGATCACATCGAAGTGATGATCGCTGAACATGGTCTCAGCGGCACGCGCCGGTCGCGTGGCGGGCGTGTGGATGGCACAACTCAGGTCTATCTGGCTGACACTCTGGGTGAGACAGGTCTGTGGTATGCGCTGTGCCCGCTGACGTGTTTGTGCGGCTCGTTCACGCCTGTGGGCGGGCACAACCCTTACGAGCCGGCCCATGCTGGATCAGGCGTGTTGCACGGGGTCCATTTTGCCAATTTTGCCCAGAGCTATGCCGATATGGATGCCGCTGGTGGCGCGCGTCAGGTGCTTGATGCCACCGATCTGGCTGAGACTCTGACGGTTTTTCTGAACACTCCTGCCGAGCTGCGCCAATTGGGCCAGAGCGCGCGTGGTTTTGCCCAAGGACAAGCCGATGCGCTGGACGAAATTGCACAAGACCTTTCCAAGGCTCTGTCACTGGGGTAGTCAGATTTGCATCCCTAAGACACCCGCGCAAAGGCCCCGATGCCCCATCTGATAGTCACCAATTTCAACCGGAATTTCACTGGTGTTTCAGCCACGACCGCCGGGGTTGTGCGCCAGCAAATGCAGATGTTTGATATGGTATTGGTAGGCCAGGCCTTGCCCGGCTGCCCCGATCCCGTTCCCCTGACCGAGGCCCGCCGCCTCAGCCGTGTGGCGCCGAAGGGCAGGCCATTCACCATCTGGCATGTGCGCCGCAACACCGAAATGCGTGCCGCCATATGGGCGCGTGATGTGCTGCGATTGCCCATCAAAATTGTGTTCACCTCTGCCGCCCAACGTCGTCATTCGGCCTTTCCGCGCTGGTTGATCAGCCGTATGGATGCGGTGATCGCCACAACCCAAGCGGCGGCTGATTTTGTGCCCCATGTCCGGGCCGTGGTCCCGCATGGTGTGGATACTGATCTCTTCAGGCCTGCACAAAACCGCGCCTCTGCCTGGGACGCCACAGGCTATCCCGGCGTATCGGGCATTGCCACCATTGGGCGCATCCGGCCCGAAAAAGGCACCGACCGCTTTGTGGCGGCTATGCTGGAATTTCTGCCAGCCCATCCTGATGTTACAGCACTGGTCATTGGGCGCGCAGCCGGCTCAGATCAGACATTTCTATCCGGCCTCAAAACCCAAATCGCCGATGCAGGTCTCACGGATCGCATCCTCTTTCCCGGTGAAATCCCGGCCCCTGAGCTGCCTGCTCTGATGCGCTCGCTCAGCGCTGTGGTGCAATTGCCCCGCTACGAGGGCTACGGTATGGCCCCCCTCGAAGGCATGGCCAGCGGTGTGCCCTTCGTGGCCAATGATGCAGGCTATTACCGCAGTTTTTCAGGCCAAGGCACATGTGGCACAATCATACCCAACGATGGTCCCAAAGCCACCGCAATGGCCTTGTCTGATATCCTGAGCACCCCGGCACGCCTTGATCAAATGGCCGAGGCGGCCCGCGCATCAGCCGAAATGCACTATTCCGTCACAGCCGAAGCTGCGGGCATCAACGCCGTTTATGAACAGATGTGGGCCGATACCTGAGCGCATTTCAACGGGCGCGAAACAACCCGTGAGGGGCCCAAGAAAATTCGCACGAATTTTCTAAGCCAACGCCAGCAGATTTATTGCACAGGCATCCGCTGCTCTACCACTTCGGCCCACCATGAACAGCCCGCGGGAATGATCTCATCATTAAAGTTGTATTCCGGGTGATGCACCGCGGCCGTATCGCCATTGCCGACAAGGATATAGGCACCGGGGCGCTCTTCCAGCATAAAGGCGAAATCTTCGCCCCCCATGACCAACGGCGCGTCCTCACATGATCCAGCGACGTGGCGCGCCACATCGGCGGCAAAATCCGTCTGTGCGGCATGATTATCCATCACCGGATAACTGCGTTCATAGTCCAGCCGGATTTGCCCGCCAAACCCCACAGAAACCGCCTCGCAATGGGCGCGCATGCGGGCTTCGGCCATGTCCTGCAACTCCACGCTCAATGTGCGCACAGTGCCCGACAGATGCACTTTTTGCGGAATGATGTTGAACGCTTTTGAGCTTGTCTCAACCGATGTCACCGACACCACGACCTGCTCCGTCGGGTCGGCATTGCGGCTGGCGATGGTCTGAAAGGCGCTGATCAACTGGCTGGCCATAACTACGGGGTCAATCGTTTCATGCGGCTTGGCGGCGTGACCGCCCTTGCCCTCAATCTCAATCTCAAACTTGTCTGAGGCAGCAAAAAACGGCCCTGGACGGATGGCAAAACTGCCCGCAGGTTGGCCCGGCCAATTGTGCATGCCATACACTTCCTGAATGGCGAACCGCTCCATTAACCCGTCATCACACATCACCTTGGCCCCACCGCCGCCTTCTTCGGCGGGTTGGAAAATCACCACAACGGTGCCGTCAAAGTTACGGGTTTCCGCCAGATATTGAGTGGCCCCAAGCAGCATTGCGGTGTGCCCGTCATGGCCACAGGCATGCATCTGACCGGGGGTCTTTGAGGCATACTCCAGCCCCGTTGCCTCCTCAATTGGCAAGGCATCCATGTCCGCGCGCAATCCGATCACCTTGCCGGATGTGTCCGAGCGCCCACGGATGACCCCCACCACTCCGGTGCGGCCCAGCCCGCTGACCACCTCGTCACAGCCAAACGCCTTCAGCTTTTTCTCGACCAGAGCCGAGGTGCGAAACGTGTCAAACAACAGCTCGGGATTTTCATGCATATCCCGGCGCCATGCGGTGATGTCATCAAGCAATTCGGCAAATCGGTTTTTGACGGGCATCGGGCAATCCTTGCGGGTTTATTCCCGGCCCAACCTGACGCAATCGGTTCAGGGCGGCAAGCCCTGCCTGCATCCCGCAGGCTTACATCCCCGGCCCCATCACCAGTTTTGATCCATCGCCAAACCGGGCAAAGCGGAAACGGGTCATATCGTGACCCGCGTTTTGACCACACATCATGTCAGCCAGAATACGACCAAAGGCAGGGCCGATACCAAAGCCATGCCCGCTCATGCCAGTGCCCACCCAAAGTCCCGGCCTATCGGGCACCTTGTCAACAATGGGCACCACATCGGGCAGCACGTCGATCATGCCGGCCCAGCTGACCTGTGCACTGATCTTGCCCAACTGGGGAAACAGCTGCTGAAAATCGGCCAGCATCTTGGTCACGCTTTTGATATGTGGTGCGGGGTTTAGCACGCGGGTGGCCTCAAACGGCGAAGGCCCGTCCAGCGCCCAGCGCCGCCGCTGTCCCCAGGCATCAGGAAAGCCCTTGGGCGACGCAGGCCAATAAGCCCGCCCAAACGGGCTGCGCATCATCGGCCCAAAGAATTTGCCCATACCTCGCACGGCATCGGGCCCGATATAGACCTCATGAAACCCCTCAGGGGCCAATGTATAGCCACCATCCTGACGGCGCCGGAACGCCAATATGTGATCGGCTGCCCCGCCATTGTGGACATTTTCAACGGGCACAGTGGCCAGAACCGTGTTCTTGACCGAAAGCTGGGGGATTTTCACCCCATGGCGTCGCAACAACAGGGATGACCATGCCCCACCGGCCACCAACACCTGATCAGCGCTCAGGCGGCCTTGTTCGGTGATCACCCCGCGAATGTGCCCGGCCGATATATCCAGGCCCCGCACGGCGCAATTTTCGATCAGCACCGCCCCCTGGCGTAGGGCGGCGCGGGCCAAACGTGGTACAGCAATCCATGGCTCGGCCCGGAAATCTGACGGCGTGTGCAACGCGCCCAGATAGCTGCGCGAGGCGGTGGGCATCAGATCACCAGCCTCGGATCCGCTCAGAATGCGGCTGTCAACGCCGTGCAGCTTGGCCAGTGATACGAACTCTTCGAACTCGGCCATGTCTTTGGCACTCTGGCCCAGATATGTCAGGCCGGATTGCTGCAATCCCAGATCTTCACCGGTATCGCGTTGCAATTGCTGCCACAGGCGATTGGCCTCAACCATAATGGGCAGTTCCGCCGCATCCCGCCCGGTTTGACGCACCCAGCCCCAATTGCGCGAGGATTGCTCAGCCGCGATCCGGCCTTTTTCCAGCACCACCACCGATGTGCCGCGTTGCGCCAGATAATACGCTGTCATCACGCCGATTATGCCGCCGCCAACGATGGCCACATCCGCGTGGTTGGGCAAAGCGGTGTTATGCTCTACTGGCGAGGCCTCAGTTATAGGGAATTCGGTCAATATCCGCACTCACTTGTCAGCACAATGTGCCCCTCGTCCACCTCTTCGTACACGGATGGCGGCGCGACATACCCCACCGGATGAATGGGCGACGGGATCGGTTTGAAGTTCAGATCGACCGCGCGCTTGCGCTGCTTTGGATCCGCAACCGGCACCGCCTTCAGCAGGGCCTTGGTGTAGGGGTGGCGCGGGTCTTCAAACACCGCCGCCCGCGGGCCACGTTCCACGATCCGGCCAAGATACATCACCGCCACATCGTGACTGACACGTTCCACCACCGCCATATCATGGCTGATGAACAGGAACGACACGCCCAGATCAGCCTGCAATTCCAGCATCAGGTTCAGCACCTGTGCCTGTACCGAAACATCCAAAGCACTGACCGCCTCATCCGCGACAATCAGCTTGGGGTTCAGGGCCAGCGCGCGTGCGATGGCAACCCGTTGGCGTTGCCCACCTGACAATTCATGTGGATAGCGGCGCAGGAAGGATCGCGGCAATTCGACCCGCTCAAACAGCGTCGCTACGCGCTCATCCAAGTCAGACTTGGGCATTTTGGTGAAATTGCGCAGCGGTTCGCCCACTTGCGCCGCCAATGGCATCTGTGGGTTCAGGCTGGCGAAGGGATCCTGAAACACCATCTGCATATCCCTGCGCGCGCGGCGCAAATCTGCAGGCGACAGGGCCAGAATATTCGTCCCATCCAGATGCACCTGCCCGGACCACGGCTCGCTCAGCCGCAATATGGAGCGCCCTGCAGTGGATTTACCGCAGCCACTTTCCCCCACCAATGACAGGGTGCGCCCCTTGTTGAGCGTGAACGAAATATCCTCAACCGCGTGCACATTGGCGATGGTCCGGCGAAACACCCCGCCCCTGAGTGCAAAACGCGTGGTCAGGTTTTGCACCTTGAGCAAAGGGGCATCACTGCCGGGGATTGGAGGGCTCGCCTTGGCATCATCCCCCACCAACCGCATCCGGGTGGGGAGGGTCGTGCCGCGCATCTCGCCCAGCTTGGGCACAGCCGCCAACAGAGCTTTGGTATACACATGTTGCGGCGCTTCAAATATCTGCGCCACCGGGCCTTCCTCTACCTTGTGACCCTGGGACATCACCACCACACGATCAGCCATTTGCGCAACCACTGCCATGTCATGTGTGATGAAAACCACAGCCGTGCCCATCTCGCGCTTCAACCGGTCAATCAACGCGAGAATTTCGGCCTGAATGGTCACATCCAGCGCCGTCGTCGGCTCGTCCGCGATCAGCAGACGCGGGCCACAGGCCAGGGCCATTGCGATCATCACGCGCTGGCGCATTCCGCCCGATAGCTCATGTGGGTATTGGCCCAACATTCGGGCGGCCTCAGGGATGCGCACCTCGTGCAGCAGCTCAAGCGCACGGGCTCGGGCCGCGCGTTTGCTCAGGCCCTTGTGCACCCGCATCCCTTCAGACAACTGGCGCCCAATGGTGAACACAGGATTCAACGCCGTCATCGGTTCCTGAAAGATCATCCCGATCTCATTGCCGCGAATAGACCGCATCAGGGCCTGATCGGCTGTGGCCAGATCAACCTCGCCTTGTGCCCCGCGATCAAACAAAATCCGCCCATCGGTGATCTCACCGCCGCCAAACTCGACCAGTCGCATCAGCGACAGGGACGATACCGATTTCCCCGATCCAGATTCGCCCACGATGCACAAAGTCTCGCCGGGGTTGATTGTGAATGAAACACCCTCAACCCCCGGCACGTCCCCGTCACGCGTGGCAAAATGCACTGCCAAATTTTCTACGCGGGCAATCGGAGTGTCGAACATCTCAGGCCTAACCTCTAAAGGGCGTTGTGAAGCAGGCTTTTCAGGCCCGAAATCTCGCTTGTGAGTGCATTTTCATTTAGGCACATTCCCCCACATTAGGCCATACAAACCCGCGCTGCCCTTGCCTTTTGAGGCTAAAAAGACTGTTATATCTCAAACATTGGCACTGCGATGCCGCAAGATCTGAGACGGTTTTTGTCCGGAATGCGGCTTGAAATCAGCCAAAGCGACAGCCATGAATTCCGAGCGAGCAAACTGTGCAAACGAGGTTCTGACACAACTGGGAGGGTAATATGACATTGAAATTGAGCCTGTTGAGCGCGACAATTGCATGTGTATTAACTTCCATGGCCTGGGCCGAACGCGGCTCGGACGGGCAGGTCAAGATTATCTATTCGCAAGCCCCCTCCTTGCTAAATCCCTATCTGTCCGGCGGCATCAAAGACCAAGAGGCCGCAAGCCTGATACTGGAGCCACTGGCGCGCTACAATGAAACTGGCAAGATGGTGCCGTGGTTGGTTGATACCTTGCCCACGGTTGAAAACGGCGGCGTGTCTGGCGATCTGACCTCCATTACATGGCAGCTTTCCGAGGGGCTTGTTTGGTCCGATGGAAGCCCGCTCACCTCGGCGGATGTGAAGTTTACCTGGGAATATTGCACTGCCGAAGGGGGTGGCTGTGCGCAGATCGAAAAATACGGCGGCGTTCGGTCGGTGGATACGCCCGATGCCCGCACGGTTGTGGTCAATTTTGATGGGCCCAAGCCCTTTCCTTACACCGCCTTTGTTGGCGCGAAAGCCCCAATCATCCAAGCCGCACAATTTGCAGATTGCCTGGGGCCCAAAGCGCCCGAATGCACCGATGCCAACTTTATGCCGATCGGAACAGGGCCTTTTATTGTGACGGATTTTCGCCCCAATGACGTGATTCAATATGAGGCAAATCCGTATTACCGCGATCCCGCCAAACCGGCCTTTGCCAAGGTTCTGCTCAAAGGCGGCGGCAAAGCCGGTGATGCAGGCCGAGCGGTGCTGGAAACCGGTGAGTTTGATTATGCCTGGAATTTGCAACTGGCCCCCGAGGTGATCGCCAGCATGGAAGCGGCCGGCCATGGAAAGACCGTCTCGGGCTTTGGGACATTGGTTGAACGCATCATGATCAACCTGTCCGATCCTTCTGCCGAATTGGGCGAAGAACGCTCCACACGCGCCCATCCCCACCCTATCTTGTCAGACAAGGCCGTGCGACAAGCGCTTTCCATGGCGATTGACCGCGCATTGCTGGTGGACATCGGGTATGGCGCGGCGGGCCGGATGACCTGCAACGTTTTACCTGCCCCGCCGGAGTATGCGTCCTCAGCCAATGATGCCTGCATGACCCGCGATGTGGCCGGGGCCAATGCCCTGCTGGAGCAAGCCGGCTGGATCAAAGGCACCGATGGTATTCGTGCCAAAGATGGCTTGCGCCTGAGTTTGCTGTTTCAAAGCTCAACCAACCCCGTGCGCCAGGACTTTCAAGCGATCATCAAGCAATGGTGGAGCGAGATCGGGGTTGAAACCGAGCTGCGCAATATCAGTGCAAATGTGTTTTTTGGGGGTGATCCCGGCAGCCCTGACACCTTCCAGAAGTTCTTTGCCGATGTCGAAATGTACGCCAACAAATTCGATGGCACCGACCCCGAAGCCTATATGGCACGATGGTCTTGTGCCCAGATTCCCACCCCCGAAAACCAATGGCAAGGCAGCAACATGCCGCGCTTTTGTTCTGAAGACTACGATGCGCTGGTGGCTGAAATGCAGCAAACCAGCGATTTGGTCAAACGGGTGGAACTGGCCAAAGCGATGAATGATATACTGATGCAGGAATATATCATTCTGCCGCTGGTGGATCGTGGCCGGGTTTCGGCGCATGCAAATACTTTGGGCGGGGTGATCCTCAATACCTGGGACAGCGAGCTGTGGAACATCGCCGACTGGCACAGAACCAAAAGCAACTAAAGCCCATCAAGTGCGGCGCCAGATTGCCATGGCGCCCCGCATGACGCCCTGCCCGGCGCGGCTTGTGTTGGGCTTTGCCAAACTGGGCTGCGTAATCTAGTCTTGGGGCACGACACCCTCAGGCCCCAGAAAGCACGCAAGAATGCTCACCTACACGATCCGGCGTCTGCTCCTGGCTGTTCCCACCCTACTGTTTATCGCGCTGGTGATCTTTCTTTTGCTTGATCTGGCCCCCGGTGATCCGATGGCGCAGGTCCCGCTGACCGTCCCCTCCGAGGTCAAGGAACAGATGCGTGACGCCTTGGGCCTGGGCGAGCCGACGCACATCCGTTTTGGCAAATGGATGTGGCAGTTCTTTGTGATAGAGCCGATGGTGTGGTCTGACGCCACCTTTGGCACGGATTACGCCGCGGGCAAACAGCGCGTTATCAGTTGGCAGACCCGCTCGGCGGTTATGGATATTGTGGTCCAACGCATGCCCCAAACCCTGTGGGTGGTGGCCTTGGCCTATGTGGTGGGCATCCTGATTGCCCTGCCTATCGGCATCTATTCCGCGTATCGGCAGTATTCCGTCTTTGATCAGGTCGGCACCTTTGTCACCATGGTGGGCTATTCCGTGCCGCCGTTCTTTTCGGGCGTGTTGGTGATCGTGATTTTTTCGGTTCACTTGGGCTGGTTGCCATCACTCTATGACACCACGCACCGGGTGGTGGATTGGGACAGTTTTGTGATCCAGCTGCGGCAGATGGTGATGCCGGTGATGGTGCTGGCCTTGCAAACCACAGCGCAGATCAGCCGCTTTATGCGGGCCTCAATGCTCGACAACCTGAACCAGGATTATGTGCGCACTGCCCGCGCCAAGGGGCTGCGTGAAAGTACCGTGGTCATGGTGCATGTGCTGCGCAATTCAATGATCCCCGTGGTGAGCGTGATTGCCCTTGGCGTGCCGCAAATCTTTGGCGGTGCCATCATCACCGAACAGATATTCAAGGTGAACGGGCTGGGCCAACTTCTGATCACTGCCATTCAGGCCAATGATGTGCCAATGGTGCAAACGGTCACCTTCATGCTGGCCATTTTGATTGTGACCTTCAACATTATCGCCGATCTGCTTTACGGCGTTCTTGATCCAAGGATCCGCTATGAGTGATCCACACCTCAAGGCCGCGCCGCGCAGTCAATGGCGCGATGTCTGGGATCAGCTGAAACGCCATCGCGGCGCCATGGCCGGGGCGGCTGTGTTCCTGTTCATCCTAGGGCTGGTGTTTCTCGGCCCATTGCTGTGGTCCATAGACCCCGCCTATATCGACGTTCGCGCGCGTAATCAGGGGCCATCTTTGGCCCACCCCTTTGGCACGGATCAACTGGGCCGCGATACGCTGGCGCGGATGATGGTGGGGGGGCAAACCTCAATTGCAGTGGGGCTGAGTGCGATGCTGCTCTCGCTGGGGCTGGGCAGCTTCATTGGTGTGATTGCCGGGTATTTCCGCCGCCTTGATGGCCCCCTTATGCGGCTGACTGATTTGTTCTTGTCCTTGCCCCTGCTGCCGTTGTTGCTGGTCATGGTGATGTTGTTCCGCGAAGCGCTCAGCCAGCGTTTTGGCCCTGAAACAGGGATCTTCATTCTGATCGTATGTGCCATTGGGCTCACCAGCTGGATGCCCACCGCACGCATTGTGCGCTCAGATGTTCTGGCCCTGAAAGAGCGCGAGTTTATCCTCGCCGCCCGCTCTGTTGGCACGACGAACACGGCGATGATCACCCGCCATATCCTGCCCAATGTGATGTCTCCCATTCTGGTGTCGGCCGCACTTGGCATCGCCAATGCCATCATCACAGAAAGCGCTCTCAGCTTCCTGGGCCTTGGGTTTCCACCCGATTTCCCCACTTGGGGCCGACTGCTGAATGACGCGACGGTCTATGTGCAAGACTATCCTGAGCGGGTATTCTGGCCGGGTTTGGCGATTTCGCTCACGGTGTTAAGCATCAACTATCTGGGCGATGGCCTGCGTGACGCAGTTGATCCGCGCATTCGCGCCAGATAACGCGCGCCCTGCTTGTCATGCAAACATCGGTTATGCACAGCACTCTGAGAGCCTTCATCCTGTGAATGATTGTGTTAAAAAAGAACCCCCTTCAATTCACCGCATCAGGTTCGGACCGATTGCCAGACCATAGCCCCTCAGGTAGAACAAATCGCCTGCCCCTGATGGAAATGTAGAATTATTTCCCAGTTGAGGCAATACATTCACGAAACAGCATACTTGATCGCAGTTCGTAAATACCCCAACTGGGAAATAATTCTGCCTGACCGGAGCCAACCCATGTTTGAAACCTTTGAATTTGAGACCCTCACCGCCCCACAAGCGGCTGTATTCTTTGGCCTTGGGCTGGGTGTGCTCTTTGGTATTCTGGCGCAGATCACCCGGTTTTGCCTGCGCCGCGCACTGGTGGGCGATGATCGCCGCGCCGCTGCCGGGGTCTGGTTGACGGCCCTGGCCGTGGCTGTTGTGGGCACGCAAATGGCCGTGTCTGCGGGCTGGATCAGCTTTGCAGATCATCGCTTTTTGGAGGCTGAACTGCCGGTGTTGGCCATTGTGGTAGGCGGGTTGCTTTTTGGTGCAGGCATGGTGCTGACGCGCGGATGCGTATCCCGCCTGACAGTGCTGAGCGGTGCAGGCAACCTGCGCGCGCTCAGTGTTCTGCTGGTCTTTGCCTTTGCCGCACACGCCACTCTCAAAGGTGTGCTGGCGCCAATTCGCACCGGATTGGGATCATTCACCGTTCCACTTGAGAGCGCGGCACTTCCCGGTGCCCCAATGATCTGGGCCGGCCTTCTTGCCATTGGGGCATTGTTTATCGCACTCCGCTCGGGCAACCACCCTGGTCTTTTGGGGCTTGCGGCGCTGCTGGGCGCCCTTGTCCCGCTGGGTTGGGTTGGAACCGGGTTTGTCCTTTATGACGATTTCGACCCGATCGTGATGGAAAGCCTGTCTTTCACCGCGCCCTTCTCGGACACGCTGTTTTATACGATCGCCTCCACCTCCATCAGCCCCGGCTTTGGCGTGGGTCTGATTGGCGGCACGTTGGCGGGCGCGTTGATCGCCGCACTGCTGCGCGGCCAGTTTGTATGGCAAAGCTTCACCTCGCCGCGCGAAACCGGGCGCTATCTGGCGGGCGCCACAATGATGGGCTTGGGCGGCGTGCTGGCAGGCGGGTGCACTGTAGGTGCCGGGCTGTCGGGTATCCCGACTTTGTCTGTGGCCGCCTTGCTGACGTTGGCTGCCATGGCCGCTGGCGCGTTGATCGCCAACCGCTTGCTCAAGGGCATGGGACATCTGAGCGCCCAATACGTTACGGCAGAGTAACGCCACCGCCAACCAACCCTTGCGCTGACGCCCAGCATGAGTAGGATGCCCCGCGCATCAGCCATGGGACAGTTTCAAGATGACTCGGTATGAATACAAGGTTTGCCCGGCCCCCTCAAAAGGGCGCAAGACAGCGGGCATAAAAGGGCCCGAGGCGCGCTTTGCCCATGCTCTGGAACTGCTGATGAACGACATGGGCGCAGAGGGCTGGGAGTATCAACGCTCAGACATCTTGCCCAGCGAAGAACGCCAGGGCTTGGCGTCTACACATATGGTCTATCGCTCCGTTTTGGTGTTTCGCCGGGCAATCGACGACACCCTCCCCGAAACTCAACCCGAAACTCTCAATCTCTCCGAGCCGCCCTCTGCTCTGATTGAGCCGCACCACCCCGCGCCTCTCAATGACGCAGATACGCCAGTGCAGGATACGCCGGAAAGCTCTGCCAACGAAGGCCCCCGCAAGATTGAGACCGATGACACTCCGCGACCCGTCTAACCCGCGCCTTTGCCGCAAATTGCAGGGCGCTTGGGTTTTCCATAATTATTTTCTCCACCCCCTTCTAATCGTGGTGATTTAGCCTAAACTCTCTCCTTCGAGTCGAAAGAGGTAAGTCTCATGTCCAAGTCAGACCCATTCGGATTTGATATGTCCGTGTCTTCTGCCAAGAAGAATAAACCGCGTGGTCGACGTGGAATGTCGGGCGAGTCTGAGACCTCGACTCGTCAATGCCAACACGAGGGTTGCACCGAGGACGGCAAGTTTCGCGCGCCCCGTGCACCAGATGTTTTGGATGACTTTCTGTGGTTCTGCAAAGACCATGTGCGCGAGTATAACCTGAAGTGGAATTTCTTTGACGGCACCACCGAGGCCGAACTGAATGCCCAGATGTCCAAGGACAAAGTGTGGGAGCGCGAGACCAAGGCGTTTTCCGATCCCGAAGCGCGCGCCTGGGCCCGACTGGGCATCGAAGACCCGCATCAGGTATTGGGCGTCAATGCCACGCAAAACCCCGGCAAAGGTCGGCAGGGCAAACGCAAACTACCCCCCACCGAACGCCGAGCCATGGATATTCTGGAAGCCGAAGATCATTGGACCAAGGCCGAAATCCGTCAGGCCTATAAAACACTGATCAAAGTGCTGCACCCCGATATCAACGGCGGGGATCGCTCTCAGGAAGAGCAATTGCAACAGGTGGTCTGGGCCTGGGAGCAGATCAAGGTCAGCAAAAGTTTCAAATAGAACAAAGGTGGCGTGCTTGTACGCAGTGCCCCTTTTCGAAGGCCTGATCAATCAGGCGGATTTAAACACCAGGCTAACTCCATTCAAACAATGGCGCTTTCCGGTAGGTGCCGGCCCGTCATCAAAGATATGACCCAGGTGGCTGCCACAGCGGCGGCAATGGCACTCGGTGCGAACCGAAAACAACTTGCGGTCATCCTTGGTCTCGATCGAGCCTGGCAATGATTGATAAAAGCTGGGCCAACCCGTGCCGCTGTCAAATTTGTGCTCGGACGAATACAGCGCCAGATCACAGCCGCGGCAATGATAGATCCCCGACTTGTAATTCTTGTCCAAGGGCGACGACCCTGCGCGCTCGGTGCTTTCTTCGCGCATCACCGCATATTGTTTTTTGCTCAGCAAAGCGCGCCATTCAGCGTCCGTGCGGGTCACTTCAAAACGCCCACCTGAGGCCGCAACCATGTTGGAGCGCGCCAGCGTCAGGGCGGTTCCTGCGCCCAGAATGCTCGCAATAAAATACCGTCTTTTCATTGTTTTGATCCCCTCATCTGCCTTGGTTCAAATCCGAGACCTTGTGCATATGAAGATGGAGGATGCGGGGCCGCCGCACAAGAAACAGCCCCGCAAATTCACGTTACAATCGTTACATCTTTGGCAAAATCACCCGGTCAATAACGTGAATGACGCCGTTGGATTGATCGACATCAGCGATGGTGACATTGATCACCCGGCCTTGTTCGTCTTCCAACATGATCTTGTCACCGTCATAGGTGGCGTTCAGCATGCACCCGCCCAAAGTGGGCACAACATGCGCGCCACCATCATCGTCGATCATACCTTTGATGGCCGTCGACATAGCGTCAGCGCCCACCACGTGGCAGGTCAGGATTTTGGTCAGCTGATCCTTGGCGCCGGGTTCCAGCAGCGCCTCGACGGTGCCCGCCTTCAGCTTGTCAAACGCCGCGTTGGTCGGTGCGAACACTGTAAATGGTCCTTCGCCTTGCAGGGTTTCTACCAGCCCGGCGGCCTGAACAGCGGCCACCAACGTCGTGTGATCGGCCGAATTCACCGCGTTTTCGACAATGTTTTTGTCCTCATACATTGCAGCACCACCCACCATCGGGTTGCCAGCCAGCGCTGGCCCAGCGGCCAACATCAGGGCTGCGGCAGAGTACAAAATGGCGGCAGTAGCATAATCTTTGGTGCGAAACATGTTTTTTCTCCTCGTTGGTGCCAGACGAAATCGCCTGATCTGCCTGTACTCACGCAGGCCGTTTGAGGAAGTTTCAAAATTTTTTATTTTATTTTTGGCTCAGCTATTGGAAATCGCCCCGACCCCCAGCACAGCCCCTGTTGGTGCACCGCTGGGCGAGCCGCCTTCAGGCTCATCTGTGATCGCCAGAACAGCGCCTTCAAGCACAGCGCGATGTGCATCATCCAGCGCCAGAACAGTATGCCCCCCGCCCGACAAAATCCCCAATGACACAGGTGCGTTTTCACCCACGATCAACCACAACTCCAGTGAACGTCCACTATGCGCCTCGCCCACCTCGCGCTGAAAATGCAAATGCCCGGATTGCGCATCATAGGCGGCTTGCACCACCAAACTGCGGTCTTGGGCGGCAATCTCGGCCACATATGCGGGGCTGGCAGGCATCTGCGGGCCCCGCTGGAACATATCAGTGCCAAACACCAGCACCAGCGCCAATCCGGCCACGGCCACCCCTGACAGGAACCAAACCCGCAACATGCTCAGCAATCCAGGCGTGTCGGGCGCGCCATGTATACGCGCCTCAATTTTCTCAAAGACCTCTGCCGGTGGCGTTATTGGTGTGATGTCCTCAGCCAGACGCGCAAAATCTTCTGACCACAGGCGGTACAATGCCCGCAGCTTCGGCTCAGCAGCCAACCGCGCCTCAAACGCATCCCGCTCAGCGTCAGGCAATAGCCCCAAAGCATATTCGCCAGCCAAGGCGCGGTCGTCGTTATGATCCGGCGCGTCGCTCATCGCGTCAGGCACTCCCTCAGTTTCAACAGGCTGCGGCGCAGCCAGGTTCGCATCGTATTCAGCGGTACATCAAAATGGGCCGCCAGATCGGCATAGCTGTCACCCTCTAGATAGGCGCGGGTCACGGCCTCGGCACGGACCTGTTGCAGTTCATCCAGGCAACTGCCCAGTGCAGCACGATCCGAGGCCGCAATCGCTGCGGCCTCTGGCCCCGGCGCAGAATCTGCCACCTGTTCCAGCATCGCATCACTTTGCACATCTGTGCGCGTCTTACGCCGTCTGGCATCAATCGCCGTGTTGCGCGCAATGGTGATCAACCACGTCATTGGGCTAAAGCCGTTTTGAGTGTATCGCCCGGCATTCCGCCAGATTTTCACATAGGCATCCTGTATCACATCTTCGGCTTCGGCCCGGTTGTCCAAGACACGCAGCACCACACCAAAAAGTTTCGCAGAGGTGCGGGTGTACAGCTCACCAAAGGCCGCGCGGTCCCGCAATGCCACTCGTGCAATCAGATTTTCTATGTCTTTGAGGTCTGACATCGGCCCAATCAATACAACGCCCCTCAATCCATAAAGCAGTTTTTGCATAGGACCAGCAAAACTTCCCCTTCCCCTTGCCCTTTCCCGCGATATGTTGCACCACAAAACGAAATTTGCATGCCCGACCGAAGGACGATCCAAATGGCTGATGGAACCATTGATATTAACGCCAAACCAACCGAAGACATCTCGGTGCGCGAAGTGTTTGGAATTGACAGCGATATGTCCGTCAAAGGCTTTGCCGAGCGGACATCGCGTGTGCCCGATTTTGACAGCACCTACAAGTTTGACCGCGATACCACGATGGCCATTCTGGCAGGGTTTTCCCATAATCGCCGGGTGATGATCCAAGGCTATCATGGCACCGGCAAATCCACCCACATTGAACAGATTGCAGCTCGGCTGAACTGGCCTTGTGTGCGGGTGAACCTGGACAGCCATATCAGCCGGATTGATCTGATCGGCAAAGACGCCATCAAACTGCGGGACGGCAAACAGGTCACCGAATTCCACGAAGGCATCCTGCCCTGGGCGCTGCGCAACCCCACTGCAATTGTGTTTGATGAATATGACGCCGGGCGTGCTGACGTGATGTTTGTGATCCAGCGTGTACTAGAGGCCGATGGCAAACTGACGCTGCTGGACCAGAACGAAGTGATCACACCGAACCCGTGTTTCCGCCTGTTCGCCACCGCCAACACCGTTGGCCTTGGTGATACCACGGGGCTGTATCACGGCACCCAACAGATCAACCAGGGCCAGATGGACCGGTGGAGCCTTGTGGCCACGCTGAACTATCTGTCACATGATGCGGAAACCAACATTGTGCTGGCGAAAAACCCGACGTTCAACAATGCTGAAGGCCGCAAAACCGTCAGCCAGATGGTGACAGTAGCGGACCTTACACGCACCGCCTTCATGAACGGCGAGCTGAGCACCGTAATGAGCCCCCGCACCGTGATCTCATGGGCGCAAAACACCACAATCTTCCGCGATGTGGGCTATGCGTTCCGGCTAACCTTCCTAAACAAATGCGACGAGCTGGAGCGCCAGACCGTGGCCGAATTTTACCAGCGCTGCTTTGACGAAGAGCTGCCGGAAAGTGCAGCAAGTGTGAGCTTGGGGTGAACAAGGAGGAGCTAGCAACTTCGGCTGCAGTCGACTTAAGCGTAGCGATTGCCAAGCATCGCGAGTGGTGGTTTGTAAAACTGTTTGCCCCCGGAATCGTGCTTGGGTGTGTGTCGTACTACTCTTTCAGCGCTCCAGTTTGGGCTGCATTTGGATTTGGCTTCGTTGCGGTTCTAGTCGAATATGCAAGACAACAAATTATGCTGTATTTACTAAGAAGTGAGCGGGCCTCCATATTTCGCAAACACCCTGAGATTTTCAGAGATGTTGAAGAACAATTTGAAGAGCTCAAATCCGATAAGAAGTTTTGGCAAACATTAACCTGATGAACAAACCCACCGATAACCCTGCTGATCCGTTCAAAAAGGCCCTCGCTGAGGCCACCAAAGTGATGGCCGACGATCCGGAATTGTCGGTCACATTTTCGGTTGATCCCTCGGGCGTGTCGGGTGATGCCATGCGCCTGCCACAGGTTAGCCGGCGAATGACTCGGGACGAAGTTCTGCTGGCCCGCGGCACCGCGGATGCACTGGCATTGCGTCACAAGTACCACGACGCCAAAACCCATACGAAATATAACCCATCGGGCGAAATGGCGCGTGATCTCTATGAGGCGATGGAAACCGCCCGCTGCGAGGCTATGGGCGCGCGCGATATGCCCGGTACAGCCTCTAATATCGACGTGAAAATCAGCGCCGAAGCACAGCGCCTGGGCTATGGCGAGATCAAGGACGCCTCAGAGGCCCCCCTGCCCGTCGCCGCCGGATACATGATCCGTCATCTGGCCACCGGGCGTGATTTGCCCGAAGGGGCCGAAAACGTCATGAATCTGTGGCAGGGGTTCATCGAAGAACAAGCCGGCGGCACGCTGGAGGATTTGCAAGAGACCCTCTCGGATCAATCAGCCTTTGCCAAATTCGCGCGCCAGATCATCGACGATCTGGGGTATGGCGATCAGCTGGGCGAAGATCCTGATGCGCTGGATGACGAGGACGAAAACGAAGGCGACGATAGCACCGAAGAGCAGGAAGATCCCGACAGCGCCGGTCAGGATGACAGCGAAGAGAGTGAAGCCGACGCCGACCCTGAGCAATCTCAGGAGGATCAGCAAGATGCGGCACAGGCGCAGGTCAGCACCGATGACATGGCGGATCAGGACGCAGGCGAAGAACAGGAACTGCCCGAAGGCGAAGCCCCGCTCGAGCCACCGACGCCTCAGCCGGTGTCCGATGCCGACCCGAATTATAGCGTCTATTCAACTGACTACGATGAGGAAATCTTTGCCGAAGACCTCGCCGAGCCAATCGAGCTGGAACGCCTGCGTGCCTATCTGGATCAACAGTTGGAGCCATTGAAGGGCGCCGTCAGCCGTCTGGCGAACAAGCTGCAACGCCGCCTTCAGGCGCAACAAAGCCGGGCTTGGGAGTTTGATCTTGAGGAAGGCATGCTTGATGCCGGGCGTCTGGCACGCGTGGTGGCCAACCCCACGACCCCGCTCAGCTTCAAGGTCGAAAAAGACACCGAATTCCGCGACACGGTTGTGACGCTGTTGCTGGACAACTCCGGCTCGATGCGCGGGCGCCCGATTTCCATTGCTGCGATCTGCGCCGATGTTCTGGCGCGCACGTTGGAACGCTGCTCGGTCAAGGTGGAAATCCTTGGCTTTACCACCCGCGCCTGGAAAGGTGGCCAATCCCGCGAGGACTGGCTGAATGAGGGCCGCCCCCAATTGCCCGGCCGCCTGAACGACCTGCGCCACATCATCTATAAATCGGCCGACGCGCCTATGCGCCGGACACGCCAAAACCTTGGCTTGATGATGAAAGAGGGCTTGTTGAAAGAAAACATCGACGGCGAAGCCCTGGAATGGGCACATCGACGCACAGTGGCCCGCCGCGAGGCCCGCAAAATTCTTATGGTGATCTCGGACGGGGCACCGGTGGACGATTCAACATTGTCGGTTAACCCCGCGAATTATCTGGAAAAACACCTGCGCGATGTGATCGGCATGGTCGAAAAACGTAAACAGGTTGAACTGCTGGCCATTGGCATCGGACATGACGTCACGCGCTATTACGAACGCGCGGTGACGATCACGGATGTTGACCAGTTGGCAGGTGCCATGACCGAGCAACTGGCCGCATTGTTTGACAGCGATCCACGTGCAAGAGCGCGCGTTATGGGGATCCGTCGGGCCAGCTAAGGCACGCGTGCCGATACCACCACCGATGGCAATGGCACATCCCACCCCGGCCCCTGACCGTGATGCGTCAGCACCATTTCCGTAACTGAATCTAGGATGGCCTGTCTGGCATCGGGGGGCTGTAAGCGCAACAACGCCCCGCCCCTTACAGTACCTTGTTCAAAAAACTGCACGACCTGATCTGGGGTGTCCACACGCCAATAGCTATCCACTTCGGTAAATGAAACATCCAAGAAACCCGCATCGCGCAAGGCCTCTCTTGCCCGCACCTCATCCGCATACTCATGTGCCCCTGGTCCGGGCGGAAGGGATATATCCACAGCTCCGTGATCAGCAATTGCTTTGAACGTGTAACTCATCGCACCTGCGCTGTTCTGCCAAACCGAGTACGCCAGTCGCCCCCCCGGCCTGAGCACACGAAACGCCTCGGCAAATACTCGTGGCGCGTCTGGCACATGTGGGATGCCAAACCCGATAACAACCGCATCAAAACTGTTCTCTGCAAATGCAAGATCCATCGCATCACCTTGCATGAACGAAACATCGGGTGCTCTGACACGCGCCAACTCGAGCATCGCGGGTGAGAAATCCACACCAGTGACAGATGCGCCTCGCGCTGCGGCCTCGGCTGCCAAAATACCGTGTCCACAACATAAGTCCAACACCGAAGATCCCGAACCAGCCCGGACCATATCCACCATAATCGGGACACTATACTCTGCTGCTTTGGCAAAATTCATGGCGTAAGATTTCGCCGTTTCTGGTTCTGACCAGCCGTTTTTTTCCAAATCTGCAAAATTCTGTTTGCTCGTGTTCATCGCTCAAATTCTCCTTTATTGACCAAATGTAGCAGGAATCTCTCGATAAATCTCTTGTTGCCTTCGCGCGGGGAAACGGGTTTTCTCCCCCCTCAGAATTGCCCTGCCGACAGAGGAAATTTAACATGTTTCAGAGCTTTGCCGATACCGCCTCGCCCGATCAGGGGCCCCCGCGCCTTGCCATGCTGCGAGAGGTCATGACACGACAAGGGCTGTCAGGTGTTATGGTGCCACGCGCCGATGCGCATCAGGGCGAGTATGTTGCCCCGCGCGATGACCGGCTGGCCTGGTTGAGCGGGTTCACTGGCTCGGCTGGGTTTTGCATTGCGTTGAGCGATCGTGCAGGCGTCTTTGTCGATGGTCGCTACCGTGTGCAGGTCAAGGCGCAAGTGGACACGCATCATTTCACCCCCGTGGACTGGCCCGAGGTGAAACCCGCCGATTGGCTGAAAGACGCCTTGCCGGATGGTGGCAAAATCGGTTTTGATCCGTGGGTTTATACGCCCGAACAGATTGAAACCTTGGAAATTGCACTGGTGGGCAGCGGCATATCCCTAGTATCGACCCAGAACTTGATTGACAAAATTTGGCCCGATCAGCCCGAGCCACCCCAAGGGGCAATAACGCCTTACCCATCTGAATTAGCAGGGAAAACCCACTCGCAAAAACGCGCCCTTCTGGCGCAGGACCTAAAAAACTACCGTCACGAATGCGCCGTGATCACCCTGCCCGATTCCATCGCGTGGTTGCTGAATATTCGCGGGCGCGACATCCCGCGCAATCCTGTCGCCCATGCTTTTGCGATTCTGCATGACACGGGTCGGCTGACTCTGTTCACCGACCCCGGCAAAGTGGATGACACGCTCAGGGCACATCTGGGCAATGACATCAAAATCCGCCCGCCCAACGCCTTTGCCCCCGGTCTGCAAAGCCTGACCGGACCGGTGCGGTTGGACAAGGCCTCGGTACCGCTGTGGGTGGTGCAACAACTGGACGAAGCCGGCGTGACCCACATCTGGGGGCAAGACCCATGTATCCTGCCCAAGGCCTGCAAAACTGATGCCGAAATCACCGCCACCCGCACCGCACACCTGCGCGACGGGGCGGCGCTATGCGAGCTCCTGTTTTGGTTTGATCAACATTCCCCCGGCACCATCACCGAGATTGACGTGGTGCGCCAACTTGAGGCATACCGCCGCGCCACAGGTCATTTGCTGGACATCAGTTTTGACACCATAGCCGGGGCCGGGCCACATGGCGCGCTTGCCCATTACCGTGTCACGCAAAGCTCGAATCGCACGCTCAGTGATGGTGATCTACTGGTGCTGGATGGCGGCGGGCAATATCTGGACGGCACCACCGATATCACGCGCACCCTGCCCGTGGGCAAAGTGGGCGCTGAGGAACGCAGCTGCTTCACCCGTGTTCTGCAAGGCATGATCGCCATGTCCCGCGTGCGCTGGCCCAAGGGGTTGGCCGGGCGTGATCTGGACGTATTGGCGCGCTATCCGCTATGGCTCAACGATCAGGATTACGGCCATGGCACGGGTCACGGCGTGGGGGTTCACCTGTGCGTACATGAGGGCCCACAGCGCCTGAGCCGCGTGTCCGAAGTGCCCCTTGAACAGGGCATGATCGTATCCAACGAGCCGGGGTATTACCGCGAAGGCGCTTTTGGCATCCGCATCGAAAATCTGCTGGTGATACAAGAGGCCAATCCCCAGCCCCAAGGGGAGCAAACCGGTAAGTTGCATTTTGAAACCATCAGCTTTGCGCCGATTGACCAGCGCCTGATTGAGACTGATCTGCTGTCACAAGGGGAACGCGACTGGTTGAACCTCTATCACGCCACATGTATGGATAAGATCGGCCCGCTTGTCTCACCCAAAACGCGTGACTGGCTGGAGCAGGCCACTCGGCCCCTGTGATCTGTTGCCCCTGCGACATCACGTTTGTATACAACGGTGTACTTCTTGGAATATGGGTGTCGATGATCACGCGCCACAGCCGGGGCATCTGACAACCAACAAACGAAAAGGACGCCACCATGGCTAACATTGAGATACGCAAAGCAACCGGTACTTGGGTGGTGCGTGCCGGTGGGGCCGTTCTGGCCGAAAGCAAAAATGCGCTGGTGCTCAGCGAACCGGGCCATGGGGACGTGGTCTATTTCCCGCGCAACGATATTGCCATGGCGTTTTTAGATGCCACTGACCTTGTTACGCATTGCCCCAAGAAAGGGGATGCCAGCTATTTCTCTATCGTCACCAAAAGCCAAACCCTGGAAAACGTCGGCTGGAGCTATGAATCCCCGATTGAGGCCGCGGCCCGCATCAAGGAACACATCGCCTTCACGCCCGGCGATTATCTGGCAGTTGAGCGGGTCTGAACGCCCGCCTGCCAAGACCTGCGCCCCAAAATAATGTCACTTGTTCAGCTGTGTTCTTCCTCAGACACCGCGGCCAGTGCATGGTTGTACGCTTTGAGCGCATCCACATGAAACAATGCGCCCCAAAGTTCGGGTGACAGATCTTCGCCAGTGAGTGTCACCACCGGAATAAACGGCACCGGGGTGCGATCAAAGATCGGCATCGCCGCCTCAAGTGTGGCGTTGCCATCCACATAGATACCATCCCCGATCATTTCCCAGCAGCGCTCCTTGTCAGCGGCGCCGTCATCATCCATGGCGCGCATCAGCTTGGCCACGCGGAACATCCCCAGCAGATACGCATGTGGCCCCGCCGCCAACCGTGTGCCGCGCCGGTCCAGCTGCGTCAAAAAGAACGACCGTCGTACCAGCCGCGATCCCAAAGCTGTCGACATCGACACCGCGACCATCACCGCAAGGCCGGTTTGCCAATCACCCGTCATTTCAAACACAATCAAAGTCGTGGAGATGGGCGCGCCCAAGACAGCAGCGGCCACCGCCCCCATGCCTGCCAGCGCATAGAGCGTGCTAGAGCCGGACACATCAGGAAGGACCCCCGTGGCAATCAGCCCAAAGGCCAGCCCGGTCAGCGCCCCCACCATAAGCGAGGGCGAAAACACCCCTCCGCCCATGCGCCCGCCAAAGGTGATGGCCACAGCCGCCACCTTAAGAATGGTAAAAACCACCGCTTCATGAAGCACCAGCTGGCCGGTCAGCGCCGCCGAGGTCGTCTCATAGCCCACGCCGATGATATGGGGAAACCAGATCGCCATGCCCCCCAGCAATGCACCGGCCATGGCAGGGCGCAGATAACGCGGGATCGACAATCGGTCCTGCCAATGGCTGGCGATATCCTCGGTCAGGAAAATCGCTTGCATCAGCAACGTGGCCACCAAGCCGCACAACAGCCCCAAGATCAGGAAGGCTGGCAATTCCACATAAAACTCCAGCGCACTGGCCACAGGCAAGGTAAACTCGGTCACATCGCCGAATTCCAGCCGGTTGATCACCGTGCCCGCGACCGAGGCAATCACAATCGGCGCAAATGCATGCACAGCAAAATGGCGCAGTACCACTTCCAGCGCAAAAATGGCCCCCGCAATCGGGGCATTGAAAGACGCCGACACCGCCGCAGCCACGGCACATCCAAGCAGATCGCGCCCGGTGATACCATCCGCCATTATCCGATTGCTGATCCAGGTTGAGATGACTCCAGCGATATGTACCACCGGCCCCTCGCGGCCCGATGACCCCCCAGTGCCCAGAGTGATCATCGAGGCAAAGGCAGACGCCACCCCCTCGCGTATCTCTACCCGGCCTTCTTTCAACGCAGCGCCCTCAATCACATCCGCAACCGCCCGCACCCGCCCACCAGGCGTGAACCAATGCAAAATGAGCCCCACCGCCAAGCCGCCCAGAATTGGAATGATCAACAACCAATACCACGGCAGCATTCCGGCAAAGGCCTGAATCCCCGCAACATCATCGGTGCCATACGCCCAGGCCTGTACTGCGGAAATACCCTTGCGAAACCCCAAAGCGGCAAATCCTGCCGCAATACCGATAAGCAGTGCTATGAACCAAAACTGGATCTGACTTGGGCCGCGTTTCAGCAGCATTGACCACGCGCGTTTCACTCCATCGCAGGCGGCCTGCCATTTCTGCCTCAACAATGATGGATCGGGGTTGGCCATCTGTTGCTTTTACCTTTCTCAAGCGCGTTCTTTTCCATTGGCGCTTCATCGCATAGTCTCATGAATAGAACAGGCAATGAAAGGCCACACATGGGCATCAATGATGCAATCGCAGAGCTTTGTGCAGTTCTAGGCGAAGGCGTAACCCTCTCCAAGTCCGAACTCACGGCTCATGGCCGTAGTGAAACCCATTTCCCCCTGATGCCCCCAGATGCTGTGGCTTATCCCCGCTCAACCGAAGACGTCATGCAGATTGTCTCCATTTGTGCGCGCCATAAATGTCCGGTGGTGGGTTGGGGGGCGGGCACCTCTCTGGAGGGACAGGCCCAAGCAGTGCGTGGCGGCATATGCGTGGATTTCCAGCACATGAACCGGGTTTTGAACATCCGTCCGGGCGATCAGGATGTGACCGTGCAACCGGGTGTCACCCGCGAAGCATTGAACGAAGAATTGCGCGCCACTGGGCTGTTCTTTCCGGTAGATCCCGGTGCCAATGCCTCGATTGGCGGCATGGCCTCAACCCGCGCCAGCGGCACCACGGCCGTGCGCTATGGCACCATGCGCGATAGCGTTCTGGCACTGGAAGTGGTGACCGCTTCGGGCGAGGTGATCCGCACTGGCACCCGTGCACGCAAATCATCTGCGGGGTATGACCTCACGGGGTTGTTTGTCGGGGCGGAGGGCACATTGGGGCTGATCACCGAGCTGACCCTGCGATTGCAAGGCACGCCAGAGGCAGTTTCAAGCGCGGTCTGCGCCTTTGCCAGCGTCAATGATGCAGTTGCAGCAACCATGGACGCCATACAAATGGGCCTGCCGCTGGCGCGTATCGAGCTGATGGATAGCGACAGTGTCATTGCTGTAAATAGCTATAGTAGCAGTAAGTTACCTGTCAAACCTCACCTATTACTTGAATTTCATGGCACTGAGGCCACCGTGGCAGATCAAAGCGCAATCTTTGGCCAGATTGCTGCCGAACATGAAGGCCAGGGATTTTCTTGGGCCACCAAAACTGAAGACCGAAATGCGCTCTGGGCGATGCGTCACAACGCCTATCACGCTATTCTTCAACTGCGTCCCGGCGCGCGTGCCATCGTCACCGATATATGTGTCCCCATTTCCCGTCTGGCCGAAGCCGTTGAAACAACCCGTAGCGATCTGGCCCATTCCAATCTGACCGGCCCTATTTTGGGCCATGTGGGCGATGGCAATTTTCATGCGGTCCTGCTGATCGACGAAACGGATGCAGATGAGGTTGCCCGCGCCAAAGCGGCCTCTAGTCGGATGGTGGAATTGGCGTTGTCACTGGGCGGTACCTCGAGCGGTGAACATGGCATAGGCATGGGAAAATTGGAGTATATGGCACAAGAACATGGGGGGGCTTGGGCGATGATGGGCACACTCAAGCGCGCGCTTGACCCTGATAACATCATGAACCCTGGCAAACTTGTGCCCCCGGTGAACTGACGCTCACCTGCTTGCGTTGCGCTAAGACAAGCCGCTGGTTCCGCCTGGAATCAGGGCTTATTACCCGGCAATCAGCGTCTCAGCGGCGGCGCGGGCGGCGTCTGTGATTGTATCACCTGACAGCATTCGGGCAATTTCATCCACGCGCGCCTGATTCGACAAAACACTGAGAGAAGAGAGCGTTTGCCCCTTCTCAACCCGTTTTTCCACGCGCCAGTGATGCCCGGCACGCGCCGCCACCTGCGGCGAATGGGTGACAACCAACACCTGCCCCTTATCAGCCAGTTGCGCCAGACGGCGGCCCACGGCATCGGCTGTGGCCCCGCCAACGCCGCGGTCAATCTCGTCAAAGATCAAGGTGACACCAGCATCTGTGCCCGTGAGGCACACTTTGAGCGCCAGCAAGAACCGGCTTAATTCCCCGCCAGAGGCAATCCGGTTCAACGGTCCGGAGGATGCACCGGGGTTTGTGGCCACACAGAATGTGACCTCATCCATGCCTTCTGGCCCCGGTTCCGCGGTGCCGAACACTGTCTCAAACACAGCGCGCTCCATCTTTAGGGGGGCAAGTTCGCGCATCATTGCCTTGTCCAAAGCGAGCGCAGATTTCCGGCGGGCCTTGCCCAATGCCTCTGCTGCGCGCGTATATTCGGCCTCAGCCAGGGCCAGATCGGCCTGCAATTCAGCAATGTTGCCCTCGCCCTGATCCAACGCCGTCAGCTTGGCACGCAGCCCTTCGCAGAATTTGGCCAGGTCATCTGGCAAGGTTTCATGTTTTCTCGCCAAGGCCCGGATCGCAAACAGACGCTCTTCGACCTCCTCTAACTCACTGGCATTAAAGGCCAATACGTCCAACGCCTGTGCCACGCCGCTTGTGGCCTCGTCCAATTCAACCAATGCGCGCCCAATGGCAGCAATCGGCGGGTCCAGATGCCCCTCTGCGGATTGGGCCACCGATTCGAGCCACCGCATCGCATCACCTGCCGCGCCTTCGGCCCCGTCATGGCCCAATGCCGCCTGTGCTTTGGCGACATCCTCGCGCATGCGTTCCGCGCCTTGCATCAGACGGCGGCGGCTATCAAGTGCCTCATCTTCTCCCGGTTGCGGGTCCAGCGCATCAAATTCGCCCACCGCATGACGCAGAAATTCTTCGTCCGCGCGCATCTGGGCCAAGGCCGCCTCGGCGGCGTCCAGCGCCTTGCGGGCCGCAGCACGGCTGCGCCAGGCCGTTCGGGTGGCGTTAATCTTGGCCTCATGCCCGCCGAAAACATCCAACAAAGACCGGTGCCCGCGTGGGTTCAACAGACCACGATCATCATGTTGGCCATGCAGCTCAACCAAGGTTTCTGACAGTTGGCGCAGCACTTCGCCCGAGCAACGCCGGTCATTGACCCAAGCCGTTTTGCGCCCGTCGCGGCTGTTGATACGACGCAGAATCAGCTCATCGTCCTGGGGTAATCCGGCCTCGGCCAATACGGCACGCGCGCGGTGACCGGGTGGCAAATCAAACCAGGCAGTGACTTCGCCCTGCTCGGCGCCCGAACGCACAAGTTCGGCACGGCCACGCCACCCCAGCACAAACCCCAAACTGTCCAGAAGAATAGATTTTCCAGCCCCGGTTTCGCCGGTCAGCGCATTCAACCCGGGCTGCACCTCCAGCTCAAGCTGGTCGATGATCAGCATATCGCGGATGGTGAGGCCTCTGAGCATAACGCCCCCTTACCCCAAAATCAGAGCCAACGGCCCTGCAACATCTGCCGGTAAATCTGACGCAGCCAATTGTCACCTTTGGCCTGCAAGGTCAGCCCCTGCCCGGTCAGCAGTTTATAGCTGTCCTCGTACCATTCGGTGCTTTGGAAGTTGTGGCCCAGAATGGCGCCCGCAGTTTGGGCCTCATTGACCAGGCCAAGCGACAGATACGCCTCAACCAGACGATGCAACGCCTCGGCGGTGTGTGATGTGGTTTGGAAGTCCTCAACCACGACACGGAATCGGTTAATGGCTGCCGGGAAATGATCACCGCGCAGATAATAGCGGCCAATTTCCATTTCCTTGGACGCCAGATGGTCAAATGCCAGATCAAACTTAAGAATCGATGAACGGGCATATTCGCTATCGGGATAACGCTCAATCACCTCGCGCAGGGATTGCAGCGCCTGAAAGGTCAGCCCCTGATCGCGGCCGACTTCATCAATTTGATCGTAATAGCTAAGGGCCAGCAGGTATTGCGCATAGGCTGCATCTTCATCGGTGGGATAAAAATCAATGAACCGCTGCGCAGCTGACCGGCTGTTTTCATAATCCTTGGCCTGATGATAGGCGAAGGCTTGCATGATAACAGACCGTTTAGCCCATTCAGAATAAGGGTAAAGCCGTTCCACTTCGCCAAACACCGACGCCGCTAGATCAGCATCTTTTTGTGCCAGATCATATTCGGCGCGTTCAAAAATTTGCTCGGCAGTGTATTGTTCATAGTCCACATCACCGCGTTCCACGGCGCTGTTATCGCCACAGGCCGCCAATGCGATGCAAATGACTAAGGCACTGACACCAGTTGCCCGCGACTTGCCTATTGTCATGCTCGAACTCACCTTCATGCGAATTTGCAGATTTTTACCCCAAGTAATCCCATGGTCCTAGCACAGAATTTTCCGGTGCAAAACGCCTTTGGCATGATTCTTGGGTATGGATTACGCGACTTTGGGGATTTCGCCCCAATGAACGCCCGCACCGGGCAGGCGCGCGGCGATTTCAGCGTCACATTCGACCACTTCAAAGGCCTGTGGGGTGGCAAAAAGCGCCCGCAGCAGATCATTGGTCAGGGCATGGCCCGCACGGTAGCCCTGATAGTGGCCGAGAATCGGTGCGCCAGCCAGGGCCAGATCCCCCAAAGCGTCCAACATCTTGTGGCGCACCGCCTCATCCCGGTGGCGCAAACCGCCCGGACTCAGCACTTGGGCGCCATCAACAACCACGGCATTGTCCAACGTGCCCCCCAAGGCAAGCCCGTTGGCACGCATCGCATCCACATCGGCCTTGCGACAAAAGGTGCGGCTGTTGGACAGCTCGCGCACAAAACTGCCGTTGGACATGTTCAGCAGTTTCTTCTGCTCACCAATGGCGGCATCTTCAAACTCAATCTTGAATTCGATCAGCAGCGTGTCATGCGGCATCAGACGGGCCCAGGCCTCGCCTTTTTGCACTTCGATCGTGTCAATCAGACGCAACGCTTTTAAAGGCGCGCCCAGCTGGCGGATGCCTTTGGACAGGATGCCGCGCACGAAAGCTGCGGAACTGCCGTCAAGAATAGGCACTTCTGGGCCATTCACTTCAACTGTGGCGTTATGGACACCGCACCCAATAAGGGCAGCCATCACATGCTCAACAGTAGAAATTGAAACCCCATGTTCATTTACCAGCTTGGTGCACAGAGGCGATTGCTTCACCAGATCCCAGCGCGCCGGAATGTCAGCGGTGGCAGCATCTACATCACTGCGGCGAAAGACAATTCCACGTCCCGGCAAAGCCGGCAGAATACGCAAACAGGTTTCAACGCCGGAATGCAGCCCGACGCCGTTAAACTCAATCTGCGATGTTACCGTTGTTTGCACGTTTTGCCTGTCAGCTTTGCTAAATTGGTTACCAAGCCCTTAAGGCCCGGAAGTGCGCCAGATTTAGAGCCAGCCCGCCCAAGGCTCAACTCAATCTTTGCAACGTCTTGAAACATGACTGGTCACAGAAAGGCATAAACCTGCCGACTCTGTTTTTGCTTGGTGTAAAATACTGTTCTAAAATGAAAAAAGGCCACACAAAGCGGCCTTTCCTCACACAGAATTTTTTGTTGTTTAGTTCGCTTGGCGGCGCAAAAAGGCCGGGATCTCGATTTGATCCTCTTCCGTATCCTGCGATTCGATGGGGGCCGGTTGTGCCGATTGGGTGCTGACAGGTGGCTGCTGCCGTGTCGGGCGTGGGGCCGGTTGCTCGGCTTCACTGGCATGACCGGTCATGCGATTGATCAGCGAATTGATCCCAAACCGGGGTTTTTCACCCGCATCCTCTGCGCGCGGTTCAGCGGCTTGTGGTTGCGCCTGCCGGGCAGGAACTTTGCCCACGGCAGCACTCAGACGGGCCATCGCTTCGGGTGACGGGGTGCCCGCAGTGCGAGAGCGCGGCGCGACAAAACCTTCCATGTCATCCTCAGGAGCGGCAGCAACGTCATGCGTTTCTTCCATGCGCGGCACATAGGCCGGGGCTGGTACGTCATCCGATGTATCCTCAAAAACCGGTTCCGCGCGACGCACAGTTTCGGGCTCGAAGATGTCTTCCATCTGATCTTCCATCGCGGCGCGCTCGGCGTCGATGTCATTGAACAGCGATGGCTCAGCGCGGGTTTCAGCCGCGATCGGAGCGGGTACCTCAGCAACGTCTTCTGCGCTTTCTTCCTGCACGGATGCAGGCTGCAACGGCTGCGCCATTGAGCGACGAGGCACCGGAATGTCATGCACGATTTCAGAGGCGTCGATGCCCGTGGCCACAACGCTGACACGCATCGCCCCTTCCATCGCGGCATCCAAGGTGGAGCCGACGATGATATTGGCTTCGGCGTCCACTTCTTCGCGGATGCGATTGGCGGCTTCGTCCAGTTCAAAGAGTGTCAGATCATGACCGCCGGTGATGTTGATCAGAACACCTTTGGCGCCACGCAGGCTGATTTCATCCAACAGTGGGTTGGCGATGGCCTTCTCGGCGGCCTGAATGGCGCGATCTTCGCCGGTGTCTTCGCCGGTGCCCATCATGGCTTTGCCCATCTCATCCATTACCGCGCGGACATCGGCAAAGTCGAGATTGATCAAACCGGGGCGAACCATCAGGTCCGTGACACCTTTAACACCTTGATACAAAACGTCATCCGCCATGGAGAACGCTTCGGTGAAGGTGGTTTTTTCGTTGGCCAGCCGGAACAGGTTCTGGTTGGGAATGATGATCAGCGTATCGACCATCTTTTGCAATGATTCCACGCCTTCTTCGGCCTGTTTCATCCGCTTGGCGCCTTCAAACTGGAAGGGTTTGGTCACAACGCCAACAGTCAGAACCCCCAATTCGCGGGCCGCCTGAGCAATGATTGGCGCCGCACCGGTGCCAGTGCCGCCGCCCATGCCGGCCGTGATAAAGCACATATGTGCCCCCGCCAGATGGTCAACGATCTGTTCAATGTTTTCTTCGGCGGCGGCTGCACCAACGCTTGGGCGCGCCCCGGCACCCAGGCCTTCGGTCACTTTCACGCCCAGCTGAATGCGCTGAGGTGCATCGCTTTGCTGCAACGCCTGCGCGTCGGTGTTGGCGACGACGAAATCAACGCCTTCCAACTCTTTTTCGATCATGTTGTTGACGGCGTTACCGCCGGCCCCACCCACCCCAAATACGGTGATCCGGGGTTTGAGGTCTTCTTGCCCCGGCATTGTAAGGTTCAATGTCATCTGTCTGTCCGCCTGCTTGTTAAGCCCGCCCGCGCAGGCTGATTATTTAGTTAATCCCTACCATTCTTACCCAAATGGTCCCTGTGCGTCACCAAAAAACTGGCATTTGTATACCAAATATGGCCACTTTTTTGGCGTTATACGCGGTATTTTGCCAATTTGACCACATCTTGGGGTTACCAGTTGTCCTTAAACCATTTTACGGCCCGCTTCAGCGACCGTGCCGGGTAACGATCAACCGGGATTTCAAAGTCCCACCACTCGTCTTGAGGATTCGCAGCAAAGAGGCAAAGGCCCACGGCCGAGGCAAACCCCGCCCCGGTTGCCGCTTGCGGAAGACCATGCACCCGCAAAGGCCGGCCCAGCCGCACTTGTTGTCCCAAAATCTTGCTCGCCAATCCGTCAAGACCAGGAATTTGGCTGCCGCCACCGGTCAGCACAATCTGCTGGCTGGGCAGGTGTTCAAATCCGGCGGCATCCAGCCGCGACCGGACTTCTTCCAGGATTTCCTCCACCCGAGGGCGCATGATCCCGATCAGCTCGGCCCGGCTGACAGAGCGGCGGTCATGGTGCCAATCCCCGGTATCGGCACCGATCTCGATCATCTCGCGGTCATCCATGCCGGTGGCAACAACGCCGCCATAAAATGTCTTGATCCGTTCGGCCACAGATGTCGGAATTTGCAATCCCTTTGAGATATCTGACGTCACATGATCGCCGCCAATGCGCACGCTGTCGGCATAGATCATATGTTTCTTCATGAAGATCGAAACACCAGCCGAGCCGCCCCCCAGATCAATACAGGCGGCACCCAATTCCTGCTCATCTTCGACCATAGCCGAGATGCCGGAGACATAAGCCGAACTGGCCAGACCCGCCAATTCCAGATCACAGCGCCGCACGCAATGCGCCAGATTCTGCACCGCGTTGGCATCCACCGTCAGCATGTGCATATCGGTCGACAACGCCTGACCAATCTGGCCACGCGGATCCCCCATTCCACTGCGATGATCCAACGCAAAATTCACCGGCTGGGCATGCAACACTTCGCGGCCTATGCCGTAATCAGGCACATCACAGGCGCTCAGCACACGGCTGACATCCTGTTCGGTCACCACCTGCCCTTCGATATCCACCTCGCCCGCCAGACCATAGCTGCGCGGATCAGCCCCCGAGAAACAGCCAATCACATGGTCGACACGGATATTGGCCATCTTTTGCGCGGCCTGAATGGCCGTGCGAATGGCGCGCTCGGTTTCCTGCATGGCGTCAATTTCGCCAAAACGCACCCCGCGCGAGCGGGTCGTGGCGGCCCCAATCACCCGGAACCCCGCCTGCCCTGCCAACGCGCCGATACCTTCGGCCTCGGCCAGACGATCGGTGCCATCAAAGCGCAAAACCAGGCAGGCAATTTTGGATGTACCCACATCCAGAACCGCGATCACACCGCGTTGCATCGCCGCTTTGCGCATGTTGCGCATCGCCCTCTGGCTGTCATAGAGCTCGATCATTGTCCGTTTGCCTCTGCACTCAATTTGGTCACACGCCACCATTCATCAATGGCCGCCTCATTCATTCGTATGGTTGGCCGTTCCGCCAGCCGCATATCCACGACCACCAGATCGCGCTCCAGCATGTCCTGCACCTGGTTCAGCACGATCACGCGCTCCAATGCGCGCACCGGTCCGATGGCCGGCAGTTGGATGCGCTGATCGCGATCCAGCACCACATCCCAACGTCGCTCGCCCATGCGCACAAGGCCTTTGACCCGTCCCGACAGGGGTTGCGCGGCATGCAATACTGACAAGGCTTCGGGCAAGGCACGATCAGCGCCCTTGCCCACAACAAGTGGCAAATCGGTGCGTTCGTTGCGCATGACCACATCCCCCACAACGATGCCTTCGACATCAACAATGCCCAATCCTTCACGGGTGCGCCAAAGCGCCACTGGTCGGCGCTCGCTGACCTCGGCCACCAGAACACCGCCCTGCCGGATGCGCACAGCGGCATCGGCCACCGCAGGCAGGCCTTCGATCAGCGCACGGATGTCATCCAGCTCCAGATCAAAGGAACTGGCCGGAAACTCGATGGGGAAAATGGCGCGAATGCGGTTTTCAGTTTCAACGCTGGCGCCCTCAATGGCCAGAAGATTGACCATGAATTCGGGCCGCGTTTCAATCTGTTGGCGCATATCAGCAACGGCCAGCACCAGTTTTTGCTGTCGCTCCTTGTCGGCCAGATAGATCGTGCCCAGCACAAAGGTCAGGCAAAATGGCACACCAACCTTCAAGATCTTGCGAAACATCGGCGTCAGCATCAGCCGTTCCAGCCGATAGGCCCAACGCGACGGAGCCGGATCGCTTTTGGGTGTCTGATTTACCTGTCGCATGATGCGTCCTCTACCAACCAATTACATAATTCGGGAAATGACATGCCGACCACCTGCGCTTGCTCGGGGCTAAGGGATGTGGGGGTCATGCCGGGTTGTGTGTTTGTCTCCAACAGCACAAGCCCCTCCATGCCTCGCGCCTCGTCCCAGCGGAAATCAGTGCGCGACATGCCCCGGCATCCCAGCACTTCGTGGGCGCGCAACGCATACTGCATACAGGCGTCAAAAATTTCTTGCGGCACCTCTGCAGGCACCACATGGCGTGATCCACCGGCGGCGTATTTGGCGTGGTAATCATACCAGCCATCGGTGATGATATCGGTGACTGTCAGCGCGCGATCGCCCAACACTGTGGCGGTCAGCTCACGCCCTGGCGCATAGGTTTCCACCATCACTGTTTCGGGCATATCATCGGGCAATTGCGGCGGGCCATTGGCGGCGTCCTGCACGATATAGATGCCCACGGATGACCCTTCATTGTTGGGTTTAACAACATAGGGCGGCGCAATCACATGGCGGGTTTTCACCACCTCGCGCGGTGCCAGAACGCTTTCAACGATCGGCAAGCCAGCAGTACGGAACACTTCTTTGGTTTTTTGCTTGTCCATGGCCAGCGCCGAGGCCAGCACACCTGAATGAGTATAGGGCAGCTGCATCCATTCCAGCAGGCCCTGCACGCAACCATCCTCGCCCCAGCGGCCATGCAGGGCGTTGAAGACTACATCAGGTTTTATGTCCATCAGACGTGCAGCAAGGTCGAGATCAGCATCGACCTCAACCACATCACAGCCTGCTTCCCTCAATGCCGCGGCGCATTCCTGTCCAGTAGATAGTGACACTTCGCGCTCAGACGAAGGACCACCCAATAACACCGCCACTTTTCGGGGTTTTCTGCTCGAAATACCCACCTAGTGCCTCAAATTTTCAGACCGTTTATCGGCCTTGTTCTAGTTAATCCGCCTCACGGATCGGTCGGGGCTGGTTCACCAACCCTCATAATTTCCCAGTTTAGCATTATGCCACTGTTTTGGAAAACACTTTTTCGCACATCTTCGCCCAAACCTTCCAGATCGGCGGCAGTCGCCATGCCAGTGTTGATCAGGAAGTTCGAGTGTTTCTCACTCATTTGCGCGCCACCCCTTGTGGCACCGCGCATTCCGGCGTCATCAATGACCTTCCAGGCCTTCAGGTCATGCACGTCATCCGCCTGCCCGGTTGAGCTGAATCCCGCCGGATTGCGAAAGGTACTGCCCGCGCTGCGCTCTTTGGTGGGTTGGGTTTCATCACGCTTTACCAACTGGGCATCCATGCGCTGTGACAATTCATCGGGATCGCCCGTTGGCCCCTCCAATGTGACCGACGTGATCACCCAGCCTTCGGGCAAATCGGTTTGGCGGTACTGAAATTGCAGATCATCAGCCGACAGCGTCACGATCTTGCCCTCGCGCGTTACCGCTTGGGCAGAAACAAATACATCGGCCGTATAGCTGCCATAACAGCCGGCATTCATCCGCACTGCCCCCCCGACCGCACCGGGAATGGTGCGCAGAAAGGTCAGATCAACGCCAGCTTCTGCTGCCCTGCGCGCTACATGTGCATCCAGCGCCGCAGCGCCAGCGGTGACACGGTTGCCCGATACTTCAATCCCGTTAAACCCGCGCCCCATGCGGATCACGACGGCGCGCAAACCGCCATCGCGCACAATCAGATTTGATCCAACCCCCATGGGGAACACGGCAACATCCCGGTCCAGAGCGGCAAGGAAGTCGGCCAGATCCTCAATATCGGCTGGCTGAAACAGAAAATCCGCAGGTCCGCCGACGCGCAGCCATGTCAGATCAGCCAGCAGCCGGTTTTGAGTCAGTTTTCCGCGGGGGGATGGCATATCTCTCATGTGGTCTGTGCTAATTGTGCAGTCCGGCGGCTGCAAGGGCTTTGCGATTGCGCCACCAGCCAAGCAAACCACCCAGCACCGTGCCCAAAATCGCCGGAGCCGCCACAAAAGCCGCCACCAACGCATAGCCAAGCCCATCCCAGCCCTGCGCATTCTGGCCCTTCCAGATTGCCCAAATCATGAGCGCAATAAACCCTGCGATCAGCACTGGAACAACCCAGCGCATCCCATTTCGTACAGCGTAAAACCCAGCGATAATTGGGACGATCAAACAAACGAGAACAACAACGATGGCCAAAGCTCTACTCCTTAGCGGGCCAGCGCTCGCAGCCAGCGGCCCAGATAAATCACCGGCCAGCGCAGTACACTCATGCCGGCAGCCAACACTAGCAGGCCAATCCAGGGGCCATTTTCATAGGTGACATAGCCCAACAAAGGAATGCCAATGGCAATCAACACATAAGCACCGCGCCAATAATTGTCACGGCTCGGCAGCATCGCCAGCACATTGGCGCTCAGAGCCCAGACACAGGCCAGGATCAAAGATAGGGTCATTGGCCGACTCCTGTTGTCACCGTTAGCGCGGCCAGTGCCGCGATCAGACCGAATATAGGCACAGCCATCGCCACCCGGAACGGGGCGTCGGGCTGTCTTAACTTCATAGCAATCAGAGCGGCGTTTACCAACACAAATACAGCCAATAGTAGTATTGACGTGGTTTCTGCCAGATCAGACAGCGGCAACAAGACAGCCCCCGAAATAACCGCCACGCCGATAAGCACAGTCGCCAGAAGGGGTGTGCCAAACCGCGCGTGCGTGTGGTGAAACACCCCCAGTCCTGAGTGGCGTTTGCCCAGTCCGAACAACACGCGGCTGGCCATCACGATCTGTGCCAACACCCCATTCAGCGCCGCCGCCACGGCAATCACCGACAAAAACGCGCCATTGCCACCGTGAACCGTGGACCAGACCAGCGCCAGGGGCTGCTCGCTTTTTCCCAGTAACCCCAGCGGCACAGCCCGCACCGCCGCAAAAGACACCAGCGCATAGAGCAAGGTCGTGATCACCAAGGACCACAGGATCGCGCGCGGCATTGTGCGCTCGGGCGAGGACACCTCCTCGGCCATGTTCACGATATCCTCAAAGCCAATGAAGGCAAAAAACGCCAGCACCGCCCCCGTCGCAACACCCGACCAGACGATCTCGGCAGGGACGTTGAAATCTGCCGTCGGATTCGCCGACATCCCGGCATAGATCACCAACGCCAGACCGATCACCTCAACCACGGTGAACACCGCCGCCAGAGCCAGGCTTTCGAGCACGCCCAAAATGGCCACAGCCATCAAGGCAAGCCCCATCACCACAATGCTGGGCGTCATGGCAAACCCGGTGACAGCCGTCAGATACCCCGCCCCTCCGCGCAGAACGGCGGCGGCAGAAACCGTGCCAGCCAGCACGATCGCCAGCCCGACGATGATCGCCAGAAACGGCAGCTTCAGCCCCTTGGAGACATACAGCGCCTCGCCCGCAGCTTCGGGCAGGCGCGTCGAAAATTCGGCATAACTCAGTGCTGTTGGGGCTGCCACCAGCCCGGCCAGCAGAAACGACAGCGGGGCCCAGACCCCGGCATCAGCGGCCACGGCACCGACCAGAACATAAATGCCCGCCCCCACCATCACCCCGACGCCATAGGCGGTCAGCAATCCCGGACCAATGCGGCGTTTGAGGGTGTCAGTCATGGTTTAACCTTCTTGCAGGCGGTCCGGCAGGCCGTTGGCCCAGGTGCTGATGGTCCCGGCCCCAAGGCAGACCACCATATCACCGGGGCGCGCTTGTTCGCGCACAAGGCGCACCAGATCATTTTCGTCCTGAATGGCGCGGGCGTGTCGGTGGCCATGGGCAATCAGTCCGGCCACCAGATCATCACGGCTTGCGCCTTCAATCGGGTCTTCTCCGGCGGCGTACACTTCGGCGATGGCCACAACATCGGCCTCATTAAAGCACGAGCAGAAATCTTCGAACAACGTATGGAGCCGTGAATACCGGTGGGGTTGATGCACAGCAATCACGCGCCCTTGGGTGGCTTGACGTGCCGCCTTCAACACGGCGGCGATCTCAACCGGGTGGTGGCCATAGTCATCAATGATCGTCACACCGCCCACTTCGCCCACACGGGTAAAGCGGCGGTTCACCCCACCAAAACTGGCCAAAGCCTCGCGGATTTCACCCAGCTTCATGCCCAGATGCCGCGCCACGGCCACAGCACTTAGCGCGTTGGATACATTGTGATCACCGGGCATCGGCAAGGAGCAACCTTTGATCACCTTATCTTCGTTGCGCAGCTCAATATCAAAATGCGCGACACCGGCCTTGTAGGTCAGGTTCACAGCGCGCACATCAGCCTGTGTATTAAAGCCAAACGTCACAACCCGGCGGTCGGTGATCCGACCCACCAGGGTTTGCACATCACTGTCGTCAGTGCAGCACACCGCCAGCCCATAAAACGGAATGTTCGAAACGAACTCTTCAAATCCGCGATGCAGATTTTCCTCGGTGCCCCAATGCTCCATATGCTCAGGGTCGATGTTTGTGACAATTGCGATGGTGGCAGGCAGGCGGTTGAATGTCCCGTCGCTCTCATCGGCCTCAACCACCATCCATTCGCCCTGCCCCACGCGCGCATTAGATCCATACGCGTGAATGATCCCGCCATTCACCACAGTGGGGTCAAACTTGCCGTGATCCAACAGGGCCGCAACCATCGTGGTGGTCGTGGTTTTGCCATGGGTGCCACCCACTGCAATGTTGGATTTCAGGCGCATCAATTCGGCCAGCATTTCAGCGCGGCGCACAACCGGCAGGCCACGGTTTCGGGCCTCGTCCAGCTCAGGATTGCCCGGTTTGATCGCGCTTGAGATCACAACAACCTCAGCCGCCTCCAGATTTTCTGCTTGCTGACCCTCAAATATGGTGGCCCCCATCGCTTCCAGCCGCTGGGTGATCTTTGAGCGCTTCAGGTCACTGCCCTGCACCACATACCCATGATCCAAAAGCACCTCGGCAATGCCCGACATGCCAATGCCGCCAATACCCACAAAATGGATCGGCCCCACATCACCCGGAAGCTTGGTGGCTGCATTCATCGGATCGGCTCCTTCACTAAAAAATCTCTCACGTGTGTGTGTCTTGCCCGGCAAGCCGCGCCACCAGATCCGCAAGGTCTTGCGGTGCGTCAGGCTTGGCCACACTCAGGGCGGCCTGTGTCATGGCGTCAGCAGCAGTCGGATTGGACAGAACGCTGGCCATATGAGCGCAAAGCGTATCAACCTCAAGCATCTTTTCAGGGATGAGGATCGCAGCGCCCGCATCCACCAGCCCGCGTGCATTGGCGGATTGATGATCCGCTGCGGCGGCCGCATAGGGGATCAGGATACTTGGGCGGCCAATGACGCTGATATCCGCCACCGAGGAGGCACCAGAGCGGCTAATGACCAATTGCGCTTCGGACATCCGATTGGGCAAATCACGAAAGAACGGCTGCACATCAGCATCAATACCTGCCTGGGCATAAAACCCGGCAACACGGTCATGATCTTCGTCACGCGCCTGATGGCTGACGCGGATGTTGCGCAAAATCTCGATCGGCAATGCAGCAATGGCAGGTGGCACCACATCGCTCAGGATACGCGCGCCCTGCGAGCCGCCAATCACGAGGATCGACATCGGGTAATCTCCGGGCGAAATATAGCCCGCAGCCGCACGGTCCAACACGGCCGCACGCACCGGGTTGCCCACATGCAAACCCTCAACACCGTCGGGCATGGTGGTGGGCCAAGTGCCACAGGCAACTTGGTCGACCCGCTTGGCGAACACCTGATTGACCCGGCCTAACACGCCGTTTTGCTCGTGCACCATACGCGGTTTGCGCAATATCCACGCCGCCCCCAGCGCAGGAATGGATGGATATCCACCAAAGCCCACGACCACATCAGGCCTGTCACGCAGCATTCGCCATGTGGCGGACATAACACCGCCCAGAATGCGGAACGGCACAGCCAGTTTGGCCACAATACCGCCGCGCGCAAAGGTGGCGCTGGCGATTTGCTCAATCTCAACCGAATGGGGGAAGCCACCTGTATAGCGCGCGCCGCGCGCATCGGTGCTCAGTTTCACCCGCCAGCCGCGGCGCAACATCACTTCGGCCAAGGCCTGCGCCGGGAACATATGTCCCCCCGTGCCGCCTGCGGCGATAATCAAAAGAGGTTGCCGCTCAGCCATGCTTCACGTCCGTAGGGTGGGGTTCCACCCCACCGAGCCAAGCGCAAATCATCGAATGTGCCCTCGTAAGATGTCTCGGATTTCACCCTGTGGGCGCGTGCGGGTGATGGCAAAAAGCATCCCCAGCGCAATGCCACCAGCAATGAGTGACGATCCACCATAGCTTACAAACGGCAAAGTCATGCCCTTGGCAGGCAGCAATCGCACAGCCACGCCCATGTTGATCATCGCCTGCACACCAAACATCGCCGCCAATCCGGTTCCAGCCAGGCGAATGAACGGATCTCGCTCGCGCATCAACCGCAAGAAGGATCGTACAACAATACCTGTGTAAAGAGCGATGACACATAAAACCAGCACAAGGCCATATTCCTCGGCCGCCACTGCAATGATAAAATCAGTATGCGCATCGGGCAGTGACCACTTCACCTCGCCCTCGCCCACACCAACACCAAAGAACCCGCCTTCGCGGATCGCATTGGTGGCAAAGCCAAGCTGGGTGTTCGGGTCCACATCGGGGCTTAGAAAGCCGTCAATCCGGCGGGCAAAATGCTCAGAATTAGAATAGGCGAAGGATCCCGCCAACACGACAAGAACCGCCATAACCACCAGCAGCGTGATCGGCGCGCCTGCCACGAAATACATCACCCCCCAGCCAAACAGCACCAGACAGGCCTGACCAAAGTCGGGCTGCATTGCCAAAAACGCCACAATGATCACCGCCAATACGAATGACCAGCTGATGCCCGGCGGGCCATTGATATCCTGGCTGGCGGCCATCATCCAGGCTGCTACCACAACAAATCCGGGTTTAAGAAATTCTGAAGGCTGCACGGAGGCAAAGCCAAGCGAGTACCAACGCACAGCGCCTTTGCCAAAATCCGTACCGAAAAAGGGCAGCATCACCAGCGCCACAAAGGCCGCCAGAAACCCCAGCACTGCAAGGCGGCGCACCAATTGCGGGCTCATCATCGACGTCAGGAACATCGCCGTCAGCGCCAAGCCGCCAAAGAAAGTCTGGCGTTTGACATAATGAAACTGATCGAAACCGTTCTTTTCAGCCAGCGGCACCGAGGCCGCCAATCCCAGTAAAATGCCGACCCCAAACAGGATCAACACACATGAGATCGACCATTTGTCGATTGTTCGCCACCATCTGGGCAAGATGGGTTCACCGTCCCGCGCCGGGACCGCCCCATAGACCATCTCTGTCATAAGTACCGCCGAATACTGCCTCTACACCAGTCCCTTTTCGGGATCTTGTGGCGTAGTATAGCAGGTGTTGAAGGTTGAGGGAAGCGTTGAGGTGCACAGCTTATCCAGCCGTGATCTGACAGAGCGCGTCTGCGCCGCGCACTGGATGTCTCGTTGTCCGCTTTGGCGGCCACCTCGGGGTGGGTTGATAGCTGACGCATCCTTCGTGGGGATCGGCATTTGGCAATGGCGGGATGCCTCCGGCGGGGATATTTATAGCAAGAAGATGGGGGGTCTTCTGCTTTGGTCTTGTAGCAAAGGCGCTTTCAGGGCATGGGCTGGCTTATGCAGATCAACACGCTGATATTGGGCGCAGGCGCCGCGGGCATGATGTGTGCCGCCAATGCAGGGCCGGGCACATTGGTGATTGATCACGCCAAAGCCCCCGGAGAGAAGATCAGGATTTCTGGTGGTGGGCGTTGCAACTTCACCAACATGTATACAACGCCCGAGACCTTCCTCTCGGCCAACCGGCATTTTTGTAAATCCGCCTTGAGCCGTTATAGCCAATGGGATTTCATGGATTTGCTGGCGCGCCACGGTATCACCTGGCACGAAAAAACCCTCGGTCAGTTGTTTTGCGATGGCAAGTCACCCCAGATCATTGCCATGTTGCGCACCGAAATGCAGCGCGCAGGAGCAGAGCTGTGGTTGAACACCCGCATTGGTGAGATTGGTCACGATGGCAGCAACTTTCAGGTAGCGCTGGAGATTGACGGCAAGAAAAGCAGCGTCACAGCCCGGCACCTTGTGGTGGCCACGGGTGGGAAATCCATACCTGCCATGGGGGCCACCGGGCTGGCGTATGACATCGCCCGGCAGTTTGGGCACGCCGTGCTAGAAACGCGCCCTGCCCTTGTGCCGCTGACATTTTCCGACAAACGCTTTGCGCCTATATCCGGGACTGCCGCGCCAGCGCGCGTGTCAAATAAGCGGGCCAGCTTTGATGAGGCGGTGCTGTTCACCCATCGCGGGCTATCTGGCCCCGCGATTTTGCAGATCTCGTCCTATTGGAGTGAGGGTGAGCCCATCACCTTGGACCTTGATCCTGATGGCACCCTGTTTGAGGCCCTGCGCGATCAGCGCCAACGCGCGGGCCGCAAGCAATTAAACACTGAGCTGGCGCGCCATTTGCCCAACCGTTTGGTCGAACACCTGAGTGCCAGTATCGCCATGACAGGCAATCTGGCCGATCAATCTGATGTGGCATTGGAACAGATCGTTGGGCAATTGCGCAACTGGTCATTGGTCCCCAGCGGCTCTGAGGGCTATCGCACGGCCGAGGTCACAGAGGGCGGGGTCGACACCGATGGGCTGTCCTCCAAAACTATGATGTCCAAAACCGTACCGGGGTTATATTTCATCGGCGAAGCGGTGGATGTCACCGGCTGGCTGGGCGGGTTCAACTTCCAATGGGCGTGGTCATCGGGATGGGCCGCAGGACAGGCGATCAAAGCGGTGGATGCACGGGATTGAGACCATCGCCCTCCAAAGGCCAACGGCCTGTTTTCCCGGTACCCGGCGTGCGCTCAAATGGAATTCTCAATCATAACTTAGGACACCTGATATCTGCTTTGAGCCCAAAGCTGACCTTACAATTGGAACACCCAGCCGGTGAACAGCCGCTTTAGCGGCCCGGCCATCGCCACCCCAGGGGCTGACGTTGGCCTTTTGTTGCCAGGTCGAACCAGTTGACCGCTTTGACCCGAAATCCAGACAATCACGCTATGACCAAAATCTGCAAGCCCGTTCAGATCAGCACCGGGAATTCCGGCGCATCCATCGCCATCCCATGTTTCAGGGTAACCCCGTCAAACGGTGGCGAGGTGATAACCCCCTCACGCCGTGCAAATGTGGCATCATCGCCCAGCAACCTAAGCGAAAACGCCCGGCGTTGGGCTGACTTGGATGAATTTGGCGGTGCGCCGTGCACTGTCCGGTAATCAAACGCCACCGCATCGCCCGGCTCCAGCGCCCAGCCGAGGATATCATACTCGTCGCGTTTGCCGTTGATGTCGGGCAGCTCCTCCAACCCGTCATTTTCATTCAGCGCCGTGCCGTCAAAACGTTGCGGGCGATAGTGCTTGCCCCAAAGATGCGAGCCCGCGACAAACTCCAGCGTGCGCTCCCGCGGCACATCATCTAGCGGGATCCAGATGCTGACGGTTTGTGTGGCATCCACGCAGTAATAGGGCAAATCCTGATGCCAGGGCGTGGGCATGCCGGTATTGGCGGTTTTGACGATGACATGTTCATGGAACAATCGCACCGATGTGCTGCCCATCAATTCGGCCCCGATCTGGGCGGCGGGCGAATTGAAAATGAAGTCGCGGTAGCCATCAATGCGATCCCAGTTGCAATAATCTGACAGGAAACGCCCACCCTCATCTGTGCGATAATCGCGTGCAGTGGGCGCGGGATGTTCCATGTTGTAATCGACGCCCTTGGTTAGGGTATCGACCCAATCTTTGAACACTCCTTTCAGCACAGTGGCACCTTGGGTTCGAAATTCCTGAATGGTGCTTTGGGAAAGATGATTGCTCATAGCGATCTCCTAAACTGCCCTGAAAGGCTTGCGTTCAATTTCAACAGAGTGCTTAGAAACTTGCAACAGAATACACCGGTAATCAGGTGGCCTATCGCTGCCCTTGAAATTTGTGCCACAAACCAATCAGGATTTGCACACTGCACAGGGCTATCACACATAGTTTAAGGTATTTACGACGTGCGTATACCTCATTGTTCGAAGTGATCATGAAGATAAGAATAATCACAATCGCGACGGTAATTCCTATTTCTCTCCAACGCATGGGCCTAAAGAAAGTTGTGATCAGTTTCTCGTACATGCGTCCTTACACTTTCCAATCCGCAAGAGTGCTCACAACCGCCCCTGCACTTCGGTCATGAAATCTTCTCCGCGACGCTCAAAGCTGTCGTATTGATCAAAGCTGGCGGCAGCCGGGGCCAACAGAACGGTATCGCCTGGCTTGGCCTCGGCCATGGCGGCTTCAACGGCGGATGCCATTGTGGTACATACCTGGCATTCAACACCTTCCAGCTGCATGGCAAACTGCGCGGCCTCACGCCCAATGACATAGGCCTTGGCCACATTGGACAGGCCGGGTGTTAGCCCGCCAACACCGCCGTCTTTTTCCAGACCGCCACAGATCCAGCGGATGTTATCAAACGCCTGCAGCGCCTTCAAAGCGCTGTCCACATTGGTGGCCTTGCTGTCGTTCACATAGGTAACGCCACCTGCTTCGGCGATGATCTGACTGCGATGAGGCAAGCCACCAAAGCTGGCAAAGCCCGCCTCGATCACCTTGGGGGCCAAGCCCAACGTGCGGCATGCGGCATATGCAGAACAGGCGTTTTGATGGTTGTGCGCGCCCGGCAGGCCCTTGATAGCACGCAAGTCGATCGATCCCGCCTGACGCCCTTTGCGGTATTCGCTCAGAAACCCTTTGCGCGCAAAGACTGACCAGCCCGGCCCGCTCAGCTTGCGCTCAACCGACACACGGATCACCCGGTCATCGCCCGGTGCCTCTGACAGCTGACCTGCAAGAAACACGCCCTCATCTTCATCCACGCCAATGATTGCGCGATCCGGCCCGCCTTCGGCAAAAAGCCGACGCTTGGCGGCGAAATAACCGCCCAGCCCGGCGTGGCGATCCAGATGATCAGGCGACAGATTGGTGAACACCGCAATATCAGGCGTCATGGCGCGGGCCAATTCGGTCTGATAGCTCGACAGCTCCAACACCACCACGCCGCCATCACCGGGCGGATCGATATCCAGCACACCGCGGCCAATATTGCCCGCCAGCTGCACATCACGGCCGACGTGCTCTAACACATGATGGATCAACGCCGAGGTGGTGGATTTGCCGTTACTGCCGGTCACCGCAATCACGCGCGGCGGGATGTCATGCATCTGCCAGCCATCACTGCCAAAAGAGCGAAAGAACAACCCGATGTCATTGTCCACCGGAACGCCGGCAGCCATGGCCGCCGCCACCACTTTGTTGGGTGCCGGGTACAGATGTGGAATGCCGGGGCTAACGATCAGACTGGTGATATCGTCAAACGCGCCCTGCCTGGACAAGTTTTTGATCTCAAACCCGTCGGCCTCGGCCACGTCGCGGGCAAGCTCATTGTCGTCCCAACACACAGGCACCGCCCCGCCTGCGCGCAAGGCCCGCGCTGCCGACAAGCCCGAACGGCCCAGGCCCAGCACGCCAACCCGCGCGCCTTGATATCCGGTGACTGGTATCATGAAAGGCCCCCTAGCGTTTCGCCAACTCGGTCAGTATCACCATCGCCTGTTCAGCCTGCTGAGCCGGAACAAAGGCGTGATCGTGGTGATAGGCTGCGACCATGTTGCATGGGATACCGCCCTGTGCCAAGGCCGTGGCCACGGCAGCGGTCAACCCGACACCATCAAGGGCAGAATGCACGCTCAACGTGATACGCCGCATCGCCAGATCAGTTTGCACCCCATGAGCCGCCGCGAGTGCATCGCTCAAGATCAGGGTCAGGCCCTCGTCCTCGCGGAAAATGGCCAATGCGTGTTCCACCAGAGTTTCATCTTCGGACACACAGAAATGATAGAGCGTTTCGTCCAGCACCGGCGCCATACCGGTGATCATTGCACGGGTATCACGCACCGCACTCATTAGCGGACCTTCAAGGTGGCCAGCCCGATCATCGCAAGGATCAGCGCGATGATCCAGAACCGGATCACGATCTGTGGCTCGGCCCAGCCCTTTTTCTCATAATGGTGATGGATCGGTGCCATCAAAAACACCCGCTTGCCGGTGCGTTTGAAATAGAGCACCTGAATGATGACACTCAGTGCCTCAACAACAAAAAGCCCGCCGACAATGCCCAGCACGATCTCATGCTTGGTGGCCACAGCAATGGCCCCCAATGCCCCGCCCAACGCCAGTGATCCGGTGTCGCCCATGAACACAGCAGCAGGTGGCGCGTTATACCAAAGAAACCCCAGCCCTCCGCCGGCCAGACCAGCCACAAAAACCAGGATTTCACCTGTGCCCGGCACATAATGCACATCCAGATATTCCGTAAAATCGACCCGACCAACAGCATAGGCGATCACACCCAAAGCGCCGGCCGCAATCATCACCGGCATGATGGCCAGCCCGTCAAGCCCATCAGTGAGGTTCACCGCATTGGCCGCCCCCACGATGACAAACATCGCGAAGGGAATGAAAAAGACACCCATATTGATCAGCGTGTCTTTGAACACAGGCAAAGCCAGTTGATATTGCAACGCATCGGGGTGGTACATCGTGGCCCACCATGACGCGATCCCGGCAATTACAAAGCCAAGACCCAATCGGATTTTGCCCGAAACACCGGTAACATTCTGCTTGGACACCTTGGCGTAATCATCCGCAAAGCCAATTGCGCCAAAGGCCAGCGTCACAAACAGCACCAGCCAGACAAACGGGTTATCAAGCCGTGCCCACATCAACGTTGACGTCACAAGCGCGCCCACAATCAACAGCCCCCCCATCGTGGGTGTGCCGGATTTGGCAAAATGTGTTTCGGGGCCGTCATCACGGATCGGCTGCCCCTTGCCCTGCCTGCGCCGCAACACATTGATCAAAGGCTGGCCAAAGATGAATCCAAACAACAAAGCGGTCATAAATGCCCCGCCCGAACGGAAGGTAATATAGCGAAAGAGGTTGAAGAAATCCCCGCCATCCGACCAAGCGGTCAACCAATACAACATCTACTCGTTCCTTTCCCGTGGTCGCCCGGCGCGGCGCAAGGCCTCCACAATCAGACTGACGCGGCTGCCCTTAGAGCCCTTGACCAGCACAACATCCCCCGCATCTATCAGGCGATGTGCCTCTTGTGCCAATTCCGGCGCAGTTGCAACCCATTTGCCGCGTTTGGCCTCGGGCAAGGCCTGCCACAGACCTTGCATCAGGGGGCCCACACAATGAACCTGCGTCAGCGCGTCAATCGACGCCAGATCGGCCAGGCCCATATGCAGCGCCGCCTGCTCGGGGCCCAGCTCCAGCATATCACCTAGGATGGCGATGCGCCGACCTTTGGCAATGCGCCCCACACCCTCGGTTGGGGTTGACGCCGCCAGCACCTCAAGCGAGGCCGCCATCGACGTGGGATTGGCATTGAATGCGTCATCTATCAGATCAATTGTCAGCCTCTCGTCAACGGCATCCAGCGAGACAACCTCGCGGGTGCCGCGCCCGCCGGGGGGCACCCAACGGCCCAGATCCGTGGCCGCCACCGCAATGTCGCCCCCCATCACCTCGACCGCCGCCAGCACAGCCAGCGCATTATGGGCGAAATGACGGCCTGCGACACTCAGCTTGAACAACAGTTTGGTGTCACCTGCCTGTGCCTGTGCGATGGTCACACCGTCGCCCAGCTGCACCTTGGTCAGGCGGTGATGATTGGCGTCATCTGCGCCAAAGGTGATCACCTGTGATGCGGCCTTTTGTGCGGCAGCCACCAAAATGGGTGCAGTATCCACATCACCATTCACGATCGCCACGCCGCCGGGCTCAAGCTCCTCAAAAATCGCGGCTTTTTCCCGTGCGATGCCGTCGATATTGTCGAACGCCTCCAGGTGGGCCGGCGCAACAGTCGTGATCAGCGCCACATGCGGGCGCGCCATTTTGGCAAGCGGCGCGATTTCACCGGGATGGTTCATACCGATCTCAATCACGGCAAACTCAGTGTCCACCGGCATCCGCGCCAAGGTCAGAGGCACACCCCAATGATTGTTATAGCTGGCCTCGGCGGCATGGGTACGCCCCTGCGCGCCCAGCACATCGCGCAGCATTTCCTTGGTCGATGTTTTTCCAACCGAGCCGGTGATCGCAATCACCTGCGCCTTGGTGCGTGCGCGGGCGGCAATTCCCAAGGCCTCAAGCGCCTGCAAAACATCATCCACCACCAGTAAGGGGGCATCTGTCGCCACACCCTCAGGAATATGGCTGACCATTGCGGCGGAGGCCCCTTTTGCCAGCGCTTGCGCCACAAAGTCATGCCCGTCACGGACGTCTTTCAACGCGATAAACAAATCACCGGGCTGCAATGTGCGGGTATCAATGGATACGCCGTTGGCCTGCCATGCCCCGCGCGCCTGCCCACCTGTGGCCTTTGCGGCGTCTTGGGCGCTCCACAGGCTCATGCGATGCCCCCGTCAAGGGCCGCCACAGCCACGCTGGCTTGCTCAGCATCGTCAAACGGCAGCACATCGTCGCCCACGGTCTGGCCGGTTTCATGGCCTTTGCCTGCGATCAGCAAAGCATCCCCCGGCCCCAGCGCATCCACTGCGCGCAAGATCGCCTCGGCCCGATCGCCAAATTCAGACGCCTCGGGGCAACCCCGCATAACCGCGGCCCGAATAAGAGCCGGGTCTTCGCTGCGTGGGTTATCATCCGTGACGATCACGATATCGGCGTTCTTTGCCGCCGCTTGCCCCATCAAGGGCCGCTTGCCCGGATCACGATCACCGCCCGCGCCAACAATGGCCACCAAACGCCCCATCACATGCGGGCGAAGCGCCTTTAAGGCTGTGGCGACGGCATCGGGCGTATGTGCATAATCCACAAACACCGCCGCGCCATTTTGGCGGGTTGCAGCCAGTTGCATGCGGCCTCGTACGGTTTGCATTTGTGACAATGTCTCAAACACGCGGTCCGGGTCAGCGCCCGAAGCAATCACCAAACCAGCGGCTAACAACAGGTTTTCGGCCTGAAATCCGCCAATCAACCCAAGACGCATCTGATGTACACGGCCATGCCAGGCAAAGCGGACCTCCTGGCCTGTGGCATCAAATCGCTGTGCCTGAAGGTGGAGATCGCAACTTGGGTCGCGGCCCACACGGATCACTTCCTGACCACGGTCCAGCGCAATATCTGCCATCTCGCGGCCACGCGGATCATCCACATTGATCACCGCCACGCCCTCATCGGGCAGAACACGGGCAAACAACCCGGCCTTGGCGGCAAAATACGCGTCAAAACTGTCGTGATAATCCAGATGATCCTGCGTGAAATTGGTAAACCCGGCGGCGGCCAACCTCACCCCGTCCAGGCGGCGCTGCTCCAATCCATGCGAGGATGCCTCCATCGCAGCATGAGTGATCCCATTGGCTTCGATCTCGGCCAGCACCCGGTGCAGCGTTATAGGTTCGGGCGTGGTGTGGGCCAGAGGGGCACAATAGGCGCCTTCCACCCCGGTGGTACCCAGATTGACCGCATCAAACCCCAGCGCAGTCCAGATTTGCCGGGTGAAGGACGCCACAGATGTTTTGCCATTGGTGCCGGTCACGGCAATCATTGTCTCGGGCTGGCGGCCAAACCACAAAGCCGCTGCATAGGCCAATGTCTGACGCGGATCTGCGGCAATAATCAGCGCGGCATCACTGTTGGCCAGCTCAGTTTGGGCTATTTCGGCCCCTTGCGCATCGGTCAGGATGGCCCCGGCCCCCTGACGCAGCGCATATTGGATAAACGTGCCCCCGTGCACCCGTGTGCCGGGCAAAGCGGCAAACAAAAAGCCGTCCTTCACCTCGCGGCTGTCCACGGCCAACCCGGTTACATCCGCCGAGCGCCCGCCCTTTGCGGTCAGCCCCAGCCCTGCTAATGTTGTCGTCTGCCCCACCACGATTTGCCCTTCGGCTTAGTTTGATGTCAGCGTTATACCGCTTAACGCAGGAGGTTCAATCTGCGGTCTCAGCCCCAGCAACGGGGCCACACGCCTGATGATCTCGGCTGCGACAGGTACGGCTGTCCAGCCTGCGGTGCGACGGGGCTTTTTGCCCGAGGTTTCAACCGGCTCGTCAAAGGTGACCACCAGCACATATTGTGGCTTGTGCGCCGGGAACATGCTGGCGAATGTCGTAATGGTCTTGTCTTTGTGATACCCGCCCCCGCGTTCCTTGGGTTTGTCGGCGGTGCCGGTTTTGCCAGCCACTGCATATCCGGGCACATCGCCCATGCTGGCGGTGCCTTCGGTGACCACCTTGCGCAGCATGCTCTGGGCGGTTTTTGCAGTTTGCTCAGACATCACCCGCTCGCCATATTGGGGCTTGTCGCGTTTCAGCAGCGTTGGGCGTATCCGCGTGCCGCCATTGGCAATCGCTGCATAGCCAGCCGCCAGATGCAGCGGGCTGGAGGACAGCCCGTGACCATAGGAAATTGTCACCGTCGACAGGTCCGTCCAGCGCTTGGGCAACAAAGGTGCCCCCCCTTTGGCCTCAACAATCTCAAGGCCTGTGGGATCAAAGAACCCCATGGATTTCAGGAATTCCTTTTGCCGCTTTGGCCCGATTTTCAGCGCCATGCGGCCGGTTCCGCGGTTGGAGGATTGGATGATGATGTCCGCCACGGTCAGAACACCGTAGTTCTTGTTCTTGAACTCACCAATCTTGCGCCCGCCGACTTTCAGCGGTGGCGAGGTATCAATCACCGTATTTTGGTTGACCAGCTGCAGGTCAATCGCCTGAGCGGCGGCAAAGATCTTGAAGGTTGAGCCCAGCTCATACACCCCCTGCACCGAGCGGTTAAACAGCGGGCTGTCAGAGGGGTTGCCCTTGGTGGGGGGGCGTGGGCGATTGTTGGGGTCGAAATCGGGCAATGAAGCAATAGAAATCACCTCACCAGTGTGCACATCCAGCAATACCGCAGCAGCCCCTTTGGCGTTCATGATTTTCATGCCACCAAATAAAACCCGCTCAATCGCCGTCTGGATCGACAGATCAAGCGACAGTTGCAAAGGTTCATGCCCCTTGGCGGGATCACGCAGGCGCTCGTCATAGAATTTCTCAATCCCGGCCACACCGATCACCTCGGCGGCATGCACACCCTCGCGCCCGAAACTGGCCCCGCCCATCACATGGGCCGCCAAATTGCCATTGGGGTAAAGGCGCATTTCACGCGGGCCAAACAACAGGCCCGGCTCACCAATTTCATGCACAGACTGCAACTGCTCGGGGCTGATTTTCTTCTTTATCCACAGAAACTTGCGCTTTCCTGTGAAATCTTTCAGCAGGCGCTCTTCCTTCAGATCAGGGAAAATCCTGACCAGCGCCTTGGCGGTTTTGACCGGCTCAATCATCTGTTGGGGCTGGGCGTAAAGGCTGTGGGTTTCAAAATTCGTCGCCAGAATGCGACCCTTGCGATCCACAATATCTGCGCGCTGCGCCAGAATATCCGCCCCTGCAACTGACGCGCGCGGCTCTGAGGGCTCAGTATTGGCCAACACGCCCATGCGGCCACCGATGACAGCGAAGGCGGCAAAAAAGAACACCCCCAGCACCAGCAAACGGCTTTCAGCCCGCTTGCGCGCGCGATCACGTTGTTCTTCATGGCGCAGGCGCAGGTTTTCGCGCTCAATCGCATCGGGGTTTTCACCCTTGGCACGGGCCTGAAGAATACGCGCCAAAGGACGCAACGGTGTTCGGATCATGGCTGTTGCTCCATGTTGGATACGTCCACGGGGTTGGTGATTGGCAAATGCCCGTCCAACTCAATCGGCGGAAAGGTCACCTGGTCAATCTTGCCAAACTGTTCGGGGCGCAGGGGCAAAAGGCCCAGTTTTTCAAAATTCAAATCTGCCAGATCACGCAGCCGCTGGGGCCGGTTCAAATACGCCCATTCGGCATTCAGCACGCGCAAACGCTGGCGCGCGCCCGCAATATCATTCTGAATACCCTGCGCCTGCGATTGGGCGGCCTGGGTCTCGTAGTTCTCTCGATAGGCCCAAAAGGCCAGAGCAATGACAGCCACTGCCGTCAACACAACAAACAGGCTGCGCATTATCTTTCCCCCTTCAGCATCGGCTGGCCGATGGATTTGCGATCCGTCACTCCGGGTGCGGCATCTGTTCGTGTGGCAACGCGTAATTTGGCACTGCGCGCGCGCGGATTTTCCGCCAGCTCGCGGTCATCCGGGCCAATAGCCTTGCGGCTTTTGACGGTGAACTGCGGGGCTTCGCGGGTCACTTCGGGTGCGTGGCGACTGCCGCCGCCGCCCCCGCCCGAGCGCTGCGTCAAAAACCGTTTAACCATCCTGTCCTCGACCGAATGAAACGTCACAACAGCCAATTGCCCTCCGGGTTTCAGCGCGCGTTCAGCAGCCTCCAACCCGCCGATCAACTCGCCGTATTCATCATTTACCGCAATCCTGAGCGCCTGAAAGCTGCGCGTGGCAGGATGGGCCTGGCCGGGTTTGGAGCGTGGCAAACAGCCCTCAACAATCCCCGCCAAACGCAATGTCGTGGTGATTGGCGTGGCCTCACGTTCACGCACAATCGCGCGGGCAATCCGGCGGCTTGCGCGTTCTTCGCCATATAAATAAAGGATATCGGCCAGTTCTGCTTCGTCCAGCTCATTGACCAGATCAGCGGCCGAGCGCCCGTCCTGGCTCATCCGCATATCCAGCGGCCCGTCCCGCATGAACGAAAATCCACGTTCGGCAAGGTCCAGCTGCATCGAAGATACGCCCAAATCCAGAACAACGCCGTCCAGATCGCAGGCCAGATCGCTGGCCACCTCGTCCATCTGGGAAAAAACCGCCTGCACCAGCTGCACGCGGTCGCCGTAGGCCGCAGCCCAGGTCTTGGCCAGCTCCAGCGCCAGAGGGTCACGATCCACGCCGATCACCTTGTCGGCACCGGCCTCCAGCAAGCCACGCGTATAGCCGCCAGCGCCCAATGTGCCGTCCAGCCAAACACCCGTCACCGGGGCCACAGCCGCCAGCAATGGGCGCAACAGGACAGGAATATGGGGGGCATCATCGGGGGTATGGGCTGAGGCCGCCATCGCTCACTCCCCCTTTACGTTATCCAGGTAAACCAACGGGTCGAAATCATCGGGCAGCTCGTCCAGCCACTCTTCGGTCTTGGACAGCTCCTCTGTTTCATATGTCTCGGTCTTCCAGATCTGAAACGTGTCACCGGCGGCAATAAAAAACGCCTCATTGTCCAATTCGATCTTCTGGCGCAGCTTTGCAGGCAAAACCAAACGCCCGGTTTCATCCACGCTGGTCGGAAAGGACTGCCCGTGAAACAGACGTTGAAGCATCTTGCGCTCCATGGAGCCGCGCGGCAGAGCGTCGATCTTGGCATCGACCTCTTCGATCGCTTCCATAGTATAGCATTCCAGGTAATTGCGGCGGTGATCACCGTATACGATCACCAGTTCGGGGCTGTCGCCTTCGCGCCAATTCGGGTCAGATGCCTCAAGCACACGGCGAAACGAGGCCGGGATAGACACCCTGCCCTTCGTATCCACCTTGTGGTGGCTTTCACCTCTGAACCTGCGGCTCACTGTCCCGTGCACCCTTTTTGTTACCCCCCGAAAATTCTGTCCCTAAAACGGGAAACGGCGAATTGAGCTGCTGCCACTGCCCAATTCGCCGCCCTCGTCCCGCTCTTGGCGGGGTGTCCAGCTGCGCGCGCCACCTGGGGGGATGTCTGCTCGCCCGCGCGCCGGATCTCTTCGTTCGATGAAAGCGGATGCCTGTATGAACCTGCCTTGGGTTTTTTATATTCGGGGTCGTTTGGTGCCCCTGTCCCGTTTTCATCGTAGGTATAGGGATGCCACGGGAATTCATGGTAATCAACACCTTTTTTCGGGAAATATCCACATCATGTTGTTTTACGGCTCTCAAGAAATCAACATGATGTGGGGGAATTCACCCGAAAACCGCATTACCTAGCGGAAAGACACCGATGCAAACACAACATGTTGTGCAGCCCTGAGGGGTGCAGTTTTATCCCATCAAATCCCAGATTTTTTTGATTATCAGTGCTGGCTAAGCTTTTTGGTGAAAACCAAGCGCCAAAACGGGCAAATCCCAGCTTGATCACAGCACGATTCGGGGCTGACAAGCGGGTATCCCACCCATTCCCATGTATCGTGCCATGATTTCCCGTGGCGCGGGATCGTCGGGCGTTCAGCCCACCTCAAGCCATTTGTACATGACCCGTGCATCTACCAACCCTTCGGTTGGATGCTGGAATGCGCGCGGCAAAAGCCCCACGGTCTCATAGCCCAGCTTCTCCCACAGGCGGATCGCGCCTGCGTTGGTGCTCAGCACCAGATTGAACTGCATTGCCATATAGCCCAGCGCCAGCGCCTGGGATTGCGAATGCACGCACATCTGTGCCGCAACCCCCTGCCCGCGTGCCGACTCGGCCACCATGTAGCCGCAGTTGCACACATGCGCGCCACCGCCGGCATGGTTGGTCTTGATGTAATATGTGCCCAGAACTTCATCGCCCTTCGCCACCAGATAGGTGGCCCGAGACGCGTCCATCCACATTATGCGCGCAGCTTCTTCGGTGATCTTAGAGTCGATCGCATAGGTCGTGCCCGCACGGATCACCCCGCGCAGGATCGGCCAAAGCGCGGGCCAGTCCTCGGCCCGCGCCGTTCTTATGATCAGATCAGAGGCCAATTCAGGCGTTCACATCCACAACAACCCGGCCCTTGACCTGCCCCTTCAGGATGTCACGGCCCAACTGTGGCAGATCGCTCAAACTGGCGGGGTGAATCATCGCATCCAGTTTGTCCATCGGCAGGTCTTTGGCAATCCGTGCCCAGGCCCGCACCCGGTTGTCATAGGGTTGCATGACGCTGTCGATGCCCAGCAGGTTCACGCCACGCAGCAAAAACGGGATAACGGTTGCAGGCAGGCCAGCACCACCGGCCAGCCCCACCGCCGATACCGACGCACCGTACTTCATCTGCCCCAGAACCCGTGCCAGCATGTCACCGCCCACGGCATCGACACACCCGGCCCAGGTCTCGGCTTCCAGCGGGCGTTTGACGGTCTCATTGATCTCGTCGCGCGCCACAATCTGGGTGGCGCCCAGTGATTTCAGATAGTCGCCCGTTTCAGGCCGCCCGGTCACACCGGCCACTTCGTAGCCAAGATTGGCCAGAATTGCCGTCGCAACTGATCCAACACCACCTGCGGCCCCCGTCACCAGAACCGGGCCATTGCCCGGTGTCAGCCCGTGATCCTCAAGCGCCATGATTGCCAACATTGCGGTAAACCCAGCCGTGCCCACGGCCATCGCAGCGCGTGTGTCCAGACCATCCGGAAGCGGCACCAGCCAATCGGCTTTGACCCGCGCTTTTTGGGAATAGCCGCCCCAATGCGCCTCACCCACGCGCCAGCCGGTCAGCACCACTTTGTCGCCGGGTTTATAGCGCTCATCATCGCTGGACTCGACCGTGCCGGCAAAATCAATACCGGGCACATGTGGATATTTGCGCACCAGCCCGCCGCCCGGCCCGATGCACAGACCATCCTTGTAATTGACGGTTGAATATTCAACCGCAACCGTCACCTCTGCATGCGGTAGATCCTCCAGCGTCAAAGTCTTCACCTCGGCGCTTGTCTTGCCGCTTTCGTCGTCTTTCTCAACCACAAGTGCCTTGAACATTGCCTATCCTCTTTCATGTCTGCGCCAGGGTGGCGTGTGGCAATTAATATCCCGGAGAACGCGAAAACTCTGCGCCCGCTCTCATCATCTTAGTTGGTGCTACGCCAAGAATTTTGTACCGGGCCTTCCTTGGCCACGCGCAACACAGCATCGCGCCCAATGCAGCAAATCGCCGTTCGCAAGACACATCCCAAACCTGCACCGCAGATTTAAGATGGGAATAATCTTCAACCGAGCTGCGAAACACCGTGGGCAGCAACATATGGTTGTAAATTGTATACGCCTTGACCCCTGCGGCTTCGACTCCGTCGGAAAATGGCGTACGGCGCAGACGGTGTGACAAAGACAGCGTCACCATTATTTTGGTCCGTGCCAGTCGATCGGGCATATCTCAGCCGACATGCCTGAAAAATCCCAGACCCGGCCATAATCGCGCACGCGGCTTTTTATCCCCTTGGCGGCAATAATATCTGGCCCCATCCAGTATTTGGAGTTCGACACCATCACCGGATGATCAGGGTCGGCCCCGTCTATCATCTCAATCTCGCCCTGGATTTTGCGGCCGATGTAAATGCCACGTTTCTTGCCATCACGCACGATATCAACCTTCTGGCGCTCCGCTCCGATGATCTCACTCACCAACATGGTGAACAGACCCGTGGTGCCCCCCGCCTGCCCCGAAAAGATCTGCAAAAGCCCGTTATAGGCTTTTCCGCTGGCGCGCTCGTCCACATAGGCCGCGACCTTCCAGTTGCCCTCGCCCATACGGCCCGGAATATCGACCAGAAGACCCACATTCAGGCCTGACAGGTCTTCGCCCTCAAAGTGGCCCTCGTCTATGGCAATCGCCATCCAGGCATGACAATGCCCTTCGGTGGGCGGGTGCTGGCCAAGGCTGACCACGCAGGGGCAGAACATGGTACACGAGCAGTTCAAAAACAGCTCGCCCTTGATGGCCCAATCGGTGGGCGAGGCTTGCCTCCGCTTGGGGTTGGGCATCCGGTTGTCGATCCGTTGTGACACCGGCAATTTATCCGCATCAGGTCTTCGCAGTACCGCCATGATCTATCCTCCACTCCAGAGCGGGAACATGGCCAGAACCACCCCGCCGATTATCATCAATATCCCCAAAGGGCGCACAACGCGATGGCCAATCTGGGGCAGTTTTTCCAGCACCATGAACAGCGTGGCAAGCCCCATCCAGGCAAGGTTCATCACCCCGCCAACAAAGCCAAGCGCCATGAACCCCCAACAACAGATCACGCAATAAGCCCCCAGGCCCAGCCCCATACGCAGCCCGCCCAGCGCGCCAGTGCGCCATCGCCCCAGAAAGTAACTCATCGGCGAATGGCACACACCGTGGCAAATATCCTTGGTGCGGGTAAACTGGAACGCGCCCACCACAATCAGTAAGCCCGCCCCAACCAGCGGGGATTTGGCAATGCCCAGCATATCCACCACACCACCAAACAATAGCCCAAGCTGTACAATGGTAATAAAAGCCGCAAAAGCAATCCACATGATGGCGTAGCCCGTTAGCACACCAATCCACCCGGCCCAGGTGCCATCGGCCGCGCTGATCAGATCCTCGTAGGTGCGCAAACTGGGCACAATTGTGGGCAGCATCATGGCCGCCATCATAATGGCCCACATCGCAAACAAAGGTCCGAAATTGGCCATTGGCATATACATGGGCATGCGCGGGTTCATCTGGCGCATGGCCTCGCCTGCGATACCGGGGCGACCGATGAGGTCCAGATCCATATCAATCGCCATTGTATACATCATCCACCATGCCGCCAGAACGGCGGCGAAAAACGCCAGCCACAGCACACTGCGCAGAGAATGTGAAACGACGGTGGACAGTGCCTCGGCTCCGGTACGAATAGGAATCAGACGTTGCAATATAATTGTCATACATTTAAATGTCAGACAAATGAAAACTGACACCGACAAAAAATCCGACCTTTCGGCGCAAATTGCCACCGCCATCCGCGATGCCATCGTATCTGGCGATATGATCGTGGATGAGCGCCTGCCCTCAGAGGCAGAGCTATCGGAGCAATTCAATGTCTCTCGCCCCACAGTGCGTGAAGCCCTGAAACGGCTGGCTGCGCAGTCGCTGATCCGCACGCAGCGCGGGGCGTTTGGCGGCGCATTTGTGAACCGGCTCAGCTATGAAGAGGCCTATGGTCAGCAGATCACCACCGCGACGCTGCTGTTGTCGATGAACGCCGTCAGTTTTGAAACCGCCTGCGAGGCCCGTTATGCACTGGAGCGCGCCTGCACTCCGCTGGCCGCCCAGCGCCGTGACGCCGATCATCTGGCCACTATGCGCGCCGAAATCCACCGTCAGGGCCAGCCGGGGTTAAGCGATGAAAGCTTCTGTGCCTCAGATGTGACCTTTCATCGGGCCTTGGTTGATTGTGCCGCCAACCCCGTGCTCAGCTACCAATTGGCCGGCGCGGTTGAGGCGATGCAGCCGCTGATGAACATGATCACCTTTACCGCCCGCTCGCGCAGTGAAATCGTGACCCTGCACACCCGTATCGCCGATGCCCTAGAGGCCAGTGATGCCACCGCCGCCGAAACCGCCCTGCATGATTTGGAAGCCTATACGTTGCACCTCGCGCGTGATGTCTTCGCTGCCCGTCGCCCCGCCTAAACCGGACACGCACTCCCCCATCTTCTTGCATCAAATATCCCCGCCGGAGGCTCCTGCCCTATCCATCCCGCGCGGCCATCAGCCGGGCCATATCCAGCATCCGGCACGAAAACCCCCATTCGTTATCATACCAGCCAAACACCCTGAGCAACCCGCCAGCAGACACAGATGTTTCCGGCCCGCAGATCACCAAAGATTCAGGGCGGGCGCGCAGATCAGAACTGACAAGCGGTTGTTCAGTCCAGCCAAAGACCCCGCCGGGCACAACCGCCTGCTGTAAACAGGCGTTCACGCGCTCCACTGTCACCGGGTGTTGGGTCTGCACCGTCAGATCAATCGCAGATACGCTTGCGGTTGGCACCCGGATGGCGCGTGCCTCGATCCGGCCCTTCAGATGCGGCAGAACCAGCCCCGTCTGATGCTGCGCGCTGGTGGTTGTGGGCACCATCGACAGCGCCGCCGCGCGGCTGCGTTCGGGGGCTTGACGGGGCTTATCAACCGTCGGTTGACTGCCGGTATAGCAATGTACCGTGGTCATCTGCCCGCTGATCAGGCCAAAGCCCTCGTCCAAAATACGGGCCAGAGGCGCCAGCGCATTGGTTGTGCAGGATGCGTTTGAGATGATCCGGTGATCCCCCAGATCGCCCTCATTTGCGCCCATCACAAGCGTCACATCCGCCTCGGCAGAGGGGCCGGACACCAAAACGGCCTTTGCGCCGGCCTGCAATCCGCGTTCAGCCATCGCGCGTGTGCCGCCCATACCGGTGCATTCCAGCACCACGTCTACGCCGCTCAGGTCCAGGCTTCTTATGTCATGTGCGCCATGAAACGGAATGACACGCTCGCCGACAATCAACTGCGCGGCGCGCGCCTGCACGTCTTCATGCCAGGGCCCAAAAACGCTGTCGTATTGAAACAGATAAGCACAGGTTTCCAGCGGCTCGATGTCATTGATCAGCACCAGCTCAAACCCTTTTGCATCCCGCAGGAGGATGCGCAGCAACGTTCGGCCAATCCGGCCAAAGCCATTGATGGCAACACGAATTGGGCGTTGGGTCATAGCAAGACGTCCTGCATCAAAAGGTCAGTATCGGTGACATGCTACGCCACTTATTAGGAGTTACCAGCCCTCAACGCAATATTTGATCAAATTTCCAAACACGCCGCGCATTACCGCAATATCCCTGAATACAGCAACATGCCCCAGCCAACCAAATCAGCCTCAACCCTGCCCCAGATCGCGCCCATGCCAATGGGATCAACCCTTGCATCGCGTGCAATGTCCGACAAGCTGCGCCGCCCATTGATCAACCCGATCAACGGTGCGGCTTGTTTGGGCAGGCTTAACCTTGCCTCAACCCCTGCAAAGCTCAGCTTTGGGGCTTGGCCTTGTGCCACGGCCTGCGCCAACTGGCGGGCATCAACCCCCTTAAGGTGCGGGATCAGCGCTCGGTTGTTGCCTCTGGCCATACCCTGCTCAGCCCCTTGGGGCACCGCATAGCCCACATGGGTCTTGATCGTCCCTCGCAGTTTTTCGGCAATGGCCATCCGTTGGGGCCCATCCATGCCCTCGGGCACCGGCGCTATGCGTTCAAGATCATAGAGCGCCGGCATGGTAAAGCCGTTTAGCTGCCATCCTGTTTGCCCCAACACCTCAAGCAGGTCCGGCACATCAAAGGCCCGGTCCTGACTGTGCAACAAAAGGTCGTAAAATCCGGCATCGCTGTCGTGATGATCGCCCAGATTGGGGTTGCTTTTAAACGGATGCCCCGCAGGCAATGCTGCTAACAAAGGCTTCGCTGCTGCCAGTTTTTGCTCAGGCGTCATGCCCTCAAACAATGCGCCAAACGCATCTTGCAGCGGATAAACCCCTGCCCGGCCATAAGGTGCATAAACCATAAACCCCAGACCGCCACCCGGCGCCAGTGCCGCGCGCAACGCCGTAAAGCCCAGCGCCGGGTCAGGCAGATGGTGCAGCACACCGCAGCAGTCAATATAGTCAAACTCACCATAATCCGCCGCCTCCAGCAAGCTGCCGGTTTCAAATCGAATACCCGTCAGCCCCCGCGCCTTGGCACGCGCCTGTGCCACCTTGCGCGAGGCGCGCGACAGATCGACATAGGTCATCTCACAGGGTTTGCCCGCCTGCGCCATCATCTGCGCCAACTGGATCAACCCATCGCCCGTGCCGCCCCCCGCAACCAACACACGCAAAGGTTTCGACCAGTCGCGCTGACCGCCAAAGATGAAATGATCTATCTCCAACGGATGCGATGGCGATCCGGTGATTAAGCGCTTTGCCTCATCCTCGGGCGCGCGCTCAGGATAGGGATAGGCCTCATATTGTGCTTTGACGTCGCTCATTTGATCCTCCGCACAGACCATATGCATCGCCACACAAAGATATCAAAGCCGAAAACTTGCATCCCGCCTAACCACAGGGCAATCATGCGCCCATGACACATCCCATAGCGATCCCGTATTTCTCAGGCCATGGCCACACCGCACGCCTGTCTCAGGCTGTGGCTGATGGCGCGCGCCCTGCACGGCTGATCAACATAGAGGACATGAGCCAGACCGACTGGGATGCGCTGGATGCCGCCCCCGCCATCATATTTGGCTGCCCCACCTATATGGGGTCCGTCGCGGCACGCTATGCGCAATTTCTTGAACAGGCTTCTGCGGATCGCTGGACAGATCAAAGCTGGCACAACAAGATTGCAGGCGGGTTCACCATCAGCACCTACCCATCAGGTGACAAGCTGAGCACCCTGATCCGGCTCAGCATTTTTGCAGCCCAAATGGGCATGATCTGGGCTGGTGCCACCGAAATTGGCGCGCCAGTCGATCCATCCAATCCGGGGATAGATCGTGATGGCTCAATGCTGGGCCTGATGGCCCGCTCGGACCCTGATAAATCCCGGATGATCAGCGACAGTGACCTCGAAACAGCCCGCCGCTTTGGCACCCGGATTTTGACGGCCGCCGAACGCTGGTCGCTCTAATCCCTTCCCCATCTTCTTGCTGATAAATATCCCCGCCGGAGGCTCCGGTGTTCACCAAACACACAGGCCCCACAATAATGCGTCGCCTCTCAACCACCCCGAGAAGGAGGATGAAAGACGACGACGAGACACAACCATCGTGTGGCCCACCGGGCCACACCCATTTTAACAAAAGGCCACTATTGCGCAGCCGGTTTAATCCGGTCGTCCACCATCGGCGTGTAGGGTGTATTTGCAGCCAGATATTCGGCCAGAACATCCGCAACATCCGGGCCAAAATCATATGGATCCACCGCATCTAAAAATGTTGTGTACCCGTCCCCGCCGCCGCGCAGGTAATTGTTGGAAACAGCGCCATACATCTTCTCAGGATCCAGCGGTGCCCCTGCAATCATCACCTCGCGCACACGGTTGCCCGGCTCGGCGCTGGCGTCATAGGTTACCGTCATTCCCGCCACTTGCGGGAACCGCCCGGCATCTTCACCGATCTTGCTGAACCCATTCTCAAGCGCCTCAAGCACCTGTGCACCGCTGATACGAAACGTCGACATCGTATTCTGGAATGGCGCCACCGTCAGCACCTCGCCCTTGGTGATTTGCCCCATATCAATGCCGGAGCGCACACCACCACCATTGGTCAGGGCAATCTGGATACCCTGATCTTTCACCCGCTCCAACATAGACTCGGCCAATGCTATGCCCATGGCACAGGGCCCCGCGCGGCACGTCGCGGAAGACCCGTCAATCGCCTCTACGGCCTCGCCGACAATTTCATTTCGGATCTTATCCAGCGGAATTGCCGCCTCGGTGATGCGCGCCTTGATGCTTTCATCCTCAGCCACGCCCGCATCCAGCAGTTGAGGCGCACCTGTGGCCGATACCAGATTGCCCTCATCGTCAAAGACAACGCTCAACTCGCCCAGAAATTTGCCATAGGCATAGGCCTGCACAATTGCGGTGTCGCCTACCATCGTGGGATATGGCCCCGCCGCATCTTCGTCATCAGAATGCAGATAGGTGTTGGAATGCCCCCCCACGATCACATCCACACCTGTCGTTTCAGCCGCCACGCGCTGATCCACCAGATAGCCCGAATGGCTGAGGACTACGATCTTGTTGACACCTTGATCCTGCAACAGGTTCACTTGGGTTTGAACCCCATCAACGGGGTCATAAAACACAATGTACTTGCCGGGGCTTGCCAGTTCATCGGTGTTTTGTGGGGTCAGGCCGATCAGGCCGATTTTCTCACCACTCCGTTCAATCACCGCCGATTTGCGCATGACACCCGACAGATATTTCTCACCCGTGACATCGGCATTCGACATCAAGATGGGAAAATTCAGCGCATCCATAAAGCCGCGCAAAACCTCGGGACCATCGTCAAACTCGTGATTGCCCACGGTCATCCCGTCATAACCCATCTTGTTCATCATCTTCGCGGCCAGCGCACCCTTGTAATAGGTATAAAATAAAGTGCCCTGAAACTGATCGCCCCCATCCACAAGGATTGTGTTTTCGTGGCGCCCACGCGCGTCTGAAATTGCCGTCGCCATCCGGGCCGAGCCGCCAAAGCACTTGCCTTCGTCATTGGTCGTCGCATCACACGAGCTGTCGTATTTGTTGATCGGTTCAAACCGCGCATGAAAATCATTGGTGTGCAGGATGGTCAGGTTAAAATCTGCCATCGCCATCCCAGCAGTGAATGTCAGCGCTGTGGTCGCAATTAATTTGTGTAGCATGTGAAAAATCCTTTTGTCCGTCTATATCCTGTCAGAGTGCCCCGTCGCGTGCCCTCTGTCAAAGCCTTCCCGCTTGACCCGCGTCGATCAGCAAGGCATCACCCAACCCATGCTTATCTTCAAAATCTTCCGCACGCCCGAATGGGCTGAGCTGCGCCGCACAGGCACCACGCAAGGCGCACCTGTGGATCTGGCCGATGGCTTCATCCATTTTTCGACACTCGATCAAGCCCCCGAAACCGCTGCGCGCCACTTTGATGGCGTGGCGGATTTGATGCTGGTGGCGGTTGAGGCCGATGACCTGGGCGAGGCCCTGAAATGGGAGCCCTCTCGTGGCGGTGCCCTTTTTCCGCATCTCTACCGCGATTTGGCATTGCAGGATGTCCGCTGGGCACAACCCCTGCCCCTTGAGAACGGAATGCACCAATTCCCCCCTGGTCTGGATGCAGGCGAATGAAACCGCTTGAGAAGCTGGGGTTGGGCCTGTTGCACCGGTTTGATCCTGAAACCGCGCATGGGCTGGCCCTCAAGGCTCTGCGCCTTGGGGCTGTGCCTTTGCCCGGTCTTGTCACCTCGCCGCGCCTGCGCACCGAAGTGGCGGGTTTGCGTCTTCCCAACCCGGTGGGGCTGGCGGCTGGGTTTGATAAAAACGCCCAGGCTCTGCTGCCGCTTTCGCGCGCAGGCTTTGGCTTTATCGAAGTGGGCGCCGTCACCCCGCGCGCGCAGCCGGGAAATCCGCGACCGCGCTTGTTTCGCCTGCCTGAAGACCACGCGGTCATCAACAGATTTGGGTTCAACAACCTAGGCATGGAGGCCTGCGCCCAGCGCCTGAAATCCCGCCCGCGGGATGCAATCATCGGCCTCAATCTGGGGGCCAACAAAGACAGCCATGACCGGGCCGAGGATTTTGCCCGCGTGCTGGCGCATTGTGGCAGCTACCTTGACTTTGCGACGGTGAATGTCTCCTCTCCCAACACCGAAAAGCTGCGTGATCTGCAAGGTGCTGAGGCATTGTCGGCCCTGCTCAAAGGTGTGATGGAGGCGCGTGATTGGCTGTCAGACCCGATCCCGGTGTTTCTGAAAATCGCACCTGACCTGTCGGATGCGGAGCTCTCGGAAATCGGCGATGTCGCGCGGGCCGCAAACCTGTCGGGCATTATCGCCACCAACACCACCTTGTCACGAGACGGGCTGAAAAGCCCGATGAGTTCGCAGGCCGGCGGTCTGTCCGGCGCGCCCTTGTTTGAAAAATCCACCCGCGTATTGGCGCGGTTGTCACAGGTAACGGGGGGGCAAATCCCCTTGATTGGCGTTGGCGGCATCACCACAGCCGAAGACGCCTATGCCAAAATTTGCGCCGGGGCTTCTTGCGTACAGCTCTATTCTGCGATGATCTATCACGGCCTGTCATTGGCCGCTGACATTGCGCATGGCCTTGATGATCTGCTTGCCAGAGATGGCTATGAAACCGTAGCGCAGGCCGTGGGCACCAAAAGACAGGACTGGCTATGATCACAATCTGGCACAACCCGCGTTGCTCTAAATCCCGCCAGACCCTTCAGCTGCTGGAGGATCGCGGCATCACGCCCACAGTCATGCGCTATCTTGATGAGCCTCCCTCAGAGGCAGACCTTCGGGCCATGCTTGCCGTCTTGAACCTACGCCCCATAGACATGATGCGCCCGCGCGAAGCTGTGTTCAAAGAGATGGGCCTGAGCACATCAGATGACGACGACACTTTGATAAAAGCCATGGCGCAAGAACCGCGCCTGATTGAACGCCCCATCGTGCAAAACGGCAATCGTGCCGCCATTGGCCGCCCGCCTGAGGCGGTGCTGGACATCCTTTGACGTAGCCTCACATCCGCGTCAGGTTGATTGTGCAACGCCTGCGCGCCGCTATATGTGTCCCAACCGAAACAAGCCCTGACCCCGGATGAGCATCACCCGCCCCCTTGCCCGCCTGACTGACGCCATCATTTTTGATCTGGCGCGGCAATTGCGTTGGTCCTTTCTGCCACCGCTGATGGTCTATTTCGCTTTTGGGTGTTCCACCGTCACCGCCATCGTTGGCACGTTTTTCGTCAAGGAATACCTTGATTTTTCGGCCGCCTACATTGCCGGGCTTGCATTCTGGGCCGGGCTGCCCTGGGCCTTGAAAATGCCACTGGGGCATTTGGTGGATATCATCTGGCGGTATAAGGCGGTGCTGATCTATCTGGGGGCGGGGTGTGTCGCGGCCAGCCTTTTCATCATGTATCTGGTGCTGACCCAGCCCGAGTTGATGTCCGCACTTATGCCAATCCCCAGTTGGTATATCTTCTCGTTTATTCTGGCGCCTTGCGGGTTGGTGCTGCAAGACGCCGTCGCTGACGCCATGTCAATCGAGGCAGTCCCCACCCATGATGAGGCCGGTGTGGCGCTGGACGAGGACACCTCAAAGGCCATGCACACCACCATGCAAACATTGGGGCGTTTCGTGTTGATCGCCGGCACCGTGGTGGTGGCTTTGGTGAACATCTGGAAATTCTCCGGCATCGAAAACCTGCCCCGCCCTGAAAAAACTGCGATCTATGCGCAGATCTACGCGATAGCGCTGGTGATCCCGCTGATGTCTGTCTCGGGCGTCTGGCTGGCCGCATTCATGGCGCGTCGCAAACGCCGCGCTTTGATCCAACAAGGGATACAAGCTGAGGCGCTGGAGCGCGCGAGCGCGCGGCCCAAGACCAAGGTAAACCCCTGGTATTTCATTGGCGGTGGCGCGTTTGTTGCCATGACATTGACCATCGGCCTAACCGGTGTGGCCTACGGGCAGGAAATCATCTTTTGCAGCTCGATGCTGATCGTGCTGTTGCTGATGCGCCAATTGATTGCGCGCCTTCCCAAGGCGCAGGCCAGAATGCTGGTGGGCACCGCCGTGATCATATTTGTGTTTCGCGCCATGCCCCTGCCCGGCAATGGCCTGACGTGGTTTGAAATTGATGTGCTGAAGTTTGATCAGCAATTCCTGTCCATCCTATCACTGCTCACATCGGTTTTGACCCTTGCAGGTTTGTTGGTGCTGCGCCCGTTGATTGCACGACGGCCAATTGCCACCATCGTATTGCTGCTGAGCCTTGCTGCCGGGGTGTTGAGCCTGCCCAACATCGGGCTGTATTACGGTGTGCACAACTGGACCTCTGCATTGACGGGAGGCGTGGTGGATGCGCGCTTTATCGCGGTGCTGGATACGGCGGTGGAATCACCGCTCGGCCAGATCGCCATGATCCCGATGCTGACCTGGATTGCCCGCAACGCACCGATGGATTTGAAAGCCACGTTTTTTGCGGTGATGGCCTCGTTCACCAATCTGGCGCTGTCAGCGGCGGCACTGTTGACCAAATACATGAACCAAGTATTCACCGTTACCCGCGATTCCGACACCACGACAGCGGATTACACCCAATTGGGCACGCTGTTACTAAGCGTAGCTGCAGTGAGCGTCATCGTGCCTTTGCTGGTGATCCTTATTGTGCAGATGTCACGGTTTCGGACCACGGATTGAGCCAGAAAAGTAAACTGCCTCCGGCGGGGATATTTAGGGCAAGAAGATGGGGCAATATCCGCCTTAGTTCAGACACTCAGGCTTGCACGCTGGCCTCAAGCGCATTGTAGCGCAGGGCAAGGGTGACCCCACGCGCCACATAGCTGATCAGCAGGGCAATCCACAGGCCATGGTTGCCAAAAGCGGGCAACAGTACGATCACGGCGATAATGTATACAATCAAGCTGATCACCATCATGTTGCGCATATCACGGGTGCGCGTGGCACCGATAAAAATCCCGTCGAACATCCAGGCGGCCAGCCCCAACACCGGGGCCAGCGCCATATAAATCAGGTACAGCCGCGCTTGGGATTGCACATCGGGGGCTTTGGTCATCAGATCAATGACCATGCCACCGCCAAACCAGAAGATGCAGGCCATCACTGCGGTAATCAACAGCCCCCATTGGCTGGCCATGATCGCCGATTGCCTGAGTTTACCAAGTTGGCGCGCGCCCATGGCCTGCCCCACCAGGGCCTCGGCGGCGAAGGCAAAGCCATCCAGCGCATAGGCGGTGATGTGCAGAAATTGTAGCAACACCTGATTGGCCGCCAGCGTGACATCGCCAAACCGGGCCCCAAGAAACAGAAACGACACCACGATGCCCTCCAGCATCAGCGAACGTTGCAGGATGTGACCATTGACCGATGCCATATTTCTGAGCGCCGGGCCATCAAACACACGGGTCCAATCGCGCGCGGCCGGGCGGCTCAACGCATCGCGGCACAACCACAGACCAAAGCCCAGCCCGCTCCATTCCGCAATGAAAGTGGCCAGAGCAACGCCTTGCACCCCCCAACCAAGACCCAGAACAAACCACAGATCCAATCCGATGTTCAGCCCGTTCATCAACAGTTGAATGGCCAGCACCGCACGCGTGCGTTCAAGGGCAATCAACCAGCCGGTCACTCCGAACGAGGCGATGATGGCAGGCGCGCTCCAGATTCGAATGGCCATATATTCGCGCGCGAGGTTCTCCACCTCGACACTGGCGGGCGCCAGCTGGAAGGCACCAGAAAAAATCAGCCCTTGCAGGGCGATGATTGCGCCACCACCCACGCTGGCAATCAACAAGGCGCGGGTCAGCAAAGCGGCCACCTCGCCGGGGCGCCCTGCGCCGTGGGCCTGACTGGTCAGCCCGGTGGTGCCCATACGCAAAAATCCGAACACCCAGTATAGTGCTGTCAGAATAACGGCTCCGATGCCGACAGCCCCAATCGGGGCCGCCTCGCCCAATTGGCCAACAACCCCTGTGTCCACAGCGCCCAAAATAGGCACCGTCACATTGGCCAGCACAATCGGGATCGCAATTTTCAAAACGCGGGAGTGCGTCACCTCTGGGCCTGTTTGGGCGCCGTTCTCAGCCATCTTTGCGGGGCATCACAAAATGCCCGCTGGCCTGCGCAATAGGACGGGCCTTGTTGTCTTGCCAGGCGCTAACATGCACAGAAGCATAGCGTCGACCCGAGCGTGTCACATGCGCGCGCGCATAGGCATCCCTCGGCAGGCCAGAACGCAGGTAATCCAAAGTGAAATCGATCGTCTTGGGCAGTTTCGGCAAGGGCGCATCACTGCCCGCCAAGGCCTCCAAAGCGCCGCTTTCGATGTCATCCCACAGCATCGACCAACTGAGCCCGATGATGGCCGTGACTTCCAGAAATGCCGCTGTCGCCCCGCCATGCAAAGCCGGCAGAATGGGATTGCCAATGAGTTTTTCATCAAACGGCATCACACCGGTCAATTCATCCCCTCGGCGGTCAAATGTAATGCCCAGAAACTGAATGTAGGGCACGCCACTGACCAGCGCATTCAGCGCCGCATCGCGCCGTTTTTTGACTTGTTGAACAGGCTCAGGTTGGGAACGTGGCATCACTTGGCCTCCACAGTAAAGGTGCCAGTGGCAGTGGCCACAGGATTGTCAGGATCACCGTCCGTCGCGCGCCCTCGCACAAAAGCCACCGAGCGCGTGATATGATAGCATTCCGCCTTGGCTGTGATGGTCTGGCCAGGCGTGGCGGGGCGCATATAATCAATGCGCAGATCAATTGTCGCGGTCCCACCGGGATTGTCCGGGTGGCTGATGGCGGCAGTGCCACAACACATATCCATCAGCGCCGACACAGCCCCACCATGAATAACACCAGTCTCGGGATCACCTACAAAGCGTTTATCATATCCCATGGAGATTTCAGCCGCGCCATCGCCGAGTTCTATCAGCTTCATTCCAAGGGCTTTGGCATGAGGGATCGCCTCAATGAATTGCGTGGCAAATTTGGCTTTGTCTTGGGTCATTATATGTCTGTCCTTTGCTTGGCTCTGTTATGAGACGCAATCGCCCCAATCTGCAACCCGCCTGTTGCTCTTGCGGCCCGATCCACCTACTCTATCCAACAGGGAGAAAAAGCCATGTCTGACGAGCGCCTGTCATTCAAGGAAATGTGTGCGAAGTTCAATGTGACGCCGCGTACATTGCGATATTATGAATACATTGAGCTGTTGATGCCCGAACGAGACGGGCGATCGCGGTTTTACGGGCCACGCGAAGTGGCGCGTATGACGCTGATATTGCGGGGTCGTAAATGGGGCTTTGCGCTGGAGGACATCCGGCAATGGCTGATGATCTACGAAAATGATGGCACCCAAGCACAAATGCAAAGCATGATCGAACTGGCCGACCGCCAAATGGTTGATCTGACCCAACAGCGTCAGCAATTGGACGAAGCCCTGATCGAGCTGAAAGAGCTGCGCAAACATTTGGGTGCCTCTCTGAGCAAGGGCAAGACAGACTAATTGACCTGATTTGACGCTACGTCACTATTTTGCCTTGTCTAACCCGGCCCCCTCACCGTGCACGCCATTTGTGATGTCCTCGTGTCGTTATTCAGCACAGAATTTGCGCGAGACAAATCACAAAGCCCAATAAAAAAAGGGCGACAGGTATGGAAAACCTTACCTTTCCTCAAAGCCAAACGACGCCGCCATTAGAAGAAAATTTCACGCATAGCGGTTGAAATTTCGTAATCTTGCACAAATTCGAAAGTGACGTGACGTACCCCCTGCGTAAACCTGAACTCCTGTTGTATCAAAAGCAAAACATATCCACCTAACCCGCACCCCTGATGAGTGTGAGGCATGAAAATGGCTGAGAATGTGATGACAATTCGAGAAATGTGTGATGCATTTCATGTGACCCCGCGCACGTTGCGCTTTTATGAGAGCAAGGAATTGCTCTTTCCCTATCGCGTGGGGCAAAAACGCCTGTTCACCAAACGGGACCGCGCGCGGCTAAAGCTGATCCTGCGCGGCAAGCGCTTTGGCTTTACGCTCGAAGAGATCCGCCAGTTGCTGGACCTTTATGATGCAGGCGACCAACAACAGGCCCAGATATCTTCCGCCTATGATGTGGCCCAGCGCCGTCTGGCAGAAATGGAACGACAGCGCGACGATCTGAACGCCGCCATTGCTGATCTTCGGGATCAAATGAGATGGGGGCGCACGATGATCGATTCCTTCAAAGCGCCCCGAAAAGCCGCTGAATAAATGATAACGCCAACAGACTGACCCTAAGGGAGACCACCATGCCCAGCTACATTGCCCCCACCAAAGACCTGCAATTTGTCTTGCACGATGTCTTGCACGTCAGCGCCGCCGACACCCCCGGCTACACCGAACTGGAAGCTGATTTCACAGCGGCGGTTCTAGAGGAAGCAGGCAAGCTGACCTCTGAGGTGCTGGCCCCTCTGAATGCTGTGGGGGATGCTGAGGGCTGTGTTCTGGAAAACGGCGTGGTGCGTACACCTACCGGATTTAAGGCAGCGTTTGATCAGGTCCGCGAAGGTGGCTGGACAGCCCTGGACATGCCCGAAGACTACGGCGGGCAGAACATGCCTTACGTTCTTGGCACTGCCGTAGGCGAGATGTTTTCAGCATCCAACCAGGCATTCACCATGTATCAGGGGCTAACCCACGGTGCTGCCTCGGCCATTCTGGCGCATGGCACCGACGATCAGAAAACCACTTATCTGCCCAACATGCTATCGTGCGAATGGACCGGCACGATGAACCTGACCGAACCGCATTGCGGCACCGATCTGGGCCTGATGCGCACCAAGGCCGAGCCTGAGGGCGACGGCTCTTTCTCTCTCACCGGGCAAAAGATCTTTATCTCGGCAGGCGAGCACGACATGGCCGAGAACATCATTCACCTGGTGTTGGCCAAAATCCCCGGCGGGCCTGAGGGCATCAAAGGTGTTTCGCTGTTTATTGTGCCAAAGTTTCTGGTGAACGAAGACGGTTCTCTGGGCGAGCGCAACGGTGTGAGCTGTGGCAAAATTGAAGAAAAGATGGGCATCCACGGCAACTCCACCTGCGTGATGAATTATGACGGCGCCAAAGGCTGGCTGCTCGGCCAAGAGCACAAAGGCATGCGCGCCATGTTCACCATGATGAACGAAGCGCGTATCGGCGTTGGCATGCAAGGTTTGGCACAGGCAGACGCGGCCTATCAGAACGCGCTTATTTACGCCAAAGACCGCCTGCAGGGCCGCGCTGTGACCGGTGTTGAAAATCCGGATGGCCCGGCTGACCCACTGATCGTACACCCCGATATCCGCCGCAGTCTGCTGGATCAAAAAAGCTTCATCGAGGGCGCGCGTGCCTTTCTGCTTTGGGGGGCCAAGATGATCGACCAATCCCATCGTGGCGGTGATGAAGCGGCAGAAGGCATGGTGTCTTTGCTGACACCGGTGATCAAAGGGTTCCTGACTGACGAGGGTTTTGACATGACCGTCAAGGCCCAGCAGATATACGGTGGCCACGGGTATATTGAGGAATCGGGCATGTCTCAGTTTGTCCGTGATGCCCGGATCGCGATGATTTATGAGGGCGCCAACGGTGTGCAGGCGCTGGACCTGGTGGGGCGCAAACTGGCGCAAGACAGTGGCAAGCACGTTATGGCGTTCTTTGACATGGTGAAAACCTTCCTCAAGGACAACGCCGATAATGAAGCGCTGAAAGAAGATTTTCTTGAGCCGTTGAAAGCCGCCTCAAAAAATTTGCAGGCCGCGGGAATGTTCTTCATGCAAAATGGGATGAAAAACCCCAATGCGGCGTTGGCTGGGTCTAACGACTTTATGCATATGTTTGGCCATGTCTGCCTTGGGCTGATGTGGGCCGAAATGGCAAAAGCATCGCAAAGCGCATTGGATGCCGGCACATCTGATCCTAAGTTCTATGAAACCAAGCTGGCCACCGGGCGCTTTTACATGGCGCGCCGTCTGCCTGCCACGGGCTTGCACCTTGCGCGCATTCAATCAGGTGCTGATCCGGTAATGGCACTGGAGGCTGACCAGTTTTAAGAGGATGGTGGGGTAAAACCCCACCCTACGAAGGATACCCAATGCCCAAACGCTTTCGCCTGACCCGCAGATTTTCCACCGCAATGACCGAGGATGGCTATCGCCGCCTGCGCAAATTTGCGGAAGAGGCTGGTCTGGACGAAGGCGAGGCATTGTCCTTTGTCTTTGAGAACTTCGACAGCATCATGGATGAAGGCGCGTTTATGCAGCGCATTCGTCTGTTCAACTCAGAACTTGATACCCGCAAACGCTAGGGATGATGATATGTCCAATTGGATGACAGACGAGCACCAGATGCTCGGGGATATGACCGCCAAATTCATCACCGATGAATGGGGGCCACATTTTGACCGCTGGCGCAAGGCCGGCATCATGGACCGTTCCACCTGGAACCAGGCGGGTGAGCTGGGGCTTTTGTGCCCCTCAATCCCCGAAGAATACGGCGGTGCGGGGGGGGATTTTGGCCACGAGGCCGTGATTTGCATCGAACAAAGCCGTGCCAATCTGGCCAGTTGGGGCAATCCAATTCATTCAGGCATCGTGGCGCATTATCTGCTGACGTATGGATCTGAAAAACAAAAGAAACGCTGGCTGCCGCGCATGGTATCGGGCGAAATGGTCGGTGCGCTGGCGATGTCCGAACCCGGCGCTGGATCAGATCTGCAAGGCATGAAGACCAAAGCCCTGCGCGATGGCAATGCGTACCGATTGTCCGGGCAAAAGACGTTTATCACCAACGGGCAGCACGCCAATCTGATCATCGTCGCGGCCAAAACCGACCCCAAAGAAGGCGCCAGGGGCATTTCCCTCGTTGTGGTTGAAACCGACGGCGCTGAAGGGTTTGTGCGTGGGCGCAATCTGGAGAAAGTCGGGCTGCACGCCGCCGACACCTCTGAGCTGTTCTTTGACAATGTGGAAATCCCGCCAGAGAACATCTTGGGGCAGGAGGAAGGCCGCGGCTTTTATCAGATGATGCAGCAACTCCCGCAAGAACGGCTGATCATCGCCTGTGGTGCGCAGGGTGCTCTGGAAGGGGCCGTCGCGCGCACGATCACCTATGCCAAGGAACGCCAAGCCTTTGGCGGGCCAATCATGCAATTCCAGAATTCCCGCTTTAAGCTGGCAGAATGCCAAACCAAAACAAAGGTTTGCCGCGCGTTCCTCGATGAATGCATAACCGAGCATCTGCGGGGCGAGCTGAGTGTCGAAAAGGCCGCCATGGTTAAATACTGGTTGTCGGACACACAGTTTGAAGTGCTTGATGAGTGCCTGCAACTGCACGGCGGATATGGGTATATGGCCGAATATGACATTGCTGAAATGTGGGCCGATGCCCGCGTACAGCGGATCTATGGTGGCACCAACGAGATCATGAAAGACCTGATTTCGAGGGCGCTGTAATGGGTTTGATTGCGGTGCCGGATGAAACCGTTGAAGGCCTCCGGCGGAAGTATTTGTGGAAAGATGAAAAGGCAGGTCCACCCCGCCGTCCGACAGTTGCTATGCACAATGAACAGCGAGGCTTCACCTTTCACGGTCATCGGCGCTTCCGCCTGTACCGCAAGGTTGATCAAAGCCCAATATCGTTAAACAATGATGAATGCCCCCCGCTTCATCTTTCTCTAAATACTTAAATAGCGACGCCCCCACGGGCGCACCAACCGGGAGAGAGACATGACTATCAAACTCTATTGCATGGGCGAAAGCGGCAATGCCTATAAGGCGGCGCTGGCGCTGGAGCTGGCCGGCCTCGAATGGGAGCCCGTCTTTGTGGATTTTTTTGGCGGCGAGACGCGCACGCCGGAATTCCGTGAAATCAACGTGATGGGCGAAGTTCCGGTGCTGGTTGATGGCGATACCTCTTTGACACAATCGGGTGTCATGCAGATGTATGTAAGCGAAAAAACCGGCAAATTCGGCGGCAACACTGCCGAAGAAAAGCGCGATATCCTGCGCTGGATCATGTGGGACAATCACAAACTGTCCAGCCAGGCCGGGATGACACGATTTCTGATGAATTTCCTGCCCGAAGAAAAGCGCCCGATGGAGGTGATCCCCTTTATGCAAGGCCGCCTCAGGGCCGCCTACACCACGCTCAACACCCATCTGGAGGGGCGGGACTGGATTGTGGGTAATGCCCTGAGCAACGCCGATATGTCCTGCTGCGGCTACCTGTTTTACCCCGAGCCATTCGGCTTTGAGCGCGCCGAGTGGCCCAACATTGATCACTGGCTTTCAAACATTGAACAAACACCGGGCTGGAAACATCCCTATGACCTGATGCCGGGCAGCCCTGCTGACCGCGCCTGACCCCGAGGAGACCAATATGACAGAAGCTTATATCTATGACGCTGTGCGCACCCCGCGTGGCAAAGGCCGCAAAGACGGCGCCCTGCACGAAGTGACCGCTGTGCGCCTTTCATCTCAGGTGCTGAATGCTCTGAAAGAGCGCAACGGGCTGGATGGCCACGCGGTTGAGGATGTGATCTGGGGCAATGTCACCCAGGTGATGGAGCAAGGCGGCTGCCTGGCACGCACTGCCGTTTTGGCCTCGGACCTGGATCAGAGCATCCCCGGCCTGGCCATCAACCGGTTTTGTGCCTCGGGCATGGAAGCTGTAAATTTGGCGGCAAATCAGATCAAAGGCGGCGCGGGCGAGGCCTATATCGCTGGTGGCGTGGAAATGATGGGCCGGGTGCCGATGGGCAGCGATGGCGCGGCCATTGCCGTGGATCCTTCGGTGGCCATGGACACCTATTTTGTGCCCCAAGGCATTTCTGCCGATATCATTGCCACCGAGTATGGTTTCAGCCGCGATGAGGCCGACCAGCTTGCCATGGTCAGCCAACAGCGCGCCAAGACCGCCTGGGATGAGAACCGGTTTGAGAAATCCATCATCACCGTCAGAGATCAAAATGGCCTGACCATTCTGGACCGCGACGAATACATGCGCCCGGGCACTGATATGCAATCCCTTGGTGGTCTCAACCCCGCCTTCCAAGCCATGGGCGAAGTGATGCCAGGCTTTGATGCCGTGGCCAAGCTGAAGTATCCGCATCTGGAGAAGATCAACCACATCCACCACGCCGGGAATTCCTCGGGCATCGTTGATGGCTCGGCTGGTGTGCTGATCGGCAACAAGGCATTTGGCGAAAAATACGGGCTGAAGCCCCGTGCGCGCATCCGCCAGACCTGTAAAATTGGCACCGACCCGACCATCATGCTGACGGGCCCGGTGCCTGCCACGCAGAAAATTCTGGCCGATTCCGGTATGGATATCAAAGACATCGGCCTCTTTGAGGTAAACGAGGCCTTCGCATCCGTCGTGCTTCGCTTCCAACAGGCGTTTGATGTGGATCCCGAGCTGGTCAACGTCAACGGCGGCTCCATCGCCATGGGCCATCCGCTGGGGGCCACCGGTGCCATCATCATCGGCACGTTGCTGGACGAGTTGGAGCGCACCGACAAAGAGGTCGGTCTGGCCACTTTGTGCATCGCATCCGGCATGGGGGCCGCCACCATCATTGAGCGCGTGTAGGGCATGTCATTTCATCACCCCATCGGCGACGATCACCCATTTCGCGCGGTGCATGCTCTGGCAACGGCTCAGGGCTATGACCCGCTTGAAATTGTGGATGTCTATGATGGGGCGTTGATCCGGCTGTATTGCACACCCACCAATATGGTGTTCAAACTGAACGGCGATCCCGGCAGCGCGATGGACCGACAACGCTTTGATTATAGTGAACATATTAGCATCAAAGCCACCACGCCTGCGGCCATTCTGGATGAGATCAAAACCCATATTGCCCGAGGCAAGAAACCGGAAACACGCCCCGGACCAATTGGGAAAGGACGCCTGAGATGAGCAAACTTGACCTTGACAAAATGCCTGTCAAAACCGGTTCGATCTACCCAGAACCCTATGCATCACAAATGGCCGGGCGATCTTCGCTGCGGCTGGGGGATGGCGGTGGGCTGACCCAATTTGGGGCCAATCTGGTGATCCTGCAACCGGGGGCCAAATCTTCATTGCGTCACTGGCACCAAAACGAAGACGAATTTGTGATGGTGACCACGGGCATCTGCACCCTGATCGACGATGATGGCGAAACGCCTATGCATCCCGGCGATTGCGCGGCATTTCCGGCAGGGCGCGCCAATGGCCATCACTTTGTGAACCAAACAAACGACGAGGCACGTTTCCTTGTCGTCGGATCCCGCCAGAAAACTGAATACGCAACCTACCCGGACAATAACCTGAAAATCGCCATAAAAGACGGCGCCGCCACATTCACCACCCATGGCGGCAGCCCCTATCAAGAACCCCAAAAGGGAGACACATAAATGACTGACTTTACAATGAAAACCGATGCCGACGGCGTGGCCGTGATCACATGGGACACCATCGGCAAATCTATGAACGTGATGAACCAGCAAGGCTATGTCGATATGATCGCCCTTGTGGATCAGGCGCTAGCGGATGACGCTGTCAAAGGCATCGTGATCACCTCGGGCAAAGAGGGCACATTTGCAGGCGGCATGGATCTGAATGTGATCGCCCAGATGAAGGAAAGCGCCGGCGACAACCCGGCGCTTGGCCTGATGAACGGGCTGATGGCCACCCACGACGTGCTGCGCCGTATTGAGCGTGGCGGCATGGACGACAAGAACAAAGGCGGCAAGCCGATCGCGGCCGCCCTGCCCGGCACCGCCCTTGGCATTGGTCTGGAAATCCCGCTGGCCTGCCACCGCATCTTTGCCGCCGACAACCCCAAGGCCAAGATCGGCCTGCCCGAGATCATGCTGGGCATCTTCCCTGGCATGGGTGGCACCACACGCCTTGTGCGCAAGATGGGCGCGATTGCGGCGGCTCCGTTCCTGTTGGAAGGCAAGCTGAGCAATCCACAAAAAGCCAAACAAGGCGGGTTGATTGATGAAGTTGTACCTGCCGATGAGCTGCTGAGTGCGGCCAAAGCCTGGGTTTTGTCAGAGCCAAAAATTGTCAAACCATGGGATGAAAAGGGCTATAAACTGCCCGGCGGTGCCCCCTATCACCCTGCGGGTTTCATGAACTTTGTTGGCGCTTCGGCCATGGTCAACGGCAAGACCCAAGGCGCGTTTCCGGCGGCCAAGGCACTGCTGTCGGCAGTCTATGAGGGGGCGCTGGTGCCCTTTGACACGGCCCTGAAAATCGAAGCGCGCTGGTTCACCAATGTATTGATGAACCCCTCGTCCTCGGCGATGATCCGCAGCTTGTTCATCAACAAAGAAGCACTGGAAAAAGGCGCCAACCGCCCCGACGTGCCTGACCAGAAGGTCAAAAAGGTTGGCGTGATGGGCGCGGGCATGATGGGGGCCGGCATCACTCTGGTCTCGGCCATGGCCGGGATGCAAGTGGTCCTGATCGACCAAAAGCAAGAGGCCGCCGACAAGGGCAAAGCCTATACCGCCGACTACATGGACAAGGGTATCAAACGCGGCAAGGCGAGCGAGGAAAAGAAAGCCAAGGCGCTGGATTTGATCACCGCCACCACGGATTACGCTGAGCTGGCAGGGTGTGATCTGATCATCGAGGCAGTGTTTGAAGACCCCGCCGTAAAGGCCGAAGTGACCAAAAATGTGCTGGCACATGTGGGCGACGATTGCATCTTTGCCACCAACACCTCCACCTTGCCGATCACTGAGTTGGCCAAAGCCTCGGATAAGCCCGAGCAGTTCATCGGCATCCATTTTTTCAGCCCCGTTGAAAAAATGATGCTGGTGGAAATCATCAAGGGCCAGAAAACCGGCCCTGTGGCCGTGGCCAAGGCGCTGGATTATGTGCGCCAGATCCGCAAAACGCCGATCGTGGTGAATGATGCGCGCTTTTTCTACTGCAACCGCTGCATCATCCCCTACATCAACGAAGGCCTGCGCATGGTCGCCGAAGGGGTCGCACCGGCGCTGATTGACAACGCCGCGCGCCAGCTTGGCTTCCCCGTCGGGCCGCTGCAACTGGTTGATGAAACCTCGATTGATCTGGGGGCAAAGATTGCCCGCGCCACCAAGGCCGCGATGGGCGATGACTACCCCGATGCCGCCGTGGACGAGGTGATCTTCTGGATGGAAGGTGAGGGCCGACTGGGCCGCAAATCCAATGCCGGTTTCTATGATTATGATGAGAAGGGCAAACGCCAGGGTTATTGGGATGGCATCGCTGCCAAATACCCCCAAGCAGACGAACAGCCCGATCTCATTGACGTGCAACATCGCCTGATGTTCGCTCAGGTGTTGGAGGCCGTACGCGCGTTGGAAGAAAACGTGCTGGAGGATATCCGCGAAGGGGATGTCGGGGCGATCCTGGCGTGGGGCTTTGCGCCTTGGTCTGGTGGTCCGTTCTCTTGGCTCGATATTATCGGCACGCCTTATGCCGCCGAACGTTGCGATCAACTGAGTGAACAGTTTGGCGCACGCTTTGCCACCCCTGCACTGCTGCGCGAAATGGCCGAGAAGAACCAAAGTTTCTACGCCCGGTTTACAGATCAGGCTGAAGCGGCCTGATGCAAGATTGCAGGGTGTGCCATCCAGGTGCACCCTGCATTGCAACTTTGGTAAATGGCGTGGCGCAAAGGCTGGCCCCAAAAAACAACACGCGCGCTTCGGGCGAAGCACGCGTGTCAATTCAGCGGTTGCGGATCAAAGCGTCAGGTGAGCTCTCTCAATTCACCTGTCACTGCGACAGATACGCTGCGCTGGATTTCGCTCTTAGGCCACTGCATAATCGGGGACATCGGCATTGGAGCTAGCCCAAACGTGCTGCATGCCCTTTTCGCTTTCGATGCACATTACCAGCACATCCGCATCTTCTGCGGTCAGCGCGGTATAGGGTGGGCCCACACGCTCGTTCATGACCTGATCTAACAAACCACACGCCGAAGGGCAGTAATACAGCACGCCACTTTCAGCAAATACCACCTGATCACTTTCAAAGTGCAGGACAATGGCCTCCAACTCATGCTTGGGCGGTGCAACAGTGATACCGTTCACCCCGTCAAGCGCGCATGCGGCAATCAAGGAAAACGGGTCTCCAAAAAGATCTTCACCAACATCGCTTTCGATCATCACATATTGATCGGGCAGAAGGGTCAGTTCTTTGCGGTTGCCCAAAGCGCCCGCAGGCACGTTGAGAGGCCAGAACCGTTCTGGGCAGGCACTTTGACCGGACCAGACGATCTGTCGTGTTACCTTGGTAATGCGTTGCAAGCCTGCATCGAATGTCAGCACCAGGTCACCTTCGGCCAGTGCTTCTACAGAGCGCCAGCCAATCGCTGTGGCCACGCGCGTTCCGGAATTCAAGCCTGAGCGCGCACCAACAGCACCGCCATCATAGGCCCCGGTTGTTTCGGACATTCTCTTGGCCCCCCAGCCATTTGCAGATTTCCATCCAAACATCTTTCTATCCTCAAATACCTTTCGGCCCCAGACCGAGTGTCGTTGCAATAATCTGGTTTGGTGTGTGATCGGCAGAAGATCAATTTCCAAACGTTATGGTTAATTATGAGGTGATTCTTGGGTCCCCCATGCGACCAGAACGGGGCAGAATTGGGGCATTGTTATCGGCGTCAGGCCAATCCAGCGGCATACTCTTGGATTGTTGACGGATTGACCCGAAATTATCCCAAAAAGCTGTAGTCGAAACGCTCAATATCCGCGGCGCATATTGATTCGACCAAGGCGCGCGACTCAGCATTATAGTAGCTGCGATAGTCACCTGAGCGGTTTGAGGCGTTTTTGTGCGGCAGTTCCACAGCAAAACCCAAATGTTGCCACAAGGGCCTCGCGTCTTGCTCAAAATGCTCCAGCCGGATGAAATGTGGCGTGCCACTGCCGCCTTCCGCCAGCTGCATGTAACTTTCGTACGGATTTAGCCGCAGCGCAGTCTGGGTCTGCTCCTCGCGCAAAAAGGCATCAAACGCCACCTCTTGCGCCAGATGCACGGCCGGGTGGTCAAAACTCTGATCTCGCAGCCAATGGTAATAGCTGACCAGCCGATCAAACGGATTGCGCACCAGCGTCACACTAAACGCCTGTTGGATGAAATCGCGGCTGACCAGCCCCTCGATGTCGCGCAGGGTGGAGTGCTTCCACAACCGCCCTGCTGATTGAGCATCCCTCAGCCGCCCCTTGCGGCGCTTCGCTTTGGGGGTGTCACCTATCAGGATGTCGTCTTTCATTGCCCGCCCCTCAAGCGCCAGCGCCAAAGAAGTGCCCCCGGTTTTGGGGATATGAACAAAGATAAAATTGCGACCGGGTGAGATGATCATGCCCGCAGGCTATCCCAGCAACTAATCCGGGGAAACTAGGATAATGCACAGCGCGGGCGGCGCATGCACATCAAATCCTTTGCTTAGAGAGCCGATTTCGGCAATATCGCGCGAAGGCACACGACGACCAAACCAACGATGGAGTGCACCATGGGCTGGATGAACGATGAAACCGGGCTGGATAAAAACCCCGCCAATTTCGTAGCGCTGACACCATTATCGCATTTGCGACGTGCCGCACATCTGTTTGCGAACTATGAAGCGCTGATCTATGGCAACATCCGCCGCACCTATGCCCAATACCATGATCGCTGCACGCGGCTTGCGTCAGGGCTGGTTTCATTGGGTGTGCAATCGGGGGATGTGGTTGCCACGATACTGCCCAATATCCCAGCCCATGCCGAGGCGCATTTTGGCGTGCCCGCCTGCGGGGCAGTGTTGAACGCCATCAACACACGCATTGAACCCGAAACAGTGGCGTATATCTTTGATCACGGCGAGGCGAAGGTTGTGCTGGTGGATACACAATTCATCGCCATGGCGATGCAAGCCATTGAGATGATGGACACCCCTGCCCCCCTTCTGGTGGAAGTGCCTGATGAGCAAGCCGGCTATCCGGCCAGTGGCGAACATATGACCTATGAAGACCTGCTGGCCAAAGGCACGCCGGATTACCAATGGGCCATGCCACAAGACGAATGGGAGAGCATCTCTCTCAATTATACCTCGGGCACCACCGGGCGGCCCAAAGGTGTGGTGTGCCATCATCGCGGTGCCTATCTGATGTCCATGGGCACAGCCGTCACCTGGGCGATGCCGCGCAATGCACGCTATCTGATCATTGTGCCGCTGTTTCATTGCAACAACTGGAACCACACCTGGATGATGCCCTTGGTGGGCGGGGCTGTCGTGTGCTGCCGCGATATCACGCCTGCGGCCATCTACAACGCTATCGCCGATGAAAAGGTCAGCCATTTTGGTGCCGCTCCCATCGTTTTGAGTATGATCGTCAATGCCAAGCCCGATGAGCGCCGCGAGTTTGACCACCCGGTTGAGATCTACACAGCCGGTGCCCCGCCCCCCGCCGCCACGCTGGCCGCGATCGAGCCGTTGGGATTTAACGTCACGCAGGTGTACGGCCTGACCGAAACCTATGGCCATGTGACCGAGTGCCTGTGGCACGACGAATGGGACGCCCTGCCCGACGAGAAACGATATGACATCAAAGCGCGCACCGGCGTGTTGATGGGTATGACCGAGGCCATCACCGCCATGGACGAACACATGCAGCAAATCCCCATGGACAGCGAAACCCAGGGCGAAATCATGATCCGTGGCAACACGGTGATGAAGGGCTATCTGAAAAACCCCGACGCCACAGCCGAGGCTTTTGCGGGGGGCTATTTCCATTCCGGCGACATCGCCTTTCAGACGCCTGACGGATATCTCAAGATCGCCGATCGCGCCAAGGACATCATCATTTCAGGGGGTGAAAACATCTCATCTGTCGAAATTGAGGGCGTGTTGATGAAACACCCAGCCGTATCTCTGTGCGCTGTGGTGGCGCGACCGGATGACAAATGGGGCGAGACCCCTTGCGCCTTTGTTGAGTTGAAAGACGATACAGACGCGAACGAGGCCGATCTTATCGCCTTTGCCCGCAGCCATCTGGCCGGGTTCAAATGCCCCAAGACGGTGGTGTTTCAGGAGTTGCCGAAGACTTCGACGGGCAAAATTCAGAAGTTTGAGCTGCGCAGGGTTGCCAAGGGGTTACAGTCTTAGTGACTGCTGTGCGGACAGACCGGTCATTTGCATAGACCTGGCAACAGAAGGTCAACGTCAGC